>NZ_NOYW01000008.1:0-639360 GCF_002258965.1 Rhodococcus sp. 05-339-2
CACCCGCACAGCCCGCCCACCACCCCGTTCGCGTCAATGGACCATTGCACCCCTCAGACGTATGTAGTGGTCCATTCACGCAGATCAGCTCCGCGGGTGAATGGCACATTGCAGCGCTCAGACGTGTGCAGTGGTCCATTGACGCAGGACCCGAGCGCCGAGGGCAACGGCAATGACAACAAGTTCGGCGAGCAGGATCCAGAACAGCAGCGCGATGTCTGGAGCCCAGCGGGCCAGTGTCGAGATCGGCGCATCGGCGAGTGTGGGCAGCGAAAAGTACAGCAGTCCAGCTGCGCCGAGGGCGGCCAGTGCATGCGCGGGTGCCCATCGTCCGGGAGCGGTTCGGAATCCGAGGAGCGCTCTCGTCGCGCAGATCGCCAACAGCACCGCGAGGGTGGTCGACGCGATCAGTGCAACTTCGTACAGACCGAAGCCGGCGGTACGAGGGTCGTCCATGCCGAGTCGCGTGAGCACGAGGGAGCGGGCAGCCGAGGCCAGAGCATCGGCCTCGAGCTCGCCGTATCTGTTGGTCGCGAACACCACTGCCAGGTGTCGTTCCGGAACGAGTGCGACGTGAGTGAAGTAGCCGGGGACCGCACCGGAATGCCACCGCATCTCGGTACCGTCGGGCAGCGTTTCGACGTACCACCCGTATCCGTACGCCGCCCCCGAACCTGTCGGCACCGTATCCGGACTGTTCGACGCCGGAGCGGTCAGTTGCCTGGATGCGTAGCGTGAGAGTTCGTCGATGGAACCGCTCAGGTAGCCGTAACCCATTCCTGCGGAGTCGATTCCGGTATCGATTCTTCGGGGGAAGGTGAAGAACGGTACGTGGCCGGGTGCGACGGTGTCGGCGGTGTGCACCCCGGTCTCACGGGCGACGACGTCGGCGAAAGGTTCGGCGGTGGCCTTCTCGACGATCGCTTGCAGCAGTAGGTAGTTCAGGCTCGAGTAACGGAAGGTGCCGCGTTCGGCGGCCCTGACGTCCAGGGCGGGGAGGATGTCGAGCGCTCGCTCCGTGCGCCCCCACACGTCCAGTTCGGTCACATCGTGCGGGAGGCCGCTCGTGTGGTGGATCAGGTCGTCGATCGTGACGTTGTCCGGAAGGATCGAATCACTCTCCGGCAGAATCGAATTCACGGATCCATCCAGCGTCAGGGCTCGGTGTTCGGCGAGTGAGTACACCGTGGCCGCCGTCACCGACTTCGATACCGAACCCCACACGAACGGAGTCGTCTCGTCGATCGGCGCACCGTCTCCGTCCACCCCGTACTCGACGTTCTCCAAGACCTCGTGCTCGGAGACGACGCGGAACGCGACTCCCGGCAGTCCGAGTTCGTCTGCGACGGCTCGGATGTCCGACGCCACGCCGGGGTCCGGTGGGGTGGGGGAGCCTGCGGTCAGGACTGCTACGACGGTCAGCAGGGCGTGGACGATGCGCATGATGGGAGTGAATCAACTTCATCGCGGTCGACGCCTCGGTGAACACCCTGATTTCACACCTGAGATCAGCTTCCGCCTATCGGGTCGTTCCTGCAAGCTCCACTCCTGCGCGGACGAGGCCTGCGATCCAGGGCATCACGTCGTCGTAGGCCGCCAGGGATCCGGGTAGGTGGTTCGCGCCCTCCACCGGGATGGCCGGCAGATCGTATTCGCGGTAGGTGACGTCTGCGCCCAGATCGCGCCAGCGCCCGAGCAGGGTGCGGCTCTGCTCGACGGGCACGGTGTCGTCCTCGACTGCGTGCGAGAGATACACCGGCATGGCAGGGGCGATGCGCCCGACGGTGTTCGTCTCGGTGATCTCGGCCAGCACCGGGTTGCTCAGTTGCTCGGTCAGTGGTCGGCCGTCGCGGGTGAGCTCGGTCGTTCGTACGGTTGCGGTGGCCGCGGGGTCGGTGGTGCACCAGTTCTGTGCGGCGTCGAGCGCGGCGATCCCGTCGGAGTCGAAGAGGTCGCGGATGCCTGCCGCTCGTTCCGGGTAGGCGTTGATCATCCCGTCGACCGTGAAGAGCGCGGCACTACCGAGGCGGGTGTTGTCGAGCGTGTCGATGTTGAGGGTCGGATCCGCCGGTGGCGCACCGACGTACGCTCCCCGGACGTTCAGCTCGGGAGCGTAGGTGGCGGCGAGTTCGGCACCGGATGCGGACGCGAACCCGCCTTCGGAGTAGCCGAACAGCACCACCGGGGTGGTCGGCTCGACGTCCGCTGTTCTGGCGGCGTCCAGCAGCGCACGGCCCGAGGCGATTCGGTTCAGGTACGTGTGCCCGCCGGGGGTGCCCAGGCCCTGGTAGTCGGTCGCGACGACGCGATATCCGGCCAACAGCAGCGGCAGGATGGCCGGGGACGAACCGACTGTCCCGAGAACAGCCGATCCGGCGCAGCGGTCCGCCATACCGGAGGTGCCGGGCGCGTACGCGATCACCGGCCGGGGTCCGGGGCCGACCCACGGAGCGGTGGGGGTCATGGTGTAGCCGGATACGACCATGGGCTGATCGTGTGTGTCGGTGGACCGATAGAGAATCCGCTCGATGTCGAATCCGAGACCGAACCCTTTGGGCGAGTTGACGGGCAGGCTTCGGACCACCTCGCCGAGCGTCGCGGTGTCGACCGCCGCAACCGGCGCGTCGTAGAACTCCGTCAGAGGGCTCGCGCCGGCCGTCGGCGTCGAGAATCCGGCGATCGCGATCGACAGGATCGCGGTTGCCACGATCGTCGCTGCGCGCGGGCAGTTTCTCGATTGTCGCACCCGTCGTGTCGACATCTTCGCACTCGGTAGCCCGGTCACCCCGCTGACGTTAGCCTGAGAAACAGGCCCACAGAGGGTCGACTACGAAAGGATTCGGTTCGATGCCAACTCGTACTTCACGCACAGCTTGGAACGGAACGCTGGAACAAGGTTCCGGTCAGGTCGAGCTGTCCAGTTCCGGCGCGGCGACTTTCGATGTGTCGTTTCCCAAGCGCGCCGCCGAGAACGCCGACGGCACCACCAGTCCCGAGGAATTGATCGCCGCGGCTCACTCGAGTTGCTATGCGATGCAGTTGTCGGCGTTGATCGCCGAGGCGGGCGGCACCCCACAGAGCCTCGAGGTCACCGCCGATGTCTCGCTGGGTCCCGATGAACCGGGTTTCAAGCTGACCGGCATCAAACTCACCGTGCGGGGCGAGGTCGAGGGTCTCGACGCAGACGGCTTCGCGAAGGCGGCTCAGGCGGCAAAGGAAACCTGCCCCGTCAGCAAGGCTCTCACCGGTGTCGAGATCACATTGGACGCGGCTCTCGAAAGCTGAACGGACAAATCGCCCGATGTGAGACTGGCGAACAATCGTCAGGTTTGAAATAGTTCGTTACTCGACCCATCTGCAGGGTGATTCGGTTACGAATCGTGTTCAAACGTCGGGTTCGATCGGCTGATGCGTACGTTCGGGGTATGCACCGACCGGCCTAGGAAGGATCAGCCCCACCATGTTGTGGACGCGCTTCCTGGGCCTCGGTGTACTCGCCGTAGCGGCGTACGCAATAGCCCCACCGGGGATACCCCAGGGTGCGATATACGCAATCGTGCTTCTGGCCACAATCGTCGCGTTCGTCTACCGCTACTTTCGGGAACCCGGGCCGGACAAGCGGACGTGGAAGTACATGGCCGTCGGCGTCGGCTCCTGGGGTATCGGCGACGTGCTGATCGCGATGGTGCAGGTCAGCGGTGGACGAGTATCGACGTTCTCCTCGTCCGACATCTTCTACCTGTTCGGCTATCTGGTGATCGCCGTCGGCTTCGCACGAGCCGCCGACGAGAACGGGCTCGTGTTCGGGTGGGAAGAACTGCTCGAGTGTCTGGTGGTTGCAGTCGGTATCGGACTCGCCACTTGGGTGTTCGTCATCCCCGGCGATTCGGCGTTGTCGTTTCCGTCGGCGATGGAATTGTGGCCTGCCACGGTCTACCTCACCATCGACGCGTTTCTGCTCACGCTCGTCGGAAGTCTGTACCTGCTGACCCGCTCGACAACGGTGCCGTTCCTGGCGGCAGCGGCCGGAGTCGTGTTCCTGGTGTCTGCCGATTTCGCGTCCTATGCCACGGTCGACTCGTCCGAGCTCTACCGTTCGACCCTCCTGAACACGCTGTGGTTGGCCGCGTACGTGTGTTTCGGAGTGATCGCCCTGCACATTCCGGAGCGGGCGGTGTCGCGGGTCGACCGGTCCAGCCCCTTCAGATTCGGGCGTGTGAGATTTCTCGGACTCGCGGTCGCGGTCGCCGTGACACCCCTCGCGATGGCTGTTCAGTTGGCCCGGGGGGTTCCGGTCCAGCAGTGGGGGTGGGTGATCGTGCTGTCGTCGGCGATGATCATCGCGCTCGTCGGGTGCCGTATCGCGTACTTCCTCGAGACGCTGCGGCGGCAGGCCGCAGTGCTCGAGGACGTGGCTCGGACGGATGCGGTGACCGGGCTGGCCAGTCGCCGCCTGCTCCGAGAGCGGTTGGACACGATGCTCGCCGGACGCGGCGAGTCGGACGTATTCACGCTCGTGGTGGACATCGACCGCTTCGCGCAGATCAACGAGACCTTCGGGTACAGCGTGGGAGACAGTGTCCTGCGCGAGATCGGTCATCGCCTGGTCGCATCGGTGCGATCCGACGACCTCGTCGGACGGCTCGGTGGGGATCAGTTCGTCGTCGCCATGCGCAGGCGTCCCGGCCAGATCGACGTATCGGACACCGCCGAGCAACTCCAGTTCGCAGTCAGTAGAACGATGTTCGTGCACGACATCAACGTGGCACTCGACGCGACGGTCGGAATCGCAGCCATAGAAGTCTGCCCGGCGGCCTCGGGTTCGGGTTCGGGTCCGGCGACCGTGTCGATAGACGGCGAATCGATGCTGCAGCGGGCGCACGTGGCCCTGACTGCCGCGAAGGCGGGCCACACTCGTATCGGTCGCTACGAACCCGACATGGATCGCGACCGACACGATCACATGCGGTTGCTGGGCGAACTCGACAAGGCCATCGGTGACCACCAGCTTCGAGTGTTCTTTCAGCCTTGCCTGGATCTGGAATCCGGCAGTGTCGATCGCGTCGAGGCGTTACTGCGGTGGCAGCACCCACGTGAGGGTCTGATCGGACCGTCGATGTTCCTGCCCGACGCCGAGCGCACCGGTATGTTGCCCGCCATCACCGCCCTCGTGCTCGACGAGGCCTTGGCTCAGTGCAGCGAGCTGCGTCGACGTGGAGTCAATCTGTCTGTCTCGGTGAATCTTTCGGTGAGAAACCTACTGGACGAGACGCTCACCGAACAGGTCGCGGCCGCGTTGGCGAAACATTCGGTTCCCGCGCATGCCCTGGAGTTCGAGGTCACCGAGACAACGGCGATGACCGATCCGGTGCGCTCGGTGAACGCGTTGACGTCCCTTCGTGGCCTCGGCGTCACCATCGCGATCGACGACTACGGCACCGGCTACAGCTCGTTGGCCTATCTGCAGACTCTGCCGGTGCAGACTCTCAAGATCGACCGCTCGTTCGTGTCGAAGATGAACACCGAAGAGACCGACGCATCGATCGTGCGCTCGACCATCGACTTGGCTCGAAGTCTCGGGGTGCGGGTGATGGCCGAGGGAGTCGAGGACGCGGGCACGTTGGACGCGCTTCGAGAATTGGGCTGCGACGGTGCTCAGGGCTACTTCCTCGGCAGGCCGATGCCGGCCGAGTTCCTGGCCGAAGCTGTGGCGAAACTGGATTCGCAAATGCCGACGAGACTCGAATGGGAGCTCGCCCGCGAACGCATCTGAGCGGACGCGTGCGCTCTTCAGGACACGGCAGGCACGTCCAGTACGACCTCGAATTCGAGCAGGGATGCTCCGGACGAGACCGGCTTCGCAGAACTGGCTCCTGCGTGAGCCTCCCGCGACGGTCCCGCCGACCATGCCTGGAACGACTCCTCGTCCTCCCATTGGGTGACGACGAAGTAGCGCGACTCGCCCTTGACCGGCCGCAGCAGTTGGAACCCGAGGAAACCCGGGGAGCCGTCGACCGACCCGGCGCGCGCGGCGAAGCGCTTCTCGAGTTCGGGGCCAGCGCCCTCGGGTACGTCGATCGCATTGATCTTCACAATGGCCATGCCCGCGAGATTACTCCGCCGATATGCTCGGTGGTGATGCTCTACGACGAGGGTGGATCCGGCCGATCGATTCTGCTGCTGCACGGGCTGATGGGCAGCGCCTCCACCTGGCGGCGGCAGGTTCCGTGGCTTCGAGAATTCGGGCATGTGCACTCCTACGATGCGCCGGGGCATCGTCGTCCTGCGCCGACCGAGCTCACGACCGAGTTCTTCGTGGCCGACCTGCTCGAGCATCTCGAGGCGTTGGGTCCCAGTGTGCTGATCGGCCATTCGATGGGCGCACTGCACGGTTGGTGTGCCGCCGCCGAGCGCCCCGACCTGGTTTCCGCCATGGTGGTCGAGGACATCTCTCCGGATTTCAGGGGACGGACCGCCGATGATTGGGCAGCGATGATGCGGGCGTGGCCGCAACCCTTTCCCGACGCCGATGCGGTGCTGGCATTCTTCGGAGATGTTGCGGGACAATACTTTCTGGATTCCTTCGTGCGAAGTGACGATGGCTGGCACCTGCACGGTGAGGTGGACGTCTTCGAAGCGATCTCGCAGGAGTGGGGGACTCGACACTTCTGGGACGAGTGGGATGCCGTCGACGCTCCGGTGTTGCTGATCGAAGGTGAACACACCATCACCCCGGCCGGTCAGATGCAGCGAATGCACTCGGGCAAGCCCGGATCGGCGTACGTGCGGATCGAGAAGGCGGCGCACCTGATTCACGACGAGGCACCCGAGGGGTATCGCACGGCGGTGCAGGAGTTCCTGCGCGCACTAGGATGATCCGAATGCCGCTCGCGAAGCTCAACGGAATCGACCTCAACTACGACGTCACCGGCGACGGTCCGCTGGTGGTGTTGGTGATGGGTACCGGTAGCCCGGGACGCGTGTGGCGAACCCATCAGGTTCCGGTGCTGGTGAAGCAGGGGTACCGGGTGGTGACCTTCGACAATCGGGGTATCGCACCGTCTTCCGAGTGCGCGAGCGGAATGACGCTCGACGATCTGGTCGCCGACACCGCTGCCCTCATCGAACACCTCGGTGGCGGGCCTGCACGCGTCGTGGGCACCTCGATGGGAGCGCGCGTGACGCAGGAACTGGCCTTGGCCCGGCCGGATCTGGTGTCGCATGCAGTGATGATGGCCACCTTCGGCAAGACCACCACTTTTCGTGCGCAGATGTCGAAGGGTGAGAAGGATCTTCACGACGCCGGGGTCGAACTCCCCGCGTCGTATCGGGCGGCGATGACTGCGATGCAGAACTTTTCGCCGAAGACCCTCGCCGACGACTCGGCGATCGGTGATTGGCTGGCGATCCTCGAATACTCCGGTGGCAGAAAGACTGCGGGTATGCGTGCGCAGATCGGACTCGAAATGCGTTCAGGGACGGACCGATTGGCGGCGTACCGGGCGATCAGGGCGAAATCTCTGGTGATCGGATTCGCCGATGATCGCATGATTCCGGTGCAGCAGTGCCGCGACGTCGCCTCCGCGATACCCGGTGCGCGGTACGTCGAAATCGCCGACACCGGTCACTTCGGATACCTCGAACGCCCCGATGCGGTCAATGCTGCGCTGGTGGAGTTCCTGGCGTCCTAGCCGTCCGAGCCCTCGCCCGCGAGGGCGAACAATCCCGATTCGGTTTGTTCGATCAAGCCGTCGGTGAGCAGTGAATCGAGAGCTCGGTCGCGTTGGGTCGGGTCGGTGGTCCAGACGATGTCCAGCTGAGCGCGCTCGACCGGTCCGGTGCTCTCGCGCAGCACCGACATGAGCTTGCCGCGCACCTGACGATCCGTCCCCGCGAACTTCTGGACCTTCTTGGCCGGGCCGGTGTGCGCGGGCCTGCCTGCCTCGATCCAGGCGCACTCCGGCAGTGGGCACAGCAGGCAGGCCGGATTCTTGGCGGTACAGATCAGTGCGCCCAGTTCCATCAACGCCGCCGAGTAGCGCGCGGCGCGCGGGACGCTCTCGGGGAGCAGCTGTTCCACATCGGCCAGATCCCGCGAGGTCGAGGGATTTCCGGGCTCGGCGTTGCCGTGCATCGCACGCGCGACGACGCGTCGAACATTGGTGTCCACCACAGGAACTCGCTGACCGTAGGCGAAAGTCGCGACCGCCCTTGCGGTGTATGCGCCGATGCCCGGCAGACCCAACAGAGTCTCGACGTCGGTTGGCACCTCGTCGCCGTACTCTTCGGCGAGCACCCGGGAGCACTCGTGCAACCGCAGTGCTCGACGCGGATAGCCCAACTTGCCCCACGCGCGGAGCACTTCGGCCTGCGAGGACGCGGCCATCGCCGACGGCACCGGCCAACGCTGCACCCACTGCTCCCAGATGGGCGCGACCCGCACCACCGGCGTCTGCTGCAGCATGATCTCGCTCATCAGGATCTGCCACGCGCTGACGCCGGGCCGTCGCCACGGCAGGTCGCGTCCGTCGGTGTCGAACCACCCGAGCAGTGCGTCGGCATCGATCGGCAAGTGGTCGCCCTTCTCGTCGTGTCCGTGATCGGTCCCAACAGTAGTCAACCCGACTCGCCGGTAACTCGATCCACGTGCACAATGAAACCCATGCCTGCTTCGAATCCGATCGCTGCCTGGAAGTCACTCAAGGAAGGCAACCAACGGTTTGTCTCCGGAGAGGTCCTGCACCCGTCGCAGGGTATCGAGGATCGCGCCCGCCTCGAGAGCGCTCAGCATCCCGGTGCCATCCTCTTCGGCTGCGCGGATTCGCGTGTTGCTGCAGAGATCATCTTCGATCAGGGCCTCGGTGACATGTTCGTGGTGCGCACGGCAGGCCATGTCGTCGACTCTGCGGTTCTGGGCTCGATCGAGTACGGCGTCGCGGTGCTGAAGGCGCCGCTGATCGTGGTGCTCGGCCACGATCATTGCGGTGCAGTCAAGGCGACCGTCGACGCCCTCGAGAGTGGCGACGTACCCGGTGGCTACATCCGCGACGTCGTCGAACGCGTCACCCCGTCGGTGCTCTCGGCCCGCCGCGACGGCTACCATGCCGTCGACGAGTTCGAGGCCCGCCACGTCGAGGAAACCGGAAATCTGCTGATGCAGCGTTCCCGAATCGTCGCCGAGAAGGTCGAAGCCGGAGAGCTCGCGATCGTCGGGCTCACCTACCAACTGTCGAAGGGTCATGCGCAGTTGCGTGAGGTCATCGGCGACATCGGCGAAATACCAGCCTGAACCACTCCGATCCCATCTCGGTGAGTTCGCTGACGCGACACGCCGCGTGGGCTCAGGGATAGCGTGGCCTCGGCCGCATACGGTTGATTCGTGTTGGAACCGACCGGGCCTTTGCCTCCCGAAATCTACTGGCGACGCCGTGCGCTCGCCATCGGTGCGGCCGTTGTCGTCCTCGGATTGATCGTGTGGTTCATCGCCTCGCTCAGTGGCGGTTCCGACGACACCGAGGCCGCTCCTGCAGGTGTCGTTGCGGCTCCGGCGACGTCCTCGGCTCTGCCGTCACCCAGCTCCTCTGCCTCCGATGCCGATTCCGCCGGTGCAGGTGGCTCCGGTGGCGGTTCGGGTGGATCAGGTGGTTCCGGCGGTTCCGGCGGCTCGGGTGGAGCTACCGACTCCGCTGCCGGTGGTGGCGCAGCTGCAACCACCAGCGGCGCGCCGGCTCCGGTGATCGCCAATCAGTGCTCGGATCAGTCGCTCGCGATCAAGGTGACGCCGGAGCAGGCCACCTACAGGCTGGGCGAAGAGCCCGTGTTCACCGTGGTCATCACCAACATCGGCTCCACCGAATGTCAGCGCGACGTCGGTGCCGGGTTGCAGCAGGCGCTCGTCTACACCCTCGACAATCAGCGCATCTGGTCCAACATCGACTGCTTCCCCAACGCTGCTTCGGATCTGCGCACCTTCAAGCCCGGCGAACAGGCCGGCTTCACCGTCAAGTGGTCGGGTACCAACTCGGTTCCCGGCTGCGGCGAAGAGCGCATCCCGGTCGGCGTAGGTGCCTACCAGGCGATCGCCCAGCTCGGCGAGCTCAAGAGCGCGCCGGAGCCGTTCAACATCACCGGCTGAGTACGGTCGACTCTCATGACCACCTCGACAGCACTCGCCCGAGCGGCCTACAAGACGCTCGAACCCTTCCACGTCACCGCGTACTTCAATCCCGAACTGGGATCGGCGTACGAGGACACCGGCCTCGACGGGCACGCCTGGTACGTCGGAGCTCGGGCTGCTCCGATGGGTCCGTGCGCGCCGAGTGTCGTCGCTGCTGCGTTCTACAACTTCAATCCGGTACTGATCGAGCGTGCGTGGCCTGCCGCCGTGGCCGTCGGACTGGAGACGGTGTCCGATCGTCGGTGGGCCCTGCTCGACTCCGTTCTCGGCACGGCTCTCGGCTCCCTGGCGGACGACCCTGCGCTCACCGAGTTGGCGGGGCGTCTGGGCGATATCGGCGACACCGCCTCGTTCGCGGGCCGACCGCTCGCCGCGGCGTGGCACTCCGCCGCTCGACCGGAGGTACCGCATCTGGCCCTCTGGCACTCGATCACCGTCCTGCGCGAATGGCGCGGTGACGGCCACCTCGCCGCGCTGATCGACGCAGAACTCGACCCAACGGAAGCGGCCGTCTTCCACGAGGCCGACCGGCCGAACCCGCAGCCCGGCCGTCGGGCGCTCGGCAAGCGCATCACGCAGCTCACCCGGGAATGGTCCGAGAGCGAATGGGGTTCTGCCGCAGAACGACTCGCTGCCCGTGGACTGCTCACCGTCTCCGCCGAGGGCGAGACGTTGACCGATGACGGCGTCGCGCTCGATCAGCACATCGAGGATCGCACCGACATCATGGCGTCGGCCGTGTGGAGAGACGTCCCCGATGCCGAGGAGTTGATCACGAGCGCACGACCGTACGTGAAGGCCGTGATCGATGCAGGCTTCCTGCCGGGGACGAAGAAGAAGGCGTCCTAGTCGTACGGTCCCGAGATCGAGGCCTCGGCCAATCTGGAGAGGCCTTCGCGGATGTGACGGGCCCACAGTCCACCGATGCCGTCCACGGACTGCAGGTCGGCCGAGGTGGCCGCGAGTAGCCCCTGCAGGGTGCCGAACGCGCCGACGAGTCGGTGAATCTGGCTGAACTGCAACCGCGGAACTCGGGTGAGCACCCGGTACCCGCGGGGGCTCATCGGGGTGTCGAGGGCCTCGATGGTCGCGGGATATCCGAAGGCTCGGGCCAGCGTCGTCAGATCCAGCAGATCGACGTCGGTCAGCTTGTCCAGTGCGGCGAGTGCCTTCTCGACTCCGGTGGTGCTCGACGGTTCGTTCCCGGCCAGGTAGTCACGGACGATCAGTTGGCGATCGACGTCGTTGTCGCCCAACAACTCTTCGAGCTGGAGCGCGAGTTGCCTGCCGTCGGTGCCGAGTTCCAGGACGTTCTGTTCGATCTCCACCGACACTCGCCGCACCATCTCGAGACGCTGCGCGACGGTCAGGGCATCGCGCAGGGTCACGAAGTCCTCGATCTCGACGACCGAGAGTTGACGGGTGTTGTCGTCGAGCCTGGCCTTGTAGCGCTCGAGGGTCGCGACGGCCTGATTGGCGCGCGAGAGGATGGTGGCCGAGCCCTCCACGACGTGCCTGACGCCGCCGATGTAGACGCTGACGATGCTCATCGACTGGCTCACCGAGACGACGGGATAGCCGGTTTGCATGGCGGTTCGCTCGGCGGCGCGGTGCCGGGTGCCGGATTCGACAGTGGGGATCTTGTGGTCCGGTACGAGCTGCACATTGGCCCGGACGATTCGTTTGCCGTCGGTCGAAAGTACTACTGCGCCATCCATTTTCGACAGCTCGCGAAGTCTGGTCGGCGCGAACTCGACATCGAGCTCGAATCCGCCGTCGCAGATGGCCTCGACCTCGTCGTCGTATCCGAGGACGATCAGGCCGCCGGTGCGGCCGCGCAGAATTCGCTCGAGACCGTCGCGCAGGGCGGTTCCCGGTGCGAGCCGGGCGATGGTCTCGCGCAACGCTGGGGACGGCGTGGTGCCCTCCATGGCCAACCCCCTCGTGTCGTCTCGGCGTGCGGCGTGGTTGCTGCCCGTGCGGGCGATGCATGTCTGCGGATAAAGAGTACTGCGCAACTACGTGCAGGCAGCCCGACAAAGAATACTGCCCGGTGTCATACGGGCCGCATACGCGTGTAGGTCAACGCCTCGCCGACGTTGGTGACGGTCTTGACCTTGATGCCGTCCGGTATGGGGCCTGCGTCCTCGGGGACGATGGCGTAGTTGAAGCCCAACCGCGCGGCCTCGGCGAGGCGGCGACCCAGTCCGGCGACGCGGCGCACCTCGCCTGCCAGCCCCACCTCGCCCAGAATCACCATGCCCGGGGGCAGCGGCTGATCGCGGACCGCCGACGCCACGGCCGCAGCCAGCGCGAGATCGGCGGACGGTTCGCTGGTGCGCATGCCGCCGACCGTCGCCGCATAGACCTCCGCCTTGGACACCTTGACCCCGCAGCGGCGTTCCAACACGGCCAGGATCATCGCCACGCGGGCGTGATCGAGCCCACTGACCGCGCGCCGGGGCGACGGCATCGCGGTGTCCACGATCAGTGCTTGCAGCTCGGCCAACAGCGGCCGTTTGCCGTCCATCGTGACGGTGACGGCAGTGCCGGGCACGGCGTCGCCCCGATGATGCAGGAACAGCCCGGACGGATCACTGATGCCGACGATCCCGGTTTCGCGCAGCTCGAAGCAGCCGACCTCGTCGGATGCGCCGAACCGATTCTTGACGCCGCGGATCATCCGCAGAGTCGAGTGCTTGTCGCCCTCGAAGTTGAGGACCACGTCGACGAGGTGCTCGAGCGAGCGCGGACCTGCCACCGCGCCCTCCTTCGTGACGTGCCCGACGAGCAGCACCGCAACCCCGGTCGTCTTGGCCAGCGTGGTCAGCGCGCTCGTGATGGCGCGAACCTGGGTGACACCGCCGATGACGCCGTCGACGTCCGCGGCGAGCATCGTCTGCACGGAATCGACGATCAGCAGGCTCGGCTCGACCTGCTCGACGTGGCCGAAGACGGTGGCGAGGTCGGACTCGGCGGCGAGGAAGACGCGCTCGTGTACCGCGCCGGTCCGATCGGCACGCAACCTCACCTGACCCGCCGACTCCTCGCCCGTGACGTAGAGCGCTCGGCGATCGGGTGCCGATCGGGCCCACCGATGCACCACCTCCAGCAACAGCGTCGACTTGCCGACTCCGGGCTCGCCGGCGAGGAGCACGACCGAACCGGGGACGAGGCCGCCACCCAGAACACGATCGAACTCGTCGATTCCGGTGGTGTTGGCCTGCGAGGTGGCACTGCTGATGGTCGTCAGAGCTGCAGCGGGCGTGGTGGGAATCATGGCCCCACCGCCCGAACGAAGGGCCGATGCGCCTGCGCGTGTGGCGAGCGGAGCAGCGGTGGCCTGGACTTCGTCCATCGAGCCCCAGTCACCGCACTCGGGGCAGCGACCGACCCATTTGGAGACCGAGTGACGGCACGCGGAGCAGCGGTAGCTCGACTTCAGTTTGACCACGCCGCGAGCCTAACGATGGGCACCGACAGGGTCGGGGCGGCGGCTACTCGCCTTCGCTGTGCTCGGTCACCGCGGACTCGTCGCGCTCGAGCTCGTGGCCGGCATCGACGGGAACGTTGACGACGACCTCGCCCGCGTTGGCGAACTCGAACGTGACCGGCAGGGTCAGGCCCGGCCGAACGTTCTCGGAGATGTCTGCCATCTCGACCTTGATCAGCTGGATCGGCAGCAGCGGATCGTCGAGCTGAACGTCCGCGGGCGTACCTGCGCCGAGCGCGGTCAGCGGAGCGATCTCGGTGCTGCCCGATTCCGCCTCGTCGACGATGGTGACCTCGGCCTCGGGGGAGGAGATGCCGGTCAGCTCGTCGGCCACACCCGGGTTGGAGTTGATGGCCGTGAAACCGAGCTCGACGGTGCCGCCGGGCTCGATGCTGTACTCCTGCGAATCGGGGTACACCACGTGCACGTTGCGCAGCTGGATGTCGCCGACGTCGACGGAGTTGCCGTTGACCGCGGCGACCTGAGTGGCCGTCTGGGAGATCTGACCTGCGCCGCACGCGGTGAGGGCGAGCGCGCCACCGGCGAGAAGAGCGAGGGCAGCGGCCGTCCTGCGATGGCGGCCAAGCGGTGTCGCAGCGTCGATTGCAGTCACTTCGGTCGTCCTCCATGTGGTGCCGGGCCGGCTCGGTCCATCTCGTCCACTAGGGAGAGTAGTAGTTCTCGTCCACCGGCCGCTCGTGGGGTCTGCCGGTGGCCCGATGACGCCAGGTGAGGGTGCCTGCCGAGTGTGAGGACGACGCAGTGACGCACGTGAAAATGTGGCCCCGGATACACGTCGATCGGTCTGTGTCAACCCCTGATTCGGCACCACTATGCCCCTGACCTGCACCGTTGATATGAGCCGTGGTATTCTGGGTAAATCGAAAGGGGCACTTGTCACATGATTTTCAAGGTCGGAGACACCGTCGTTTACCCCCATCACGGAGCGGCGCTGATCGAAGCGATAGAGACACGCACCATCAAGGGTGAACCGAGAGAGTATCTGGTTCTCAAGGTCGCGCAAGGCGACCTCACCGTTCGAGTTCCCGCGGACAACGCAGAATACGTAGGCGTTCGCGACGTCGTCGGGCAAGAAGGTCTCGACAAAGTCTTCCAGGTGCTTCGCGCGCCGCACACCGAAGAGCCCACCAACTGGTCGCGCCGCTACAAGGCCAACTTGGAGAAGCTCGCGTCCGGTGACGTGAACAAGGTTGCCGAGGTCGTCCGTGATCTCTGGCGACGTGAGCAGGACCGCGGCCTGTCGGCAGGCGAGAAGCGGATGCTCGCCAAGGCGCGTCAGATCCTGGTCGGCGAGCTCGCACTCGCCGAGGGAACGGATCAGGCCAAGGCCGACACCATGCTCGACGAAGTTCTCGCTACAGCTTCCTAGAGTGAACGGTACTTCCGGCGACGTGGTCGCCCTGGTACCCGCAGCAGGCAAAGGCCTTCGGCTCGGACACGACGAGCCGAAGGCATTCGTCTGTCTGGGCACCGATTCTCTCCTGACACGCTCCGTGGACGGTCTTCGGGCCTCGGGGGCCGTCGATCGCATCGTCGTCATCGTGCCGGCCGAGCTGCTCGACGCGGCCCGTCGTCATGTCGGCGACGACGTCGTCGTCGTGGCCGGAGGGCTCGAGCGCACCGATTCGGTGCGCGCCGGTCTGGCCGCTGTCGGCGATGCGGCCGTCGTACTCGTCCACGACGCAGCCCGTGCCCTCACCCCACCGACGCTGATCGCCCGCGTCGTGGCCGAGGTGCGGGCCGGACGCTCCGCCGTCATCCCCGTCCTCCCGGTCGTCGACACCATCAAGGAAGTCGACATCATGGGCGCGGTGGTCGGTACCCCGGACCGTGCGAGTCTGCGCTCGGTGCAGACTCCGCAGGGATTCGACGCCGACGTCCTGCGCCGGGCGTACGACGCCGCATCCGACATCTCCACCGACGACGCGGGCCTCGTCGAGCGCATCGGCGAGACGGTGCACTCCATCGTCGGCGACGCACTCGCGTTCAAGATCACCACTCCACACGACCTACTACTGGCACAGGCCCTGCTGTGAGAGGCGCGCTATGAGAGTCGGCATCGGAACCGACGTCCATCCCATCGCTCCCGGTCGGCCCTGTTGGCTGGCGGGTTTGCTGTTCACCGATGCGGACGGACTCGACGGGCATTCCGACGGCGACGTGGCCTCGCACGCCCTGTGCGACGCATTGCTGTCCGCGGCGGGACTGGGCGATCTCGGATCGGTGTTCGGGACCGGGCGTCCGGAATGGGACGGGGTCAGTGGAGCCGCCATGTTGACCGAGGTCAAGCGGCTGCTCGACGAGGACGGTTTCGCGATCGGCAACGCCGCGGTGCAGATCATCGGCAATCGGCCCAAGATCGGACCGCGCCGTGTCGAGGCTCAGGAAGTTCTTTCGCGGGTGCTCGGTGCGCCGGTATCGGTGTCTGCGACCACCACCGACGGGCTGGGGTTGACCGGTCGTGGTGAAGGAATCGCGGCCATCGCGACCGCACTTGTCATGACGAGGTAAAACCACCGGTAGCATTGCTGGTCGTGACCCTTCGCCTGCATGACACCGAGACGAGGGCCCTGCGGGAATTCACCCCCTTGGTCCCTGGCCATGTATCGGTGTACCTGTGTGGGGCAACGGTGCAGGGCGAACCGCATATCGGCCACGTGCGCAGCGGCGTCGCCTTCGACGTACTGCGCCGCTGGTTGCTGGCGCACGATTACGACGTGGCGTTCGTACGCAACGTCACCGACATCGACGACAAGATCCTCAACAAGGCACGCGATGCCGGCCGTCCGTGGTGGGAGTGGGCCGCTACCTACGAGCGATCCTTCACGTGGGCGTACGACCGGCTCGGGGTGCTGCCGCCGTCGGCGGAGCCGCGCGCGACCGGGCACATCACCCAGATGGTGCAGATGATCGAGCGCCTGATCGAACGCGGCCACGCCTACGCCGATTCGTGCGGTGACGTCTACTTCGACGTGCAGAGCTTCCCGAGCTACGGCGCACTGTCCGGGCACAAGCTCGACGACGTGCACCAGGGCGAGAGCGTCGCCGAGGGCAAGCGTGATCCCCGCGACTTCACGCTGTGGAAGGGCGCGAAGCCCGGCGAGCCGTCGTGGCCGACGCCGTGGGGTCCCGGCCGCCCGGGCTGGCATCTCGAATGCTCGGCGATGGCAGAGAACTACCTCGGCTCGGAGTTCGACATCCATTGCGGCGGCCTCGATCTGGTGTTCCCGCACCACGAGAACGAGCGGGCGCAGTCCATGGCGGCCGGTGACGGCTTCTCGCAGTACTGGCTGCACAACGGGTGGGTGACGATGGGCGGGGAGAAGATGTCGAAGTCTCTCGGCAACGTTCTCTCGGTACCGAACGTGCTCGAGAGGGTTCGGCCGCAAGAGCTTCGGTTCTACCTCGGTGGTGCGCACTATCGGTCGATGCTCGAGTACTCCGACACCGCTCTCGAGACCGCCGCCGTGACGTACCGGGGAATCGAAGGGTTCGTCCGTCGAGCCGTCGAACGTGCCGGTGAGGTACCGATGGGCAAGTGGACCGCCGGGTTCGCCGAGGCCCTCGACGACGACCTCGGAGTTCCCAAGGCGTTGGCCGAGATTCACGCCACCGTCACACTCGGCAACACCGCACTCGAGTCCGGCGATCTACCGGCTGCGGCGGAGTACGCGGGCAGCGTGCGAGCGATGCTCGACATCCTCGGTGTCGATCCGCTCGATCCGCATTGGAGCCGCGACAGCGGTTCCGACTCGGCCGCCCTCGGCGCTCTCGGCGTGTTGGTCGAGGCCGAGCTGGAGCGTCGAGCATCGGCGAAGGCGGCCAAGGACTGGGCCACTGCCGACGACATACGGACACGACTGGCGAAGGCCGGAGTCGACGTGACAGATACACCCAACGGGCCCGAATGGTCGCTGGGTACGAGCAAGACCGACGAAGCAGGTTTGTGATGGCAGGCAATTCGAGTAGGCGCGGCGCGATCCGCAAGGACGGCACCAAGAAGGGGCAGGTCGCCGGTTCCGGCGGCAAGCGTCGTAAGGGCCTCGAGGGTCGTGGGGCGACGCCTCCCGCCTCCGAGCGCACCAAGCATCCCGCCGCGCGTCGGGCCAAGCTCGCCGAGAAGTCCGCGCAGAATCGTGGCGGCAGCACCGGTGGCCGCGCGGGTGGCAGGCCGGCCGGACGCAAGGCCGAAGACGGTCCCGAGGTGGTATTGGGCCGCAACCCGGTCGTCGAGTGCCTGCGGGCAGGCGTGCCCGCCACCGCACTGTGGGTTGCCGTCGGTACCGACAGCGACGATCGCCTCAAGGAAGCCGTGCAGCGCGCAGGCGATGCGCGGATCTCCATCCTCGAAGTTCCTCGCTCTGATCTGGACAAGCTCAGCGCCAACGGATTGCACCAGGGCCTGGCCCTGCAGGTGCCGCCGTACCGCTACGCGCACCCCGACGATCTGATCTCGAACGCGCGCACGCACCAGGAGCCGGCTCTGCTCGTGGCTCTCGACAACATCACCGACCCGCGCAACCTCGGTGCCGTCGTGCGTTCGGTGGCCGCTTTCGGCGGTCACGGCGTGGTGATTCCGCAGCGGCGCAGCGCGAGCGTGTCGGCAGTGGCATGGCGAACCAGTGCCGGTGCCGCAGCTCGCCTGCCCATCGCGCGAGCAGTGAATCTGACTCGCACACTGAAGGATTGGCAGTCCAAGGGTGTCACCGTCGTCGGTCTCGACGCGGGCGGCGACACCGAACTCGACACCTTCGACGGTAAGGGGCCGGTCGTCATCGTCGTCGGTTCCGAGGGCAAGGGCCTGTCGCGTCTGGTCAGCGAGACCTGCGATCACATTCTGTCGATCCCGATGGCGGGGCCGGTGGAATCGCTCAACGCGTCCGTCGCCGCAGGCGTCGTGCTGGCCGACATCGCTCGGCAACGCCGCGGGTAGACCTAGGTTCTGATGCGGGCGGCGGTGTCGTGCATCGCCGGGATCACGGTCTGGACCATGTCGGTATCGGTGTAATTCCTCGCGTGCAGTGACGTGTTCAGCGCGGCCACGACGGTGCCGTTGCTGTTCCGCAAAGGCACTGCAGCAGCACGCATTCCGACATCCAATTCGTCGACCACCTCGGACCACCCGGCTGCGCGCACTCGGTCGATCTCGGCACGTAGTGCGTCTCGATCGACGAGCGTGCGCGGGGTGAGGGCTTCGATGGGCGCGTCGGCGAAGTAACGCTCCAGCTCGCTCTCGGGCAGCGCTGCGAGCAGCACTCGACCCGAAGACGTTGCGTGCGCGGGGAATCGAGTGCCCAATGTGATGACGACCCGCAGCATGCGCGACGACGGAACGCGCGCGACGTAGACGATGTCGAATCCGTCGAGGATCGCGACCGAAGTCGTTTCGCCCAATTGTCGTGCGAGCGTTTCGATGTGGGGTTCGGCCAGACGCGGCAGGTCCATTCCGGACAGGAACGTGAAGCCCAGGTTCATCACTCGTGGGGTGAGGGTGAACCGACGGCCGTCCTGGCGGACGAATCCCAGTTCGGCCAGCGTCAGCAGCAGTCGGCGGGCCGTAGCTCGTGTGACTCCGACGGCCCCGGCGACCTCGGTCAGAGTGCGGGCGGGATGTGCGTCGTCGAAGCACTGCAGCACGCTCAGGCCTCGTTCGAGTGACTGCACGAACCAGGCGGGGCGTTGGTCGTCGGGGGCGATCTCGGCCGTCATGGTTCGAGTCTGCCTCATCGCCCTGATCGCGCTGCATCACACCGCTCCGTGCTTGTGGTCTTGACCACAAGAGCTGCCTCTGGTTACAGTTGTGCGAATAACAAACAACTGTGCGCGATGCGCACAAAATCGAAGGGCCGACAAGTGAACGTTGACGTCGCAGTCGCGGACGGATCCAGAGCACGGAAAGCTGCCATCGGCAGCTTCGTCGGTGCCGTGGTCGAGTGGTACGACTTCCTGCTGTACGGCATCATCGCCGCGCTGGTGTTCAACTCCCAGTTCTTTCCGAGCGTCTCGCCCGCAGTGGGTGTGATGGCCGCGTTCGCGACCTTCGGTGTCGGCTTCCTCTTCCGGCCCCTCGGCGGAATCTTCTTCGGCCACTTCGGTGACCGCCTCGGACGCAAGCGGATGCTGATCTGGACCATGTTGCTGATGGGCGTCGCAACGGCCCTGATCGGTCTGGTTCCCAACTTCGAGTCGATCGGCTGGTTCGCACCGCTGCTGCTGGTGCTGCTGCGCGCGATCCAGGGCTTCGCCGTCGGCGGTGAATGGGGCGGAGCATCGCTGATGGCCGTCGAGAGTGCGCCGGCGAAGAAGAAGGCGTTCTACAGCAGTGGCGTCCAGGTCGGCTACTCCGTCGGCCTCATCCTCGCCACCGGCGCGGTCACCATCATGAGCAACCTGCTCAGCGACGACGCATTCACCAGCTGGGGCTGGCGCGTACCGTTCCTGGCCAGCGCGGTGCTCGTACTGTTCGGCCTGTGGATCCGATCCGGTGTCGAGGAATCGCCCGTGTTCGAGCAGGCAGTCGAGGAGAGCGGTGAGAAGAAGAAGCTGCCGGTCATCCAGGCGATCACCGAGCACCCCGGTTCGTTCCTCAAGATCATCGCGCTGCGCATGGCCGAGCTGTTCACCATGTACATCGTCACCACCTTCGCGCTCAGCTACACCGTCAACGAACTGGGCTACGAGCGCCAGTTCATGCTCAACGTCGCGCTGCTGGTCGGTGCCATCGGCATCCTGAGCATCCCGGCCTACGCGGCGGTCGCCGACCGCTTCGGCCGCAAGCCGATCTTCGTCACCGGTGCCGTCGTGGGCGCACTGGCTGCCGTGCCGTTCTTCCTCTCCCTGCAAGCGGCCTCGGTGGTCGCCATCGTGATCCTCGCCGTCATCCTGGTCAACGTCTCGCACGACATGGTGGTCTCGGTGCAACAGCCGCTGTTCACCGAGATGTTCGGCCCGGAACTGCGCTACAGCGGTGCCGGTGTGGGCTATCAGGTCGCCAGCGCGATCGCCGGTGGCTTCACCCCGTTCATCGCGGCCGCTCTGGTGAGCTGGAACGACGGTTCCTGGCACTACGTCGCGGCGTACCTGGCCCTGGGATGCATCATCTCGGCCGTGGTCGCAGCGCTGATGAAGAACATGGGTTCCTCCGACGTCACGTCCGTCTCCGTACAGGCTCCTGCAGCAGAAGGTGTTGTTGCAGAGCGTGTCTCGAAGTCGGTATGAGCTCGCTGACCCTGGTCGGTTCGCACGCGTCCACCGCGATGTCACCCGCGCTGTGGACGCGTGCGTTCGAGATCGCCGAGGTCTCATCCAGTTACGACGCCTGGGAGGTCGTCGACGCCGCCGGCCTACCCGACGTCGAGAAGGCTCTCCGGGGCGGCCGCACCGATGCTGCGAACGTGACGATGCCTTGGAAGCACTGGGCCGCAACGGTTGCCGACGAGGCCGATCCGGATGTGACGGTCTCGGGGGTGGCGAATCTGCTGTTCCTGCGTTCGGGTGCGCTGTTCGCCATGAACACCGACATCGCGGCGGTCCGAGCCGCGACCGCGGGACGTACCTTCGGATCGGTACTTCTGCTCGGAGCCGGTGGTGCCGCGCATGCTGCGGCATTCGCCTTGCACGCCCGCATCGACAGGCTGGTGGTCTCGGATGTCGACCGTCGTGCAGCGGCGGCTCTCGTCGCCGAACTCGACGGGTACGACGGTTCCGTCGCGGTCGTCGACTGGTCGGATCGAGCAGTGGATCTGGGCTCCTACGACCTGGTGATCAATGCGACGCCCATCGGACGAGACGGCTCGGAGGATCAGCTCGCCTGGGGCGCAGGTGAACTGGCACCGACGGCAACGGTGTACGACTTCGTCTACGCCGACATGCGCAACGCCGCCGAGGCCTACGCCGCCGATCGCGACATCGAGCTGATCGACGGATGGACGCACCTGTTCCACCAGGCCGATGCCATGGTTCGTCCGCTCGGACTGCCCGACCGGATGTCCGATGCGTTGCGACGCAGCATTCGTGAAATCTGTCCCGCCGCTGCCGGAATCAACCGATAGCGCGGAAGCGCACCCGAGTGCCGGGGGTCAACTGCGCGGCCACGGACACGTCGGCTGCGGTGACGACGGCGATCACCGGATATCCGCCTGTGACGGGATGGTCGGCGAGAAACAGCACGGGCTTCCCTGACGGGGGAACCTGCAGAGACCCGAGAACCATTCCCTCACTGGACAACTCACCGTCGATTGCGCGGGCCAGGGGCTCGGATCCGTCGAGTCTGATCCCGACGCGATCGGTGTCCGGTGTGACCGTCCACGGCTGCTGCACCAGCGTCTTCGAGGCGTGCTCGGTGAACCAGCCGTCACGCGGTCCGAACCTCACGTGCAATGTCTCGTGGAGCGTGGGCGGCGGCACGAAATCTGCAGCAGGCCATTCGGCGCTGCCGTTACCGACGTTCAGAACATCGCCGGGAGAGAGAGGGGCCGGGCCGATGCCGGACATCGTGTCCGTCGACCGACTGCCCAGGACTGCCGGAACGTCGATCCCACCCCGTACGGCCACGTAGCTGCGCAGACCCCATGTGGGCGTGGACAATTCCAGTGTCTGTCCGGCTCTGAGGGTGATGGTCGAGAACAGTCCCTGCTCTGTGCCGTCCACGCGGCAAATCACGTGCGCCCCGGTGACGGCCACGAGAGCGTCGAACTCGGCGCATAGTATCAGGCCACCGAAGGTCGCTTCCAGTGTGGCGGCGTCGGAGTCGTTGCCCACCAATCGGTTCGCGGCATCGTGCGAGAGTCGGTCTGCGGCACCTGAGCGGCCGACGCCGATCGACGCGAATCCGGGGCGTCCGCGATCCTGGACGGTGCACAGTGGTCCCGTCTGCAGAACGGTCAGGGCTCTCATGCCTGCTCGAATCGGACGATGGTGCCGGGCCGCAGCAGCGCGGGTGGATCGCGGTCGAGATCCCACAACCGAGCGTCGGTGCGTCCGATCAGTTGCCACCCGCCGGGGGAGGAGCGCGGATAGATGCCCGAGAACTCACCCGCCAGGCCCACGGAACCGGCCGGAACGCTGGTGCGCGGCGACGTGCGCCGCGGAACATGCAGTCGTGCGTCGGTGCCGACGAGGTAGCCGAAGCCGGGTGCGAAACCGCCGAACGCGACGGTCCACGTCTGATCGACATGGGCGGCAACGACGTCTGCGGTGGACAGGCCGGTCAGTCGGGCAACCTCGTCGAGGTCCTTGCCGTCGTAGACCACCGAGATCGTCACGGTGTCGGACCGGTCGTCTGTGGTCGTGACTGCGGGTTCGGTGGCCGCGATCCAGTCCAGAACCGGCTGCTTCGGCCCGTCGAACATCACCAGGACCGTGCGTGCGGCTGGTACCAGATCCACGACCGCCGCGGGTGGGTCGGCCGTCAGAGAGCGGTAGTACGCCATCGTCTCGTCCAGCCCGTCGAATTCGACCAGCAGTGCGTCCTCACCGGCCGGGTGAATCCTCATCGGACGAATGCGGAGATGTCGATACTGTTGGCGCGCAACAGGTTCGATACGGCTGCGGCCATAGCGACCGCGCCGGGGGAGTCGCCGTGCAGACAGATCGACTCCGCCCGGACGTCGATGGTCGAGCCGTCCACGGCAACGGCGGTGCCGTCAGTGATCATGGTCAACACGCGCTGGGCGACGGCGTCGGGATCGGACAGCACGGCACCGGGTTCCGAGCGCGAGACGAGCGCCCCCTGCGGAGTGTACGCGCGGTCGGCGAAAGCCTCTGCGACAGTGCGCAGTCCGGCTCGTTCGGCTTCCTCGAGGAACACCGAACCAGGCAGGCCGAGCACCGGCAGCGTGGGGTCGTAGGCGAGAACGGCGTCGACCACGGCCTTGGCCTGCTCGCGGTGGTGCACGATCGCGTTGTACAGCGCACCGTGCGGTTTGACGTAGGCGACGGCCGAACCGGAGGCTCGAGCGAGGCCGTCGAGTGCGCCGATCTGATAGATCACGTCGGCGTTCAGGTCGGCGGGGGAGACGTCGAGAAAGCGCCTGCCGAACCCGGCGAGGTCGTGGTAGCCCACCTGCGCTCCGATTCGTACCGCCGCTGTTGCGGCCGAGCGGCACGTCCGCAGCAGAGTGGTGGGATCGCCGGCATGGAAGCCGCACGCAACGTTGGCGCTCGAGACCAGGGCGAGCATCGCGTCGTCGTCGCCGAGAGTCCACGCACCGTAGCTCTCGCCGAGATCGGCGTTGAGGTCGATGGACACCCTCGACATCCTAGGCGGCGACCAGTCGTCCGGAATTGGCCTTGCGGGTTCCGCCGATCGCGCGGCACACGAGGTAGATCACGAAGGAGATGGTGGTGACGAACGTCGAGACCGGCAGGCCGGGAGCAAGGGAGAGCAGGATGCCGCCGACGGCGGCGATCTCGGCGAAGACGATCGACAGCAGCGTCGCCTTCAGCGGGCTTGCCGTCACCCGGGCGGCGGCAGCGGCCGGGGTGATGAGCAGCGAGAGCACCAGCAGCGCGCCGACGATCTGCACACCGAGCGCACAGGCGACACCGACGAGCACGGCGAACACCACCGAGAGTGCGCGGACGGGGACGCCGCGGGCCAGCGCCACCTCGGGGTCGGTGCTGGCGAACAGCAGCGGACGGTAGACCACGGTGAGGACGATCAACACCAGGACCGCGCACACCAGCAGGAGCTGAATACCGCTCTGTCCGACGCCGACGATCTGGCCGATGAGCAGCGAGAAGCTGGTGCCGGTTCGGCCCGGGTAGAGCCAGATGAACAGCACCGACAGGCCGAGACCGAAGGACATGATCACGCCGATGACCGAGTCGCGGTCGCGGGCCTTGCTGCCGAGCAGGGCGAACATGACCGCCGCGACCACGGACCCGACGATGGCTCCGAGGCCGACGGTGATGCCCACGAGCAGTGCCGCGGAGGCACCGGTGAGCGAGAGCTCACTCGATCCGTGCACCGCGAACGCCCATTGGCGGCTGACGATCAGCGGACCGAGTGCGCCTGCGAGCAATCCGAGGATCGCGGCGGCGAGCAGTGCCTGCTGGACGAAGTCGTAGGTCAGCAGATTTGCGGTGGTGTCGAAGTCGAGCATCTTCGAGAATGCGTCGAGAACCTTCTCGTTCATGCCTTGTCTTCTCTGTCGTGCGGCACGGGTGGATGGTGGGCTCCTGCCGAGCCGAGCGCGTCGATCGAGTCGCCGGTGCCGACGACGATGAGCCGGCCGCGAACTTTCAGTACCTCGACTTCGGTGCCGTAGAGCTCGGAGAGCACCTCGGTGGTCATGACTTCCTCCGGCGTTCCGATACGGAACCGGCCGTCGACGATGTAGACGATGCGATCGACGAGCGGCAGGATCGGGTTGATCTCGTGGGTCACGAACAGCACTGCGGTGTCGTGCTCCCGTCGTCGACGATCGATGAGGCTCGAGACCAGAGATTGGTTGGCGAGGTCGAGGCTGAGCAGGGGTTCGTCGCACAGCAGGACCGACGGATCGCCGACGAGTGCCTGGGCGATACGCAGCCGCTGCTGTTCACCGCCGGACATCGAGCCGACCGGCGCTCCGGCGAAGGAGTTGGCGTCGACCTGATCGATCGCGCGCTGCACCGTCTCCTTGCGCTGCCGCATGCCGCGCAGGCCCATTCCCCACCGATGACCGTCCCAGCCGAGCCCGACGAGATCGCGTCCGCGCAGGGGGAGATCGTCGTCGATGTTTCGTTGCTGGGGCACGTAGCCGACGCCCGACTGGCCGCGACGGACGGGATTGCCGTCGATCGCGGCCGTGCCGGATGTGAGGTGATTCTGACCGAGCAGCACTTTCAGCAGAGAAGTCTTGCCCGATCCGTTGGGGCCGAGAACGGCGACGAACTCGCCCTTCTCGACCGTCAGGTCCAGGTTCTGCCACAGCGTGCGCTCGCCGAACGCCAGTCCGGCATCGCGCAGTTCTACAGCAGGCATGTACTACAGCTTTCCATCAGCCGGTCCGAGATCAGGAGTCGGATCGACTCAAGGGGCCGTTGCGAGGGCGGCCTGCAGATCCGTCGCTGCCTTGGTCTGCCACTCGATGTACGTCATCCCGGCGGGCAGAGTCTCGGTGACCTCGACGACGGGGATGCCCGCGGCCTCGCTCGTGGAGCGAATATCCTGCGTCACAGCATCTTCGGTCTGGATGTTGTAGATCAGAGCGCGGACGGACTTCGAGGTGAACAGATCACGCGTCGCGGCGATCGAAGCGGGCGACGGGTCGTTGCCCTCCTCGATGGAGTCCTTGAAGTCCTCGGGAGTGCGATCGTCGAGTTCGGATTCCTCGATCAGGTAGTGCGCGATCGGCTCGGTCTGCGCCACCGGTGCGCCCGGGTGATCGGCAGCGATCTTCGCCGTCACGTCGGTGATGCCGTGTACCTGCTCGTGGAACGTCTCGGCGTTGGCGGTGTACTGCGCAGCGTTGTCGGGGTCGAGCTGACCGAGCTTGTCGGCGATCTCCTCGGCGGTGTGCGCTGCGACCTCTGCGTTGTACCAGACGTGTTCGTTGACCTCGCCGTGCGAATGGCCGTGATCGTCCGCCGCCTCTGCCTCTGCCTCTGCCTCTGCTTCGGCCGTCGCGTCGCCGGAGGTGGGCTCGGACTCGTGATCGTGGCTCTCGTCGAGCAGGGTGTACGCATCGACCGACGGCACGTCCTTGCCCTCGGATCCGAGGATGTCCTCGATGAACTGGTCGTAGCCGCCGCCGTTGTAGACCACGAGCGACGCCTCGGCGACGGCAGCGGCGTCGGCCGGGCTGGCCTCGTAGGAGTGCGGATCGGCAGAGGGATCGGAGATGAGCGAGGTCACTGTGGCCAGGTTGCCCGCCACTGCCTCCGCGACGCTTCCCCAGACGTTCGTCGACGCGACGATCGTGATCGGTCCGTCGACGGGGGTGGCCGGGGCAGACTCGGTGCTCGCGGAGTCGGTCGAGCTGCATGCGCTGAGCGTGAGGGCTGCGGCGCAGGTCAGGCCGAGTGCGGCCGTGAGTTTGGTCCGGGACGCGCGACGGATGGACGACATCGATGTACTCCTGAAGGGCAAGGCTTGACGCTAATGGAAACCGTTACCGTTGTACTCTAGCGTTCGATTGGCCTTTGTTCGAATCGGACGAAGGCGACCTCGAGTTTCTCTGCGGTGCGTTGTGGGACTAACGTCCCGGTTATGGCCAGGTCGAGCGAACCGCGACGTCAAGCGACGTTGGCGTCGATCGCAGCCGAGCTGAAGGTATCGCGCACCACCGTCTCGAACGCCTACAACCGACCCGATCAGCTCTCCCCCGAACTTCGCGAACGCGTCCTCCAGGCCGCCAAGCGCCGCGGCTACGCGGGCCCCGACCCGGTCGCGCGATCACTGCGCACCCGCAAGGCCGGCGCCATCGGACTGCTCCTCACCGAGGCGCTGAGCTACTCCTTCCGCGACCCCGCCGCGATGAGCTTCCTCGCCGGACTCGCCGAATCCTGCGAGGCCGCCGGACAGGGACTACTGCTCATCCCCGCCGGTGCCGAACGCGACGACGTGCAGGCCGCCGCCGTCGTGCAACAGGCCGGAGTCGACGGGTTCGTCGTCTACTCCGTCGCCGACGACGACCCGTACCTCGCCGCGGTTCGCGAACGTCATCTGCCGATCGTCGTCTGCGACCAACCCCGCAACATCCCCGAAGCCGCCCTCGTCGCCATCGACGACCGGGGCGCAATGAAAATGCTTGCCGCACATCTGATCTCGCAGGGACACGAGCACCTCGCGGTCCTGTGCATGCGGCTCGGACGCGACCGTCGCGACGGCGTCGTACCCCCGGGACGGTTGGCGGACAGTCACTTCCACGTCCAGCGTGAACGCATCGCCGGAGTCCAAGCCGCGATGATCGACGCCGGACTCGACCCGGACATCCTCACCGTCGTCGAACGCTTCGACCACACCGTGCGCTCCGGCCACTCCGCCGCCGCCCAAGCCCTCCAGGCAAACCGCGAGACCACTGCGCTGCTCTGCACCACCGATGTCATCGCCCTCGGCGCACTCAACTTCGCCAGAGTCTCCGGAATCGATGTGCCGAGCCAACTCTCGGTCACCGGATTCGACGGCATCTCCGACGCCATCCGCGAGAACCTCACCACCGTGCGCCAGGACGCCGAGGAAAAAGGCCGTCGAGCGGGCAAACTGGTGCTCTCGTCCTCGCACTCGGGCATCGTCGCCGCCGAAACCCTGCCGACCGAACTCTTCCGCGGCCGAACCGCTGGACCGCCGCCGGAACAACCGCCCGCAATCGCCTGACCTTCGCCGCCGCCGCTCGCTCCGCTCGCCTTCGCGTCAATGGACCATTGCACGCCTCAGACGTATGCAATGTGCCATTCACGCAGCGGACCCCGGTGGGTGAATGGACCATTGCACGGCTCAGACGTATGCAATGGTCCATTGACGCGGTGCGGCGGGGCGGGGGTCAAGCAGGCTGGGCGCTGAGCAATCTCGCGCAGCGCAGCAGACCGAGGTGACTGTAGGCCTGGGGATGGTTGCCGAGGGATCGTTCGGCGATGGGGTCGTATTCCTCACTGAGCAGTCCGGTGGGGCCTGCGGCGCTGACGAGTTGGGCGAACAGGGCTTCGGCTTCGGCGCGCTGTCCCACCAGAAGATATGCCTCCACCAGCCAGGCCGCGCACAGGTGGAAGCCGCCTTCGCCGCCGGGGAGTCCGTCGTCGTGGCGGTAGCGGTAGACGGTCGAGCCGCTGCGCAGTTCGGCTTCGGTGGCGGTGACGGTGGCCGCGAAGCGCGGGTCGGCCGGGTCGATCAGTCCGGACAGCCCGATGAACAGGGTTGCGGCGTCGAGGTCGGTGCCGTCGTACGCGGCGGTGAAGGACTGCACCTCCTCGTTCCAGCCGTTGGCGAGTACTTCCTCTCGGATGGTCTCGCGCAGAGGTGCCCAGCCGGGTTCCGTCGCACGGCCGAATGTTTCGGCGAGTCGGATGGCGCGATCGACGGTGATCCAGCCCATCACCTTGGAGTAGACGTGGTGGCGGGGGTTGTCGCGGATCTCCCAGATACCGTGGTCGGGTTCGAACCAGCGACGTTCGACGGCTTCGACCATGGCGCGGACGAGTTCCCAGTCATCTTCGGAGAGAACGTGTTCCGATCCTGCGGCCTTGCGTGCATGGGCGAGGGCGGACACCAGTTCGACGATGGGGCCGAACACGTCGAGCTGAACCTGTTGGTTGGCAGCATTTCCCACCCGTACCGGACGCGAACCGGCGTAACCGGGCAGCTCGTCGATGACGGCCTCGGGTGGCAGGCCGAGGCCCCAGATGGTGTACAGCGGGTGCAGGCGTTCGGGACCCGACACCGACTCGAGTACTCCGTGGATCCAGGACAGGTAGTTCTCGGCCTCGGCCGTCGAGCCGACGTCGACCAGTGCTGCCGCCGTCAGCGCCGCGTCGCGCAGCCAGCAGTAGCGGTAGTCCCAGTTGCGCACTCCGCCGATATCTTCGGGTAGCGAAGTGGTGGCGGCCGCCATGATCGAACCGGACTCGGCGTGCACCAGACCGCGCAGAGTCAGTGCCGATCGCTTCATCAGATCGCGCTTGAGCGGCGGCAGATCCAGGCCGTCGGCCCAGTCCTTCCAGTACGCCTCCGATGCCCGACGACGCTCCACCTCGGCCCACGGGTGCTCGCTCAGATCATCCGTTCCGAGCCGCAATTCGAGAACGATGGGTCCGTTGGAGGGATCGACCTCGGCGTGCGCGGTTTGCTGGGATCCATCGGAGACGATGTTCCAGACGACGCCGGGGCTACGCAGCACCATCGGATCCGCGGTACCGAGGACGCGTAGGCCGTCGACGTCGGGTTCCAGTGACGCCCAGGCCTTTCCGAACTCCGGACGCGGCGCGAAGGTGACCACGGCGGTGGCCTTGCCGGTGATGACTCGGGTCAGAGCGGTCTGACCCTGGCCGACGTCGTGCGGCAGGTAGTCGGTGACCTGCAGGCTGGCCCACTTGGTCTGCACCGTCATCGTGCCGTCCACGTATTGCTGGCTCAGCGGCAACGATGTACGGGTGGGTCCGACGCTGAAGTGACCGGCCTGATCGCCGCCGAGCAGGTGCGCGAACACCGCTGCTGAATCGGGTTCGGGGTGACACAGCCAGGTGACGTCGGCGTCGGGGGTCAGCAGTGCAACGGCATTGGGGCTGGCCAACATCGTCAGTCGCTCGATACGCGGGGCGTCGGCTCCCGAGAGCCACTGGCGTCGCTCTTCGAGCAGAAATGCCAGGGCGAGCGCGACCTGCTCGGTGCTGTCGATGCGGAACTCCGCCAGGGTGTCTCCCGGCCCGATCTTGACGCCGATGTCCGGCCCGTGCAGGTGTCCGAACGCCTTCTCGTCGGTGACGTCGTCGCCGAAAAAGACTGCGGCAGTAGCGGCTTCCTGGTGGCGAAGAATGTCGAGCGCGACGCCCTTGTCGGTGACGATGACCGCCAACTCGATGACGGACTTGCCCTCGGTGACCTGCACCCCGTCCCGCGCAGCCGCGCCGGATCGCACGGCCGCGAGTGCCTCGTCGCCTGCGGCGGTCCCGGCGTTGCGGACGTGCAACGCGACGCTGGCCGGCTTGGTCTCGATACTCACGCCTGGATGGGCGTCGGCGATGGCCTGCAGTTCGCCGGTGATGACGGTGAGGAGCTTCTTTGCGTTGTCGTCGATGGCGTTGACGAACCCGGCGTCGAACTCGCTGCCGTGGCTGCCCACCAGCTGCACCTCGGACGGCAGCCGCGAGAGGATCGCGAGATCACGCAGGGCGCGTCCGGAGATGACGGCGGCGTTGGTTCCGGCCAGGGAAGCGAGCCCCCGCATGGCGCTGACCGACTCGGGGTGTGGGAACGCCTTCTGCGGGTCGGAGACGATCGGCGCCATGGTGCCGTCGTAATCGGACGCGACGAGCAGACGCGGAGTCCGAGCTACTCCAACGAGTGCGCGGCGAAGTTCGAGCGGCAATTCGAGAGCAGTCACCCGTCGAATCTAGGCGATGAACCCCGCCTCGGCGTACCTGGCTTTGTGCGCTCGGTGTATCACTGCTGGTCGGGCACCAGACCGGGCGACGGCGTCACACCCGAGGCCGCCGACATCGATGCTGCTGACTTGGTGACGATGGCCAACATGGCTCGCTGTGCGGCGTCGGCGTCACCGGACTGGATCGACGAGGCGACCACCCCGTGCAGACGAATTGCCTCCGGGTCGGCCTGCCTCGACATCAGGGCATGGCGGGTACGTCCGGCGAGTACCTCGACCACGATGTCGGACATCGATCGCAACATCGGATTGCCCGACGCCGCGAGCAACGTGCGATGAAAATTGCAGTCGTGTTCGAGGTAGGCCTCGGAGTCGGCTGCTCTCGACGTCGACGACATTCCGATGACGGCGGCGGTCAACGCTCCGCATTGCTCGGGTGTCGCTCGGTGGGCGGCCAGCTTGGCTGCCAAAGGTTCGATCCCCGAACGCAATTCGCTGAGCAGTAGCAATTGTTCGGCGCGAGCCGGCCCGGCCAGTTGCCAGCGGATCACCACCGGGTCGAGTGAGTTCCAGTTCTCCGAGCCCTGCACGGTGATGCCGACGCGACGACGCACCGTGAGCAACCCCAGCGACTCGAGAACGCGCACGACTTCCCGCACGACGGTCCGCGACACGGTGAACCGCACGGCGACGTCGTCTGCCGAGATGCGGGTCCCGCTCGGGATCGCGCCGCTGACGATGTCGCGCCCGAGCTCGTCGAGCACCGAATCGTGCAGTTGGCGGAAGTCGTTGGTCTCGCTCATGTCCGGTCGATCGTCCCACGGGTTGCCCGGTTTCTCGCGTCTGTCCGATCCAGGCGGGCGCGATGGAGCAGTATCGAGGGATGGCATCGCAGACGACAGGTAGAGCACATCATCCGGTACTCGTGGTGATGGGAGTGTCCGGATCGGGCAAGTCCACGGTGGCGGGCATCCTCGCAGGTGCACTGAAATGGGACCTGCAGGAGGGCGACGACCTGCACCCGGACGCCAACGTGGCCAAGATGGCGTCGGGTCAGCCGCTGACCGACGAGGACAGATGGCCGTGGCTGGACGTGATCGCGGAATGGATCACCGACCACACCACCACGGGGCGATCGGGGATCGTGACGTGCTCGGCGCTCAAGCGGACGTATCGGGACGTGCTGGCGGCCGGGTCGAGGGAGGGGGCGGAAGTGATCTTCGTGCACCTGGCCGGAACGAAGGATCGGATCAGCGGTCGCCTCAACGCGCGGATGGACCACTTCATGCCGTCGTCGCTGCTCGACACCCAGATCTCGACCCTCGAGCCGCTGGGTGACGACGAGAACGCCATCGTCGTCGACATCGGTCCGCCCCCGACCAAGATCGCCGAGCGCATCCTCGTCGAACTCGAGACGCGGGCCGGGATGTCGGAGAGTCACTGATCGCCGGGTTTCAAGCAAGCGCGCTTGCTTTTAAGTACTACGAATGGACAAAAGAACTTGTAAAAGTACGACGAATGCGAGATAGTGAGCTTGTTCACTTTTCAGTGAGGAGACAGCTCATGGTGCGAGGCGCACCCGCCAGGCCGGTCCAACTTCCCGTTCCCAACGCCGATGTCTGGGATTGGCAACTCGACGGTCTGTGTCGCGGACTGGACTCGTCCGTGTTCTTCCACCCCGAAGGCGAGCGAGGTCGCGCCCGCACCTCGCGCGAGAAGTCCGCGAAGCAGGTCTGCGGCCGCTGCCCGGTACTCGAACAATGTCGCCAGCACGCACTGGAGGCCAACGAGCCCTACGGCGTGTGGGGCGGAATGTCCGCGCACGATCGCGCCGACTTCTACCGCGGAGCCATCCGGACCGCTTGATCCCGCCGGGGCATACGGGTGCGCTGCAGACGCGCGCGCATGTGCCGAACGCGGTCGTAATTGTCAACGCGCACATGGCAATTACGCGTGCTGCTGGCAAACGCGCGCGCGTTTGCGGGGACTGGTTCGCGGTGCCTTCGAGCCCTGACCGTCGCGGACTCGACCGAACTTGTCGGTGGTCTCGTGTTCCATGACGACCCATGAACAAGGTCCTGCGTGCGACGCTCGTCAGTGCGGTCGTCATCACCACCGTCATCGGAATCGCGTCGTTCGTGCTGAGTTTCGCCGCACTGTGGGATCTCGCCACGATGGCAGGCGTTCCACGCTCACTGTCCTGGCTGTGGCCGGTGATCGTCGACGGCACCATTCTGCAGGCCACCATCTCCGTCATCGCGCTCGCTCAATTCGAGGAGCAACGCAGTGGTCGACGCTTCTTCTGGGGCGTGCTGATCACGGCCGCTCTGGTCAGTATCGGCGCAAATGCCATGCACGCCTTCATCTCCGACGCCGGCACGCTGCATCCGGCCCTGTCGGCGGCCATTGCGACCGTCGCCCCAGTGAGCCTGTTGGCCGCGACCCACGGACTCGGCATCCTCGTTCGGGTACCGGCGGAACTGCCGAAGACCGCAGGCATCGCCGACGAACAACCCGTCGTCGACGAGGTGGCCTTCGCACCGAGAGCCGAACCGGCGACACCTGCGCCCGAACTCACCACCCCCGAGACGCCGGCACCCGCACCGACGAAGCGCGTCGAGCCGGTCCACCCCGAGCCGGAGTACATCCAGCCGGTCCGCGTCGAGCAATCCGTGCCCGAATCTCCCGTCACCTCGGTGCGCACGGTCGAGCCTCTCGACGAGGTGGATCGATGGATTCTCGACGAGGAACGAGTGGACGATCTCTATCCCGTCGACGCTCCGTGACATCCGGTGGCACCATCGAAGGATGAGTCAGAACTTGCCGAGATCCGTCGTTCCCGAGAAGCCGAAGCCGGGCCAGGAGTCGGTGTGGGATTACCCCCGCCCACCGCGGCTCGAGTCCTCCAACCGATCGCTGGTAGTCCGTCTCGGCGGTCAGGTGATCGCCCGCACCACCGCCGCGTACCGAGTGCTCGAGACGAGCCACCCACCGACCTGGTATATCTCACCTTCGGACGTGGTCCCGGGTGCGCTTACGCCCTCGGACGCCCGCTCGACGCACTGCGAGTGGAAGGGTGCGGCCACGTACTGGGATGTGCACGGAGGCGACGCCGTGGCACCGGCGGCGGCGTGGAGTTACGAGAACCCGACGCCACGGTTCGTCGACATCGCCGGCTACCTCGCCTTCTCGCCGAGCCGCGTCGAATGCGAGATCGACGGTGAGGCCGTGCGACCACAGGAAGGCGGGTTCTACGAGGGCTGGATCACCGACGATGTCGTCGGGCCGTTCAAGGGAATCCCCGGCTCCTACGGGTGGTGAGGTCTAACCGTCGGGCAACTCTGCGCGGGTGATGATCTGAATCGAACTCGCCGCACCGGGGTCGCTACCGGTCACCAGCACGTCCCCGGTGCGCGGATCGACGGCGACGGAATTGGCCTGCGTCACCGTCGGAACGTCGCCCAGAGTCCGAGGAGCGGCTGGATCGGACACGTCGACCACCCGCAGGAGATTCGACGCTGTCAGCGTCACGAACAGCAGCCGGCGTTCGGGATCGACGGCGAGCCCGTACGGGTTGCCGGGCGCATCGATCGACGCGATCTGGCGAATGCCTCCGGCGGTGTCGACCGAGGCGAGAAGGACCGTGCCGCCGTCGGTGTCGGCGAACCCGGCCACCGTCTGATTCACCGTCACCGCGTGCGTGAGCTTGACCCCGATCGGAGCCTGCGCCACCTCCTGGCGCGTCGCACCGTCGTAGACCCACACTCCGTTGCCCTGCACGTCCGCGACGGCAGCGTAGGGACCGAGAGCGGCGACTCCACCGGGTTGGACGGGCCCGGGCGGAAGCTCCGACACCACCGACCCGTCGCGGAGGAAGATCACTCCGCCACCCATTTCGTTGGTGGCCACGATGGTGCCGTCGGAGGTCTGCACGGCGTCGTGTGGTTGACGGCCCACCCCCGTGGCGGTGGACAGGATCGCGCCGTCGTCGAGTGAGATCTCGAGCAGTTCGTCACTGCCTTCGAGCGGAACCAACACCGGGCCGTCGGGACCCGCGAGCGAGAGATGGCGCGGTGCACCCGTCGTCGCGACCATCTGGCGCACGACACCGGTGGCCGCATCGAACAGCACCACGCCGTCGGGCTCACGTACCCCGGCAGCTGCGATGCCGGACGAGCCAACCACGACACCCTCGGGAGCACCAGGAAGGGCGACGACGGTTCCGATCGGGTCGGCCGAGTCCGGGGCCTGTGCCGGCTCGGCCGCCGGAGTCGTTGCGGGAGGATTGGTTTCGTCGACAGTGTCGGCAGAGCAGCCGGTCACCAACAGGAGCGCGGTCGCAACCGTCACCAGGCATGCCCGCATCATCGGCGGTACTGCTCGAAGTGCAGGGCGTCGTCGAGAGGACGGCGGGTGCGCCACCCGAAGCGCTCCAGATCGGGAACCTCCTGGAACGATTCGACCGGACCCACACACAGCCACGCGATGGGGCGAACCGGTGCGGGGATGTCGAGCAGTTCGGTGAGATAAGCCTCGTCGTAGAAGGAGACCCAGCCGACGCCGACGTTCTCGGCTATCGCTGCGAGCCAGAGATTTTCGATGGCCAGTACGGCGGAGAACAATCCGGTGTCGTCGACGGTGTCGCGGCCGAGGACGTGCCGACCTCCACGGCCCGGATCGTAGGTGACCACCACCCCGGTTCCGCTCGTCTCGATTCCCTCGATACGGATGGGGTCGAACGTCTTTCGGCGTTCGGCATCGAGCTTGTCCGCGAAGTCCTGTCGGCAGCCGGCCACGTGGGCGGCGAAGGCGCTCAGGGTATCGGGCTTGCGGACGATCACGAAGTCCCAGGGTTGGGTGTTGCCGACGCTCGGGGCCTGATGCGCGGCACCGAGGATGCGGCGCAGCGTCTCGTCGTCGACGACGGTTCCGTCGAACTCGGCGCGAACGTCGCGGCGAGATCGAATGGCTGCATACACCGACAGGGCTGCCTCGGTCATGATATCCGTTCTCCTGTAACACTTCTCAGACGTTCGTCGAGCTCGGCGACGAGGGCGGGCAGTCGATCTGCCGAGGTGGGCCGGCCGAGGTGGAAACCTTGTGCCCGACCGCACCGGAGCTCACGCAGCGCCGTCATCGTCATCTCGTCCTCCACGCCCTCTGCCGTCACCGACAATCCCAGAGTACGGGCCAGTTCGACGGTCGAGCGCACGATGGCGGCGTGCGCGGGATTGTGTGCCATGCCGGCGATGAAGGCGCGATCGATCTTCAACTCCTGGACCGGCAACCGCTCGATGTAGGCAAGTGAGCTGTAGCCCGTGCCGTAGTCGTCGATGGCGACCTGCACACCCATCGCGTGCAGAATCGACAGCTTCTCCGTCGCGCCCACCGGGTCGGTCATCGCCGAGGTCTCGGTGACTTCCACCGTCAATCGCCACGGAGGACAGTCGAATTCGGTCAGCGCCGTGCACACCTGCTCGATCAAGGTGTCGTCGAACAGATTTCGAGTCGAGATGTTGACAGCGATGCTCAGGTCGAGACCGTCGGCCAGCCATTGCCTGCGTTGGGCGAGGGCGTGCGTGAGAACGTAGTTCGTCAGCGGCCGGATCAGTCCGGTACGTTCGGCGGTGGGCAGAAATGCGCTGGGGGACAAAACGTTGCCGTTCGGGTGATGCCACCGCAGCAGTGCTTCCACGCCGACGACGCTCATCGTCCTGAGGTCGACCTGAGGCTGGTAGTGCAGCCGCAGCTGGTCCGATTCGAGTGCTGTGGTGAGCTCGCCGAGCATGATGAGTTGCTCGCTCTTGTCCCGGTCCATCGATCGGTCGTAGTACGCAATGCGCGACTGAGCGGCTTTCGCCGTCTGGACGGCGAGGTCGGCGCGCTGCACGAGGCGATCCGGTGTGGTCTCCTCGTCGCCCTCGGTAGCCGGAGAGTTCGACGCGACACCGACGCTCGCCTCGATGAGCAGAGTCATGTTCTCCACCTCGAAAGGCGTGGCGAATTGCTGTTGAATCTCCTCGGCCAACGCGGCCGGGTCCATCGATTCCGCCGGCCCGCACAGCGCGAACTCGTCACCGGCCAAGCGTGCCAACAGAATCGAGTCGTCGACGATGCTTCGTAGGCGGTCGGCGACCACCACGAGAACCCGGTCGCCCAAGCCGCGCCCGAACGTGTCGTTGATCTCTTTGAAACGATCGATATCGACGGTCAGCAATGTCGATCCGCCGGCATTGCTCCAGACCTGATGTTCCAGGGCGCGCAAATTGGCCAACCCGGTGAGGTGATCGGTGTCGGCGACTGCACGCAACTGCACCGTTTGAGTGTGCAGCAACCGCAACAGGTCGGTGATGCGAAACACCACCAGGATCACCAACGCTCCGGCACAGAGCAGAACTGCCCAACCCCACTGCTCGATCGGTTCGTCGCGAACGACTTCGATGAACATGACGATCGGTGCGGTCAATGTGGCCGCAGTGAGCACGACGACAGTGGGGGTGGTGAACGACGCCATCAGATGGGCGTCGGATTCGATGTTCGGGTTGGTGATGCGGCGCATCGACGGGTGCAGGGCGGCGACGCCGATCAGGACGTAGGACAGGGTCCATCCGACGTCGAACAGCGACCGCTGGGACGAGGACGCGGGCATGATCGCGAAGTTGTTGACGGTGTCGGTGACGACGAGCAACAACACGGCGCAGGTGAGCAGTCGGTAGGACAGCGCTCGCCATTGCCGTGATCCGACGAAGTGGGCCAACAGTCCGAGCAGGAAGATGTCCATCGCGGGGTACGCGACGTCGACGAGTCCGCCCAATCCGGAGATTCCTTCCGCGCCGAGCGTCGGCTGGACGGCGAAGACCCAGGTGAGCAGTCCGAAGGCCACCATGATGATGGCACTGTTGGCGACATGCCCACGCTCACTGGCCCGCCACTTGTGGCGGGCCAGCAGAAACAGGCCGAAACCGTAGATCGGATAGCCGACGAGGTACAGCGCATCGGCGATCGAGGGATACGGCACGCTGCCGCGAGTGACGTGGATCCACTCGAACACGATGTCGCCGAGCACCCACAGTGCGGTTCCGGTGGCGATGGCCAGCCAGGCTCTGCGGTTGGCGGGCCGGTGCATCCTGGTACCGATCACGGTGGCAGCGACGGCGGACGCTCCGACGAGTACGAAGACCGACTGAGCCCAGACGATCGTGGGGACGAGGAAGTAGACGACGCAGCCGACTGCGCCGAGCGCTGCGTACCACCGCCACCAGGCCGTCACGATTTTCTCCAGCCGTTCACGCCGATCCGACGGCTTCAACAATGTCACACTGACGTGATGTAGGTCACCTGCACTCGCGTCCCGTGACAGAAGTATGCCTCAGCGCTACGATCGATTATCGGTACGAAACTGTTTCGATTCGATAAGGGGGCACGGATGAACGGCGACGCCCCACGTCGGTCGAGGGTGAGTGTGGAGCGCGAGGGCGAGTTTCTCGACGCTGCGCTGCTCTGTCTCGGGGAGGTCGGTTACGACTCGCTGTCGATGGACCTGGTTGCCGAACGAGCGCAGTGCAGCAAAGCCACCCTCTATCGGAGGTGGTCGAGCAAGGCCGAGCTGGTGGTCGCTGCCATCGAATCGGTGGGCCCCCCGCCGTTCGTCGGCATCGATACCGGCGACCTTCGTGGAGATCTGCTCGAGCTGATGCACCGGGTGTCCGAGGGGGCGGAGCACGATCAACGTTTCGCTGCGGCGATCCACCATGCGGTGATGGTCGACGAACAGTTGGCGGCAGCGGTGCGGAGAACGTTCCTCGAACCCGAGGCTCGATTCCTCGAATCGGTCGTCATGCGTGCGGTGGAGCGGGGGGAATTGTCGACCAGACCGCCCGCTGCCGATTTTCTGCAATACATGGTTTTCAGCGCGATCATGACGGGGCCATTGACCGATGCCAAGCCTTTGGATTCGGAATACCGAACCCGAATCATCGACGAGGTCATTCTGCCGGCCCTGCGCTCGGAGACTCGCTGATCGCGAGCCTGTTCGGTCGGAGTTACGTTGCCTGCAGTGAACAATCGAAACTGTTGCACTGCAACATGATAAGAAAATATGACCCTCCCCGACGTCCGAAGTGGATGTCGGGTATTCGTCGTGGATCGACTGCGTGCTGCCAGGCTTTTCACGGCTGAATTGGCAGGAAACTGCCAGCTTCCTGTATGGAATTTCCGGACCGAATGTCTCTATGGTTAACGGCATCCGAACAAACGGTAAACAGCGAGGATTACGCCGGTGCGCGGGCAGAACCACCCCCGGGTAGCCAGTGCGAAATTCGATACAACTCGATCGGAATGCGATGAATTTCAACATTCAAGACCTGAGCGGAACGTTCTCGACGTTCGACATCGTGGTGTCTCTGACACTGTCGTTCGTCCTGTCGGCCATCATCGGCTGGGTCTATCGACTCACCCACAAGAACGTCTCGTACAGCCAGTCCTACGTACAAACTCTCGTCACGGTGGGCATGGTCATCAGCCTGATCATGCTGGTCGTCGGATCGAACGTGGCACGGGCGTTCGCCCTCGTCGGTGCTTTGTCCGTCGTCCGATTCCGCAACGCCATCAAGGAAACTCGCGACGTCGGCTTCATCTTCCTCGTGATGGCGATCGGCATGGCCACGGGAACTCGCTTCTACGTGTTGGCGATCGCGGCAACGTTCGCGATCTGCCTGGTGATGGTGGTGATGAGCAAGTTCGACTGGTTCAAGCTCGATGTGCAGCGTCAGGTCGTCAAGGTTCAGGTGCCACCCGACGCCGATTACACCGATCTGGTCGAAGACGTACTGATCAAGTACTGCAAGGAGTTCGAGCTTGTCAGTACCGAATCGGTGAGATCGGGCGCACTGACCGAGCTGTATTTCACCGCACAACTGCGGTCCGGCAAGAAGCCCGGTGAGTTGATCGCTGCCCTCAGTGAGGTCAATACCGGACAACGGGTTTCGGTACTCACCGGATACGACCAGACGGATATCTGATCGTGGCCGACCCGAACACGAACTTTCCCTCCGCTCCGACGACCCTGCGAAGGAGGTTGATCCATCGAATTCCTCGGACGGTGCGGCAGCACTGGAAGATCGCTGCCACGCTCCTGGTGTTCGTCGTGGTGATGGCGACCGTGTTCGGGTCGACCCGGATCCGCCCGTACATCACCGGCGATGCAACCGTCATCGCGTCGGAGATCACCGAGAACGTCCAGGGCGCGGTCGACCTCTTCGATCCCACTGTGTCGCATTCGATTTCGCTCGATATCGATGCCGGTGACTACCAGACCCTGAAGGACTCGTTCCAGAACGAGGGTGTCAAGGAATCGGTACCCGCCGACATCACCATCGACGGGACTCTGATCTCGGACGTCGGTATTCGACTGAAGGGCAACTCGACGCTGAGTTCGCTGAGCAACGATGACGGCACGATGCCGGGACGCGGTGGTGGCAACGCCGGCGCGGACCGCGCAGCACCCCCAGCGAACGCCGCGGCAATGCCTGAGGGCGCAGCCATGCCGGACGGCGCAGCCATGCCCGAGGGTGCGGCGATGCCGGACGGCGCAGCCATGCCCGAGGGTGCAGCCATGCTCGAGGGTGCGGCGATGCCCGAGGGCGGGGGAATGCCCGGGGGAGCCGGGATGGCTGTGTTCGGTGAACCGCTCAGTTTCGATGCGCCCGAGGATCTTCCGTTTCTGATCGACTTCGCCGAGTACTCCGAGGGGCGGGCGTATCAGGGTCACACCACGCTCTCGCTGCGGCCGTACACTCCGGCGTTGAACGAGTCGGTCTCTCTTGCGATCACCGACGCTTCGGACCAGCCGACCCAGGACTTCACCTACACCACGTACTCGGTGAACGACTCGGCCGAGACGACGCGACTGGTGGTCGTCGCTCCCGATGACGACTACGCCAATTCTCTGGAGGACGGCGACGGGGTGTTGTACAAGACCGGAGCGAATGCGAGCTTCACGTATCAGGGTGACGATCAGACCACCTATGCAGAGCAGTTCACCCAGATCAATGCCCGCGGGACAGCGGACCTGCAACCGATCATCACGCTGTTGAAGTGGCTCGACGGTGTAGACCAGGCCGAGTTCGATGCGCATCTGGCCGACTACGTCGACGTCGACTCGCTGGCGAATTATCTTGCACTGCAGAACTTGCTGGGCAACGGCGACGACATGGGCGGACCGGGAAAGAACTTCTACCTCTACTACGACCTGGACACGAAGAAGTTCTCCGTCGTGTCGTGGGATCTCAATCTGGCTCTGAATTCCGATTCCACCGCCGGGGCCCACGACGAAGTCTCGATGATTCCCGGTGGCGGAGGGGCAGGCGGTGGCATGCCGCAGCTGCCCGAGGGCTTCACCCCACCGGAGGGAATGGAGCTCCCGGAAGGCGGGGGCATGCCCGAAGGTGGCCCCATGCTGGGTAATTCGCTCAAGGACATGTTCTTGGACTCGACGGAGTTCACCGACGAGTACGACACTGCGTTCCGCACGATCTACGACGAGTTGTGGGCCAGTGGCCGGGTACTCGACATCGTCGACGAGGTCGCCGCGTCCGTTCCCACGTCGGCCGGTCTTTCCCAGGAGGACATCGACGCGGATGCTACGGAATTGAAGTCACGGCTGCAGATCCGAATCGACGCACTCGCCGACGATCCTGTTGTCACGGGATCGTCGTGATGCCCCGGCGGTCAGCGCAGGGTCAGGGTGTCCGCCGGGGAAACCTCGCGGCGGGGGTCGCGCAGCGGCAGTCCGTTGAGCAGGACCATGCCCTCCATCACGAAGGAGGCGGCCTGCGCGAGCGTGCGCGCCGTACCCGTGGCCACCAGCAACTCCGGAACAGAGGTTCGACCGTTCATGAGCCGGTGTTGCTCCCGGGTGGTGACGATCGCCGCTCGTTCGCGTGGCGGTCAGGCGACGCGTGGGTGAACAACAGGAATCGGCGCGTGGTTCGGACTGTCGCCGCATGTGGGATCGGTGTCTCGGTGCTCGCGTCGTGCGGGGTGACCCAACCGGAGTCGACGGCAGCATTCGAGACCTGGTGTACTCCGACCGATCCGGGACTGTCCGAGCTCTCGGGCCTGGCGTGGACGGGCGATACCGGATACGCGATCGGAGACCGCGGCAGCGACGACCGGCTGGCGGTGCTCGACCGTGCCTGCGAGGTCACGAGGTGGGTCGAGGTCGGGGTCGAGACGGTCGACGTCGAGGACATGGCCGTCGATCGTGCGGGGATCGTGTGGCTCGCCGACACCGGTGACAACGACAGCGACCGCGACAGCGTCACGCTGATCGGCGTCGATGTTCGGTCCGATCGGCGGACCTCCGTCTCTCTGCGCTACCCGGACCGCGCACACGACGTCGAGGCGTTCGCTCTGACGCCCAGCGGGCAACCGGTGTTGATCACCAAGGCCTCGGGCGGCGCGTCCGCGGCGATATACAGCAGCGCCGAATCCGTCACCGCCTCTCCGCAATTGATCGATCTTGCTCGCAATGGAACGGTGTCGGCGACGGCACCGGATGGATCGAGCAGGCCGATCACCGGGGCGGCCGTCGATGCCGATGCCACTGTGGGGGCACTGCGAACGAAGAAGGATCTGTTCGTCTTCGATATCGCCGACGGCGATGTGGCCGCGGCATTCTCGGGCGCTCCCACCGGTGTTGTCGAGGGCCCCGATCAACCACAGGGCGAGGCCGTCGCCTTCACCGACGCGGGTGAACTGCTGCTCGCGTCCGAGGCCGACGGAGCTGCCGAACTGCCCGCCGTAGTGCTCGCTCCGTTCCACCGTTCGTAGGAAGAAGGAATCCTCATGAGTCTGTTCGACAAATTTCGACCCAAGGCCGCACTGGAGAAGCAGGGTGCCTCGCCGGAAGACCTGACCACCGAGCCCACCGGTTACCAGCAGACCGCAAGCAAGCTGCACTCGTTCAACCGGTACGAGATCAAGTACTTCGTCGCCGAGGCAGACGTCGCTCAGGTCCGTGAAGAGCTCACGGCGCGGATGGACACCGATCCGTTCTCGCCGAAGGGCGGTTACCCGGTCACCTCGCTGTACTACGACACCACCGACCTGCGGTTCTACTGGGAGAAGATCGAGGGCCTGAAGTTCCGACGCAAGGTTCGGGTGCGCCTGTACGGGGCACCGTCCGAATGCACGGACGACACACCGGTGCAGATCGAGATCAAGCAACGCGTCAACAGAGTCACCCAGAAGCGTCGAATCTCGTTGCCCTACGACGTTTCTCAGCGGTGGTTGAACGGACGTGAGGAGATCGACTGCGACCCGAGTCAACGCCCGTTCGTCAACGAGGTCAGTACGTTGATCGCCAATCTCGACCTGCGTCCGATGGTGACGACCGGCTATCTACGCGAGGCGTACGTCGGACGCGAGGCCGATCTGGGGCTTCGGGTCACCATCGATCACAAGGTGCACGGACGCGACCGCGACTTCCGCTTCGACTCCGGTGCCGAGAATCGGTTCATCATTCCGCCCAAGCTCGCCATCCTGGAGATCAAGGCCAACGAGCGGGTTCCGTACTGGGTGACCGATATGACGGCTCGCATGAACATGTCCGTCATTCGCGTCTCGAAGTACTGCCAGTCCATCGAGGCATTCGGAATGGCACCCCGATCACGCGCCGGTGCACCCGAACTCGTGCTTCCCGCCGATGCCGACCATCGCGTGCCGTCGGATCTACTCGAGCCATACGCCGGCGCTCGCCGGTAGCCGACTCACCCCTAGGAGCCGCACGATGTTCGCACGCTTCAAGCCCAAGTCCGTTCTGTTCTACGACCTGTTCAACTCCTCGGCTCAACTGCTGGCCACCGGAGCCAAGACGTTGACCGAACTGCTCGAATCCGCACCGGAGATCGATGCTGTTGCACGGCGCATGGTCGATCTCGAGCACGAAGCAGACAGCATCACTCACGACCTGTTCCGCACCCTGAATTCGAGTTTCATCACCCCGTTCGATCGCACCGACATCTACGTCCTGGGTTCGAGTCTCGACGACGTGATGGACCACATGGAAGCGGCGACTCATCTGCTCTCGCTCTACCGGATCGACCGACTCACCCCGCACATGCACGACATGATCGACATCCTCGACCGGTCGGCGAAAGTCACTGCGGAAGCCATGCCGCGGCTGGCGTCGATGAAGGATCTCGAGCGCTACTGGATCGAGATCAACGAGCTCGAGAACCGGGCCGACCATGCCTATCGGACATTCCTGGCGGATCTGTTCGATGGCCGTTTCGACGCGTTGACCGTGATGAAACTCAAGGGAGTGGGCGACGAACTCGAAGATGCCGCAGACGCTTTCGAAAAAGTCGCGCACGTCATCGAATCCATCGTGTTGAAAGAGACGTGAGTGCGCGGTGGTAGCACTCGTTCTTGTCATCACTCTGGCGATGGCGTTCACCTTCACCAACGGCTTTCACGATTCGGCCAATGCCATCGCGACGTCGGTGTCCACGCGTGCACTCACACTGCGTTCGGCTCTGCTCATGGCCGCGGTGGGAAACCTGCTCGGCTCCTTCTTCGGTGCGAAGGTCGCCTCGACGGTCGGCGAGGGAATCATCGCCCTCGATGTCGGATCCGACGCATTGCTCGTGGTCGGGTGCGCCCTGGTCGGTGCCATCGCCTGGAATCTGATCACGTGGTGGTTCGGGTTGCCGTCCTCGTCCTCGCACGCATTGGTCGGCGGCATGGTGGGAGCTGCACTCGCAGGCGGAATGACAGTGCTGTGGGGAGGCGTCGCGACCAAGGTGATCCTGCCGATGATCGTTTCTCCTGCAGTCGGTTTCGCGCTCGGAAGTGCCGCGATGGTGGCCATTCTGTGGATGTTCCGCCGCTCGTCTCCCAGTGCCACCAGCCGCGGATTCCGGCGAGCTCAGACATGCTCGGCCGCAGCCATGGCCTTCGGGCACGGTATGCAGGATGCGGCCAAGACGATGGGCATCGTGGTTCTGGCACTGGTGGTGTCGGGTCATCAGGCCGACTACACGATTCCTCTGTGGTGCTATTTCCTCACCGCGACGGTGCTGGCGGTCGGAACAGCGACCGGAGGAATGCGGATCATGCGCACCCTCGGCCGCAAGATCATCGAACTCGACCCACCCCAGGGCTTCGCGGCCGAGGCGACCGCATCCGCGGTTCTCTACGTGGCCTCGATCGGACTGGGAGCACCGGTATCGACGACGCATGTCATTTCGTCGGCGATCATGGGCGTCGGGGCGACCAAGCGCACGACGGCCGTGCGTTGGGGAACGGCCGGAAACATGCTCGCGGCGTGGGTCACCACGCTGCCCGCGGCGGCAGCTGTCGCCGCGCTGACCTACGTGGTTGCGGGGGTGGTCCTGTGAAGTCGCGAGCAGGTCGGACATCGGTGAGTGCTGCACTGTGCGTGGTGGCGTTGACCGCCGGCTGCAGCTACGAGCTGACGTCCTCCGGCGCAGGGAGCGATGTGTCGCGTGATGTTCAGGAGGCGCGGGACGGATTTCTCGAGACCCCGGGAATGGCCGCACTGTTCGACGACCTCTACGAGCAGGGCATCGGAACGACCGTCAACGAGGTGTTCGCGCTCGGTATCTACATCCCCGGCTTCTGCGAGACCCGCGCCCAACAGGGACTCACGGAGGAGGAAGCCGTCGCAGAAGTGACCGATTCTCTGGGAGCAACCTACGAGAAGGGGACCGGCGAACCCTGGGCCGAGCCGATCGTGCAGGCCGCGGAGGAGCACGTCTGCCGCTGAGTCGGGTGCGGTGTCGGTGGGCCGTGCGAGCATGGACTCGTGGAGTCCAGCGGCCGACCCGTGGCGAGCATCATGCACGCCGATCTGGACTCCTTCTATGCCTCGGTGGAGCAGCGTGACGACCCGCGGTTGCGCGGCAGGCCGGTGATCGTCGGCGGGGGAGTGGTGCTCGCAGCCAGCTACGAGGCCAAGGCCTTCGGGGTACGCACGGCGATGAGCGGTGGGCAGGCCCGCGCCGTGTGCCCGCAGGCGATCGTCGTCCCGCCACGCATGGACGCCTACTCGCAGGCGAGCAAGGACGTGTTCGACGTCTTCCACGACACCACCCCGCTGGTGGAGGGCATCTCCATCGACGAGGCATTTCTCGACGTCGGCGGCTTGCAGAAGATAGCGGGCAGTGCGACCGAGATCGGTCGGCAACTGCGCCGGGACGTCGCCGAGCAGGTCGGGCTGCCAATCACGGTCGGGATCGCCACCACCAAGTTTCTGGCCAAGGTGGCCAGTGCCTTCGCCAAGCCCGACGGCCTGCTTCTCGTGCCGCCCGGTGGCGAACTCGAGTTCCTGCATCCGCTGAACATCGAAAGGCTCTGGGGCGTAGGCAAAGTGACCGCCGAGAAGCTGCATGTCCTCGACATCAGGACCGTCGGGGATATCGCAGCCTACGGCGAGCGGTCGTTGGCATCGGTGCTCGGCAAGGGAGCGGGCGCCCATCTGTACGCGCTCGCCATGGGCCGGGATCCGCGACGCGTCCAACCCGGGAAGTCACGCAGTTCCATCGGCGCGCAGCGGGCACTCGGACGCGGCAGGCACGACGCGGCCGAGGTGGAGGCCTCGTTGATCGGGCTCGTCGATCGCGTCACGCACCGTATGCGCGCAGCAGAGCGAACCGGTCGAACCGTGATGTTGCGCTTGCGGTTTGCCGACTTCACTCGCGCCACCAGATCACGCACGCTCGATCGCGCCACCGCCGACACCCGAGACATCCTGGACGCCGCACTCGAACTGCTCCGTGATGCCGCACCGCTGATCGCCGAGAAGGGCATCACCCTCGTCGGTGTCACCGTCTCGAGTATCGACAAGGGTGGAGCCGAACAGCTCGAGTTGCAGTTCGACGCACCGCAGGTGCGGACGCCGCCGGAGGCATCGGCTCTCGACCGTGCGCTCGACGGGGTGCACAAGAAGTTCGGATCGACATCGCTCACTCGTGGGGTGCTTCTCGGCCGCGATCCGGGAATCTCGGTTCCGCTGTTGCCCGACTGACTAGTGCCGAGTCGACGGTTGCACCCGAAAGCCCGTGGGCATCATGGTCAGTCGCTCCACGACCTGAAGCCGGTACGAAGGGTCGGCGTGCAGATCGAAACGCTGGAGAATGGTTCCGAGTACCAGGACCGCCTCGTGAATGGCGAATTGCCTTCCGATGCAGGCGCGTTCACCGGTACCGAAGGGCTTGTAGACATGAGCCGGTCTGGCCCTGATGCGGTCGGGTAGAAAGTTGTCCGGGTCGAACTCGCCGGGACGATCGCCCCACACCGGATCGCGATGCAGGGCCGTCACCAGCACGATCGCCCAGTCCCCGGCCGCCATTCGGTAGCCGTCACCGACGGTGGTCTCGGCCCGTGCTCCTCGGCCGAACGCGGGAACCGTCGGCCACAGGCGCAACGATTCGTCGAGGACTCGGCGGACGTACCGTAGCTTGGGGACCTGCCCGAACTCGGGCTTGCCCGCACCCCAGACCTCGTCGACCTCGGCGCGGGCCCGTTCGAAGACCTCCGGATGTGTCGCCAGGTAGTACAGCGCGAACGACAGCGCACCGGAGGTGGTCTCGTGCCCGGCGATCAAGAACGTCAGGATCTGGTAGCCGATGTTGGCTTCGCTCAATGCATTCGGATTGTCGACGTCGCGTGCCGCGTTCATCATGATCTGCAGCAGGTCGTCGAAGTTCTCGGTGGACCGGCGTCGAGTTCGGACGACGTCTGCGAGGACGTCGGCCAAATACTGTTTGTTCTGCGAATACGCGCGATCCGATCGGGCGAACAAGGGTTTGGCGAACGCGGGAACCCTGAGCATTGCCCGCCGCTGGTTGTAGGTCAGTGCGCCGACCATCGCGGAGACGAACGGATGCGGCTCGGTTCGCGCGAACGAGCCGAAGCTGTAACTGAACCCGGTACGACCGATCGTCTCGAGCGTCAGCTTCGTCATGTCCGAGGACACGTCGGTCGTCGCCCCGGTGCGTGCGCAGCCTTCCCAGTGCCGAACCAGATCGTCGGCGACGTCGACCATGATCTCGTGATAACCGCGCATGGCACCGGCGGTGAACGCCGGACGCAACAGATCGTGGGCGCGTTGCCAATTCGGTTCGTGGTTGTAGGCGGTGAACAGACCGTCCGCTCCGATGTCGCGCAGATTCTCGACGCCGGGAGGGAGAAACTTCTCGAACCGCTTCTCGTCGCACAGTTCGCCCACCACATCGGCACCCGAGGCGAACACGAACCGTCGACCGAGGATGCTCCGCTCGAACATGGTGCCCAGGCGGCCGGCCATGGCGGTCGAGTCCTGAACCGGTGTGCGCGGGTTGATTCCGAGAATGTCGCCGAGCACGGGGACTCGGTACGGGGGATGCGGCAGAGGGCCGTTTCGTACCGCGAACTCTGTCGACATCGCCACTCCATCGTTTCGAGACAAGCCTGTTGAACCGGTGTTCAATAGTGACCGTACTCACTGTTGAACTCGTGTCAAGTAAAGTTCGAGGCCCATGACCACACCCCGTAAGCGGATGACGCCGACGCAACGGCGTGCGCAGCTACTCGAGATCGGCTCGGCGCTGTTCGCCGAGCGGCCCTACGAGGACGTGTGGATCGAGGAGGTCGCCGATCTCGCGGGCGTCTCCCGCGGGTTGATGTACCACTACTTCCCGTCCAAGCGTGAATTCTTCGTCGAGGTCGTGCGCACCGAATCCGAGCGAAACCTCGACCTCACCGCACCGGACACCTCCCTTCCGGTCCTCGAGCAGATCGCCGCCGGTCTCGACGCGTACATCTCCTACACCGACGAGCACGCGCACGGCGTCCGCGCCGTCAACCGCGGGTCTCTGCTGGGAGACCGACGGATCGACGACATCCTCAGGCGCGAGTTCGAGATCCAGCAGGAGCGGATCCTGGCTGCTCTGCCCGAAGGATTTCGCGACGACGAGATTGTCCGCACCGCACTGCGCGGGTGGGTGGCGTTCGTGCGAGCGGTGTGCCTGGACTGGGTGGAGCGCAGAACTCTGAGCCGAGAACAGGTTCGTGCGTTGTGTCTACGTGCCGTGGCAGGTCTTCTCGAGGTGTGAGCTGCGGGGTTATCGTCGATGCATGTGCCGAAACATCACCACCCTGCGAGGGCTGGAACCACACGCAACCGACGAGGAGATCGAAGCGGCCGCGCGTCAGTACGTCCGCAAGATCAGTGGTGTGCAGAAGACCTCGGACGCCACCCGTGACGCCTTCGAGGTTGCCGTCGCCGAGGTGACGGCGACGACGCACCGGCTCCTCGACGCGCTCCCGGAGCGGCGTCAGCCACCGCCGACGGTGCCGCCACTGAGGCGTCCCGAAGTGCAGGCGCGAATTGCGGCCGCGGGAGTGCAGCCTGCGGAACGACCCGTATCGGCCTCGAAAGCCGGATCCTAGACGGTGCTGTCCGGCGGCACCGCTGGAAGTCCTTCGCTCACGCGCAGCTTCTCGGCCATCGAACTGAGCAGGTTCTGAGATTCCTCGGACAGGTCGAATGCCCTGGCGGACAGGCGACGTAGGCCGTATCCCTGCAGCTGGGTGAGCAGTTCGAGGTCGTGATCGACCTTGGCCGCATAGATGTTGTCGAAGAAGTAGTCGGCCTTGACCTTGAAGAACGCGGCGAGTGCCGCCACGGTGTCGGCGGACGGATTGACGCGCTGCCCCGACCGCAGTTGCGAGATGTACGGCTTGGAGATCTGGTGCCCGCGCAGGGCGAGTGCGTCGGCGACCTCGGCATTGGTGTGAGGCTTGCGTCCGGGCGGGTGGATCGTGGCGAACAGATGGTTCAGACGTGCGGCGAAATCAGCGGACATCGGGGATGTGTGTGCCTTCCTGATACAGCCGCTGCCCACCCGGGCAGATCGGTCCGCCACGGACCGAACCGGCTCATAGTAGCCGCTGTCGTGATCCCGTCGAATCATGGCTGACCTGCAGAAATCCCTCCCAGAATCGGACTGATCGGTTTCATGAGGTGGGTGACGTGCGGGGCCGAGTCCGCGCGGCCGGGTACCCGGGGAAACGGGATCGAACGAATGCTTTTCCGCAGAATCGGGCGCGTGATCGGAGCCTCGGTGGCAGACTGTCTTGCCAGGCGGAGGGGGTGGAGATGACCGGTCGTCGACGACGAACGTTCGATTCACGAGACGGTGACGCGGAGGTGGTCGAGCCTCTGCTTCGTGCAGTGCTGTCCTACGCACCGCGGGACGAATCGCCCATGCCGCACCCGTCCGAGGGAATCATGCTCCGCGCCGAGGACGGATCCGGATTCGTTCGGCTCGAACTCGCCATCGCAGACGATCTCGGCGCAGGCATCCCGGGTCCGTTCGGATCCAGGTTCTACGAATGTGGATCGTTCGAAGTGATTGTCCCGCAACGAGATCCCTGGGACGGTGCACTGCTGATGATCCACCTGCTCGACACCCGAGCGCCCCACCGCTTCGAGTTCGTCACGTCCATGCCGCCTCGGTGGAGCCTGCGGCTCGAGCACGACGGCTCGGTGTCGGTACTCGACGATTCCGGTGATGCGGTGATCTTCATCGGCCGCCCATGGGCTTTCGACTCGGATCTGCATCCGGTTCGCGTGCACTACACCATCGAGAACGACCTTCTGGTGCAGAACGTCCTGGCCGACGCGGACGCGGGCTATCCCATTCTGATCGACCCCGATCCCGACGCGATCATCACCGGAGACGGCAGGCTCATCACCGAGACCTGGACTCCTCGCCTGGTGGCGGGCGGAATCGTCGAGGATCTGCCGCCGAAGTCTTTGTCGAGCTGAAACCCTAGCAGCGCAACATGATTCAGAACGGATCGTGCTGAATGTGCTCCATCGGTGTGCCGACCTTGCGGAGGGCGTAGATCGTCGTCCGAACCATCGACGGCGACCCACAGATCTGAATCTGCCGATCGGCCCACGAGCCGAACTGGGTCACCACCTTGCCCACCGCGCCGTGCAGACGGTGGTGCATTCCCCACGGCAGTTCGCGAGGTGTGCCCGAGTACCACCACGGATTCTCGAGCTCCTCGGTCACCGGAACGACCGTCAGCCACGGATTGGACAGAGACAGCTGCCACAGCGTGTCCAGATCGTAGAGATCGCACGGATACGTCCCGCTGACGAACAGATGCACCCGCGGATTGTTGCTGCGCTGCGCCATCTCCATGACCTGCGCGCGCAGCGGAGCCAGGCCGGTACCTCCCGCGATCATCAGCACGTCCTCGCGGATCGCGCGATCGACGTGCATCCCGCCCAGTGGCGGGCTGATGGACCAGCGATCACCGACCGCGGTCTCGGTGACCATCGCCGGCGACACCCAGCCCCCGGATACACGTCGGACGTGGAACTCGATCTCGCCGTACGGATTGCTGGGGATGGCCGGGGACAGATACCGCCACAGCTTGGGCCGCTGCGGAATCTGCACACTGACGTACTGCCCGGGGAAGTACGGAATTTCGCCGTCGGTCTTGAGTCGCACGACTGCGAGGTCGTCGAGAAGCCGATGATGTTCGACGACGGTGGCGCTCCAGAACGGCGGCAGTTCGTCGTTGTCGGCGGCCTCGGCCATCGCATCGCTCACGACGGTGAGTGCGTCGTTCCAGGCCGTCTCGACCTCGTCGGTCCACACCTCGTTGCCGGCGAAGGTGCGGAACGCGCTGATCAGGGCCGAGCTGCCCGCACGGAAGTGCGCGCCCGAGATTCCGTGCTTGCGGTGGTCCCGGCCGAGTTGCTCGAGGAACGGTTCGACGCGGTCGGGGTCGTCGAGATGCTCGAAGACGTACCCGAGCGCCATGACGAAGTGTTCACGCAACGCATCCATCGACGCGGGGAACAGGGCGCGGAAGTGGGGGTGCTCGGCGAACAGGTGGCCGTAGAAGGACCGAGACAGCCGCGCCGGTCCGTCCTGGGCGGCCACGACGGACTTGAATCCGGTGCGAACCAGGGAGATCGTGCGTGCGTCGAGCATCGATCTACCTCCACCCCACCGATTGCCCCACCGGTCACTGCCGTCGACCGTCTCCAAAGTAGACCGATCGAGGGTATCGCGCACGGTGCGGAATGTGCAGAGTCGCGCACGAAGAAAATCAGGGTTGAGCGGAACAGACTCAACTTGTCTATGGTTGTACCCAGCGACAGTCACGAAACCCGATCCGAGAAAGAAGGTGACCGGTGGACAGTTTCACTCCCACCACGAAGTCGCAGGCAGCGCTTTCTGCTGCCCTGCAGGCCGCATCCGCGGCCGGTAACCCGGACATTCGTCCGGCACATTTGTTGGTGGCGTTGCTCGATCAGACCGACGGCATCGCCACACCCTTGTTGAAGGCCGTCGGCGTCGACCCTGCAACGGTGCGTCGAGAAGCGCAGAACCTCGTCGATCGCATGCCCTCGGCATCCGGCTCGACCACCACTCCGCAACTCGGCCGTGAAACCCTCGCCGCGATCACCGCAGCGCAGCACCTGGCCACCGAACTCGACGACGAGTTCGTTTCCACCGAGCACCTCATGGTGGGCCTGGCGACCGGCAACGACGACGTAGCCAAGCTTCTGAGCGGCCACGGAGCCGGACCCAACGAATTGCGCGACGCCTTCCAGGCCGTCCGTGGCAGCGCGCGGGTCACCAGCGCAGATCCCGAGAACACCTACCAGGCGCTGGAGAAGTACAGCACCGACCTGACCGCGCTGGCCCGCGAAGGCAAGCTCGATCCCGTCATCGGGCGCGACACCGAGATCAGGCGCGTCGTGCAGGTCCTGTCGCGACGCACCAAGAACAACCCGGTGCTCATCGGCGAGCCCGGCGTCGGCAAGACGGCCATCGTCGAAGGACTCGCCCAACGGGTCGTGGCAGGCGATGTTCCGGAGAGCCTGCGCGGCAAGACCGTCGTCTCCCTCGACCTCGGTTCCATGGTCGCGGGGGCGAAGTTCCGCGGTGAGTTCGAGGAGCGGCTCAAGGCCGTGCTCGACGACATCAAGAACTCCGCGGGCCAGGTCATCACGTTCATCGACGAGCTGCACACCATCGTCGGTGCCGGCGCGACCGGCGAGTCCGCGATGGACGCGGGCAACATGATCAAGCCGATGCTGGCCCGCGGTGAACTGCGTCTGGTCGGTGCGACGACCCTCGAGGAGTACCGCAAGTACATCGAGAAGGACGCTGCCCTCGAACGACGCTTCCAACAGGTCTACGTCGGAGAGCCCTCGGTCGAGGACACCGTCGGAATCCTGCGCGGACTCAAGGAACGCTACGAGGTGCACCACGGCGTCCGGATCACGGACTCCGCCCTGGTCGCTGCGGCAACGCTCAGTGATCGGTACATCACCGCCCGCTTCCTGCCGGACAAGGCCATCGACCTCGTCGACGAGGCCGCGTCGCGGCTGCGCATGGAGATCGACTCGCGCCCCGTCGAGATCGACGAGGTGGAGCGGGCCGTCCGTCGCCTCGAAATCGAGGAGATGGCCCTGGCGAAGGAGACCGACGACGCGTCGAAGGCTCGCCTCGACAAGCTCCGCCAGGAACTGGCCGATCTTCAGGAGAAGCTCGCCGGGCTCAGCACCCGCTGGCAGAACGAGAAGAACGCCATCGACTCGGTGCGGGTCCTGAAGGAGGAGCTCGAGAACCTGCGCGGGGAGTCCGACCGCGCCGAACGCGACGGCGATCTGGGCAAGGCCGCCGAGCTGCGTTACGGACGCATCCCGACGCTCGAGAAGGAGCTCGCCGCCAAGACCGAGGACTCTCCTGCTCAGGGCGAGGTGATGCTCAAGGAGGAAGTGGGACCGGACGACGTCGCCGACGTCGTCGCGGCCTGGACCGGAATTCCGGCCGGCCGGATGCTCGAAGGCGAGACCGCCAAGCTGCTCCGCATGGAGGACGAACTCGGCAAGCGAGTCGTCGGACAGAAGGACGCCGTACAAGCGGTGTCCGACGCGGTCCGGCGCTCCCGTGCCGGGGTGGCCGATCCCAACCGTCCGACGGGATCGTTCCTCTTCCTCGGCCCCACCGGCGTCGGCAAGACCGAGCTGGCGAAGGCGTTGGCGGAGTTCCTGTTCGACGACGAACGGGCGATGGTGCGCATCGACATGAGTGAGTACAGCGAGAAGCATGCCGTCGCTCGGCTCGTCGGTGCACCTCCGGGTTACGTGGGCTACGAGGCCGGCGGACAGTTGACCGAAGCCGTGCGCAGGCGGCCGTACACGGTGGTGCTCTTCGACGAGGTCGAGAAGGCACACCCCGACGTGTTCGACATCCTGCTTGCAGTTCTCGACGAGGGCCGTCTCACCGACGGCCAGGGCCGGACCGTCGACTTCCGCAACACGATCCTGATCCTCACCTCCAACCTCGGTGCCGGCGGTACCAAGGAGCAGGTGATGGACGCGGTGCGGCGTTCGTTCAAGCCCGAGTTCGTCAACCGACTCGACGACGTGGTGGTGTTCGACGCGTTGTCCGAGGATCAGCTCGAGTCGATCGTCGACATCCAGCTCGGCTTCCTGGCCAAGCGTCTGTCGGCTCGTCGCCTGACACTCGAGGTGTCGTCGCCGGCGAAGATGTGGCTCGCGGTGCGCGGCTACGACCCGCTGTACGGTGCGCGTCCGCTGCGTCGACTGATTCAGCAGGCAATCGGGGATCAACTGGCGAAGTTGCTCCTCGCCGGTGAGGTCCACGACGGCGATGTGGTGTCGGTCAACGTCAGCCCGGATGGCGAGCACCTGATCCTGGGCTAGCCGGGGTCGCCTGTCCGAACAGGCCCGCACGAGCACTGCTCGCGCGGGCCTGTTTCGTGCTTCGACCGGGGCTCAGCGGGTGGGTACGCTCGTGGAATGACGAATCCGGACGACCCGCGGTCACCTCGAGAACGCGATCAGGACGCGGCACGCCAGGCGGAGTCGTCCGAGCCGACCCAGGACGACGGTCGGCCGTACTCCGGAACCCAGCAAAACCCCGACGGCGCTCACCCGACCGAGGCATATCCGACGCAGGCGTATCAGAACCCGGGCTACGAGAACCCGGGCTACCAGAATCCGGACCCGCAGGCGTATCCGCCGGGGTATCAGCCGACGCAGGCGTTTCCGCCGTACGACCCCGAGCAGCAGGCTGCGGCGAATCAGGCCTACGGCCAGACCCAGCAGTACGGTCAGGCCCCGGGTTACGGCCAGGCCCCGGGGTACAACACTGCTCAGTACGGGCAGGCCCAGCAGTACGGGCAGGCTCCGGGCTACGACACTGCGCAGTACGGCCACACTCAGCAGTTCGGCCACACTCAGCAGTTCGGACAGCCGCCGGAGTACGGCACTCCACCTCCCGCCGAAGGACCGAACGACGCCGATTCCGGCAGCAAGGGGCCCCGACCGTGGGTTCTGGCGCTCATCGGACTCGTCGTTCTCGCCATCGTCGTGGTGTTCGGCATTTCCTTCCTGAGCGCGGGATCGGACGAGCCCGAGACCACGGCGACTGCGCCGTCGACCTCGATCCGGCCGCCCACCTCGACTGCGCCCACGACCACGCCGCAGCCCACCGAATCGGGCACGGCCACCACACCCGAGCTGATCCCGGGGGGAATTCCCGAGATTCTCGGCCAGCTCGGCTCGTCGGTGGGAACGATCACCGCCAACGACGGCTCGACTCTGACGCTCGACGGTCTCGACGGGGCCCCGGTCACGGTGCAGACCACACCCCAGACCCAGATAATCTCGTTGTCCGGTAGCGATCTGGCGTCGCTGACCGTCGGTGCATTCGTCGTGGTGCAGGGCGAGGCCGTCGAGGACGGAACGATTCGCGCGAACGTCATCATCGAAACGCCGAGTCTGGGTGGTTAGGCAACCCGCGTCGCAGTAGGGACGGTTCGCAGGCCCCGGCGGTGGTGGGCGGCGAAGGTGTCGATGTCGATTAAGGTGGTTCGCGATGACGGCAATGTGGTTCGGCCTTGCGGCAATTGCACTGATGGGTGCAGTGGCCCTGCTCTACATCGACAGGTCCAAGCGAGATCGGTCCGGACGTGTACGGCAGATGTGGGCCAAGGCTCAGGGATACGAGTACCGACCGCACGATCGAGAACTGGTCACGCGGTTCTCGCGCGCTGCCCTGTCCAAGCCGGAGTTCGACGTGGCTCTCGGAGTGGTGACCGGCGTTCGACGCGGTGAGGAGTTCGTTCTCTTCGACGTCGAGGAGACGGGCACGATCGTGGCCGTGCAACGCTCGGTCGGTTCGGATGTCGACATCGATCTTCGGCCGCGCTCGACGCCACCGCCGCGCGACGAGGACATGGAACTGCTCGGTTCCATCGGTCCACGCGTGGTGTTCGCAACCGACGTCGATATCGCTCGGCGTGTCTGCGACCAGCGGATGGCAGCGTTCACCGAGTCCATCCCGGAGAATCTGCAGCTGCTGTGGAGCGAGAAGGACTGGACGCTCGGGTCACTGCCGCTCGGCAGTGTCGGTCGCGATTGGGATGCCGCGATCGACGCGGTCGCGAGACTGTCGGGCATGTTGCACGTGCTGCCGCCGGTTCGCGGAAGCGCGGTCTACGGCGCTCGCCCCGGTGATGATCGGAGTGATCCCGGTAGGCCGTCGGTGCACGAGGCACCCACGCAGCAAGCACCCGTGGCACAGAATCCTCGGCCTCGCGTGGCCGAACCCCGTATTCAGGCGGTTCGACGCCCGGAGCCGCCCGTCGCCGAGCCCAGAACCCCTGCACCCAACACGCCTGAGCCGAGGGTTCGGCCTCCTCGCGCCGCCGAGCCCCGTGTCCAGGAACCGCGTGTCCAGGAACCCCGTGTTCAGGAACCTCGTGTTCAGGAACCGCGTCCGCAGGAGCCGGGGCGCAGGCCGCGTCCGCCGAGGCCCGATGCTGCCGGTCCGCAGGCCGCAAGTAGGGCCAATCCGTCGCGTCCGGTGCCGCGTCCGCCCGTCTCGCGGCCGATTCCGTTCGACTCGGACCGCCGACGCAATCAGCCGTGATCGAAGTTCGGGCGTGTTTACGGGCGCAGACGCGCTTACGCGGCTAAATTCGTACCTCGTGACGGTTTCTTCGGGTGTTGTCGTGGCAGTCCTGGTCCTCATTGTTGTGGTCGGTTACGTGGTGGTCGCGGTGCGTCGACTCGGTCGATACAGCGATCAGACGGAGCAGAGTCTGCGGCTGGTCGATGTCGAGCTCGATCGGCGTCACGAGCAGTTGGGCCCGTTCCTCGCCGCCGCGGAGGCCACCGGGCTGTCCGCCGATCTGCTGCGTCAGCTCGGCGGTGCACGTTCGTGGTCCAAGGCCGTGCGCGATCGCAGCCTGGGTCTGCAGGCGCAGGCCGCCGCCGAGAACGCCCTGTCCGCCGCGTTTCACGCCGTGCTCGCCGATGCCGATGCGCGTCGGAACGCGTTGGGCAATTGGTCGTTTCAAGGCCCGGCCGGTGAACTGAACGTCACCGAGCGCCGTATCGCAGGCGCGGTGCGGGTGTACAACGACAACGCGTATCGGTTGTCGCAGGCGATCGGCACGTTCCCGTCCTCGCTCGTCGCCAGGGCTCGTTCGTTGACCGCACCGGAACCGTTCGTGGAGACCAAGGAACTGCTCGACGAGCAGCAGTCGGCCGAGATCGCTGCCTAGTGGCAGAACGATCAGCGGAGCCGGCGGGAGCGCCTGCGCGGGTCGGTAGGTAAGTTCGTACCGACCTATCGAAGATCCGTGGTGCGACGAGAGGAATCCGAACATGGCCGACAGTGCCGCGAATTCGGACCGGCAGGAACTGGCCGATTTGGTGAAAGAGCTTGCCGTCGTGCACGGGAAGGTCACGTTGTCGTCGGGCAAGGAAGCCGACTACTACGTCGATCTTCGTCGCGCGACTCTGCATCATCGGGCAGGCGCGCTGATCGGTTCGTTGATGCGTGATCTGGTTGCCGACTGGGATTTCGTGTCGGTCGGCGGTCTGACGATGGGTGCAGATCCGGTGGCGATGTCGATCATGCATGCGCAGGGGCGTCCGATCGATGCGTTCGTGGTGCGCAAGGCCGCGAAGGCGCACGGCATGCAGCGTCGGATCGAGGGTCCGGACATCGTCGGCAAACGTGTTCTGGTGGTGGAGGATACGACGACCACCGGAAATTCTCCGCTCACTGCCGTGCAGGCTCTGCGGGACGCGGGAGCGACGGTCGTCGGCGTGGCCACGGTGGTCGATCGGGCGACCGGGGCGGACGAGGTCATCGCCGCAGAGGGGCTCGAATATCGATCCCTCCTCGGCCTGGCGGACCTCGGCCTGTAGCCCCTGGCTCCGAAAGAGCTTGTCAGCGAACGAGTTGCGCGACGACGACGAAGTTGTCGTCGGTGGGTTCGCCGCCCTGGACGTCGCAGTTGGCGAGGATCAATCGTCCCGGTACCGAGCGTCGGAGTTCGTTGTCCGCGAGCAGAGATCCCTTAGGTAGAGGGCCGACCGATTCGACCGCGTACTGCAAGGTGCCGCTCGGGGTGCGCAACACGACGGTGTCGCCCGGGGTGACTACCCGCAACGCCTTGAACGGGGCGTCACGCTTCGAATAGTTATGTCCGGCAACCACTACCGTTTGTTCGGTCGAGGTTCCTGGCATTCCGCTCTCGGCCCACCACGCGGGCAGTTCGTCGACCGGGTTCAGCACCTGGCCACTGTCGCCGCCGCGGTAGAGCGGGTCGGGATGGATCGGGCTGCTCAGGTAGGTCGTGCCGTCCGAGGATCGGAGTTCGATGTGTTCCGGCTGAGCGGGAGCGACGTCGCTCGCCGGTGCAGCCACCGAGATCTGTGACTGGACCGGCGAGCGATCGGGTGCGGCGATCCCGACTTCGTCACTCGCACAACCTGATACGAGTAGAACGAGGGTCAGGATCGCCGTCCACAGCCAGCGGGTTCTACGAGGTGGCATCGGTGGAGCTGCGGCGACGCAGGTAGAACGCTCCGCCTGCTGCCGCGACCACGACCACGCCGACTCCGGCCAGGATCACCGGGGTGTTGGACGAGCTGTCCGATCCGCCCGACGCCTCGTTCGAGGAGTCGCCGAGTGCGAGATCGACCGGCGGCAGATCGCCGGCAACGCTGACGACACCGTTCTCGTCGGTGGTGAAGTAATCCGCCACTGTGAACGATCCGTCCTCGTTCTTGACGCCGACCAGGGACACTCCGGTCTCGTCGACGACGACGGTGTTCTCGTCGATCTCGGTGACCGGAACGTCCTCGCGGACAACATTTCCGAGGTTGATCGTCCACTCGAATTTCGGTCCGCTGGCGGCCAGTTCGGCTGCTGCGGCCTTCAGATCGGCCTCGGCCTTGGCCTTCGCGTCGGCATCGGCCTTGGCGGCATCGACGTCGGCCTGTACGGCTGCCAGGGCGTCCGCGGCCTCCGTCGCCTTGGCCTTGGCTGCCGCGGCTGCCTCGGTCTTGGCTGCCAGATCTGCATCGGCGGCGACAACCGCGGCGTCGGCGTCCAGAACTGCCTGCGCGGCGTCGTCGGCCGTCTTCTGCAGTGCCGCGATGTCCGCGTCCGACGGGGCGGCGTCGAGTGCGGCCTGGGCTGCGGTTGCCGCCTCTGCCTTGGCGTCGGCGTCGGCCTTGGCCGCATCGGCTGCTGTTCGGGCGTCGGCTGCAGCCTTCTGCGATTCGGTCTCCTCGCCTGCCGCAGCCTCGGCTGCGGCTTCGAGGTTCTTGGCGTTCTGCTCGGCCATCGCGGCCACGGCAGCTGCGGTCTGAGCCTCGATGTGCAAGGCCAGCGACTTGGCCGCGGTGGCAGCTGCGGCCCTGGTGGCGGCAGCGACCTTGGCGAGGTTGAAGTTCTTGAACGAGTCCTGCAGTGCCTGGAGGGAGTCCTCGACGGCCTTGGTCGACGCATCGGCCTCGACCTTGGCGCTGGCGGCGAGCTCGGCCTTCGCGTTCGCGTCGGCGCGGGCGGCCGCAGCTGCGGCGGTGGCTTCGGGGTCGCCCGATACCGCTGCGGCTTCGAGCTCGACAGCCAGATCCTCCGCCGTCTTCGCGTCGGCTGCGGCCTGGTCCGCTGCCGCCTTGGCCTCGCCGGCCGCGGTCTCGAGCTCGGCAGCGTCCTTCTTGGCTGCGGTGACCGCAGCACTCGCGGCCTCGCTTTGGACCTTGGCCGATGCGGCGGCCGTGACGGCAGCCTTGGCCTTGACGTCGGCCTCGGCTGCAGCGACCTCGGCCTTGGTGGCGTCGTTACTCGCGGCGGTGTCGGCGGCCTTGGCGGTCTCGAGGCGCACCTGAGCGGCGGCTGATGCTTCGGCGGCAAGCTTGCTGGCCGCTTCGGCGTCGGCGATCGCCTGCCTTTCCGCGTCGGACAGCTGCGGGATGACGTCGAGGTTGACCGTCGCGGTGCCGTCGTCGTTGAAGACGACGCCGCCGGTGACCTGGGGCAGCGGGCGGATGGTCGACGGTAGCTCGGGGGCCGGGACGGCTGCGGCCGCTGCGGCTGCGGCGTCTTCCGGGGTGACGGCCGGAGCAGGTGCTTCGATCTGCGCGTCGACGGTGGCGGATCCTTCGACCGCTGCGCCCTCCTCGGTGGTGGGAGCTCCGGATTCGGTGCCGCCCTCGGTGGCCGGCTGCTCGACTGCGGAGCTTTCGGGTGTCTGATCCTGCGCACTGGCAATTCCCGGTGCAGCGATGGAGAGGGACAGTGCCATGGCGGCCCCGGCAGCGGCGAGGCGCGCCTTCTTGGACCTGGCGATCGACTTCTGCGACATGGAGATTGTGGCCCTTCGGTCAGTGGCAGCAGAGTGCTGCGCGCACCCGCCCTCCCACGCGGAACGGGTGTAGTTGGTGAGTCACACGAACAACCGTGTTGACGTGACCGTAAACCAACCGGCCGGTCTCGGGAACCGTTCAAGCCTTTACCTGAGAATTGGTTATGAAAGTGTTACTGATGGGACTCATGTGACGAGTGAGAATCGCGAAAGCGAACGGCGGTCGAGATCCGAAGATCTCGACCGCCGCGAAAACCTGTTCAGGTGAAGGTATTTCAGTCGCCGACCGTCACGGCCCGGGCCTCGTCGATGCTGTGAGGTGCGGGTTCGTGGTCGTCGACATGAGCGAGCACCTTCCGGCCGGTCGCCAGGACCACGATGGCGAGGGCGGTGCAGGCGGCACCCACCCAGAACGGGACGTGCATGTTCGACTCGCCCAATTTGCCGGCCAGGTAAGGAGCCGCGGCCCCGCCGGTGAAGCGAACAAAGCTGTAGGCCGCCGACGCCGTCGAGCGCTCGACCGGTGCCGAGATCATCACGGTCTCGGTGATCAGCGTGTTGTTGACGCCGAGGAACAGCCCGGCCACGACGGTTCCCACGATGAGGACGATCTTGTTCTCGGTGAACATCGCCATGACCGCCAGGTCGAGGGCGAACAGCAGCAGCGCGAGCATCATCATGTTCAGCGTTCCGAAGGCCCGCTGCAGTTTCGGTGCCACGAACACCGATGCGATCGCCAGGCACAGGCCCCAGCCGAAGAAGATGAAGCCGATGGAGTACGTGCCCATGTCCAACGGGAACGGGGTGTAGGCGAGGAGGGTGAAGAATCCATAGTTGTAGAGCAGCGCGGTGATGCCGACGGTGAGCAGGCCGCGGTGACGAAGCGCGCGGAACGGGTCGAGGATCGAGGTGGTGTGCGCGGGCTTCGGGGTGTCCGGCAGCATGACGATGAGCAGGATGAACGCGACGGCCATCAGTGCGGCAACGCCGAAGAACGGTCCGCGCCAGCTGAACCCGCCGAGAACGCCACCGACGAGGGGTCCGGTGGCGATACCGATACCCAGAGCGGCCTCGTAGAGGATGATCGCGCGAGCGACACCTCCCGATGCGGCACCGACGATGGTCGAGAGCGCCGTCGCGATGAACAGAGCATTGCCCAGTCCCCAGCCTGCGCGGAAACCGATGATCTCACCGACCGATCCGGACGTACCCGCCAGTGCCGCGAAGACGACGATGATCGCCAGTCCGGCCAGCAGGGTGCGCTTGGGTCCGAAGCGGCTCGACACGACCCCGGTGATCAGCATCGCGAATCCGGTCACGAGCATGTAGCTGGTGAACAGCAACGACACCTGAGACGGCGAGGCATCGAGTTGTTCACCGATGGGCTTGAGGATGGGATCGACGAGGCCGATGCCCATGAAGGCGATGACGCTGGCGAACGCGACGGCCCACACCGCTCGCGGTTGCTTCAGCAGGCTGTCGGGGGAGGTGCTGGTGGTCACGAAGAGGTTCCTCTCATTCCGCGATCGACGGGCTCGAGGATGCTGCGAAGCTCGCTCAGTCCGTCGGTCAGTTTCTGGATCTGTTCCGGGTCGCGGTCGGACAGGTACGGCACCAGTCCGTCGACGATGTGGCGTCGACTCGCGGCGAGCCATCGGTGGCCGTCGTCGGTCATCTCGATGAGGACGGCACGGGAATCGTCGGGATCGGCGGTTCGGGTGACGAGGCCGCTCTTGCTCAGCTTGGCGAGCAAGGCCGTCGCCGACGGTTGGGAGCAGCGGTCCAACTCGGCGAACGTGCTGATGCGCAGGGGCTGGTATTCCTCGAGCAACGACAGCGCCCGCATCCACGCTCTCGGCCATTCGTCGCTGCCGAACCGTGCGGCCAACCGGACGAAACGTGACGAGCTGGTGACCAATTGCGACAGGAGGTCCCGGATGTCTGCGTCGGAGTGACTCACCGATTTATTGTTACATACACTAACTATCTAATGCAACGGCGCAGGTGACCTGCGGAAGGGCGTCGGGGGTCGCGTCAGTACTGGCGGAGGAGAGCGGCGATGTCGCGGTCCCACTCGGCGTCCCGATGACCGTCGTAGCGAAAGCGCATCAGGTGATGGAAGCCGATGAGAATCGATGCCACGAGCACCCAGCTACCGATGGTGTTGAAGATCGACGCGGCCACGACGTCCGACGAGGTCAGTGGTCGCATGCTCGGGTTGCCGCTGTCGTCGACCCAGATCTGCGTGGTGGTACCGACGGGTGATCCGGTGTCCACGCTGACGCGTCCGGTGTGCTCGACGCCTCGGTAGACCCACCGTGAGTCGACGGCGGTCGCCGCTGCGCCGGACGCGCCGAATTCGGTCGATGCGACGGGTGCGGATTCGGCGGCGGCGGTGGTGGTCGCGGTGACCTGGTGAATCGAGGTCTTCTGGTCCTCGAGTCGCTGTTGTTGATCGGTGTGGGCGGCGGCACCGATCCACAGCGACACCGGAACCATGAGGATCAGCAGTGCGGTCACCCAGTGCTTGATGCGAGCCTGGCGAACGTCACAGTCGCGGAGCAACGGGTTGGGGTGGCCTGCGAACGCGGAGCGGCCCGAACTGTCCTGCCCGGTGAGTTTGCGGCGCATGCTGGTCCCCACTGCCTCGAAATGATCCGACCGACCTTTCCACGATGGCGACGCAACCTGCGAGTATCAAGCGATAGGGGTCAGCGTCACATGTGATGCTCACTGTGACGAGATGTTCGGGTGGAGGTCTGCGATGGTTGTCGGTCGGGTTCGGCGGGCTCGGGCGGCCGCGCTGGTGGCGGGTGCGGTGACCGTGGTCGGTGCCTGGACGGGTTCGATGCCGTTGCAGCGCATGGCCAAGCCTCTGATAGTCCCGGCCCTGGCGAGCGGGCTCTGTCCGGGCCGAGATCGGGTGCTCACGGCTGGTCTCGCGGCCGCAACGATCGGCGATGTTCTGCTGATCGACCCGGACGACGACTCCGCTCTGGAATGGGGTGCGCGTGCGTTCGCCGTGATGCAGGGCAGTTATACCTATCTGCTGTACCGCAGGGGTGCACGTCCGGCACTGATCGACGCCGTTCCGCGGTACGCCGGATGGGCGGCCGCGGCGACGCTACTGGCCAGGCGACAGCCCGCGGTGGCGTCGACCCTGATCGCGTACGGTGCGGTGCTCGCGACCACGTCGACCCTGTCTGCTCGTTCTGTCTCCCGCGGCGGCGATCGACGGCTGATGATCGGCGGTGCCTTGTTCACTGCATCCGACGCACTGATCGTCTTCCGTCGACTGTTCCTGACCGAGGATCGTCAGCGGCGGACCGCGGAGGCCATAGTCCTGTCGACCTACGTCGCGGCGCAGGTCCTACTCGTCGAAGCCCTCGCTTCGGGGTAGCAGCAGCACTCGCTCGCGGTGGGCAGGGTCGACGCGAACGGCGATGACGGTGCCCGGCTCGAACCGCGAGGTGTCCGAGCGGGGGACGTCGTAGACGATCTTGCCGAAGTAGCTGCTCGAGCCGGGCACGGTGAATTCGAGGTCCAACTCGGCGGTGTTCTCGTCGATGCGGCGGATCGCATCCACCGTCGCCCATCCTTCGACGCCGTGTTCGATCAGTTCCTTCTGCTCACGCGTCGGTCGTCCCGCGAGCATCATGGCCAGGCCGAGGGCCGCGCCGAATCCGGCGACCAGGGCCGCCAGCTGGTACGGAAGCGTCCCGGGCGGGGTTCGCTTCATCAGCCAGCCGATCCAGATCGCCAGCACGATGGCGTATCCGATCGTCACGACGACGACTGCTCGCACGATTCTCGCGTTGTTCACTTCGGTGCTCCTGGGTCGCCGGAGGCGACTGTTCGATATTCGACGATAGGGGGTTACCGGTAAGTAGGGTTACATGTACGGTGATCGATGTGACTCGACCAACTGTCTTCATCTCAGGCGCAGCTGCCGGTATCGGCCGCGCGACGGCTCTCAAGTTCGCGGCCAACGGCTACCTCGTCGGTGCATACGACATCGACGAGACCGGCTTGGCATCGCTCGGCAAGGAAGCTGCCTCGCTCAGCGGCCGCGTCGTCACCGGCATCTTGGATGTAACCAACTCCGACCAGTGGGAAACCCGGCTGAAGGAGTTCGTCACAGAGGGTGACGGTCGACTCGACATTCTGATCAACAACGCCGGAATTCTCGCCGCGGGCGCTTTCGAGGACATGCCGCTGTCGGTGCATCGTCGTCAGATCGACATCAACTTCAACGGGGTCGTCTACGGCACCCTCGCGGCATTTCCGTACCTCAAGGACACCGCAGGCGCGCAGGTCGTCAACCTGTGTTCCGCGTCGGCCATCTACGGTCAGCCCGAGTTGGTGACCTACGGCGCGACCAAGTTCGCGGTGCGCGGCGTCACCGAGGCATTGGATCTCGAGTGGAGCAAGTACGACATCTCGGTCAAGGCCATGTGGCCGCTGTTCGTCCAAACGGCGATGACGCAGGGCGTGTCGACGGGCACCACGAGCTCGTTGGGTATCAAGCTCACCGTCAAGGACGTGTCCGACGCGATCTTCGACGCGACTCGTCCGGTGAAGCGTCGGTTGCACAAGGTGCATTTCCCGGTCGGCCTGCCGTCCAAGGCACTCTCGCTCGGCTCGCGCTTCTCGCCCGCATGGCTCACTCGCGAGGTCAACCGGCGTCTGAGCCACACCTAGAACTCCTCGCCGGACGATGCCGGCACTGCGCCGGTATCGTCGGTCTTTCGAGCAGTCGATGTCGAAAGGTGGGTCGGGGTTTCTTCATGCCGATTACGTGGGGTGCGAGCGGGCAGCGATCGAGCAGAGCACGGCAAATGGGTTGGGCACGAGCCTGGTTGGTGGGAATCGGGGTCGGTACGGCGCTCGTTCTCGCCGGCTGCAGCAGTGAGTCCGCTGCCCAGCCTCCGCCGCCTGCGTCGACCACGACTCCGGTGCCGACGACGACGCAGACCACCACCACTCCTGCGCCCGTGACGACCACGGAAGTGCCACTGCCGCCGCCCCCGCCTCCGGTGGAGCCGACGCCCACCGCGGAACCGCAGACGACGTACGCCGCCATCGGCGGTGCGTACTACTTCAGTTCCCCCGACGGTCTGTTCCAGTGCGGGATCGTGCCGCTCTCCAGTCGTGTCGAGGCCGGGTGTCAGGGCACCACCACCCCGGTGCCGCCGCGGCCCGACGACTGCATGATCAACTGGGGCAACGGTATTCGTGTCACCAACGATGGCCCGGCGGCGTTCATGTGTTCCGGCGGTGTGGTCTACACCTCGGGCGGCGAGACGATCGATCCACCGCTGGCGGTCGGAGCGAGCATCTCCGAGAACGGATTCACCTGCACGTCCGCCGAGAACGGCATCTCGTGCGTCGACGACGCAACCGGACACGGCTTCCGCATCGCACCGGACAGCAACGAAGTCTATTGAGCGAGAACACGATCGGCAGCGAATCGTCGTCGGACGACGCCGGCCCCACCGAGTGGGGTGAGAACCCGAACGGCGTCGGACCGTGGTTCGACACGCACACCGAACCGCCGCCCGACGATCCGCGATTGGACCCGGATCTGCTCGCGGGCGGAGATCGCCGCAACGTGGTCGACGCCTACCGCTACTGGCGACGCGAGGCGATCGTCGCCGACATCGACACCCGACGGCATTCGCTGCACGTCGCTATCGAGAACTTCACCAACGACGCGAACATCGGGACGGTGGTGCGGACCGCGAACGCCTTCGCCGCGCAGGCGGTCCACATCGTCGGACGTCGTCGGTGGAACCGTCGCGGTGCCATGGTCACCGACCGCTACCAGCACATCCATCACCACGACTCGGTGGAGGCGCTGATGGCGTTCGCAGCCGAGCAGGGCCTCGTGGTCGTGGCCGTCGACAACACCCCTGGGTCGGTACCGATCGAGACCGCGGAGTTGCCGCGTCACTGTCTGCTGCTCTTCGGTCAGGAGGGACCGGGTGTCACCGACAGTGCCCGCGAATCGGCTTCGATGACGGTATCGATCGCGCAATTCGGTTCCACGCGCAGCATCAATGCAGGTGTTGCCGCTGGGATTGCCATGCACTCGTGGATTCGGCGGCACGCGGATCTCGATGCAGCGTGGTGAGTCGCAGCGCTGTCCGACGGGGTTTCCGGGGCGGGATGTAACGAATCGGCAACGGTAGTGGCAGGATTGCGGCTATGCAGGAGTTGTGGTCGCAGCGTGCGGACGCTGCGGAGGGGGCCGTCGTCGCGCGGCACATGCGTCGGCTGTGGGGGCTGCCGGGCACGACGTTGGGAGTCGTCGCCTGGCCACCGGCGCGTTCGGAACGGATGTTCCTGCGTTGGCACTACTGGTGGCAGGCCCACCTGCTCGATTGCGCGGTCGACGCCGCCGATCGTGATCTCACCGCCAAGCGCCGTCGGCGATTGAACAAGATCACCCGAGCGCACCGAACCCGCAACGTCAGCGGGTGGACCAACAACTACTACGACGACATGGCGTGGCTCGGGTTGGCACTCGAACGCGCGCAGCGGCAGCATTTCGTCGGCAATCGCGGTGGCATCCAGCAGATCGAGATGGAATTGTTCGACGCCTGGGCTCCGGCCGAGGGCGGCGGCATTCCGTGGCGCAAGAAGTCGGACTTCTACAACGCACCCGCCAACGGCCCGGCCGCGATCCTGCTGGCCCGCACCGGTCGGCTGTGGCGTGCCCAGGAGATGGCCGATTGGATGGACCGCACCCTCAAGGACCCGCGTACGGGGCTCGTTCTGGACGGAATGCATTCCACTCGTGCACTCGTCGACGCCGGAAAGACCGGCGAGATGGAACGCGCCGTGTACAGCTACTGCCAGGGCGTCACGTTGGGCCTCGAGACCGAACTCGCTGTCCGACTCGGAGAACCCCGGCACGCCGAGCGAGTCCATGCCCTGGTCGACGCCGTCGACAACCACCTGACCCGCAACCTCGTCGTCACCGGCGGCGGTGGGGGAGACGGCGGCCTGTTCAACCCGATCCTCGCGCGCTACCTGGCGATGGTCGCGGTGGAGCTACCCGGGGACTCGGACGCCGACGACCGGGCACGCGAACTCGCTGCGGCGATCGTGCTGAACTCGGCCGAGTCGGCGTGGGAGAACCGTCTCGAAGTGGAAGACAATCCACTGTTCGGAGCCGACTGGACCCGCGAAGCCCGCTTCCCGGGGCAAGGCCTGCACATCGCCACCTTCACCGAGGGCACGGTCCGACCGTCCGATGTGCCCGAACGGGATTTCTCGGTGCAGCTCGGCGGCTGGATGCTGATGGAAGCGGCCTACCGAGTCTCGGCTGCGGGTTTCTAGAACACCTCGTCGGAGCGGACCGACGCAGACCCTATTCGACGACCTCTTCGACCTCGATGGTCTCTTCGGGCCGTGCCATTTCCTTGCGGTACTGCCAGATACCGAGACCGGTTCCGACGACGAGCAGCACCACCATGCCGATGAGGACGGCGGGCATCAACCAGGGGATGCGCTCGATGAACGACCCGAAGTAGAACCCGATCAGCAGCAGCACCGGAGCCCAGATGATGGCACCGAGAGTGCTGGCGATCGTGTACTTGCGGTGATCCATCTTCGCAGCACCAGCGACCAGCGGGCACAGGGTGCGGACCCAGGGGATCCACCGCGCGACCAGCACCGCCCAGAAACCGTGCTTCTCGAGCAGAAGATTGACCTTGTGCAGGTTCTTGGTGTTGAGGTACTTGCCGTTCTTGCGGGCCACCAGAGTCGAGCCGGTGCGGTGGCCGATCGAATAGCCCACCTGGTTGCCTGCGATGGCGGCGACCATCGCACCGAGCGACAGCGCCCAGATGTGACCGGTGCCCGACGCGTGGGTCGCCATCACGATTCCTGCCGTGATCAACATCGAGTCTCCGGGCAGGAACAACCCGATGATCACTGCGCATTCGATGAACACGAAGGTCATCACGACGATCCACACGACGAGTGGGCCCGCTGTCTCCAACGGACCGAAACTGCCGGCGGCCTGGACGGACTCGGTCGACAGCGCAGTGGTAATCGACGACATGGACTCGATCACTTTCGGAAGATCTCGATCAGGACTTGGTGTCCGGGGCGTCGGCCTCGATCACGTCGGCCGCCTCCCCGAGCGGGGTCTTGCGGGCCTTGATCATGCGCTTGCCGACCTCGGCGACGATGGGGAGGACGGAGACGGCGACGATGATCAGGAAGATGATGTCGACGTGCTCGCGGATGAACGCGATCTGCCCGAGCAGGTACCCCAGCACCGTCACGCCCGCGCCCCAGAGGACGCCGCCGACGACGTTGTAGGTGAGGAACAGCGAATACTTCATGTGCGACGCACCGGCGACGACCGGTGCGAACGTACGCACGATCGGTACGAAGCGCGCCAGGATGATGGTGATCGGGCCGTGCTTCTCGAAGAACAGGTGCGACTCGTCGATGTACTTCTTCTTGAAGAACCGCGAATCGTTGCTCTTGAACAGGGCCGCGCCACCCTTGGTGCCGATGAGATAGCCGACCTGGTCGCCGAGGATGGCCGCGATCGGGATCAGAACGACAAGGGTCCAGATGGACGCGAACGGCTCGATCTCGGTGGACTTCGACGCGGCGATCAACCCGGCCGTGAAGAGGAGGGAATCACCTGGGAGCAGCGGAAACAGCAGCCCGGACTCGATGAAGACCACCAGCAGCAGCCCGATCAACACCCAGTGCCCGAAGGAGTTGAGCAGGTTCACCGGGTCGAGAAAGCCCGGCAGCAGGGCCAGGTTCGTCGTCATCGTTTCCGAGGCAGCTAGGAGACTCACCGCGCCCACACTACCGGCCGAAACTGGTAAGTCCTGAACAGATGGTGTCGCTCTGCTGTGAACGTGATGGCTTGTTCGGCACCGTCGACGGGCCGTCGCTCCCGGCCGACGTCAGCGGGAGTGGAGCCTGCGGAATGACCGGAGGGGCGCGGGAGTGGAGCCTGCGGAATGACCGGAGGGGCGCGGGAGTGGAGCCTGCGGAATGACCGGGGTGACGCGGGTACGCACGACACCGGGCCGGGAGGTTGCCATACTGCACTGGACACAACCGAACTTTTCTATGGAGGAATGACGCCGTGCCTATCGCAACTCCCGAGGTCTACGCCGAGATGCTGGGCCGGGCGAAGGAACACAAGTTCGCCTTTCCGGCAATCAACTGTGTGGGTTCCGAGTCCATCAACGCCGCCATCAAGGGATTCGCCGACGCGGGTAGCGACGGCATCATCCAGTTCTCGACCGGCGGAGCCGAGTTCGGCTCCGGGCTCGGTATCAAGGACATGGTCGTCGGTGCCGTGGCGCTCGCCGAGTTCGCGCATGTGATCGCGGCCAAGTACGACGTCACCATCGCTCTGCACACCGACCACTGCCCCAAGGACAAGCTGGACACGTACGTTCGTCCGCTGATCGCGATCTCGCAGGAGCGCGTCGACGCAGGCAAGAACCCGCTGTTCCAGTCCCACATGTGGGACGGCTCGGCCATCCCGATCGACGAGAACCTCGAGATCGCCAAGGATCTGCTGGCCCGCGCTGCGGCTGCGAACATCATTCTCGAGGTCGAGATCGGTGTCGTCGGCGGCGAGGAAGACGGCGTCGAAGCCGAGATCAACGACAAGCTCTACACCTCGAACGAGGACTTCCTCAAGACGGTCGAGGCCCTGGGCGCAGGCGACGCGGGTTCGCGCTACCTGCTGGCGGCGACCTTCGGCAACGTGCACGGCGTGTACAAGCCGGGCAACGTCAAGCTCAAGCCGTCGGTGCTGGCAGACGGTCAGCGGGTCGCGTCGGAGAAGCTCGGTCTGGCATCGGGATCCAAGCCCTTCGATTTCGTCTTCCACGGTGGATCGGGTTCGGCGAAGAGCGAGATCGAAGAGGCGCTCGAGTACGGCGTGGTGAAGATGAACGTCGACACCGACACCCAGTACGCGTTCAGCCGTCCCATCGCCGGACACTTCTTCTCCAACTACGACGGTGTGCTCAAGGTCGACGGCGAGGTCGGCAACAAGAAGGCCTACGACCCGCGCAGCTACCTCAAGAAGGCCGAGGCCGGGATGACGGCCCGTGTCGTCGAGGCCTGCAACGACCTCAAGTCCGCCGGTCGCAGCGTCAGCGCCGGCTGATCCCCGTGAGCGGAACTTCGTAGCCGGCTACGAGGTAGGAGTGGAGCCTGCGGAACGACCCGCAGGCTCCGCCGCTCACGTCCGTCAGTTGCACACCTTCCACTGGTCGCCGTCGAGGCGCAGGTCGAAGGTGCGCGGGGAGCGATCGTTCGGGTTCGCGTCGGTGTGCGCGATCACCTGAGCGATCGCGGTGTCGTCGTCACCGACCTGGATGGCGTCGATGCTGTCGACGGTGGGGATGTTGCCCTGCTCGAGCGAGACGCGATGGACGTCGGCGAATTCCGCGTCGGGTATGTCTCGGTAGAACGTCGCCAGGTCACCGCACGAGGTGCTGCGCAGTGTGGCGAGGTCGCCGACGGCCAAGGCTCTGGTGAACGACTCGACGGTCGTCCTGATCCGGGCCTCCGGGGAGTCGTCGACGCTCGGGCGGTCGATCAGCAGGTATGCACCGGCGGCCACTGCCCCGATCACGACAACTGCGGCCACCAGCGCCGCCCACCACTTCTTGTGACTCGGTGTGCCGGGTCCCGTCGGGTCGGGTCCGATGCGCTGGGGACCGACCTGCTTCGACCCCGGTTTCTGCGGTTCGATCCTTCTCGGCCCGACTGGTTGTGGCACGGCGGCGGGTGATTTCTTCTCTGCCGCAACATCTTTGGTCCGATTCTCGGACGGGTTTCGGGGCGGGATACGACGCGGGGCCGCGGTCGGCTTTGCGACGGGCTTCGATTCCGCTGCGGCCGGTTCCTCGGCCGGAGCAGTGGCGATCTTCTCGGTGGCTGCGTCGGCCGGCTCGTCGACCTTCTTCTTGCGGAGATCGATCTTCTCGGTGGCTGCGTCGGCCTCGGAGGGCGCCTTCTTCTTCTCGTCCGGCATGCGTTCTCCCTCGTTCACCGAATCCTGCGAGAACTCACGAGTTCTCGATTTCGTCAGCTGGCAGCCTATCGACCGTGTCGGGCGCTCGGCGCGAGCGCCACCGGGGGTGTTCGGACACGATTCGGTGACGTAGGGGCACAATGAGCGCCATGACTTCTTTCGGTGATCTGCTCGGACCCCAACCCACACTGTTGCCCGGCGACGACGAGGCCGAATCCGCGCTGCTGAACCACGAGGCACCCGAGACCGTCGCGGCGGCGCATCCGACGGCGTCCATCGCGTGGGCCTACCTGGCCGAGGCGGCGCTCGAGTCGGGAGCCACCATCACGGCGTACGCCTACGCTCGTACCGGCTACCACCGAGGTCTTGACCAGTTGCGTCGTAATGGATGGAAGGGATTCGGGCCGGTCCCGTACAGCCATGAGCCCAACCGAGGATTCCTCCGATGCGTCGCAGTCCTCGCCAAAGCGGCCCGCGACATCAACGAGCACGACGAGTACGCCCGCTGCCTCGACCTCCTCGAAGACTGTGACCCCAAGGCAGCAGAAGCGCTCGGCCTGGGCTGATCGGGCTCGCGCCAGCCGGGCGCGGGGTCGAACCCGGCTGAAGTCGGGCAGTGCTCGGCTGAAGTTGTCGCTGCTGCCGATCATTCAGTGCGCGTTGGCTGCGGGAGTGGCGTGGTTCGTGGCGACGGACATCGTCGGTCACGAGAGCCCGTTCTTCGCTCCGATCGCCGCTGTCGTCTCGCTCGGCGTCTCGCTCGGTGCTCGCCTGCGCCGATCGGCCGAGCTCGTCGTCGGAGTGACGGTGGGCATCGGCATCGGAGATCTGCTCATCTCGCTGATCGGTAGCGGGCCGTGGCAGATCGCTCTGGTCGTGGTGCTGGCGATGTCGGCAGCGGTGTTCCTCGACGGCGGGCCGATCATCGCGATGCAGGCCGGATCGTCCGCGGTGCTGGTGGCCACGCTCATCCCGCCCGGCAACATGGGTGGCCCCAACCGCATGGTCGACGCGTTGGTCGGTGGTCTGGTGGGCATCGCGATCGTGGCGTTGATCCCGACGCACCCGGTGTGGCGGGCCCGCAAGGATGCGGCGAGTGTGTTGGCCACGGCTGCGAGTGTGTTGCAGAAGGTGGCCGACGGCTTGGTGGCGAACGATCCCAAGCCTATCGAGGAGGCGCTACGTAAGGCGCGTGCGACGCAGTCGGGTATCGATGCTCTGCGAACCGATCTCAAGGGCGGCCGGGAGATCGCGCGAATCTCGCCGATGTACTGGAATCACCGCAACCGTCTGGCGTCGCTGGCGGCGACGGCCGATCCCATCGACAACGCCGTCCGCAACATTCGGGTGCTCGCGCGACGATCGCTGACGCTGGTGCGCGACGACGAGATCCTCGATCCGCGCGTCGTCGACGAAGTGGAGAAATTGGCGCATGCGGTGGAGGTCCTGCGGCAGATGATCCTTGCCGATCCGGGGCAGAAGCCGGATGCGGCAGAGGCGGCACGAGTGTTGCGGTCGGTTGCGGCCGGTGCCAAACCGGAGTTGATCTCGAATGCCGGTCTGTCGGCAACGGTGGTCCTGGCACAGTTGCGGTCGATCATCGTCGACCTGCTGCAGGTCGCCGGGCTCAAGCGTATTTCTGCGTTGGCGACGCTTCCGCCGACGGTGAAGCACCCGCACGTCCCTCCGGAGTTGTGACCCGAGGACACCATTGCATATATGCGTATGTACGCATATGGTGACTCCCGGAAGTCGATGCAGTCACGAGGGGGAGTCATGGGCGCGGGTCACGGGCACAGCCACGGCGTGGGCGGACACACGCCTGCGGGTGCGGGGCCACCCAGGTCCCGCGTTCGCAAGATGATCGTCGCCCTCGCGATCCTGGTGGTGTTTCTCGTCGTCGAGGCGACCGTCGCCGTGGCGATCGGCTCGCTCGGCCTGCTCGCCGATGCGGGCCACATGCTCACCGATGTGCTCGGCATGACGATGGGCTTGATCGCACTCGTGCTCGCCCGCAAGGGAAGTGCCGCAGCGGCAAGGACTTTCGGCTGGCATCGGGCGGAAGTGTTGACCGCCATCGCCAATGCCGTTCTGCTGCTCGGTGTTGCGGCGTTCATCATGTACGAGGCGATCTCGCGCATCGGCGACGCTCCCGAAATCCCCGGTGTTCCGTTGATTCTCACTGCGACAGCCGGTCTCGCGGCCAATATCGTCGTCATGCTGCTCATTCGCGGCGACGCCAAGGATTCCCTGGCCGTCCGCGGTGCGTACATGGAGGTTCTGGCCGATGCGGTCGGCAGCGTCGGGGTGCTCGTCGCCGGCGTGCTGATGGTCGTGTTCGGATGGACCTGGGCAGACATCGTCGTCGGTGTCCTGATCTCCCTGTGGGTGATCCCGCGCGCGATCAAGCTCGCCGGCTCGGCACTGCGCATTCTCACCCAGGCCAGTCCGGGGCACGTCGACGTCGACGCATTGACCGGCGACCTGAGCGCGCTGCCGGGCGTGACGGGGGTTCACGACCTGCACGTGTGGACGCTGACCACCGGAATGGACGTGGCCACAGTGCATCTCGAGTGCGAGGGGTCGTCGTCGATGGTGCTCGATCGCGCCCGGTCGTTGCTGTCCGCCTACGGTCTCGACCACGCCACGGTCCAGGTCGAACCTACCGCGCACGGCCGGACCTGCAAGGAAGAGCTCACCTGGTGACGGTGTGCACCTCGGAGCCGGGACGCCACACGTCGATCTGCATGTGATCGTCCACCAGTGACGTCAGGACGACCTCGGTGATGTCGAGGTCGAACACGTGGTACGGCACCAGTTCACCCGGTGCGGCGTCGAATATCGGTTGCAGCGCAGCAGGATCGGTGATCTCGACGGCACGGCCGCCGATCTTCGCGTCCCCGCCCTCCATCGAATGGTGACCCGGATTGCTGTGCAGCGCGAACCGTCCGTCGCGCTGCAGATCTCGTGCTTTGACTGCCCCCAGCATCGAACCGAGGCGCAGCACACCGCTGTCGGCGAACTCGACCTCGGTGCCGCTCACGCGCGGTGAGCCGTCCGCCCGAAGTGTGGCGAGTACGTGGTGTTTGTGGGCGGTGAACCTGGCCTGCACTGCCGAGGCCAGGTTCGGGGCGGCTGTCGAGAAGTCGTTCCACGTCGTCATGGGGGAATTATGCGACCCGCCACCGACCGAATCGGGAATTGCTGCACACAACTTCTCGACAGCGACGGAAATCCCGTCGGTCACGGTCGGTGTCGTGCAGTCCTTCCCGGCGCTCGGGTCACAGCCAGAATCGCATCAGGTAGTTTCCGTTGCCTGCGAAGAACTCGGGAACACCGGACAGCCCGAACAGGGTGTAGATCGCCCCGAAGAAGGCGGAATTGACCGCGGGCACGAACAGCAACGCGACGAGAACGAGGATTCCGTAAACCTTGAACTGGTTCAGCGAGGCGCGGGTGGCGGGTGAGAGCGAGGGTTCGAGTGCGGCGTATCCGTCGAGTCCGGGCACCGGAATCAGGTTCAGGATCGTGGCCATGATCTGCAGGAACGCCAGGAAGCTGAGCCCGTACCAGAAGGCCTGATGGGTGCCGTCGGTGCCGAACATCCGAATGACGATCAGAAGGACCACGGCGACAACGGCGTTGGCGAACGGTCCGGCGAGAGCGATGCGCCGCTGAGTCGAGGCCGAGAATCGGTCGGTTCGCAGGTACACGGCACCGCCCGGAAGCCCGATTCCGCCGATCGCGATGAACAGCACCGGCAGCACGATCGAGAGCAACGGGTGGGTGTACTTGAGCGGGTTGAGCGTCAGATAGCCGCGGAGTTCGACTTCGCGGTCGCCGGCCCGAAATGCGGTGTACGCGTGCCCGAATTCGTGCAGGCACACCGAGGCGATCCACCCGGCGAGCACCAGCACGAACACCCCGAGTCGGGCGGTGAGAGAGGTGACGTCCTCCGCTGTCCACGCCAGCGCGCCGCCCACTCCTGCGACGGCGAGAACGGCCACGAACACTGGGCTCGGCAGAACGGGACTGCGGCGCACCGGAACGGTCATCGGACCAGCAACCACTCTTCGTGGTGACGGTAGAACGTCGACCGCTTGACTGTTCTGTCGCCGGCGATGCCGTCGCGCATCAGGTCTGCGGCGGGGGAGCCGAGCTGCATCGCGCGTCCGCTCACCCAGCGGCGCGGCAGCAGTCGTCGACGGCTGATCACCCGCGCACGAAGGCCCGGTAGCTCCGGGGTCGGTGCCACCTCGACGCCGGGAACGACTCCGGAGAACAACCGAGTGTCGTCGACGTACGCCTCGCCTTCGAGGTCCGCGCCGCCACCGCCGCCGAGCAGAGCCCGCCCGACAACGGCCTTGCCCGCGTCGTCGCGGATGAGGGGCGTGCTCGACGCTGTGCCGGTCAGTGCCACCTTGGCCGCGCGCGATCCGGTGCCGAGCTTGTAGATGTGGGCGGCGTTGGTCGCGGTATCGGGCACGAACGCGACCTCGATGTGGAGGCGTTCGGTGCGCATCAACCTGGTCAGGACCGCGGCCAGCGAGGCGTCGTCGCCCAACACGATGATGCGCGGTGCGGGGGCCGATTCGATGTCGGCGAACAGTGCGTTGCAGTCGTCGTCGGTAGGCACGGCATCGGCGTTGCGCAATGGGACGTCGGTCAGCGTGATCGGCAACGGCGGGTTTCCGCAGTGCAGAACGAACGGTGTCACGGCGCTCCTAGATCATCGGTGAACCCTCGAACGACCATAGTGCCCTCGTTTCGGCTCCACCGTAGCGGCATGCGGGCCAGCTCACCGCCTCGGCTAGACTGTTCCCCCGGCCACTGTCGCGCCTGCGGCAATTGGTGACGGCTGCGTTCGATCGAGCAATATCTGCAGCACGTCCTCGCACGAAAGCAACGTAGGAGAGCACATGCCGGCGATAGTCCTGATCGGCGCCCAATGGGGCGACGAGGGCAAAGGCAAAGCCACCGACCTTTTCGGCGAACGACTCCAGTGGGTCGTTCGCTACCAGGGCGGCAACAACGCCGGCCACACCGTGGTTCTCCCGAACGGCGACAAGTTCGCGCTGCACCTGATCCCGTCGGGAATCCTCACAGCCGGCGTGAAGAACGTCATCGGCAACGGCGTCGTCGTCGACCCGGGTGTGCTGCTCACCGAACTCGACGGCCTGGAAAAGCGTGACGTCGACACCACGAACCTGCTGCTCAGCGCCGATGCGCACCTGATCATGCCGTACCACGTGGCCATCGACAAGGTGACCGAACGCTTCCTCGGAGCCAAGAAGATCGGAACCACCGGCCGCGGCATCGGGCCGTGCTACCAGGACAAGCTCGCTCGCGTCGGCGTCCGGGCAGCCGATGTGCTCGACGAGAAGATCCTGACCCAAAAGGTCGAGGCTGCACTGGAATTCAAGAACCAGGTGCTCTCGAAGATCTACAACCGGCGGGCGCTGGACTCGCAGCAGGTCGTCGACGAGGTGCTCGAGCAGGCCGAGGGCTTCAAGCACCGCATCACCGATACCAGGCTGCAGCTGAACCTGGCTCTCGAGCGCGGTGAGACGATTCTGCTCGAGGGATCGCAGGGCACTCTGCTCGACGTCGATCACGGCACGTACCCGTACGTCACGTCCTCCAACCCGACGGCGGGCGGCGCATCGGTCGGTTCCGGTATCGGCCCCAACAAGATCGGGACCGTCCTCGGCATCCTGAAGGCCTACACGACGCGTGTCGGCTCGGGCCCGTTCCCGACGGAGCTGTTCGACAATCACGGTGAATACCTGGCCAAGCAGGGCGGCGAGGTTGGCGTCACCACCGGGCGGGCACGACGCACGGGCTGGTTCGACGCCGTCATCGCGCGGTACGCCACCCGCGTCAACGGCATCACCGATTACTTCCTGACCAAGCTCGACGTGCTCTCGAGTCTGGACACGGTGCCCATCTGTGTCGCGTACGACGTCGACGGCGTCCGCCACGACGAGATGCCGATGACGCAGACCGGTTTCCATCATGCGAAGCCGATCTACGAAGAGATGCCCGGTTGGTGGGAAGACATCTCCGGTGCCCGTACGTTCGAGGAACTGCCGATCAACGCGCAGAACTACGTCCTGCGTCTCGAGGAGCTCTCGGGCGCGTACATGTCGTGCATCGGAGTCGGACCGGGCCGCGACGAAACCATCGTTCGGCGGGACATTCTGCGGTAATCAGGCCACGCGAAACTCCAAGCCCCGAGGCCCATGGCCTCGGGGCTTTTTCGTGCCCGGACATGCCGTCGGGAGTCGCTCTCACCAATGCGAGGAAACAGCGCCTTCAGTAGGAAAACAGCGCGAAAAAGTACTGTGTTCGCTGTATTCGAGCGGTCTTGCTGGGAAATCCGCTGCAGGGCAGCAGTTTTCGTAATTCGGGTAGCTTTACACACCGTGTAGTTGTGTAAACCAAAAGTATGAAACGGGCTGCCGAACATTCTCTCGGACTTTTACCTTCACTTGGGTAACGGGTGATGAGGTCGTGCCGAAACAATGGACATCGCACAAGTTGCGGAGGCCCACCTTCCGGCCGACCGACCCACAACCGGGTCACCTCCCCTCGGCCTAGCGAACAAGGGCCACCGAAGAAAGCGACAACGAATGAACAAGGCAACCAAGGGCGCGATAGCCGCGGGGGCGGCAGCTGTACTGCTGCTCGGCGGTTTGGGATCCTATGCGCTCTGGCAGGACACCGAAACGGTCACCGGAGGTGAGATCAACTCCGGTGAGCTCAATTTCGCTCCGGTTGCCGGCACCGCGAACTGGACCGAAACCTCGGTCACTCCGAACGTGACTCTCGGAGCCGACCCGTCCGGCTTCCTCATCGTGCCGGGCGACGTTCTCGAGTACTCGACCCAGTACGCCGTCAATTGGGCAGGAGACAATCTTCGCGCTTCGATCACCGCGGACTTCACCAATGTTGCCGGCGACGCCGACCTTGCTGCCGCTCTCGACACCGAGGTGTCGGTCAACGGTGGAACGTCCCTTCCGAACGGTTCGGCCGTGGACCTACCGCTGACCACGTCGCCTCAGACCATCTCCGTCGAGGTGACCATTACGTTCGATGAAGCGACTGCGGATCTCATCGCACAGAACGAGAGCGTCGACCTCAACGACTTCACCCTGACGCTCGACCAGGTCCGTCCCTGATCTGTTGCAGTGACGAACAAGCACGGTCGTTATTGGGCGCTCGCAGCCGCGTCCGTCGCGGTGGTGGTCTTCGGATCAGCACAGACGACGGGCGCGCTGTGGCGTGACGACGAGGTCGTCGGAGGCGGGACCATCAACTCCGGCACCTTGGACATCAAGGTCGGCCCGAACGGAGCAGAAGTGAACGACTACGTTCTCGCTGCGCTCGGTTCGACCGGTCTCGGACCGAACGGTTTCTCGCAGGCACCGTTGTCGATTCGGAACTCCGGCAACGTACCGTTCAACTTTCGACTGCAAGGAACCACGTCGACCGGAACAGTCCCCCTTGTTCTGACTGCGACAACTGTTGCGGCCGAGACGAATTGCCCGGCGACAGGTACACCGACGGGACCGACGACACTGCTGTACAACGGAAACGCCAGTGGTGCGCAAGCTCCGGTGCCACCGGCGGCCAGACTGTTGGCCGCAGGCGCCCGCGAAGTGTGGTGCTTTCGGCTCGCCGTCGGTGCCACTCCGCCGCAGAGCGCGTCGTCGACGGTGACGTTCTCGTTCCGGGCGGACCAGACATGAGTGCCGACGACGACACGGACGTGATCGAAACCGTCACGGACGTATCCGAGGAGAACCGGACCGGTCTCTGGTGGTGGGTGAGCCGGATCGCGTCGTACACGCTTCTGGCGGCGATGTTGTTCGTCCTCGGGGTGACCGTCGTCATTCCGAAAGTCACCGGTTCGACGCCGTACACGATTCTCACCAGCTCGATGAAGCCGACGTACCCACCGGGAAGCCTGGTGGTGGTCAAGCCCGCCGATGCAGCCGAACTCGGGGTAGGCACACCGATCACCTACCAAATCCGTTCGGGCGAGCCCGAAGTGGTGACTCACCGCATCGTGGCGACCCGGCAGAGCGGACGAGGTATCACCACCTATGTCACTCGCGGGGACAACAACGGATCCGACGACGAGAACCCGGTGCAGATCGGGCAGATTCGCGGAAAGGTCTGGTACTCGGTGCCGTACATGGGCTACGTCAACAACTGGCTGAACGGTGAGCAGCGCAAGATCACGGTCGCGGTCATCGTGATCGGTCTGTTCGGCTATGCGCTGGTGATGTTCGTCGGGGCCGGTGTCGATCGCTACCGGAGCCGAAAAGAGCAGGCGCGATGAAGCACCCCGGTCTTGCCGCCTGCACCGCAGCGTTCGCCGGCGTCGCAGTCGTTCTGTTGATGGGTGCCGGATCCACCCGAGCGCAAACGATCAAGTACAGCGACGACGGGATGGAGTGGGCGTCGACCCTTCGAAGCGCATTCTTCGACAACGATATTCGGTGGATTCCCGGCGACTCGCGTGAATCGCAGTTCCACGTGTTCAACGACACCGACCGGGACGGGCGTCTCTGGCTGACCTTCGGCAGCGACAACCTGGCGTTCCTCCGAGCTCTGAGCGTGTCGATCGGCGGCGGCAAGTCGGCCGAATCGTGTGCATGGATCGACCTCGAGGCCGGCCAGAAGAAGCGAATCGACGCCACGATCACGATGGCCGAAGCAGCTGAAAACGACACCTGGTCCTCCTCTGCTGCAGTCGATCTCGTTGTGCAGTGGGACAACAGCAACAGAGCCGAGTGCCCGGAATCGTCGGGTGCGCGGACGGATATGGAAGGGGCGCAGCCCTGATGTCGCGTCACAAGGACTCAGTCGGTCCGAAGACGGTTCTCCGTCGCGTCGGTGCCGCGCTCATCAGTGCGCGCGCTCGGGCCTTCATGTCGATCGGTATCGTGCTCGGCCTCGGCGCGGTGGGAACCCTTGCTGCATGGTCGGATACGGCGACTGCGACGTCAGGCACCTTCACGACCGGCAGGCTCGATATCAAAGTCGGTGACCCCGCGGTGGACAACAATCCGATCGCGTTCTCGACGACTTTGGCCAATCCCGCGATCTTCCCCGGGGATACCGTCGCAGCCGGGCTGCTGGTGAGCAATGCGACCGGATCCGTCGCCAACACCTACACCATCTCCGTGCTGGCCAGTAACACTGCGCTGGGCAATGTGCTCAATTCCTCGGTGCACAGCGGACTTCCATCGGGGGGTGCATGCACAGGTGCCGCCGTCAGCACGGTCTCCGGCCTCGGAACCTCGAAGCAATTCCCTGCCTTGAATCGTTCGCTTCCCGTCAACGGCAGTGATCAGCTGTGTATCAGCGTGACCATGCCGACCGGTACGGCTCCGCCTAATCCCGTTGCTACCGGAACCATCACGTACACCATCACCGCGACGTCGTCGTAGATCATGTCCGATACCCACGCAGCCTCGGCTACCGGAGCGCCATCCGGCCGGCGTCTGCTTCGCGAGATCGCACTGACCGTCGGCGCTGTCTCCGGGCTCGTCTGTGTGCTGTTCGCGCTCGCGGCCGTGTTATTCGGTATCACCCCGTTGGTCTTTCGGTCCGGCTCCATGGCCCCGGCCATCGACACCGGGGCGCTGGCACTGAGCAAGACGACCCCCGCAACCGACATTCGAGTGGGGGACATCGTCAAGGTCACCAACGCGTCGGGAGCAGGAATCACCCACCGCGTGGTCGAGATCGGCGCAGTCGGAACCGACAGTGTGCAACTGTTCCTTCAGGGTGATGCGAACCCCGAGCCCGATGCCGAGAGCTACGTCGTGTCCGAGGCCGATCGTGTGTTCTTCAGCGTCGGGAAACTCGGCTACGCGGTCACCTGGCTCAGCGGCCCGGTCGCAGTGTTCATCGGTGGCATCGCCGTCGGCGTACTTCTCATGACCGCGTTCGGATTTCGTAGGTCCACTGTGGAGTCCTTTGCGCAGCCGGACGACGACGATCGACCGCAGGAACCGCCCAGCGGACGGCACAGCGCCCAGGGACACGGGACGTCCACCCTCGGTGTGGTGCTCGCACTGGCGGCCATCTCGGCAGTGGGCATCACTGCGTCGAACACTCCGACAACCCTTGCTGCGGGGCAAGACACGGCAACGGCCCTCAGCGGCACCATCACCACAGCATTGCCGATCCCCGCGCCGCTGTCGCTGACTTGTACGAATGCCGAGCGGGGTCTTGTCGGTGCGATTCGATTCGTGAATCTCAGTTTTCCATCACGCGGGTCGCAGTACACGTACCAGTTGACCTTGAAGAAGGCAGGCGAGAACGACCGTGAGTTCGCGGTAGACGGGACCGCTGCTACCGGGGTGGTCATCACTCAAGCAGTGGAAAACGGAGCCCTCCTGGAATTGCTGCCGCTGCCACTGGCCCCTGTACTCGACGGCGTGTACACCGCATCCATCCGAACCAAATCGGGCACGAGGTTCTCGCAGCCGAGCCCGACCGTGAACTTGACCATGAGCAACGGCCTACTTCTCGGATTGGCTGCAAGTGCGCGGTGCGGAGGCACCGCTGCCGCTGCCGCTGCCGCAGCCCGCAGCGCCCCGCAGGCGATCGCTCCCGAGGCAACCACTCCGTCCTCCACGACATCCACCCCCACCACTCTGGCACCGGAGTCAACCGCAGTACCCGGAACGACTGCGCCGTCGGTCGAGGTTCCGCCGTCCACGACTGTCCCGCCGTCCACGACTGTCCCGTCCACCACCGACACACCCGCGGCGGTGGCCCCACCTCCGACCACCACTACAACCACGACAACGACCACCCCGCCGGCACCTGCGGCGCTGTCCGCCCCGGTGACCTCGCCGTCGGGTGCATCGACGGCCCGGGTGGTCGACATCGACGGCGCTCCGACTCTGCAGATCGTCGACGCAGCCGGAGCAGTCCAGTACAGCGCTCCCGCCACGTCCAGTGAGGCATTCGGCTACGGCGTGAATTGGTCGGCCGGGGATCAGCTGTGGCTGCTCGGTCCCGATCGTCTCGTTCGTCTCGACAGCACCGGCGGTTCGTGGTCGCGAACGGTGATCGATCCGACGGCGACGGAACAAATTCCGGCGGATATTCTCGTGCTCTTGAATTAGTGCCGTCACATATATGTCGGAATCGAACTGCACATCTGCTCGCCTGCGTGGATAATTGCGCCCAGGTAAATCGACGGAAGGTCGAGCGATGACTGAGAATTACAACGGATTGGAAGTTTTCAGCTACCAATTCGATCGCTTCGCATACGAACATCCATGGATCGGCGCTCAGGCCGGTGAATTCATGCTCGGCCCCGAGGGTGGGGGAATGCTCGAATTCACGCACGCTACCGTCTTCGCGCTTCCCGAGGGTGGCGCGCACGAAGTGCACGGTCCGATCCTCGACTGGTACCTCGGTCACGGGGGACCCTATGGCGCACTTGGCTATCCGATCAGCAACGAGCGTCCGACACCCACCGGATCCGGTCGCTACAACCTCTTTCAACGCGGAGCTATCGGATGGTTGCCGGAGGTGGGTGCATTCACCATCGGTGGTCGGCACGAGGAATCCGATGTGACTCCGGGCCCGGAAGCTGAATTGGTATCGGCGGTGGACGCTCCCATCGACGCACTCGGTATTTCTGCCTGAATCCGTTCTTGCTCCCCGTTTCGATCCAATTATTCGGTCTCTCGGTTTTGTTCGTCGATGAAGCGGCTCAGAACAATGTCGGCTCGTCGAATCCTGGGACTTCTTCGATGCCGAGTATTTTCTGTTTGGTGTTCGCGCCACCCGGTGCCGAGAAGCCGCCGACTTCCGTGCCTGCGCCGAGTACCCGATGGCACGGGACGATGATCGGCACGGGGTTGCGTCCCAACGCGCCGCCTACGGCCTGGGCTGCACCGGGGTGGCCGAGTCGGCGGGCAATGTCGCCGTAGGTGAGTGTCGCGCCCCGGGGGATGCTGCTGCACACGGTGTACACCGAGGCGTCGAATTCCGAGATGTCGAGGACCAGCGGAATCGGGCTCATGTCGACTGTCCGTCCATCGAGCAGGGCGACGATTCGCGCGATCGCGTCGGCCGCCAACGCGTCGACAGGACCTGTTGCTGCGCCGAAGCGGTTCAGATAGTCCAGCATCGCCTCGTCCGACGGCTCGGGCAGGGCGACGGCGAGCACGCCGTCGTCGGTCCAGGCGATTCCGCAACGGCCGATGGAGGTGTCGAAGAGCGTGCTGCTCGGCATCGGTCCAGTATCCACCTGCCCTCGTGTGGCAGTCCAGTGGAATGCGCAATGGACTTGAATATCGGAGGCCAGTGAGCGAATACTGGAGTGCATGGCTTCGAGAGTCCTCAATGCAACGTCACTGGCCCGCGATCTCGGCAGCTGGCGCGGCGACGCGTCCTCGGACGGATCCGGGAGGCGCAAGGCGTCGCGTCCGACGTATCGCGCATTGGCCGATGGCGTTCGACTGCTGATTCACGACGGTCGCATTCCGCTCGGCGTCGGTTTGCCCAGTGAGCGTGATCTGTCCGCGGCTCTCGATCTCAGTCGTACCACCATCACGTCCTCGTACTCGGTGCTGCGAGACGAGGGTTATCTGATCAGCAAGCAGGGATCACGCAGTACCGTCGCTCTGCCCGCTGGGCCCACCCCCAACGGAATGTTGATTCAGTCGACATCGCCTTCGGGTCCGGTCGTGGACATGTCTCACGCAGCGATGGCAGCAGCGGACGGCACCATGACTGCGGCGTACGATTCTGCGCTGCAAGCACTTCCGACCTATCTTCCGACGCACGGCATGGAGCCCATCGGTCTGGCGGTGCTGCGGGAGGCCATCGCGCAACGCTTCGTCGAGCGTGGCCTGCCGACGACGGCCGACCAGATCATGGTCACTTCCGGTGCGCAGCAAGCAGTTCGGCTGCTGCTGGGTACCTTGACCTCGCCCGGCGACCGGGTGCTGATCGATCACCCGACCTATCCCAACGCCCTCGAAGCCATCAGGCGAGTGGGTGCCCGTCCCGTACCGGTGCCGGTACGTCCGGCCGACGGCGACTGGGATCTCGACGGGATCCGCAGTGCAGCACGGCAAACGGCAGCCAAGGTCGCGTATCTGATTCCGGACTTCCACAATCCAACCGGGCAGGTGCTCGGTGCCGAGGGGCGGGCCGAACTCGCCCGCATCACCCGCGACACCCGCATGACGCTCATCGTCGACGAAACCATGGTGGACCTATGGCTCGACGCCCCGCCGCCGCCGCCGGTCGCGTCGTTCGGGCGGGTCTCGGGTTCCGACATCGTCACGATCGGTTCGGCGTCCAAGTCGTTCTGGGGCGGACTGCGCATCGGATGGATCAGAGCGCATCCGTCGCTCGTCTCACAGCTCGCGGGCTCGCGGGCAGCGCACGACCTCGGTACCTCGATCATGGATCAGTTGGCGTCCTCGTTCCTGTTACAGGACGCCGAACCCGCGCTCGAGCTCCGTCGATCGCACTTGCGCGAGCGTCGTGACGTGCTCGAAGATGCTCTGGCCGAACATCTTCCGGACTGGCGGTACCGACGCTCCGAGGGCGGCATGTCGCTGTGGTTGCAGCTGCCTGCGCCGGTGTCGAGTGCGCTCGCCGCCACCGCGCCCGCATTCGGCGCAGTGCTGGCGGCAGGCCCGCGATTCGGCGTCGAGGGTGCGTTCGAGCGCTACCTCAGGTTGCCGTACACCCGTGAGCCACAGGAGCTTCGGGCCGCGGTGATGGCCACGGCTGCTGCTTATCGTGCCCTCGCTCCCAGCGCCGAATCGGAGCAGCCGGCCCTGGTGTTCTGAGCGGCCATGTTCTGACCGCGAACTCGAAGTTATGGACGGAAATCAGCCGAAAAGCGTCCACAACTTCGAGTTCGGCGCAAACAGATCAGACCCAGACCGACGCGATATCGGTTGCTGCGGCGGGCGGTGGCGTCGGGACTCCGTTTTCGGTGCGGGAGAAGCGCGGTGCCGGGCGGTGCTGGGTGACGCCGCCGATGTCGATGAGGGAGTCGCGGTCCTTCATGTGCGGATGGTTCGGGGCCTCGGCGAAGGTGAGGACCGGCGATACGCAGGCGTCGGTGCCGTCGAAGATCGCGGCCCATTCGTCGCGGGTCTTGGACAGGAACGTCGAGGTGAATCTCTCGCGCAGCTCGGGCCAGCGCGACTTGTCCATCTGCGGCGGGAGGTCCGCATCGGCGAGGCCGAGGCCGGTGAGCAGCTGGGCGTAGAACTGCGGCTCGAGCGAGCCGACTGCCATGTACCGGCCGTCCGAGGTCTCGTAGGTGTCGTAGAACGGTGCGCCGGTATCGAGCAGGTTCGTGCCACGGTCGTCGCTCCAGGCTCCGACGCCACGCCAGGCCCAGATCATGTGCGAGAGTGCGGCGGTGCCGTCGACCATGGCTGCGTCGACCACCTGGCCCTGCCCGGAGTTCTGGCGCTCGTAGAGCGCCGCCATGATGCCGAAGACGAGGAACATCGAGCCCCCGCCGAAGTCGCCGACCATGTTGAGCGGCGGCACGGGGCGCTCGCCCTCGCGACCGATTGCGTTCAGCACACCGGTGACGGAGATGTAGTTGATGTCGTGGCCTGCGGTCTGCGCCCACGGGCCTTGCTGGCCCCAGCCGGTCATGCGGCCGTAGACCAGGCGCGGGTTGCGGGCGAGGGCGTCGTCGGGTCCGAGGCCGAGGCGTTCGGTGACGCCGGGTCGGAAGCCCTCGATCAGCACGTCGGCGCGTTCGACGAGACCGAGCACCTTCTCGATGTCGGCCGGATCCTTGAGGTTGGCCTCGACGATGGTGCGACTGCGCAGCTGGTGGTCGTGGGCAGAGATCTGCCCGGCACGCTGGACGCGTACGACGTCTGCGCCGAGGTCGGCCAGCAGCAGTGCGGCGTGCGGGCCGGGCCCGATGCCCGCGAGTTCGACCACGCGAAGCCCTGCGAGTGGTCCACCAGTGTTCGACACGTTGTTTGCCTCGTTCCGACTCGTCACCTGCGAATGTGAATGGAGACTAACTTGTACTAGGTCGTCCAACCGATCGGGGTGTGGATAATAGGGCTGTGACTGCCCCAGATCCCGTCCGTATCGGTACACCGCTCACTCCCGGGGCCACCCGGGTGATGCTGCTCGGCTCGGGTGAGCTGGGCAAAGAGGTGATCATCGCGTTCCAGCGCCTCGGCGTCGAGGTGATCGCCGTCGATCGCTACGACAACGCCCCTGGCCATCAGGTGGCTCATCACGCGTTCACGATCGACATGAGCAACCCCGAAGAACTACTGGCGCTGATCGATTCGCAGCAGCCGGATTTCGTGGTGCCGGAGATCGAGGCCATCGCGACCGATGCCCTGGCCGAGGTCGAAGCGCGGGGTAGGAGTGTGGTGATCCCGACGGCGCGCGCGACGCAGTTGACCATGAACCGTGAGGGCATCAGGCGTCTCGCCGCCGAAGAGCTCGGGCTGCCGACGTCACCGTACGCGTTCGCCGATTCGCTGGAAGACGTACGAGAAGCGTTGTCCACCATCGGCTTTCCTGCCGTTCTCAAGCCCGTCATGTCCTCGTCGGGCAAGGGGCAGTCCGTCGTGCGCAGCGAGGACGACGTCGAAGCGGCGTGGGACTACGCCCTGAAGGGCGGTCGCGTCGACCTCGGCCGTGTCATCGTCGAGGGATTCGTCGATTTCGATTACGAGATAACACTTCTCACCGTTCGAGCGGGCGACGGAACTTCGTTCTGCGAGCCGATCGGGCACCTGCAGGAATCCGGCGACTACATCGAATCCTGGCAACCACAACCGATGTCCGACGCGGCCCTGGCCGGTGCACGCGACGTCGCCGAGCGAATCACGACGGCGCTCGGTGGGCGTGGGTTGTTCGGTGTCGAACTGTTCGTGCAGGGCGACAACGTGTACTTCTCCGAGGTCAGTCCGCGGCCGCACGATACGGGCCTGGTGACGCTTCGTACGCAACGGTTCTCGGAGTTCGAGTTGCATGCCCGCGCCGTTCTGGGTCTGCCGATCGACACGACGCTGCTGTCGCCGGGTGCGTCGGCGGTGATCTACGGCGGTGTCGACGCGGACGGCATTCACTTCGAGGGCGTCGCCGATGCGCTGGCCGTCCCCGAGACCGATCTTCGCCTGTTCGGCAAGCCGACGAGTTTCGTCCGACGCCGGATGGGCGTCGCGGTGTCGACGGCCTCGGACATCGAGACGGCACGGACCAGGGCCCGCGAGGCAGCAGGCAAGGTTCGTCCTGTCGTCTGACTCGGCACAGGGCACACTGAGCCCATGAGCGTGCTCGGTGAGGTCCTGGTCGGCCTGGTGATTCTGGTCGGTCTCGTCGGTATCGTCGTCCCGATTCTGCCGGGCACCATCTTGATCTTCGCGGCCGTCGCAGTGTGGGCGTGGGTCACCGGCGGAGCCGCCGCCTGGACGGTGTTCGCGATCGCGACGGTGTTGTTGGTTCTGAGCGGCGTCGTGAAGTACACCTGGCCGGGCCGGCGCATGCGGGAGGCCGGAGTGCCGATGCGATCGTTGATGATCGGCGGACTGCTCGGCATCGTCGGATTCTTCGTCATCCCCGTCGTCGGACTGTTCGTCGGCTTCATCGCCGGCGTCTACGTCGCCGAGGTGCCCAGGCATCGCAATCATTCCGAGGCATGGAGATCGACCGTGCACGCCACCAAGGCGGCAGGACTGTCCATCCTGGTGGAGCTGTTCGGCGCGTTGCTCGCCTCGGCGGTGTGGCTCGGGGGAGCCGTGCTCGTATAGATCAGGAGACCCGATACCAGGCCCGGGCGTTGCCGTCGAGCACTGCCGGGAGGTCGCCGCCGACGGCGTGAGAAATGATGTCGATGTCGGTCTCCGAGAACGGACGCGGGGCGCGGGTGCCCGGTAGATCGGTGCCGAACATCAATGCTGCCGGATTCACGCGATGAATCTTCTGCAGAGTGTCGATGATGTCGAGGTCCACCCGGCCGAATCCCGTTGCCTTGACGCGTACTCCGCGGTCGACGAGGTCGAGCAGATACGGCAGGCCCTGCGTCGACAGTCCCAGGTGGTCGATGCTCACGGCCGGCAGCTTCGCGAGGATGGGTTCGAGGGAGAGCAGCAGGGACGCATCGACGTACAGCTCGGCGTGCCATCCCACCAGTTCGTGCACGCGCCGCGCCTGGGTGGTGAGCATCTGGACGTCCGTCTCGCCGCGCTTGAGGTTGAACCGCATTCCGCGGACACCCGCGTCGTCCAGCGCGACGATGTCCTCGTCGGAGCACTCCGGATCGATCTGAGTGACGCCCACCCAGCCACGCCCCAGGGTCTTCAACGCCGCGAGCAGGTAGGTCTGGTCGGTGCCCTGGAACGATCCCGAGACCACTGCGCCACCGGTGATACCGAGCCCGTCGACGTCGTAGAGGTAGTTCGAGACGGTGTACGGATCGGGCAGGAAACCGTGGTTCTCGATGAGCGGAAACGCGGGGTCGATGATGTGTAGGTGGGCGTCGAACACGGGCCCCAGCATGCCAGCTCGCGCATTCGGCGTCGCGGCCACCGTCCGCGGTGTTTGAATTCGAAACATGAAACCGGAGACCACAGTCGTTCTCGACGGATACACCTACTTCGAATGTCCGAGATGGCACGAGGGGAGGATCTGGGTATCGGACTTCTACTCCCATCGCGTCGTGTCCGCCCTCGAGGACGGCTCCGACGTACGAGTCGAAGCAGAGGTGCCCAATCAGCCGTCGGGCCTGGGATGGTTGCCCGACGGGCGGCTGCTGATCGTGTCGATGCGTGACTACAAGTTGCTACTGCGTGAGCACGACGGTTCGCTGACCGTGCACGCGGATCTGTCGACGTATGTTCGGGCGAATCTCAACGACATGCTCGTCGACGCCCAGGGGCGCGCGTACATCGGCAACTTCGGCTTCGATCTGATGAACTTCGCGCCCGTCGAGACGGCCGACCTGATTCGCGTCGACCCGGACGGTTCCGCGCACGTCGTGGCGTCGGATCTGTACTTCCCCAACGGAATGGCGTTCACCGCGTCGGGCGAACTGCTGGTGGACGAGACGGTCGGCAATCGGGTCAGTGCCTTCGACATCGCCGAGGACGGGTCACTGGGGGAGCGCCGCGATTGGGCGAAGTTCGGCGAACTGCCGTCGTCGACGGACATGGCCACGGCCATCGGGGAGGTGAAAGTGGCCGCCGACGGATGCTGCATCGACACCGACGGCACGATGTGGATCGCCGACGCACTGGGGCAGCGAGTGCTGCACGTTGCGCAGGGCGGGGAGGTTCTCGAGCAACTCGATTTCGATCTCGGAGTCTTCGCCTGCGGACTCGGCGGATCCGACGGCCGCACGCTGTTCGTCTGCGCTGCACCGGATTTCAACGAGCATCAACGCAAGATCGAGACCGAGGGCAAGTTGCTGGCGGTTCGCGTGTAGTGCGCTTCGCGCAGTGGTGCGGTTGTGCGCTCCCTGGGGCACACAACCACACCACTGCCGCAGGCACTCAGGCCTTGTCGGGCTCGGATGCCTTCAGCATGTCCTCACGCTCGACGACCTTCACGCGCTCGCGGCCCTCGGGCTCGCCGAGTGAGCGCTCGTGCGCGTCGAGGCGGTACCAGCCGTCCCACGTGGTGAAGGGGACCTGCTTGCCTTCGAGGAACGAGGTGACGGCATCGAGATCCGGTTCGACCGCGCCGACGAAGCTCGGCGCATCCTCGAGCAGATTCGCGACGGTCTCGTTGGCGTCGCCCTTGGTGTGGCCGATGAGGCCGACGGGTCCGCGCTTGATCCAGCCGGTGACGTACGTGGCCGGTACGGGCGTGGTGGACGACGGGGACTCGACGACGCGTCCGGCCTCGTTGGGGATGGTGCCTGCCTGCTCGTCGAACGGGAGCTGGCTGATGTTCTGGCTGAGGTAGCCGACGGCGCGGTAGACGGCCTGGACGTCCCAGTCGTTGTACTTGCCGGTGCCCTTGACGTTGCCGGTGCCGTCGAGCTCGGTGCGCTCGGTGCGTAGACCGACGACCTTGCCGTCCTCGCCGAGTACCTCGTGGGGAGACTCGAAGAAGTGCAGGAACAGCTTGTGCGGGCGGCTGCCGACGTCGCGGATGGCCCAGTCCTGCAGGGTGTTGGCGACCATGTCGATCTGCTTGGAGCTGCGGCGGGCCTGCTCGGAGCCCTCGTCGTAGTCGATGTCCTCGGGAGAGACGATGACCTCGATGTTGGGGGAATGGTCGAGCTCGCGCAGCTCGAGCGGGGTGAACTTGGCCTGAGCCGGTCCGCGGCGACCGAAGACGTGCACCTCGACTGCCTTGTTGGCCTTGAGGCCCTCGTAGACGTTGGCGGGGATCTCGGTGGGGAGCAGTTCGTCACCGGTCTTGGCGAGCACGCGCGCGACGTCGAGAGCGACGTTTCCGACACCGAGGACGGCGACCTTCTCGGCCTCGAGCGGCCAGGTGCGCGGCACGTCCGGGTGGCCGTCGTACCAGGAGACGAAGTCGGCGGCGCCGTAGCTGCCCTCGAGGTCGATGCCGGGGATGTTGAGGGCGCGGTCCGCGTTGGCACCGGTGGAGAAGATGACGGCGTCGTAGAAGCGGCGCAGGTCGTCCAACGTGATGTCGGTGCCGTAGTCGATGTTGCCGAGGAGGCGAACCTGCGGCTTGTCGAGCACCTTGTGCAGGGCGGTGATGATGCCCTTGATGCGCGGATGATCGGGGGCCACGCCGTAGCGGATCAGCCCGAACGGCGCAGGCATGCGCTCGAAGAGGTCGATGCTGACGCCCGGTCCGCTGACATTGTGGTCGGACTTCATGAGCGCGTCGGCGGCGTAGATGCCTGCCGGTCCGGCACCGACGATGGCGACGCGGAGTGGACGAGTCTGATCGGTCATGTGCAGCGAGCTACCTTCTTCGAGGGAAGTGCGGACACCCCAGCATAAATTAAGGACTACCTGAGCTGGGGCAGTGGGCAACTTGCCGGATTTCCCGGTTTCCGGTAGGAATTGCTCTGTGCACACGACATACCTGGTCCGACGGTTCACCGTCGACTTCTGTCGTACCTGCACCAACATGTGTTGTCGGTGACAAGACCCGACGCCCCTTCCCCTCCTTCAGCAGGACGGGACCCCTCTCTCGACGGCAGCGCTGCCGAAGATCAGCGCTCGACCGTGCACGGACTCGAGGACACATGACCACTCTGGAACAGACCGCAACTCTCACTCTCGACAAGCTCGGCCCGAGCTTCGGTGCCGAGGTCATCGGCCTCGACGTCGCGTCGGCGTCGGACAGTCAGATTCACGCCGTGCGACGAGCCCTCGTCGAACACAAGGTTCTCGTGCTGCGTGGGCAGACGCTCGACGACGCGGGCCACATCGAATTCGGCCGCAGGCTCGGTGACCTCACCGCAGGTCATCCGGTGCACGACAGCGGTCACGTCGCCCCCGAGGTCTACGCCCTCGACAGCCAGGACAACGGATTCGCCGACGTCTGGCACACCGATGTCACGTTCATGGAACGCCCGCCGATGGGCTCGATCCTGCGTCCCGTCGTCCTACCGCCGCACGGTGGCGACACCAACTGGGCCGACAGTCAGCTCGCCTACGAATCGCTGTCCGCACCGGTCCGCCGAATGATCGACGGCCTCACGGCAATGCACGACGGCAACCGCGAGTTCGGCTACTACCTCGCGCAGAAGCGCGGCGGAAAAGGCAATGTGTGGGACGGCAAGGAGGTCACCGCGCTGGTCCCCGTCGAACATCCCGTCGTGCGGGTCCATCCGGAAACCGGCCGCAAGGGGCTGTTCGTCAATCCAGGTTTCACCTCCCACATCGTGGGGGTGTCGGAGGCCGAGAGCCGCGGAATTCTGGATCTGCTGTACGCGCACCTGACCAAGCCCGAACACATCGTGCGGCACCGCTGGCGGTTGGGCGATCTGGTGCTGTGGGACAACCGCAGCACCTCGCACTACGCCAATCGCGACTACGGCACCGAGCACCGCAAGATGCACCGCATCACGTTGCGAGGAGACATTCCCGTCGGACCCCGATAGTGCCCGGCCCGTCGGATCGAGGAAGATTGGCCGCATGGCGTCGTGGAGTGAACGTAGGCAGCAGTGGGTCGACAGTCGTGAGGAAGCGCGCAACAACGCGTCCAAGGCGGCTGCCGACTCCGGCGAGCAGCGTCCGCCCAACGCGTGGCCGTTCATCCTCGCCGTCGGCGTCGTCGTGGTGTTGCTCGTCGGCATCTTCGCGGCCTCGAAGTTCGCACCTGCCGAGGACAACGTGACGCAGGCCCAGTTGCTCACCGACGCCGTCGACGGATTCCTCGAGGCACAGAACACCGGCGACGCAGACTTGCTGCGCCAGAACACCTGCTTCGATCAGGTCGAGCGCCTCGTTCCGGGCGACGATGCGCAGTACCGAACCGATCGAGCAGGCGAGGTCGAGCGGAACGGCGAGACGTCCATCGACGGGGTGCCCTCCGACTATCAGGTCAACGGCGACCGCGGAATGGTCACGGTCCCGCTGAAGGAAGAGAAATCCGGAGCGCAGACCGACGACGTGTGGAAGTTCCTCCGCGTCGACGACAAGTGGCTGGTGTGCAATGTGTGACGTTGCCGGTGGAACGAATTGCGGAAGGCAGGAACAGTGACGTATGCAGGTGACATAACCCCCGAGGCAGCATGGGAATTGCTGCAGAACAACCCCGAGGCCGTGCTCGTGGACGTTCGTACGCGCGCCGAGTGGCAGTACGTCGGAGTTCCGGACACCTCCGGCATCGACCGCCCGACGCACCTGATCGAGTGGGTCAGCTTCCCCGACGGTGCCCGGAACGCCAACTTCGTCGACGATCTCAAAGCCGCAGGCGTGGACGGCGATCGACCGGTGGTGTTCCTGTGCCGCTCCGGTCAGCGATCCATCGGAGCCGCCGAGGCCGCGACGGCAGCGGGCATCGGTCCGTCCTACAACGTGCTCGACGGCTTCGAAGGTGCCACCGACGCCGACGGCCACCGCGGAGCCACGGGTTGGCGTGCGGTCGGGTTGCCTTGGAGGCAGTCGTGACGAACCTTCCCAAAGGCGGCGGATTCGACAAGCCCTTGCCCGAGGGCGTGGGTCAGGGAACGCTGGGAGTGCGCGGCGGCCTGATGCGATCCGGCTTCGACGAGAACGCCGAAGCCCTTTATCTCTCTTCGGGTTTCGTGTACGAGAGTGCCGGTGCGGCCGAGCAGGCGTTCACCGGTGAGATCGATCATTTCGTGTACTCGCGCTACGGCAACCCGACGGTCAAGATGTTCGAGGAACGGTTGCGGCTGATCGAGGGTGCCGAGGCATGCTTCGGCACCTCGAGCGGAATGTCCGCGGTGTTCACCGCGTTGGGTGCATTGCTGAAGGCCGGTGACCGATTGGTCGCTGCGCGTAGTCTTTTCGGGTCGTGCTTCGTGGTGTGCAACGAGATTCTGCCGCGGTGGGGAGTAGAGACCGTCTTCGTCGACGGCGAAGACCTCGAGCAGTGGGAGCAGGCGCTGTCGGTGCCGACCACTGCGGTGTTCTTCGAGACCCCGTCCAATCCGATGCAGTCGTTGGTCGATGTCAGGCGCGTCTCCGAGCTGGCTCATGCGGCCGGCGCAACGGTGGTGCTGGACAATGTGTTCGCGACGCCGCTGCTGCAGCGCAGCCTCGAACTCGGTGCCGACGTGGTCGTGTACTCGGGTACCAAGCACATCGACGGCCAGGGGCGGGTTCTCGGCGGTGCGATCCTCGGCTCGAAGGAGTACATCGAAGGGCCGGTGCAAACTCTGATGCGGCACACCGGCCCGGCGCTGAGCCCGTTCAACGCCTGGACATTGCTCAAGGGCTTGGAGACGATGCCGGTGCGGGTGCGGCATTCGGTGAAATCGGCGCTGCAGATCGCCGAGTTCCTCGAAGGCCATCCGGCGGTCAGATGGGTCAAATATCCTTTCCTGCAGTCGCATCCGCAGTACGAGCTGGCGAAGTCGCAGATGTCGGGCGGCGGTACCGTCGTGACGTTCGAGCTCGACGCTCCCGAGGGTGAGGGCAAGAAGCGTGCTTTCGAGGTGCTCGACGCATTGCGCATCGTCGACATCTCCAACAACCTCGGCGACTCGAAGACACTGATCACCCATCCGGCGACCACCACGCACCGCGCGATGGGGCCGGAAGGCCGTGCGGCAGTGGGCATCACCGACGGCGTCGTACGCATCTCGATCGGTCTGGAGGACACCGAGGATCTGATCGGGGATCTGGATCAGGCGCTGAAGTAGCTGGGTCAGAGTGTCACCGGTACCGGTTTGTCGATGAGGGAGTAGTGCGCGGCATCGCCTGCAACCACTCGGCTTCTCTCACCGTTCGGGTGTACCGGCACGTCGCCGGCCAAGGTGATGCGTTCGAGGCGGCGGTACTGATCGTCCCAGTCGGCGACGGCGTAGTGCTGGGTGGCACGGTTGTCCCAGATGGCCACGTCGCCGAGGCTCCAGGTCCAGCGAACAGTGTTCTCCAGCTTGGTCACTCGATTCTGTAGGAGATCGAACAGCGTCTGCGACTCCTTGGTCGACAATCCGATGAAGTTCTTCACGAAGTGACCGAGTAGCAGAGTCTTCTCGCCGGTCTCGGGGTGTACGCGGACGACTGGGTGTTCGGTCTCGAAGTATGTGGACTGGAACTCCTTTCGGTACTCCTCGGTCTTGTCGTTCCTGATCTTCTCTGCAGCAGTCGCCGAGTAGTCGTAGTTGTTCGAGTGCGTGGCCCAGAGGTTGTCCACCAACGCCTTCAGTGAATCCGGCAGCTGAGCGTAGGCGGCAGTCTGTGAGGCCCAGGTGGTGTTCCCGCCGTATTCCGGGAGGCTGACCGCACGCAGGATCGAGGCCTTCGGGATGCGATCGACGAACGTCACGTCCGAATGCCAGCTGTTGGCCTTACCGTATTCGGAGTCGATGGCCAGTGTCCTGGTGCCACGGGAGGTCACCGTCGGGTGCGGGGTGGTCGGCGACCCGAGCAATTCGGCGAACGCATACTGGCTTTCGTCGTCGAGATGGTGCTGGCCGCCGAAGAAGATGACCTTGTGCTCGAGCAGAGCCCGACGAACGAACTCGACAGTGTCGGCATCGAGATCGCCGCCGAGTCGCACGCCCTCGATGCGGGCACCGAGGTTGCCGCCGATCTTGATCGCACGCAGAGCTGTCGTATTCTCGGCAAGAGTGTCCACCGACATGTCGATACCTTTCGCTGGTCGAAGACTGCCCGAATCACACCGGCGCAGTGCGTAATTCAACAAGCTGACCACTGTCGATCGTGGATGTACACAGTTCGATTCACCGTGATCTCAATGCCAGGATCTCGACACCAGGATCTCGACACCACGATCGATCGGTCGCGGTGTACGGGTGAACGTCAGTGCTCGAACACGCTGAGAACGGTGCGGAACTTGGCCGTGGTCTCGTCCAGCTCGGCGTCGGGGTTGGAATCGGCGACGATGCCCCCACCTGCCGTGGCCGTTCCCGAAAGTCCGTCTGCCGAGAGCTCGATGCAGCGGATCGTGACCATCCACTCGCCGTCGCCGCTGCCGTCGGTCCAGCCGACCGCTCCGGCGTAGAAGCCGCGGGAGCCCTCGACGTCTGCGATCGCCGCCATCGCCGCCGCTCGGGGGACACCGGCGACTGCGGCCGTGGGATGCAGCGCCAATGCGAGATCGAGCGCCGAGGTCGCGGGATCGGCCAAGGTGCCGACGATGGGCGTCGACAGGTGCCACAGCTGCGGAGTGCTGCTCAGCTGAGGTGATGCGGGCACGTCGAGCGACTCGCAGAACGGCGTCAACGCAGCCCGGATCTCGTCGACGACGAAGCGATGTTCGGCCTGATCCTTCGCACTGGCCGCCAACGCCGCGGAGATGCGCGCTTCCTCGTCGGGGTCGGTCGATCGTGCGGCCGTGCCGGCGAACGGATGGCAGGTGACGATGTTGCCGCGCTTGCGAACCAACAGTTCCGGGCTCGCGCCGACGATGTGCCTACCCCGATGCGTGGCGGGGGACAGGTCCGCCAGGAATCCGTTGCCCATCGGATCGCGTGAGACCAGAGCGCTGAGCACCGAGGCAGCGTCGATCGGGGAATTCGCGGTCACCTCGATGGCCCGCGCGAGGACGATCTTCTCGGCCACACCGGCTTTCAGCTGCTCGACGACATCCCGCACTCGCTGCACGTGGACGTCGGGATCGGGAATCTGTCGTGCGACGGTCACCTCGGGCAACGGCGGTTGAGCATCGACCGTCGACCAGGGTCCGTCGAGGCGGTAGAACTCCTCCGGCTCGATCAGGGCGGTGGCGTCGGACATGTCGAAAGGGATTGCGCCGACGACATTTCGGCCGTCCCGCACCGCAGTGACCGCGTCGGCGATATCGGGAAACGCGTGCCGGACACCCAGCCCGACGACGTGGTGATCATGGCGGGACAGAACGAATTCGAGAGTCATCAGAACGGGTTCTGCGTGCGGCCCACCAGGTCTGCGACGGAATCGAGAACTTTGGTCGGCCGGTACGGGTACTGCTCGACGGACTGGACCGTCGAGATCCCGGTGAGGACCAGGATGGTCTGCAGTCCGGCTTCCAGGCCCGAGAGCACGTCGGTGTCCATCCGGTCGCCGATCATCAGCGTGTTCTCGGAATGTCCGCCGATCGCGCGCAGGGCCGACCGCATCATCAATGCGTTGGGCTTGCCGACGTAGTACGGCTCCTTACCGGTGGCCTTGGTGATCAGCGCGGCCACCGAACCGGTGGCGGGCAGTGACCCCTCGCGGGACGGGCCGGTGGCATCGGGGTTGGTTGCGATGAAGCGCGAACCCCTCTCGACGAGACGAATGGCGGTGGTGATGGCCTCGAACGAGTACGTCCGGGTCTCGCCGAGCACCACGTAATCGGGGCTGGAGTCGGTGAGGGTGTAGCCGATGTCGTGCAGGGCGGTGGTCAGACCCGACTCGCCGACGACGTAGGCGCTACCACCGGGCCGCTGATTGCCCAGGAATGTCGCGGTGGCGAGGGCGGAGGTCCAGATCGACTTCTCCGGAATGTCCAGACCGGTGAATGCGAGACGCGCGCGCAGGTCACGGGGGGTGCGAATCGAATTGTTGGTCAGCACGATGAACGGAATCTCGTTGGCCTGCAGCTCGGCGAGGAACGTGTCGGCACCGGGGATCAAGTGGTCCTCGTGGACGAGCACGCCGTCCATGTCCATCAGGTACGTCCACTGCTGAGGCTTCTCGGTTTCGCTCACCCATCCATTGTGAACTACGGCGGTCGCACCGAAGGCGCGACTACGGTACTAACTCGCCTGCAGTTCCTCCGCACGCCGGGAGTTGGCTCGGTGCTGTTGTCGCTCCCGGGCTGTCGTTCCGCCCCAGACTCCGAACGGTTCGTTGGCGGCCAGTGCGAATCGTCGGCACTCGTCGATGACCCCGCAGCCCGCGCACACCTGCTTCGCGCGGTCCTCCCGTGCGCGGCGAGCCGAGCGGCCTTCGCCGGACGGGGAGAAGAAGATCTCCGAGTCCTGTCCTCGGCACAGTGCGTCGACCTGCCAATCCCAGGATTCGGTGGTGGAGGAGATTCTGCGTTCGATCATGGCGATTGCGGTGTTCTTCGACGTGGCAGAGTTGTTCGGCATCGTGGCGACCCATTCCTTTCGTCGACGCTGCGCGAGACCCGGCCCGCACAGAACGATTCGCTACCGAAAAGGCTCGCCGGGTCGATGGTGCGACGCAATGATTGAAATCAGGCTGATTCGAGGGGCTGCGGGTCGGTGCGTTGTCGACGGCTGCGGAGTGTTGCAGCATCGCCGGGTCGTGGGGATTCGTGGCAAGGTGCAGATATGACTCGGCCGCTCAGGTTCTCCGCATTCGTCATGAACACCACCTCTCATATCGTGCACGGTGCGTGGCGCAAGCCGGAAGCGGAGCAGTCCGATTTCTCCTCGTTGGAGCATTGGGTGTCGTTGGCGAAACAACTCGAGCGAGGCAAGTTCGATTTCGTGTTCTTTGCCGATGTCGTGGGGCTGTACGACGACCATCGAGGTTCGTGGGAGAAGTTCGTCGAGTCCGGTTTGCAGATTCCCAGCAACGATCCCACCGTGATCGCGTCGGCGATCGCTTACGCGACAGAGCATCTCGGGATCGCCTTGACCTCGTCGATTCTGCAGGAGCATCCGTTCAACTTCGCGCGGAAGATGTCCACGCTCGATCACGCGTCGAACGGCCGTATCGCCTGGAACATCGTCACGAGCCTGTCACCCAACGCCTGGCGCAACTTCGGCTACGGAGATCTGGCTCTGCACGAGGATCGATACGCCTGGGCGGACGAGTACGTCGACGTCGTGTACAAGCTGTGGGAGGGGTCGTGGGACGACGGAGCTCTGTTGCAGGACAAAGCATCCGGTCGACACGGTGATTTCTCGAAGGTGCACAAGATCGACCATGTCGGTGCGCGCTACAGCGTCGAGGGCCCGCATCTCGTGGCTCCGTCTCCGCAGCGGACACCGTTGTTGTTCCAGGCCGGATCATCGCCGACGGGCCGACGCTTCGCTGCGCGCAACGCCGAGGCCCAGTTCATCGCCTCTCCGACACCCGAGGCCGCGCGCTCGCTCATCGCCGACACGCGCCGTCTGGTCGTCGAGGCAGGGAGGTCCCCCGGAGACCTCGAATTCTTCCAGGGTCTGTCGTTCGTCATCGGTAGTACCGAGAGCGAAGCTCGACGCAGAGAAGCGGAGTTGGACGAATACGTCGACGACGAGGCGATGATCGCGCACGCTGCGGGTGGGATCGGCATAGATCTGGGCTCCTACGATCTGGACACCCCGATCGGTCAGGTGCAGGGAGAAGGCTCGCAGAGCACGTTGGCGTGGCTACGCGAGGCGATCACCGATCGAGAACCCACCGTTCGGGATCTGGCGCACATGCGGACTCGGAGCGGGCGGGTGGTGGGAACGCCGGAGTCCATCGCCGATCGTCTCGAACAGTGGCGCGACGCCGGCGTCGACGGGATCAACGTCATCAACTCGACGATCCCGGGCAGCTACCTGGAATTCATCGAACATCTGATGCCGGTTCTTCGGCAACGCGGGCTGGCGCAACGGGAGTACGGCCGGGGCACCGTCCGAGCCAAACTCACCGGCCGGGACAGACTGCCCGCGTCGCATCCGGCTGCCCGATACCGGGGCGTTTTCAGCTGACACCAGGCAGTTCGGAAACGTGGCAAGGGTTGAAATCATCGTGATTTCAACCCGAAAGACCACGCGCACTTGACTTTTCAATCTGACGTTCTATACATTCCTGTCACCATCCAGAGCGACCGAGAGACCTTGGCTCTACGACGTCGCAGCAACCCCGCCCTCGGGCGTGTGGGTGCTACCGCCAGGACCGATGGAGGAACTGCTGATGAACACCTGTATCCGTACGCCCGCCTGACCGGTTCGCGTACTCACAGTCCACCCTTTCGAAAGGCACCACAGCGATGATCGCTGCCCATCCGCACCGGCGGCTCCGGTGACGCAACTACAGACCTCGCCGACATCCACCGGTTCGAGCGACACCGCAGAACTGCCGGACGAGCAACTCGTCGTCGCCAGGAAGTGGCATCCGTGGCGTTGGGTCATCAGCGTCGCAACCTTGGTCGTGGTCGCTCAGTTCCTGCACGGGTTGGCCACCAATGCGGGATGGGACTGGGGCACCTTCGCTCAGTACTTCACGGCGAAATCGGTGCTCTCGGCTCTGTGGCTCACCATCCAGCTCACGTTCTGGGGGACCCTGATCGGCTTCGCCCTCGGCATCGCCCTAGCGGTGGCAAGGCTGTCGAACAATCCCGTCCTGCAGGTGATCTCGTGGTTCTACATCTGGGCGTTTCGATCCATTCCACTGATCGTGCAGCTGTTGTTCTGGTTCAACATTGCGTACCTGTATCAGACCCTGTCGCTGGGGATTCCGTTCGGTCCCAGCTTCTTCGAGTTCGACGTCAACAACGTCATCAGTGGCTCGACAGCTGCGATCATCGGACTGGCCCTGCATCAGGCTGCATACTCCGCCGAGATCGTCCGCGCCGGAATCATCTCGGTGGACCAGGGGCAGCTGGAAGCATCTGCAGCACTGGGTATTCCGAAGCGCCGAGAGTTCTTCAAGATCGTCCTCCCACAGGCGATGCGAGGCATTCTCCCCAACGCCGCCAACGAGGTGATCAGCCTGTTCAAAGGCACCTCGATCGTCTCCGTCATGGCCATCGCCGAGCTGTTCTATCAGGTTCAGGTCATCTACGGCCGAAGCGGCCGAGTCGTACCGCTGCTGATGGTGGCCACCGTCTGGTACATCATTCTCACCTCGATTCTGTCGGTGGTGCAGTACTACGTGGAACGGCACTACGCCAAGGGGGCCGTCCGCACCATCGAGCTCACGCCGATTCAGAAGCTACGGAAGAAACTGGCCGAGATCACCCTGGCCCCGCGAGGAGCAACACGATGACCACGCTCGATGCCGGCACGTCCAGATCGGAAACGAAGTACGCCGTCGAAGTGCGCGGGGTGCACAAGTCCTACGGTGCCCTCGAAGTTCTGAAGGGCGTTGACCTGACCGTTCGCCCCGGAGAGGTCACCGTGATCATCGGCCCGTCCGGATCCGGTAAGTCCACGCTGCTCCGTACCCTCAACCACCTCGAGAAGGTCGACCAGGGCACCGTTCGCGTCGACGGAGACCTGGTGGGATACCGGCGCAAGGGTTCGAAGCTGCACGAGCTCAGCAATCGCGACATCCTGCGCCAGCGTTCGCAGATCGGTTTCGTATTCCAGAACTTCAACCTCTTCCCGCACCTGACGGTGCTCGAGAATGTCATCGAGGCACCGATCTCGGCGCAGAAGCGTAAGCGTGCGGACGTCGAGCCCGAGGCACTGGCATTGCTCGAGCGGGTCGGTGTCGCCGCAAAAGCGCACGACTACCCTCGTCGGCTCTCCGGTGGCCAGCAGCAGCGAGTGGCCATTGCGAGGGCACTCGCGCTACGCCCCAAAGTAATTCTGTTCGACGAGCCCACCTCGGCGCTCGATCCGGAGCTCGTGGGCGAGGTGCTCGAAGTCATCCGTGGACTCGCCCGCGACGGTGCCACTCTGGTGATCGTCACGCACGAGGTGGGCTTCGCCCGCGAGATCGCCGACACCGTCGTGTTCATGGATTCCGGTGTGATCGTCGAACAAGGACCTCCTGCAACACTTCTCGATTCGCCGCAGCACGAGCGGACCAAAGCTTTCCTCTCCCACGTTCTGTAAACCACCTCACTTCAGCGAAAGACGGACAACACCCATGTCGAAACCATCACGCAGGCTGACGGTCATGGCCGCAGCATTGGCCATCGTGGCGCTCACTGCGACCGCCTGCAGCGAACCCGCGGCCGAGTCGCAGGTCGTCACCGAGCAGGGACAAAGCTTCGACCTCTCGCCCGAGCAGACCGAACGAGTCCGGGTCGACAAGGTCGACGAGATCGCAGCGAAAGTGCCCCAAGCCATTCGGGACCGAGGAACCCTGATCGTCACCGGCTCGGGCGGAACTGCGCCGCCGCTGCGCTTCTACGCCACCGACGACACCACCATCGTCGGATCAGAGGTCGACTTCTCCTACCTCGTCGGCGACATTCTCGGGCTGGACGTCGATCTGCAGGTTGCCGACTGGTCGCAGAACTTCGTCAAGATCGACTCCGGTGAGAACGACGTGTTCATCTCCAACGTCACGGTCACCGAGGAGCGCAAGGACAAGTACGACTTCGCCACGTACCGTCTCGACAACCTCGCCTTCGAGACCCAGAAGGACGCCGACTGGAAGGTCGAGAAGCGTCAGGACATCGCAGGCAAGAAGATCGGCGTCGGCTCCGGCACCAACCAGGAGCAGCTGCTGGTGGACTGGAACGAGGCCAACGTGGCCGAAGGTCTCGCGCCGGCGGAACTCGCCTACTACCAGAACACGTCCGATTACTACCTGGCGCTGGGATCGAAGCGAATCGACGGCTATCTCGGCCCCAACCCCTCTGCCGTCTACCACGCGGCAACCAGTGGGGAATCGAAGGTCGTCGGGACGTTCTCCGGGGCCGGCGATGCGTTGCAGGGCGAGATCGCGGTCCTGACCAAGAAGGACAACGGTCTCATCGAGGCCATCCACGAGGCACTGCAACATGCCATCGACGACGGCAGCTACCAGCGGGTCATCGATCGGTGGGGCCTTCAGTCCGAGGCCGTGTCCGAGTCCGTCATCAATCCGCCCGGGCTGCCTCGCAAGCCCGCAGCGTAGGTACACGGTGAAAGTAGTGGTCGTCGGCGGCGGCATCGTCGGAGCGTCGTCGGCGTGGCAGATCGCCGAACGCGGGCACGACGTCACCGTGCTCGAGCAATTCGGTCCGGGACACAAGAACGGTGCCTCGCACGGCAGTTCGCGGATCTTTCGGCATGCCTACGCCGACGACCACTACGTATCACTGGCCGCTCGGGCGCACACGCTCTGGCGAGATCTCGAAACCGCTACCGACACCGACTTGTTGGACATCACAGGGGCTGTGGATCATGGAGATCCGGCGACGGTGAATCCGAGGATCGACGCACTGAAGCGAGCCGGGCTCGAGTTCGAGGTTCTCGAACCGGTTGCTGCGCAGCGGCGGTGGACCGGACTTCGATTCGACACCACTGTGCTGTTCCATGCCGAGGCCGGGCGACTGCACGCTGATCGCAGCGTCGCCGCAGCAACGGCAGCAGCTCGATCTCGCGGTGCGACCGTCGAATACGAGACGCCGGTGCGCGAGCTCTCCGGCTCCGACGTGGTGACGGACACTCGCACCTACGTGGCCGACGTGGTCGTCCTCGCTACAGGAGCGTGGACATCCGAGTTCGTGCCGCAGGGAGTGATTCCACCTTTGGTCACCACCCAGGAACAGCCGGCACATTTCGTACCGCTGTGCCCGGACGTGGAGTGGCCGACCTTCATTCATCATCCCGGTGCACTTCTGGATACGGCCGGCATCTACGGCTTGTCCTCACTCGACGGCATCAAGATCGGCGAACACGCCACGGGACCGGTCGTCGATCCGCACACCCGCGACTTCGTGCCCGAACCAGCGGGAGTCGATCGCCTGATCGCGTACGCACGCAACTGGCTCCCGGGAGTGAACGCCGATACGGCCGACCCGCTGACGTGCCTGTACACCAGTACGCCCGATTCCAACTTCGCCATCGGACGCACAGGCAACACCGTTGTCGCTGCGGGATTCTCGGGCCACGGATTCAAGTTCGCCCCTGCGGTCGGGGAACTGGTCGCAGATCTGGTCGACGGATAGACGAGACAGGAAGCACATGAGCGCAACGTTCGACCTGAACACCCGCACTGGCGATGCCGGTCCAGGGCGGCTTACCTTCGTCGAAGTCGATCAGAACGATCCACTCGCGACGCCTCTGCTCCAGGAGCTGGCGAACGAATACGCGTCCAGGTACGGCCGTAGTCCCGGCGTTCAGTACCAAGAATTGAAGTCGTATCCCGCACAGGAATTCGTCCCGCCGGGCGGTGTGCTGGTCATAGCATTGTCCGACGGCGTTCCTGTGGCGGGAGGTGCGTACCGGCAGTACGACTCGGATACCGCTGAGCTCAAACGTATCTGGACCTCGAAAGAGCACCGCGGCAGGGGATTCGGCAAGCGTGTCGTTGCCGAGCTGGAACGCAGCGCACGTGAGCGCGGATATCGCCGCGTCTATCTGACGACCGGCTGGAACCAGCCCGAGGCTGTGGCGCTGTACTTGTCAGCCGGATACACCCCACTGTACGACCGGAGCCTGCCGTCCAGGACTGTGGGATCACATCCCTTCGAGAAGAGTCTCGAATGAGCCCGTTGCAGTGAGTGCCCCACCCGCGCCACGACTGGACACTCGAAGCGCCGGCACCACTGCAGAAGCAATCGTATGCGCCGCCGCAGGTTTCACTACCTTGCTCGACTCGGCCGTCCTGGGCATCGGGATACCCGCTATCCGTAGTTCGCTCGATGCCGGTACCTCCGAGGTCCAGTGGATTCTGGCGAGCTACACACTGACGTTCGGGTTGGCGCTGGTCCCATCAGGACGGCTCGGAGACGTGATCGGTCGTCGCCGGTTGTTCCTGTGCGGGCTCGCATTGTTCTCGGTTATGGGGCTACTCGGCGCGATGGCTGCCGACCCGTGGATGGTTGTGGCCGCTCGACTCGGCCAGGGTGTGGGTGCCGGAGTGGTGTCTTCTCAGGTGCTCGGCATCATCACCGATCGGTTCTCCGGTCGGGAACGAGCACGGGCGTTGGGCGCGTACAGCACGGCGGGCGGTATGGCCGGGCTGTGTGGTCCCGTGCTCGGTGGCGCATTGCTCGGCCGGCTCGATCCGGATGTCGGTTGGCGAGTGTTGTTGATGCTGAACGTACCGTTCGCGGTGGTGACGTTGATCCTCGCTGTGGTGTATTTGCGGCCGGATCGCGTTGCTCGGCAGGGTGTCCGCGTCGATTCCGTGGGGTTGCTCGCGCTGGGTACTGCAACGCTGCTGCTGTTGCTTCCATTGGTGTCATCGATGGCGTTCGTGTTCAAGGTGTTGTCGGTGTCTGCCTCGGGCGCAATGCTGGTCGGGTTCCTGTTGTGGGAGCGGCGTTTCGCGGCACGCGGGAGTGTGCCCGTTCTGCTGCCTGAGCTTCTGGCTCGACGCGGTTACGTCTTGGGCACGTTGGTGGCGATGTTCTGGTTCGGCGCGGTGCTGGCCCTCAACGCGGTGCTCAGCCTGTATCTGATCGAAGGACTCGGCTTCAGTGCTCTGCGTGCGGCTCTGGTGATGGCTGGGAGTTCGCTGATGATGGCCGTCACCTCGGCGTTCGGTTGGCGGCTGGTGTCGAGGTTCGGACGTTCGGCGGTGGTGGGGGCGGTTGTCGTCGAAATCGCAGTGGTCGCCGGGTACATCGGTACGGTCAATACCGTTCCGCGAGAACATGTGGTGATCGTTTTCGTAGTACTTGCGGCCGTGTCGGGGGTCGCGAGCGGTCTGGTGGACGCACCCAATCGTGGTTTGACCCTCGAGTACGCCCCGGCCGGGGCGAGTGGCGTCGCAGCTGCTTTCCTGCAACTGTCACAACGACTCTCGGCGACAGTTGCGTTGGCGGCGGTATCGGGGATCTATCTCGGGATACTCGGGTCCTCGACGGGTGGTTACGGCCGGGCCGTCGCCGCTGGACTGGGAGTGTGTCTCGCAATGCTGTTGTTGTCGCTCGTCTTCGCCATCGCCGACGCGCGTCGTAGACGAGGCCTCGAAGGCCTGAAGTCGTGACCGGAGCGGATGTGAAGAACGACGATATCCCGCCGGGTGGGCACGCACCGCACTCGGCAATCGGTACCGCGATCGAGGTTGCCATCGAGGGTCTGGACCGGGGCGAATTGCCGATCGGGGCAGTGGTCTTCGACGCCGAACGGGTGCTCGGAAGGGCGTACGCATAGGAGCGAGCGCAGGGTCGGCGTCGTGTACATGCTGATCTGCTCGCTCTGGAACAGGCAGACAGGGCGCCCGGTTTCGTCCGGCGTCGGGGGGGGGGGGGGCTGACTCTCGCGGTGACCGTCGAGCCGTGTCTTATGTGCATGGGCACTGCTGTAGCGCTCGGCGTGAGCAGGGTGTGGTTTGCTCTCGAGTCGCCCGACGACGGAGCGGCCGAACTATTGCGTGTTTGGCAACCACCGGTCCAGTCTCCGCACTTCGTCAAGCCACGCGAGGTGCTCTGCGGGATTCGTCGTGACGAGTCCCGGAGGCTGTTCCGTAGATACGCAGAGGGAACGGGTCCGGCAGGAATGCGCCGGTGGGCGCGGCAACTCGGCAATCAGTAGGGCGGACGTCTCGCTGTGTGGGTAGCGATCAGCGCGTCCGGTCTGCAGTGTTCGCGTTGTATTCGAGCGCGGCGGCGACCCAGAATTCCAGTGCCTTTTCGCTGTTCAGCGAGTTTGCGTCGACGGTGATCCACCCTTGGCCCATCGACCGGTCTCGTCCCATCACGGCGTGGTGTGCTCCCTCCCGCTGGAGATATTCGGGTTCGCGCACACCGTCGACACGAACCAGCAGAGCGCGGGTTCCGGTCCCGACGCACACCACCATTTTCTCGCGCACCATAAACGCCAGACCGCCGAACATCTTCTGCTCGCGCAGATTCGCTTCATCGGCGAGAGTGGCGCGGACGCGGTCTGCGAGTAGCTCGTCGAACGGCATGTCCTACCTCTCCGGTGGTCGCTGCCCTCATCGAAGACCTGTTCCGCATCGGACGCAACCGCGAATCACCCCGTGTGTGGACTGCTGTGTCGGTAGCAGGTTGTGCAGAAGCAGAGCGGTGTCCTCGAGGCAGGGCTGTGCCCTGACGGTGATGTGGGTCGTCAGGCGGGTTGTCGTGGTTCCTCATCGCCGGTGTCGTTGTGGTTGTCGGGTGGGTAGAGGACTTCTTCTGGGTGGTGTGCGTGGTTGATCAGGCCTCTGCGTGTGGGGTCCATTCCGGCGGGTGGGTGCCACAGTGTGCGGCCCGGGTACCGATGTCGGGCTCCGGTTTTGGTGGTGGCCCACGTGCCTGGTCCGGTGCCGACGAGTGCGTGGTGCATGTCGCAGCCGAAGGTCAATCCGTCGATGTCGGTGTAGCCGCCGGTGTTCCAGTCGGTGAGGTGGTGGGCTTGGCACCAGGTTGCGGGGCGGGTGCAGGAGGGGAAGCTGCAGCCACGGTCGCGGGCGATGAGCACGATGCGTTGGTCGGCGGAGGCGATGCGTTTGGAGCGGCCGAGGTAGAGGGCTCGGCCGTGGTCGTCGAAGATGGTCAGGTAGTGGTGGGCGTGCGAGGCCATGCGGATCGCGTCGCGGATCGACACCCGTGATCCGGTGGCGGTCATGGCGTAGCCGCAGCCGGCTTCGAGGTCTTTGAGGGTCATGGTGACGATGGCGGTGACGGGTAGGCCGCGGTGGGTGCCGAGGGTGCCGGAGGCCAGGGTGTGTCGGAGCGCGAGTTTGAGGGCGTCGTGTTGGCGTTCGCGTTGGGTGCGGATATCCCGCGCGGCGGCAGCGTCGCGTGCTGCGGTGTCCGGTGCGTCGTCGGTGTCGGATCCGACGGCGTCGTCGGGATTGGTTGCGAGGTCCGGGTCGGTTGTGTCGCCGGGCTCAGCACTGTCCTCTGGTTCTGTGGTGTCGTCGTGCCCTGTGCCGCAACCACAGTCGATGCCGTCACCGTCGCAGGGATCGTCGCCGTCGAATGAACCGTCGTTCCACAGTCCCGCATCGCTCCACAGTCCCTGATCGCTCGTCGAACGGTCGTCCGGCTCCGGCTCCGGTGGCGGTGGCGGTGGCGGCGGGGTGTCGGTATCGCAGACGCCACTCGGTGTGGGCGAATCCGGTTCGGCTGCTGCAGGATCGGGACGCGCACCGTCGCTCGCAGCGGCAGTGTTCGTGCTGTCCTCGCCGCCGCAAGTGCTGTCGGTCTCGTCATGCACGACGGACGTCGGGTCGGCGGGGTTGTTGACGCCCGGTTTCGCGGCTTTGGAGAACAAGGCTTCGAGGTAGGCGCGTAGTTCGGGGTCGACACAGAATTTTCCTTCGGACATTCCGTCGGCACCCTGCTCACCGAGGTAGAAGAACGCATCCCTGCGTTTCGGTGGCTTCGGTGGCTTCCCGTCTTCGTCCTCGTCTTCGTCTTCGTCGTGGTCGCCGTCGGGGTTGAGGATCGAATCCAGGTGCGCCACCAACGGTGCGAAATCGTCGGGTCGCCTGGTCGAGGCGTAGCCCGCCAGTTGCTCGTCGGCGAGCTCGCGGGTCTGCGGATCGATACTCGGGGGGAGATGCCTGAAGAATTCGCGGATCATCTGCACATGCTTGGCATCGAGCAACCCCGCCCGCAACGCTCCCGCGGTGTGCGGCAGCAACGGCGGCAGGACTTCACCGGAGAGGGCGGTGCGGTCACCCAACTCGGCAGCCAGACGCACCCGAGCACCGGCTGCTCGCGGGGTGATCCGCAGCATCCACGCCACCGACGACGGCACCGATCCCGGATACACATCGAGCCCGTGCTGAGAGATCAGCTCGTTGAGCCAGGTGTACGAGTACGCCGTCAGCGATCTGGTCAGCATCTCCATCCGTTGAATCACCGCGCGCCGGTCCGCATTCGTCCACGACACCGACGCCTGCCCGGCCAACTCCGCGACCGCGGATTCCACAGCGGTCACCAGCGCAGACAAGTCGGGATCGGACACCTCGGGGGCGGGCGGCACCGTCTCGATGCCGTCCACCCCTGATACGCCGTCCCCCGAAAGCATGCACAGAATCTATCGCGACCCACCGACACACTTTCGAACACACGTTCTCCGTCAGAGCACGCTGCGAGACGGTCGGACCGAGCAGAATCGCCAACCTGGAATCGGTATGTGGCGCATTACAGATGGATCGATAGTGTGACGTTGTCGATTCTGCGTAACGCCGAGTCGCGCCAGCGCTGGTCACGGCGTTCAATAACGGTCAAGGCCGACGTAACGACCACAGCAGCGGCGCTGGTTTCGGTGACGATCGTGCTGCGTGTCAGTAACTCCGCCACTCGTGTGTCGAGCCGGTGTCCGTCAGCTGCGTGTGACCCAATGGGGATGATCGAGATGAACGACGCGTTTCGCTTTGTCGCTTCGTGCAGTTCGCCGAGAGAATTGGTCACCCGACTCCAGTTCGGCACGACGGAATTGTGGTCCGAGGACGTCGACCTCCCCACCGGTTGGCGGTATATGGCCGACTTGATCGACTCCGATAGAGGGCTGCTCGCCGAATTGGACGGCGCAGTCTCCATACCGGTCGTCGATACTCTCACTGCGACGGCGGAACTGTGCAGACAATCGGCTACCGAGCGTGTGTTCGCATCCGACTGGATGCTGCTGCGGCGTGCGTTGGCGTGGCTCGGACGCACAGGTTCCGAAGTCGACCACGCGCTACTTGCTGTGGCCGACGAGTTGACGCTGATCGGGCTGGATGCTGCGGAGCAGGATTTCTCGGTCGCAACTTGGCTGTGTGTGGATGTATTGGATCGGTTCGCCGCGGCCGACGAAACAATCGGCTACTGGGTGCGACGCGTGTGCGATCACGAATCGAACAGGTCAGAGCAACACATCGATTCGGAACCTATCGGCAGCGAAGACAGTGAATTGACCGTTGCCGTCTGACTGTTGGGGTGATTCCGGCCGCCGTCCATTCCTATCCCACGTCGTGCGCAATTCCTACCCCGGTTGGCAACTGCGACGACCCTCTCGTAGTATCGGAGGCGTAGGACCATCCAGAGCGACCGAGAGACCTGGCTCTATGACGTCGCAGCAACCCCCCGCTTGTCGGGTGAGGGTGCTACCGCCGGGACCGATGGAGGAATTTACGTGAACACCCGAGTCGCCTCAGGTTTCGTCGACGGTTGCCGCCGTCTCCATGTGGATCTGTGCCGTCTGAACGGTTCCACCTGTCGTAGCTGACGGCCTTTCATCGTCGGTTCCTCACCTCACCTTTCGTAAGCACTCCTGCCTCGGCGCATGTCGCTGGGACGTCGGGAATGGTCTTGCCACAGAACAGATATCGGAGACACCCACGTGTCCACTCGCACCACCGTCCTCGGCGTCGCAGCATTGGCAGCGGTCACAGTGCTCGCCGGTTGCGCCGGCGGTACCACCACCTCGAATGCCGATGCCGGCCCCGCCCAGCCGGGCGGCACGCTGCGCTACGGCCTGTCCGGGGCCCCGACCTGCTCCGACCCCGCGCAGTCCGGCACCAATCAGACGATCTATGTCACCCGACAGGTGGTCGACTCACTCACCGATCAAGATCCGGAGACCGGCGAGATCGAACCGTGGTTGGCCGAGAGCTGGGAAGTGAGTCCCGACGCGAGGTCGTTCACCTTCCAGCTGAAAGACGGAGTGACGTTCAGCGACGGCACCCCGCTCGACGCCACCGCCGTCAAGGACAATTTCGATGCCATCACCGGAACCCTCGGTGCCGCCAAGGCGCCACTGGCCGCCAGCTACCTGACCGGATATCAGGGTGCCACGGTCGTCGATCCGCTCACGGTCCGCATCGAGTTCTCGGCACCCAATGCGCAGTTCCTCCAGGCGAGTTCGACACCTCAGCTGGGAATCCAGTCCACTGCGACGTCGGCGCAGTCGGCCGAGTCGCGGTGCTTGGGTACCAACATCGGATCGGGACCGTTCACCTACGCGGACTACCAGCAGGACCGCTCCGTCACCTTGGCCAAGCGAACCGGATACAACTGGGGCTCTGCGGTGTTCGGCCACGAGGGTGAGGCGTACCTGGACCGCATCGAATTCACCATCGTGCCAGAGTCGGGTGTACGTACCGGCAGTTTGTCCTCCGACCAGCTCGACGCGGTCAGTGACGCGCTGCCGCAGGACGCGCCGCAGATCGAGGCGGTCGGTGGCCGGATCCTCACGACATCCAACCCCGGCGTTCCGTTCGGCATTCAGCCCAACGTCACTCGCGGTGCGCTGCAGGACCCCGCCGTTCGGACGGCTCTGGTGCCGGCGATCAATCGTCAGGAACTCGTCGACACGGTCCTCGGACCGGACTTCCGCACGGCCACAAGCACATTGGCCAGTGCTACCCCGGGCTACGTCGAACTCGCAGATGTCACCTACGATCCCGAGAAGTCGAAGTCGCTCCTCGACGCCGCGGGCTGGGTTCCCGGTGCTGACGGAATACGCGAAAAAGACGGACAGAAGCTGAGTTTCAAGGTCATGTACTCGGCCGTGTTCGCCGGCAACCAGGCGATCCTGGAGCTGACCCAGCAGCAGTTGCGCGCGGTCGGCGTCGACCTACAGCTCGAGCTGGTGTCCACGTCGGAGGCGACGGCGCGGCAAGGCACCAAGGACTACGACTCCACGTACTACAACAGCACCCGCGCCGACGGCGACATTCTGCGCACATCGTTCGCAGTCGACGGCCGCAACCTCAATGCGCGCGGCCCGATTCCGGATCTGGATGCATCGTTGACGGAGCAGCTCTCGGCCACGGACGTTGCAGCGCGCAACGAGATTCTCGCAACCGCGCAGGAACAGATCCTCGACAACGGATTGTGGATCCCCACGATCGAGCTCTCGCAGGCCGTCGGCGCGGCTTCGGCGGTGCAGGATCTGAAGTTCGAGGCCTCGGCCCGCCTGCAGTTCTTCGACACCTGGCTGAGCGGGCAGTAGCGCCGTGATCCGCTACATCGGGCAGCGAGTACTGCAGGCACTTGCGGTGCTGTGGGCCGCCTTCACCATCTCGTTCATCGTTCTCTTCCTCCTTCCCTCGGACCCGGTCAGTCTTGCCGTCGACTCGGCCGGATCGGGCACGCCGGCGGACGCTGCAGCCATCGCCGAACTGCAGGCTCGCTACGGCCTGGATCAGCCGGTGCTGGTGCAGTATTGGCATTCACTGGTCGGGGCCGTGCAGGGTGATTTCGGATTGTCGATCGCCACCGGCCAACCGGTGACGACGGCCATCCTCGACGCGGTACCGAGCACACTCGGTCTGGCGGGGACAGCGCTGGTGTTGGCCGTCGTGTTCGGATCCGCGGTGGCCTACGCCGCCACGTACACCCGTACCGGCTGGCTGAAGAATTTGCTGCTCGCCCTCCCACCGCTCGGGGTGGCCGTGCCGACGTTCTGGGTGGGACTACTGCTGCTGCAACTGTTCTCGTTCCGACTTCGCTGGTTCCCGGCGTTCGGTGACGCAGGCGCAGCGTCGTTGGTGCTACCTGCCGTGACGCTCGCTCTACCGACCGGCGCTGTCATCGCCCAGGTTCTGGCCACCAGCATGGCCACCACGTGGAAGCAGCCGTTCGTCGATGTGGCTCGCGCCAAGGGGGTCTCACGCCTGCGGGTGCAAACTCGACACGTTCTGCGACTGTCCTCGATCCCCGCCTTCACGATTGCCGGGGTCCTGGTCGGCACCCTGCTGGCCGGATCGGTAGTGGTCGAGACGGTCTTCTCGCGTGCAGGAGTGGGACGTCTGACGCAGACGTCGGTGCTGGCGCAGGACATTCCGGTGGTGCAGGGCATCGTCGTTCTCACTTCGCTGGTCTTCGTCCTGGTCAATCTCGCAGTCGACCTGCTCTATCCGCTGATCGATCCGCGCATCGTGCGCGAATACCGGCCCGCGCAGGCCAGTGCAGAACCGGAGAAAGCTCATGTCTGACATCCTGATTCGTGAACCTGCCGTCCATTCGACAAGTCCCGAGGCAGGCGAAGCAGCACCGGTACCCAGGCGGCGACGAGGTCTGCGAGACGTGGTGAAACACATCTGGCTCGGTGCCTCCGTGATCGTGCTGTTGTCGGCTCTCGGGTTCGCGCTGTTCCCGTCCGTCTTCGCCAGCGGCGACCCGCTGGTCGGCACGCCGGCCGACAAGCTCCAGGCACCCAGCGCGTCGCACTGGTTCGGCACCGACAACATCGGCCGTGACGTCTTCACCCGAGTGGTCCACGGTTCCGGACTGTCGCTGACGGCAACGCTGTTGGCGGTCGGTATCGCACTGGTGGTCGGCTCGATCATCGGTCTGGTCTCGGGCGCCGTCGGCGGAATCGTGGACGCGGTGCTGATGCGAATCGTCGATGTCCTGCTGTCGATTCCGACGTTGTTGCTCTCGTTGGCGCTGGTGACCGCACTGGGCTTCGGCACCGTGAACGTCGCTATCGCCGTCGGAGTCACGCTGATCGCCAATTTCGCCCGAGTGATGCGCTCGGAGGTACTGCGGGTGCGCAGATCGCTGTACGTCGAAGCGGCGTACGCCTCGGGTGTGCGGTGGTTCGATGTCTTCCGCAGGCACATCCTCAGAAACTCGTACGGCCCTGTGATCGCTCTCGCTGCAGTCGAATTCGGTATGGCGGTTCTCGCGGTATCGGCGCTCAGCTTCCTCGGTTTCGGTGCTGCTCCGCCCACCCCGGAGTGGGGATCGCTGATATCCGAGGGCCGCAACTTCCTGGCCACCGCATGGTGGATGACCACATTGCCGGGATTGGTGATCGTGGCCGTCGTCGTGTCCGCGCACCGCCTCGGGCATGCACTCGAGAGGCGATCGCGATGAGCCCCATTCTCGAAGTAGAGAATCTGCACGTGAACTACGGTGAGACGACCGCCGTCTCCGGCATCGGGTTCACCGTCGACCGCGGTGAAGTGGTGGCCGTGGTCGGTGAATCGGGCTCCGGAAAGTCGACGACTGCGCACGCCCTCATCGGGCTGCTCTCGGGTTCCGGACGCATCGTGGGCGGATCGGTGACGTTCGACGGGCAAAGGCTCGATACGGCGTCGGACAAGACGCTGAACCGGTTGCGCGGCCGCCACATCGGGCTCGTCCCGCAGGACCCGACCACCTCGCTGAACCCGGTTGTTCGCGTCGGCGACCAGGTTGCCGAGGTGCTGCGGGTGCACGGTCTGGCCGATCGCCGCTCCGCGAAGATCGAGGCGATTCGGATCCTGACCGAAGCCGGGCTGGACAACCCCGAGGTGCGAGCGCGGCAGTATCCGCAGGACCTGTCCGGTGGGCAGCGTCAGCGCGTATTGATCGGAATCGCTCTCGCGTGCCGCCCGGAACTGGTGATCGCCGACGAGCCGACCAGCGCCCTCGACGTCACCGTCCAGCGTCGCATCCTGGACCATCTCGACACCAGGATCGCCGAGACCGGTGCCGCGGTCCTGCTGATCACCCACGACTTGGGCGTGGCTGCGGACAGAGCCGACCGCCTCATCGTCATGAGCGCAGGACGGATCGTCGAATCCGGCCCCACTGCAGAGGTGCTGGCGAACCCGACCCACGCGTACACACGTCAGCTGTTGGCTGCAGCGCCCTCGTTGAACACCGCCGTACGACCCGCGCGCCCCACGGTCGGCGAGCCGATCCTGACGGTCGGCGACGTCTCGAAGCGCTTCACCATCGGCCGCGGCGTCCACCTCGATGCGGTCAAGGGAGCCACATTGACCGTCGAACGTGGGCGCACCGTCTCGCTCGTCGGCGAATCCGGTTCCGGCAAATCCACGTTGGCGCGCATCGCGATCGGTCTCGAGACCGCGTCGTCGGGGTCGGTCACGTTCGACGGCAGGGACATCACGGGTCTGCGTGGCAAGGCCAAGCGTGAACTGCGGCGGCGTGTACAGATCGTCTATCAGAACCCGTACGCCTCACTGAACCCGAAGTTGCGCGTCGGGGAGATCGTGCGAGAACCGTTGGACGCGTTCAAGGTCGGTACCTCGCGTGAGCGTTCCGAGCGTGCCAGGACGCTGCTCGATCAGGTGGCACTCACCAGCGATTACCTGGCCCGGCGGCCGGCCGAGCTCTCCGGTGGGCAGCGTCAGCGCGTTGCCATCGCCCGCGCGTTGGCCCTCGCGCCGGAGCTGGTGGTGCTCGACGAGCCGGTCTCGGCCCTCGACGTATCGGTGCAGGCGCAGATTCTGACGCTGCTGGGCGACCTGCAGTCCGAGCTGGGTCTGAGCTACCTCTTCATCTCCCACGATCTGGCCGTGGTGCGTCAGATCAGCGACACCGTGGCCGTGATGCGATCCGGAGTCATCGTGGAATACGGCGACACCGCAGCACTGTTCGACAATCCACAGCAGGACTACACCCGCGAGCTACTCGGGGCCATCCCCGGAAGCGCGCACGAGAAAGCGAGCACCAGTGTCTGACACGCTGTTCCTGACCGCGATCGAGCTGAAAGGCACCGGCGCACATTCGCAGGCCTGGCGTCGCCCCGACTCCCGCGCCGAAGAAGTGTTCACAGCAGGATTCTGGATCGACCAGCTCCAGGCTGCAGATCGAGCAGGTGTCGATCTCGCCTTCCTGGGCGATTCGTTCGCCAGTCGGACGCTCGAGGCCGCAGCCGTCGCGGCACGGGCAGCCGCCCTCACCGAGAAGATCGGGCTGGTGCCTACGATCACCGTCACGCACACCGAGCCGTTTCACATCTCGAAGCAGATCGCGAGCCTGGATTTCGCATCCCACGGCCGGGCCGGGTGGCAGGTCGAGGTCAGTCCGGGAGCCGAGCAGGCAGCGCTGTTCGGACGAAAAGCGGAGCAGGACAACAGTAGTCTGTGGCGTGAGGCGGACGAGGCAGTCGAGGTCGTCACCAGGCTCTGGGACAGCTGGGAGGACGACGCCGAGATTCGCGACGTCGAGTCGGGGCGGTTCATCGACCGAGACAAGCTGCACTACATCGACTTCGAGGGTGAGAACTTCTCGGTCAAGGGCCCGTCCATCACTCCGAGGTCTCCGCAGGGGCAGCCGCTCGTCGTGATCCGCGTGGACTCCACGGAGTCCGTGTCGGTGGCCGCGGCGCGCGCCGACATCGTCCGCATCGCCGCCGACACAGTCGAGGATGCGGCCACTGTTGCCGCCCGTATTCGACGGGCCGTCGTTGCGGAAGGCCGTGACCCGGCCAACGTGTTCGTTCTGTTGGATGTGGAGACCCTGGTATCCGATTCTGCCGCTGAAGAACTCGCTCAGCTCGACAACTGGGCGGGGCACGTCAGAGTCGCCGAGTCCGTGTCGCATATCGGCGACCTGGCGGGCTTGCACCTGCTCCTCGGATCCGTCGAGGCGGCCGGTCTGGACGGAGTCACGCTGGTACCGCTCGCGCTGCCGTCCGGAGTGGCAGCACTACCGGCCACGGACACCCGCAGCGGATCGACCTTGCGCGAGCGTCTCGGCCTGAGACGTCCGGCCAATCGCTATGCACTCGAAGGGAAGAGCCTGTGACGAAGAAGCAGATTCATCTGGGTGCCCATTTCCCGGGCGTCAACAACACCACCGTCTGGGCCGATCCGGAGTCAAAGAGCCAGATCGAGTTCGATTCGTTCGTACACCTCGCCGAATCGGCCGAACGCGGCCTGTTCGACTTCTTCTTCCTCGCCGAAGGGCTGCGACTGCGTGAGCACCGCAACAAGATTCACGACCTCGATGTAGTAGGGCGACCCGATACGCTCACCGTCCTCAACGCGCTTGCGTCGGTGACGAGCAGGCTCGGACTTGCCGGGACGATCAACACGACCTTCAACGAGCCGTTCGAGCTCGCCAAACAGTTCTCGTCGCTGGATCACCTGTCCGACGGTAGAGCGGCGTGGAACATGGTGACGTCCTCGGACGCGTTCACGGGCGAGAATTTTCGGCGGGGCGGCTACCTCGATCGTGCCGACCGCTACGTGCGTGCCAACGAGAACATCGACGTCGCGCGAAAGTTCTGGGACTCATGGCAGTCCGACGCGTTCGTCGTCGATCGCGAGCGTGGAGTCTTCGGCCGCGAATCGGAGATCGGAACGGTCCGGCATTCCGGACCCCAGTTCGATGTGGAGGGCCGCTTCACGCTGCCGCGCAGTCCGCAGGGACATCCGGTTCTGTTGCAGGCGGGCGATTCCGACGAAGGTCGAGAATTCGGTGCCGCCAAGGCCGACGCGATCTTCACCATCCACGGCACTCTCGAGGACGGGCAGAAGTTCTACTCCGACGTGAAGGGTCGGCTCGCCAAGTACGGCCGCGATCACGACGACCTGAAGGTGCTGCCCGCGGCGACGTTCGTGCTCGGAGATTCTGCGCAGGACGCCGCCGAGAAGGCGGATCACATCCGGCATCAGCAGGTCAGCGGCAGGACGGCCATCGCGTTCCTCGAACAGGTGTGGGGACAGGACCTGTCCGCATACGATCCCGACGGGCCACTGCCCGACATCGAACCCAGCGGCGATGTGTCGATCACCCGTGGCCGTGCGAGACACGGCGACCCCAGAACCATCGCCCAGCAGTATCGCGAGCGAGCCGAAGCAGACAACCTGAGTATTCGTGAACTGATCATCGCGATGACGACACGGCAGCAGTTCGTCGGAACCCCTGCGCACGTGGCCGAGGAGATCGACAGTTACGTGCAGAACAACGCGAGCGACGGCTTCATTCTCGTCCCGCACATCACCCCTGCCGGCCTCGACGAATTCGTCGACAGAGTGATTCCGGAATTACAGGACCGCGGCAGCTTCCGCACCGAATACACCGGCACCACCTTGCGCGAGCACCTCGGTCTGCGGCATCCGTACGAACAGCGAGAAGGAGTGCGAGCATCATGAGCGATTTCGAGCAGGACTGGAAGCAGTGGCATGCCGAGCGAGAGGCGTCCTACGGCGATCCCTTCGGTTGGGTGTCGTTGACCGGGTTGTATTGGTTGACCGATGAATTCGAGACCGTCGCGGATCTTCCCGGCCGGTGGAGGGCCGACGCCGATTCGGTGACCGTCGAGGGGTTCGATGGCGTGACCGCGCTGAATCCGGTGGAGGGCGCACCGGGCATCCTGGTGCAGGACGGAGATCGGCGTATCGAGGTGATCCGTCGGACCGGTTCGGTCGCGCTGCGGGTGCACGATCCGAAAGCGCAGACCCTGCAGTCGTACGACGGCATCCCGGCCTACGAGCCCGACGAGGAGTTCGTTGCCACCGGGACGTTCACCCCGTACGACTCTCCGGTGACCGTCACGACCGGAGCCGTGGTGGAAGGACTCGAACATCACCACTCGGCCGTGGGCACTCTCGACTTCGAGTTGGCCGGTGCCTCTGCGCAGCTGATTGCCTTCGGTGGCAACGGCAATGGTCTGAAGGTCCTGTTCACCGACGCCACGAGCGGGGTGACCACCTATCCGGCTGCACGGATCCTGGCAGTGCCCGCACCGGTGGACGGCACCGTCGTTCTCGATTTCAACCGGGCATCGAACCTTCCGTGTGCGTTCACCGACTACGCGACGTGCCCGGTTGCGCCTACCGAGAACAGGCTGACCATCGCCGTCGAGGCAGGGGAGAAGAACCCGAGATGACCCGAGTTCCATTGTCCGTTCTCGATCTGTCCCCGATCAGCGAGGGGTCCACCGTCCAGCAAGCGCTGCGAAACACGGTCGACCTTGCACGCCAGACCGAGGAGTGGGGCTACGAGCGCTATTGGGTGGCCGAGCACCATTTTGTCGGGGTCGCGAGTTCGTCGCCCGCGGTGCTGATCGGCCTGATTGCTGCTGCCACCAACAGGATTCGCGTCGGATCGGCGGCCGTTCAACTCGGATTCACCACGGCCGCAGCTGTCGTCGAATCGTTCGGGACCGTCGACGCGTTGTATTCGGGAAGGATCGATCTGGGGGTCGGTCGGTCGGGTCAGCGACGAGCCGAGGCGGTCGCAGGCGATGGGCAGGGAATGCCCGAGCGTGTGTCGTCGCCCGATCCCAGTGGGCTCTTTCCTCCCGCACCGGCGGAGGCTGCACCACGTAGGACCCCACTGCTCTCGGCGTCCCTGGCCGCGCTGCAACAGCCCGAGGCGCAGGCACCGGATTTCGTCGGTCAGCTCGACGATCTGGCCGCGCTGCTCGCCGGGACTTACGAACGGGACGGTGTGCCGTTGACGGCGAGGCCGGGTGCGGGTGCGGGCTTGTCGGTGTGGCTCTTCGGCAGCAGCGCGGGGCCGACCGCGCGTGAGGCAGGTGCGCGTGGTCTGCCCTTCGCGGCCAGCTATCACTTCAGCCCGGGCACGACGCTCGACGCGATCGACGAGTATCGCCGATCCTTCGTGCCCTCGGCAGGTCTGTCCGAGCCGTACGTGGCGGTGTCGGCCGATGTGGTCGTCGCGGAATCGGACGAGCAGGCACGTGGGCTGGCAGCGTCGTTTCCGCAGTGGGTGTACAGCATTCGCAGTGGACACGGTGCCGCCGAGTATCCGAATCCCGACGGTGCCAGGCCGTTGACCGACGAGCAGTATCGGCTCGTCGCCGATCGGGTGGAGACCCAGTTCGTCGGATCCGCAGCCACCGTGACGGACAGGATGGAGGCGTTGCAGGAGGCGACGGGCGCGGACGAACTGGTGCTCACCTCGGTGACCTACGATCACGTGGATCGGTTGCGTTCGTACGAGCTGCTCGGTAAGGAGTGGGGACTGCCGCGACTACGGGTGTGATCGGAACATACTCACCGCATCGACCGTTGGAGGTTCCATGACACGAGCAGCAGTGGCAGCGTCCTACGGTGGGCCGGACGTCATCGAGATCGTCGAACGAGAGGTTCCCGAACCGTCCGACGGTGAGGTCCTGGTCGAGCTCAAGGCGATCGGCGTCAATCCCTTCGACTACAAGAGCTACAGCGGCGCGTTCGGCACCGACGAATCCAAGCTCCCGATCGCGTTGGGCAGTGAGGCGTCGGGCATCGTCGTTGCGGTCGGCGGAGACGTCGAGGGGCCGGTCGGACCCATCGCCGTCGGCGACGCCGTGATCGTGTCGGGCCGAAACGGTACCTACGCCGAGAGGATTCTGGTTCCCGCACGGTTCGTCTTTCCGAAGCCGGCCGCATTGGACTGGAACGTTGCTGCCGGAGTGCTGGCCGTAGCCGGAACGGCCTACGACGCACTCGAATCCGTCGCCGTGAAAGACGGTGACACGGTCCTCGTGCACGGGGCCGCAGGCGGCGTCGGATCCGTCGTGGCCCAGCTCGCGAAAGAGCGCGGTGCCACCGTCATCGGAACCGCACGCGCACAGAATCACGACGCACTGCGAGCATTCGGGGCCGAGCCCGTCGAATACGGTGATGGCTTGCTCGATCGTGTTCGTGCGGCTGCCCCGAACGGTATCGATGCAGCCGTCGATGCCGTGGGTACCGACGAGGCCATCGATGTCTCTCTCGAAGTGCTCACGGACCGAGCACGTTTGGTGACGACGGCCGCCTTCGGCCGTGCTGAAGCGGACGGGTTCTCGACCGTCGGTGGGCCGGCAAGCATGGAGCGTCGACGCCTCGCATCGCCCGCCCTGTTGAAGCAGGCCGCCGCGGGAGTCATCGAAGTGACGGTCGCCAAGACCTTCCCGCTCTCCGACGCCGCGAGGGCGCACGCCGAACTGCAGTCGACGCACCCGCGCGGAAAGTTCGTCCTGATTCCCTGACGCGGGAGCTGTGCGATCCGCTCTGTGGCGGGCCGCCGCGGACGTTCTGCGATCGGTTAGCGTTGGCGCATGAACTCGGCCACGGACGACCTGGTGAAGAGCTACCTCGACGCCCTCCATCGCGCCGACCTCGATGCGATCGTGAGTCTGTTCGCGCCAGGTGCCGTTGTGCATTCGCCGTTGTACGGTCCGACTCCCGCACCCGACTTCTATCGCGCTTTGTTCATCGATACCGACAGCGCGGAGCTGACGTCGAAGGGCGTGTCAGAGGGGCGCACCTCGGCAGGAACGCGGCTCGTCACGTTCTGGTTCCATTTCGACTGGCGGCTACCCTCCGGGGTGGCTGCCCCGTTCGACGTCGTCGATGTCGCCGAACTCGACGACGACGGCCGGATCACAACACTGTCGATCGTGTACGACACGGTCGACGTGCGACCAGCTTTCGAACGGGAGACCGGATCTTCTTGGAGGTCGACGGAACAGGATCGGTAGCGCCAGGCCTTCGAATCAGCGTGATTGCAACGGGTGCGCTATTCGGGCGGCGAGCCTAGCGTCGCGTTCATGACCTGGCTCAGAAGACGACTGACGGCCATCATCGATCGTCTGGGATCACAACCTGCCTGCACCCACGCTGCCGTCGACTTCGGTATTCGCGGCTGAATACGGACGGGGGTTGGCCCGCACCCTCAGCGGTCGTATGAATCCCACCATGTCAGCACTCGGGTTCCGATCAGGGTCAGCCACTTCGAGCGTTCGCCCTCCGGCACGTCGGTCTCGAACCAGACCCGACCGGACAGGGTTCGACCCTGCAACCACGTTCCGTCGCTCTGTCGGGCGGCCCGGACGACTCCGATTGCCTCCTCCAGACGGCGATCCGGCGGCGTTCCGTCGAGCACAGACGCGTGCCGAAAATAATCGAGTGCGTTGAGAGCGCTGTACATCCAGCGGAACGGGTGGACGAAGCGACTCACCCAGGGTCCGACCGCTTCGCCGGTGGACAACGTGTACAACAGCTTTCGCGTCAGCAGATATTCTTCACCGGTGCGTCGTGCGGCCCGCGTCTCCATCGTGGCACCGGTGGCCGCGTCGTACGCCAGCAATCCTTTCAGCGAGTTCAGCGTCGAGTGGAACGACGACCGGGTGGAGCCGTCGACCCACTCGCAGTTCCATCCACCGTCCTGCAGTTGGTGCGCGAGAAACCATTCGACGATGCCCTCGACGTCGGCACCGAGCCACAGCCCGTTGGCGAGGGTCCACGCATTGATGCAGCAGTCCACCTCGCCGCCCCAGTACGGCAGGTTCTCGTACTCCCACCGGCTGTTCTCCGCGAGCAGTTCTGCAGTGCGACGCGATCGCAGAACGGCTGGGTCGACACCCCATTCACGCAGCGAGTTCAGCGACCAGGTGGTTGCGGTCCAGGGTTGCCCCTGTTCGGCCGAACAGTCGAAGCCGCCAGGGAAGTAAGCACCACCCGCCCATTGGCCGTCCGCGTCCTGCAGCGCCAATAGCCGTGCACCGAATCCTTCGGTCGGCACTCGTGCGCGCGTTGCCTCCCATATCGCGGGGGATTCGTTCACGATGTCGCGCTCGACCTGCCAACGCAGCGCCGGATCCGAGTCGATGAGCCATTCGCGCAGGGAGTCGGCGACCATGGCCGAGGAGTCTAACGTCGTTCGTTCGCGGGAGGTCCAGCTAACGATCGGGTCTCGACTCGCGTGGGGTAACGCTCCGCACGATCTACGATTGCAACATGACTGCAGATCCGACCACCCCCGCACCGTCGACCAGTTCGGCCAACTGGAAACGACGCGCCATCCTCGTCGGAGCGGGCATCGTGCTTCTGCTGATCGCGTATTTCATCCTCGCGGCTTTCCTACCGCGCTGGTGGAGTCTGCGGGTCGAGGAACTGGCCGATCGCACGTTCACCAAGGGCATCTTGTGGGGACTGCTGTTCGGCATCGTCTGCACCTTCGCGCCGCTGGTGTTCTTCTGGAGCGCATGGTCGGTTCGCAAAGGCAGGGCAGGAAAGCAACTGGCGATCGGATCGGTCATCCTGGCTGTCGTCACCGCCATCCCGAACCTGTTGACACTCACCATCGTTCTCGGAACCAGCAATGCCGCTCATGCCGGCGAACGCACTCTCGACACCAGCGCACCGGGCTTCCGCGGCGCGACGGCATTGGGCGCGATCATCGCCGTGGTCCTCGTGGCTCTGCTGGTCTTCGTTGTCGTTCGCCGAAATCGTCGTCGCAGGTCCGTCGCACTGTCGCAGTGACGGTCACGCGCTCCGCAGTACGGTCGGGTCGGTGATGACGCGGATGCCCGGCTCCGGATCGAACCGGTAGCCGGCCCCGCGGACGGTGGTGATCAAACGACCGAAGTGTCCGAGTTTGGTTCGCACCCTCGACAGGTGCACGTCGACGCTGCGACCGCCGTCGGAACCGCTGAGCTCCGACCGATTCACGACAACGCGCGGGCGTTGTGCGAGATACGCGAAGATCTCGAACTCGGTGTGGCTGAGGCGCACACTCTTGCCGCCGACGATCACGTCGCGAGCCGGCAGGTCGATCACCAGAGGAGCGTTGAGTTCGTTGACCCGCACGTCGAATCGGGTGAGGATCTTCGCATGCGGGGCATAGCTTTTCGCTGCGCCACGAAGGGCATCGGCAAGTGCGTGCAGTTGTGGGCGGGTCAATCCCTGCAAGGACGACGTGCCCGAGTCCGAAATGCGGAGGACGACTGTGGCTTCGGTGCTCATGGCTGGTTGTCTCCTGTGACGAACGTGCGCTGCAGAACTGGGTCGGATGGTCAGCGTGGGCAGCGACAGTTCTCGTTCACAGTCACAGAATTATCGATGGGGTGAGGTTTCGTCAGGGATGCGCTCACCGTGATTGCAACGGTTGACCGGAGGATCTCGCGCGTGTTGCGATCAGGCGTGACCGACGCACTCCACCCTCGCACCGACCTCATCACCCGTTCCGTCGACTGGGATCATCCCGACGCCGACGCTCTCCGGGCCGAGATGGCAGCCGAGGTGGGTCCTCGCTACGCAGATCGCGCTGCCCTGATGGCGAAGACCCAGGCCAATGCCGTCGACGAGGGCACGGTGCACCGCACGTTCGTCGTCTACCGCCGCGATGCCGAGGGGGTCGAGCAGGCGGTCGGCCATGCGGCACTGCGGTGGAACGGGCTCGACCTCGAGCTCAAACGAATGTTCGTCCACGTGGACCACCGTGGAACAGGCGTCTCGACGGCACTGCTGGTCGCCTCGGAGAACGCGGCTCGTGAGCAGGGACTGCCGCGGCTGATCCTGCAAACCGGAGACCGTCAGCCCGACGCAGTCCGGCTGTACGAGAAAAGCGGTTACACCCGTATCCCGGTGTTCGCGCCCTACGACCCGCTCCCGTTCTCCAACACCTTCGAGAAACGGTGGTGAGTCGATCGAGGGTCAGAGCTTGGGCAGGGTCATGATCTCGGCACCGTCGTCGGTGATGATCACGGTGTGCTCGCTGTGCGCGGTGCGGCATCCCGTCGAGCTTCTCAAGGTCCACCCATCGGGGTCGGTGACCAGCTCGTCTGTGTTCTCCATGATCCACGGCTCCAGTGCCAGCATCAGACCCGGTCGAAGGCCGTAGCCACGGCCCGGCCGTCCGGAGTTGGACACGTGCGGGTCCTGATGCATCGTCGAGCCGATGCCGTGGCCGCCGAACTGCATGTTGATCGGATAGCCGGCGGCACCGAGGACCGTGCCGATGGCATGGGAGATGTCGCCGATCTTGTTGCCGGGGCGAGCTGCGTCGATGCCTGCGGCCAATGCTCGTTCGGTGGCCTCGATCATCGCGGTGTCTTCTCCTCGGGCCTCGCCCACGACGAAACTGATGGCCGAGTCCGCCGCCACACCGCCGAGTATCACGGCCAGATCGAGGGTGAGCAGATCGCCGTCGGCAAGAGAGTAATCGTGCGGGAGACCGTGCAGCACAGCGTCGTTGACGGAAGTGCAGATGTAGTGACCGAAGGGCCCGCTCCCGAACGACGGCGCGTAGTCGACGTAGCAGGACGTCGCCCCGGCTCCCTCGATGATCTCCTTGGTCCACTGATCGATCTCGAGCAAATTGGTGCCGACTGTGGCGCGTTCGCGGACGGTCCGAAGTATTCCGGCGACCAGGGCGCCGGATTCGCGCGCGAGGGGGATCTTGCTGGGAGGGAGGATCTCGATCATGTGGTGCCTTTCGACGTATGTCGAACAACGATACCGGTATAAGTATTGGTGTCGAGTCCGACGGCACGCAAAGCCGTGTGTCGGTTCGTGCGACGCTGTCTGTCGTGTCTGCTCATCCTCTCGACGACCCCGTTCGTAATTCCCTCGAGGGCTCGCTCTCGCGGTTCGCCGTCAGCCGCGGACGGATCGTGCGGGCAGATCCCGAGGTGTCTCCGTTCCTGGTGCACCCCGACGTGCTCGAGTCTCAGGACTGGGACGACATCGCCGCTCTGTTCGGGCCACGCACCGTCGTAGGGCTGAACGGTCCGGAACGCGCACTGCCCGAGGGGTGGTCGCATGTGGAGACATTCGGTTTGGTGCAGCTGGTCGGCACGCATCTCGAGACGCGGCCCTTCGCCGAGGCGGTCGAGCTGACGGCCGCGGACGTCCCGGAGATGCTCGATCTGGTCGGCCGCACCGAGCCGGGACCGTTCCTGCCCCGCACCATCGAACTCGGCACGTACCTCGGTGTTCGACGCGATGGCGCGCTGATCGCGATGGCGGGCGAGCGCATGCACCCTCCGGGGTGGACGGAGATCAGCGCGGTGTGCACCGACCCGGCCTTCCGCGGACAGGGTCTGGCGACGGATCTGGTTCGCGCGGTCGGTCACGGTATTCGCGGCCGCGGTGAGGAGCCGTTCCTGCATGCGTCGGACGCGAATGTCCGCGCCATCGAGCTCTACTTGTCCATCGGGTTCGAGTTGCGTCGAACCTCGCAGCTGACGTTGGTCCGTACGCCCGCGCCGAACGCGCGATAGGTTCCGAAATTCGCTGTTGCGCGCTCTGAGCCCGAAGGCATACCGTTACCTGTGCGAACAAATAGGGATGTGATCTACGACGACGGATTGGTCCGTCTCGACGAGGCAGGCGTCACCCTGAGGTACTACTACTTCCCCTTCGCCACGAAGAAGTTCGTGCCCTACGGCAGGATTCGCGCGGTCGATACCGCCGTTCTCGGCAACTGGAACGGGCGGTGGCGGCTGTGGGGTGCGTCCTGGATCGACCAGTGGCTTCCGCTGGACGTGATGCGTCCCAAGAAGGACACTGCAGTGGTGCTCACCATCCGCCGCATCTCGCCGGTCTTCACCCCCGACGATCCTGAATCGGTTGCCCATCTGATTCGCGAGCGCATGACCGCACGGCAGTGACACGCCCCGACGAGCGGTTCACGCTCGCCAGTGAGCGCACCTTTCTCGCCTGGCTGCGGACGTCGCTCGGGCTCCTGGCCGGCGGAATCGCGATCGTTCACCTGGTTCCCGATTTCAGCACGGGATGGGTTCGGACGACCCTCGGTCTGATTCTCATCGGCCTCGCCGCAGCGGCACCGATCATCGGCCTACGGCGGTGGCTGCGCGTTCGACATGCTCTGGAGAACGGTGCACCGATGCCGGAGTCTCGAGACCTGTGGATCTTCGCGATCGGTATCGGTGCGGTGGCTTTGCTGGCTGCAGTGGTCACGGTTCTGGGGATCCAGTAGTACTCAGCCGACCACCGCGGGTGCACAATCAAAGAACTAGGACGACCAACGACAGGAGTTCGGCGTGGCGCAGGGTCTCAAACTCGGTTACAAGGCATCGGCGGAGCAGTTCGGGCCGCGGGAGTTGGTCGAGCTCGGTGTGCTGGCCGAGCAGCACGGTATGGATTCGGCGACGGTCAGTGACCACTTCCAGCCGTGGCGTCACGAGGGTGGCCATGCGCCGTTCTCGCTGGCATGGATGACGGCCGTCGGTGAACGCACCAACACGATCCAGCTCGGCACCTCGGTGCTGACGCCGACGTTCCGCTACAACCCGTCGGTCATCGCGCAGGCGTTCGCGACCATGGGCTGCCTGTATCCCGGACGCATCATGCTCGGTGTGGGTACCGGTGAGGCGCTCAACGAGATCGCCACCGGGTTCACCGGCGAATGGCCGGAGTTCAAGGAACGATTCGCGCGCCTGCGTGAGTCGGTGCGGTTGATGCGTGAGCTGTGGCTCGGCGACCGGGTCGACTTCGAGGGCGAGTACTACACGACCAAGGGCGCGTCGATCTACGACGTTCCCGAGGGTGGCATCCCGGTGTACATCGCGGCCGGTGGTCCGGTGGTGGCGCGGTATGCCGGACGTGCGGGCGACGGATTCATCTGCACCTCGGGCAAGGGCATGGAGCTCTACACCGACAAACTGCTTCCCGCGGTGGAAGAGGGCGCGGGCAAAGCCGAGCGCGACGCCGGTGAGATCGACAGGATGATCGAGATCAAGATCAGCTACGACACCGATCCCGAACTGGCGCTGGAGAATTGCCGCTTCTGGGCACCGCTGTCACTGACGCCGGAGCAGAAGCACTCGATCGACGATCCGATCGAGATGGAGAAGGCCGCCGACGAGCTGCCGATCGAACAGGTCGCCAAGCGCTGGATCGTGGCATCGGACCCGGACGAGGCAGTGGAGAAGGTCAAGCAGTACACCGACGCAGGCCTGAACCACCTGGTGTTCCACGCACCGGGCCACGATCAGAAGAGGTTCCTCGAACTGTTCGAGAAGGACCTCGCGCCGCGCCTGCGCAAGCTCGGCTGACTCCCGACGAGATCAGCGATCGGCCGTGAGTGCGAACAATCGCATGTCGCGGTCGGTCCTGGTCTCGTATTCGCCGTACACCTCGACCATCGCGTCGAACTGGCGGTAGATGCGTGCCTTCTCGTCGCCGGTGATGCGGGTGGCCGTCACCGGAATCTTCTTGCCGCCGATGGCCACGACGGCCTTCGGGTCGGCGAGCAGGTTCGACGTCCACGCCGGGTGGTGCTGCTGACCGAAATTCGATCCGACGACGTAGATCTTGTCGGCCTCCCGGTAGTACAGCAGCGGGCTGGTCCTGGGTTTGCCGGATTTGCGGCCGGTGGTGGTCAGCAACACCACCGGTGCCGCGATGGGGCCGAGGACGGTGAAGCGGCCGTCGGACTTGGTCAGCAACCACCGGTCGACGCCTGCGAGGTTCCTGATGACCCACGAACCGGGCTTCGTCGACGCGAACTTCACGGCGGGCTTGCGGATGAACGAGGTTTCGCTGCCCCAGCGCACATCCGGGAACGGTGATTCGGCCATGGTTCATGGGACAACCCGACCGCGCCCGGTGTCAACACCGCAACCACTGGGCAGGAGTGGAGCCTGCGGAACGACCCCTACTAGGCTGGCGGGCATGGCTGAGCCCAGCGGCACCGACGCGTCGGACATGTATCCCTCGAGCATCTACATCGCGTCACCGGAAGGGGACACCGGGAAGTCGACCATCGCGCTCGGTGTGCTGCAGATGCTCGCCGCGTCCGCGGCCAGGGTCGGGGTGTTTCGTCCCATCGCCCGCTCCACCGACGAGCCGGATTACATCCTCGAGTTGCTCGTCGAGCACACCACCGCAGATCTGACGTACGAGCAGTCGCTCGGTGTCACGTACGAGCAGGTGCACGCCGATGCGGATGCAGCGCTCAGCGAGATCGTCAACCGGTACCACGAGGTGGCCGCTCAGTGCGACGCCGTGGTGATCGTGGGCAGCGACTACACCGACGTCGGCAGTCCCAGTGAGCTCGGTTTCAATGCTCGCATCGCCGTGAATCTCGGTGCCCCCGTGCTGCTTGCGCTGCGCGGGTCCGGTCGCACGCCCGACGAGATCGCGCAGCTGGCCACTCTGTGCCACGGCGAGCTGCGTCAGCATCATGCCCACCTGGCTGCGATCGTGGCCAACCGTTGCGCGCCGGACGATCTCGATGCGGTGACCGACGCCTTGGCGTCGGTCGGCGTGCCTGCGTGGTCGCTACCGGAGATCCCACTGCTCGTCGCGCCGACGATGGCGGAGCTGCTCGAGGCGGTGGACGGTTCCCTGTACTCCGGTGACTCGTCGCTGCTGCAGCGAGAAGCGTTGCGGGTCATGGTCGGTGGTATGACGGCCGAACACATCCTCGAACGCCTCACCGAGGGCGTCGTCGTCATCGCGCCGGCGGACCGGTCCGACGTGCTGCTCGCCCTCGTCAATGCCCATGAGGCGGAGGGTTTTCCCTCACTGGCCGGCATCATCATGAACGGCGGCATCGAACCCCATCCGGCGATCGCTCGTCTGGTGGCAGGGCTCGGCCCCCGGTTACCGATTCTGACCACCGAGCTCGGCACCTTCGATACCGCCTCCGCTGCAGCGCAGACGCGCGGCCGCGTGGCGGTGGGATCGCAGCGCAAGGTGGACACCGCACTCGGACTGATGGAACAGCGGGTCGACGCGAAAACCCTTCTGGGGCGGCTCGACATCGCCATCCCCACCATCACGACCCCGCAGATGTTCGAGTACCAGCTGATCCACCGAGCCCGCGCCGACCGCAAACACATCGTGCTTCCGGAGGGCGGTGACGATCGCATCCTCCGGGCTGCCGGACGTCTGCTGCAGCGTCAGGTCGCGGACCTGACGATCCTCGGCGAGGAGGGCCCCATTCGACGACGCGCATCGGAACTGGGCGTCGATCTCGACAGCGCTACGGTTCTCGACCCCAAGAACTGCGACTACGCCGAGGACTTCGCCGCCGAGTACACCGAGCTGCGCAAACACAAGGGCATGACGATCGACCGTGCCCGCGAGATCATGGCCGACATCTCGTACTTCGGAACGATGATGGTGCACAAAGGAATTGCCGACGGCATGGTCTCCGGTGCCGCGCACACCACCGCGCACACCATCAAGCCGTCGTTCGAGATCATCAAGACGACCGAGGGCGTATCGACCGTGTCGTCCATCTTCCTGATGTGCCTGTCCGATCGTGTTCTCGCCTACGGCGACTGCGCCGTCGTACCCGACCCGACGGCCGAGCAACTCGCCGACATCGCCTTGTCCTCCGCGCAGACAGCAGCCCAGTTCGGTATCGAGCCGCGGGTGGCGATGCTGTCGTACTCCACCGGTGAGTCCGGTTCCGGAGCCGATGTCGACAAGGTACGGCAAGCCACAGCGCTTGTGCGCGAACGTAATCCGGAACTGCTCGTGGAGGGTCCGATTCAGTACGACGCGGCGATCGAACCGTCCGTCGCCGCGTCGAAGCTGCCCGACTCCGACGTTGCAGGCCGTGCGACGGTGTTCATCTTCCCGGACCTCAACACCGGCAACAACACCTACAAGGCCGTCCAGCGCAGTGCCGGTGCGGTCGCCGTCGGACCCGTTCTGCAGGGCCTGCGCAAGCCCGTCAACGATCTCTCGCGCGGCGCGCTGGTCGAGGACATCGTCAACACCGTCGCCATCACCGCGATTCAGGCACAGGGCATCGCCGCGGCCGATGGGGAGGGCAAGTGAGCATCCTCGTCGTCAATTCCGGCTCGTCCTCGGTCAAGTTCCAACTGGTCGACCCCGGCTCGGGGGAGTCCGTGGCCAGCGGGCTCGTCGAGCGCATCGGTGAGTCCGACGGACGCGTCGAACTCGACCACCGGGGCGAGACCGTCGAGCGAGTCCAGCGCATCGACGATCACGGTGCCGGTCTGGCCCTGGCCTTCGAGATGCTCGCCGACGCAGGCGTCGACCTGGAATCGGTCACCGCCGTCGGGCACCGTGTGGTCCACGGCGGGACGGTCTTCTACCGTCCGACGATCATCGACGACTCCGTCGTGCAACAGATCTCCGATCTGAGCAACCTTGCACCGCTGCACAATCCGCCGAACGTGCTGGGCATCGAGGTCGCCAGGAAGCAACTGCCGAACGTGCCGCACGTGGCCGTGTTCGACACGGCCTTCTTTCATTCCCTGCCCGACGCCGCCGCGACCTACGCCATCGACGCAACCGTCGCTGCCGAGCACGACATTCGGCGCTACGGCTTCCACGGCACCTCGCATCGGTACGTGTCCGAGCAGGTGGCGCAGTTCCTCGGTCGCGACCTCGCCGACATCGACCAGATCGTGCTGCATCTGGGCAACGGTGCCTCGGCCTCGGCCGTCGCAGGAGGCAAGGCGGTCGACACCTCGATGGGACTGACTCCGCTCGAAGGGCTCGTGATGGGTACCCGCAGTGGGGATATCGACCCCGGTGTGATCATGCACCTGCGGCGCAGTGCAGGAATGAGCGTCGACGACATCGACGACCTGCTCAACCGTCGCTCCGGCCTGATCGGACTGTCCGGGGTCAACGACTTCAGACAACTGCAGCAGCGCATCGACGACGGGGACGCCTCCGCACGCCTGGCGTACGAGGTCTACATTCATCGTCTCCGCAAGTACATCGGCGCATACATGATCGGCTTGGGCAAGCTCGACGCCATCACGTTCACCGCCGGTGTCGGTGAGAACGCCGCAGCGGTGCGTGCGGATGCCCTGGCGAATCTCGAGGGCTTCGGCATCGAGATCGATGCCGAGCGTAATGCGCTGCGCAGCAAACAGGCTCGGGTGATCTCGACCGACTCGTCTGCCGTCACGGTGTTGGTGGTGCCGACCGACGAGGAGCTGGCGATCGCTCGTGCGGCGGACGACCTCGTCCGCGAAGGCAGCTAGAACAGCGCTGCAGTCAGAAGAGCGACCGTGGCCTGATCGCGTTCGCCAGATCCACCAGCGAGAAGCGGTGGGCGCGATCGGTGGCGTTGCGGGCCAGTGCGCGAAGGCCCTTCTCGGTGCCGCGCCGCAACCCGTCCTCGGTGAACGGGACGCTGAGAATGGGTTCTCGCTCGGCTGTGGCGGCGTGGCCGGAGACGATCCAGTCCAGGGCCATCGCCAGCACCAGCGTCCGCATCTGCAACGCCCGGCTCTCGGCTTTGGGTAGCAGCGCCACTCGCCGTGCTGCAGAACGGAAATCGGCCTCGGACAGCTCGGCTCGCGAGCGATCCATCAGCAACGTCAACACGCTGGTCATGCGGGCCATGGAGTAGTGCCGCGAGCTGATCGGCACCTGATCGAGCGCGGCGATGGCACCGGTCTGATCGCCGCGGCGCTGCAACTGCCTCGCCAGGCCGAACGCCGAGCTGACGATGCCACGATTGGTTCGCCACACCGCTCGGTACAGGCCCTCGGCGCGGGCCCGCCACTTCTCGGCTTCCTCCTTGTCGCCCGCGGCCACATGCCCGAGCAGTTCCGACGTGGCTCCGAGAGCGAGCTTGGGCGCGAGTTCGCCGGGCATCGCACCGAGCACGTTGTCGAAATGGGTGAACGCAGAATCGTATTCGTGATGCAGCAGCGCGATCAGGCCCGCGTACCACTGCACCCGCCACGGGTCGGCAGTGTGGTCGGTCGACTGCACCTTCGCCAGGATGTCGGTTGCATCGACGACGTTCCCGAGATCCAGGTGGGCCTTGACCTCGGCGAGCGTGATCTCGAGGCTCAGTTCCACCGGACTCGACGAACCTGCGGAGCGGCCCGATTCGGCCCCGGCGGTGACGCGTTCGATGCCGTTGCGTTTGGCGTGCTGCAGCGAGTCCAGGGTCTGTCGCGGTTCGACGTGTACGGCCGCCGCCAGCAACGGTGCGCTCGGATCGTTGGGGTCCACCAGTGGAACCGGAAGCGCAGCAACCACTTCGGCGGCCGTCATTCGTTCGTGGCGTACCGTACCGTCCACGTAGGTGTCGGTGCGTCCCACCGACTGCTCGGTGCCGAAGGTCGTACGGGGCGGGCTGAACACCGTCGACAGTCCGGGCCGCTCGACACCTGTCCTGATGGCCAGAATCTCACGCAGCACGCCGGTGGCCTGCCCGGCCAACTCGTCCGCGGATCGGAACCGCCGAGTGGGGTCCTCGTGCGTCGCGCGCAGCAGCAGTCGATGCAACGACGGAAACTGCTGTAGCACTTCGGATTCCTCGGCCGAGGGGAGGCCGTCGAGGTACTTGCCGTTCTTCGACGGCATGTCCAGCGTCAACACCGCGAGTGTGCGGCCGACGGTGAAGATGTCCGACGCCACCGTCGGTCCCGTCTTCACGATCTCCGGTGCCTGATAGCCCACCGTGCCGTACAGGTAGCCGTAGTCCTCGATGCCCGCGACCGCGCCGAGGTCGATGAGTTTGATCTGGTCGTCGGAGACCATGATGTTCTCCGGTTTGAGGTCGTTGTAGACCAGCCCGATCGAATGCAGATAGCCCAGTGCCGGAAGCACTTCGAGTACGTAGGCCAACGCTTGCTCGACGGGCAGACGGGCACCGTCACCGCAGGCAGTGAGGATGTCGCGCAGCGAACGGCCGCCGACGTACTCCATCACGATGAAGCCGACGGTCGAGCCGTCGCTGCGGGGTTGCTCGACGAAGTTGTAGATCTTCACCACGCCGGGGTGGGCGACCTCGGCGAGGAACTGTCGCTCCGCGACCGCGACCGCGTGCGCCTCTTCGTCCCCGAAATGCAGCAGTCCCTTGAGGACCACCCAGCGGTCACTGACGTTGCGGTCGATGGCGAGGTAGATCCAGCCGAGCCCACCGTGTGCGATGCAGCCCTGCACGTCGTACTGGCCGACCACGCGATCGCCCGGCTCCAGCAGTGGAGTGAAGTCGAACGTGGCACCGCAGTGCGGGCAGATACCCATCGCCACGTCGGGCTCACCCGGTTCGCTGCGACCGACCTTGGCATTGCACTTCCAACAGAACCGTTTGTGCTGCGGCACCGTCGGATCCGACATCACTGCAGTGGCGGGATCGATCGGTTCGACGCGAGGCACGTCCACCAGACCGCCGCCGAGTCGTCGCCGAATGCCGGTGCTGCGCGATCGACCGGATCTCGATCGACCCGTCTTGGAGCGGGTGGAAGCGGACTGTGACGCCGTCGATGTCGGGGTCGGATCGCCGACCGTCGACCGCGAGACGGCCTGAGTACGCTCGACGCCGTCCGTTGCCGACACTGCTTGCGTTCTCGACACCGCCCGGGTGCGCTCGCTGTCGTCGGTGCGCGAGACCGCCTGCGTTCGCTCCGCCGGGGCCGTGGGCTGCTGTTCGTCGTCCATGTCCAGGCCCCTAATCGCTGTACGTCGCGCTGGGCGGACCGGGGGAGGGACCGAGCACCGTCAGCCAACGATCGTAGATGCGATTCCAGGTGCCGTCGGAGCGGATGCGCGCCAACGTCCCGTTGACGAAGCGCACCAGATCCTCGTTGTTCTTGTTGATCCCCACCCCGTACGGCTCCGGGCTCAGGCTGTCACCGACGATCTCGAGGTAGGGATCCTGAGCGGCGAGACCGGCGAGGATGGCGTCGTCGGTGCTGATGGCGTCGACCTGCCGTTGCTGCAGCACCACAAGGCAATCCGACCACATCGGCACCGTCACCACCGTCGCGGCGGGTTGGACGCGTTGAACGCGTCGCAGCGAGGTGGTGCCCTCCACTGCGCACACTCTCTTGCCTGCCAGATCCTCGACACCGCGGATGCCCGATCCCTGTACCACCAGAACACGGTGCTGCGCTTGGAAGTACACGGTGGAGAACTGGACATCCTTGCGGCGAGCACACGTGATGGTCATGGTCTTGACCACCATGTCCACCGAAGAATCCTGCAGAGCTTCGAGCCGCTGCGCAGAGGTGAGGATGCGAAAGTCCAATCGATTCGGGTCGCCGAACAGATCTCGTGAGACTTCCCGCGCGATGTCGACATCGAACCCGACCAGCTGGCCGGTCATCGGATCACGGAAGCTGAAAAGATTGCTGCCCGTGTCTAACCCGACGACCAACCGGCCCTTGGCGCGCAATGCGTCGACGGTCGGTTGTGGCGGCGGCGGAGCATCGGTGCCTGTCTGCAGCGGGCGCAGGCTGGCGGTGGGGCGCGCGCACTCGTCGTCGGCGGGACTCTCGGTGGGGCGGGCGGCGACGGACGCGCCGTCCGGTAGCGGCGGTTCGGTGAACGTCGTCTCCGCTTGCGGCGGAGCGTTTTCCGGCGTGGCGCAGCCGACCACCAGGGAGGTGACCAGAATGCCAACGGCAAGTAGACGTTTCACAGGTACTCACGCAGCCTCGGGAAAAGGCCGATACCGAAGGCGACCGACGCGAAGACGGTGAGCACGTAGGCACCGTTCGACAGTCCGGACAGCACCCACACCGATCGGTCGATGTTAGACCGCAGTTCGCTTCGCGCGTTCTCGATTCCGTCGACCAGAACACTGTCGAGCGCGGTGAACGCGGCCGCCGAATCGGACTCGCCCGAGCCGGTGGCAATGGAGACCGCGCCGTTGAAATCGCCGACCTCGAGGGCGGAGTCGATCCTCGAGTGCGAGACCGACCACGTGTTCAGTGCATCGATCACCGTGGTGTCGCCCTGGAACATCTCGGTGAGCCGAGAGACGTTGGCGTCGAACGATTCTCCGTAATCCTGGCCGCCGCCACGACGAGCGAGGTCGAGTGTCTCGTCCGCTCTGGCCTGTTGCGCCAGAATGAAACCCGTCGTGTAGGACTTCAACGGGGACACTCCACGGTCGATCGCACGATCGGTGGCGATCGAGGAAATCAGTCCCACCACCAGCATCCAGCCGAGCAGTCCGGCGACAGCAACTGTGGCAGTGAGGAATCCGGCGTTCAACGTTCGGCGGGTGGTCCGCGACAGATACCACTGAGCCAGGCCGGTCATCAGCAACAGGAACACCAGCGAGCCGATCGCGAACAGTGGAGGACTGGTGAATCGTTCCTGATCGGCCGAGACTCGCGACGCCTGTTCGGTGTACAACTTCTCGGCCAGCGGGAGCAAACTCGACTGCATCATGGTCGACGCCTCGCCGAGATACGCCGCGCCCACCGGATTTCCGCTGCGGTTGTTGGCTCGCGCAGTCTCGACCAGACCGCTGTACACCGGCAACCCGGCGGCGATCTGGGTGAGCACCGCGCTGGTGGCCGCGTCGTTCTCGGTCACCCCGGCCGAGGCCGCGATCAGCTCGGACGACGCCTCGCCGAGCGCCTGCGAGTAGCGCTCGCGTACCTCGGGCGGTTCGAGACCACCGGCGATGAACGCGGTGGCCGCGGCCGCGTCGGCCACCGACAGAGCCCCGTACAGATTCTGCGCCGAGTTCGCGAAGGGCTCGGTGCGCACCAACAGGGTGCCGAGGGTGTCGACCCGATCGGTCACGGCCGTGGACGCAAGATTTCCGACCGTCAACGCGAGCACCACCAGCGCGATTCCCATCGCGACCAACCGCGCGGGCGTCGAGCGCATCGTGTAGCGAACCGGTGGCTTGCCTGCAGCGACACCGACGTGTGTGGCCGTTGTCGGGGGGACGGCAGCGGAGGGGGTAATACCGGCCGCGATCACGCACCCGAGCATATAAGTAGGCGGACGGTACTGCAGCCACTACAGGCAGGTGATTCACCTAGGGTGGTGAGCATGCGTGGTGACGGCGACGGCTGGGTGATCGGCGAGAACGGCACTCGGCACTGGGGAAGGCACGGTGCCGCCGGCCTGCTGCTGCGCGCACCGTCCGACGCAGGCGAGCCCATGGTGTTGCTGCAGCACCGTGCCCTGTGGAGTCACCAGGGCGGAACGTGGGCACTGCCCGGCGGAGCCCGCGATTCCCACGAGAGCACGGCGCACGCGGCGGTGCGCGAGGCCCACGAAGAAGCCGGTATCACGGCCGAACAGGTCAGTGTTCGCAGCGAGCGCGTCACCGCGAGTGTCGAGAGCGGCTGGTCGTACACCACCGTCGTCGCCGACGCCGATCATCCGTTGACCACCGTGCCCAACGGGGAGAGCACCGAGCTGCGCTGGGTGCCGGAGTCGGTCGTCGACGAACTCCCCTTGCACCCGGGCTTCGCGTCGAGCTGGCCGTCGTTGCGTACCGTGCCGCTGCGGGTGCTGCTCGACACCGCCAACGTGCTGGGGTCCCGGCCGAACGGATGGTGGAAGGACCGCACCGGGTCGACGAGCGCACTGCTGACCTCGCTCGCCGAGACGCTGCCTCGCACCGTCGAACTGCCCAGCGGTCAGTACGGCTGGCTCACCCGCATCGACGCCGTGCTCGAAGGCCGGGCCAGGGACGCCGTGGTGGACGACCCCCGCACCCGCACGATTCTCGCCGACGGCAGTGGCGACGACACCTTGGCCGAGCAGGCCCACATCGACGGAGACCTGACCGCGCTCGTCACCGCAGACCGCGGACTACGCGACCGGCTGCCGGAATCGGTGCAGGTCCTGACGCCGTCCGCAGTACTGGGTTGGCTCTAGGCCTGCAGTGCTCGGACCAAGTCGCGGGCTGCGGCCTGTGGATCCCGCGCCTCGGTGATCGCGCGGACCACGACGATGCGATCGGCACCGGCGGCCCGAACCTGATCGACATTGGTCGCGTCGACGCCGCCGATGGCGAACCACGGCCGTTCCGGCAGCGCGTCCGCCGTCGCCCGCAGAGTCTCGAGCCCCGCGGCCTTGCGGTTGGGCTTGGTGGGCGTCGGCCACACCGGCCCGACGGCGAAGTAGTCGACGCCGTCCTCGATCGCGGCGAGCGAGGACTGGGCGCGGTTCTGCGTCGAGCGGCCGATCACCACATCCGGCCCCAGGATCTGCCGCGCGTAATGCACCGGCAGATCACCCTGACCGAGGTGCAGCACATCCGCGCCCGAGGCCAACGCCAGATCCGCACGGTCGTTGACCGCCAACAGCGCACCGTGCCGCTTGGTCGCAGCGAGCAGAATCGCCAGCGCCGCGAGCTCGTCCTTGGCCTCGAGGGGCCCGAACTCGCGCTCGCCTGCGGAATTCTTGTCACGCAGCTGGATGATGTCGACGCCACCGGACAACGCGGCCTCGGCGAACTGCGCGAGGTCGCCCTTGTCGCGCCTGGCATCGGTACACAGGTACAGGCGAGCGGACGCAAGACGCTCACGGGGAGTCTGGTTGCGGGCGGTCTGAGATGGATGCACAAAGCGAACTGTATTCTCATGGAGGCCGCCACCGACGACGGAGTGGCCGAGAAATCGCGGGAGTCCCGAGGATCGTGGGGCTGAGAGTGGGTTCGCCGCCCTTACCGTCAATACCTGAACCCGATCATGCGGGCGCAGGGAGTGAGGACGTGAATCGCGTGCACATCGTCGTTATCGGCGGAGGCGTCATCGGGTTGTCGACGGCGCTGCGCCTGAGCCAGGACGGTCACCGAGTGGTGGTGCACGATCCCGCGCTCGGCAAGGGCGCATCCTGGGTCGCAGGCGGCATGCTGGCACCGCTGTCCGAGGGCTGGCCCGGCGAACACGAACTGCTGCACCTGGGCGCTGCGTCGCTGGCGAGGTGGCCGGACTTCGCCCGACGCCTCCCCGGACCCTCGGTGTTCTCCGCAACCGGATCGGTGACGGTTGCCCTCGACTCGGCCGATGCCGCCGACCTACGAACCATCGCCGAATGGGTGGGCGAACAGGGACACGAACTCGAGATTCTCGGCCGCGCACAGCTGCGTGAGCTCGAACCTGCACTGGCGCAGAACATCCGACTGGGCCTGCTGGCTCCGACCGAGTTGTCGGTGGACAATCGGGCGCTGATCGCCGCGCTCGAGCAGGGGTGCCGGGACGCTGGAGTCGAACTGGTGACCACCCCGGTGGAGACCGTGCCCGACGCCGATCAGGTGGTCCTGGCCGCCGGGGCACAGTCGGCCGCATTGTGGCCCACGCTGCCCGTCCGGCCGGTCAAAGGCGAGATCCTGCGACTGCGACGACGGCCGAGCGCCGCACCGCCGCCATCGCGCACCGTCCGCGGAACCGTGCACGGCCGCGCGATCTACCTGGTACCGCGCGGCGACGGATTGGTCGTCGGCGCAACCCAATACGAATCCGGCCAGGACGCCCAGGTCACCGTCGCCGGGGTACGAGACCTCATCGCCGACGCCGAACGACTCATGCCGAGCATCGGCGAGTACGAACTGTACGAAACCGCTGCCGGCCTGCGGCCGATGAGCCCGGACGGGCTACCTCTGATCGGCAGGCTGTCTCCCCGGTTGATCGCCGCCACCGGACACGGACGCAACGGCATCCTGCTCGCCCCCATCACCGCCGACGCCGTCGCCGCACTGGTGTCCGGCGAGACGCTACCCGAGGCGAAAGCAGCCGACCCCCAGAGATTTCCGCAGATCGAGAGGACACCATGACACAGGTCGCGATCGGTATCACCGTCAACGGTGAAGACCACCTGCTCACCGAGGACATGACCATGCGTCGGCTGCTCGAATTCCTGGGCATGCCCGAGAAAGGCATCGCCGTCGCCGTCGACGGTGCCGTGCTGCCCAAGAGTCGCTGGGACAGCACCAGCGTCGAAAAGGGTTGGACCATCGACATTCTCACGGCGGTACAGGGTGGATAGCGCACTCACCATCGCCGACCGCACTTTCGCCTCCCGGCTCATCACCGGCACCGGGGGAGCGGCCAATCTCGCGGTACTCGAGGAAGCCCTCGTCGCATCGGGAACCGAACTGACCACCGTTGCGATGCGCCGCGTCGACGCCGCCGGTGGGACGGGAGTGCTGGATCTGCTGCGCCGGTTGAACATCGCCCCGCTGCCCAACACCGCAGGCTGCCGCGGCGCGGCCGAAGCAGTGCTCACCGCGCAACTGGGCCGTGAGGCGCTCGAGACGGACTGGGTGAAACTCGAAGTGATCGCCGACGAGCGAACCCTGCTGCCCGACGCCATCGAATTGGTCACGGCCGCAGAACAACTCGTGGACGACGGCTTCCAGGTTCTCCCGTACACCACCGACGACCCGGTACTGGCCAAGCGGCTAGAGGACATCGGCTGCGTGGCCGTCATGCCGCTCGGCTCACCCATCGGCACCGGCCTCGGCATCGCCAACCCTCACAACATCGAGATGATCGTCGACGCCGCATCGGTTCCGGTGATCCTCGACGCGGGCATCGGCACCGCCAGCGACGCCACCCTCGCGATGGAACTCGGCTGCGACGCGGTGTTGCTCGCGACCGCAGTGACCCGGGCGAAGGACCCGGCGCTGATGGCGTCGGCGATGCGGAACGCGGTGGCGGCGGGATACCAGGCCCGACATGCCGGCCGTATCCCGAAACGATTCTGGGCGCAGGCCAGCTCGCCCATGTGACCGCTGTGTCATCGGCGTAGCTCTTGTTCGTGGTGTTGCTTTCCGGCAAACGCGCGCGCTTTTGCGGAAGGCGCGCGAATTAGTGGCGGATAGGTGGGCGATTGTGCGCGCGCCTGACGAATGCGCGCGCATTTGCCGGCGGCGGGTGTGTGACTCGGGCTCGCCCATGTGGCTGCTGTGTCGTCGGCGTAGCTCCTGTTCGTGGTGTTGCTTTCCGGCAAACGCGCGCGCTTTTGCGGAAGGCGCGCGAATTAGTGGCGGATACGTGGGCGATTGCGCGCGCACGTGACGAATGCGCGCGCATTTGCCGGCGGCGGGTGTGTGACTCCGGCTCGTCCAAGCGGCTGCTGTGTCGTCGGCGTAGCTCTTGTTGTGGTCCTGCTTTTCCGGCAAACGCGCGCGCGTTTGCGGAAGGCGCGCGAAATAGTGGCGGTTAGGTGGGCGATTGCGCGCGCACGTGACGAATGCGCGCGCGTTTGCGGCTGTGGGTGTGTGACCCCCGTGACTCCGCAGCCCCTGTGACTCCGCGCCCGTGTGACCGACTGTCTCAGGGTGTGTGTCATCCGAAAGGATGATGCAATCGGCGACTGTGGGTCGATGTGCGGACGCTGTCGATGGGGGACAGTTGTACCCATGATCGAAGTGACAGGACTGACCAAGCAATACGGCGCGGTGACGGCGGTCGACAACCTCACCTTCACCATCAGACCCGGCATCGTGACCGGCTTCCTGGGCCCCAACGGCGCAGGCAAGTCGACGACCATGCGGATGATCCTCGGCCTCGACCGCCCCACCAAGGGAACGGCGACCATCGAGGGTAAGAACTACAGCCAGCTCAAGCAGCCACTGCGTACCGTCGGCGCTCTGCTCGACGCCAAGTGGGTGCACCCGAACCGTTCGGCGCGTGCACATCTCGAGTGGATGGCGGCCTCCAACGGCATCCCCAAGTCGCGTGTCGACGAGGTGTTGCGTCTGGTGGGACTGTCGGAGGTCGCGAAGAAGAATGCGGGCGGGTTCTCGCTCGGCATGTCGCAGCGGCTCGGACTCGCCGGCGCGTTGCTCGGTGACCCCAAGGTGTTGCTGTTCGACGAGCCGGTCAACGGACTCGATCCCGAGGGCATCGTCTGGATCCGAAAGTTCATGCAGCGCTTGGCAGCCGAGGGCCGCACGGTCCTGGTCTCGAGCCACCTGCTCTCGGAGATGGCGCAGACGGCCGAACATCTCATCGTCATCGGACGTGGCAAGCTGATCTCCGATTCGTCGGTGCAGGAATTCATCGACCACGCCTCCGAGGCGTCGGTGCGCGTCCGCAGCCCGCAGCTCGACGGTCTGCGCCAGGCGCTGACCACGGCCGGTCTGACCGTGCGCGAGCCGGACAGGACCGACGAACTTCAGCCCTCGCTCGTGGTGCTGAACTCGACCACCGACGCGATCGGCGACATCGCCGGCCGAGCCGGAATCACATTGCACGAGTTGGCCTCCCAGCGAGGCTCGCTCGAGGAAGCATTCATGAAACTCACCGGAGACACAGTGCAGTATCACGGCGCGGGAGCCGACACTCCCAACACTCAGCAAGCGATGGGCGGTGCACTCTGATGGGCGTCTTGGCAGCAGAGAGAATCAAGTTCACCTCGACCAAGTCGCCGTGGTGGTGCAGCGCGATCATCGTGGTGCTCGGTCTCGGGTTCGCGGCCATTCTGGGTTGGGCTGCGAAGTCGGCCCTGAGCCTCGACGCGCCCGAGGGTATTCCGCCCACGACCGCCGCCGATGTCGTCGGAGTCGGAGTCGGCACGTTCGGTGCCATGGTGCTGATGATCCTGGCCGCGTTGACCGTGACCAGCGAATACCGGTTCGGAATCATCCGCACCACGTTCCAGGCGGTGACCAACAGGGGATCGGTTCTGGGCGCGAAGGCGCTGTTGGTGGGCGTATACGGCGCTGTCCTGTCGTTCGCGCTTGCGGTGGTCGGGCTCGTCATCGCCAAGGCTCTGGCCGGTGAACAGGCGGGCGTATTGCTCGGATTCGACGTGGACGGTACGTGGCGCGTTCTGTACGGCACCGCCATTCTGGCGTTCCTGCAGGTCGTTCTCGCGATCGGCGTCGGCGCTCTCGTTCGACAGTCGGCCGGTGCGATCGCGATCCTGCTGCTGTGGCCGCTGCTGATCGAGAATCTCGTCGGCCTCATTCCGAACGTCGGGGCGAAGATCCAGCCGTTCCTACCGTTCCTCAATGCCAATCACTTCCTTGGCTCCGACGGCGGAATCGACTTCCACTGGGGCCCGATCGGCGGACTGATCTACTTCGTCGCGTTCACCGCGGTGATCTTCGGGGCAGCGGTGTTCGTCGTCAATCGTCGGGACGCCTGACGCCACTCGCCGGTAGGGTGTCCGCTATGCGGATTTCCCTACTTGCAGGTAGCGCTGTCACTGTCTTGATTCTGGCCGGTTGCTCGTCCACCTCGGACGAGGAACCGGCCAGAGTTTTCGCGACACCCGACGGGCCCGGCCTGTCTGCCGCGGTCACCGAGGAGGCCTTGGTGGGGCACCTCGAACAGTTGGAATCAATTGCCGCCGACCACGACGGAAACCGCGCCGCAGGCACCGCCGGTTACGACGCCAGTGTCGATTATGTTGTCTCGCAACTCGAATCGGCCGGATTCGAGGTCACCACCCCGGAATTCGAATTCGAGACCTTCGAGGCGCAGACCCAAACCCTGTCGCTCGCGGGCACCGAGATTCCGGTGTTCGCACTCAGTTACTCGCCGACCACCACCGCCGAGGGGATCACCGCACGCGTCGTCAGCGCTCCCGCCGGTGCGGACGGTTGCGAGGCAGCCGATTACACCGGCCTCGACCTGGCCGGAGCCGTCGCGGTGGTGCCGCGCGGAGTGTGCCCGTTCGGCGTGAAGCAAACCGTTGCAGCAGAACTGGGAGCGGCCGCCGCGATCATCGTCAACAACGAACCGGGACCGCTCGATTCGGGCACGCTCGGCGACGCCGACACCGCGCGGATCCCGACCGGCGGAGTCAGCCAGGAGGACGGCGCGGCCGTTCTCGCCGCACCCGAGGTGACGCTGACGCTCGTCACCGAAACCGAAACGACCACCAGTCGCAACATCATTGCGCAGACCACCACCGGTTCGACTGAGAACGTCGTGGTCACCGGTGCCCATCTCGACAGCGTCCCGGAGGGCCCCGGCATCAACGACAACGGAACCGGAACGGCGGCAGTCCTCGAGACCGCACTGCAGATGGGCGGCGCCCCCGAGATCACCAACGCGGTGCGTTTCGCGTTCTGGGGTGCCGAGGAGAACGGACTCGTCGGTTCCACCAAGTACGTCGAGGGCCTGTCCGACGAGGACAAGCGAAACATCGCGCTGTACTTGAACTTCGACATGATCGGCTCGCACAACGCCGGATACCTCGCCTACGACGGAGACGACTCCGACCAGGTGGGTGAGCCCGCCGGACCGGCCGGATCCGACGCCATCGAGCGCACTTTCGTCGAGCGACTGGCCGAGGAGGGCGTAGCCGTCGACGGGACCGATTTCGACGGTCGCTCAGACTACGGCCCGTTCATCGAGGTCGGCATCCCCGCCGGCGGCGTGTTCAGCGGAGCGGACGAGAACAAGACCGCAGCGCAGGCCGAGAAGTGGGGCGGCACCGCGGATCAGACGTTCGACGAGAACTACCACACCGACCAGGACACCCTGGCGAACGTCGACCGCGCCGCACTGGCGAAGAACGGTGCGGCCGTGGCCTATGGCATCGGCGTCTACGCGCAGTCGGTGGAGGGCCCCAACGGGGTTCCGGTGGGTGCCGAGCGCGAGGCCGCGCGCGCCGAAGGGTGAGGGAAAGTATGTGTAACCGTGGGTTACGCTCGATGCTGTGAACGCAGTCGTCTCCTCGGTCGTGGAGTGGGTCCGCACCACCAACCGAGCGCCCGCAGTGGTCGGGGCGGTTCGGCGCGTGCGCCGCGCACTACCGGGTGACCCCACGTTCGGCGATCCCCTGTCGATCGACGGTCCGGGCCGAGCCCTGGCCGTCGCCCGCGTCGCCGACAGGTTCCTGGCTGCGAACGGACTCGACGACGAACCCGGCGCGTCCCGCGAAGTGGGTCTCGGGGCGCTGCAGCTGTGGCAGGCGATCCTCGAACGCGCAGGCCGAGGCCGCGGTGAGCACGATGTCACCATCGTGTTCACCGACCTCGTCGGGTTCTCGTCCTGGTCGCTCCGGGCCGGCGACACCGCGACCCTGACGTTGCTGCGCAAGGTCTCCAAGGCCGTCGAACCCGAGGTCACATTCCGTGGCGGCCACGTCGTCAAGAGGCTGGGCGACGGCATCATGGCGGTGTTCGCCGACGCGGGCAAAGCAGTCGACGCGGTCTTCGCGGCCCGAGAGGCACTGAAGGGCGTCGACGTCGACGGCTACACCCCGACGATGCGCGTCGGCATCCACACCGGTAGCCCGCGTCAGGTGGGATCGGACTGGCTGGGCGTCGACGTCACCGTCGCCGCCCGGGTGATGCAGACCGGCGGCAACGGCAACGTGATGATCTCCGCGACTGCCCTCGAGGCGGTCCCGCCGGAGGTGCTCGACGCCTTGCACGTGGTTTCCAAGCCCTATCGCCGCAGCTTCTTCGCTCCGAAGATCAAGGGCGCACCCGACGACCTACGCATCCTCCGACTCGTGCAGTCGCCACAGCGGTGACACCGGTCCGTGGCCCGCGCCCAGATCGTAGGACGCAGCCAGACAGCGGGTGACCCACTCCTTGCCGAACGCGACCGCGTCGGGCATGGAATAGCCGTGTGCCAGCGCCGACGCGATCGATGCGGCGAGGGTATCGCCGCCGCCGTGATCGTTGCCGGTGTCGATGCGCTCGCTGGTGAACTCGAGGAAGGTGTCGCCGTCGAACAGCAGGTCCGTGCTGTGCGTAGACGTCCGCAGGTGACCGCCCTTGACCAGGGCCCACTGCGCGCCCAACCCGTGCAGGGCCTCCGCGGCGCGGTGCGCGCTCGAGTCGTCGACCACGTCGATGCCGGTGATGAGCCGAACCTCGTCGAGGTTGGGGGTGACCAGCGAGGCGATGGGGAAGAGGGTGTGGCGGATGGCGTCGAGGGCTTCCGCGTGCAGCAGTGGGTCACCGTGCATCGACGCGCACACCGGATCGACGACCAGGGGAACCGGCTGATCTCGGCCGATACCCACCTCGGTGCACACGGCCGTGACAGCTTCGATGATCGCGGTGGAGGCCAGCATTCCGGTCTTTGCTGCGCCGACCCCGATGTCGGAGACGACGGAGCGAACCTGTGCAGCGACGACGTCCGGCGGAATCTCGTGGAAGCCCGTCACGCCGACGGTGTTCTGGACCGTGACCGCAGCGACGGCGACGCAGGCGTGGACGCCCAGCAAGGCCATCGTTCGACTGTCCGCCTGAATTCCGGCTCCGCCGCCGGAGTCGGTTCCGGCGATGGTCAGCGCGCGGACGGGAGTCTCGCCGTTGGGCGTGAGCGGTAGGAACTTCACGAGAGAAGACAGTACCGGCGGGCGGAGAGACGGGGGGTCGCTGCCGTCGACACGGATTGCCGAGCAGATGGCGAAAATATGGGCTGGCCTTGAATGTTGTTGTATCACAACGTCGAACAGGGTCACTTATGATCCGTACCAGCATTGTTGTCGTGTTCGGCGGACGAACCTACGCATCCGAAGGTTTGTTGGTAGAAAAGGTGACAGACCCACCGTGCGCATGTTTAATAGTGGTGCACGTCACATCGGTTTCACTCGTTCATCACTCCACACACAGCGAAGGAGGCGTCCCATGCTGGCAAGTTCTCCTAGCGCTGATGTCTCGATCAACAAAGACCAGAACCGGTTCGAGCTTCGACTCAACGGCGATCTCGTCGGGATCGTCGGCTTCTACGAGGTCGAGGGAAACGGCTCGCGCGCGACGCGTACTCATGTCGTGTCCTTCATGCACACGGTCGTCACCGAGGACTTCGGTCATCAAGGACTGGCCGGCATTCTGGTGCGTCGCGCGCTCGACAGTGCTCGGTCCTACGGCTGGAAGGTCAAGCCCGTCTGCACGTACGTGCAGCGCTTCGCCGCGGCCAACCCGGAGTACAACGACATGCTCGTCGCGCTCTGACGTTTCTTTCCCGGGTTGTCGACCGGTCACGGTAGGACCGGTCACATTCAGGGCACGACTCGGCGACGATCGAGGCACTCGCCTCGCGCCACATGGACAACACTGGTCTCATAAGTGACATGAGTCACATACTTCCTCGACGAGTCGACGCGGTTCCCTCGGTCGATCGACCCGTCGTTCGCATCGAGGACGACGTCGATCACTACAGGTTCGATCTCTTCGTCGACGACGAACTCGTCGGCATTCTCGGGTACCGCTTCGGTGAGGGCGACGACGACGGCGTCGGCCCGGTCGTCGCACTCATGCACACCGTCGTCAAAGAGGAATACGGCGACCGCGGGTGGGCGGGAGTGCTGGTGCGAGCCTCGCTCAACACGGCCCGCGATCGACAGTGGCGCATCGTCCCGATCTGCACCTACGTCCGGCGCTATCTGGCGCAGCACGAGGAATTCCTGGATCTGATCGCCGAATAGTCGACCGGCTCGGCCTCAGCCGATCTCCACGATCACCGGAGCGTGATCGCTCGCCCCCTTGCCCTTGCGCTCCTCGCGGTCGATCGACGCACCGGTCACCCGAGCCGCCAGGGCAGGGGAGGTCAACGCCATGTCGATGCGCAGACCCTGCTTCTTCGGGAACCGCAACTGTGTGTAGTCCCAGTAGGTGTACGTCCTGGGCTCGGGGGTGAACTGCCGCGTCACCTCGGTGAAGCCGGCGTCGCCGAACGCGGTGAAGGCGTCGCGCTCGGCCTGCGAGGTGTGGGTCTTGCCCTCGAACAGAGCCGGATCCCAGACGTCGTCGTCGGTGGGCGCGATGTTCCAGTCACCCACGAGTGCGATCTGTGCCGACGGATCCGCCGCCACCCACGCCTGCGCGTCGGCCTTCAGCGCGGCGAGCCACTCGAGCTTGTAGGTGTAGTGCGGATCGGCGAGTTCGCGGCCGTTCGGCACGTACAGGCTCCACACGCGCACCCCGTCGCACGTGGCCCCGATGGCGCGCGCCTCCTGGGCGGGGTCGATCTCGGGATCCTTGCTGAACCCGGGCTGATCCTCGAACCCGACCTGCACGTCGTCCAGGCCGACGCGGGATGCGATCGCGACGCCGTTCCACTGACTTAACCCGACGTGGGCCACCTCGTACCCGATGTCGGTGAACCGCTCGTAGGGAAACTGTGCGTCCTTGCACTTGGTTTCCTGCATCGCCAGGACATCGACATCGGATCGCTGCAGCCAATCGACGATTCGATCCTGACGAGAGCGGACGGAGTTCACATTCCAGGTAGCCAAGCGCACGGAGAGGAACCCTATCGAACGCCCCCGACAGGGTTCGGACCCATCGCGTTCTCGGGCCGGGCATAGCGATAGCGATGATGGTCGGCGAAGCCGAGGTCTCGGTACAGGGCAACGGCTCGGGTGTTCTCGACCGCCACCTGCAGGTACGCGTGCGCCGCGCCGCGCTCGCGTCCCCAGCGCACCAGTTCTCCGCACATCAGGGTGCCGAGCCCGTTGCGCCGATGCTCGGGGGAGACCCAGAGCGAGGTCAGTCCCACCCAGCAGCGACCGTCCGGGGCGGTGTTCACCGCGGCACGACCGACCGCGGCTGCCGAAGACGAGCGCGCGCCGATCATCCCGAAACCGAGGGTTCCGCCCCGAACCGCCGAGACCACCTCCGCTGCGCCCGCGGGAGCCGCGTGGCCCTGGTAGTACAGGCGATCCAACCACTGTCGGGACGGTTCCGAGGTGACGGTGATCGCCGAGTCACCCTCGCGTAGAACGAGATCGGAGATGTCTGCCGCCATGACGGCACTTTCGTTGTACGTCGACCAACCCGCCGGGGGAGTGCCGAGGCGATCGGGAAGGGCGAGCGTCGGCGGTAATCCGCGAGTGGCGTATCGGGCTGTGATGCGCGCCAGCGTCTCGGGTGCCGTCGACGCTCCGGGCTCGAGCGGCACGGCCGAATTGGCGCGGCCGGTGAACCCGTGACCGAAACGCAGTTGCCAGCCGTCGATCCATTCCCGCTCGACGCCCGGCCAGCCGTCGGCAGCGGCGGCTTCGAGCGAGCGGATCTCCGAGGTTCGAATCGGCCTGGGCCCCAGGGGTTTCAATGCCACGACTCGGTCGGCGGCAACCTGAACCAGTGTGCCGTCCCGGCCGCGCACCGAGACCGCGCCGGCGTCGGCCGACACCAGCTCACCGATCACGTCCGTCATCGGGTGGGTGTGGCCGGGTGGCAACCGATAGCGAAGCATCACCCGCGTACCCACCGGGACGGTCAGTCGTCGTCCTCGTCGTCGTGGCCGAACGGGTCGTCCACCGTGCCGGGTGTCCAGCTCAGTCCGGGCACGCCCCACCCGGCGCGCTTGATGGCCTTCTTGGCCGCCCGCGCATGCCGTCCGATGAGCACGTCGGTGTAGAGGAAACCGTCGAGATGACCCACCTCGTGCTGGAGCATCCGAGCGAAGAAGCCGCGGCCCTCGATGTCGACGGGATCACCCTTGGCGTCCGTACCGGTCACCCGAGCCCACTCGGCGCGCCCGGTGGGGTGCTGCTCGCCGGGAACGGACAGACAGCCCTCGTCGTCGTCATCGGGATCGGGCATCGTCTCCGGAATCTCCGACGTCTCGAGCACCGGGTTGACGACCTCGCCGCGGCGGCGGAAGATCTTGCCGTCCTCGCCTTGATCGGGGCAGTCGTAGATGAACAGACGCTTGCCGACGCCCACCTGATTCGCGGCGAGACCGACGCCGTTCGCGGCGGCCAACGTCTCGTACATGTCGGCGATCAGCTCGGCCAGCTCGGCGGGTGACTCGGTGACGGGTGCGGTTGCGGTGTGCAGCACCGGATCGCCGACGATCCGGATGGGAAGAATTGCCATGGTCGACAAGGATAGTAGGTGCTGCATGTGGTCGAGCACATGGAACACGCCACGCGCCGGTACCTCGCGGGAGCCGTGCTCGAGCCGTCGAACGTGGTTGAATGATCCCCGAAGTACAACCGTGTAATTCGGTCGGTGCTCCTTTGGGTGCCGGCAGTGCTGGGGGAAGCAGATTTCTCCGGGTGGGTGATCCTGCAGACCCGAGGAAGTCGAGAAGTCGAGGAGTGGGATGGACGGCGCAGCAGCGCGTGACTCGAACCAGTCTCAGCAACCGGGAAGTTCGGACGGCTCACAGGATCCGAACGAGGTCGGTGCGGACGGACTGAGTCGACGAGAGCACGACATCCTGTCCTTCGAGCGGCAGTGGTGGAAGTACGCCGGGGCGAAGGAAGAGGCCATCAAGGAACTCTTCTCCATGTCGGCAACCCGCTACTACCAGATCCTGAACGCGTTGGTCGATCGTCCCGAGGCACTTGCCGCTGATCCGATGCTGGTCAAGCGCCTGCGCCGGTTGCGTGCGAGTCGGCAGAAGGCTCGTGCGGCACGTCGACTCGGGTTCGACGTCTGAGCAGGTCCTCGAGTTCCGTGTGCTGGGTCGCCGTCGACGGTCGGCTAGGGTCGACTACGTGAGCAGCCCGAACCCGGAACAGACCGGGCCACCACTCCGTGCCCTGGCCATGGTGTTGATCTCGCTCGCGATCCTGTTCGCGGCGATCGGCGCGTTGTCGCTGACGGGTTCCGATTCCGACAACTCGGCCGCCGAGCCCGCCGCCGAGACGACGAGTGCACCGGCTGCGGTAGCACCCACCGCACAGGCTCCGGCCGCTCAGGTACCGGCAGGTGACGCGACGACCAGCAGCGCGCCGACCACCACCACCTCGGGCACCCCCGCCGACGTCGAGGTGCGGGTTCTGAACAACTCCAACATCTCCGGTCTCGCGGCAGGCACCGCAAGTACGTTGACCGCCGAGGGATGGACCGTCGCCGAGACCGGCAACTTCAGCGAAGCCCAGTTCGCTCAGACCGCGGTGTACTACGGCACCGCGGCAGGCGAGGAACAGGCCGCGCAGACGATCGCCACGCAGCTCGGAGTCCCGGCCGAACCCAAGCCGACCTCACTCGAATCCACGGCAGGCGTCGTCGTCATCGTGACTCAGTAGTCCTGCAGCGGCCAGTTGCACAGCATCGACTTCCGTGCCCGATTCGGCTGAATCGGTCGGCACGTTATCATTTCCGAGCCCGGCGAAACTGCCTGAAAGAGGAGCGATTTCCGATGGACATGTTCAAGCGACGCACTGCTGCGACCCGATCGTTGCGTTACGTGGCCCCGGTCCTCGCGATCGCGGCGCTCGGGCTCTCCGCCTGCAGCAACGGCGAGGTTCCGTCCGATGTCCCCGGAACCGTCCCTCCGGTCTGGACCGGCGAGGCCGATCCGTCGGCAGAAGCCGTGGCGGGTGACGGCCCGGCCGAGTCGGGTTCCGGCGACACCATCGAGGGCACTCTGCGCGACGCCGGCGGTGCCGAGGTGGGCACGGTCTCGTTCGCGGCCGAGGGCGACAAGCTCACCGTCACCGCCGAGGTCGAGGGCATGACCCCCGGCTTCCACGGCTTCCACGTCCATGCCGTCGCCGCCTGCGAGCCGAACTCCGTGGCACCGACCGGCGGAGATCCGGGCGCGTTCCTGTCCGCGGGTGGTCACCTGCAGGTCGACGGCCGCACCGAGCACCCGGCCAGCGGTGATCTGACGTCCATCCAGGTCGGCGAGGACGGCACCGGAATGCTCGTCACCACCACGGACGCGATCACACTCGACGATCTGCGTGCGGACGGTGCCGGAACCTCGGTGATCGTGCACGAGGGTGCCGACAACTTCGCCAACATCCCGCCGCGATACACCCTGCCCGACGGTGCCGCTGTGCCGGACATGACGACTCTGATGACCGGCGACGCCGGCTCGCGGGCGGCATGCGCGGTACTGCAGTAGTTTGAACGCTCCCCGGATCGACTTCGCGAGTTCACCGCGCCCGACGCTCGGCGTCGAGTGGGAGATCGCGCTGGTCGACAAGAACACGCGGGACCTGGTCAACTCCGCCGAGGCGGTCATGGACGGCGTCCGCGATCTCGCCGGGGACACCCCGCGGGTGACCAAGGAACTGCTGCGCAACACCGTCGAACTCGTCACCGGAGTGTGCGAGAACGTCGGGGAGGCCATGGAGGACCTCGGCGGCTCCCTGGAGTTGGTGCGGCGCGCCGCGGACCCATTGGGAATCGACCTGTTCTCGGCGGGCACTCATCCGTTCGCCGAGTGGTCCACCCAGCAGCTCACCAGTTCTCCGAGCTACGACGAGCTGATCGCTCGTACCCAGTGGTGGGGTCGGCAGATGCTGATCTGGGGTGTGCACGTGCACGTGGGTGTGTCGTCTCCCGACAAGGTCTTTCCCATTCTCAACTCGCTGCTGCTGCAGTACCCGCACCTGCTGGCGCTGTCGGCGTCCTCACCGATCTGGGCGGGCAACGACACCGGCTACGCCAGCAACAGGGCACTGATGTTCCAGCAGCTGCCGACGGCCGGTCTGCCGTTCCAGTTCGAGGACTGGTCGCAGTTCGAGGGCTTCGTCCGTGATCAGCTCAAGACCGGCGTCATCGAGCAACTCGGCGGCATGCACTGGGACATCCGTCCTGCTCCCAAGTGGGGCACGATCGAGGTTCGGGTGTGCGACGGGGCGTCGACCAAGCGGGAGCTCGCGGCTCTCGTTGCGTTGACGCACTGCCTCATCGTCCATCTCGACGAACGTCTCGAAGCGGGGGAGACCCTGCCGTCGATACCACCGTGGCACGTCCAGGAGAACAAGTGGCGTGCCGCGCGGTACGGCCTCGATGCCGAGATCATCCTCGACTCCGACAGCAACGAACGGCTGGTCACCGACGATCTGCACGATCTGCTCGAGAAGCTGACGCCGACGGCCGTCCGACTGAACTGCGTCGACGAACTGGCAGCGGTGGCCGACATTCCCCGGCGGGGGGCGTCGTACCAACGTCAGCGGGCGGTGGCCGCGCAATCGGGCGGCGACCTGCGAGCCGTCGTCGAATCGTTGGTCACCGACCTCCGATCCTGATCCGCTCGCCTACTGGTCCGATTCGTTCGGTTCCATCTCGTTGACGATCAGCAGTCCGTCGCGGCCGCGCTGTTCGCGGTAGGCGACGCGGCCGACCGTGTGTGCGATGACCGGAGCGGTGACCAGGGTGAAGATGCCCACCAGCACCAGCATCCAGATGTCGACGTTGCCGCGCAGGCTGATGATGGCCCCGATCAGAACCATGATCAGCCCGACCACCTGTGGCTTGGTGGCCGCGTGCATCCGCGAGAGGGTGTCGGGAAAGCGCACGATGCCCACCGCCGCGGTGAAGGCGAGCAGGGCTCCGAACAGGATGAAGACGGAAGAAATGACCTGGGCTACGGTGCTCATTCGTCCCTCACTGTGTTGTTCATTCGTCCCTCACCCTGAATCGTGCGATGCTGACCGACCCGACGAAGCTGACCAGTGACAGCGCGACGATGGCCGGTACGAGGGTGGTGTCGCGGCTGTACACGGCCCACACGCCGAGACCGCACATCGAGACGGCGAGGATCGTGTCCATCGCGACGAGACGGTCGAGCGTGCTCGGTCCGTCGAGCAATCGGTACGCGGTGAGAATCGCGGCACCGATCAGGAGGGCTCCGGCAATCGCCAGTACGACGGTCACGACCAGTCCCCCTTCCTCTTGTCGTCGGTCTTCTTGTCGTCCCGAGGCGCGTCCGAATCGACCGGGATCGGATCGTCGCCGAGCACTCCGTGGTACTGCTCGTACTCCTGGAAGTGCAATGGGCTCGGCTTCCAGTCGGAGTCTCGCTCGAACGCGGCGATGAACAGCTTCTCCATGTTTCGTACGTAGGCGTAGAAACCGTCGACGGCCTTCTGGGTGCCCATGTCCAACACGTGCACGTAGAGCAGGCGTCTGGTCCGGTCGATTTCGAGCACCATGGTGCCGGGCACGAGATTCATCGCGTCGACGAACAGGGTGAGCACCAGATCGGACTTGATCGCGATACGGCAGCGCAGCACCCCGGTGACCGGTGGAGCCTTGGGCCGGATGGCCAGCCAGGCCACGCTGAAGCTCGATTCCATTGCGTAGTAGAGAAATACGACGGCCAGCTTGACGAGTGAGAACACGTGGATGCGGCCCTCGACGGGAACGCGAGGCAACGGCAGCAGCACCATGATGAGCAGTCCCACCGCGATGCCACCGAGGATGTTCGCGGCAGAGACGTTGCCCCACAACAGAACCCAGATGGCGGTCAACCACGCGAGAGTCCACACGCGTAGCAGAAGGGAGCGGTTCATCTTCATCGAGTGCCTTCCTCGTCTCCGCGAGCCTGCTCGGCGGCCTGATCTCCGACGAATTCCGCTCCGCGCACCGCATCGATGTACACCGATCGATCACGAAGGTCGGCCGCGGCGCGATCACTGATGTCGATGATGGGTCCCGCGAACACCGTCATGGCCAAGCCGACGGCAACGAGCCCGATCGTCGGGATCAGCATGAAGGCCGGCATCCGGCCCACGTCCTCGCGATCACCGAACGCGATGTCCGACGAGTCGTCGAGCAGCGCGGACGGGCTGTTGTCCGCCAGGTCGCCCTCGGGGGCGTCGGCGCGAGCACGCCAGAACGCCTTGGTCCAGACACGGGCGACGACGTACAGCGTCAGCAAGCTGGTGACCGTTCCGCCCGCGACGAGCAACCAGGCCAACACGCTGCCCTGCTCGCTACCGGCCTGCAGCAGTGCGACCTTGCCGATGAAGCCCGAGAACGGCGGAATGCCACCGAGATTGAGGGCCGGCACCAGGAACACGATCGCCAGCACCGGGCTGGCCGCAGCCAGACCACCGAGGCGTCGAAGAGACGACGAGCCGGCCTGACGCTCGATGAGACCGACGACGAGGAACAGTGTCGTCTGCACCAGAATGTGGTGGGCGACGTAGTAGATCGAGCCGGACAGTCCCGATTGCGTCGACAGCGCGACGCCGAAGATCATGTAGCCGATATGACTGACGAGGGTGAACGAGAGCAGTCGTTTGATGTCGCTCTGTGCGATGGAACCGAGGATGCCGACGAGCATCGTCAGCAGGCCACAGACCATCAGTACGTTGTCGAGCGAGCCGTCGGGGAACAGCAGGGTGTGGGCGCGAATGATCGCGTACACACCGACTTTCGTCAGCAGGCCGGCGAACACGGCGGTGACCGGTGCCGGGGCGGTGGGGTAGGAGTCGGGCAGCCACGTCGAGAGTGGGAACACCGCGGCCTTGATGCCGAACGCGACCAGCAGGACAGCGAAGATCGCGGTCCTCGTTCCTGGGTTGATGTCGTCCATCCGTACCGCGATGTGGGCCAGGTTCAGCGTTCCGGTTGCGCCGTACACCAGCGCGATGCCGATCAGGAAGATCAGCGAGGACACCATCGACACCATCACGTACGACACGCCCGCGCGTACCCGGTCCGCACTCGCGCCGAGGGTCAGCAACACGAACGACGCCGCGAGCAACACCTCGAAGCCGACGAACAGATTGAACAGGTCCCCTGCGAGGAACGCGTTGCAGACACCTGCGGTCAACGCGAGGTAGGTCGGCAGGAAGATCGAGACGGGCTGGTTCTCGCTGCCGTCACGGATGCCCTGACCGATCGAGTAGACCATGACGGCCAGCAGGACTATCGACGAGACGACGAGCATCATCGCCGACAGGCGGTCCACCACGAGGGAGATGCCGAGCGGGGAGTCCCAGCCGCCGACCTGCAGTGCGCTGGTGCCGTCGCGATCGGCGAGGTAGAGCATCACCGACGAGATGGCGACCACAGCGGTCAGCGCGACGAGGGTGATGAAACGCTGAGCGCGAGGACGTCGACCCAGCACCAGAGTCAGCGCCGCCGCCAACATCGGAATCAGTACCGGCAGCGGAGTCAGAACGTCGATCACTCCTGGGGAGATCGTCACTGGTCGTCTCCCTTCTTCTGTGGCCTGCTGTCGTCCTTCTCGGCTGTGTCGATTCCGTCGAGCCCGCGCACCTGCGGATCGTCGTCGTCGTTGTCGAAATCACCGTCGTGCAGGTCCTCGTAGCATTCGAGGTCCTCGCGATTGACGAGTTGTTCGATCGGAATCGGGTTGCCCTTCGAGTCGAACGCGTCGCCGCCGAAGCTCGGCTCGCCCGTCACCGGGTCGTCCGAGCGGTCGCGGTCGGGGGCCTCGGCCATCGAGCGACGCCGGGAGACCTTGGTGTCCTCGGGGTCGTTCTCCACGTCGTCCTTGGTGTTGAGGGTGAACGACCGATACGCCAGCGCCAGGACGAACGCGGCGATACCCATCGTGATGACGATCGCCGTGAGGATCACAGCCTGGGCCAGGGGATCGGCCATCTCCTGATTGACGGCATTGTCGCGACCCACGATGGGTGGTGCCCCCGCGGGCCCGCCGACGGTCAGCAACAGCAGATTGACGCCGTTGCCGAACAACAGCAGCCCGAGCAGCATCTTGGTGATGCTGCGTTCGAGCAGTAGATACACACCCGATGCGACGAGAACACCGGTGATGATCAGCATTCCGAGATCTGCGGTCATGGGGCGCTCACTCGGCCTTGGCTCTGCATTTCCACCTGCGCGTCGAGACGGGCGCCGAGACTACGGAGCACGTCGAGTACCAACCCGACCACGATGAGGTACACACCGAGGTCGAAGAACAATGCGGTGACCAACTTGATGTCGCCGAGAATCGGCAACGTCACCTCCAACGTCGCCGAGGACAACGCAGGCGCTCCGAGGAACATCGACGCCACCGCGGTACCGGCCGCGAAGATCAACCCGAGACCGAGGATCTTGCCGGCGTCGATCGGCACTGCCTCGCCGAGCTCGTAGCGCCCACCCGCCAGGTACCGCAGCACCAGCGCGAGTCCGGCGGTGAGGCCACCGGCGAAACCGCCGCCGGGGGCGTTGTGGCCGGAGAAGAAGAAGTAGATCGAGAGCACCATGATCGTCGGGAAGATCAATCGCGTCGTGACCTCGAGAATCAACGAGCGATGTCGCGGATCGATCAGATCGCCGCCGAGCAACCACGTCGTCTCCGCGGCGAAATTCGCATCCGAGGACGATGCGGGGGCGTCGGACACCCGCGGAGCGCTGCCGAACCGGCGGTTGCGGAAGACCAGGCTGGCCACGCCCGTCGCCGCGACGAGCAGAACGCAGATCTCGCCGAGGGTGTCCCAGGCGCGGATGTCCACGAGGATGACGTTGATGACGTTCTTGCCGTCGCCCAGGTCGTAGGCGGCGTCCGGCAGGAGCAGCGACACCGGGGCCGTGTTTCGGGCGTTCATCGCGAATGCGCCCAGCACACTGACGGTCGCTCCGACGGCGACGGCCAGCACGGCGCGGGGGCCGCGCGAACCGGCCGAGCCCCGATCGTCGACCTCGGCCGGCAGCTTGCGCAGCACCAACACGAAGACCACGAGGGTGAGAGTCTCGACGAGGAACTGGGTCAGTGCCAGATCCGGTGCGCCGTGAATGGCGAAGATGACGCCGCAGCCGTAGCCGGTCAGACCGACGAGGATGACGCTGGCCAGGCGGTTGCGCATCACCGTGGCCCCGAGGCCACCGGCGATCATGATCACGCCGATGACCAGCTGCAACGGGGTGTTCCACAGGGTGTAGTCCAGGCCGGAGTCCTGGCCGACGAGCAACACGATCATCGGCAGCAGCACCAGAGTCAGCAGGATCGTGCCCTGGGTGAGGGGGAGCGAACCGCGCTGGGTGGTGCCGGTCAGGCGGATGGACAGGGCATCCATGTACTTGAGCACGTTGTCGTAGATGCGGTCTGCATTGCCGAGCGGGGGATGCTCGAACTTGAGCCGGTTGACGACCCGGTGGGCGATGAACAGCCCGACACCGCCGGTGACGACGACGACCGTCAGCGCGAGCGGGAGGTTGAATCCGTGCCAGAGGGCCAGGTGGTAGGGCTCCTGGCCGTACGACGGGAGGGTGCGGGCGTAGGGACTGACGATGCGGTCGACGATCGAGGATCCGAATCCGGCGATCACGCCGAGAACCGCCAGGAAAGCAGGTGCAGCCAGGAACAGTGCGGACGGTGCATGCATCGCCCTGACCGACGGACTCGGACGCTTGAGCTGCTTGCGTGCGAATGCGCCCCAGACGAATCGGATGCTGTAGGTGACCGTGAGAATCGAGCCGATCACCAGGCCCGCGACGACGACGGCCGCGACGATGGGATCGAGCGTCGGCGTGCTGATCACGGCCGACAACGCAGTCTCCTTGCCGACGAACCCGAGCATCGGCGGGAGTCCGGCCATGCTGGCCGCGGCCAGCGCCGCTATCGCGGCGAGCCAGGGAGCCTTCTTGCCCAGGTGGGCGAGCTTGCGGATGTCGCGCGTGCCGGTGGTGTGATCGACGATGCCCACGACCATGAACAGCGCCGCTTTGAACATCGCGTGCGCGATCACCATCGTCAGGCCGGCGAGCATCGCCTTCTCCGAACCGATGCCGACCAACACCATGAGAAAGCCGAGCTGACTGACGGTTCCGAACGCGAGGATCAGCTTGAGGTCGAATGCCCGCAGAGCTCGCCAACCGGCCAGGATCATCGACAGCAGTCCGAGGCTGATCACGGTGGCGCGCCACGGGCCGGAATCGGCGAACCCAGGGGCCAGGCGCGCCACCAGGTAGATGCCTGCTTTGACCATCGCGGCGGCATGGAGGTAGCCGCTCACCGGGGTCGGTGCGGCCATGGCTCCTGGCAGCCAGAAGTGCAGTGGCACGATGGCCGACTTGCTCAGTGCACCGATCAGGACCAGCACGATCGCGACACCGGGCAACCAACCGCCCGGCGCGTTCGCGACCAGCTCGGAGAGGTTGTAGGTACCGGAGACCTGGCCGAGGATGATGATGCCCACCAGCATCGCCAGGCCACCCGCGGTGGTGACGAGCAGCGCCTGAGTGGCTGCGCGTCTGCTCGAGGCACGCTCGGCGTAGTGACCGACGAGCAGGAACGACAGGACCGTCGTGATTTCCCAGAAGATGTAGAGCACCAGCATGTTGTCGCTGGTGATGAGGCCGAACATCGCACCGGAGAACGCGACCATCTCGGCGGCGAACAGCCCGAGCCGAGGTTCGTCGTCCTCGAAGTAGCGCGCACAGTAGAGCAGAATCAGAGCACCGATTCCGAGGACCAGCAGCGACATGATGGCGGCAAGCGAATCGAATCGCATGTCGATGTTCATCGACAGGCCCGGGACCCATTCGATATCGAGCTTCTGTTCGGTTCCCCAGTTGCCGAACACCCAGATCAGGCTGAGCAGGGGTACGAGCGCGAGAGGGAAAAAGGCATTGCGACCCCACCACCGGACCAGCAGCGGCGCGAGCAGCGCGGCGGCGGCGTGCGCAAGAAGAATGGCGAGCAAAAGTCACTCCGTCGTCTCGGTCGCATCGGCGGTCAAACCGAGCGGTGGTCGTAGGGCGGCGATGAGTAGGGTGTGCGAAGTCCGTGTGAAATTCGATGTGAGGCTTTGAGAAGTACGAACCGGTTGCCGAACGGCAGCCGTGCGTTGTCGATGTCCACTTTACTTTGCGTGGTCGGACGCGTGCCAAGCGGTACATAACGGTCGCGGTGACTCCGGTCGAGGGGAGCGCGTTGTCGTGAGCGGATCGAGGATCATTCGGACCGCCGGGCTGGCGTACGTCCGGAATCGCCGAATGATCCAGACGCGATCGGCCGGCAAATCCGCGTTCTACATGGCGGGCGGAAAGATCGACCCCGGCGAGACACCCGAGCAAGCCCTCCATCGCGAGATCAGAGAAGAGCTCGACGCGTCGGTCACGGGTGCCCGGCTGCTCGGGGTGTTCGAGTGTCAGGCATGGGGGCACCCGGCGGGCACCCCACTCGAGCTCACGTGTTTCCTCGCCGATCTGGCCGACGAGCCGACGCCGACCAGCGAGATCGCAGAGATCAGGTACTTCACCCGTGACGAGTACGCGGCGATGCCCGACGTCGCTCCGGGATCACTGATGGTGTTCGACCGGATGAGAGCGCTCGATTTGATCGACTGAAGCGGGTACGTTGGAGACCGAGAGAACGAACGTTCTCCACCGGCCACCGTTGAGGAGTACCGATGACGAACCTGTCCGAGAAAGCCACCACCCTGCTCGAGCTGCACAAGCCCGGAAACCCGGTCGTACTGCCGACCGTGTGGGACGCCTGGTCCGCCAATCTGGCCGTGTCCGCAGGCTTCACCGCGCTGACCGTCGGAAGCCACCCCGTCGCCGACTCCATCGGCAAGCCCGACAACGAAGGCATGACCTTCGACGAACTGCTCGCCCGCATCTCGCAGATCTCCGCCGCCGTCGACGTGCCGCTGTCGGTCGACATCGAAGCCGGCTACGGCGAGGACCCCAAGCGACTGATCGACGGCCTGATCTCCGTCGGAGCCGTCGGCCTCAACATCGAGGACACCGTGCACAGCGAAGGCGGACGCCTGCGCGAAGCGCAGGAACACGCCGACTTCGTCGGAGCACTGCGCGCGGCGTCCGACGCCACCGACGTACACGTGGTCATCAACGCCCGCACCGACCTGTTCGTCAAGGCGATCGGCGACGAGAGCGACCGCGTCGACCGCGCCATCGCGCGCCTGAAGCTGGCTGCCGCGGCCGGAGCCGATTCGCTCTACCCCGTCGGATTCCACAACGACGCCGACTACAAGCGTCTCGCCGAGGAACTCCCGCTGCCCATCAACGCCATCGCCAACCCGGCCGAAGGCGATCTGTCGCACTTCGCATCCCTCGGTGTCGGTCGCATCAGCTTCGGACCGATCTTCCAGATGGAGTTGGCCAAGCGGGCAGAGGAGATCCTCGGCCGCTGGAAGTGAGAGCGGCTTCGCCGCAGGTGAGCAGAACTTCGTAGCCTGCTACGAGTTTCCGTTCACGACCCGTAGGCCCGCAGATGCGCCACCTGCTCGGGATCGAGTGACGGCTTCACCGTCGCCCGAGAAGCGGCGACATCGGCGGCGGTGACGTCGGCCGCATCCATCGACCGACGCATCGCCGTCAACGCGGCCTCACGCAGCAAGGCTGCGCAGTCGGCCGCGGAGTAGCCGTCGAGATCGCACGCCAGAGACTCCAGATCCACGTCCTCGGCGAGCGGGATGGATTTGCCCGACGCCTTCAGGATGTCAACGCGGGCATCGGAATCCGGCGGCGGCACGAACACCAGGCGCTCGAGGCGGCCGGGGCGCAACAGGGCGGGATCGATCAGATCGGGTCGGTTGGTCGCCCCGAGCACGACGACGTCGCGCAACGGTTCGACGCCGTCGAGCTCGGTCAGCAGCGCCGCGACCACCCGGTCGCCGACGCCGGAATCCGAGCTCTGGCCGCGTCGGGGTACGAGCGCGTCCACCTCGTCCAGGAAGATCAGCGAGGGAGCGGAATCGCGTGCACGCTGAAACAGTTCTCGCACAGCCTTTTCCGAGGATCCCACCCACTTGTCCATCAGCTCCGCGCCCTTGACCGAGTGCACGCTGAGCTGCCCGGAACTGGCCAGCGCCCGCACGAGGAACGTCTTGCCGCAGCCGGGCGGGCCATACAGCAGAACTCCGCGCGGCGGCTCGATTCCCAAGCGCGCGAACGAATCCGGGTGACGCAGCGGCCACAGCACCGCCTCGGTGAGTGCCTGCTTGGTCTCCACCATGTCGCCGACGTCGTCGAGCGTCAGACTGCCGATGGCCAGTTCTTCGCTACCCGATCGCGAGAGTGGACGGATCACCTGAAGAGCGCCCACCAGATCGTCCTGCGTCAACGAGGCCGCGGCCGAATCGTTCGATGCGCGAGCCGCCGCCCGCAGTGCCGCCTCCCGCGTCAGTGCGGCCAGATCGGCGACCACGAAACCCGGTGTCCGTGAAGCTATCTCGGTCAGATCGACGTCGCCCTGCGGAACCTTGCGCAGCAGATGCTCCAACAATCCCTTGCGGCCCGACGCGTCGGGCAGGGTGATGGTGAGCTCCCGATCGCACAGGTCCTGACCACGCAGCCGGGGATCTGTTGCCTCCGGATGAGCCGTCGTCGCGATCAGGGCAAGACCGGGAGTGTCGACGGCCCGACGCAATACGTCCAGGACGAACGTGGACGCCGGCTCGGGAACGGAGGGCAGCAACGCGTCGACGTCGGTGATCAGCAGAACCCCGGAACCGGCGAGTTCATCGACCGCCGCGGTGACCCGATCCACCCGAGCCGAGGCCTCCAGCGCGCCGATCGACGGTCCGTCCAGCACGACGCATGCGCGTTCTCCGATGACCGCGCGCGCCAACGTCGCCTTGCCGACCCCGCCCGGTCCGGTGATCAACACTCCCAGATGCGGCGATGCGCCCAGCGTCGCCAACAACTCCGACTCGTCCAACGCCAGCCGCAGCCACTCGGTGAGTTTCGACTGTTGGACGCTGACTCCCACCAGATCCGCCGCGCTCACCGGCGGTGCTGCGGACTTCGGCGCGGGACGCGACGCGGCCTGCGGCTGTGCAGCGGTGACGGTGCCCGAGCCCCACCCGACCGCCGAATTGGGCTGCACACTCACCGGCCCACCCGACGGGTCGACGGCCGAGACCGTCAACAGCTCGGTCGTCCACGCAACCCCGAACGTTCTCGACAGCGCCTGCGTCGCCGATGTGGTCGAAGTGCCGGGTCCGAGATCGCGGGGGAGGAGCGAGACCGTGTCGCCCACCGTCAGCACCTTGCCCAGCAACGCCTGGCGCAGGGTGGCGTCGGAGATGGAACCGGTGGCGAGCGCGGAGCCTGTCACCGCGACGGTCCTGGCTCCGTATACGGTGACGGGTCCGACTGCGACAGAAGCGTTTTCGCGAAGACCGGTGTTGGAGAGAGTGACGTCGTCCAGAAGTGCGGTGCCCTGGGGCGATCCGTCGGGTGCCGCCGCGACGACGGCGGCCGTGCGACGAGAACCGATGAGCGACACGGCATCCCACTCTCGCAGGCCCAGCGCCGCGAGAACTTCCGGATGCAGGCGCACGACGCCGCGTCGGGCATCGGCGGCCGAGGTGTTGAGGCGGGCGGTGAGAACGAGCTCAGGCGTCGTCGAGCGAGATTCGGTCACACACCCAACCTACTGGGGTCATTCCGCAGGCTCCACTCCCTGCAGTAGCGGCGAGACACTAGCTGCGAGGTCGACGCAGTCCCAGACGAGCCTGCGACCGGCGATTGTTGCCCGGTGCGCGTCGGATGGCCCGACGCTCTGCGCGGCGCTCGGCCGGCTTGGCGTCCCAGGTGTACGGGCGCGCGGCAGTCCAGCGTTGCGAGCGCACCGCGAACGGGATGTGCACCAGGTAGGCCAGCACCAAGCCCATCAGCAGGATCAGCGGGAAGGTGATGAGCGCGGCGGCGAGCAGCGCGACGAGCACCAGCAGGATCGCGGCGAGCCGCGGCGGAACCGAGACCGTCTTGAGCGCCAACGTGGGGATGCGGCTGACGATCAGACCGGCGGTGAGGATCGACCACCCGGCGACGACGTAGAACGAGGCCCACCAACCGTCGCCGAATTGCTCGAAGCCCGCGATCGGTGCCATGGCGATGAGCGCTCCGGCGGGAGCAGGAACTCCGGTGAAGTACTCGCGCGCGTAGGCAGGAGTGTCGTCCTCGTCGAGCAGAGTGTTGAAGCGCGCGAGACGGAGCACGATGCTCACGGCGTAGACCAGTGCGACGATCCAGCCGCCGCTGCTGCCCTCGAGCAGTGTCACGTACAGCACCAGAGCCGGGGCCACACCGAACGAGATGGCGTCGGACAGCGAGTCCAGTTCGGCACCGATCTTGCTGGTGGCGTCGAGCAGTCGAGCGATACGGCCGTCCAACGCGTCGAGTATCGCAGCGGCACCGATCATGGCGAGCGCAGTGCCGAGCTGCCCGTCGAGGGCGAACTTGACCGCGGACAGGCCCGAGCACAGCGCGAGAATCGTGACGACGGATGGGAGCAGACGGATGGCAGCAGGCGGCTTGGCGCGTCTGGTGATCATGTCGGTTTCCACTGTGGAAGCTCGGCGAGGACCGTCTCGGCGCCGACGGCGCGTTGACCGCGTTCGACCAGAAGTGTGGTGCCCGCGGGGAAGTAGGTGTCGACGCGGGAACCGAATCGGATCAGGCCGTACGTGTCGCCGATCGACAGGGCGTCGCCCACCTTGGCGTTGTTGATGATGCGTCGAGCAATGAGACCGGCGATCTGCACGACGGCGACGTCCTGACCGGAGTCGGTCCTGATGTGCATGCTGTTGCGCTCGTTGACCTCGCTGGCCTCGGCAAGGTCTGCGGACTTGAACTGGCCCCGGCGATGCACGACCTCCACCACTCGACCGGCGACGGGAACGCGCTGGACGTGCACGTCGAGGACCGAGAGGAAGATGCTCACGCGCGGAACCGGCTGCGAGCCCAGGTCGAGCTCGGCGGGCGGGACGGCGGTGTCGACGAGGGTGACCAGGCCGTCGGCGGGAGCGACGACGACGCCGGGGCGGTTCGGTGGCACCCGCGACGGGTGGCGGAAGAAGGTGGCGCAGGCTCCGGCGGCGACGAGGCCGGCGTTGCGAACCCACTTGGATCGGCGGCCGAGAACGGCGACGGCGAGCGGACCACCGACGAACGGCAGGCCTGCGGGGTGGAGCGGTGGAACCGTTTCACGGACCAGGTCGACGATGTGAGCCGCTCCGGTGCGGGGCGGTTGACCAATCGGGGCGGGACGGCGTGCCACGGTCTCCTCTAACTTTTCGTCGGACAGGTGTCGGCAGGTCGTGATGCCGGAAGCAATCGAGGCGTGAAAGCACGACTGCCGAGGCCCTCACAGCGTACGTGAGGTGCCCCGGCAGTCGGGAGCTGCGAGTCGATCAGACGCGGCTGCGACCTGTCACGAGCTTGACCAGGAACAGCAGGATGACTGCGCCGAGGATGCAGGTGATGAAGCTGAAGATCAGTCCGCCACCTTCGACGTCGACGCCGAAGACCTTCAGCAGGTATCCGCCGATGAGGCCACCGATGATGCCGACGACGATGTTCAGAATGATGCCCATCTGAGCATCCGTCTTCATGATCTTGCTGCCGATCCACCCTGCGAGTCCGCCGATGATGATCCAGCCGATGAATCCGAGACCCAACATGTGTTGCCCCCACTTTCCGTTCGTGTCGTTTGCTTGTCGAAACGTCGGATGCCCGAGGGAAACAAACCTGAAACCTTCCTGAGAAGAATTATTTTTTTCCCAGCTTCTCGCTCTCGACTTTGATGCGGCGCAGGGTGCTGTTCATACCCTCGACGAGTTCGACGTCGAACTCGTCGATGCCGCCGAGGACACGCTTGACCAGCAACGACGACACCGCCGACGTGCCGCTGGGTGCCTCCCGCTTCTCGACCACGGTCGTTCCGGTCGCGGTCGGTGTGAGGGTGTAGGACCAGATCGTCTTGTTCTCGACGACGCGGAACGCGAGTTCACGGTTGGGCTCGAAGGTGACGACCTTGGAGGTCGTGGGCCAGACGAGCATCCCCTTGCGATTGACGTTGAGCGTCTTGGTGCCCTTGCCGACCGGTCCGCCGAAGACCTTCATCTTCTTGCACTGCGGGCTCCACTCACCCATGCGCTGCAGGTCCGAGACGATGGACCATACGGTCTCGGGGCTCGCGGCGATGTCGATCGTGGCTTCGAGAGTCTTGCTCAACGTGGGCCTCCTGGTAGTGAGTAGATGCAACTGAATGTCACACTCAATCGTGCGCATCCTATGTGTCAACGGACACAATCGGCCACGTAGGTGAGCAGAAATTCGTAGCCCACTACGAAGTACCGCTCACCTGGGGTCGTTCCGCAGGCTCCACTCCCGCTCACCTGGGGTCGTTCCGCAGGCTCCACTCCCGCTCACATGCGAGCGAAGCGAGCCAGTACGAATGCATACAGCCCGTAGAGCGCGATGCCCACTCCGGCGAGGATCAGCAGAACCTGACCGTAGGGCTGTGAGCCGAGGGTCTTGAGGGCACCGTCGATGCCGGTGGCCTTCGACGGATCGGACTGCAGAACGGCCACCACGACGAGAAGTCCGGCACCGACGAGGGCAGTGCCCTTCGCGGCGTATCCGGCGATGCCGAGTTTGACGACGGCCCCGCTCCGGTGGCCTTCGAGATCGTCGAGGAAGTTCTTCGAAACGCCCTTGTAGACGTGGTATCCGCCGACGCCGATGACGACCAGCGCGACAGCAATGAGCACGAGTTTGCCGCCGCCGGATTCCATCAATCGGGCGGACCAGCCGGCGTTCTGCTGCCCGCTCGACTTGCCCGAGCCGGTAGCGAAGCCGTAGGTCGAGAAAGCGAACGCGATGTAGACGACGGCCAGCGCGGCAGCCTTGAGACGGTCCATCGCACTGCCTGCGTCGGCGTCGGACTTCTTGCCGACGATCGCTTCGACGATGCGCCACAGCGCCAGCGCCACGAATGCGACCACCGCCACCCAGAGCGCAATCCTCCCGCCGGGCTTGTCGGCCAATTCGGCGAGTGCACCGGACTGGTCTGCATTACCTGCCTGGCCGAATGCCAACCGAACCGCGATGTATCCGATCAGAATGTGCAGCACTCCGCTGACGAAGTGACCGGCTCGCGCCGCTTTCTCGAATGCTCCGTTGTTCTGTACGGAACTGGCCACATTTCCCGACGTGTTCACTATCGTTCCCCGATCAGTAGATTTGGGCTCCCGTTTACCCCGAGCGAGGACCGAGGAAACTGTCTCGAGCTGCGAAACGCCGCACGAGATCCCACCGAGGCGTTAACACCGGGCGGACACTGACCGATGTAGCAAGCGGAGTGTCGGGACCAACGAAGAAATTGTTCGGAGTGATCCACCGTGAAATTACAGTCGATAATGCGTCGTACCAGCAGAGATCTCCCGCTGTTGAAGACCGCCAGGATGAGCGGCAGCCCACGCACCTGGCCCGCCGAGAAGCTCGAACGACTCCTCACCCCGCAGGAGCTCGATCTGATCAGGCGCGGCCGAATCTGACCCCACTGATTCCAGGACTGCTTGCCTCCCATTCGGGGCGACGCGGTGGCATGCTCATGTCGTTGGTGAGCACCAGTTCTGGAGGGTCATGAAACCGGTCATTCTCAGCGTCGACGACGATCCAGGGGTTTCACGTTCGGTCGCCCGCGACCTGCGCCGCCGATACGGCGAGCAGTACCGCATCGTGCGTGCGGAGTCCGGTTCCGGGGCGCTCGACGCGCTGAAGGAACTCGCGCTGCGCGGCACCCCGGTCGCCATATTGTTGGCTGACTATCGGATGCCGCAGATGAGCGGCATGGAATTTCTCGAGCAGGCCATGGACATCTTCCCGACGGCCAGGCGCATCCTGCTGACCGCGTACGCGGACACCGACGCCGCGATCGACGCGATCAACGTCATCGACCTCGACTACTACCTGCTCAAGCCGTGGGATCCCCCCGAGGAGAAGCTCTATCCCGTGCTCGACGCCCAACTCGAGGCCTGGTGTGCCTACGACCATCGGGCCGTCGAGGACACCAAGATCATCGGCCACCGTTGGTCCGCGCGCTCGTCGGAGATCCGCGAGTTCCTCGCTCGCAATCAGCTGCCGTATCGCTGGTACATGTCCGACGAGTCCGAGGGTGCCCGGCTGCTGGCGGCCGCGGGCGTGGACGACAGCCGGTTGCCGGTGGTCATCACCACCGAGGGCGATGCGCTGATCGAACCGTCCGATGCCGAACTCGGCAATCGGCTCGGGTTGACGGTGTCGCCGTCCGAGGAGTTCTACGACCTGGTCGTCATCGGCGGCGGACCGGCGGGACTGGGAGCTGCGCTCTACGGTGCGTCGGAGGGTCTGCGGACGACCCTGATCGAGCGGACCGCAACCGGCGGCCAGGCCGGTCAGAGTTCTCGCATCGAGAACTACCTGGGCTTTCCCGACGGGGTGTCGGGTGCACAGCTGGCCGAGCGGGCACGGCGGCAGGCGCTCAAGTTCGGTGCCGAGGTGGTCACCACCCAGGACGTCGTCGGCCTGGAGACCAACGGTGCCGCGCGCACCGTACGGTTCGCCGACGGCCGCAGCATCAGTGCACAGACGATCATCCTGTCCACCGGCGTCGCCTATCGCAGGCTGGACGCACCGGGAATCGACGACTTCACCGGACGCGGCGTGTTCTATGGATCGGCGATGACCGAGGCGGCGCGCTGTGCCGAGCAGGACGTCTACATCGTCGGCGGCGCGAACTCGGCCGGTCAGGCGGCGGTGTATCTCTCGCGCGGGGCCAAGTCGGTGACCATTCTGATCAGGGCGTCCTCCCTCGAAGCGTCGATGTCGTACTACCTCATCAAACAGATCGAAGAGAATCCGAAGATCAGCGTTCGGCCGTGCACCGAGGTCGCGGGCGTGTCGGGCGACGGTCACCTCGAGTCGATCACGCTGCGGAACCGGGCAACCGACGAGACGACGACCGTCGACGCGCAGTATCTGTTCCTGTTCATCGGGGCGGCGCCGCGCACCGAGTGGCTCGACGGGGTACTCGTGCGGGACGACCATGGATTCGTGGTCACCGGGCCGGATCTCGTCACCGACGGACGGGGACCTGCCGGGTGGACGCCGACTCGCCTGCCGCATCACCTCGAGACGAGTGTGCCCGGCGTCTTCGCAGCCGGTGACGTTCGATCCGACTCGGCCAAACGCGTCGCGTCGGCAGTGGGAGAGGGAGCAATGGCCGTGATGTTGGTGCACAGATATCTGGCGAACCCGTGAGCGCGCAGGAGCGGAGCCCGCGGAGTGACCAGAGTGGGCCCGCGTGTGATCCGGAGGAGTTGCGGACGCTGTTCCTGTTCGAGCATCTCTCCGACTCGCAGCTGGCGGAGCTGTGTCGGGACGGACGCATCGAAACGATCGAACCCGGGCCGGTGTATGCGGAGGGCGATCCGGCGACGTGTTTCTACGTGTTGATGGACGGTGCCGTCGTGCTCTCGAAGCTCTCGGGCGGGGAGGATCTGGTGGTCAACCGGACCTCCCAGCGGGGGGTGTACGCGGGTGCGTGGCAGGCGTACCTGGGTGATCGGGTGCCGCAGACGTACCAGGGTTCGATGCGGGTGACCGAGCGCTCGCGGTTCTTCGTGCTCGACGCCGAGTGCTTCGCGTCTATCGTGCGGGAATGGTTCCCGATGGCGCTGCACCTGCTCGAGGGTCTGTTCTTCGGCAATCAGAACACCAAGCAGATAGTGGAACAACGAGAACGCCTGTTGGCGTTGGGTTCTCTGTCTGCCGGGTTGACGCACGAGCTGAACAATCCGGCAGCCGCTGCGGTGCGGGCTACGTCGGCGTTGCGGAATCGGGTGGCGCACATGCGGCAGAAGTTGGCGATGATCGCCGGCGGCACTCTCGATCGCGGCAGCATGGCGCATCTGGTCGGACTGCAGAACGAGGCCGTGGAGTTGGTGGCCAAGGCTCCGAAGCTGACCGCGATGGAGGCGTCGGACCGCGAGGACGAACTCGGAGAATGGTTCGAGGACAAGGGTATCGGCGACGGTTGGGATCTGGCTCCGACGTTCGTCTCGGCCGGTCTGGATGTGCCGTGGCTCGACAAGGTTGCTGCGACGGTGGACGATCCGACGATGCTGGAGGGTGCGATCCGGTGGCTCAACTACACCGTCGAAACCGAGCTGTTGATGAACGAGATCGCGGATTCGACCACGCGCATCTCCACGCTCGTCGGTGCAGCGAAACAGTATTCGCAGATGGACCGCGCGCCGTACCAGACCGTCGACGTGCGGGAATTGCTCGACAGCACTTTGATCATGTTGGGCCGCAAGATCGGTGACGAGATTCGGGTGGTGAAGGACTACGACCCCGCGGTTCCGCCCATCCCGGTCTACGCAGCCGAACTCAACCAGGTGTGGACGAACCTGATCGACAATGCCGTGCAGGCGATGGCAGGCGCGGGAGTGGAGCCTGCAGGAACGACCCCTGAAGAGAAGGGGGTGTTGACGGTGCGGACATCGTTGGACGAGGATCAGGTTCAGATCGAGATCTGTGATACCGGACCCGGTGTGCCGCAGGAGATTCGGTCGCGGATCTTCGAGCCGTTCTTCACCACCAAACCGGTCGGCGAAGGTACGGGTCTCGGTCTGGACATCTCGTGGCGGATCGTGGTGAAGAAGCACCAGGGTGATCTGCGAGTGGTGTCCGAACCGGGCGACACACGGTTCATCGTTCGGCTGCCCGTCGACCCGGCCACAGAGGAGGCAACATGACCATCGAAGGCATCGACCCGACGGTCCCACCGTCGGGCCCGGGCTGTGTGGAGTGCACGCAAACGCAAGGGTGGTGGGTGCATCTGCGTCGGTGCGCGCAGTGCGGCCATATCGGGTGTTGCGATTCCTCACCGTCGCAGCACGCCAGTAAGCATGCGGAGTCCACCCGGCACCAGTTCGTGCGCAGTTACGAGCCCGGCGAGGACTGGTTCTACAACTATGCCGACGAGCAGATGTACGACGGCCCCGAACTGGCTCCGCCGCAACATCATCCGCTCGATCAGACGGTGCCCGGGCCGCGTGAGCGGGTGCCGTCGAACTGGCAGGCCCTGATCAATTGAACGAGAACCTGACTCGACCCACCGATGTACCGGCCGAGGATTTTCTGGCCGCTGTCGAACATCCGGTTCGCCGCGCGGACGGTCTCGCCCTGGCCGAGATGATGGGTCGGGTGACCGGGCAGCCGGCGGTGATGTGGGGGCCGACGATGGTGGGTTTCGGTGCCTACCGTTACACGACGGGCAGTGGTCGTCGGGGCGAGAGTCTCGTCGTGGGGTTCTCTCCACGTAAGGCGAATCTGTCGGTGTACGGCGCGACGTACGCCCCGGAATCGGATTCACTGCTCGAACGCTTGGGCAAGCACAAGCGAGGCGCAGGTTGCCTGTACGTGAACAAGCTCGCCGATGTGGACATAGCGATTCTCGAGCAACTGGTGGCTCACAACTACGCGTACATCCTGGGTAGCCTCGCGTCATGACCTTGATCGCAGAGGACCTCCTGTTGCTGTTGCTCGACGACGACTCGGGCAAACCGCTGGCCGACAGCACGAAGTTACCGCGGGTGCTGGCAGGTGCCCTGGTGGTCGAGCTCGCGATGGGTGGGTCGTTGCGCATCACCGGCCCCGGCGAGCAGACGAAGAAGGATCACGTGGTCGTCGCAGGAGCGCCCCCCGCCGACGGCCTGCTGCGTCGAGTGTTCGATCTCGTGGCATCGGCGTCGCGGCCGATGAAGCCGCAGAAGGTGATCGAGAAGTCGCAGAAGAATCTGTCGAAGGAGTTGATTGCTCGGTTGGTGGCCCAGGGTTTCGTCGCCGAGAACAAGGCCAAGGTGTTGGGGCTGTTCCCGACCACGACGTGGCCTGCTCGTGACACCTCGCACGAGAAGGGGTTGCGAGATTCCCTACGCGGCGCGCTCGTCGACGGGACGACGCCGTCGCCCCACACGGCTGCGCTGATCTCGTTGATCTCGGCGGTGGACCTGACGCACAAGGTGATAGTGGATGCGGACAAGAAGCTGCTGAAACAGAGGGCGAAGCAGGTCGCCGAGGGGGAATGGGCAGGCGCGGCTGTGCGCAAGGCCGTCTCGGATGTGAACGCTGCGGTGATGGCCGCGGTGATGGTGCCCGTCATCGTGTCGACCACGAGCAGCTGAAAGTCAGGGTATGAGCAGAAGCGTTGCAATTGTCTTGTTCGACGATGTCGAGGTACTCGACGCGTGCGGGCCGTTCGAGGTGTTCTCGGTGGCGAATCGAGTGGCCGACCGTGCCGGGAGTGCACGACCTTTCGAGGTGAGTCTCGTGGGGATCGATGACAGGCCGGTCGTCGCCAGGGGTGGAATGAGGATCGGGGTGGACACCACGATCGACGATCCGCGGGGATACGACGTCGTCCTGGTTCCCGGCGGTGTCGTCGACGCCCTCGAGGCGAACGGCCGAGTGCTGGAGTGGTTGCAGCGCACTCGGCCCGGTGCGGAGTTGGTCGCGTCGGTGTGCACCGGTGCGTTCGTGCTCGCCGCAGCGGGTTTGCTCGACACACGCCCGGTCACCACGCACTGGGAGGATCTGGAGCAACTGTCCGCTCGATGGCCTGCCCTCGTCGTCCACGAGGCCGTTCGATACATCGACCACGGCGATCTGGCGACCTCGGCGGGTATCAGCGCCGGTCTCGATCTGGCGTTGCACCTGGTCGCGCGGTGGGCGGGAGCGGATCATGCTCTCGCCACCGCGAGCCAGATGGATTACGACTGGTCAGGCGCTGAGCACCCGTAGCACCAGCGCGACGATCGCGAACACGGCCAGTCCGGCGGCGGGTGCGAATTCCTTGTCCTTGGCGCGAAGGTGGGCGGCAACGGCTCCGACGAAGTAGAGGATGACGCCGATCGCGGCTGCGACGCCGATGGGCCAGACGGCCAATCCGACCAGCAGGCCGACGGCTCCGAGAATTTCGACGTAGGCGAGCCAGGGGATCTTGTCGGCGGGGACGCCTACCTGTTCGAGCATGGGGATGACGGAGGGATTCTTCGTCAGTTTTCCGATGGCGGAGAACGTGAGCGCGACGGCGAGCAGAACCGAGACGACGAGGGTTGCGATGAACATGAGCCCTTCTTTCATATCCGAGGCCACTAGTAATTCAGAAGCAGCAAGGCGGACTGTAGCACCTCGGTAAGGTGGACGTATGGTCACCAGCGAGCAGCCTCACGACCCTCGTGCCTGCGACGGGGCGCTGACCAAAGCCTTCGGCTTCCTCGGCAAGAGATGGAACGGAATTCTTCTCGCGACGCTGATGAACGGGCCGATGGGGTTCTCGGACCTTCGCCGCGCGGTCGGTGGCATCAGTGACTCGGTGTTGTCGGAGCGACTGGGCGAACTCGGCAAGGCAGGCCTGGTGACGCGCACCGTCGACGACGGGCCACCCATCTCCGTCGGCTACAGCCTGACGACGTCCGGAGAGGCGCTGCTGCCGTCGTTGGAGGCTCTGACCGACTGGGCTTCGAAAAACCTCTGACCCCCGCGACGGCGTCGCGAGGGCCAGAGGTGGATCGATCGGTCAGTCGGTGTGGTTGCTGTCCTTCTGGCCCTCGGCCGAGTCGGCGAATTCCTGCGTGTCGAAGACTTCGCCGCCGAGTGGGTCGACCGGAGCATTGTCTCCGGAGTACTCGACCGCCCCGGTTTCGGGATGAACCTCGAGCTGTTCGTTGGGCACCTCGTGCACTGCCAGTACGACGCTTCCGTCGGCGCGAGAGGATGTCAGCCCCTCCCGCGACGGCGACAGTCCGGAGAACGTCGTGGAGATCCCGGCCGTCGCACGCTTTCGAGGTGCGGCAGGTGCGGACACCGTCGGCTCCTCGTCTGCGACGTCGGAGGTGGTGGTCACGCGCACGTACCGCGGTGTGGTGGCGACGTCGTAGCGGAACGCCTTGAGCATCGACACACAGGCCAGTGCCAGCACTATCGAGAAGGGCACGGCCGTGGCTATCGACATCGTCTGCAGCGCCGTCAGCGAACTCGAACCACCGACGAGCAGCAGCACGGCCGCGGCCACGCCCTGCAGCACGGCCCAGTAGACCCGGGTGATCTTCGGGGTTTCCAGTTCCCCACCGGTCGAGAGAATGTCGATGACCAACGATCCCGAGTCCGAGGACGTGACGAAGAAGAACACGATGACCGCGATGGCGATGACGCTGGTGATCGCGGCGATCGGGAGGCCGTCGAGCACCTGGAACAGGCTGGTGTCGGTGTTCACCGCGCCCTCGGCGTCGAGCAGATCGCCCTCGTTGCGCTGCCGAAGGATGCCGGTGTCGCCGAAGATGGTGAACCACAGCGAGCCGACGATGGTCGGAGCGAGCAGCACACCGAACACGAATTCACGGATGGTGCGGCCGCGGGAGATACGCGCGATGAACATGCCGACGAACGGTGCCCAGCTCATCCACCAGCCCCAGTAGAAGATGGTCCAGCCGCCGGCCCAGCCGTCGTCGGAGAACGGCGAGGTGCGCAGGGCCAGCTCGGGAAGAGCCTGGACGTAGCCGCCGAGGTTCTGTACCCAGGACTGCATCAGGAACAGTGTCGGGCCGAGGAGCAGCACGAACAGGGCCAGTGCAGCTGCCAGTCCCATGTTGATGTTCGAGAGCCACTTGAGGCCCTTGGACACACCGCTGACCACCGAGAAGGTGGCGATACCGGTGATGGCGGCGATGAGCACGATCACGAACCAATTGGTGGTCTCGACCCAGCCGAGGTACTCGAGGCCCGCGGAGATCTGCTGGACACCGAACCCGAGTGAGGTCGCGACGCCGAACAGTGTGCCGACGATGGCAACGGTGTCGATGGCGTGGCCGATCGGACCCTCGATGCGCTTGCGGCCGAGCAGCGGCTCCAGCAGCCAGCGGACGGTCAGCGGGCGACCCTTGCGGTACGTCATGTACGCCATGCCGAGTCCGACGACGACGTAGATGGCCCAGGCGTGCAGGCCCCAATGGAAGAGGGTGAGCTCCATGGCCTGTCGTGCAGCGGGGTCGGTGCTACCGGGAACGCCGCCCGCCTCGGGTGGCGTCACGTAGTGCGAGAGCGGCTCGGCGACGCCGTAGAACACCAGGCCGATGCCCATGCCTGCGCTGAACAGCATGGCGAACCACGAGAGAACGCCGAACTCGGGCTTCTCGTCGTCGCGACCGAGCCGGATGTTGCCGACTTTGCTCAGGCCGCAGTACAGGGAGAACAGCACGAAGCCGGTCGCGGCCAGGATGTACCACCAGCCGACGCCCGCGGTGATGGCCTCGTTGAGCTTTTCGAACGAGTCTGCCGCCGTGCTCGCGTAGATCACGGAGAAGGCGATCATGACGAAGATGATGACCGAGGCGGGGACGAAGACCGGCTTGAGCAGGCCTCCCCAGGCTTCTTTTATTGCTTTCACTTACTTGACTTCCTTACAACTCGAGTCACCGTAATCGGCTGACCGTTATCGGTTTGCCGTTCTTTTTCTCTTGTTTCGGTCAAGTACCGGTAATCACCATAAACGACATCGGCGCTGGTGGCGAAACTGCCGAGTCGCCTCGAGCCCTGGAACGGACTACAGTTCTGTCGATGCTGCGGACGTGTCCGATCGTGTCACCCGTCGGTTACGGCGGCGCGAGTAGTCCTGTGCGGCAGGCGATTCCATGACGATGCGATTGCAGCCGGGTTCGGAGTTCGCGGGATTTCGGGTGCAGCGCCGCCTCGGTGTCGGGGGCATGAGCGAGGTGTATCTGGTTCTCGGACGCGGCCACGATCGGCTCGAGGCCCTCAAGATCCTGGACCGGGACGCGTCTCGATCGCCGAGGTTGCGCAACAAGTTTCGGATGGAAGCGGCCGTCGCAGCGCAACTGGTGCACCCGAACATCGTGTCGGTGCACGAGCACGGTGAGTTCGAGCACCAATTGTGGATGTCGATGCACTACGTGGACGGCTACAGCGCCGCGCGGCTGGTCGCCCGCGGACAGATCGCTCTCGACGTGTCCCGGGTGGCGCGCATCGTCGCCGAGGTGGCCAAAGGGCTCGACTACGCCCACTCGCAGGGCGTCGTGCATCGGGACGTCAAGCCGGCCAACATCCTCGTCTCCACCGAGCGAATCGACGGCTACGAGCAGGTGATGTTGTCCGACTGGGGAATTGCACGCCTACTGGGGGATGCGACTCCGCTCGCTGCGGGTGGGACGGTGATGGCATCCATCCCGTACGCGGCACCGGAACTGCTGCGCGGGGGAGTGCTCAGTGCGCAGACCGACGTCTACGGTCTGGGGGCCACGCTCGTCGAACTGACAACTGGCCGGACGCCGTATCCGCTGGCCACGCCGTTGGCCATCACCGCTGCACACCTCACGGCCGAGCCGCCGTCGGTGACACGGCGTCGACGCTCGTTGCCCCGAGGCCTCGACGCCGTGGTCGCACGCGCGCTGGCGAAGGACCCGGCGGATCGCTTCCGAACCTGCGCCGAGCTCAGCGATGCGGTGGCGGCAGCAGTGAAAGCGGGAGTTCCGGAACCGCCGCCGCGCCGATCGCCGTTCAGCCGATCGCGCTGGCTCAAGTTTTCCTGACCGCGACACGACGAAGGCCCCACACCGAGTCGGTGTGGGGCCTTCGCTCACGGGTTCACTCCTCCGGATCGACCGGACGGTTCGCCACCACCGGGTACTGACCGGTGTAGCCGAGGCGTTCCTCGGCGACGGCGAGCACCTTGGTGCGCACCAGGAACCAGCCGCCGATCAGCGCGGGGATGATGACCACCAGGGTGGCGATGGTCCAGCTGCCGATCGGGGCGTCGAACGCCATCAGCACCAGTACGCCGAACAGGAACACCAGGGTTGCGTAGCTGGTGTACGGCGCACCGAACAACCGGAACTTGGGCCGTTCGAGGATGCCCTTCTTGGACCAGCGGAACAGCTGTATCTGGCACAGCACGATGGTCGCCCAGCTGGCGATGATGCCGAGCGCGGACATGTTCAGCACGATCTCGAAGGCCTCGCCCGGGGCGATCGCGTTGAGGGCGACGCCGAACAGCGTGATGAAGCAGGTGAGCAGGATGCCGCCGAACGGTACGCCGCCCTTGGTCATCTTCTTGGTGAACTCCGGCGCGCTGCCGTTCATCGCCATCGAGCGCAGAATGCGGCCCGTCGAGTACAGCCCGGCGTTCAGGCTCGACAACGCGGCGGTGAGCACCACGATGTTCATGATGGTGCCCGCGCCGCCCAGGCCGATGCTCGAGAAGAACGTCACGAACGGCGACGTCCCGGCCTGGTACGCGGTGTACGGCATCAGCACGGCCAGCAACACCAGCGAGCCGACGTAGAACAGTGCGATACGAGCGATGACCGAGTTGATCGCCCGCGGCATGATCTTCTCCGGGTTCTCGGTCTCACCCGCAGCCGTCCCCACCAATTCCACTGCGGCATAGGCGAACACGACACCCGAGATCACGATCACCAGTGGCCATGCTCCGGACGGGAACAAGCCGCCGTTGTCGGTGATCAGGTTGATACCCGGCACCTCGGTGCCGACCGGAATGCGTCCGGCGAGGAACACGATGCCCACGATGAGGAAGGTCACCAGCGCGACGACCTTGATCATCGCCGCCCAGAATTCCATCTCACCGAACCAGCGGACCGAGACGAGATTGATGGACATGACGATGACGAGGGCGATCAGTGCGATGACCCACTGCGGGATCACCTCGAAGCTGCCCCAGTAGTGCATGTACGTCGCGATGGCCGTGACGTCGACGATGGCCGTCATCGCCCAGTTGAGGAAGTACATCCAGCCCGCGACGAACGCAGCCTTCTCGCCGAAGAACTCGCGCGCGTAGGACACGAAGCTGCCCGACGACGGGCGATGCAGGACCAGCTCGCCGAGTGCACGCAGGATGAAGAAGACGAAGATGCCGCACAGGGCGTAGGCGAGAAACAGGCCGGGGCCGGCACTGGCGAGGCGTCCGCCCGCGCCGAGGAACAGGCCGGTGCCGATTGCGCCGCCGATCGCGATCATCTGCAACTGACGAGGTTTGAGGCCCTTGTGGTAGCCCTCCTCCTCGTGATCCATCGCCGAATTGTCGTACGAGGTGTCGACCGTATCGGACATGTTTCGATCCTTACTGTCGCTTTTGTGGGGGTATGTCCGAATTGAAATGACGTGAAAACTACTGTCCCAGAACGATATTAGCGTTCGGCGTTCGTGCGGAAGATGCCGAATGTTAACAATGGCCACGGATGTGAACAGTGTGTGAAGGGCCCGTGCAAAGGTGAGCATCTGCTCGCGACAGCCGCCGCGCGGTGGCGTCGGGCACGAGGGTGGCGGTGGTTCGCTCCCGGCGGACGACCTTGCACTCGCCATGGTCGAGTGCTAGAAATGCAGTTGGCACTCTCGACACGTGAGTGCCAGGTCGGGACACGGTGAGGCCGGGGAATCAACGACACCCCTGGTCGTCCGTCGCGGGCACCGAGCTCGGCCAGCAATGTGTCACCCCCAATCCGGAGGATCACTTCGCAATGGCCAAGATCATCGCGTTCGACGAAGAGGCACGCCGTGGCCTCGAGCGAGGCCTCAATGCCCTCGCCGACGCAGTAAAGGTGACGTTGGGCCCCAAGGGTCGCAACGTCGTACTCGAGAAGAAGTGGGGAGCTCCCACGATCACCAACGATGGTGTTTCCATCGCCAAGGAGATCGAGCTCGAAGATCCCTACGAGAAGATCGGTGCCGAGCTCGTCAAGGAGGTCGCCAAGAAGACCGACGACGTCGCAGGCGACGGCACCACCACCGCTACCGTTCTCGCTCAGGCACTCGTCCGTGAAGGCCTGCGCAACGTCGCAGCCGGCGCGAACCCGCTCGGCCTCAAGCGCGGCATCGAGAAGGCTGTTGCAGCCGTCACCGAGTCGCTGCTCGCGTCCGCCAAGGAGATCGACACCAAGGAGCAGATCGCTGCTACCGCTGGCATCTCCGCAGGCGACCCGTCCATCGGCGAGCTCATCGCCGAGGCCATGGACAAGGTCGGCAAGGAAGGCGTCATCACGGTCGAGGAGTCCAACACCTTCGGCCTGCAGCTCGAGCTCACCGAGGGCATGCGCTTCGACAAGGGCTACATCTCGGCGTACTTCGCCACCGATGCAGAGCGTCAGGAAGCCGTCCTCGAAGACGCGTACATCCTGCTCGTCAGCTCCAAGATCAGCACCGTCAAGGACCTGCTGCCGCTGCTGGAGAAGGTCATCCAGTCCGGCAAGCCGCTCGTCATCATCGCCGAGGACGTCGAGGGCGAAGCTCTCTCCACCCTCGTGGTGAACAAGATCCGTGGCACCTTCAAGTCCGTGGCCGTCAAGGCTCCCGGATTCGGTGACCGCCGCAAGGCTCAGCTCGCCGACATCGCCATCCTCACGGGCGGCGAGGTCATCAGCGAAGAGGTCGGCCTCTCCCTGGAGACCGCCGGACTCGAGCTGCTCGGTCAGGCACGCAAGGTCGTCATCACCAAGGACGAGACCACCATCGTCGAGGGCTCGGGAGATTCCGACGCCATCGCCGGTCGCGTCAACCAGATCCGCGCCGAGATCGAGAACTCCGATTCCGACTACGACCGCGAGAAGCTGCAGGAGCGCCTGGCCAAGCTGGCCGGTGGCGTTGCAGTCATCAAGGCCGGAGCGGCAACCGAAGTCGAGCTCAAGGAGCGCAAGCACCGCATCGAAGATGCCGTGCGTAACGCCAAGGCAGCCGTCGAAGAAGGCATCGTCGCCGGTGGCGGCGTGGCACTGCTCCAGGCAGCGCCCGCACTCGACAACCTCAAGCTCGACGGTGACGAGGCAACCGGCGTGAACATCGTTCGCGTCGCGCTGTCCGCTCCGCTCAAGCAGATCGCATTCAACGCTGGCCTCGAGCCCGGCGTCGTTGCGGACAAGGTCTCCAACCTGCCCGCCGGTCACGGCCTCAACGCCGCGACCAACGAGTACGAGGACCTGCTCGCTGCAGGCATCAACGACCCGGTCAAGGTCACCCGCTCGGCACTGCAGAACGCAGCGTCCATCGCGGCTCTGTTCCTCACCACCGAGGCCGTCGTCGCCGACAAGCCCGAGAAGGCCGGAGCGCCCGCAGGCGATCCGACCGGTGGCATGGGCGGCATGGACTTCTGAGTCCGGCCCCTCGCTGAAAAAGCCCGACTCCGCTCTGCGGGGTCGGGCTTTTTCGCGTTCGAATCGGGTGCACTGGGCCGCGCCTGGCGCGGTCGGCTGCACCCGATTCGAAGCAGTCAGTCCCGGTGATACGCGATGTTGATGACGTTGCCGTCGGGAGCGCGAACGAAGAAGCGGCGAACACCCCACGGTTCGGTCGTCAACGGATACACGATCTCGTAGCCCAACTTCTGGGCTTCGGTGTACGCGCCGTCGACATCGTCGGTGTGCACCGACATCACCGAATCCTCCGGTGCGCTGGCATCTTCGGTTACGAGTTGAACGCTGACCGGGCGGTCGGGCGACGTCAGCCGCGCAACCCAGCCCATGTCGAACTCCTCCGAACGCAGACCGAGAAACTCGGTGTAGAACGACTTGGCCGCGTCCACGTTCGGCACGCGCAGATTGGTGATGATGCTCCTGGTTCTCATCGAACTCCCTCCGAAACGTGGCCGGTCGAGACGAACCGAACGGTTCGACGCTAGCTGCGGAGTCGGTGCTCCGCAGTTGTTTCCTGTTGAGTGAGTCGACGCGCAGTGGTTAGGGTCGGTCATGACTCGCATTCGCTCGATGGCTGCCGCACTTGCCGTGACAGCGGCCCTCGCGGGTTGTTCCACTTCGGGAACCGCCACGCCCGCGTCCGCGTCGACGACCTCCGATGCACCGGCCACGACCGAGCGCGCCGAGCCGACGAGTACCCCTCCTCCCACCACGTCGAATGCCGCCGAGTCGTACGTCGTCGGCAGCACTCGGGTCACCGGATCCACGGAACATGCAACCTACGATGTCGCCATTCCGCAGCTCAGTGGTGGGGATCCCGCTGTGACGGCGGAGTTCAACGAATCGATGCGGGCGGCCTTGCAGGACTTGATCGACGGCCACAACGGACAGGACTTCGCTCTCGGCGACGGCTACACGCCGAGCTCTACCTACGTCGGTAGGCGCGTGATCAGTTCCGAACAGATCACCGACTGGATCGCCGTGCCTGCCGGCGCCCATGGTGATTCGCTGATCTCGACCGTGACGATCGAGGTCGACACCGCACAGCCGATCACCCTCGGTGACGCGTTCACCGATCTCGATGCCGGTCTGTCGAGGTTGTCCGAGCAAGCGGCGAAGATTCTTCCGACTACCCGGGCCGGCGAGGACTTCGAGCGCTCGGGCATCGAGCCGACGGTGGCCGACTTCGGCAACTGGACCGCATCACCGGAGGGGATGAACATTCACTTCGGTGATTACCAGGTGGGGGCCTATGGCATCGGCCTCATCACGATCACCGTCCCATGGACCGACCTGTCCGACGTTCTCGCGCCCGGCATGCAGGACGTGTTGAGCAGTTGACCCTCGGCGCATACCGCCACCGCAATGCGAGCATGGACCCATGATGATTCGCGCAGGAGTGTTGGATGTGGAGTTCGACCGCGTCGGCGATCCGTCCGGTCCCTCGGTGGTGCTGCTACACGGGTTTCCGTACGACCCACGCGGTTACGACGACGTCGCCAGGCTGCTCGCCGAATCCGGATACGACGTGGTGGTGCCGTATCTGCGGGGCTTCGGACCGACCCGGTTCGTCGACGCCGACACGATGCGATCCGGAGAGCAGGCCGCGATCGGCCACGACCTGCGTGAGTTGATTCTCGCGCTGGAACTGAACGAGCCCATCGTCGCCGGCTACGACTGGGGTGGGCGAGCGGCGTGCGTCGTCGCCGCGATGTGGCCGGAGTTGGTGTCGGGCCTGGTGAGCGTGTCCGGCTACCTGGTCCAGGACATCGCCGCGGCAGTGTCGACGCCGGTGTTGCCGCATCTCGAGAAGCGGTACTGGTATCAGTACTACCTGCACTCCGAGCGGGGCCGGGCCGGGCTCGCGGCCCATCGCGCAGAGATCGCACAGACACTGTGGACGGATTGGTCGCCGACCTGGCGGTTCGGTGACTCCGAGTTCGCGGCCACCGCACCCTCGTTCGACAACCCCGACTTCGTGGACGTGTCCGTGCATTCCTACCGCCACCGCTACGGCATCGAGGCCGGGGACCCGGCCTATGCAGCGACGCAGGAATCGCTGACCGAGCAACCGAGGATCACGGTGCCCACGATCGTGATCGATCCGACCGAGGACACCGTTGCCTCGCTGTACGGCAGCCCGGACCACGCGGCGCACTTCACCGATCTGATCGACGTTCGGCAGATCGACTGCGGCCACAACCCGCCTCAGGAACTGCCGGGACAGTTCGCCGACGCGGTCGTGACGCTGGGCCAGGTGGTCCGGGATCGAGAACGGAGCTAGAACGATCTAGTCGACGGCGAGTTCGCCCAATTCGTTCCAGTCGGTGCCGTCGACCTCTTGGCTGATGATCTTCGGTGTCTCCTGCAGGTACGGCGGGAGATCCTTCTGCGCCTGCTTGAAGTGATCCGAGTTCACGTGTGTCGCACCGGCATCGGGGTCCTTGAAGGCCTCCACCAGGACGTACTCGGTCGGGTCGTCGAGGGTGCGTGACCAGAAGTACCAGAGGCACCCCTCCTCGGCCTGGCAGGCTTCGGTGAAGTCGCGCGAAATCTCGGGCCAGTTGTCGGCGTGCTCGGGCTTGACCTTGAACTTGGCGGTGATGAAGATCAACGTTGCTCCTCGTTGTTGGGGTTGTGTCGGTGGTTACTACCCGATTTCAGGGTACGAGAATCGCGCGGCCGCGAACCCGTCCGTTGTCGAGGTCGTCGATGGCACTCTGAAAGTCGTCCAGTGCGTAGGTCTGCGTATGCAGATTCACGGCACCGCGCGCGGCGAGAGACATCAGATCGCACAGGTCGTTGTAGGACCCGACGAGGTTGCCGACGATGTTCTTCTCCGCCGACACCAGGTCGATGGTCGGCACGTCGACGTTCTCGCCGTAGCCGATCACGTGGTAGTCACCGGCCCGTCTGGTCATCGCCAATCCCTCTGCGGTGGAGCCATTTTCGCCGACGAAGTCGAGAACGACCTCGGCGCCGAATCCGCCCGTGAGCTCCATGACCTGGTCGATCTGGCTGCCGTCGGCGACCACGGCGTGATCGGCACCGAGAGTCAGGGCGAGCTTGACGGCATCGGCGTTGCGGTCGATGACGATGAGCTCCGCTGGCGACAGCGCCTCCAGCACCTGGATACCGATGTGGCCGAGGCCGCCTGCACCGATGACGACGCATTTGTCGCGTGGAGTCAGCCGCCGGGCCGCTTTGGCGGCGGCGTGGTACGCCGTCAGGCCTGCATCGGCCAGCGCTGCCACCGCGGACGGTTCGAGCGAATCGTCGATCTTCACCACTGTCCTGGCGTTGGTCCGCAGATAGTCCGCGTACCCGCCGTTGGTGTCGATCCCGGGGAAATCACTGCTCTCGCAATGCACGTCGTCACCGGACCGGCACGCCCGGCACAGTCCGCACGTGACCAACGGATGCAGGATCACCTTGTCGCCCTCGCGGACGTTGGTGACGGCCGAACCGACCGCGTGCACCCATCCGGCGTTCTCGTGTCCGATCGTGTACGGCAGTGTGACACCGGACTTCTCGGCCCACTGGCCTTCGAGGATGTGCAGATCGGTGCGGCACACGCCTGCCCCGCCGATCTTCACGATCACGTCGAGAGGGCCTCGAACCTCGGGAATCGGTACCTCGGTCATCTCCAGATTCTTGTGATACCCGACCACCTGGACGGCGCGCATCGTGCTCATCGTGACTGCTCCTGTGTTGTGGTGTGCTGGACGGTGAGGGAGGTGAGGGAGGTGAGGGGGATGAACGCGCCCTCCTCGCGAGGGACTTGCTGTTCTTCCGCGCCGGGGTAGCGAGTCTGCAGCAACCCACGACAGAAGTGCGCGTTGCCGTCGATCGAGACGCGGGTGGCGCGGGCGCGCCGCATCACCATCGTCAGATCACCGGTGTGTGGGCGACCGGTGTGGTCGACCAACGCCGGAGCGGCCGGGTCGATTCTCAGCCCGAGTGCCTCGCGGCGGCGAAGCAGAGCGGTCGACGTGCGATCGTCCGCAAGATCCCCGAGAACCACTGCGGCCAAGTCGTTCTCGGTCGCACCGGGGTTCGCTCGCAGCCACCCCTGGAGAGAACGTTCCATCGCCGCCACATACGCCTTGCGGCGGAACGTCGCTCGTAACTCCTCGAGGTCCTCCTCGGCTTCGTGGCCGAAGGTGCCTCGATATCCCGCGTCGGCGGCGAGGCCGGCGTTGATCTTGTCCGAGTCGTGGTGATCGTCCAGTTCGACGAGAACATGCTCGGTCCACGGCAGTGCCGTCAGCACGTCCTTCGCATCCCCCGACATGAGGTACGCGAAGTTCGGCGAGCAGAACGACGTGGGCAACCGCAGATGAACGTGGACGGTGCTCTCGTCGACCTCCAGGGATCGGACGAAGCCGAGATCGGTGATGGGCTCGTCCAATTCGGGATCCAGGACGACACCGAGGGCGGCGTAGGCCTCGTCCTTCCTGGTGGTCGTGGCAGTCGTCATCTCACACCGCCGCGAGGTCGGCGCGCTCGGGCTGACGCGGTCCGGTCTCGGTCTCGTCGGCGTCGGGCAGCTGCAGCTCTGCAGGGACCTCGATGTCGTAGAGCTTGGCGGCGTTGAGTCCGAGCACCTTCTTCTTCTGCTCGAGCGTGATGGGAGCGTATTCGTCGAGGGACTCGTGGATCTGGAAGTCGACGAATCCTTCGACCAGCCACTTGGGCGTCCACAGTGCGTAGTCGGAGGAGAAGAAGATGCGGTCCTCGCCCAGCCAGTACAGCAGCTCACCCATGATCTGGCCGAAGTACTTCGGACGTGTGTGCATGAACGGAATGGCCACCGCGAGACCGGCGTACACGTTGGGTTCCTGGGTCGCGATCCAACAGAAGTCCTCGAGCCGGGGCAGTCCGCAGTGTTCGACGACGAAGTTCAGATCGGTGAAGTCGGTGGCCACGTGGTCGACGTCCGCTACGTCGAACGCATCTCGATCGAGCGGACGGATCGTCGGCCCCTTGTGCACGTGGATGTTCTTGATGCCGACTTCGCGGCAGACCTCCAGGTAGCGCCGCGTCCAGTCGTCGTCGAGCTTGTAGCCGCGGGAATCGCCGTGCCACTCGGCGGTGTAGAGCTTGACGCCCTTGAGTCCGAAGCGCTCGGCGTCGGCTCGCAGCTGGTCGAGGCCACGTTCGCCGTTGCGCGGATCGAAGTGGTGGTTGTAGGTCAGCTTGTCCGGGTGCGCGGCGGCCAACGCCGACGCCTCCTCGGTCTGTCCGAACCCGTTGTTGTAGAACTCGCCGAGGTGGGCGGGCTGGAAGATGGCGTGATCGACGTAGCCGACCTCGAACAGGTCGTGCATCAGGCGCTCGCCACCCTGGTAGAGGTACTCGTCGTACGTCCACAGTTCGCTCTCGGGGGAGAGGTTGCGGTGGTAGTCGTAGAAGCAGTCGATGAACTGCTTGCCGTGGATGTTGCGCTGGTTCTGCTCCCGCGCGTCCCACAGAGCGATGTGAGCGTCGACGATGAAGAACTTCTCGCCATTCTTGGTGTACATGCGGTGTGCCTCCCGGATGGTGCGATACGTGACGTGCGTCACGTCGTTATGGGAACGACGGTAGGTCCGAATCGAGCCGGCGTCGCGGCCTCGGCGTCTCAATTCGAGACGCTGCCCCGGCACAGATGGCGACATGCGAATGTAACCTGGATCACATGGCCGATTCCGGGGGTCTCTCGCGAGCCCGACTCCACTCGGAGCCGCTCGCTGCCGTCTCGCATCGGCTCCTCGCGTCCTGGCACCGAAGCCAGCGGTACGGGGTGTCGCTCGACGAGGTTGCTCCGGTCTTCTCGGGAACCTACGACGACGAGTCCCTGTTCTACCGATGCGGCCGCGAGGTGCTCAACGGGTTGCGCGACACGTTGGCGAACGAACCGGTGTCGATGATGCTCACCGACGCCGACGGTCTCGTGTTGGACCGAGTCAGCGCCGATCGCGATCTGCTGGCCGCGCTCGACCGTGTGCATCTGGCACCCGGCTTCTCGTATGCGGAGGACCAGGCCGGTACCAACGGCCTGGCGCTGGCGCTGGCGGATCAGGTGCCCGCAGTGGTGAGGGCGGACGAACACTACTCGCTCTCGCTCGCCGGCTACACGTGCGCGGCTGCGCCGGTCCTCGATCCCCTCACCGGCAGGGTGGAGGGCTGCGTCAATCTGACCACCTGGTCGGAGTCGTCGTCGGATCTGCTTCTGGCCCTTGCGCAGTCGGCGGCAGGCAACACCTCGGCGATGATGCTCGCGCGGGCACAGGGCCAGCATCCACGGCCTGCTCCGCGCGGTGAGGTGTTCCGGGTCGAGACCGCTCACAGCGGGCCGGGATCAGGCATCCTCGACGACCTTTCCCCTGGCTGGCGTAGTGCACTGGAGTCTGCGGAAGCTGCTCTGGCCGAACATGGTTCGATTCTCATGGTCGGAGAGCCGGGATCGGGCCGGGCCACCGTGCTCGCTCGCGCACTGCGCGCGGCACGCCCGCGCGGCCGCATCCTCAGCGCCGGAGCACCGGCAGCCCGCGACGTCGACGCCTGGCTCGACCTCTGGACGCCCGAGCTGCCGAAACCCGATACGGCAGTGATCATCCGCGATGTCGACAGGCTTCCCGCGCGTGCAGCCGACGCCCTCGCCGAACTGATCCGCCGCGCCGGCCACGGCGTACCCGTCACCGTCACGGCGTCGAACTACGACGACGTGCCCCCGGCACTCGCGGGACTGCTGCGCACCGTGGTCGAGGTACCGCCGCTGCGAAACAGGCCCGACGACATCGCCCCGCTCGCCCTCCATCTGGCCGGTCGAGTACGCGGCCGCCAGGTCACGCTCACCCCCGCTGCCGAGCGAGCGCTGCGCGAACATCCGTGGCCGGGCAACGTCGGTGAGCTGGCCACGGTGATGCACAAGGCAGCCGTCCGCGCCGACGTCATCGGAGTCCACCATCTACCGCCGGAGGTGCTCTCGCGCACCACCCATCGGCTCACGCGCATCGAGACGTTCGAGCGCGACGAGATGATCCGCGTGCTCTCTCGCCCCGGCATCACCATGAACGACGCGGTCGAGGAACTCGGGATGAGTCGAGCGACCATCTATCGCAAACGCGACCGATACGGCATCACGCTTCGTTCTTGATCGCTTACCCTCGACCTCATGGTCAGTAGCTCTCCGTCGATCGAGTTACCGGTCGGTGACCGCATCGTCCGCATCTCCAACCCCGAGCGTGTGTACTTCCCCGAAAGCGGAGCCACCAAGCTGGATTTGGTGAACTACTACCTGAGCGTGGGCGACGGCATCGTGCGGGCGCTTCGGGAGCGCCCGTGCATGATGCATCGCTTTCCCAAGGGACTGGCCGGCGACAAGGTGCACCAGAAGCGGGTGCCGAACGGCGCGCCGCCGTGGCTCGAGACCGTGCAGGTGACGTTTCCCCGCTACAACCGCACCGCGGACGAGCTGTGCGTGACCGAACTGGCGCACGTGGCCTGGGCGGTGCAGATGTCGACCGTGGAGTTCCATCCGTGGAACAGCCGCCGCGCCGACGTCGAGATGCCCGACGAGTGGCGCATCGACCTCGATCCGATGCCCGACTGTTCCTTCGACCGGGTCCGACGCGTGGCCGGGGTGGTTCAGGAGGTGCTGGGAGATCTGGGGGCCGTCGGCTGGCCCAAGACCTCCGGTGGGCACGGTCTGCACATCTACGTGCGCATCGACCCGGCCTACGGGTTCAAGGACTTGCGAAGGTCTGCACTGGCTTTCGCGCGTGAGGTCGAGCGCCGCGCACCCGAGGACGTGACGACGACGTGGTGGCGCAAGGACCGCGACCCGTCGAAACTGTTCGTCGACTACAACCAGAACGCCCGCGATCACACCATCGCCAGCGCGTATTCGGTGCGCGGGAATCAGCAGGCGACGGTGTCGACGCCGATTTCGTGGGACGAGGTTGCCGACGTCGATCCGCGCGAGTTCACGATGTTCACGGTGCCGGCCAGATTCGCCGAGTTGGGGGACCTGCACGCGGGCATCGACGATGCGGTGTTCGCGATCGACGAGCTACTCGAATGGGCGGAGCGCGACGAGCACGAGGGTTTGACGGAGCCCGAGGAGTAGCCGAACTCGAAGTTGTGGACGGAAATCGGCGGAAATCCGTCCATAACTTCGAGTTCGGCGGCAAAAATCAGTCGGTGCCGGACTCGATGGCGGCGTGGTCGAGTGCCGAGGAGTCCACGGAGCCGTCGGGGCCGCTGGCGGCGATGGCGTCGGCTCCGCCTGCGGGCAGTTCTCCGATCAGTTCGCCCCAGGCCGTGAGCTGGTTCTGGGCGGCGTACTGCTCGAGCTTGCTGCGTGAATCGGCGATGTCGAGGTTGCGCATCGTGAGTTGCCCGATGCGGTCGCCGGGGAAGAACGCCTGGCCCTGGCTGCGTTCCATGGACAGCTTCTCGGGGTGGTAGCTGAAGTTGCTGCCCTGGGTGTCGACGATCGTGAAGTCCTGGCCGCGGCGCAGTCGCAGTGTCACGCTGCCGCTGACGACGTTGCCGACCCACCGCTGCAGGCCCTCGCGCAGCATCAGTGCCTGCGGATCGAACCAGCGTCCCTCGTACAGCAGACGACCGAGTCGACGGCCTTCGTTGTGGTACGAGGCGACGGTGTCCTCGTTGTGGATGGCGTTGACGAGGCGCTCGTAGGTGATGTGCAGCAGTGCCATTCCTGGAGCCTCGTAGATGCCGCGGCTCTTGGCTTCGATGATGCGGTTCTCGATCTGATCGCTCATGCCGAGGCCGTGGCGTCCACCGATTGCGTTGGCTTCCATGACCAGGTCGACGGGGCTGTCGAAGCTCTTGCCGTCGATCCGCACCGGTCGACCCCGCTCGAACTCGACGGTGACCTCCTCGGGCGCTATGTCCACCTCGGGGTCCCAGAACCGAACGCCCATGATGGGGCTGACGATCTCGAGTGACGTGTCGAGGTATTCGAGCTTCTTCGCCTCGTGGGTGGCGCCCCAGATGTTGGCGTCGGTGGAGTAGGCCTTTTCTGCCGAGTCACGGTAGGGGAGCGTGCGCTGGGTGAGCCACTGCGACATCTCGTGCCGACCGCCGAGCTCGGCGACGAACGCCTCGTCGAGCCAGGGCTTGTAGATCCGCAGCTGCGGGTTGGCGAGCAGGCCGTAGCGGTAGAACCGCTCGATGTCGTTGCCCTTGTACGTTGATCCGTCGCCCCAGATCGAGACGCCGTCCTCGGCCATCGCGCGCACCAGCATGGTGCCGGTGACTGCGCGGCCGAGCGGGGTGGTGTTGAAGTACGTCTGCAGTGACGAGCGAATGTGGAACGCGCCGCAGGTCAGTGCCGCCAAACCCTCCTCGACGAGCGGCTCACGGCAGTCGATGAGCCGCGCCTGCTCGGCCCCGTAGGCCAGGCCGCGCTCGGGCACATCGGACAGGTCCGGCTCGTCGTACTGGCCGATGTCGGCTGTGTACGCGTAGGGGATCGCCCCGTGCTCGCGCATCCATGCGACAGCCACCGAGGTGTCGAGACCGCCGGAGAATGCAATGCCGATTCGTTCGCCGACCGGGAGGGAGTTCAATACCTTCGTCACGGCAAGCAGCCTAGTCGGACGGGCTACTCGGGCTGTTATGGGTGATCGGCGAGCGACTCCACGGCACCCCGGACGGCATCGAGATGCGTGGTCATGGCGCGGGCTGCGGCGTCGTACTCGCCCGATCGGATGCCGTCGACGATGGCGTCGTGTTCGACGTTGGACTGTTGCTGCCGATGTGCGACGAGGTTGAGGGTCTCCGATTGCCGCGTCAGGGCATCCCGGATGTCGACGATGATCGCCTCGAACACGCGATTCTTGCTCGCCCGCGCGATCGCGGTGTGGAACTGCGCGTCCAGCAGAACCCAGGCCTCGTGGTCGTCCTCCGAACGCATTTCGTCCGCCAGGCCGGCGAGCACCGCCAACTCTTCGTCGGTGCGTCGCTCCGCGGCCCAGCCGGCGGCGGGAATCTCCACGTGAGGGCGGGCCTCCATGAGTTCGCGGGCCGCGTAGTTGCCGATGTCGAGGTCGTTTCCGACGCGGTCGCGAATCACGAACGTGCCCAGGCCCGTCTTGGTCTCGGTCAGGCCGAGGGCGTGGCAGGAGCGCAGTGCCTCGCGGATGACGGAGCGGCTGACGCTGTGCCGGGCGGCAAGGGCCGCCTCGGACGGCAACTTCTGGCCGACGGGGAGCTCGCCCGACGCGATGGCCGCGCGCAGGTCTGCGAACACCGCCTCGGCCGCGCTCATCCGGGCATTCGTGGGCGCACTGACTGCCCAGCTGTCCGACAGGTTCATGACGTGATCCTAGCGTGGGGTTGACCGATGAGGTGTTCTGCGCCACACTCTACCTGTCAGACAGCCGGACAGCTGGACACCCTCACCTAGGAGCGCACCGTGGCCGATACCCGCATCGAGAAGGATCTTCTCGGGGAACGCGAAATCCCGAACAGCGTGTATTGGGGAATCCACACCCTGCGCGCCCTCGAGAACTTCCCCATCACCGGGCGTCCGATCTCCACCAATGCGCACCTCGTTCGCGGACTCGCCGCAGTGAAGTGGGCCGCCGCGTCGGCCAATCAGGATCTCGGAATTCTCGACGCCACCCGCGGGGAAGCGATCCGTACGGCGTGTCAGGAAATTCTCGACGGTCAGTGGCACGAGGAGTTCGTCGTCGACGTCATCCAGGGTGGCGCGGGCACCTCGACCAACATGAACGCCAACGAGGTCATCGCCAACCGCGCCCTGGAAATTCTCGGGCACCCGCACGGCGACTACAGCATGCTGCACCCCAACGAGCACGTGAACGCGTCGCAGTCCACCAACGACGTGTACCCGACGTCGGTCAACATCGCGACCGTCTTCGCCGTCCACGAGCTGATCGCCTCGATGAAGGTGTTGCGAGACTCGTTCGGCCGCAAGGCAACCGAGTTCGCCACCGTCGTCAAGATGGGCCGCACGCAGCTGCAGGATGCAGTGCCGATGACCCTCGGCCAGGAGTTCGGTACCTACGCGGTCATGATCGACGAGGACTGCTCGCGACTCGAGGAAGCGGCACTGCTGGTGCACGAGATCAACCTCGGAGCCACCGCCATCGGCACCGGACTGAACGCTCCCGCCGGCTACACCGAATCGGCCGTCGCACATCTGCGGACCATCACCGGTCTGCCTCTGGTGACCGCGACGGATCTGATCGAGGCAACGCAGGACGTCGGTCAGTTCGTGCACCTGTCCGGCGTTCTCAAGCGCGTCGCGGTGAAGCTGTCGAAGATCTGCAACGACCTCCGGCTGTTGTCCTCCGGGCCACGCGCGGGCTTCAACGAGATCAATCTGCCTCCGATGCAGGCGGGTTCGTCGATCATGCCCGGCAAGGTCAACCCCGTCATCCCCGAGGTTCTCAATCAGGTCGCCTACGAGGTGATCGGTCACGACGTCACCATCACCATGGCGGCAGAGGCGGGACAGTTGCAGCTCAACGCATTCGAGCCGATCATCGTCAAGTCCCTGTCCGACGGCATGGCGCACCTGAGCGCCGCATGCCGAACCGTCGCGCATCGGTGTGTCGACGGCATCACCGCCAACGTCGACCTGCTGCGTGAACGCGTGGAGAACTCCATCGGCCTGATCACCGCGCTGAGCCCGTATCTCGGATACGTGGAATCGACTGCTATTGCCCAGGAGGCGTTGGTCAGTGGTCGAAACGTGGTCGACCTCGTTCTCGAGAAGGGCCTGTTGGCCCGGGACGAACTGGATCGACTCCTGAGCCCCGAGCACCTCGCGAATCTGCGGGTGGCTCCCACCGAGCATTCCGTTGCTCCCGAGACGTCGACGAGGTAACGCGATGAGTACAGAGAACCGGAGTGTCGACACCGCCAAGGCCTTCAGTGAAGAAGACCTGGGCTACCGAAAAGAGCTGGCCCCTCGCCAGATCCAGATGATCGCCATCGGCGGCGCGATCGGCACCGGACTGTTCATGGGCGCGGGCGGGCGACTGCGCGACGCTGGACCTGCCCTGGTTCTGGTGTACGCGCTGTGCGGATTCTTCGCCTTCCTGATTCTGCGCGCACTGGGTGAGCTGGTGATGCACCGCCCGTCGTCGGGATCCTTCGTCTCGTATTCGCGCGAATTCTTCGGCGAGAAAGTCGCTTTCGCGGCCGGCTGGCTGTATTGGATGAACTGGGCGATGACAGCGGTGGTCGACGTGACGGCCGTGGCGCTCTACATGAACTTCTTCAAGAAATACTGGGCTCCGCTCGGCAACGTCGATCAATGGGTCTTCGCGCTCGCAGGCCTGGTGCTCGTGCTCGGGCTGAACCTGGTGTCGGTCAAGGTGTTCGGTGAGCTGGAGTTCTGGTTCGCGCTCATCAAGGTCGTCGCACTGGTGACTTTCTTGGCCATCGGCACCTATTACGTCATCTTCGGCACTCCCATCGACGGACAAGAACCGGGTCTGAGCGTGCTGACCGACAACGGCGGGCTGATTCCCAACGGACTGCTGCCTGCCATCGTGGTGATCCAGGGAGTGGTGTTCGCCTACGCCTCGATCGAGCTGGTCGGCACGGCGGCCGGTGAGACGCAGAATCCCGAGAAGGTGATACCGAAGGCGATCAACACCGTCATCATCCGTATCGTCGTGTTCTACGTCGGCTCGGTGCTGCTGCTGTCACTGCTGTTGCCGTACACCGCCTATCGGGCCGGTGAGAGTCCGTTCGTGACGTTCTTCGGAGCGATCGACGTCGAAGGCGCGGACGCGATCATGAACCTCGTCGTCCTCACCGCAGCGTTGTCCTCCCTCAATGCCGGGCTGTACTCGACCGGACGCATCCTGCATTCGATGGCGGTCGCCGGTTCGGCCCCCTCGTTCGCCGCGCGGATGAACAAGTCGGGTGTGCCGTACGGCGGCATCGCACTGACGTCGGTGGTGACGCTGCTCGGCGTCGTGCTCAACGCCGTGGTTCCGGCGCAGGCCTTCGAGATCGTGCTGAACCTTGCCGCTCTGGGCATCATCAGCGCCTGGGCCGTCATCGTGGCGTGTCAGTTGAAGTTTTGGTCACTGTCGAGAACCGGTGCGGTCACCCGACCTGCATTCAAGCTCTTCGGTGCCCCGTACACCGGATACGCAACGCTAGGCTTCCTGGCGTGTGTACTCGTGCTGATGGCCTTCGACAAACCGGTCGGTACCTGGACGGTGGCGTCGATCCTGCTCATCGCGCCGATGCTCGTCGGAGGATGGTTTTTGTGCCGCAAGCGAATTCGAGAGGTGGCGGCGCGCAGTGACTGAGGAGTGGAGCCTGCAGGAACGACCGGAGAGCGCCGAGCATGTCGCCTTGTTGACCACAGGCGGCACGATTGCCAGCAGTCGCGACGAGCACGGTGTCTCTCGTCCGGTCGCCGGCATCGGGGTCGATGTCGACGGTGTTCGGGTGCACGAGGTGATGTCGAAGGACAGCTCGGCGTTGGACTTCGCCGATCTCGACACCATTCGCACTGCGGTCGCGGACGCGCTGGCCGAGGACGGATGCGCCGGAGTGGTGGTGCTGCACGGCACCGACACGATGGAGGAGTCAGCGCTCTACGTCGATCTGTTCCACGACGACGAACGTCCGGTGGTCTTCACCGGTGCACAGCGCACGGCCGATCATCCAGATCCGGACGGCCCGAGCAACATCGCCGCGGCGGTGGCGGCCGCGCAGTCCGAGCCCGGTGTTCTGATCGCGTTCGGCGGTCGTTTGCTGCCGGCGCGCGGCGCGATCAAGAAGCACACCACCGAACTCGATGCCTTTCGGTCGGCGGCGCTGCCTCGGCCGAAACCCCTGCAGTGGAAGCCCATTGCCGGGATTCGCGTCGACATCGTCGCCCTCTATCCCGGGGCCGACGGACTGCAGATCGACACGTGCCGCGAGGCCGGGGCGTCGGGCATCGTGCTCGAGGCGACGGGTTCGGGCAACACCAACGCCCGCGTCGTCCATGCGGTGAAGGAGGCAGTGGCCGCCGGGGTGCACGTGGTGGTCACGACGCGGGTTCCGTTCGGCGAGACCTCGCCGACGTACGGCGGCGGTGGGGGTGGCCACGATCTCCTCGATGCGGGTGCGGTGTTCTCCCGCGAACTGCGGGCGGGGCAGGCGCGGATCCAGTTGGCGGCGCTGATTGCCACCGGAGCGAGTGACGTGGTTGTCCACAATTCCTTCGCGTGAGCGGAAACCCGCCCGCGGAACCGAAAAGTGGACACTCAGCGCACCACAGCCGAGCTACAGCTCCGACTCGCCCCAACTCGCGACGTGTAGTTCGTCCCCGACGGTCACCGTGCCGTCCTGCACCACCGAGAACTTCGACCCGAAGGCGACGCCCTTCTGCCGACCGCGGCGGTAGTCGCCGAGCGTGCGCAGCGGTTCAGGACCGGTGCGCACACCGGTGGACTGCTCGACCGTGGTGACGGCGCAGCGTATGGCGAGTTTGGTGTAGGCCAATCGCGCCCCGCCGATGGTCACCTCCCGCACCTCGTCTTCCCGGTGCGGGGAGTCCCAGCCGTCGACGACGATGTTGGGCCGAAAACGATCCATCGGCAGCGGGACGTCGAGGCGGGAATTGAGCCCGGCCAAGGTGGCGGTCGAGAGGATGTGCACCGCAGAGCTGTCGGCGAATTGTGCTGATCCTGGCCGGATTCCGTCGGTGACGCGGTCGAGGTCGCGCGGTGCGGCGACGAGGCGTGACGGTTCTCCGATGACGTCGGTGAGCCAGTCGGCGACGTCGTCGCCCTGATCGATCCCGCGCATCGGGCTGCGGAACATCGTGATGTCTCGCGCCTCGGAATCGCGGTCCACCGACACGGTCACCGAGCCGGACGTGTCGTGCTCGAGCGTCAACGTTCCGTCGCCCACCGAACAGCGGACGACCGCGAGCACGGGGTCGGTGCGTTGACTGCGGAATGCGCCGTCCGCATCGACGATCATGAACGATCGATCGTGTTCGAGGCCGGTGGCACTCACCTGGGCGGCATCGAGCACGGCACCGGCACATCCTTTGACGGGGTAGGTCACCAGAGACGACACGCGCACCCGTCGAGGATACTGGGATCCATGACTCGTGCTCTGTTGGTAGTGGATGTGCAGAACGACTTCACCGAAGGCGGCGCGCTTGCGGTGACCGGCGGCGCGGAAGTCGCGCGCAGGATCAGCGCGTACCTCGCGCGCCACGGTGACGAGTACGACCTCGTGGTCTCCTCGCGCGATTGGCACGACGCCGAGGGCGACAACGGCGGACACTTCGCCACCGACGCCGCCCCGGACTTCGTCACCACGTGGCCGGTGCACTGCGTCGCGGGCACCGTCGGAGCCGAGTATCACCCCGATTTCGCGACCGGTTCGGTGGACGTCCACGTCTACAAGGGGCAGGGCAAACCGTCGTACTCGGCGTTCGAGGGTGTCACCGACGACGGGACGTCCCTCGCCGAGATACTCACCGCCAACGAGGTCACCGACATCGACGTCGTCGGGCTTGCGACCGACTACTGCGTTCTGGCTTCGGCGAAAGACGCTGTGGCCGAGAAGCTCGACGTCCGTGTTCTCACCGACCTCGTCGCGGGAGTTGCGCCGGAGTCGTCGGCCGCTGCCCTCGACGATCTGCGGGCGTCCGGCGCCGTGGTGGTCTAACTGTCGATCGTCGTGGTGATGGATGTGACCGACGGTGCCGCCGGGGTGCTGCCGAATCCGAAGGTCACCGGGGGAGTGACCGGGGTCAGTGATCCGAGGTCCTCGCCCTGCCACGAGGCCTGCACGTCGGTGACGCGGTGTTGGTGCCTGGCACCGTAGTACTCACGTCGGCCCCCACCCGCGCTGCCGCGGGTGCGGACTCCGCGCAGTATCACTCGGGCGATGGGATCGCTGATCGCGCAGAACCACGGTGCTGTCGACACCACGTCGGGGACGAGGCTCAGTGCGCGGCCGAGCACGGTGGGTCCGGCAACGCGGATTCTCACGGACAGGTCACCCGCTGTCACCGACCGCCAACCATCCTGCTGAGCGGTGAATGTCACCGGTACGAGTTCGGTGGCGTCGAAGGTGTATGTGGCGGTGACGAATTCCCGAACGTCCTCGTCGGGCGCGACGAGCAGGCGTCTGCCGTCCGCGAATTGGATCATGACGTCGGTGAATTCGCCCAGCGGCGATCGCGTCCAATGCCCGACGACGATGCGCACGCCGGACGTTGTGCCTACCCCGTAGATCTCACCGTGAAACCGTGATCTGGTCATCATGCACTCTCACTCGTCGGCACTGTGCGCGCCCAAAGTGTGCGGTGCATAGTGGAGGTCATGGCGTCCTCGCAACCCACTGTATTCGTCCTTTTCGGCGCAACCGGAGACCTCGCGAAGCGAATGGTCCTGCCGTCGTTCTACCAACTCCACCTCGAAGGCCTGCTCCCGGAGAAATGGGTCCTGATCGGCAACGGCCGCAAGGACACCTCCGACGACGAGTTCCGCGATCACGTACGCAGCGTCCTCGACGAGTTCGCCGAGAACGTGGCCGAGGACGATTGGACGACGTTCTCCGAGCGAATCCGCTTCGCGGGCAACGGCTTCACCGTCGACGATCCCGGTAAGTTGCCCGAGGTCGTCGCCGACGCGAAGAAGGTCGTCGGCGACGACGCCCAGCTGGTCCATTACATCGCTCTGCCGCCGAGCACCTTCGTCGACTACACGAAGGCCTTGGGAGCACACGATCTGGCCGACGGCTCCCGGGTGGTCTACGAAAAGCCCTTCGGTACCTCGCAGAGCAACTTCGAGGAACTCGACAAGGCCGTGCACGAGGTGGTCGAGGAAAACCAGGTCTATCGCATCGATCACTTCCTCGGCAAGGAGGCGACGCAGAACCTCCATGTGCTGCGGTTCGCGAACGGCATGATCAGCGGAATCTGGAACTCCGAACACGTCGCGCAGGTACAGATCGACGTCCCCGAGACGCTCGACATCGACGACCGCGCCGAGTTCTACGACGCCACCGGTGCCGTGTTGGACATGCTCGTCACCCACCTGTTCCAGGTCGCCGCGGAGGTCGCGATGGAGCCGCCCGCATCGCTGAAGGCCGAGGATCTGCAATCGGCGCGTGAGACCGTGATCGGGCAGTTCCGGCCGCTGGACACCGGCGAGGTGGTTCTCGGTCAGTACGACGGCTACCGCGATGTCGAGGGCGTCGCCGACGATTCGAGGGTCGACACGTTCGTCGCGGCGAAGTTGTGGGTCGACACCGACCGGTGGCGCGGAGTCCCGTTTCTGCTCCGCACCGGAAAGATGTTGGGCGTGAGCCAGCAGCGCGTGTCGTTGGTGTTCGGTAAACCGGCCGACAGTCCGCTCACCGAACTGCCCGAGGACGGCACTGTGCTCTCGTTCGACCTCTCGGGTGACGGCAGCATCGACATCGCCATGACGGTCAAGGAACCGGGCCCGGATTTCGATCTGTCGGTGGGGCATCTGGCGCTGCCGCTGAAGTCGGTGCCCGACGCCGAGCCGCTGAGCCCGTACGCGCGCTTGATCCTCGATGTGCTCAGTGGAGACCGGTCGTTGTTCACCAGGCCGGACGGTCTGGCGCACGTCTGGGACGTCGCCGCCCCGTTGCTGAGCAACCCGCCCGAGGTGAAGAGCTACGCGCCCGGTTCGATGGGACCCGCCGAGGCCGACGAGCTCGCCGGACCGTGCGGCTGGTTGATCACCGGACAGGAGTAGTTCGCGCGCAACCGCGCGGAAGTTTTTTCCGGCAACAAACGGGGAGCGGGACTTTTTCGGGCAAACGGCGGATCGGACAGAACGGGCGCGTTATATTTCTGCCGCCCGGTCCAATCTTCAACCAGGCCTCGTCGTTACTCCGAAAGGTGCTCACTCCATGCTTCTCGATCTCATCACCGGTCTGCTCGGCGGCGGCACCGAAGGCGGCGGCCTCGGCGGAATCATCACCGACGGCATCGCTGCAGGCATCTCCGACGCGATCACCGAGCTCTTCACCGGAAGCGCCGAAGGACTCTCCAGCGTCGCCGAGTAGTCGGTCGCGGGGCCCCGGACCTGTTGTCGAGGTCCGGGGCTTCGTCGCGTTCGGGCTTCATCGGAGCGGCATCAACATCAACGCCGCGAGGTAGATCAGCACGACGGTGCCGCCGGTCAGGACTGCGCCGGCAACGGTCGCGAGTCGGACGATGTTGACGTCCCAGCCGAAATATTCGGCAACTCCGCCGCATACACCTCCCATCATCTTCTGCGAACTCGACCTGGTGAACTCTCTGGGGGAACCGCTCTCGAATGTCATGCTGAAAAGTCTGCATCAGCAACACCTTTCGGCGCATCGGGGATTTCACCCATATCGACCCCGACAAACGAACGGTCCGAAATCGGCGCTCGAACAAGATCGTCGACTTTTCCGGGCAGACCCCTGGACCTACCGCTGTGACGGCCGATACGTTCGCATGAGATCGGCGAGTTCACGAGCAGGCGCTACCCGGTCCGTCCCCCTTGCGGACCGGGTAGCGCCTGCGGTGAAACCGGATGCATCGGGTGTTCACCGAACCGACATGGATCGGTCACCGATGAGCACTAACTTTCGGCCCATGACCGACAACGATCTCCGCAACGGCACGGCTGCGCGTACCAACCTGAGCGACCTGCTCGACATCACGACAGCCGTGGATCTTGCCGACACGTCGGGCTTCACCGTCGACGACTCCGATGACGACGATCCGGTACTGCTGACCGTCCCCGACGGCCACGTCGTCGACACCTGGCGCGAGAATTACCCGTACGACGAGCGTATGACGCGTGCCGAGTACGAACTGGAGAAGCGTCTTCTGCAGATCGAACTCCTCAAGTTGCAGATGTGGACCAAGGAGACCGGGCGACGGCACGTCATCATCTTCGAGGGCCGAGATGCCGCCGGTAAGGGCGGCACGATCAAGCGATTCATGGAACACCTCAACCCGCGCGGTGCCAGCGTGGTCGCGCTGGAGAAGCCGTCGGCTCGTGAGTCGACCGAGTGGTACTTTCAGCGCTACATCGCACATCTGCCCGCGGCCGGGGAGATCGTCATGTTCGACAGGTCCTGGTACAACCGGGCGGGCGTCGAGCGGGTCATGGGGTTCTGCACCGACGAGCAGCACGCTCAGTTCGTTCGGCAGGCACCGCTGTTCGAGCAGATGCTCGTCGACGAGGGCATCAGCTTGACCAAGTTCTGGTTCTCGGTGTCGCAGCACGAGCAGCGCACCCGCTTCGCCATCCGGCAGGTCGACCCGGTGCGGCAATGGAAGCTCTCGCCCATGGACCTTGCCTCGCTGGACAAGTGGGATGCCTACACCGCGGCGAAGGAGGAGAACTTCCGTGCCACCGACACCGATGTCGCGCCGTGGACGGTCGTCAAGAGCAACGACAAGAAGCGGGCTCGCATCAACGCCATGCGCTTCGTGCTCAACAAATTCGACTACGCGAACAAGGATTCCGAAATAGTCGGTGAAACAGACCCTCTGCTCGTGGGGCGCGCGAAAGACGTGATCGGCGAGTAGTTTTGCCGCGTAATATGGTGCAATATCCGGTAAGTCGTTGCGGTAGTGGATCTTCGATGTCTCGAGTTGGTACCGGGCTATGCACCGTCATCGTCGGTGCGGTAGGAACGAACGAGGTCGTATTGCCTACGGCTGTCCTTGCACACGAGTAACAGGAGTTCTCATGGGTTCAGCAGCGCAGTTCATCTCCGACATCGCCACCGGCGTCTACGACGGCATCGTCGACGCGATCGTCGATCAGATCGTCGGCGTGCTGACGTCGGGTAGCGCGGCGTAGTTCATCCGTGTCGACCGTGGCCGTGACCGTTCGTCGGGGGCGGCCACGGTCGGTACCGTCACCGTTTTGTGACACCGCACCAAGATTTTCGACTTTTACTGTTGTTTCCGTGTACAAACCGAGACCGACTGCGGTACAAATCTTCTTGCAGAGATCATCGCGTGACATCCGTCACAGGCGATCTGCACACCCCCCTCGAAGAAGGAGTATTTCGCATGTCCGCTGAACTCGGTGACCTCCTCGCAATTTTCCTCCAGCTCTTCTCGGGAATCAGCTCCTCCTCGGACTGACCGACCGCCGCGCCGTTGGGCCTGCGGCCCAACGGCTGCACGGATCTCTACATCCGATGAACTCGTGACGGTTCGCGATGCTGTCCAGGCATCGAATCCCCCTCTCTCGAAGGAGTTTTCATGGAGTTGCTCGCAATCCTGCTGCAGTTGCTCGCTCTCGGTAGCTCGGAAGGTAGCGGCTCGGCCGTCGAAATCCCCGGCCTGCCCTCCTGACTCATGACTTCCTGATTCACGGCTTCGAGCCGGGTCCGCATCGTCGGGCCCGGCTCTCGTCGTTCGACGTGCATTCGTTGGAGATGTCATTCGTTCGACCGAAAAGATCTGCACCACTCGATGATTGGCCGGCGATCCGGTGAACACGAGCCCTGGGGGGAGGCATGGTTGCACCCGTCATAGGGTGAGCCGATGCAGACGGTTCCGATTCAGATGCCCGACGGTTCGACCGTGCCGGTGTCACTGTTCCCCGGTGAGGGCCGTGACGATGCACCCGTGATCGTCGTTCTTCCCGGCCTCGGCATTCCCGGTGGCTACTACCGGCTGTTCGCCGAGGCTCTCGTCGCGCGCGGTTTCCATGCTGCGATCGGCGACCTCCGGGGTCAGGGGGACAGCGTGCCGAAGCCGAGTTCGGCGAGTCGCTACGGGTACCAGGAACTGGTTTCGGTCGACTTCCCGGCGATATTCGAGGTGGTTCGCGAGCAGTTCCCGGAAGCGACGCCGTTCCTGCTCGGCCACAGCATGGGCGGCCAGCTCGGTGCGATGTACGCCGCCCGCATCAGGGGCAGGCTCGGCGGACTGATCCTGGTGGCGTCGGGTTCGCCCTACCACCGCGGATTCGGCACCACCCGCGGCGTCCCGCTGTACGTGGGTGCCGCAGCGATGGCGATCACCAGCAGCATCGCCGGGTTCTGGCCGGGAGATCGGATCGGTATCGGCGGGTTCGGCCGTCAGTCGAGGGTTCTGATCGACGACTGGTCCCGGTTCGCGCGGACCGGGACGATCGAACCGGCGGGAGCGGACATGGACTACGAGGAGCGGATGGGCCGTCTGACGCTTCCCGTGCTCGCAGTCACCATCGAAGGCGACGACCTCGCACCCCGTGGCTCGATGGACAACCTCGTACGCAAGCTTGCCCGTGCCGAAGTCACCTCGGTGCACGTCGACGAGCCACTCGGACACAACGGGTGGATCCGTAGCCCCACGGCGGTCGCTGACCTCGTGGCGGAGTGGATGCATCGCTGACGGGTTCGGATCCGAACTGGGTAATCCACTGGTTTTCGTACGTTTGCACATGCTTCTGGTTCGTTTTGGTGTACAAAGTCTTTGAACCAACAATTGTGTGAACGACGATAGCGAGCACGACTATGAGCGGCCTGGGGGATTCTGTTCGTCGAATCGGTGGTGGGGAGCAGTTTCTCCGATCGAGGGCGCTACGCAGAGTGGTCGTCGTATGCGTGGTGGCCTGCGCCGCGGCGGGGGCGCACCCGCTCGCCTCCGCGACCCCGGCCGAGGAGACGTCCGGTCCGACGGAGTCGTACGTGGTGCGCACCGAGGTGACCGACGACGTCGCCATGACGGCATTCGTTCACTCGGCCGCGATGGACCGGACGATCCCACTGAAGATTCTGCGATCTCCCGATCGGACGGCTCCGAGCCCCACGCTGTATCTGCTCAACGGCGCGGGCGGCGGACTCGACGGAATGGACTGGTACACCCAGACCGATGTCGTGTCGTTCTTCGCCGACAAGAACGTCAATGTGGTGACCCCGGTCGGAGGGGCCTACTCCTACTACACCGACTGGCAGCAGGACGATCCGAGGCTCGGGCGCAACAAGTGGGAAACCTTCCTGACCGCCGAACTCCCACCGCTCGTGGACGATCTGCTCGATACCAACGGCCGCAACGCAATTGCAGGTATCTCGATGGCCGCGACCTCGGTCCTGAACCTGGCCGCTCACCACCAGGGGCTCTACCGTGCCGTCGGTTCCTACAGTGGATGCGCGTCGACCACCGACGCGTTGGGCCAGGCATACGTCAAGACGGTCGTGTCCATGGCGCTCGGCGCGAACGTCACGAACATGTGGGGGCCGGACGATCATCAGGACTGGGTACGCAACGATGCGGTGATCAATGCCGAAAAGTTGCGTGGCACAGCGCTGTACATCTCGAACGGCAGCGGGCTGGCGGGGGCATCGGACACCCTCGACGGTACGAACCCCAACGGAACCGGCTTCGTGTTGCTCAACCAGATGGTCGTGGGCGGTGCTATCGAGGTGGCGACCGGAGACTGCACTCGCAGGTTGAAGACGGCCCTCGAGCAGCTCGACATCCCGGCCCACTTCGAGTTGCGTGACCGCGGGACTCACTCGTGGGGTTACTGGCAGAACGACCTGCACGATTCCTGGCCGATGTTCGAGGACGCTCTCGCTGCCTGACCGTCAGCTACGAGCGAGGTGTCGCCACAGAAACTCGTAGGTCAACGCGGTCTTGAACGCCAACTGCGCGTTGTCCGACGCCCCACCGTGCCCACCTTCGATGTTCTCGTAGTAGCTGACGTCGTGGCCGAGTTCGGCCAATCGAGCCGCCATCTTGCGTGCATGTCCGGGATGGACGCGATCGTCGCGGGTCGACGTGGCGATCAGAATCGGCGGATACCGACGTTCGGATGCGGCGACGACGTTCTGGTAGGGGGAGTACTGCGAGATGAACTCCCACTCGTCCGCGTCGTCGGGGTTGCCGTACTCGGCCACCCAGGACGCCCCCGCGAGCAACAGGTGGTACCGCTTCATGTCCAGCAGCGGGACCTGACATACCAACGCGCCGAACAGTTCCGGGTACTTCGTCACCATGATGCCCATCAACAGACCGCCGTTGCTCCCGCCTTGCGCGGCCAACTGCTCGGTGGTGGTGATGCCGCGGGTGACGAGGTCGCGCGCGACGGCGGCGAAGTCCTCGTGCACCAGATGGCGTCCGGCGCGCAGGACCTGGGTGTGCCAGGACGGCCCGTACTCTCCGCCGCCGCGGATGTTCGCGACGACGTAGGTGCCGCCACGTTCGAGCCACGCCCGTCCGGTCGCACCGCTGTAGCCGGGCGTCATCGAGATCTCGAAGCCGCCGTAACCGTAGAGCAGTGTCGGTCCGGGACCGGAATCGGCGCGTCGGACGACGAAGTAGGGGATGTCGGTACCGTCGTCGGACCGTGCGAAGAACTGTTCCACCGTCAGGCCGTCGGCGTCGAAGAACGCCGGAGCCTGCTTGAGAACTTCGAGTTCACCGCCCACGGTGCCCACCAGCAATGTCGCCGGAGTGAGATAGCCGGACGAGGAGAGGAAGAACTCGTCACCGTTCTCCTCGGCGTCGGTTCCGATGATCTCGGTGGAGGTCAGATCCGACAACCCGTCGATCGTGCCGGTTGCCCACTCCTTCTCGCCGGGGGTGAGGACGTGCAACTGCGTCCGTACGTCCTGCAAGGTCACCAGCAGCAGGTGATTCTCGGTCCAGGCGTACTGGTGCAGGGAGGTGTGCGCATCGGGAGCGAAGAGAACGGTGAGAGCGATCGTGCCGGAGACGAACTCGTCGAAATCCGCAGCGAGCAGTGCGCCGGCCGGATAGGTTTCGTCGCCCACCGTCCACGGCGTCATCGTGCGAACCAGCAACCAGTTCTCGTGCACCGAGGTCGACGCGTCGGTGGGCGTCGGGATCCGGGTCAACGTGGACCCGTCGAGCACGTAGGTCTCGGAGTTGTAGAAGTCGGTGGCGCGCTGGACGAAGTCGCGTTCGAAGCCGGGGGTGCGATCGTGCCAGGCGGAGATCGAGATGTCCTGTGCCGCACCCTCGTACACGGTCTCGGCCTCGTCGACCGAGGTACCGCGATGCCACCGCTTCGTGATGCGCGGATAGCCCGACTCGGTCAGCGAGCCCGGTCCGAAATCCGTTCCGACGAAGACGGTGTCAGCGTCGATCCACCCGATGTCCGTCTTTGCCTCGGGCAGGGCGAATCCGCCGTTCTCCGGGGCGCGGAAGGTGCGGGAGTCCAGATCGAACTCGCGGACCACCGTTGCATCGGCGCCGCCGCGAGAGAGCGTCACCAGAGCCAGCCGTTGATCGGGGCGCAGCACCTGAGCGCCACCCCACACCCAGTTCTCGTCCTCGCTCGCGGCCAGCGCATCGAGATCGAGCAGCACGTCCCACGCCGGATTCTCGGTTCGGTACTCGTCCATCGTGGTTCGACGCCACAGGCCGCGGACGTGCTCGGCGTCGCGCCAGAAGTTGTACAGAAATCGCCCGCGCCGACGGGCGTACGGAATGCGCGCGTCGGTGTCGAGAATTTCTCGGATGCTCGCCTCGGTGGCCTCGAACGCCGTCCCGCTCAGCGCCTCGACCGTCACCTCGTTCTTCTCGCGCACCCACGCGAGCGCAGCGTCGCCGGTGACGTCTTCGAGCCAGAGGTACGGGTCGTCCGAGATTGCCATTCCACAGTTCTAGCAGCACTCGGGCCGTCGGGGTGGTCGGCGCTCGCGTGGCTACCGGCTGGTAACGAAGACCAGGTCGAGACAGCGTCGGACCGCACGACTACGCTGGGGACTCGTGACCTCACACTATGACGTCGTTGTCCTCGGAGCCGGTCCCGGTGGGTACGTCGCTGCTATCCGCGCGGCACAACTCGGACTCAGCACTGCCATCATCGAGAAGAAGTACTGGGGCGGTGTGTGCCTGAACGTCGGCTGCATCCCCTCGAAGGCCCTTCTCCGTAACGCCGAGCTGGCGCACCTCTTCACCAAAGAGGCCAAGCTGTTCGGCATCTCGGGTGAAGCCTCCTTCGACTTCGGCGCAGCCTTCGATCGGAGCCGCAAGGTCGCCGACGGCCGCGTCAAGGGCATCCACTTCCTGATGAAGAAGAACAAGATCCCCGAGTACGACGGCAAGGGTACGTTCACCGATGCCAACACCATCGAGGTCGAGCTGACCAAGGGTGGTACCGAGACGATCACGTTCGACAACGCGATCATCGCGACGGGCAGCACCACCAAGCTGCTTCCCGGGACGGAACTGAGCGAGAACGTCGTCACGTACGAAGAGCAGATCATGACGAAGGATCTGCCGGGTTCGATCCTCATCGTCGGTGCCGGCGCGATCGGCATGGAGTTCGGCTACGTCCTCAAGAACTACGGAGTCGACGTCACCATCGTCGAGTTCCTCGATCGCGCGCTCCCCAACGAGGACAAGGACGTCTCGAAGGAAATCGAGAAGCAGTACAAGAAGCTCGGCGTCAAGGTCATCACCGGCGCAGGCGTGCAGAGCATCGACGACGACGGCTCCAAGGTCACCGTCGCGATCAAGCACAACAAGTCCGGTGAGAGCGAGACCTTCACCGTCGACAAGGTGATGCAGTCCGTCGGCTTCGCGCCTCGCGTCGAAGGATTCGGCCTGGAGAAGACCGGCGTCGAGCTCACCGATCGCGGTGCCATCGGCATCACGAACACGATGCAGACCAACGTGCCGCACATCTACGCCATCGGCGACGTCACCGCCAAGCTGCAGCTCGCTCACGTGGCCGAGGCCCAGGCCGTCGTGGCTGCCGAAACCATCGGCGGCGCAGAGACATTGCCGATCGACGACTACCGCATGATGCCGCGTGCGACGTTCTGCCAGCCGCAGGTCGCCAGCTTCGGTCTCACCGAGGATCAGGCCCGCGAGGAGGCTCAGGCCCGCGGGTCCGACATCAAGGTTGCGAACTTCCCGTTCGCCGCCAACGGCAAGGCACACGGACTGGGCGACGCCACCGGCTTCGTCAAGCTCATCGCCGACACCGAGCACGGTGAACTGCTCGGCGGACACCTCATCGGACCGGACGTTTCCGAGCTGCTGCCCGAGCTGACCCTCGCCCAGAAATGGGACCTCACGGTCAACGAACTGGCACGCAACGTGCACACGCACCCGACGCTGTCGGAGGCACTGCAGGAGGCCATCCACGGCCTCGCGGGGCACATGATCAACTTCTGATCCCAGCCGAACGACGACGAGGGCGGCGACCACTTCGGTGGTCGCCGCCCTCGTCGTTCTCGGGTCCTGCTCCGGCGCTACGACTTTCGCCAGTGATCGAAGCGTCCCTTGATGTCCGACGCCACGTCGCCGATTCCGTTGCCGACGGCGTCGACGGCTCCGGTGAAGCCACTTCCGATGTCTCGCACCGTCTTGATCAGCGGGTCCTCGGAGGTGTCGAAGTTGTTCTTGTACGTGCGCGCTGCGTTACGGAACTCCTCCGAGACCTTGGCCTCGTGGTCGGTGGACCTGCGTGGGTAGTCGCCGCGAAGTACGGCCGCGTACTCGCCGTCGTCGACCCACTTCTTCAACTCCGCGGCGCGGAGCACCGAGAACGGGTGCGAGAGGAGTTCGAGATTGAGCAGCTTGAGTACGCCGTCGCGCAGATCTCCGCTGGCCTCGTACTCGGCGGCCTGAGCCAGGAAGGCATCGACGTCGATTTCGCTGATGCGTGCGCCGCCGGCCAGCTTCAATTGCACGCGGATCGCGGTGTGCACGTCCTGTCCGCACAGCAAACCTGCTCTGTCACCGGATAGTTCGGACTTTCGCTGCCATTCCATCAATCCTGCGATGACCGCGCGTAGGGCCCAGCCGCCCACCGGAACCCAGCCGACCGTGCCGGCGAGCCGCATCAGATGCATGAGCACGGTGCGATACACCGCGTGCCCGGACAGCGCGTGGCCCAGCTCGTGACCGACGACGAAACGCTGCTCCTCGTAGGTCATGATGTCGAGCATGCCCGTGGTCAGCACGATGAACGGGCGGTCCATTCCGATGGTGAACGCATTGACCATCGGTGACTGCACGACGAACAACTCGGGTGTCTCCTCGGCACCGAGAATGTTCACGCAGTCGGTGCGCAGGTCGTTCAGGTCCTTGAACTGGCGCTCGTCGACGCGTACCGCTGTGGCGAGGTACATCAGGCGATGCTGCCGTTCGCGTAGCAGCCCGGACAGCGTGCGCAGAACGGTGTCGAAACCTTTGAGGGTGCGCAGGGTGACCAGCGCAGCTCGATCCGACGGGTGTTCCCACGCGCGAGAGGAGATGTCGGGGAATTCGATGCGGGTGCGATCCGGAGCGCTTGTCAATCTTTTCTCCCAGCGTCGATGAGAATTCAAAGTATCAGTAAAGCGGGGCGAACGGTCCGTACTGGAGGCGAGCGACGCCCGTACGACGCTGCGCGCACCCGAGCGCTCGGTCGCAACGGAACCTCAGGCAGCCCGGCCGAAGTCTGTGATTTCTCATAGGTCGGTAAGTGAGGAAAACGTCACTTGGTCGACTGCCGGCTGGTACTTTTCGTTTTCGGCGCGGGGGAGTCGCCATGAACACGAGTTTGGGGGGTGGGGAATTGTCGTCGCCGGTATCGACGCTCGCACGCGTCAGCGACGGGGTTTCCGGTGGATTCAGGACGTTCGGCCAGACGCTGGAGCTGGGCGTACTGGCCTTCGTTCACCTCGTACGTGACATCGCCACGTTGCGGCATCCGTGGCGTGACACCGTCGACCAGGCCTGGTTCGTCGTCACCGTCACGGTCGTCCCAGCGGTACTGGTGTCCATTCCGTTCGGCGTCATCGTCTCCGTGCAGGTCGGCAGTCTCACCGATCAGATCGGCGCGACGTCCATCGCAGGTGCTGCAGGTGGTCTCGGGGTGATCCGCCAAGGGGCACCGATCGTCGCGGCTCTGTTGTTGGGCGGTGCCGCAGGGTCGGCGGTCGCAGCCGATCTGGGGGCGCGCACCATTCGCGACGAGATCGATGCTTTGTCGACGATGGGAATCGACCCGGTGCGCAGGCTCGTCGCGCCACGGCTGGCAGCCATCCTCCTGGTGGCACCGTTTCTGTGCATTCTGATCATCTTCATGGGTCTGGCCGCCGGCTACGCGATCAACGTCGGTTTCCAGAGTGGCACGCCCGGCAGTTACATCAGCTCGTTCGCGAGCTTCGCCTCGGTGGCAGACCTCGTCGTCGCCCTGGTGAAGACCGAGATATTCGGGGTCATCGTCATCGTTGTTGCGTGCCACCGCGGTTTGTCCGCCTCGCACGGTCCTCGCGGGGTGGCCAACGCGGTCAATGCGTCCGTGGTGCTCGGTGTGGTGTCGGCGTTCGCGGTCAACGTGGTGATCACCCAGCTGGTCGCCATGTTCATGCCGCAGAGATTGGGCTGACGTGGCCACTCCTTCTCGATACACAGTGCACGGCACCGCTCATCTGACCCGCGGTGCCAGATACCTCGGACGTAAGCCGTTCGAGGTACTCGAGATGCTGGGCCATCAGCTGACGTTCTGCGTCAAGGTGCTCGTGGCGATACCTCACACGGTTCGTGCCTACCGACGTCAGATGCTGCTGATCCTCAGTGACATCACCTGGGGCAGTGGACGACTGATCGTCGGTGGCGGAACGGTGTCGGTTCTCGTCGTCCTGGGTGTCGCGGTGGGTGCATCCGTGGGAATCGAAGGGTTCAATTCACTGGGCATGGTGGGGATGGAGCCGCTGACGGGCTTCATCTCCGCGTACGCCAGCACTCGTGAGCTCGCCCCGATGATCGCGGCCATCGGGTTCGCGACGCAAGCAGGATGTCGGATGACGGCCGAGATCGGCGCAATGCGGATCTCCGAGGAGATCGACGCCCTCGAAGCTCAGGGAATCCAGTCGATGCCGTTCGTGGTGACCACCCGGGTGATCGCGGGAATCGTCACGATCGTGCCGCTGTATCTGCTGACGCTGATCCTGAGCTACCTGTCGTGCGCGTTCGTGGTCCGGGTCGTCGGTGGACAGTCCTCCGGCACCTACGACCACTACTTCAGTGCCTTTCTGCAACCGATCGACGTGCTGTTCTCCCTGCTCAAGGCTGCTGTGTTCGTCGTGACGATCATTCTGATCCACGGCTACCAGGGGTACTACGCCTCGGGCGGTCCGGAAGGTGTGGGGCGAGCGTCGGGCCGCGCCATCAGAGCCAGCCTCGTCGCGGTGGTGGTGCTGGACATGATCATGACCTTGGTTCTGTGGGGATTCGACTCGGGGATAAGGATTTCGGGGTAGAGATGGCAGTGTTCGATGATCTGACCGGTCGATCGGCCGGTCCTGCAACCCTTCGCATGCGCGGACTGGCGGTTGCTGTCGCCGCTGCCGTTCTCGCCTGCGGCCTCACCGCGTACGCGCGGGGTACCTTCGAGTCGCCCTTCGAACTCACGCTGGACGCGGCGTCGGTCGGCGACGGTCTCACCCCCGGCTCGGAGGTGAAGTTCCGGGGCCTGTCGATCGGCACGGTGGACCACATCGAGACCGTCGGCTTCGGCCATCAGAGGCTGGAACTGGAGATCGACCCGAGCCAGGCGGGCGAGCTGACCGACACCATGCAGGCCCAGTTCTCCTCGTCCAACGTATTCGGTTCCACTGCAATCGAATTGGTCTCCGACGGTACCGGCAATCCACTCGCCTCGAATTCGACCCTGGCAGTGTCGAGCGAACTGCGCGGTGCAACGGTGACCGGAGTGTTCCGGCGAGTCGCCGAACTGACCGAGGTACTCGACTCCGAACAAGTGCAGAACCTTCTCGATCTCATCGCGAACACGTCCGTCGAGGTGAGTCGAAACCTGAAGCCGTACTTCGATACTGCGCAAATGATGGCGAACAATCAGATCGATCCGCTCGCCTGGAAGCTGCACCGAGGGGCGGAACTCGGTGACGGTATCGCCAACTTGATTCCACCTCTTCTCGATCTGGTGGTGGGAGTGGTGGACAAGAGTGCGTACGTCGAAGCGCCCGCCGACAGGGCCAGGACCATCGCGGCCAACGACGGTCTGAGCGATCAGCTGATGGTTCCGGTGGGCGACCTGCTGAAGAAGAACAATCCGAACCTGACTCCGCTTCTGTCGACCGTGCTCGATCTGCTGGTGCCGATCACGGCATCGATCGGCACGTTCGCGCCCAGCTACAACAGGGTCCCGCAGGTGATCGACGGCATTTCCGACGCATTCCCCATCGTCGACGGCAAGCCGCAACTCCAGCTCGACCTGATAGTTCGGACCATGCCCAATCTGGCCGGAGCCGTTGCCGCGCACGAGGAGGCGAACGGGTGAAGAAGGTAACCGGACCTGTGCTCAAATTGCTCGTCTTCTTCACGGTGACCGCGGTGTGCGCCGTGATCATCGTGGCTGCACTCCGTACCCCGGTCGGTGGTCCGCTGTCGTCCTACGGCGCGGAGTTCGACGACGTGTCGGGTCTGTACGTGGGCGACGATGTGCGCATGTCCGGGGTGCAGATCGGCAAGGTCTCCTCGGTCGACCTCGACGGAGGCATTGCGCGCGTCGGATTCGAAATCGAGGACAGGCGACCGATTTTCGCGAACACTCAGGCAGCTGTCCGCTACCAGAACCTCCTCGGCCAGCGTTACGTCGAGTTGATCCAGAAGGATGCGGCTACCGGTGCTCCCCTGGCGTCGGGTGAGACGATCCCGGTGGATCGCACGATCCCGTCGTTCGATATTTCCACGCTGTTCAACGGATTCAAACCGATCTTCGACACGCTCGACACCGCACAGCTCAATCAGTTCACCGAGAACATTCTGCGCATGGTGCAGGGCGACGGGTCCGGCCTGGGTCCGGTGCTCCGCGACGTGGACCGCATCACCCAGTTCGCGGTTCAACGGGAGTCGATCATCGGCCTGCTCATCGACAATCTCGGCCAGATCTCGGATTCGATCGGCGGCCAGTCCTCCTCCGTGGCCGACCTGCTCGAACAACTACACGGTCTGGTGTCCAAGCTCAGTACACAGATGGACGGGGTCTTGGCCTCGTTGGATCAGGCGAACTACGGGCTCACTCCGTTGGTCGGTTTGATGGAGGGACTGGAAAGCGCGTACGACAACAGTTATGCGCCGGTCGACGGAGCGCTGCGGCGAATGCTTCCGCAGACGGAACAGGTGACCGAGATGCTCGCCCTTGCCCCCGCATTGTTGACCGGCCTCAACGCGAGTATTCCCGCGCCGGGTGCCAAGACCTACACGTGTAGTCAGGGCCAACAAGATATCCCGGGGATCGGGCAGATCGTGCTCGGCGGACAGAATTTGGTGGTGTGTCGATGAAACGCGTGCTGCGCAGGGGCGTTCGTGACGAGCAGTCGGAGAACAAGACACATTTCTTCTGGGGTGCAGTCGGTGTTGCCTTCTCCTTGGTACTCCTCCTCGTCGCGGCCGTTCTGTACACGGTTCCGTTCGGCGATCGCACCTATACCGCGGAGTTCGGCTCGGCCGCAGGGGTGAAGCCGGGTGACGAAATCAGGATCGCCGGAATTCCCGTCGGCTCCGTGCGCTCGGTCGAGCTCGCGGGCGATCACGTCGATGTCGAATTCAGTGTTCGATCGGACGTTTTCGTGGGGGACGCATCGACGCTGACGGTCAAGTTGCTCACGCCGATCGGTGGTCATTACGTGATGCTCACCTCTCATGGCGACGGCGCGCTCGACTCGGCACCGATTCCGTCGGAGCGGGTCGCGCTTCCGTACGAGCTGTCCGACGCGATCCAGCAGGCAACTCCGTTGGTCCGCGATATCGACGGACCGACGCTGCGACAGACCGTGGCCGAACTGGACCGGGCAGTGAGCACGCAGCCGCAGTCGACCCGTGCCATCGTGGACAATCTGTCCTCGCTCACCGACGTCATCGCGACCCGCTCCGAACAGCTCGAACGTGGGCTCGTGGTGTCGGACGAGTACGTCGGCGCATTGGCAGCCGATCGAGTGATGCTCGTAGAGCTGGTTCACGAACTCGGCACTTTGACAAAGGGATTCGGAGACAAGCGCGCAGAAGTGGTCAATGCCTTCGACCTGCTCGGACGGATGTTCAAGCTCTTCCATCGGCCTGTGGTCGCATTCGAGAAGGGGCTCGAGCCGTCGATCGTCCAGCTCGAGGAGATCACACAGAAGCTCTTCGCGCAGCTCGGTGATTTCGACGGGGCGATCACGACCATGAAGCAGAGTACGGACGGTCTCGCCGCACTGATCGGGGGCGGTCAAGGTCCGGTGATCGATCAGTCGCAGGACACGGTCGTCGGTGTCGGTGTCTGCATTCCGCTGCCGGGGAAGGCGTGCTGATGAGGCGCAGAATCGTGAAGGTCGCTGTGGCAGCGGCTGTGGTGATCACTCTCGTCGGTTCCGTCGCGTCGGCGACCGCCGTCATCGATTCCGGGGCGGGCAGCTCGTCGGTGTGCGCCGAGTTCACCGATACGGTCGGGTTGTACGAGGGCAATTCGGTCATGATGTTGGGTGTGGTCGTCGGGACGGTGACGCACATCGAGAACACCGACGCCTCCGTGATGGTCACGATGGATGTCGACGACAGCCTCGTGTTGCCTGCGGAAGTCGGTGCCGTGACACTGTCCAGTTCGATCGTCACCGACCGGCACGTGGAATTCACCGAGCCGTACACCGGCGGCGCCGAATTCGATCGCGCGCAGTGCATTCCGTTGGAGCGCACCAGAACCCCGTTGGGAATCAGCGATACTCTCGATGCCGTATCGGGCCTCACTGCTGATCTGCTGGGCCCGGCCGACGCCGACGGCAAGCACGACGAAGTCCTGGGCGACACACTTCGTTCGGTCGACGGTTCGCTCCGTGGGTCCGGTGCCCAGCTGAACGAGAGCCTCCAGCAGTTGGCCCAGCTGGTCGGCGATCCGGCCGACCGAGACACCACCGTGCGACGCCTGATCGACAATCTCGACGGCCTCATCGACACGTTCGTGGTGAGCTGGCCCGAGGTGGCGAAGCTACTCGACAACCTGAAGCGGGGAATGATCACGCTGTCGGAGTTCACCCAGTCGTTCGGGACCACGGTCGCTTTGACCACCGAATTCATGCCGCCACTCGCGCGCAACGTCGCGAAGTACGACGACAAGGTCTACGCATTTCTCGACCAGGCGGCCCCTGTGGTCGACGTCCTGCTCGGGCGAGTGGGCGATATCAAGGACATTCTCGAGCAGGTGCCGACCGTAGGGCAGAACCTGATGACGATGTACGACAACGATTCCAAGAGCGGGCGCCTGATCTATCACCCGCCACAGTTCGAGATCGACACCAACTCGCCGAACGAGGTCTGCGCTCTGCTCAACAAGTACCGCCCGACGTGTTCGGCCGATCAGCAACGAGGCGATGTCATCGACGTGGGATTGGTGCAGCTGGTACTCGGTTCGGCGGGATGGCGATGAGGCGGGCGGTGATCGGCTTGTGCTGCGTCGCTCTGCTGTCGGCGTGCAGCGTCGACCCGGCGGAGCTGCCGATTCCGGGAAGTTATGTGTCGGGTGACAAATACACTCTGCGAATCGAGTTCGCGAGTGTCCTGAATCTGCCGGAGAAGGCCAAGGTCATCGTCGAGGGTGTCGATGCGGGCGTTCTCGACCGAGTAGACCTCGTCGGTTCGACCGCTGTCGCGACCGTCGATCTGTCGGCCGATGTTCAGCTGCCGACCGATACCGTCGCCGAGCTTCGACAGTCGTCGATCCTGGGCGAGATCTACATCTCGCTGCAACCGCCGTCCGACGCGAACGCGAGTGCGGGTTCGAGCGGGCCCTATCTTCGCGACGGTGACGTCATTCCCGTGGAGCGGACGGTACCGGCAGACAACGTCGAGGACGTGCTGCGAGGATTGTCGAACATCGTGACCGGCGGTCACTATGTGGAACTGCAGGAGGCGGTGAACAACGTCAATGCGGCCATTCCTCCGGACCCGGCCCAGGTCGACAAGATCAATTCCGCCGCTCGGGCTGCGCTGACCGACATCGGCGACAACACCGGCGAGATCGATCGGATACTCGCGGCGGCGGAGAGTGTGTCGAATACCGTTGTGACGCAACGTGACGGCGTCGAGCGTGTTCTCGAGCTGGGCCCGAGACGATCGGACGGGTTGTCCGAGGTCCTGTTCAGCGTCGTACACATGATCTTCATGCTGGGATACATGTCGCAGAACGTCGGTGACGTTCTCGCCGGCCCGTATCCGGAACTCAGAGGTGCCATCGACATCATCGCGCCTGCATTGATCACGATCTCGAACGCAGACACCACGGTGCCCATGAACATGGAGAAAGCGAACACCCTCTTGCGCGAGCGCCTCATCCCGTACTTCGAGTCCACTCCGAACATTGCGGTGCGGTCGGTGTCGACCGATCAGGGGGCCGGCGCATTGGCCGACGACATGATCGGGATCCTGCGCGGCATCGGTATCGTCCGATGAAGCGGGGAACACTCGTCTCCCTCGTGGCACTGACGGCCATGACCGTTGCGAGCATCGGGTACCTGGTCGTTGGCGTGCTCGACGTGAACCCGACCAGAACGATCGATCGTGTCGTGGTGCACATGGAATCCTCCGGCGGGCTGATGGATACCTCGCAGGTCACCTCGCGAGGCATCAAGGTGGGCCGGGTCGAGTCCATCGCGGTGGTGCCGGGCGGCCTCGACGTCACACTCGCGCTCGACGCCGCGAACCGTATACCGGCCGACTCCGAGGTCGTGGTGGCGAACCTGTCCGCAGCAGGCGAGCAGTTCCTCGACCTTCGGCCTCGAAGCGTCGGAGGGCCGTATCTCACGGACGGAGATGTCCTCGGCAGCGATCACGTACGCCCGTCGGTCACCGTCAGCGAGGCCCTCAGCCTGGGTGATTCGCTCGCCTCGCAACTCGATACGAATGCCTTGAGGGGTTTGACCGATACCGCGTCGGCAGCCGTCGAAGGCCGTGGTTCGGATATCGATCGTCTCGTGGAGGCATTCCGATTCCTCGCAGCGACGTTGCGGGACAAGAGCGGAGAGATTCGTCGCCTGTACGACAATGCGCAACAAGGTGGGCGCCTCGCCTACGGATACGGTCCGGTGATGACCGACGCGGCACCGTGGGTCGGCGCGACGGGTTCGGGTGTGGCAAACCTGCTCGAGGGCTTCAACGACTACTCGTACGTCGGCGCGGACGTCTGGGACGATCCGCTGGGCAAGATCGGGCCGAAGATCGATCAGTACCTCACACCGCTGTCGCCCGACCTCGCACTGATAGCGACACTGCTCAAGCCGTACACCGCACCCATCAAGCCGATGCGGATCGACGCAGGCTCGATCGTCGACGTGATGCAGACCGTCTTCCCTCTCGGCGGGCCGGCGAGGCTTTCCGTAGAAATTCCGAATTGATTGGAGTGACCCCCTCATGGTCGAAGTAGAAGAATCCCGGACCGAGGAGACACCGGTGTCCGCCGAGACCCCCCGACGTCGCCGCATTCGGTGGTCCGTGGTCGCTGCCGCGGTACCGGGCATCGCGCTCGCGGCGGTGTTCGGAGTGCTGTGGCATTCCGCAGCAGGCGATCTGGCCGACGAGCGTGCGCACGATCAGGATCGACAGATGGCGTTGAACACCGCCACCGACTACACGGCGCGGTCGCTGACCTACGACTACCGCAACCTCGACGCGTTCTTCGACGGCGTCGACCAGGGCGCATCGCAGTCCCTGCAGGATCGCTACAGCGGAGTTCGTGATGCCCTCACTGCCATCATGAACGAGTCCCAGGTGGTCGCCAACGGCGAGGTACTCTCTGCCGCAATCGATTCCGAGTCCGGAGGCGAGTACAAGGTGGCGGTGTTCGCGCAGCAGACCACACAGAACGTGCAGCAACCGGACCCCGGCAAGGTGCCCAACCTCCTGCTCGTGACGGTCACCGAGCAGGACGGTCAGTGGATCGTCAGCGACTACGGCCCCAAGACCTGACCCGGGGTCAGGAAGCGTTCGTGGCGCTGACGAACTGGGCGAGCCCGCGCACCTGCTGTTCGATTTCGGTCATCCCATATGCCTCGAAGATCGACGTGAACTGTTTCTTCTCGAACATGCGGACCCCGATACGCCCCGACGCTGCACCCACCACCGACCGCACCGGAGCGGTCTCACGGCCGTAGCTCGTCATGATCGCGATTCGACCACCCGGCCGGAGCACACGGACCAATTCGTCGACCACGGTCAGCGGGTTCGGGATCAGGTACAGGGCGGCGAAGCAGCACACGGCGTCGAAAGTGTTGTCGGCGAACGGCAGTGACTGCGCATCACCGCGCATGTACGCGGCGTGGGGCCCGCGGTTGTCTCGAACGGCCCGGCGAATCATCTGCTCCGAGATGTCGAATCCGATGGCGATGCCGTCTCCGCTCAGGTGCTCCGACAGGTTCCTGGTGAAGTTTCCCGGTCCCGATGCCACGTCCAGCACCTTCATGTCGCCGGTCAGTCGCAGGTCCGAGGCGGCCTTGGTACGTTCGGCGGACATGGACAGGCCACCGACCCCCATCATGGCGATACCGGCGGGACGCCAGAGCTTTTCGTAGATCGAGGCAACGAGGCGGTTGTTCATCGCCTTGCTCGCGGTGGTCGGTGACGGCGCAGGCGTACCGCCGAGCAGTTCCACGTAGCCCTCGGTCGTGTCCGCGCTCGCGCGGAATTCGGGTTCGAGCAGTGCCGCCGCTCTCGCGAGCGCTCGGTCCTCGGCCGATGGTGTGCTTGCGGCCGGTGTGTCGTCCCAGTCTTCCTCGGGTTCGAGCGGGTAGGGCGGATTTCCTTTGCCCTGCAGCCGGTATCGACCCCAGAAGTCCACGTCGCCCACCGTGACGGGGGCGGTACCGCTGTCGGTGCTCAGCAGGCCCTTGCGGCTACTGGCCGCGGCCTCCATGAATTCCTGGAGTCCTTCGTGTGGCCGGACGCGTCCGTACCAACGGAAGATGCCGTCGATGGGTTGGGAGTGCCCGCGCAGATCGATCCGGACGTCGAATTCGGCCGCCGGATCGTCGAAAGTCAATGTGGCAGGACCGCGGTAGTCGGGCTTGCCGGAGAGATCACTCACGGGTTTCCTCTTCCCTCCTCGCGTACGAACGCGACATGCATGGGTTGATCGGATTCGATGCGGACGCCGACGAGCGCACACGAGGATTCGACGATCCCCCGCACGATGGCTGCCAGATGGGCGGTGAAAGCTTCTATCGGTATGACGAGCTCGTGGTCGTCCGAACTGCCGAGCCACCAGTCCGTGGCGGTGGCCACCGCGCCGAATGCAGAATAGGAAACCATCTCGACCGTCGAATTGTCCACTGCTGGTCCGTGAATGGCACCGGCGAGCATCTGAGCAACCGTGTCGGATGCGGCACGCGCAGAGGCCAGCGCTGGGTCCGTTGCGGAGTCGGTCGTGGTCTGCCGGCCACTCGTGCGGGCCAGGAAGTGGCCGTGGACGAGAAATCGGAAGAGGTTGGGATGTTCCGACACGACTGCCGCGTATCCGGCGGCGCTGCGATCGATGAGGTCGGTCACCGAATCCTCGAACAGGTTGACCGTGCCGACTATCCGATCCCACAGCATCTGTTGCACGTGCTCGACGATGGCCGAGTACAGATCGGACCGGTCGGCGAAGTGTCGATAGAGCTTGGGTTTGGCGGTACCGGCCGCTTTCGCGATATCGCCCATGCTGACACTCGGGCCGTGCACGTCGATCGCAACCAGTGCCGCCGCGACGAACTTCCGTCGCACCTCGAGGCGGTGTTCGCGCCAGCGTTCGGTGCGAGCATCGATCTTCTTGCACGGGGTCGAGTGCCGCCCATCCTCGGGGTTGACACGTCCGGTGAGTTGAACCACACTCGACACAGTACCTACTACCGCCGGTACTGGCTACCGCGAGTTCGGGGTAGTCGGAAGGGCCGGGGGGCCCGTCGATCACAAGGGGGATCGGTTGTGAAGCGTGCAATTGTCGATGAGCGAGTCGGTGGCGGGGATGCCGGATCGTCTCCGGGTCGGCTGATGACCGAGGACCAGTCGACCTCGCGTGCGAAGACAGTCGGACCGAGAGACAAAACGGCGCGAAGACTGCTGAAGTCGACTGCGAACAAGTTCTACGACGGCGAGGCCGACATCGATTGGGATGCTCCGATGGTCGACGGTATGCGCTGGATGCCCGAGCACCGAATCTCGCTGTACCGAACCAAGTTGTGGGACAAACTGACCGAAGAACAGCGTCGCGAACTGGGCCGCCACGAGATCGTCAGCATTCTGTCCTTCGGCATCTACGCCGAAGGCATGCTCAGCGCGAACTTGCTCCGGGTGTTCGGCAGAGGCACCTTCTCCGATCACTCGATGTATTCGATAGCCGAGATCGGCGAGGAATCTCGACACTCCATCATGTTCGGAAAGCTGATCGAAAAGACCGGGCTCACCCCGTACCTGATGCCCAAGCCCGCAGTGTTCCTCGGGAAGATCGGGCAGTTTCTGGCGCTCGGACCCGCCACCTACGGCGGAGTGTTGCTCATCGAGGAGGTTCTCGACCGGGCGCAGCGCGAGGCGCAGTACGACCCCGAGATGCAGCCGCACCTGCGCCAGATGATGCGAATCCACGTCATCGAGGAGTCGCGCCACATCACCTACGCGCGCGAGGAAATGGTGCGCGCGATGGCCGCGACGAATCGCGTGAACCGTGCCATCCATCGCGTGATCCTCGCGTCGATCGCCAACTTCACGTACCTGGCCCTCATCAACCCGAAGGTGTACCGATCGATCGGCATCAACCCGATCCGCGGAATCGTCACGGCCATGGCGAGTCCCACCTACAAGACCAACATGCAGTTCTTCTCCGAACCCATGATCCGCTTCTTCGCCGACGCCGGTATGTGCGACGGTGTCGTGACCCGTCGTCTGTGGAAGATGACCCGGGCGATGCCGGACGATCTGGCATGAGCCCGCGTTCGTCGGCGGTCGAATACGATCCGCACGTCGACATCGATTGGGAATCTCCCTGGCAGCCGGACGAATTTGCGCTTCCCCGTGAATCGATCACGTTGCACGGAACTCGTTCGTGGGCCAAGTTGACCGAGCAGGACCGGCGCACGCTCGCCTTGCACGAGGCAGTGAGCAGGTGGAGCACCGTGTCCTATCTGTCCGCGATGCTGACCGGCAATCAGCTCCGGCGGGCGGCGGAGGAGGGGCTCAACAGCCCGGCGTCCCGCAATGCACTCGCAGAGGTCGCAGGTAGCTCGCGGACCACGATCACCTTCGGACGGCTCGTTCGCGCCTCGGAAGTCCCGCCGTACAGGCTTCCCAAGGGGACGACGACGGCAGTCAAACTGCTGAGTTTCCTGCCCCTCGGTGCGGCGTCCCATGCGTCGACCCTGCTGGTCGAGGAGACCTTCTCCCGATCGATGCAGGGTGCGGTGACAGAACCAGGAATCGAACCCCATGTTCGGCAGGCGGTGAAGATCCATCGACTCGAAAGCGCCGATCGCTTCGCATTCGCCCGATCGGAAGTGGCTGCCGCGCTGGAGAAGTCGAACAGACTCTCTCGCGCGTTCAACCGATTGCTGCTTGCTTTACTCGCCAACGTGATCCTTCGTCTCGGCGTCTCGCCCCAGGTGTATCGATCCGTCGGCATGTCCCCGGTCCGGGGCATGGTCGCCTCGCGGCGTCGACGGGCGGCGATCAGGCGTCGGGACGCATCGAACACCGTCGCCTTTCTCGATTCGGCCGGGATGCTCGAGGGGACGATCACCGCTGTGTTGTGGAAGATGACCGGCGTCGTGCCCTCGGAGGATCGGCGATGACGGTCCATCACACCGGGGTTCTGGTCATCGGCAGTGGCTTCTCCGGGTTGGGGATGGCGATCTCGCTCCGCACCCGCGGTCGCGACGACTTCCTCGTTCTGGAGAAGGCACAGTCCGTCGGGGGCACCTGGCGAGACAACACCTATCCGGGTTGCGCGTGCGACGTCCCCTCGCACATGTATTCGTACTCGTTCGAGCCCAACCCCGAGTGGTCGCAGATGTGGTCTGCCCAACCGGAGATCCTGAGCTATCTACAACAGCTCTCGGTCAAGTATCGCCTGGACGACAACATTCGGTTCGGTGTCGAGTGCGACGGTGGCTTCTGGGACGAGAACGAGCATCGATGGCACATCACGACGACGAACGGTGACGAATACGTCGCTCAGTTCATCGTCTCCGGCATCGGAGCGCTGCACGTTCCCAACACTCCGGAGCTGCCGGGCATCGAGTCGTTCACGGGCACGGCCTTTCACTCGGCGCGGTGGGATCACGAGGTGGATCTGACCGGCAGGAAAGTGGCGGTCATCGGAACCGGTGCGAGCGCTGTGCAGTTCGTCCCGCAGATCGCAGAGACCGTCGGCGAACTGCACCTGTATCAACGATCTCCCGCGTGGGTACTCCCGAGGCGGAATTTCGACATCCCGACCGGTCTCCGACGGCTCTTTCGTCGATCGGCGCTGGCGCGCAAGGTGTTCCGAAATTCGATCTACTGGTCTGCGGAGTCTCTCGCGATAGGCCTCAACGGGCATTCCAATCTCCTGCGTCCGGTCGAGGCAGCTGCACGCAGGTTCATCGAGCGAGAGGTATCGGATCCGGAGCTGCGCAAGAAATTGACCCCGAACTATCGCATCGGGTGCAAGCGATTGCTCGGATCCAACACGTATTACCGGGCGTTGACTCGGCCCGACACGGACGTGATCACCGACTCGATCGCGGAGGTACGCGAACGGTCGATCGTCGCCGCAGACGGGACCGAACGCGAGGTGGACGTCATCATCTACGCCACCGGTTTTCATGTCACCGACGGGTTCGACGGTCTGAACGTGGCCGGTATCGGTGGCCGGAAGCTGGTGCAGCACTGGCAAGAACACGGAATCGAGACTCATCTGGGAATCGTGGCCGCGGGATACCCCAACGCATTCTTCCTGCTCGGTCCCAACACCGGGCTCGGGCACAACTCCGTGGTGTTCATGATCGAACAACAGATCCGGTACGCCCTGTCGGTGATGGACTTCGTCCGGTCCAGTGCCGCCGACGCGGTGACGGTTCGACAGCAGACACAGGATCGCTTCAACGCCGAGATCCAGGCGAAGCTGAACAAGGGCGTATGGAGCACGGGCGGCTGCACCAGTTGGTACCTCGATTCGCACGGTGCCAACCGGACGGTGTGGCCCGGATTCACCTGGCAGTACTGGCTTCGCACAAGGAAATTCGATCCGGCACAGTACGAATTCCTGCTCCCGACCGGAGCAGGAACCGACAGCGAGAATGTGGAAGAAGTGCGTATATGAAGAATTTCGAGAACAAGGTCGCCGTCGTGTCCGGTGCCGGTTCGGGGATCGGTCGCGCCCTCGCGCTCGATCTGGCCGAGCGTGGAGCGCAGCTTGCGCTGTCCGATATCGACGGCGAAGGACTCGGCGAAACCCTCGTTGTGTGCGAGAAGGTCGGAGCCCGCACGGTGACGTACGAGCTGGACGTGTCGGACCGGTCCGCCGTCCACACGCACGCGGATGCAGTGCTGAGCGAATTCGGACGCGTCAATTTCGTCGCCAACAATGCCGGCGTCGCGTTGGGTGCCGATGTGGTCGACATGACCTGGGACGATTTCGAGTGGGTCATGAACATCGACTTCTGGGGAGTTGCCAACGGTACCAAGGCATTTCTGCCTGCCCTGATCGAGTCGGGTGAGGGTCACCTCGTCAACGTCTCCAGCGTGTTCGGCCTGATGGGCATCCCAGGTCAGAGTGCCTACAATTCCGCGAAGTTCGCCGTTCGGGGATTCACCGAGGCACTGCGTCAGGAAATGAAGATCGCTCGACACCCTGTCGGAGTGACGTGCGTGCATCCGGGCGGCATCAAGACCAACATCGTGGCCAACGCCCGCGGAATGGACGACCTCGGCACACCCGACGAAGCCTCGCGTCGATTCCAACAGATCGCGCTGACCACACCGACGAGGGCGGCCAAGGTGATCCTCGCGGGAGTGGAGAAGAACAAGCCGCGCGTTCTGATCGGCCCCGACGCCCGCGCTTTCGATCTGATTCCGCGACTCGTGGGTCCGCGCTATCAGGATATTCTGGCCCCGCTCGGTCGGCTCGGCCGGTCGGCGGGAAACAAGCGCGCCGGGGTGACGAAGTAGCGGCGCAGCGTCAGCGGTTCTGCTCGCCCCGCCACCGCAACTCGGCAACACCGAGTTCGGTGACCGGGGCGTCGCCGTAGATCCATTCGCGAGCGATCCTGTGCCAGTTGGCCGTCGCCTCGAGCTGCCCCAGAACGCCGAACGTCATGAAATCGGCTCGACGGGAGAACAGGTGCTCGGCAGGAAGGTTCTGCCGCTTCATTCCGGTGAATTGTCCACCGCGTGGGTCGATCGCGAGCATCAGCCCACTCGACGCCAACGACGGTGTCACCGTCATGACCCGATCGACGAGATTCCATTCCGACGCCGCGAAGACGTACTCCAGACATTCGTCCGCGGTGACGCCGGCGGTGGCGTCGACGATACCCCGGGCGATCATCGCGGCGAGCAGGTCCTCGCCGCGTTCTTCCGACGCCATCCTCAGACAGTCGAGCTCGAACTCGACGTGCTCTCGTCGCATGCGGTTGAAGAGGCCGAAGTCGATGAACCCGACGCGACCATCGTTGCCGAGCAACATGTTTCCCGGATGCGGATCACCGCAGAATTCGTCGTACCGATACAGCGAACCGATGTAGAAGCGGTAGACGATCTCGCCGATGCGATCGCGTTCGGCGGCGGGTAGTGACCGAATTCGATCGAACGCGATGCCGTCGAAGAACTCGGTGACGAGAACTCGGCGGGTACACATGCCCTCGATCGCGTCGGGCACAGCGAGAAACGGGTGGTTGCGGAATCGATCGGCCAGGATCGATTGGGTGCGCGCCTCTTCCCGGTAGTCGAGTTCGCGTTCGAAATTCAGACGCAACTCCTCGACGAGCTCCGGCTCGGCCACCGCGGGAAGAGCGTTGCGCCAGAACTTCAGAAACAGTGCGAGGTTCTTCATGTCGGCGCGCACCGCGTCGTCGACTCCGGGGTACTGGACCTTGACGGCGACGACTCGGCTGTCGTGCAGGCGAGCACGGTAGACCTGGCCGATAGAGGCGGCGGCGATCGGATCTCGGTCGAACTCGGCGAAGAGGTTGGCGACGGAGTCGCCCAGATCCGTTTCGACGACGGCGCGCATCGCGTCGAAGTCGACTTCCGGGGCTCGGTCGCGAAGTGCGGCGAGCTTGTCCTGGAACCGTTGTCGATGGTGCTCGGGGACCAGGGCGGGATCGAGTACCGAGAACATCTGGCCCAGCTTCATCGCTGCGCCCTTCATGCTGCCGAGCACGGTCACCAGCTGATCGGCTGCCTGCATCGAGGCTTTCTCCGAGATCCGATCGCGCACCGCCTCGGACCGTCCGACCATCGACATGCGGGCTCCCGCGGTGCGGACCGCCTGGCCGGCCGCTGCGCGTCCCAGCGCGGCACCCCGTGCGGTACGCGAGGTGGGGATCGGGCGGTCGGCGGACACCTTCTACCGTTCGGTGTAGTCGCGTTCGACGCGCAGGGTCGCGAGAGTGGTTGCCAGCCCGTCGTATTGGGTGACCAGCAGGACGAATTCGATGAGCCTGCGCTCGTCGAACTGGGTGGCGAGTTCGTTCCAGGTCGCGTCGGAGAGAATCTTGGTGGCGATGAGTTCGTCGACCGCGGTCAGGATGGTCCGATACCGCGTCGACAGGCCTGGTGCGTCGGGTCCGGTCTTGATCAGCTCGAGCAGATCGCGGTCGATACCCGCGCGCTTGCCGAGCCGGATGTGATGATCCATCTCGTAGGCGGACTCTCGGATGTGAGCCACGCGCAGGATCACCATCTCGGTTTCCTTGCGGGAGATCTTGCCGCCCGGCATCAGGTGCCCGCTGTAGAACAGCCAGGCTCGGAACAGTCCGCCGGTGCGCCCGAGGGTGGTGAACAGATGAGGATTGGGCACCCCCGCACCTTTGGCGATCACCTTGCAGATGACCCAGTTGACGGGCCCGAGAGTTCTGGCGGTACCGGACGGAATGCGTGGAGTGGTCACAGCCACACCGTACCCACTGGACGGCCAGGCGTCACCGGGTCGACAAAGGATAGGCTAGCCTCTTTGTGATTCCAGACAATGCAGCCACGGAGGACCCTTGACCAAGTCTCACAACCGCATCGTGACCCTCGCTCTGGCCGTCGCCATCGGCGTGGCTGCGACGGCGTGTTCGTCCACCGAGGCCACCTCCGACGCCGACGGCGGCGCGACGCGCTCGGTCGAGACCGTCCGGGGAACGGTCGAGGTTCCCGAGAACCCGCTGCGCATCGTCACGCTCGAGCCGGTCGAACTCGACACCACCGTCGCCCTCGGCGTCGTACCCGTCGGGACCGCGGTGCTCAGCGAGGCGAGCGGCGTGCCGTCGTACCTCGGTACCGAAGCCGCGAACATCGCCACCGTCGGCACCGTTGCCGAACCGACCATCGAGGACATCGCGGCTCTGCAACCGGATCTCATCCTGGGCACGGAGACTCGGCACGCCGAGTACCACGACCAACTCGCCGCCATCGCGCCGACGGTGTTCATGGCCTCCCAATCCGATCCGTGGCGCGACAACGTCCGGTTCGTCGGACGCACTCTCGGCAAGGAGGACACTGCGGAGCAACTGCTCACCGCGTACGACGATCGGTGTGCCGAGATCGCCGAGAAACACGACACCGCTGGGAAGACGGCACAGTTGATCCGCCCCCGCGCGGGCGAACTGACCCTCTACGGGCCGACGTCGTTCGCCGGGAGCACGCTCGAGTGCGCAGGCTTCACCACCCCGCCGAGGCCGGAATGGGTCGACGAGATCTCGGTCGACCTCTCGCCCGAGCTGGCAGCTCAGGCGGCCGCGGATCTGATCGTCGTCACCGCCTCGGACCCGTCGGACCCCGCAGCGATACCGGAGTCGATCACCGCCAACGCGGCCGTACTGCCGAATCCACACGCGGTGGACCTGTCGTACTGGATCACCGGCGTCGGACCCAAGGGCGGACAGACCGTGCTCGACGACATCGATCGGATTCTCTCGGAGAATTGATCCGAGTCACATCCGGACTGCGCCCGCCAGCGCCGCAGCTTGCTCGGCCCGCTCGACCACCAGGTCGCGTGAGGAATCGATATGTGCCAGTAGCAGTTCCAGTGCCGAGTCCAAGGTCCCGGCGAGGACACGTTCGACGATGTCGATGTGTTGATCGATCGCCGAGACGACGGCTGCGGCGGTGAGTCCGCCGAGTATCCGAACCGGACGCACCTTGGCGTTCACGGTGCACAGTGCATCGGTCAGAGCAGGGTTGCCCGAGGCAGCCAACAAGGTGACGTGGAAGTTCTCGTCGAGCGAGACCAGATCGTCGGTGGTGTCGGGTGGGTCGGCCCGCAAACCGATCCAGGTGTCCAACAGGTGCGACAACGACGACCGATCGACCGGGTGCGACATCGATCGGGTGATGCCCCGGGCTTCGAGAGTCGACCGGAGCTCGTAGAGATCGGGGAGATCGCCGATCCGGGGGCGATAGGCGTGCAGGCCGGCCTCGTCGCGGGTGACGAGGCCGTCGGCCTGCAGCCGCGCCAGCGCCTCGCGCACCGGTGTGCGCGAGACACCGTACAGCTCGGCGAGACGCTCCTCGCCGAGCCGTTCGGTGGAGCTGATGGCGCCGGAGATCAGATCCCGGCGCAGTGACGAATAGACCTTCTCGCGAAGGTCCTTGCGCGGCACGATGGGTCCGGTCAGATCGCCATGGCTGCGCGGACGTCCGCCTCGGACTCGCTCCCGCCCACGCCGGTGGACGTGATGCGGCCGGCCTCGAGGATGTAGTAGTTCTGCGCCGACTCGAGGGCGAAGCCGATGTGCTGCTCCACCAACAACACTCCCAATCCTCCGCGTCGAGTGAGTTCGATGACGGTTCGTTCGATCTCGGCGACGACCGACGGCTGAATGCCCTCGGTCGGCTCGTCCAGAATCAACATCCGCGGTTCGGTGATCAGTGCTCGTGCGATCGCGAGCTGTTGGCGCTGACCACCCGAGAGCAATCCCGCTCTGCGACCGAGCAACTCCTTCAACGCCGGAAACAGATCGAGTGCCTCGTCGACGAGTGCCTTGCCACGCTTGCGACCGTCGGCGACGACCTGCAGATTCTCGGCCGTCGTCAACTGGCCGAACGACTGCTGACCCTGCGGCACATACGCGAGTCCGCGGGCGACACGGGCGCTGGGACGCAACGCGCTCACGTCCTCGCCGTCGAACATGACCTTGCCGGAGTTGACCTTGAGCAACCCCACCGCAGCCCGCAGCAGAGTGGTCTTGCCTGCGCCGTTGTGTCCCATGACCGCGGCGACACCGTCGGCCGGAACCGTCAGCGACGCACCGTGAATCACTTCGCTGCGTCCGTAGCCGGTACGCACATCCACCAGTTCAAGCATGGTCGGCTCCTTCCTCTGCGATCTGGTCGAGTTCCTCGCCCGCCGCTGCGGTGCCGAGATAGACCTCTTGGACTTTCGGATCTGCCTGTACCTCGGCCACCGTGCCCTCGGCCAGAACACGTCCGGCAGCCAACACCGTCACCGAGGTGGCGAACATACGCATGAAGTCCATGTCGTGCTCGACGACGACGACGGTCCGCTCACCACCGATGCGCTGCAGCAGTTGGCCGGTTTCCTCGCGCTCCTCGTGACTCATGCCTGCGACCGGCTCGTCGAGCAGGAGCACGTCGGCGTTCTGCACCAACAGCATTCCGATCTCGAGCCACTGCTTCTGCCCGTGCGCGAGAATTCCCGCGGGCTTGTCGCGCTCGGCCGTCAGGCCGGTGGTCTCGAGGGCCTCCTCGATCTGGGGGAGTACCGATCCTCGACGACGCAGCATCGTCAGCACGGACCGACCGGAACCGGCGGCGATATCCAGGTTCTGCAATACCGTCAGATTCTCGAAGATGCTGGCGGTCTGGAAGGTTCGGCCGATGCCGAGGCGGGCGATCTGATGCACCTTCTTGCCGAGCAGCTCGACCCCGGACTTGGTGACCGAGCCGGTGGCCGGGACGAGGCCGGTGATGGCATCGATCAGGGTGGTCTTGCCTGCACCGTTGGGCCCGATGAGGAAGCGCAGATCGCCCTGCATCAGCGTCAGGTCCACGTTGGTGTTGGCTTTGAAACCGTCGAAACTGACTGTCAGATCTCGTACTTCGAGATACTGACTCGACATTCCTGCGTTGCCGCCGAACGTGGGTTGCGGACCTTCTACATGAATCATCGCGTCAGTTCCTTCTCTGGCTCTTCGCTCGGTTCGGGAACCGGTTCGGATTCCTGCTTTCGTTTGCGCAGCGCGAACAGTCCCGCGATACCGGCGGGGAAGAACCCGACGACCACCACGAACAGCAGACCCTGCGCGTACGTCCAGCCCGACGGGAACTGCTCGGACAGTGTGGTCTGAGCCCAGGCGACGCCGAGCGCGCCGAGGACCGGGCCGAGCAGGGTGGTGCGACCGCCGATGGCGACACCGATGAGGAACGCGATGGACGGGACGATGCCGACGTCGTTGGGGGAGATGATGCCGACGATCGGAACGAACAGTGCGCCTGCGAGACCCGCGAAGAACGCCGCGGCCACGTAGGCCACGATCTTGACGTTGGCGGGGTCGTATCCGAGGAACCGCACGCGCTCCTCCTGATCCCGCACCGCGACCAGCAGCTCGCCGTAGCGCGAGTACATGAGCTGGCGGGTGATGGCGACGACCACGAGCAGCACGCCTGCGGCGATGAAGAACAGCATCTGCTTGTTCGCGGGGTCGTTGAGATTGAACCCGAAGAACGTGCGGAACCTGTTGAGGCCGTTGGAGCCGCCCGTGGTCTGCTGACCGATGAGCAGAATCGCGAACGCGGCGGCGAGTGCCTGGCTGAGGATCGCGAAGTACGCGCCCTTGACCCGACGCTTGAACACGCCGAGACCGAGTACCAGTGCCACCAGGGCCGGCAGGAACAGAATGCCCAGGATCGTGGTGATCGGTGAGGTGAACGGCACCCAGTACGAGGGCAATTCACGGATGCCTGCGATCGACATGAAGTCCGGTACGTCGTCGCCGCGGAGATCGGCGTCGGAGATCTTCAGATGCATGGCCATGATGTAGGCCCCGATGCCGAAGAAGACGCCCTGACCGAGAGTGAGCATTCCGCCTCGGCCCCAGGCCAATCCGATACCGACGGCCACGATCGCGTAACAGATGAACTTGCCCAGCAGGTTCAGCCGGAAGTCGCTGAGAACGGCCGGAGCGACGGCGAACAGCAGGATCGCGGCGAGCGCGAATCCCAGTAGGGCACCGCGCTTGGCGATGAACTCGCTCATACCAGGCTCCTTGTCTTGACGGCGAACAAGCCTTGCGGGCGGGCCTGCAGGAAGATCACGATGAGCACGAACACGATGACCTTGGCGATCGAGGCCGTGGTGCTGTACTCGATGAACGAGTTGAGAATCCCGAGGGCGAAGGCCGCGATGACCGCACCCTTGATCTGGCCGAGTCCGCCGACCACTACCACCAGGAAGGCGTCGATCAGATAGCTCTGTCCCACAGTGGAACTGGTGGAACCGATCAGGGTGAGCGCGACGCCCGCGACACCGGCGAGACCGGAGCCGAGGAAGAACGTCGAGATATCCGTCCTACGGCTCGAGATACCCGAGGTCTCCGCGAGATCACGGTTCTGCACCACCGCGCGGATGCGTCGACCCATTGCGGTCTTCTTCAGTGCCACCGACAGTGCGAGAACGGCGACGATCGCGAGCACGAGGATGAAGATTCTGGTCTTGGGAACCACGGCACCGAAAATGTCGACGCCGCCGCTGAGCCATCCCGGGGAGACGACGTTGACCGCGGGTGCTCCGAAGATGTCGCGAGCGAGCTGCTGCAGGATGAGCCCGACGCCGAACGTGACGAGCAGGGTGTCGAGTGGTCGGTGGTACATGCGCTGAATCAGCGTGACCTCCAACAAGACTCCCATCGCACCGCCGACGAGGAAGCCGACGATCAGAGAGATGAACAGTGATGCACCGCCGGTGGAGACGATCTGCTGCACCACGTAGGCCGTGTACGAACCGGCCATGATGAACTCGCCGTGCGCCATGTTGATGACGCCCATCTGACCGAATGTCAGTGACAGCCCGAGGGCGGCGAGGAGAAGAATGGATCCGATCGACAGGCCGGTGAACAACTGTCCGATCACGACGTCCATAGGGGAGCTCCTTCGGAGCATGTGAGTGGAACTTCGTAGCAGGCTACGAAGTTCCACTCACATGGGTGGTGGTCAGTTGAGGTCGGCGGCCCAGTCGTAGGTCTCCAGGAACGGGTCGGGTGCGATCGCTTCGGGTGATTCCCACACCGTGTAGATCAGTCCGTCGGGGCGGATCTCACCGATGCGGGCAGTCTTGGAGATGTGGTGGTTGTCCCCGTCGATGACGACCTCGCCCTCGGGAGCGGCGAAGCTGACGCCGTCGGCAGCAGCCTGAATGTCGGCCACGGCAAAGGAATCGGCCTTCTCGACGGTGTTCTTCCACAGGTAGACCGAGGTGTACGCGGCTTCCATGGGGTCCGAGGTCGGCTTGTCGGCACCGTACTTCGCCTTGTAGTCGGCGACGAACTTGTTGTTCTCCGGGGTGTCGACGGTCTGGTAGTAGTTCCAGGCGGTCAGCTGACCCTCGATGTTGGCCGCACCGATACCGGCGACTTCCTCTTCGGCGATGGAGACCGAGATGACCGGCATGTCAGCAGCTTTGAGGCCGGCGTTGGTGTACTCGCGGAAGAACGCGACGTTGGAATCGCCGTTGAGGGTGTTGAACACCGCGTCTGCGTCGGCGGAGCGCACCTTGTTGACGATGGTGGAGAAGTCCGTCGAACCGAGCGGGGTGTAGTCCTCACCCTTGATCTCGATACCGTTCGCGGCAGCGTATGCCTTGATCTCGCGGTTGGCGGTCTGCGGGAAGACGTAGTCGCTGCCCACCAGGTAGAGGGACTTGACGCCCTTCTCCTTCAGGTAGTCCAGCGCCGGGATGATCTGCTGGTTGGTGGTGGCACCGGTGTAGAAGATGTTCTTCGACGCCTCGAGTCCCTCGTACTGCACCGGGTAGTAGAGGAGAGCGTCGTTGTCCTCGAACACGGGCAGCATGGCCTTGCGGCTCGACGAGGTCCAGCCGCCGAATACCGCTGCGACACAGTCGCTGCTGATCAGCTTCTCGGCCTTCTCGGCGAACACCGTCGGCTCGGATGCGCCGTCCTCGGCCACGATCTCGATCTGCTTGCCGTTGACTCCGCCGGCCGCGTTGATCTGTTCGACGGCCAGTGCGATCGAATCGCGAACAGTCACTTCGCTGATCGCCATGGTGCCGGACAGGGAGTTGAGCGAGCCGACCTTGATGGTGTCACCGGAGGTGTCGACACACGAGGTGGCAGAACCGCCGCCGCCGTCGGCAGAGGTGGTGTCGCTGGCCTTGCTCCCGCATGCGGTGGCGACCAGGCTCAATGCAGCCAGCGCTGCGGGAACGACCATGACGCGCTTGACGGACATGCGCTTCGAGACAGCAGGCATCTACGGCCCTTTCGGAAGTTTTGTATACGGAGTTGTATTCGCGATTGCGAACAGTAAAGGCCGCGTATTGCGTTGGTATTTTCTGCGGTGACGAGTCTGTTTCCCGCGTTACGCAGACGTAAATGCCTTCAAATGACAAGCAGGCTTGACAAAAAATGACAAGCAGGCTTGACTTTCACGTATGTCCGGAACGAACAACGTTCGCGCACATCGCAAACAGGCACGCATCACCCAAGCCGAACTCGGCAGCATCTGCGGCGTGAGCCGTCAGAGCATCGTCTCCGTCGAAGGTGGCGACTATGCGCCGAGCGTCTACCTGGCGCTGCGATTGGCCCGCGCACTCGATACGACAGTGGAGACACTGTTCGGAGACGAAGGAGAGGAAGAATCATGAGCGCATTCGTCAGAGCCGCTCGATTCGTCGGCGACCTCGACGACGAGTTCTACACCGACGAACTCCAACGCGACGCCTGGAACGAGGCCTCGGCCGTCGGATTCCAGTCGCTGCTGTGGATCGGACTCGTCGCCGCGGCGATCCTGCCCTACGCGGCGGGAGTCACCGGGGCGTGGATTGCGATCGGGATCATCGTCGCGCTCGTCACTGTCGCCTTCGTGGTCATCGGGTATGCCCGGGCTAGGGGGGTCGACATGTACACGGTGCAGAAGCTTCGGCGGCCGCGGATGGCGATCGTCGGCGTTCTGTATCTCTTGGGCTTCGGTGGTGTGCTGGTGCGATTGCTCGTTCAGGGCGGTGACGTCGGTGTGTCGACCTGGATCGGCGTGGCCGCCGGAGCGGCTCTGGGAGCAACGGCCGCTGCGCTCGGTGTCAAAGGACACCAGCGTCGGAAGCACAACGCCGAGCTCGCCGCCGAGAAGGCCGAACTGCTCGGCTTCGAGGAAACGGACAGACCTCACTAGCCGGACGGCGCGTACGCGGATTACAGGGTGCAAAGATACGTAAAGATATCGGTTCGATCAGTCCGCTCGCAGATCCGCGGTCCGGGGGGTATGTTCTGACCGGTGACATCGAGATTCCCTGGATGTGCGCGGCTGTGGGTGGGCTGGTCGGAGGCGGGTTCGTAACGCGGACGGTTCGGCCCTCGATGTAAAGAGAGGCTCGGGGCGAGGCCGATGACGGCGTGTGAAACCAATCCGTCTTCAACCGCGCCACGAACTACCGTTGAGACCACGTCGGGCGTTCACCTCAGGGTGGAGTACACAAACAGGGAAGTCGAGGCCGTGCGCAGAGACAAGAGTTACCTCAGACTCGTCGGATCGAGCACGCCGGAGCCCACCATCGAGGTTGTCGGTGGACCGAAGGCCATCACCGTTCACGTCGAGAACGTTCTGCCGGGTCAGATGTGCGAAGTTCTTCACAACGGGATGCTGTCGCTGAGCCAGCGCGTGATCGTGGGCGAGAATGCCACCGGCATCACCATCACCACGTTCAACCTCAAGCAGGGTGAATACAACGTCTCCCTGCGTCTCGACGGACGCCTGGATTGCGTGACCGAAGCGCACACCGTCACCGTCGGCGAGCAGCTCGAGGTTCGTCGTAGCTCGTAGGACCCGACTGTCAGCCGAGATTCTTCGCCGAAGGCTGGTGTTGGGTGATGCAGTGGATCCCACCGCCTCGCTCGAACAGTGGTCTCGCGTCCACGGTCACCACGTCCCGGGCCGGGTACGCCTCGCGCAGGATCGCTGCCGCGTCGGCGTCGGACGGGTCGTCGTAACTGCAGGCGATCACGCCGCCGTTGACCACCAGATGATTGATGTAGCTGTAGTCGACGAAGCCGTCGGCATCACGCAGTGTCCGCGGAGCCGGCACCTCCACGATGTTCCAATCCTCACCCGAGCCGTCGTGGGTGGCACGCAAGGCGTCGACGATCAGTGAACTGACCTCGTAGTCGGGGTGAGCCCTGTCGTGTTGCCGATGCACCAGCACCGTTCCCGGCGACGGGACGGCCGCGACGATGTCGACATGCCCGCGAGTACCGAAACGCATGGAATCGCGCGTCAGTCCGCGCGGCAGCCAGATGACGTGCCGCGCACCGATGGTTCGTGCGAGTTCCGCTTCGACGTCGGCTTTCGACAGTCCGGGGTTGCGGCTCGGATCGAGTTGCACGGTTTCGGTCACCAGCACCGTGCCAACGCCGTCGACCGCGATGCCGCCGCCCTCGTTGACCATCGGCGACGTGATTCGCTGTACTGCAGCCTGATTCGCCACGAACTCGCCGATACGGCTGTCCTTGTCCCACTGCGCCCAGTCCTGTGCACCCCAGCCGTTGAAGACCCAGTCGACGGCGGCGACCGAACCGTCCTGTGCATGAACGAATGTCGGACCGATATCGCGCATCCAGGCGTCGTTCAACGGTGCTTCGACGATGTCGATGTCACGCGAGAGGTACGTCGATGCGACGGCGCGTTCGGCCGGATCGACGACGACGGTCACCGGCTCGAATTCGGCAACGGCGTGGGCGACGGCAGCCCATGTGGAGCGGGCCTCGTGCTTGGCCTCCGGGTCGTCGCCGAGTGAGTATCCCTCGCAGGGGAACGCCATCCACACCTTGTCCTGCGGCGCGGTCTCCGACGGCATCGTGAACGTCGTTGCGGCGGTGTTCATTTGATCACCGGCGTCGCGGCGTGTCCGTCACCGTACGGTGCGTCGGCGTTCACCGGCTCGGTGAGGCGGCCGTACGTGTCGGGTCTGCGTGTCAGGAGGAAGGGGAACAGCTCCAACCATTCTCGACGCTGATCGAGGTCGAGATCCGCGACGAGGACGGCCGATTCGTCGCGGGGTGCCTGAACCAGGATGCGGCCGTAGGGATCGGAGATGAACGACGAACCGTAGAAGGTGATCTCGCCTTCGTCGCCGCAGCGGTTGGGTACCACCATGAACAGGCCGTTCGAGATGCCGTGGCCGACGATGACGTGTTGCCACAGCGGTTGGGTGTCGAAGGCCGGGAACGAGGGCTCGGACCCGATGGCCGTCGGATACGCGAGAATCTCCGCGCCGCCGAGTGCGTAACTGCGAGCGACCTCGGGGAACCACTCGTCCCAGCAGGTGGGCAGGCCCACTCTGGCACCGCCGAGTTCCGCCGGGGAGTACACGGGATACGGGTCCTCGGCCGGACCGGCGCGGAAGTAGGTGTCCTCGTAGTACCCGGCCGAGATGGGGATGTGCAGCTTTCTGGTTCGCGCCAGCAGTTCGCCCGTCGGTGAGACCATGATGGCGGAATTGAAGCCCAATCCGTCCGCTGCTTCGGACTTCTCGTACAGCGAAGCATGGACCACGATGCCGTTCGCGGCGGCGGCCTCGGCAGCGAGTGTGAACGTGGGCCCGGTCAGCAGATCCTCGGCTTCTTTGCCCGGGTTGGCTCCGGCACGGGTGTCGGCAGGGTAGCGCAGCAGGGTGATCTCGGGCAGGAAGACGACCTTCGCCCCGAGGTTCGCGGCGGCGGAGATGGCCTCGAGCAATTCGGCTTTCAACGCCGCGGCATCGGGGTTCCAGCGATGCTGAACCAACCCCAGGCGGAGCGGTGCCCGATCGGTCGGGGTGGTGCGGGTCAGGGCCTCGGGCGCGGTGAGTGCGGTGATCGTCAGCATGGGACCTCCGATAAAACGAATGTGATTCGTTAAGTATTGTCGACTGCGATCGGAACCGCAAGAGGAAGAAGGGTGCGCACCGTGGGGAGACCGTCCGTGTCACTGTTGGACACCGAACGAATCACCACTGCAGCCCTCGCGCTGGTGGCCGATACCGGTGGCTTCACCATCCCGCTCCTCGCCAAGAAACTCGGCGTCAGCCCGTCGTCGCTGTACAACCATGTGTCGGGACGCGAAGAGATAGTCGAGTTGTTGCGCGAACGCGCGATGTCCGAGGTCGCGCTACCGGGACACGGGCTCGATTGGCGTGAGACCGTCGCGCAGATCGCCCGCGCGTACCGCGACAGCTACGCCCGCTATCCACGTCTCATTCCGTTGCTCACCGAGCATGCCGTCAACAGTGCTCACGCCTTCGGCATGTACAACGCGCTGGCAGATGCCCTCACAGCGGCGGAATTCGGACCCGCCGACGTGCTGAACATCATCACGGTTCTCGACAGCTTCGTCCTCGGCTCGGCACTCGACCTGGCGGCACCGGAGGCCCCGTGGCGACCGAGTGTCGAAGTCGGTCACGCACTGCGCGCAGCCCTCGACACCGCGTCCTCCAAGTCCTCCCGCTCCGACGAGGCCTTCGAGTACGGACTCCGCGCGCTGCTGGCCGGATTCGATCCGGTGCCCGCGAACATGCTCGACGGCTGATCGCCGGAAGCGACATCGTGGCCCCGGGCATCGGTGAAGTCCGGGTGGGTCGTCAGTCCTCGACGATCAGTGACGGAGTGTCGCGCCGGAGAATGTTGCCCTTGAAGAACTCCGGCTTGCGCAGTGCCACCACTGCCATGACGACCATGCCGAGAACGATGATGCCGACGCCGATGAGGAACACCATGCCGATACCGAACAGTGATGAGCCGCTGCCGAATTCGGGGTCCCAGGCGTCGACCGAGGTCTGCACGAACACCACGGCCATCCCGACGCCACCGAGTAGCGGGGCCAGGAACTTGAAGAAGAAGTTGCGGGTGCTGGTGAACAGCTCCTCGCGGAAGTACCAGACACAGGCGAATGCCGTGATGCCGTAGTAGAAGCAGATCATCAGTCCCAGCGCGGCAATGGTGTCGGTGAGAACGTTGTCGCTCACCACCCGCATCACGGCGTAGAAGCCGGCGGACGCCCCGCCTGCCACGAGCGTCGCGAAGCCCGGAGTGCTGAATCTCGGTGTGATGGAGGCGAACCGCTTCGGTAGGGCCTGGTAGTGACCCATCGCGAGCAGAGTACGCGCCGGTGAGATGAACGTGGCCTGCAGCGAACTGGCGGAGCTGCTCAACACGGCCAGGGACAGCAGGATCGCGAAGGGGCCCATCACCGGCCCGGCGAGGGCGGCGAACACGTTGTCGGTGGTGTCGGGATTCTGCAGTCCGTTTCCGGTGTCACCAGTGCCTGCGAAGAGCAGGGTTGCCACTGCGGTGAGCAAATACAGCACGATGATGAAGAACACCGTGACCAGCGCTGCACGCCCGGGAATCTTTGCGCTGCCCGAGGTTTCCTCGTTGACCGTCAGGCAGACGTCCCAACCCCAGTACATGAATATCGACAGCGACAGGCCGGCGGTGAAGGCAGAGAAGCTCGGGATGCCGAACGGGTCGAACCAGTCCAGGCTGAACGAGATGTCCTCGGCCCCATCGCCGGCACCGACCTTGACGAATGCGGCAACGATGAACCACGCCATCACCAGCAGCTGGAAGCCGAGCATCGTGTACTGCACGCGCTTGGTCTCCTGCATGCCGCGATAGCAGAGCCACGCCGCCAACGCCATGAACACCAGGCACGTGACGATGTTGACGAGCTTGTTGCCGGTCAGGTCGGCCAAGGAGTCGTTGCTGGTGACCTGGGCGAGAAAGAGATAGAAGAAGTCGACGGCCACTCCGGCCAGGTTCGAGAGCACGATGATGGTGGCCGCGATCAGGCCCCAGCCACCCATCCAGCCGACGTACGGGCCGAAGGCCTTCGACGCCCACGTGAACGACGTGCCGCTGTCGGGCTCCGCCGCGTTGAGCTCTCGGTAGCCCAAGGCCACCAGCAACATCGGGATGAAGCCGACGATGAAGATCGCGGGCAGATGTACTCCGACTTCGGTGACGGTCGGCCCGAGCGACGCAGTGAGTGCATACGCGGGTGCGATGGTCGAGATGCCCAGCACCACACTGGCGAGCAGCCCGAGCTGGCCGGCGGACAGGCCCTTGGACTCGACGTCGACTACCTTGTGCTCATTCATCGTCGGCCTCTCTCGGAACAACGATCATCGGAACGGGAACGACCCGAAGCATCTTGGCGGCAACCGATCCCAGGAAGAGCCGGTGAGGCTGGGCGAGTCGAGACGACCCCACCATCAACACGTCGCCGTCGTGCCAGTCGAGCGACGAGGCGGCCTTCTCGATGCCGGAGCCCTCCGCCACCGTCAACTGCACGTCCGACCCTGCGGGCAGTTCCGCTTGCACGGTCCGCAGCACCTCCTCGGCCTTGGCGAGACCGTCCGGACCCCGTGCCGATTGCTCTTCTGCGGACACGAGGGAGAGCAGCCGCAGCGGCAACTCGGCGGTGACGGACAGGTCGGTGGCTGCCCGCACGAGTTCGGCTGCCCCCGGCCGATTTCCGATGGCACAGGTGATCTCCCGGATGCGCTGCGGCGGCGAGTGCCGATACCCCCGCGGAGCCAGCGCGAGCGGCACATGCGACACATGCAGAAGATCGCTGGTGACGGTGCCGATCGAATGGCGTCCGAGCAGACCGTCACCGGCCGCACCGACGACGATCATGTAGGCGTCACACTCGTCCACACAGTCGAGCAGGCCCTGTGCGAAGGACTCGTCGAACAACAGGTGCGCGCGTGCCTGTACGTCCTCGGGTACCAGGGTCAGTGCCTCGTCGAGCCAGCCGGTGGCCCGATCGATCAGGATGTCGTCGTATCCGGCCTCGACCGGTGCCTTGGACGGCACCGGCCGCTCCTGGGGCAAGACCAGGCAGATGTCCAGCGATGCCTGCAGCGAACGCGCGAGCGTTGCCCCCAGAGCGATTCCGTCTGCTCCACTCGGTGTTGCCTGGTACCCCACGATCAGACGCATGGGCGGACCTTCCCTGAGGTTGGGCGAGCTAATGGCAGGTGCTACCGGGATCGGTGTGGCACGACTTCGGTTCCGACGGTGTGACGTCGAGCGATGGATTTCGATCGAAGAACCCGAACGGCTTGAGCCAGAACGAGACCGTGTCCGCGGGCATCACCGGCCAGTCCTCCGGTCGCGTGATGTGGTGGATGCCGAAGGTGTACCAGACGACGACGTCGGTGTTCTCGATGCTGCGATCCTTCTCGGTCCACTCCGGTAGCCCGTGGTCGATGCCGCTCTGGTTCACGAACTCGCCGCTGGGCCAACGCTCGTCGGGTGAGTTGGGGGTGACCCAGACGGTGTGGCCGATCACCTGGGCGCGCTGGAAGATCGGCGATGCGGGATCGAACATCGACGGGATGGCCGCTCCCGGAACCAACTTGTAGGCGGGCCGGGTGCCGAGGCCGTTGGTGACGTTGTCGTTGACGACTTTCCACGCCTTCTGGGTGTGCCAGTCGTAATCCTGCTTGCCTTCGGACTCGGTGGTCAGCGGAGTGTTGACCTGAGTCAGCGCGAGACCGTAAGGGTTGTCCGGTCCCATCGGAACACGTTGGGTTTCACTGGAATACACGGTGTTCTCGGTGCCGTCGATGTCCAGATCGAGCCGGGCGACCAGGAAGTGCTGGTGGTAGGGCGCATACGTGCGGTTGTCGACCAGCGTTCCGGACGGGTGGGAGCCGCCCTCGTCGAAGTGGGTGACGACCATGATGCCCGTCGCGCGGACCTCGCACTCGATGTTGCCGTCCTGATAGAACCGCCAGTAGACGAGGTACTCGTAGTTGGCAACCGTTGCATGGAAGCTGACCGTGAGCCGACGCATCCGTCGCACCTCGGCTCCGGCGTCGTGATCGACGTGCTTCCACAGCACGGCGTTGTCTTCCTCGTGAATGCAGATCGCGTTGGTGATCGTGTACGGCTCACCCTTGCTGTTGTGCAGCACTGCATCGAGGTACCGGATCTCGCCGAGGCAATCGCAGCCGAGCTCGAGCGAGGTGGTCATGAAGCCCAGGCCCCATTCGCCGATGTCGAACGCGGTGCGTCGGTAATGGTCCTCGGTGTGATCGCGATACGGAACGACCATCTCCGCGAACGACATTCGATTGGCAACGGACCGCACGTTCCCGTTGTCGTTGTAGCTGACGGCGTGCAGCGTCATGCCCTCGCGATAGTTGAACCCCACGCGAAGCGACCAGTTCTGCCACGTCAGCTTGTTGCCGTCGAGCTCGAACGACGGCCCGTCGGTCTGAGTGATCTCGAGGGGCTTCAGGGGTGGGCGTGTGCTCGCGTTCCTGATTCGCTCCGGGATGTGGCGGGGCACGTACTCACCCATGATCTCCGGTCGCTCGACGCGATACGTGTCCTCGATCTCGAGCAGTTCCATCGTGTTCACGTCGATGACGCAGTGGAAACCGCCGACCGGCCCGGCATAGGGATTGGCACCCTCCGAGGCCTTGACCCACGTGTCGGACCAGCCCAGGCGTCGACCCTTGTACTTCTCGGGCGTCACTGCCTCGCCGTAGGTCCAGGTGTCCATGAACACCAGATCCAGATCGGTGATACCGCGATCGGCAAGGGCGGCAATCACATCGGGGTGGGCACGCAGGGCCGCGTCGGCCTCCTCCCACTCGTCGACGGTGAAGTTGGGCTGCACATCCGGAATGTGCGTCCACGATTCGGTGGTGCGATCGTCGAGTGACACCACGGCCTTGAACGTCGTGTTCTCGTTGCGGTTCAACACCACCGAGACTGCTCGACGCGCAGGCACGGTACCGTCCGCGTCGAATGCGGCGATCTCGGACTTGGCCGGTTCGATCATCTCGATCGAGGCGTAGCGCCAGCCGTCGCCGACTCCGTGGTCGCGACCGAGAACCTCGGCCACGGTGGCGAATTCGTCGCTGGACAGGGGATCGAGGGGGTGAAAGGTCATCGAAGAGTCTCCGTCGAGCTCATGACGTGCTTGATGCGGGTGTAGTCCTCGACCCCGTAGGCCGAGAGATCCTTGCCGTAGCCGGAGTACTTGAATCCTCCGTGCGGCATTTCGGCCACCAACGGGATGTGGCAGTTGACCCATACGGCTCCGAAGTCCAGAGCTGCCGAGATGCGCAGTGTGCGTGCGTGATCGGAAGTCCAGACGCTCGACGCGAGACCGAAGTCGACGTCGTTGGCCAGCGCGATCGCCTCCGCCTCGTCGCCGAATTTCTGTACCGTGAGCACCGGGCCGAAGGTCTCCTCCTGCACGATGGGATCGGACTGCTGCACGCCGGTGATGATGGTCGGCTCGAAGAAGAAGCCCTTGTCGCCGATGCGCTTGCCGCCGGTGACGATGGTGGCATGCGCGCCGATGCCGTCGACTTTGGCGCTCACCTGACCGAAGTGGTTGACGTTGTTCAGTGGCCCGAGGAAGGTATCGGGGTCGTCGGGCAGGCCGACTTTCAGCGTCTTCGCCTTGGCGACAAGGGCATCGACGAGTCCGTCGTGCACCGACTCGTGGACCAGGACGCGGGTGACAGCGGTGCAGTCCTGGCCGGCGTTGAAGAACGCGGCCTCTGCGATACCGTCGGCGGCTTTGGCGATGTCGACGTCGTCGAACACGATTGCCGGTGCCTTGCCGCCGAGTTCGAGGTGCGCCCGCTTGAGTTGCTTGGCGGCGGCCACGGCAACAGCGATGCCGGCGCGAACGGATCCGGTGATCGAGACCAGGCCGGGAGTCTTGTGTTCCACGATCGCCGCACCGGTGCCGCCGTTCCCGAGAACGACGTTGAACACCCCGTCGGGCACGATGCCCTTCGAGAGCTTCGCGAGCACCAGCGTGCTCTCGGGGGTGGTGTCACTCGGCTTGAGCACGATGGTGTTTCCCGCGGCCAGCGCGGGACCGATCTTCCAGATCGCCATCATGAACGGGTAGTTCCACGGGGTCACCTGCCCGACGACGCCGATCGGTTCGCGTCGGACATAGGAGGTGAAGCCGTCCATGTACTCGCCCGCAGATTTGCCCTCGAGCATCCGTGCCGCGCCTGCGAAGAATCGGATCTGATCGGCACCGACAGTGACTTCCTCGGCCGCGATGGTGGCCTTGGGCTGACCGGTGTTGCGGCTCTGCGCCTCGACGATCTCGTCGCTGTGCGCTTCGATGGCGTCGGCGAGCTTCAACAGCACCTTCTGCCGTTCGCTCGGCGTCGTCTTGCCCCAGGTCTCGAATGCTCTGGCAGCGGCCGACATCGCGGCATCGACATCGGCGGCGTCGGAGACGGGGGAGTGAGCGACGATCGACTCGTCCACCGGATTCACCACATCGAGCATCTCGGTGCCCGACGGCGTCACGAACGCCCCGTCGATGTAGTTCTGCAGGACAGGCACCGTCATCACTGAACCCCTAGCGTCGACTGTTTCGGTTCTGCAAAGCCTGCACCTACGGACGAGACTTCGCCACCCGACAAGATGTCCAACTACCCCTCACCGATCAGGACCGAATGTCGGTCCAACTCGAGCCCGCAGGAGCTGCTCACCGGCTAGCCTGTGGCGGTGGCAGACACAGAGGTGGGGTATCGACAGATCGCCGACGACACCTGGGCATTCATGCGGCCGCCCGGCAGCTGGGGACAGACCAACACCGGACTGATCGTGGCACCGGGTTCGGCGTCGATGCTGATCGACACCGTCTGGGATGTGAACTGGGCGCAGCGAGTCGTCGCCGACACCGCCGAGCTGGTCGCCGACGCACCGATCACCGAGGTACTCAACACCCACTCCGACGGCGATCATTGGTGGGGAAACGACACCGTCCCTGCCACCGCCCGCATCACCACCAGTACCGCGTCGCTGCACGCGATGAAAGAGGAAACACCGCCGAAAGGGGTGGACGCGTTCGCATCTGTCGGCGCGAAGATCGGTTGGGTGCCGGGGCCGGTCGGGGCGATGGGCTCCTACATGGACCGAGTCCGCGGCGACGCCACCTTCCCCACGAGTCTGCCGAGACTGCCCGACCACACCTTCGACACCACCGAGACCATCGACGTGGCGGGGCGGCCGGTCCACCTGCGGTACCTGGGCCCGGCACACACCGAAGGTGACCTCATTGCCCATCTCCCCGACGTCGGAGTCGTGTTCGCCGGCGACCTTCTGTTCATCGACGCCACCCCGGTGCTCTGGCACGGACCTCTGCAGAACTGGATCGATGCCCTCGACCACCTCCTCGAACTCGATGCCGCCGTCTACGTTCCCGGCCACGGCCCCCTGTGCGGCACCGGCGAGATCCGGGCGCTCCACAACTACTGGACCTGGGTATCCGAGGCCGGACGCAGCTGCTTCGACGCCGGGCTCGGTCCAACCGAAGCTGCCCTCAACCTGCTGAAATCTCCTGAATTCGGGCAGTACTCACACTGGGACTCACCGGAACGACTCATCCTGAGCATGAGCACCCTGTACCGCCTGTGGCGAGGTGAGAAGCCCGCCCCACCCACACTCACGCGTCGAGCACGCGCGTTCGCCGACGCGGGACGCTACCTCCGGCAGCATCGGCTCCGAAAGACCTAGCTTTCGAATCACGGCGAGCGCAACTGTGGCGCGTCGGCGTCGTTCGGAGGAGCGTGGGACACGTGACCTCCCTTTCGGCCTCGTGGGTTCAGCAGCGCTACCGCGATCCTGCTCTGACGGCATTGGCGTACACGAACGAGACGATCGACGTTCTGCTGTCGCATCACTCGGTGCGGACGTTCACAGACGATCCGATCGACACCGAGACGATCGAGACCATCGTCGCCGCAGCCCAATCCGCGCCGACGTCATCGAACCTGCAGGCCTGGAGCGTGATCGCGGTACGAGACCCGGCGCGCAAGAAGCGTCTGGCGGCGCTGGCCGGCAACCAGGCGTTCATCGCCGAGGCTGCGGTGTTCCTGGTGTTCGTGGCCGATCTCGGGCGGGCCCGACGGCTCGCCGCAGCGCACGACGCCGAACTCGGCGGTGCCGACTACTTCGACAGTACGATTCTCGGTGCCATCGATGCAGCGCTGGCCGCGCAGAACGCCGTCGTCGCTGCGGAGTCGCTGGGATGGGGGACGGTGTATGTCGGGGCGGTGCGCAACGCACCCGACGAGATTGCTGCCGAGCTGGCATTGGCCGAACAATCGGTTCCGGTGGTGGGCTTGGCGCTGGGCCGAGCGGGCGAGGATACGGCCGGGGTGAAGCCGCGATTGCCCATCTCCTCGGTGCTCCACCACGAAAACTACGACGCCGTGGTGGCCGACGCTGCGGTGCCTGTCTACGAGCAACGATTATCGGAATACTATGTGACACAGGGACGTACGGCATCCTGGATCTCGTCGGTACTATCGCGCCTGCGCAGCGGTGAGGCGATCGGTTCGCGTGTGACGCTCAGACAATCGTTCGAGTCCCTCGGCTGGAAGTCCCGGTAGAACTATGCGCTTTCAGGTTCTCGACATCGTCTTCAACCCTCCGCACCCGGTCACCGGTGCAGTCGTGCACCCGGCCGACCGATTCGACCGGTTGATCGAACTCGCCGTTCTTGCAGAAGAACTGGGCATCGATTCGTTCTCTGTCGGAGAACGGCACGCGGGAGACGTGCTCTCGTCCGCTCCCACGGTGCTTCTCGGCGCGCTCGCCCAGGCGACGCATCGCATTCTGTTGTCCACCGGCGTCACCGTCCTGTCGGTGTTGGACCCGATCCGCGTCGCCGAAGACCTCGGCACCGTCGATCAACTGAGTCGAGGCCGCCTCGAAGTCGTCATCGGCAAAGGCAACGAAGTACTGCAGTACCCACTGTTCGGACTCGACATCGCGCGCCAGTACGAGTACCTCACCGAGAACTACGAACTGCTCCGCAGGCTGATCCGTGAGGAGCACGTGGATTGGACCGGGCGCCACCGACATCCGTTGTCCGACGCCACCACACTGCCCAGGCCCTTCGACGGGCCGTTTCGAATCTGGCACGGTTCGGCCACCTCGATCGAAGCGGTCGATCTGGCGGCCGAGTGGGGAGACCCCATCGTGACAGCCAACGCACTGCAGCCGAGGGAGAACTACAAGGAACTCATCGACCGCTACCGCGAGCAGTATCGCAATCACGGTCATGACCCGGACAAGGCGTACGTGGGTTCTGGCTCCGGGGGGTTGTTCCTCGGCACGACGACCGAGGCTGCCGTTGCCGAGTATCGGCCGATCTACGAGGGCATCGTCGCGCAGCAGGACAAGCGCAAACACGACCCGGCGGCCAAGGGCAAGGTGACGAGCTTTCGGACCATCGACGACGCGGTAGCGCGGGGGCCCGCACTGGTGGGCTCGTCCGAACGCGTCGCGGCGAAGATACTCGACTACCACGACGCGTACGGCCATGATCTGCAATCGGTTTCGATCAACCACGTACTGGACTTCGAGCGTCAGAAGGACACGTTACGACAGTTCGCCGAAGAAGTGATTCCATTGGTGCGGGCCGAGGTGACGACCACACTGTGGACGACCGAGGACAAAGATCGTGCCAGGGGATTCACTGCGAGCTGACCTGTGCCGTCAATGCCGCGGCGTGGGTGAACAACGTGGTCGGATCCGCTCGGTCCGCAGGGGGTTCGAGTACGACGGTGGTGGCACCGGCATCGATCCAGCGTTGCAGGTTGCTCAGCGCGGCATCGGAATCGGTCGCGGCGGCAATGTAGACGACGATCTCGTGGTCCGGCCCACCATCGATGTGCTCGATGGCCGTTCGCACCTGATCCGGTGACGTCTCACTCGTGAGGATGGTTCCCACACCGGTGCGTCCGCTCAGGGCAAGAGTCTTCGGCCCCGTCGCACCGACGAGCAGCGGCGGCGGTTGCAGCGGAGGCCAGTTCAGCGTGACGTTGTCGAGCGAGACGTACCGCCCCTGCACGGTGACGCTCTCGCCCGCCAACAGTGCGGTGAGCGCTGTCATCTGTTCGGTCAGCAACGTCAGAGGCGACTGCACTCGCGCCCCGATCTGCCCCATCCACGACTGAACACCGTGTCCGAGCCCCACGCGGAGCCGCCCCGGATGGACACGGGCCACGGTAGCGATCTCCATGGCTGTGACTGCCACGTTCCGCATCGGAGTCGGTAGCACCCCGATGCCGACGCTCATGCGTTCGGTGTTCGCGAGAACCAGTGCAGCAGTCGACAATCCACCGGAGTAGAAGCAGTCTTCCCACAACCACACCTCGTCGACGCCTGCGCGGTCGGCCGCACGAGCCGCGTCGACGAGATCCTCCGGCGCAAGTTCGGGTCGCAGTACAACGCCGATGCGTGTCATGCAGTGTTCCTTTCTTCTCAGCGAACGAGATACGGCGACACCGAACTTCGATGCTCGTCGATGTCGAGGTCCTTGCCCAGTGGCGGAAACGCGCGTTGCGGGCAGTTGGAACGCTCGCACACCCGGCAGCCCGCTCCGATCGGTGTCGCCGCCGCCGAGCCCTGTACGTCCAGACCGTCGGCGTACACCAGCCGTCCGGCGTGGCGCAGTTCGCATCCGAGGCCGATGGCGAAGGTCTTGCCGGGCTGTCCGTATCGCGCGGCACGCCGCTCCACGGTGCGTGCGATCCACAGGTAGCTGCGGCCGTCGGGCATCTCGGCGATCTGCGTCATGATCTTGCCCGGATAGGCGAAGGTCTCGTACACGTTCCACAGCGGGCACGTGCCACCGCTGGACGAGAAGTGAAAGCCTGTGGCGGACTGGCGCTTCGACATGTTCCCAGCGCGATCGACGCGCACGAACGAGAACGGAACACCCCGCAGCTCGGGTCTCTGCAAGGTGGACAGGCGATGGCAGATGGTCTCGTAGCTGACCGAGAAGAAGGCCGAGAGCCGCTCGATGTCGTACCGAAAATCCTCGGCGACGTCGTGGAACTGGTGGTACGGCAACACCGTCGCGGCCGCGAAGTAGTTCGCGAAACCGAGCACCGCCAACTTCTTCGACGACTCACTGGTGAAGTTGCCCTCGTCGGCCATCTTCTTCAGCAGATCCCCGCATTCGAGATAGGCGAGTTCGGCGGCGTACCTGAACACCTTCTGCCCGCCGGACAGATGCGGTGAGATCTCCAGCACTCGCGTCTGCGGATCGAACCGATGCAGCACGTTCTCGCCGAGGTCGATGCGATTGACGATCTGCACGTCGTGAACCGTCCGCAGCCGCTTGGCGATCTCGCCACCGACGTCGGCGCGATGGAACCGGATTCTCGAGGTCAGAGCCTCTGCCGCAGTGTCCAATTCGTGCAGATAGTTCTGTCGCTGATAGAAGTAGTCACGCACTTCCTCGTGCGGCTTGCTGATCGAACCACTGCCACTGCCGTCGGAGAACCGCTCCTCGGTAGCGGCCAACAGCTGAGCCGTCGTATTGCGGTATCGGCGGTGCATGTTGACCATCGCCCGTGCCAACTGCGGGTGAGAGCTGACCATCTGCGCGATCTCGTGGGCATCGGCATCGATCCCCATATCCTGATCGAGCGCCACCTCGCGGAGTTCGGCAACCAGCCTGGTGTCGTCCTCGGAGGAGAAGAACGACGTGTCGACGCCGAACACCTCGGAGATCCGCAGCAACACCGGCACCGTCAGTGGACGCACGTCGTGCTCGATCTGGTTGAGATAACTGGCGGAGATCCCGAGCTTCTGTGCCAGTGACACCTGGCTCATGCTGCGTTCGCTGCGGAGCTGCCGAAGCCGCACGCCGACGAAGGTTTTCGACATATCGCCAGGCTACGCCTGCGAAGAATCGGGTTAACACCGTTCGCAATCGGCTACTGGGTCACAATTCGACAGCCAACGGGAACATTAGCCGAAGTAAGGGCGTATACCGGTGTACGAGCTATTCACCACGCACCACGAGGAGCGGTCATGTCCAATCGTCAACGCACATCGGAAATCGTCAGGGACGTCGTCGTCTTCGTCACCGGAGCCGTGCTCGTCGCATCGACCGTCTGGCTTCCCGTCCAGGGAGACCAGGAAGTCACCGGTGCCATCCTCGTGCTCGGCATCCTTGCGGCGTCGTCTGCACTCTGGGCCATCGGATCCTCGTCGAGACAGAGTCATTGGACCCACGTCGGCCTCGGGTTGCTGCTCGCTGTCTCGCCCGCGCTGATGGTGTTCCCGTCCGGATTGCTCGCTGCCGATCTGTTCGCGATCGTCGGAGGACTCGTCATCGCCGCGATGGGCGGCCTCGGTGTGCTGGCCTCGCGTCGGACGCCGATCACGTCGCAGGTGATTGCACACAGCGACGACCGAACCGGCGTTCGCATCTGATCTCGGCAACCGGTGCTCCACTCCCGGGGCCGCGTGCGATGAATGTCGTACGCGGGTCCGGGAGTGGAGCATTTTCTGCTCTGTGGGTTCATCGCGGCGCCTGATGCAATGGGTGCTCCACTCGGCGCGGTGGATCCGGTAAATCCCTCGTGCGGACCGGCGAGTGGAGCATTGTGTGCTCTCATCGCCGCGATTCCCGACGCCGCCTGACAACCGACGCGATTTCGGCAGCCACCACATCCGGCGCGGCAAGCACATCGAACGCCGAGTAGCGCAGCACCAACCAGCCACCCAGTACCAGGGCGTTCTGTCTACGTCGATCCTTTCTGAATACCTCTGCTGCACTGTGGAATTCGCGTCCGTCCACCTCGATGATCGTTCGGCTGCGACGGTCGACGAGGTCGCAGACGAACGAGCCGACTGTCGCATTCATCTCCAGATACAGGCCGATCCGATGCAATGCCCGGCCGAGGGCCCGCTCCGGTTCCGAGGCGAACCTCGTCACTGCCAGCCGGACCTGACGGGCCAACTCTGCGTTGCCGCGTCGACCCGGGAATCGCTCGAGTAGGCAGATGAGCGACGCAGGGTCGAGTCCGAACTTCAGACGCTCGTCGATCAGCAACTCGGCCTCTTCGCGAGGGAGTACCGCCAGGCAATCGAGCATCGTCTGCGCAGGAGTGGTGCAAGGCAGTGACTCGACCTCGTCGACGAGCCGGGAATCGAGTGCGCGACGGTGCAGTCGGAGCCATGGCGGTGGTCGCAACCGGGCCGAGCGGGGGACGGTTGCATCGAGAGTGGACGGCTCGGTCGTCCAGCCGCGTAGGTATGCGGCCGAACGGTGACTGAGTACGGCATCGGGTCGCCACAGGGCGATGGCCCGACACCGATCCATCGTCGACGGCTCCCCGCGCATATGGACCGTCGGCAGAACGCGGGTGAAGCGTCGCGAGACGGTGCTGGGATGGAGTCCGGAGGAGACGAGCTGTCGGAATGTGGCGGGGCCGGGAGTGGAGCCTGCGGAATGACCGGGTTGGGCGGGAGTGGAGCTGGCTGTCATGGGTGCAGCGTCGGCGATGGCGTGGATGGTCTTCGATGCTCGACCTGGGGAAATCGAAAGCCCTGTGGACAGGTGCCAGCCTGTGGATGAGTGCAACTTCTGCTCCACTCGGTGGCGTCGGTCGGGGGATCCCCGCGGAAAGTGGTGTCGAGGGGAGCAACCCGTGCCATGCTCACATTGTGGGATGGGGTAGTTGTGATGTCGATCACATAATGCTCGGTTTCTGACTCGATTCAGACGCCCTCGTCAAACCGTACAAGCGTCCGGTAAAGAATTTTGTTCATTCCGTTCATCAACTGGGGATTCATCGCTACTGGCGAGTAACCACGCTGTCCGATCGGAGAGGTTTGTGTCGACCAAAAATTTGCAACATTAGCAACGACGCCCGTAAAGCTAGCCAAGATTGGCACTAACAACTGGTAGACGCATGTTTTCGGGTGTGCCATTGTTCTGGAGTACACCAGAAGGGCCTGGCAACGATGTGAAGATTCGTCTCGAGGCAGGCCGAGAAGCAGAAGAGACTGGAGCTGAAGATGTCGACCACCGGCACCCCGAAGACCACCGCCGAGATCCAGCAGGATTGGGACACCAACCCCCGCTGGAAGGGCGTCACCCGTAACTTCACCGCACAGCAGGTCTCCGACCTCCAGGGCACCGTCGTCGAAGAAGCGACCCTCGCTCGCCGCGGCAGCGAGATCCTGTGGGACCTCGTCAACAACGAGGACTACATCAACTCGCTCGGTGCCCTCACCGGCAACCAGGCCGTGCAGCAGATTCGCGCCGGCCTCCAGGCGATCTACCTCTCCGGCTGGCAGGTCGCAGGCGACGCCAACCTCTCGGGTCACACCTACCCGGACCAGAGCCTCTACCCGGCCAACTCGGTGCCGTCCGTCGTCCGTCGCATCAACAACGCACTCCTGCGCGCCGACGAGATCGCCAAGATCGAGGGCGATACCTCCGTCAAGAACTGGGTCGCACCGATCGTCGCCGACGCCGAAGCCGGCTTCGGTGGCGCACTGAACGCCTACGAGCTGCAGAAGGCCATGATCGTGGCCGGCGCCGCAGGCGTGCACTGGGAGGACCAGCTCGCATCGGAGAAGAAGTGCGGCCACCTCGGCGGCAAGGTGCTCATCCCCACCCAGCAGCACATCCGCACCCTGACCTCGGCACGCCTCGCGTCCGACGTCGCCGACGTCCCGTCGGTGATCATCGCCCGCACCGACGCCGAGGCAGCCACGCTGATCACCTCCGACGTCGACGAGCGTGACCGTGAATTCCTCGACGGAACCCGCACCGCAGAAGGATTCTTCGGCGTCAAGAACGGCATCGAGCCCTGCATCGCCCGTGCGAAGGCCTACGCCCCGTACGCCGACCTCATCTGGATGGAGACCGGCGTGCCGGATCTCGAGGTCGCCAAGAAGTTCTCCGAGTCGGTTCGCAGCGAGTTCCCGGACCAGCTGCTCGCCTACAACTGCTCGCCTTCGTTCAACTGGAAGGCGCACCTGGACGACGCGACCATCGCCAAGTTCCAGAAGGAACTCGGTGCCATGGGCTTCAAGTTCCAGTTCATCACCCTCGCAGGCTTCCACTCGCTCAACTACGGCATGTTCGACCTGGCACACGGCTACGCCCGCGAAGGCATGACCGCGTTCGTCGACCTGCAGGAGCGCGAGTTCAAGGCTGCCGAAGAGCGCGGCTTCACCGCCATCAAGCACCAGCGTGAGGTCGGTGCAGGCTACTTCGACCGCATCGCCACCACCGTCGACCCCAACACCTCGACGGCAGCACTGAAGGGCTCCACCGAAGAAGGCCAGTTCCACTAAGCAGTTCCGCCTCTCCGGATTTTCAGCGCACTAGTCAGGCGGTCCGCAACATTCGTTGCGGGCCGCCTGTTCTGTACGACGAAGGTTTTGGGCGTACCCGGTAAGAGTTACCCGCATCTCACTTCAACCTGTTGTGCCGCAACATCAATGACTAGGAGCCTCCTGTGACGGTCGAGAGGGTGGGGATCGTCGGAGCGGGGCAGATGGGTGCAGGAATCGCGGAGGTCTGCGCCCGTGCGCACGTCGACGTGTTGGTCCACGAACAGACCCGCGAACTGGCGACGGCCGGTCGCAGCCGCATCCTGCAATCGCTGGACCGCGGCGTCAGCAGCGGCAAGATCACCGAACGTGAGCGTGAGCAAGCGGCATGCAGGCTGCGATTCACCGCCGACCTCGCCGACTTCGGTGATCGTCAACTGGTCGTCGAAGCAGTGCTCGAAGACGAGAAGATCAAGACCGACATCTTCGCCGAACTCGACTCGGTGGTGACCGACCCAAACGCCGTCATCGCCTCCAACACGTCCTCCATTCCCATCGTGAGCCTGGGAGCCGCCACGACGGCACCCGGCCGAGTCGTGGGTCTGCACTTCTTCAACCCGGTCCCGGTACTGCCACTCGTCGAGCTCGTCACCACCGACCTGACGTCACCGGCAGTGGCAGACCGCGCCGAGCGCTTCGCGGGCGATGTTCTCGGCAAACAGGTCGTGCGCTCGGCAGATCGCTCGGGCTTCGTCGTCAACGCGTTGCTCGTGCCGTATCTGCTCTCCGCGATTCGCATGGTCGAATCCGGATTCGCCACCAAGGAGGACGTCGACAAGGCGACAGTGCTGGGTCTGGCGCACCCCATGGGGCCGCTCGCACTCGCCGATCTGATCGGCCTCGACACGGTCAAAGCCATTGCCGATTCCATGTACTCGGAGTTCGAGGAACCTCTCTTCCTGGCACCGCCGCTGCTGCTGCGAATGGTCGAATCGGGGCACATGGGCAAGAAGGCCGGAGCCGGTTTCTACCGCTACGAGAACGGCCGAATCGCAAAGTAGACACCGCCGCGGGCGGGTTGCCCCGCGACGGTCACCGGACCGCTATTGTCGGTCTGCGAATGCAGTCACTTCGATCACAGGAGCATGTCAGTGAGCAAGTCCACGAAGTCGAACAGTGTGGTTCCCAAGGCATTCGGGATCGGGTTGGCGGCCACCGGCGCCGCCCACTTCGTGGTGCCCGAGGCGTTCGAAGGAATCACCAAGCTTCCGTTCCCCAAGGACACTCGGACCTGGATCAGTCGCAACGGAGCCACCGAACTGGCGGTCGGTGCCGCGATCGCATACCCCAAGACTCGCAAGATCGGACTGATCGGTCTGGGAGCATACGTTCTGTGGCTCGGCGGCAACATCGCCAAGAACAGCTGACGTTACTGTTGCGAACGACTCGTTTAGAGTAGGAATAGCCTGGTCGAGGCGGTAGCTGCCTTGCGCTTGCACCGATGCGTAGGTAGCAATGTACTTATGACTTCAGCTACCGCTTACCAGGCCACCGCTCCTGACGCCCCGCTCGAGAAGGCGACGATCGAGCGACGCGCTGTCGGACCCCATGACATCCTCATCGACGTCAAGTTCGCCGGCATCTGTCACTCCGATATCCACACCGCCCGTAACGAGTGGGGTGGCACCACGTACCCCGTCGTTCCCGGTCACGAGATCGCAGGCATCGTAGCCGAGGTCGGCTCCGAGGTGACCAGCCGCAAGGTGGGCGACCGCGTCGGCGTCGGCTGCTTCGTGGACTCCTGTGGCGAGTGCGAGGCGTGCAAGGACGGCGACGAGCAGTACTGCACCAAGGGCGTCGTCCAGACGTACAACTCGAAGACCTACGAGGGCGAGTTCACCCACGGCGGCTACTCCACCCAGATCGTCGTGACGGAGAAGTTCGTTCTCGGTATCCCGGAGGGCGTCGAGCTCGACGTCGCCGCACCCCTGCTGTGCGCAGGCATCACCCTGTACTCGCCGCTCAAGCACTGGGGCGCAGGACCGGGCAAGAAGGTCGCCATCATCGGCATGGGCGGCCTCGGCCACATCGGCGTCAAGATCGCGCACGCACTCGGAGCACACGTCACCGTGCTGAGCCAGACCGACGCCAAAGAAGCCGACGGCAAGGCCTACGGTGCCGACGAGTACTACGCCACCAAGGACACCACCGCCCTCAAGGATCTGCAGGGCAAGTTCGACCTGATCCTCAACACGGTCTCCGCGAACCTGCCGATGGGCAAGTACCTCGGACTGCTCGCCCGCAACGGCACCCTCGTCGAGCTCGGTGTTCCCGAGAAGCCCCTCGAGGTGCCCGCGTTCAACCTGCTGGCCAACCGTCGCTCCTTCGCCGGTTCGATGGTCGGTGGCATCGCCGAGACCCAGGAAATGCTCGACTTCTGCGCCGAGCACCACATCGGTGCCGAGATCGAGGTCATCCCGGCCGAGAAGATCAACGAGGCATACGACCGCGTCGTCAAGTCCGACGTGCGCTACCGCTTCGTGATCGACGCAGCCACTCTGTAAATCTTCACCCAGCTGTACCCAGCATGAGAGAAGGGCCCGCGACGCAGTGTCGCGGGCCCTTCTCGTTCAGCTCTCGGCGAGACGCTTCTTCTCGTGTTCGACGTCGAAATCGGCTGCGGGCCAATCGAGATCGAGTTTCTCCAACGTGTCGATCAGGATCTCCGTGACAGCCAGGCGGCTGTACCACTTCCGATCGGCCGGGACGACGTACCACGGTGCATGATCGACGTCGGTCCGATCCAGCACCCGCTGATACGCCGCCCGGTACTGCGGTAGGAAGCCGCGCTCGGTGACGTCGCCCGGGTTGTACTTCCAATGCTTGTCGGGCCGATCGAGCCGCTCCTGCAACCGCTTCTTCTGCTCGTCCGCAGAGACGAACAACGCGACCTTCACCACGACGGTTCCCTCTTCGGTCAATTCCTTCTCGAAGGCGTTGATCTCGTCGAATCGCTTCTCCCACACCTGCCGTGGCACCAGGTCGTGGACCGCGACGACGAGGACGTCCTCGTAGTGGGAGCGATCGAACACCCCGATGCGGCCGGCCCGCGGAAGTGCTTTGCGGATTCGCCACAGGTAGTGGTGTTGTTTCTCTTCCTGAGTCGGCACCCCGAACGACGCCAGGTCCACGCCCTGCGGATCGACCATGCCGATGACGTGCTTGACCATTCCGCCCTTGCCTGCGGTGTCCATGCCCTGGAGTACCAGCAGAACCGACCTGGTTCCACCCGCGCGCCCGTGGGCGTAGAGCTTCTCCTGCAGCGCGGCCAGTACCGCACCCCGCTGTTCGAGGACGTCGTTGCCGTGGGCCTTCTTGCCGTCGAATCCCGGAGTTGCGGTGAAATCGATGTCCTCCACGCGTGAAGACGCGCCGGCACGCAGCACCTCGACGGGAGAGAGCGTCCACAATTTCGAGTTGTCGGCCATGACCGATGAGACTACTTCTCTACCATGGGGATCATGGCCCCTACCATCGCAAAAGCCGAGACCGTGTCGCGTGAGGAATTGCTCGAATTCGTCTCTCCGCGGCACCACCACACCCTGATCACCCGCAAGCGCGACGACGGCCTGCAGGTCTCCCCGGTTTCGGCCGGGGTCGACTCGGAAGGCCGCATCGTCATCGCCACGTACCCCGAGCGTGCGAAGGTGCACAACATTCGCCGCAACTCCGCCGTCACGGTGTTGGTGCACAGTGACGATTGGAACGGCGACTACGTCCAGGTCGACGGTACCGCCGAAATCATCGATCTTCCCGACGCGGTCGAGCCTTTGGTGGAGTACTTCCGCAGCATCGCCGGCGAGCACTCGGACTGGGACGAGTACCGCGCGGCGATGGTGAAGCAGGGAAAGTCGTTGATACGCATCGTGATCGACACCTGGGGACCGATCGCCGCGGGTGGCTTCCCTCCAGGGAGAGTGTGACAAGCCCCCCGGGAAGAGTGTGACAAGCCCGCCGGGGAGAGTCACAAGCCCCCCGGGGAGAGTGTGACAAGCCCCCCGGGGAGGGTGTGATCTAGCCCTTCAGTGGTGCCGCGACGAGCGGCACTGCGTTCTCCAGTGCGTATCGGGTGCCTGCGACCGAGGCTGCCGAGAATGCGTTGGAGAGGTTCTGATCTCCGAGCACCACGAGGCGTCCGTCGCGTGCCGACGGCAGGCCCTGGATCGACGGGTTGTCGGTGATCACCTCGGGTCCGGTGCCGATGGGGAACATGACGGTGAGGTCGGCATCGAGTGCGGAGATGTTCTCCTCGGACAGTTCGATGCTGAATGCTCCCGGCTGCGCGAGGTTCTGGACGGCCGGGGTGTTCTCCATGCCCAACGACTCGAGGAAGTCGACGCGGGTGTCGCCGCGGACGTAGGCACCGACCTGTCCGCTGTAGAGCGTGCCGACGGCGACGGTCTTGCCGGCGAATTCGGGGTTGGCGGCGATGGTGTCGTCGACCAGTGCCTGGGTGTCGTCGACGAGCTTCTTGCCCTCGTCGACCTTTCCGAGCGCTTGGGCAACGATCTCGGTCTGGCCGTCCCACGTGGTGCCGTAGGCGACGTCGGTTCCCGGCGGCGCGGCGACAGTCGGGGCGATCTCGGACAGGTCGTCGTAGACGGCTTTGTCGTTGGTGCTGCGAGTCCACAGGATCAGATCCGGTGCCAGCGCCGCGATCGACTCCATGTCGACGTCGAAGGTGCCGACGATCGTGGGGTCGGTGTCGTAGGTTTCGTCGACCCACGGGCCGAGGCCGTTTCCGCCGACTCCGAGCCAGTCACTCGCTCCGATGGGTTGGACGCCGAGCGCCAGTGCGGTCTCGGCGTCCGACCAGCCGAGTGCAACCACGCGCTGCGGATTCGCCGGGACCTCGACGTCGCCGAACATGTCGGTGACGACGACACCACCGGCCTCCGAGGAGTCGGTGGTGTCGCCGTTGTCGGAGCTGCATGCGGTCAGAGTGAAGGCGAGGGCGAGGGCTGCCGCAGGCAGAGCCAACGAACGAGAAATGTGCATAGGGCACGCTAACCTATCAAGCGCTGAAATGCTCCACGATCTTCGCGCAGAAGGCCGGCAGGTCGTCCGGATTGCGGCTCGACACCAGGTTGCCGTCGACGACCACTTCCTCGTCGACGACGGTTCCTCCCGCGTTGCGAATGTCGGTTCGGATGCTCGGGTAGGACGTCAACGTCCGGCCCTTCACGACGTCCGCCTCGACGAGAGTCCAGGCACCGTGGCAGATGACGCCGACCGGTTTGCGGGCTTGTACGAATGCGCGCACGAACGCCACCGCGTCCGCGTCGACGCGAAGTTGGTCGGGGTTGGTGGTGCCGCCGGGCAGGATCAGCGCATCGAAGTCGTCCGCGGAGACATCGGCGACGACGCGGTCGACCGTGAAGGTGTCGGCGGCATTGACGTCGCTCTCCATCGCTTGGATGTCACCATGGTCGAGTGCCACCAATGTGACCGTGGCTCCGGCATTTTCGACGGCTTCACGAGGCTGAACCAGTTCGACCTGCTCGACGCCGTCTGTAGCGAGGATGGCGATGCGGCGTCCGGTCAATGTATCGGTAGTCATACCTGTTCGAATGTCCGACCGGACCGGATCTCAAACTGACGAGTGATGGTACGAATGGAGACATGAGCGAATCACCCATCGAAACGCCCACCGAGGATCGGGTCGAGCAGAGTCTGCCGATCGTCGACGAGTCCGGCGAGCCGAGTACGAGTGATCTGCCCGTCGAGGCCGACGTCCGGGACGTGTTGGATCAACGAGCCGAGGTCCCGCTCGACGACGACGGGTACGACGAGCGCTAGGTCGTGCCGGGTTCGACGACGAGAGGGTGCGGCTGCGACTTGAATTTCGCGGGGGAGCCGTCGGCCATGGCGACTCCGTGGATGCCGCCCCACATCATCATGCAGAGATAGTCGATCAGATCGTCCGCGGACATGGACTTGTTGGAGATCCACCAGTGCGTGGCCAACTGAACCGCGCCGACGATCGCGAAGGCCCACGGAACCGAACCGCCCGAGTCCATCTCGCGTTGCCGTAGGCGCTCACCCAACACGGTGGAGAGCAACTCGGCGATCATGCGCTCGGACTCGGCGACGACGTCGCGATTGTTGCCGGCGTTGTTCGCCATGACGTACAGGTACACCTCGGGATCGGTGGCCACCGTCTCGACATAGGCGGTCACGACCACGCGGGTGAGCTCGTACTCGTCGAGCTCGTGCGAGATGGCCGCATAGATGCGAGGGGCGAGGGTCGTCTCGACGTACCGCGACATTGTCGCGCTCGTCAGGTCGTTCTTGTCGGTGAAGTAGCGGTAGAGCACCGTCTTGGAGATACCGATCTCCGACGCGATCTCGTCCATTCCGATCTCGCGGCCTCGCAACCGGATCGCAGCCAGCGTGCCGTCGACCAACTCCTCGCGTCGCGCGATCTTGTGCTCACGCCACCGACGTTTGCGGCCGTCCGGCTTCTCGGCCTTGGGCTTGTCCTCGCTCGGCTCGGACTCGTCCAGCTTTGCCTCCGTCGTATTTCTTGCCACGACCACCACCCTATGCGCCTGCTCGGACACCGTCGCAGGGTGCGTCCGGTTGGTCCGAGGTATTTCTGGGCACAATGTCGGTTGTGCAGCTGATGAACTTCGACGACGACACCAAACGCCGCGACCTCCGCAAGATGAAGACGGTCGCGACGGGCTTTCTCGTCTTCGCATCTATCGTCTACATCTTCTGCCGCTGGCAGGAGTCGACGGGCGCAGGTGCCTGGGTGGGCTACGTGCGCGCGGCATCGGAAGCGGGAATGGTGGGCGCACTCGCGGACTGGTTCGCGGTGACGGCCCTGTTCAAGCACCCGCTCGGCATCCCGATTCCGCACACGGCCTTGATCAAGAAGAAGAAGGACCAGCTGGGCGCGAGCCTGAGTTCGTTCGTCGGCAGCAACTTCCTCGCGCCCGAGGTCGTGTCGGAGAAGGTCGCGTCCGCGCAGGTTCCCCTGCGGTTGGGTACCTGGCTCGCTCAGCCGGACAACGCCGAACGGGTCGCGGCCGAGGCGGCGACCGTGTTGCACGGCGTCGTCGACGTCCTCAACGACGAAGACATCACCGCCGTCATCGACAGCACCATCGTGCGTCGACTCGCCGACCCGCAGTGGGGACCGCCGATCGGCCGCATCCTCGACGAACTGCTCCGCGAGAATCGCCAGCTGCCGTTGATCGACATGCTCGCCGAGCGCGCTCACCAGTGGGCGCTCGGCAGCCAGGAGATGATCGATCGCGTCGTCGCGCGGGACTCCCCGAACTGGTCGCCGAAGTTCGTCGACACCCTGTTGGGCGAGAAGGTCTACAAGGAGCTCGTCGAGTTCACCTGGAAGATCCGCTCCAACCCCGAACACGACGTACGCCTGGCCGCCAACAAGTTCCTCGTCGATTACGCCAACGACCTGCAGCATGACCCGGTCACCATCGAGAAGGCCGAGAAGCTCAAGGCGCAGATCATGGGGCGCGAGGAGATCACCGGCCTCGCCGCGGCGACGTGGAAGGTGGCCAAGCGGCTGATCACCGAGTCGGTGGACGATCCGACGAGCACGCTGCGCACCAAGATCAAGGAGAACACCGCCAACCTCGGGGTGCGCTTGCGCGACGATGAGGAATTGCGCGGCAAGGTCGACGGCTGGCTCCTCGGTGGGGCGAGTTACATCGCCGCGAACTATGCGGACGAGATCACCACGATCATCGGGGACACCGTCGCGCGGTGGGATGCCGAGGAGGCGAGCAAGAAGATCGAACTGCAGGTCGGACGCGATCTCCAGTTCATTCGCATCAACGGAACCGTCGTCGGTTCCATCGCCGGTCTCGCCATCTACACGATCTCGGATCTGATCTTCGGGCACTAGTGCTAGCAGAGTGCTTGCAATAGTTAGCACCCTTCGGTACCGTCCAGTAGGACACCGAAACAGGAGGCCGATATGGCCGAGAACGAGGGGGATCTGGTCGCCAAAGCGACCGAGGCGACGCAGGTCGTCGCCGAGGCGGGGGATCTGGTCGCTGCAGTGGTCACCACTGCGGCCCAGGACATCGGCAGCTACATCCGGTCCCAACGAGAAGCCGCGCAGGTATCCATGCGGCAACTCGCCAGCCGGGCCGGAGTGAGCAACCCCTACCTGAGCCAGATCGAACGCGGACTGCGCAACCCGTCCGCAGAAGTGCTAGCGCAGATAGCCAAGGGTCTGCGCGTCTCCTCCGAGGTGCTGTACGTCCGGGCCGGGATCTTGGAAGCGCGTCCCCACGGTCCGGTGCGCGAAGCTCTGCTCGGCGATGAGCACATCACCGAACGGCAGAAGCAAGTGCTGATCGAGATCTACGACTCGTTCTGTCGTGAGAACGAGTCGACGCAGGAGCCCGAACCCGACGAACAGGAGACACCCGATGTCTGATTCCAAGAACTTCGAGAACGTCAAGACCCCGATCTTCGCAGCCGTCGGTGCAGGCGACGCCGTCGTCCAGGCCGTAGCCGACGTCGTCGCTCAGGTGCGCTCGCGCGCCGAGAGCCGCACCAGCGAGGTCAACGCCCGCATCGCCGACATCTCCGAAGACGTCACCGAGGGCGTCGAGAGCCTGCGCGAGCGGCTGGCGAACCTGCCCGCAGAGCTCCCCGACGAGATCGCCGAGCTGCGTGAGCGCTTCACCCCCGAAGAGCTGCGCAAGGTTGCCGAGGCATACCTGAAGGTGGCATCCGACCTCTACACCTCGCTCGCCGAGCGCGGCGAAGAGACCGTCGAGCGCATCCGCCGCACGCCCGCCGTCGAAGAACGCCTCGAACGCGCCAACGCCGCTGCAAACGACGTCGTCGACCTCACCGAGCAGGCCCTCGGAACCGTCGCCTCGCAGACCCGCGCAGTGGGTGAGCGTGCCGCTGCTCTGGCCGGTCTCGCATCGGACAAGGTCCGCGAGGGTGCCGAGGAGATCTCCGAGGCAGCCGACGAGCTCGCCGAGAACATCGACGAAGCAGGCGACGAGGCCAAGGACAAGGCCATCAAGGCGTCCGACAAGGTGAGCGGCGCGGCGGGCACGGTCGAGGCCAAGACCCGCAGCAACGCCAACTCGCCGATCAAGAAGACTCCGGCACCGGCCAAGAAGACCGCACCGGCACCGGCAGCCAAGAAGTCCACCCCGGCTCCGGCCAAGAAGGCTCCGGCGAAGAAGACCACTCGCTAAAGCACTCGTAAAGAAAACGACCCCTGCGCCGAGCGGCGCGGGGGTCGTTTCTCGTAGACTGACCGCGTGAGCATCGCCGGCAGCTTCAGCTACTACATCCTGACCTTTCTTCAGATCCTCGGAGTGGTAGGTGCAGGATTCGCGATCTTCCACGCATTGCGTCAGCGCGCCGACGCCTTTCCTGCCGTGGACAAGCTCACCAAGAACGCGTGGCTGGCCATCCTGTTCGTCGGCCTGCTCCTCATTCTCGTCTCCGGAGTGATCGGATTCCTGGGCATCATCGGCGTGGTTGCCGTGTGCGTGTACCTCGTCGACGTACGGCCCAAGATCGACAGCATCCAGCGGGGACCTCGCTGGTAACCAGCCGCGTCGACGCCCGTTCGGTTCTGGGCGTAGCCTCTACCGCACCCGCTCGGGGGATACAGGTGGAGGGGAATCAGTGGTTTCACGCAAGGTAATCGAACGCGCGCTGTTCGGAGTCGGCAGTGCGGCCGTCGCGGCAGGCATCGGTACGTTCGTCGTTCGGCGGCGTCGCCTGCACTCGTTCACCAAGACGACCGACGTCCAGCCCGACGAGTTGCTGCAGTACCCCACCTTCGAGCCGCACATCACCGAGGTGGTCACCGACGACGGTGCCCACCTGCACGTCCGTAGCTACGGTGACTCCGATGCCGCGCCGATCGTCTTCAGCCACGGCTGGACCTGCTCGGCCGACTACTGGTACCCGCAGATCAACGCCCTCGCCGGCCGCTACCGCGTCATCGCGTACGACCAGCGCGGCCACGGCCGCAGCGACGTGGGAACGCGACCACTGAGCCCCGACGTGCTGGCCGACGACCTCGCAGCGGTTCTCACCGCCACCGTCGACGAGGACAACAAAGCTGTGCTGGTGGGTCACAGCATGGGCGGCATGTCGATCATGGCCTGGGCCGGAAACTATCCCGAACAGGTCGATCGCCTGGTCAGTGCCGTGCTGCTCGCCAGCACCGCGACCGACTCACTCGTCCGCGAGACCACCGTCATCCCACTGCCGCAGCGCTTCCCGCGCCTCCCGACCCCCGTGGGCAAAGCCGTGCTCAGCTCGGCACTTCCGCTGCGGCCGTCGCCGGTGACCCGCCAGGCCATCAAGTACATCTCCATGGCACCCGGAGCGACACCGGCCGAGGTGGCGTTCTGCGAGAAGATCGTGCTCGAATGCGCTCCGCGCACCCGCGGCATCTGGGGTGCCGCACTCAGCGACCTCGACATCCACGAAGCGCTCGAGAACATGTCCGTTCCCACCAGCGTGCTCGTCGGATCGGCCGACCGACTGACCCCACCCGTGCACGCCCGCAAACTCGCCCGCGCCCTCGACGATCACGACCACCTGAGCAGACTGATCGTGATCCCCGGCATCGGACACATGAGCTCCGTCGAGGCAATCGACGAATTCAACACCGAAGTGGTTCGGCTCCGGAACTTGTGATCTAGCTGAACACCACGGTTTTGCGGCCGTGCACCAGGACACGATCCTCCAGGTGCCACCGCAGGCCACGGGAGAGCACCAGCTTCTCGATGTCGCGGCCCTGACGCACCATGTCGGCCACCTCGTCGGAATGGTCGACGCGGATGACGTCCTGCTCGATGATCGGACCCGCGTCGAGCTCGGCCGTCACGTAGTGGCATGTCGCGCCGATCAGCTTCACGCCCCGCGCGAACGCCTGGTGGTACGGACGCGCGCCGACGAACGACGGCAGGAAGCTGTGGTGGATGTTGATCGCTCGGCCCGCCCAGTGCGCGCACAGCGACTCGGGCAGAACCTGCATGAAGCGTGCCAGCACAACCGCGTGCGGGTCGTAGGAATCGACCAGCGACCGCACCTCCTCGAAGGCCGGCCCGCGCTCGGCCGGATCCTTGGCGAACTCGACGTGATGGAACGGGGTGCCGTGCGCCGCGGCGATCGGCTCGAGCGACTTGTGGTTGCCGATCACCGCGGAGATCTGAGCGGGCAGTTCGCCGCCCGCAGCGCGCCCGAGGAGGTCGTGCAAGCAGTGCGCCTCCTTGCTGACGAGTAGGACCACGCGCTTGGGCTCACCCGAATCGTGAAGTGTCCATTCGGTTTCCGGGCCGAGCTCGGCAGCCACCACAGCGAAGCGCGTCCTCAGCTCCTCGATGCTCATGTCCACCGACGACGCGCGCACCGCCTGCCGGGTGAAGAACCAACCGGTGTCGGGATCGGCGTGATAGGCGGCCTCGACGATCCATCCACCGACCTCGGCGAGGAAGGTCGAGATGCGGGCGACGATGCCCGTCTTGTCGGGGCAACCGAGCGACAGAACGTAACGGCGATCCTCGGATACGGAAGAACTCATACCGCCGATTGTCTCAGGGCGTCCGCACCCCGGTTGCCACCAGTGTCCCCAGATCGATCGAATCGATTCCGCGCTCGGTCAGCAGCTCCGAGAACTCGGCACGGATCCGCGTCCGGGTCGCATCGTCGAACGGTGTCAGCGCTCCCCGCATCGCACTGCCCAGCACGAGATCCCACACGAACGACTCCGTCGCGGGAACGTGATTCGACAGCTCCACGACCTCGACATCGGTGGTGCCGGCCGCGGCGAGCCATGCCGACAGAAGATCCGCCGTCTCCATCCGCCGGATCGGGTGCTTGTCGTAACCGTCCTGCGCGAGTGGCCCGTCGTGTTCGCTCGGCGGCGAATGCGCACCGATCACCTCGAAGAACGTGCCCGCGAACGCCTCGAACGCACCCTTGCGCCACACCGTCACCCCGACGCGACCGCCCGGACGAACCAACGACACCAGACGAGCGAAGTCCCCCTCGGGATCGGGCAGAAAGAAGATGCCGTACGAACAGGCCAACGCGTCGTATCCGGCATCGGGAACCGTCGACGGCGGCTCCCATTCGGTGGCGTCGGCGAGCACGAAGTCGATGTTGCGCAGGGCGCGTTCGGTGGCTTTCACCCGCCCGACCTCGAGCAGGTCGTCGGCGAGATCGATGGCGTGCACGAGGCCGTCCGGGCCGACGGCGGCCGCCGCGGGAATCGCCGATGCCCCGGTGCCGGAGCACACGTCCAGAACGGTGTCCCCGGTCGCCAACCCGAGCGCGAAGGCGAGCGACTGCCCGGCCGGCCCCCAGACCTGTGGCGTCACCGCGTCGAACTCCCTGCTGGTGGCGTTGAAGGTGGCGGCGAGCGAGGCTGCTGTCATGAACGAAAATCGTAGACCGACACGGCTACGAAAGGGCGTGCTGTGAAAAGCTGGACCGCATGACACTCACCCGCTCCGCCCTCGCCGGAATGGTCGACCACACGCTGCTCAAGCCCGAAGCCACGACGGCCGACGTGGCCGCTCTCATCGAGGAAGGCCGCGAACTCGGAGTGCTCGCGGTGTGCGTATCGCCGTCGATGCTGCCGATTCAGGCCGAGGGAATGCTCACTGCCGTCGTCGCCGGATTCCCGTCGGGCAAGCATCACTCGCTGATCAAGGGTTCCGAGGCCAGGCTCGCGGTGCAGCAAGGCGCCGACGAGGTCGACATGGTGATCGACGTCGGCGCGGCCATCGCGGGGGACTACAACGCGGTACTGGCCGACATCGTCACCGTCCGCGAGGGGATCGCCGGAACCGCGGTCCTGAAGGTCATCATCGAATCGGCCGCACTGTCCGACGACGCGATCGTCGAGGTGTGCCGCGCCGCCGAGAAAGCCGGTGCCGACTTCGTCAAGACATCCACCGGATTCCACCCCGCAGGCGGCGCGAGCGTCGAAGCGGTGCGCTTGATGGCGGAGACCGTCGGCGGACGACTGGGCGTCAAGGCCAGTGGCGGCATCCGCACCACGGAGGCCGCCCTGGCCATGATCGACGCGGGCGCAACACGATTGGGGCTTTCGGGAACGCGTGCGGTGCTCGACGGTCTGAACTAGAGCGACTGCGTCGCACGTGCACGGTAATTCGTAGCCTGCTACGAATTACCGTGCACGTGGGTTACGCGACCAGCGAGCAACCCTCGGGTGTCGGCTGATTCTGATCCTGCTGAGTCACCGGAATCGTGTACTGCCCGCCTTCGAGGGTGAGCTCGATGCCGCTGTCGGTGACAGTCAGCGACGTCGGAGCCATGTCCAGCGGGTAGGCCTGCAGACTGTCGGTCAGTACGCCGACGACGGAGTCGACCAGATCGGTGGGGATGCCGAGACCCAGAATCGATGCGTCGACGGTCTGGAAGTCGACCCTGCCGTCTGCAACCTGCGGCTTGACGGTCAGATTCGCCAGTGCTCCGACGGCGAAGTCGAGGGTGCCCGCCGACGCGTCCGAGGTGACGCCCGAGACGATCGCGCCGATGCCCTGGCTCTGCAGGGTGCGGGTGATGCCGTCGGTCGACCACGAGATGTCGGCACTGGAGCTGCCGATGGTGCCTCCGGAGTCGGCGGTCTGCGTCAGGTTCAGGTCACGTGCCTCGGCGTGCACGACCATGCCCTCGGCGGGACCGAAGCGCGCGTCGTCGCTGTCGACGGTGACCGAGGAGACCTTCTTGTCCACCAGCGAGAGCAGGACCGGCTTCAGGCCGAGACCGACCTCGACCTGGCTGCCGAGCTCGGACTCGAGCTGGCCGGCGAGGCAGGATTTGATCTGCTGACGGACGAACAACTCGCCACCGATGACGGCGACGAGGAGGACGACGACGACGACGGAGACTGCGATCAGCGGTGCGGTGCTGCGCCTGGCTGTGGATGACATTCCTGGCAGTCTTCCCGATGATTCTGAGCAAGCTCTGTGAAACTCGCCGAACCCGCGTTCTCGATCGAAACTTTGTGACCTGTAACACATTGTGACGTAGGCTTGCGTCATGAGTACGACAGGACCGAGCGTGCACGAATTGCACTCGCTAGCCACTCGCCAGGACGGTTACTTCACGGCCGAGCAGGCCGGCGAGCTCGGCTTCGATTCTGCGATGGCGCGCGTCAATCTGGCCACCAACACGTGGACTCGCGTCGAGCGCAACCTGTTCCGACTCGGCCAGTGGCCACACAGCGAACTCGAAGTGTTCGCCATGTGGTGTGCCTGGTTCGGCGGCGAGGCCGTGATCTCGCACCAGAGCGCGGCGGAGCTACACGGATTCGGGCACCTGCACCCGCAATTCGTGCACGTCTGCGCATTCGGCGACCTACGACTGACCGACACCAGACTGGCGGTTCATCGCCTACGACTCGAGCCCCGGGACGTCGAATCGGCAGGCACGTTCAACCTCACCACCCCGGTGCGGACGGTGCTCGACCTCGCCGCAGGCGGCATCTCCCAGATCACCCTCGACGAGGTGGTGTGCGACGCCGTCGCGATCGGTCGCGTCGACCCGCAGGCGCTGTACTCCGAGGCCGGAAACAGCACGGACCGAGTAGCCGAACGCGTCGAACTGGCACTGTCCGCCTGCACTTAGTCGACTCGCGTTGCCGGTGCGACCGTCGACCACGGGACCGTAAGTACGTTGTCTCGCATCCGTCGGCGCGGGAGTGTGATCGGAAGACCCTGTTCGGCAAGCACTTTCATGGCTGCGCGCCACCGAATTCGAGGCCCGAACGGGGCCAGCGGGGCCGAGACCGACCACGCTCTGTCGGCCCGTCGAAGCAGATCGTGGATCAGCTCGCCCTCGATGTTGCGATGTATCAACACCTTCGGAAGCCGCTCCGCGATGTCCGATGGCATCTCGACGTCGAACGGATCCCATGCCAGCGTCAGGGAACGGGGGCCCTCGGCGTCGAGCAACACCCAGGCGCACCGTCGGCCGAGCTCGTCGCAGGTGCCGTCCATCAGCAGGCCACCGGGTGCCAGGCCCGACAGAATGCGTTGCCAGGCAGCGGGTACCGCATCCTCGGGATACTGGCGCAGTACGTTGAACGCCCGCACCAGGTCGGGGCGCAGGCCCGCCAGCTCGAAACCGCCGCGGGCGAACTGCACGCCGTCTTTTCCGGGGACGACGCGAGCGGGGTCGATCTCGAGACCGGTGACTCGGAGGTCGGGCCGGACGGTGCGCAATCGACCGGCCAGCTCGAGCGTCGTGTTCGGCATCGCGCCGTACCCGAGGTCGACGACGAGAGGATTCGCCGAGCTCTGCAGAACGCGTCGAACATCGGGGTGGTGCATCAGCCACCGGTCGCTACGACGCAACCGATTGATGCCGGTGGTGCCGCGAGTGATGACACCTTCGGGGGCAGGAGTGGAGCCTGTGGAACGACCCAGATGGGGAGTGGAGCCTGCGGAACGACCTCTGTGGACCGGGCTCAGGGCTAGGCGTTCTTCTCGAGCCAGTCGGCGGTCACTTCGCCTTCACCGCGCCACAGGTCGATGAGGTTGACGAGCATCAGCTGTTCGAGCTTGCCACCGATGAACGGCAGGAAGACCTTGGCCTCGGAGGAGGTGCGCAGGGTCGATCCGCCGTTGGTGGGGAAGAGCGAGGTGGTGCCCTTGAGCGAGCCCGGTCCGGCCGGAATCGACGCGTCGTAGTGGCCCGCGGTGACTTCCTCGAAGGCATCGAAGTGCACGTTGCGGGTGATGATCATGTCCTTCTTCATCACCGTCTGCGCGATGTCGGGCAGTTCGGTGCGCGGGATGACGTGGTGCATCACGATGTCGATTCCGGCGTCGGACACCTCGAAGCTCTTCAGCTCGTTCTCCGAGTACTTACGCATCTCCTCGATGCGCGCATCCCAGTGATCGCGACTGGAGAGCGCTGCATAGACCTGCTGCGTTGAGTGGGTGAACCGGGCGGAGTAGTTCATTCGGCGAGCCATAGTGCGCCAGGTTAGCCGTTCGGGTTCGCGGCGATCCAGTTACCGGTGAAGTCCTGTTCGTTGTCGATGAGGGAGAGCACCTGCTCGCTTATCATCGCTTCGATCTTGCCGCCGAAGATCGGGACCTTGACCTCGGTGGTGCCTGCCAACGCGATGGTGGTTGTGTCGCCGCCGGCGTCGAGCGTGGTGGTGCCGGTGATGCGCGCCGGTGCGCCTTCGACGGTCGCTCCGAACGTGCCGTCGGCGTGGGTGCCGTCGAACGGTCCCCAGCTCTCGGTGCGTTCGATGATGAGGTCGCCCTTCTTGAAGGCGGTCACCGCGGACGGCAGCTCCTCTTCGGGAACGGACTGGGTCATGACGACGTCGATGGTTCCGTTGCCGACCGTGACGCTCTTCAGGCTGGCACCCGGTCCGCCGATCTGCTCGATGCGGTCCTTCCAGTACTGCTCGGACGTCAGCGCGGCGTGGACCTTGTCGGCGGAGGCGGGCACAGTCGAGCTGTGCTCAATGGGGCGAGGCATCCCCGCAGGTTACCGGGTGACCGAAGACCCGGTGCGCGACCGGTAGCGTGAGAGTCCGTGCCTACTGCAATTTCGGAGCTCACCACCATCCGGGTGGGCGGCCCGGCCCGGGAATTCACTGTCGCGACGAACGCCGACGAGTTGGTCTCGCTGGTGCGTGACGCGGACCGCTCGGGGACGGATGTGCTGGTCATCGGCGGCGGATCCAACCTGGTCGTCGGCGACGACGGCTTCGACGGCCGGGTGGTTCGGGTGACCGGGTCCCGGCTGGACATCGACGGCGAAATCGTGACGGTCGATGCGGGCGTCGAGTGGGATGCCGTCGTGCAGGCGACGATCGACGCGGGACTGTCGGGCATGGAAGCGCTCTCGGGTATCCCCGGAACCACCGGCGCGACGCCCATCCAGAACGTCGGAGCGTACGGCGCGTCGACGTCCGAGCTGCTGCACAGCCTCACCGTCTACGACCGCGACACCGATCGGACGGCGGTGTGGACGCCGGAGCAGTGCGGTTTCGGAACGCATCGGTCGTCGGTGTTCAAGCGATCCTCGCGCTACGTGATTCTGGACGTGACGTTCGCACTGAAGAAGACGACCGAGTCGCTTCCGGTGCGCTACGCGGCGTTGTCGGAGCGTCTCGACGTGCAGATCGGCGACGTCGTACCGGTGCCGGACGTGCGCGCTGCCGTGCTGGCTCTGCGGGGCGAACGCGGCATGGTGCTCGACGCGGGCGACCACGACACGTGGAGCGTCGGATCGTTCTTCCTCAACCCGGTCCTGCCCGAGGTGCCCGAGGCCGCCGCACACGCGCCCAACTTCCCCGACCCCGCGGGCACCAAGATCCCGGCCGCCTGGCTGATCCAGAACGCGGGCTTCCCACGCGGGTACGGCACCGAATTCGGGCGCGGCACCGCGGCGCTCTCCTCGAAACACGTGCTGGCGATCACCAACAGGGGTGGGGCGACCGCGTCGGACATCATGGCGCTGGCCGCGCACGTCCGTGACGGGGTTCAGGAGAAGTTCGGCATCACGCTCACGCCCGAGTGTGACCTCGTCAACTGCGCGCTGGGTTAGGGCCGGTCGAAACGGCGCATACGATGAAGCTTTGCAAGTGAAGGCTCCAGGGAGGTAAATCAGTGCAGGTCACCAGCGTGGGACATGCGGGATTCCATATTCGGACCGACGCCGGAAGCATCCTGTGCGACCCGTGGGTCAACCCGTCGTTCTACGCGTCGTGGTTCCCGTTCCCCGACAACTCGGGTCTGGACTGGGACGCCCTCGGTGATTGCGACTACCTCTACGTCTCGCACCTGCACAAGGACCATTTCGACCCGAAGAACCTGGCCGAGCACGTCAACAAGGACGCCACGGTCCTGCTGCCGGACTACCCGGTGCTCGATCTCAAGCACGAGCTGGAGAAGCTCGGCTTCCACAAGTTCTACGAGACGACGGACTCGGTCAAGCACACGATCTCCGGTCCCAAGGGCGATCTGGACATCATGATCATCGCGTTGCGTGCGCCCGCCGACGGGCCGATCGGCGACTCGGGTCTGGTCGTCTCGGACGGCAAGACCGTCGCGTTCAACATGAACGACGCGAGGCCGGTGGACCTGGACGTGATGACCGAGAATTTCGGTCCCGTGGACGTGCACATGCTGCAGTACTCGGGCGCGATCTGGTATCCGATGGTCTACGACATGGTCTCGCGCGCGAAGAAGAACTTCGGCATCCAGAAGCGTCAACGGCAGATGGATCGGGCGCGCCAGTACATCGAGCAGGTCGGCTCCACCTGGGTCGTCCCGTCGGCAGGCCCGCCGTGTTTCCTCGACGACGAACTGCGCTCGCTCAACGACGTCTACGGCGACCCGGCCAATGTGTTCCCGGACCAGATGGTGTTTCTCGAGCAGATGCGACTGCACGGGCACGACAAGGGCCTGCTGATGATGCCGGGCACCGCCGCCACGTTCGACGGCTCCGAGCTGATCTCCCACGAGCACCCGATTCCGACGGCCGAGGCCGAGGCCATCTTCACCACCGGTAAGGCCGAGTACATCGAGGCCTATGCCCAGCGTCAGGCATCGGTCATCGCCGCGGAGAAGGCGGCGTGGGCTCCGGCCGAGGGCGAGCCACTGCTCGAGCCGATGAGGGGCCTGTTCGAGCCGATCATGGCGCAGACGGACCTGATCTGCGACGGCATCGGCTATCCCGTCGGAATCACCATGGGCGACGAAACCGTCGTGCTGGACTTTCCGAAAAGAATTGTGCGCGAACCGATCTCGAACGAGAAGTTCCGCTACAGCTTCACCATCCCGCCGGAACTGGTGCGCACCGCGATACGCGACCGGGAGCCGGACTGGGTCAACTCGATCTTCCTGTCCACCCGCTTCCGTGCCCGACGCGTCGGCGGCTACAACGAATTCCTCTACACGTTCTTCAAGTGCCTCACCGACGAGCGCATCGCCTACGCCGACGGCTGGTTCGCCGAGGCGCACGACGACACCGCCACGATCACGATGGGCGGCTACGAGATCCAACGCCGCTGCCCGCACCTGAAAGCGGACCTGACGAAGTTCGGCATCGTCGAGGGCAACAAGCTCACCTGCAATCTGCACGGGTGGGACTGGAGCCTCGATTCCGGGCGCTGTCTGACGTCCAAGGGGCACGAACTGCGCACGCGCAAACTCTGAGTCGTTCCGCAGAACTCCACTCCTGCAGCTGTGAGTCATTCCGCGGGCTCCACTCCTGCAGCTGTGAGACTGCCCCCAAAAATCGGGGTGGTTCGCCGACGCAGGTACGTTGGATAACGTGCATGAGCAGGTAGAACAGACAAAACGGACTCGCACGGTGTGGTTGATCGCCGTGCTGGTCGCCTTGGTGGCACTCGTGGCAGGCTGCACCGTCGGATCGGGCGATGCCGGCTCGGGCACGGCAGCCCCGACCACGGAAGCAGCGCCCGTCGCACGGGTGACCGAGAACCCGGTCGCAGGTGCCGTCGACGTCAGTCCCGTCGCACCGATCTCGGTCTCCGTTGCCGACGGAACGCTCACCCAGGTCGCGTTGACCAACCCCGACGGCAAGGTCGTCCAGGGCGCGCTCTCGCCCGACAAGACCTCGTACGCCATCACCGAGCCTCTCGGCTACGGCGTGCAGTACACGTGGTCCGGCTCGGCCGTGGGCAGCGACGACAAGGCCGTCGAGATCACCGGTGCCTTCACCACCGTCGAACCCGACAGCCGCACGTCGGTGAGCACCAACATCGGCGACGGCCAGGAGGTCGGCATCGCCGCCCCGATCATCCTGCAGTTCGACTCGGCGATCGCCGACAAGGCCGCCGTCGAGAAGGCGTTGACGGTGACCACCAACCCGCCGACTCCCGGCGCGTGGGCATGGTTTCCGGACGACAACGGCTCGCGCATCCACTGGCGTCCCACCAACTACTGGGCTCCCGGCACGACCGTCTCGGTGGTTGCCAACCTGTACGGCGTGAACTACGGCGACGGTGCATACGGAGCCGACGATGTCACCCTGAACTTCAGCATCGGACGCAGTCAGGTCGTCGTCGCCGACGCCACCAGCCACCGCATGCAGGTGGTCCGCGACGGCGCGACGATCATGGACATTCCGGTCAGCTACGGCGAGGGCAACGAGGACCGCAACGTCACCCGCAGCGGTATCCACGTCGTCACCGAGAAGCACGATGACTTCCTGATGTCCAACCCGCCGTTCTACGAGAACGTCCGCGAACGCTGGGCGGTGCGCATCTCCAACAACGGTGAGTTCATCCACGCCAATCCGCTGACAACCGGAGTGCAGGGGGCCTCGAACGTCACCAACGGATGCATCAATCTCTCCGACGCCGACGCTCAGCAGTACTTCCAGACGGCGATGTACGGCGATCCCGTCGAGGTCACCGGCACGCGCATCGACCTCTCGGCAGCAGACGGCGACCTGTACGACTGGGCAATCGACTGGCCGACGTGGGAGTCGATGTCGGCGCTGTGAGCACTACGCGCAGGTGAGCGGAACTTCGTAGCCCACTACGAAGTTCCGCTCACCTGCGGCGAAGCCGCTACTTGCGGGAGAAGCGCCCCGGACCGGCCTGATCCCGGGGCTTGATGATGATCTGGTCCAGGTTGACGTGCGACGGACGAGATGCGACGAAGCCGATGACCTCGGCGATATCGCTCGCCACGAGTGGTGTGATGCCCTGGTAGACCGCGTCGGCCTTGGCGGCGTCGCCGTCGAACCGGACGAGCGAGAACTCGGTTTCCACGGCGCCCGGCGCGACCTCGGTCAATCGCACCGGCTTGCCCAGCAGCTCGCCGCGCAACGTCCGATGCAGCACCGCCTGAGCGTGTTTGGCCGAGGTGTAGCCCGATCCGTTGTCGTAGGCCTCGAAGGCAGCCACGGACGTGATGGTGACGATCAGACCGTCCCCGGAGTCGATCAGCTTGGGCAGCAACGACTTCGTCACCCGCAATGTACCGAGCACGTTGGTCTCCCACATCCAGCGCCAGTCGTCGAGGTCGGCGTCGATCACCGGGGCCAAGCCCTTCGCGCCCCCGGCATTGTTGATCAACACATCGACACGGGGAACGACCGCGGTGAAGGCGGCGACCGAATCCTCGTCCGTCACATCGAGTTCCAGGGCAGTGCCACCGATCTCCGACGCCAACTCCTCGAGCCGGTCGAGTCGGCGGGCACCGATCACGACGTGGAAGCCGTCGGCGGCGAGTTGGCGGGCGGTGGCCGCGCCGATGCCGGAGCTCGCTCCGGTGACGACGGCGATTCGGGCATCGGGGGAAATGTGTTCGGACGAGGTCATGGCGAAATTCTATGCCCGGCGTGCCCCGTGCTGTCCGATGCCCGATTGGACATCGGACGCAAGGGTGCTAATTTTGATTCCATGTCCGCCAGTGAGACCACCGCGATGCGGGTCACCTATGTGACCGCATCTCTCGGTTCTCGCTTGCCGCTTCCTCGGGAACTGTGTTGTCCCGGCCAAGGAATCCGTCTCTAGCTCTCCGTTTCGAGCTGCAGACAGTCGATTCGCGCGTCGTGGTTCCGTACGACCACCGCGCCCCTTCCTTGACCTGCATCACTTCGCACTTCCGTCGTTGTCCATTCACGACGGAAATCTGCCACTGCTGAGGATCACAACGGATGTCTGTATCAACCCTGCACCACCACACCGGCCCTACCTCTCGGCGGTCTCTCCCGAGGCCTCGATCGCGCGTCCAACTCGTCGCACCGGATCTGCGGATCGCCGACAGTCCCGCCGCGTCGGTGCTTCGGGTGGCCTGCGTCGAGGGGCCCATCTCGCGCGAGCGTGCCGCTCGCGCAACCGGATCGAGCATCGCCACAGTCAATCGCCAGGTGTCGGCCCTGCTCACCGTCGGGCTGCTCCGTGAGCGCGCAGACCTGACGGCACCGGGGGCGATCGGCCGCCCGCGGGTGCCCTTCGAGGTCAACCACGAACCGTTCTCGACCATCGGCATCCACATCGGAGCCGTCGTCACCGGCATCATCGTCAGCGATCTGCGGGGACGCATCCTCGGTGCCATCGAGATACCAACGCCCGCCGGGTCTTCGGAGACAGCGTTGGCGTCGATCACCCGCAGTGCCGGTGCCTTCGCCGGACGCTGGCACCGCCGCACCCCACTGTGGGTCGGGGTGGCGATCGGTGGACGTGTCGACACCGCGACCGGCACCGTCGACCATCCGCGGCTGGGATGGGAGAACGGCCGCGTCGCCGGAATCATCGGCGGTGGACTCGGACTGCCGATCTCGGTCTCCGGGCACGTCGAGGCCATGGCGGCCTCGGAGCTGCTCCTCGCACCGCGCCTGTCGGACAGTGTTGCGTCGCAGAGCAACAGCGGAACTTCTCTGTACTTCTACGCACGCGAGACCGCAGGCATGGCGCTGACCATCGACGGCCGCGTGCACACCCCCACGAGCGGCCCGGGGTCCATCGCACACCTGCCCACCGGATCGTCGGCGCTGTGCAGCTGCGGCAATCGGGGATGCCTCGAGGCCTCCGTCAGCGATCGAGCCGTGGTTGCCGCCGCCGTCGATCGCAAAATAGTCGGACCGCAGCCTCACCCGAGTATCGGCGCGGTGTATCAGGCGGCGCAGGCAGGCTCCGAGGCCGCGCGGGAGTTGCTCGTCGAGCGAGCGCAGATTCTGGGGCGGACGGTGGCGCTGCTGCGCGACATGTTCAATCCGGACCGCGTGGTACTCGGAGGCCAGGCGTTCACCGCGTACCCGGCCGGAATTCCGCACGTGGGGGAGGCCTTCGCGACGCATTCGACGTTGGAGCGCAGGGATATTCGGGTGAGCGGTTTCGGCGACAAAGTGCAGGAGTACGCCGCAACCGTGGTCTCTCTGAGCGCCTTGTACTCCGATCCGCTCGCCTCGATGCGCAAGGCTGCCGCGTAGGTTGACCCACTATGAGCCAGCCCGATACGAGCACCCGTGCAGCAGGACCGATTCGCCAGGCCACCGGCATCGACGGAGCCAACATCGTCTACCGCGTCAGCGGTGACCCAGCAGCGCGACCACTGATCCTGCTGCACGGGTGGGCGCAGAGCTCGGCCTGCTGGGGCGAGGGACTGCTGGCCGACCTGGCGGAGCGTTACCGCGTCGTCGCCGTCGATCTGCGCGGACACGGCTATTCCGACGCCCCGCCTGCCGGTTACGACGATCCCAGGACATGGGCAGGCGATGTCGACGCGGTACTCGCCGCCGAGGGCATCACATCCGACGCGGTGCTGCTGGGTTGGTCGTACGGCGGACTGGTGATCTGCGACTACCTCGCCGAACACGGTACGGGCGCGGTGGCGGGCATCGTGCTCGTCGGTGCGATCACCAGCATCGGCAGGGGAGAGGCAGGCGGCCGCGTCGGAACGGCCATGCGCGCTGCGATCCCCGGTGCGATGGCCGAGGAGCCCCGCGTCGCGATCAAAGCGCTCGGGAGTTTCGGGCACGCGCTGACCGGGCCGACAGAAGGCAAGGGCACGGAGGCGCAGGCGTTGTTCGGGTTGACGCTGTCCACGAGGCCACGGGTTCGCGCAGCCCTGTTCGATCGAGCGGTCGGCCACGACGACCTGCTGCGCAGCCTCGACATCCCGGCGTTGGTGCTGCACGGGACCGAGGACACCGTCGTCGACGTCTCCGCCGGACGGCACGCTGCGGAGCTGATTCCCACGGCGGTCGCGTCGTACTGGGAGGGTGTGGACCACGGGCCGTTCGTCGCCGATCCGCAGCGCTTCTTCACCGAGGTGACCGAGTTCGTGGACGGTCCGAGTCTGCCCGGTCGTCGGAAGGGGTAGTTATCGAGACGTAATGTGGAGGCGTGCACACTGAAGAAGTGACTGGACGCCAGCTGAACAGGGTCGCTGTGTTGTCCTTGCATACCTCCCCGCTGGCGCAGCCGGGAACGGGCGATGCGGGCGGCATGAACGTCTACGTGCTGCAGAGCGCGAAAGAGCTGGCCAAGCGCGGCGTGGAGGTCGAGATCTTCACCCGTGCGACGGCGTCGACCGACGCGCCCGTCGTCGAGGCAGCTCCCGGAGTGCTGGTGCGCAACATCGTCGCCGGTCCGTTCGAGGGGTTGGACAAGCACGATCTACCCACTCAGCTGTGCGCATTCGCAGCCGGGGTGCTGCGAGAAGAAGCTCGCCACGAACCCGGTTACTACGATCTGGTGCACTCGCACTACTGGCTCTCGGGTCAGGTCGGCTGGCTGGCGCGCGATCGCTGGGGAGTGCCGCTGGTACACACCGCGCACACTCTCGCCGCCGTCAAGAACGCGTCTCTGGCGCAGGGCGACTCACCCGAACCCGCCGCGCGTCAGATCGGTGAGCAGCAGGTGGTGGCCGAGGCGGACCGGCTGATCGCCAACACCACCGAGGAAGCGAAGTCTCTCGTCGAGATCTACGGGGCGTCGCAGGGTTCGATCGACGTCGTTGCGCCGGGAGCCGATCTGGCGCAATACAATCCAGGTGACAAGCGTGCGGCGCGCGCCGAGCTCGGATTGAATCCCGACGAGTCGATCGTCGCATTCGTCGGACGCATCCAACCGCTCAAGGCCCCCGACGTGCTGATCGCCGCGGCTGCCGAAGTTCTGCAGCGCAATCCGACGACACCGCTGCGCGTCCTCATCGTCGGCGGCCCGTCCGGCAGCGGACTGGATCGACCGGACGCTCTCATCGATCTGGCCGAGAACCTGGGGATAACTGCCCGAGTGACGTTCATGCCGCCGCAACCGTCGGCGCGCCTGGCCCAGGTCTACCGGGCTGCGGACATCGTCGCCGTTCCGAGCTACAACGAATCGTTCGGCCTGGTCGCGATCGAAGCCCAGGCCTGCGGCACTCCGGTCCTGGCCGCGGACGTCGGCGGACTCGGCGTGGCGGTGCGATCGGGCGAGACCGGACGCCTGGTTCAGGGCCACCGCACCGAGGACTGGGCCGATGCGCTCTCGTCGATGCTGGCGGATCCAGTTGCCTTGGCAGACATGGCGACCGCGGCACCGCAGCACGCCCGCAACTTCTCGTGGGAGCACACCGCCGACGGACTCATCGAGAGCTACCGCAAGGCCAAGTTCCACTTCGACCGAGGCGAGGGACCGAGCGAGTTCTCTCCGCGACGCGTCCGAGGATTGTCGAAACTACGCAGATCAGGAGCTGTGACTGCATGAGCGAGACCGCCGAACTGATCGACCGGGCACTGAAGGACCGCGAGCTGGACTACACCCGGCGGGGCGAGGTGTTCACCGTGGAACTGCCCGGGGAACGCAAACTCAAGACCACGACGATGCTGACCGTCGGGCATCACGGGGTGCGCATCGAGGCGTTCGTCTGCCGCAAACCCGACGAGAACTTCGAGGGCGTCTACAAATACCTGCTCCGACGCAACCGTCGCCTGTACGGAGTTCACTACACGATCGACAAGGTCGGCGACATCTACCTCGTCGGCCGAATGTCGTTGCACGCCGTCAACGGTGACGAACTCGACCGCATTCTCGGCCAGACCCTCGAGGCCGCCGACGGCGACTTCAACGTGCTGCTCGAGCTGGGCTTCGCCGAATCGATCAAACGGGAATGGGCGTGGCGGGTATCGCGCGGCGAATCGTTGGCGAACCTGAAGGCGTTCGAGCATCTGGTGGAGGCGGGTAAGGCCGAGCAAGCGTAACTCGCCGGAAATGGGTGGGTGCCGCTGCCCGTAACGTCCGGTTCCTAGCCTGACATTCATGACCAGGCCCGAGGACGCTCGCCCACCGGTGCTGCAGATGTTCGGTTACGGTCTGCAACACATCCTCTCGATGTTCGGCGGCGTCATCGCCGTCCCGATCATCGTCGGCGGAGCGGCCGGACTCTCCGGGGCCGATCAGGCCCTGCTGATCTCCTGCGCGCTGTTCGTCAGTGGCGTGGCCACCGTGCTGCAAACGATCGGCATCCCGTTCTTCGGCTCGCAACTGCCGCTGGTACAGGGCATTTCGTTCGCATCGGTCTCGACGGTTCTGACGATCATCGCCGGCGCGGACGACGGGCGAACCGGACTGCGCACCGTGCTCGGAGCCGTTCTCGTGGCCGCGCTGATCGGATTGGCGATCGCCCCGTTCTTCTCCAAGATCGTTCGGTTCTTCCCGCCGCTGGTGACCGGCAGCATCATCACCGTCATCGGACTGTCGCTGATGCCGGTGGCCGCCCGCTGGATCACCGGCCAGGAACTGGTGGGCGGTGCCCCGAACCCGAACTACCTGGACCCCGGCAACATCGGGCTGGCGATGTTCACCCTCCTCGCCGTACTGGTGATGACCAAGATCCCCGGACTGTCGCGGCTGTCGATCCTGCTCGGACTCGTCGTCGGCACCATCGCGGCACTGATCGTCGGCAAGACCGACTTCGACGGCGTCGCCGATGCGTCCGTCGTGGCCGTCCCGACACCCTTCGCCTTCGGCTCCCCGATATTCGCAATCGGCGCGATCGTGTCGATGACCATCGTGATCCTGGTGATCATGGTCGAGACCACCGCCGACATCCTCGCCGTCGGCGAAGTGGTCGGAACCGACGTCGACTCCAAGCGCGTCGGCGACGGCCTGCGCGCCGACATGGTCTCCTCAGCCGTCGCCCCGATTTTCAACACCTTCCCTGCCACGGCCTTCGCCCAGAACGTCGGTCTGGTGGCGATGACCGGCATCAAGAGCCGCTTCGTCGTGGCGACGGGAGGTGGCGTGCTTGCACTGCTGGGCCTTTCGCCAATTCTCGCAGCCGTCGTCGGGGTCGTCCCGCTTCCGGTTCTCGGCGGCGCAGGCATCGCACTGTTCGGAACCGTCGCCGCCAGCGGTATCCGCACTCTCGGCAAGGTGAACTACGACAACAACTCCAACGTCGTCATCGTGGCGGTGACCTTGGCGTTCGGTCTCATACCTGTTGTCGCGAGCGACTTCTGGGACGAGTTCCCGGACTGGTTCGTCACGATCTTCCACTCCGGAATCAGTGCCGCCAGCATCGTCGCGGTGGTACTCAACGTATTCTTCAACGTGTTCAAGCCCGGAACTCCGCCGAACCCCTCGGTGGTGGCAGCGGGGCCGGCAGTGATGGTGCGTGAGGACGAAGCACGAATACTCCGTGAAGGCGGCAGCTTGCCCGACGATGTCTCCACCGCGAAGGCCGAGCCGCACAAGGCCGAGCCCGACAGGGATGCCTGACCGAAATCCTGCGCACCCTCGCCCGCGCGAGTAGCGTCCCGACCCAGACGAAGTACACCTAAATTGGAGGACATCTTGTCATTCGTTACCCGCACGAGTACGCGGAAGGCAGCACTCGGCGGCGTCGCGTCGCTCGGTGCCATCGCCCTGATCGCAGGCTGTGGATCCGCCCCCGAAGACGAAGGATCGGGCGGAGGCGGATCGAGTGACTTCCTGCCCTGCATGGTCTCCGACAGTGGCGGATTCGACGACAAGTCGTTCAACCAGCTCGGGTTCGAGGGCTTGACCGAAGCCTCCGAAGAGCTCGGCGTCGAGCCACGCACCGTCGAGTCCGCATCGCCCACCGACTACGGCCCCAACATCAACAACCTCGTCGATCAGGGCTGCAATCTCATCGTCACCGTCGGATTCGATCTGGCCGACGCCACCAAGGTGGCAGCCGAGGCCAACTCCGACATCGACTTCGCGATCATCGACGACTCCACGATCGATCTGCCGAACGTCAAGCCGCTGACCTACGACGCATCGCAGTCCGCATTCCTCGCCGGCTACGCGGCCGCGAGTTACAGCACCACCGGCGTGGTCGGTACGTTCGGTGGCTCCCAGCTGCCGACCGTCACCATCTTCATGGACGGCTTCGCAGACGGCGTGAACTACTTCAACGAGCAGAAGGGCGAAGCGGTCCGCGTCATCGGCTGGGACGTACCCTCGCAGAACGGCTCGTTCACCGGCGGATTCACCGCCAACGAGGTCGCGAAGAACACCGCCCAGGGTCTGATCGACCAGAACGCGGACGTCATCTTCCCGGTCGGCGGTCCCATCTATCAGAGTGCGGCACAGGCCATTCGCGACTCCTCGCGCCCGGTCGCCCTCATCGGTGCCGACGCCGACGTGTTCGAGTCCGACCCCTCGGTCGGTGACCTGCTGCTCACCTCGGTGACCAAGGGACTGAAGACCAGCGTCGACGAGGTCGTCGCCAACTCCGGTGCCGATGCGTTCGACAACACCCCGTACGTGGGCACTCTCGAGAACGACGGAGTCGGTATCGCACCGTTCCACGACTTCGAGTCCAAGGTCGACCCCGCGCTGCAGGGCGAGCTGGACACGATCAAGGCCGGCATCATCGACGGGTCCATCACCGTCGAGTCGCCGTCGGCACCCAAGTAGCACCAAGCGGTCGTAAAGGGATATGAAGCTCGAACTTCGCGGTATCACCAAACGATTCGGCTCGTTGATCGCCAACGACCACATCGATCTGAGCGTCGAATCCGGCGAGATCCACTGTCTCCTCGGCGAGAACGGTGCAGGCAAGTCCACGTTGATGAACGTGCTCAGTGGCCTGTATCGCGCCGAGGAGGGCCAGATTCTGCTCGACGACGTCGAGCAGAACTTCGCCGGACCGGGCGAGGCGATGGCCGCCGGAATCGGCATGGTGCATCAGCACTTCATGTTGATTCCGGTGTTCACCGTCGCCGAGAACATCGTGCTCGGCAACGAAACCACCTCGCTCGGTGGACGACTCGACCTCGTGGCAGCGCGGAAGCTGGTGCGGGAGATATCCACGAGGTTCGGCTTCGACCTCGATCCCGATGCTCTCGTCGACGACCTCCCCGTCGGCGTGCAGCAGCGGGTCGAGATCGTCAAAGCACTCTCTCGTGAGGCGAAGGTGCTCGTGTTCGACGAGCCGACAGCCGTCCTGACGCCGCAGGAGACCGACGATCTGATGCGGATCATGCGCGAACTCGCGGCGTCGGGCACCACGATCGTCTTCATCACCCACAAGCTGCGCGAAGTACGCGAAGTGGCCGACAAGATCACCGTCATCCGGCTCGGCAAGGTCGTCGGCGAAGCGAAGCCGACCGCCAGCAACACCGAGCTCGCGGCACTGATGGTGGGACGCGATGTGCAGCTGACCGTCTCGAAGGACCCGGCCACGCCCGGGGACGCGGCACTGGTGATCGAGAACCTGTCCGTATTCGACGCCCAGGGCAACAAGACCGTCGACGACGTCAGCCTCGAAGTCGCGGCGGGAGAGATCCTCGCCATCGCAGGCGTGCAGGGCAACGGTCAGACCGAATTCGTCGAAGCCCTACTCGGGTTGCAGGACAACGTATCTGGCAAGATCAGCCTCGACGGCAACTCGCTCGTCGGGTCGACGGTTCAGGACGTGCTCGACGCAGGCGTCGGCTTCGTCCCCGAGGACCGCACCGTCGACGGACTGGTGGGCGAATTCTCCATCGCCGAGAACCTGATGCTCGATCGCTCCAACAGCATGCCGTTCGTGCGACGCGGCGCGGTGCAACGCGAGTATCTGGAGAAGTTCGCATCGGACAAGCTCAGCGAATTCGACGTTCGCGCACCGGGAATCGGCACCGCCGTCGGACGCCTCTCCGGTGGCAACCAGCAGAAGGTGGTGCTCGCGCGAGAACTGAGCCGCGATCTGCGACTGTTCGTCGCTGCGCAGCCGACTCGCGGAATCGACGTCGGATCCATCGAATTCGTGCACAAACGCATCGTCGCCACCCGGGATTCGGGGATCCCGGTCATCGTGGTGTCGAGCGAACTGGACGAGGTTGCCGCACTGGCCGACCGCATCGCCGTCATGTATCGAGGAGCAATCGTGGGAATCGTCCCCGGGGATACGTCCCGCGAAACACTCGGATTGATGATGGGCGGTGAACGCGGTGAGTGAGGCCGAGCGGCCGTCGGTATCTCAGGAGCCGTCGAAGTCGCATGTCGTGTTGCGGCAGATCTTCACCGGCAGCGCGATCATCTCGGTTCTCGCGGTACTGCTCGCGTTGATCGTCGGGGCCGTGCTCATCGCCGCCACCAACTCGGCCGTGCAGGAATCGGCCGGGTACTTCTTCTCCCGTCCCTCGGACATGCTCGAGGCAGTCTGGGATTCCGTCGCCGGAGCGTACTCGTCGTTGTTCCAGGGCTCGGTGTACAACTTCCGGCGTCCGGGATTCGAGAACGGCATCCGTCCGCTGACCGAGACGCTGACCTTCGCCACTCCGCTGATCGTCGCGGGACTCGGTGTGGCACTGGCCTTCCGCGTCGGAATGTTCAACATCGGTGGCCGCGGCCAGATGCTCATCGCATCGGCGTGCGCAGGCTGGGTCGGCTTCGGAGTGAACCTGCCGGCCGGGATCCACCTCCTCGTGGCCGTCGTCGCCGGAGTCCTGGGCGGCGCAGTGTGGGGCGGTATCGCCGGATTCCTCAAGGCACGCACCGGCGCTCACGAAGTGATCGTCACCATCATGCTCAACTACATCGCGTTCTACCTCGTCGCGTATCTGCTGCGTACCCCCGGTGCTCTGCAGGCACCGGGATCGAACAACCCCAAGACCCCGCCCATCGCGTCGACTGCGGTGTTCCCCAAGCTCTTCGGCGACCGTTACAGTCTGCACCTCGGATTCGTGCTGGTGATCGTCGTGACCGTCGCGGTGTGGTGGCTGCTCGAACGGTCCAGTCTCGGATTCCGCTTCCGCGCCGTCGGCGAGAATCCGCACGCGTCGCGCGTCGCAGGCATGAACGTCAATCGGATCTACCTGTACGCGATGATCCTGTCGGGCGCCCTGGTCGGCTTGGCAGGAGTGGCGCAGGTGCTCGGCACCGTCACCACCGGCTTCAGCGCCGACATCGACGCCGGAATCGGGTTCGACGCCATCACCGTCGCACTGCTCGGCCGATCGAAACCCTGGGGCGTGTTCTTCGCGGGAATTCTGTTCGGCGCGTTCAAGGCCGGCGGGTTCGCAATGCAGGCAGCCGAGGGCGTACCGATCGACATCGTGCTGGTCGTGCAGTCGGTGATCGTGTTGTTCATCGCCGCGCCGCCACTGGTGCGAGCGGTGTTCCGATTGCCCAAACCAGGTGAAGAGAAACTCGCGAAAGCCGAGACCGCGAAGGTGAGTGCGCTGTGACCACCTCTACCGACGCCGTCGGTGCCCCCGCCGAGGCGGTGCTGGGTCGCAGCTGGAAGGTGCCCACGATCCTCGGGGTGGTGACCCTGCTCGCTCTGGTGCTGTTCGTCGTCAAGAAGGGTTCGGGCACAAGCACATTCGCGTTGGCGTCGGAGGGTGACTTCTTCGCGTTGCCCGCCGTGGGCGTGCCGTCGTTCGGCACCGGTCTCGCAGTGGTCGTCGCGCTGGCCGTCATCACCGCATACGCGGCGTTCCTGGCCTCGCAGTACCGCTCGGCACCGCTGTGGCTGCTCGCAGTGTTCGCCGTGCTGTTCGTCTTCGGGTTCCTGGCCTGGGCCGCGGACGGTGAGACCATTCCCGTTCCCGGATTGCTCATCGGCGCGGTCGCTCTGAGTACCCCGCTGATCTTCGGTGCCATGGGCGGCGTGATCTCCGAACGCGTCGGCGTCATCAACATCGCCATCGAAGGACAGTTGCTGGCAGGTGCGTTCGTCAGCGCCGTCGTCGCGTCGATCACCGGCTCCACGTACGTCGCGCTACTCGCTGCACTGATCGCCGGAGCGTTGACCGCGTCCCTGTTGGCCGTGTTCTCCATTCGCTACTTCGTGAACCAGGTCATCGTGGGTGTGGTGCTCAACGTGCTGGTGGTCGGACTGACCAGCTTCCTGTATTCGGTGGTGCTCACCAAGAACGCCGAGACACTCAACTCACCACCGCGCTTCGCGCGCATCGACATTCCGGTGCTCTCGCAGATTCCGATTCTCGGCCCGGTGCTGTTCCGGCAGACGCTCATCGTGTACCTGATGTACGTCGCGGTAGCTCTGGTTTTCCTCGGGTTGTTCCACACCAAGTGGGGCCTGCGACTACGCGCCGTGGGTGAACACCCGCAAGCTGCCGACACCGTCGGAATCAATGTCGCCCGCACCCGATTCTGGAACGTCTGCCTCGCCGGTGCCATCGCCGGCCTCGGTGGTGCGTACTTCACCCTGGGTTCGGTCGGAGCGTTCGGCAAGGAGATGACGGCCGGTGCCGGCTACATCGCTCTCGCCGCCGTGATCTTCGGGCGCTGGGATCCGGTACGCGCGACGCTGGCCGCACTGTTGTTCGGATTCGCGTCGAACCTGCAGAACGTATTGGGCATCATCGGCTCGCCGGTACCCAGTGAGTTCATGCTGATGCTGCCCTACGTGGTGACCATTTTCGCCGTCGCGGGCCTGGTGGGCCACGTCCGGGGACCGGCCGCAGCGGGCAAACCGTACGCGTCGCGAAGTTAGCCCTCCACTACCTGACTCGGCGGTAGGGTCGTACGTCCGTTGTGACCGCTTTCACTGTAGGGTTCGATCATTGTTGCCGCAGTTTTTCGAAGGAGAGCCATGAGCTTCCGCAGTCCCTTTCCCGATGTCGAGATTCCCGAACTCAGCGTCTACGACTTCCTGTTCGGATCGATCGCCGAGTCCGACCTCGACAAGCCTGCACTGATCGACGGAACGTCGGGTGCGGTCACCACCTACAAGACGCTGATCGGCCAGATCGACGCCATCGCGGGCGCTCTGGCCGCACGCGGACTCGAGGTCGGCGACGTCGTCGGACTCCACTCGCCGAACGTGCCCGCGTTCGCGTCGGTGCTGCACGGCATCCTGCGCGCGGGTGGAACTGCGACGACGATCAACGCGCTGTACACGGCAGAGGACATCGCCAAGCAACTCACCGGCTCGGGCGCGAAGTTCCTGTTCACCGTCTCCCCGCTGTACCCGCAGGCCAAGGCCGCCGCGGAGAAGGTCGGCCTCGACGCAGATCACGTCATCGTGCTCGACGGCGCAGAGGGCCACCCGAACCTGCGCGACCTGCTCACCCAGGGCGCACCCGCCCCCGAGGTCTCGTTCGATCCGGCCACGCACGTCGCGGTGCTGCCGTACTCCTCCGGCACGACGGGTGTGCCGAAGGGCGTCATCCTCACCCACCGCAACCTCGTCGCGAACGTGGCACAGATGGAACCGCGCGTCGGGATCGACAGCGACGACGCGATTCTGGCGCTGCTGCCGTTCTTCCACATCTACGGCCTGACGGTGCTGCTCAACATCGCGCTCAAGCTGCGCGCGCACCTGGTGACGATGCCGAAGTTCGACCTCGTCGAATTCCTGCGGATCATCCAGGATCAGAAGCTCACGTATCTGTTCATCGCACCGCCGGTGGCCGTCGCGCTCGCCAAGCACCCGATGATCGATCAGTACGACCTCTCCAGCGTGCACACCATCTTCTCGGGCGCGGCACCGCTGGACGAGGAACTCGGCAAGGCCGTCGCGAAGCGTCTGAACACGCGGGTGCGTCAGGGCTACGGCATGAGCGAGCTCAGCCCCGTCAGCCACGCCATTCCGTTCGATCGCGACGACATGCCGCTCAGCTCGGTGGGTCAGCCGCTGGCGAACACCGAGAACAAGCTCGTCGACCCGGGCACCCTCGAGGAGATCGAGCTGCCCACTGAGGGATTGAGCAAGCCAGGCGAGCTGTGGGTCAAGGGACCGAACGTGATGGTCGGGTACCTCAACAACCCCACCGCCACCGCAGAAACCCTCGATTCCGACGGTTACCTGCACACCGGCGACATCGCCGTCGTCGATCCCGAGGGTGTCGTCTACATCGTCGACCGCCTCAAGGAACTGATCAAGTACAAGGGCTACCAGGTGCCCCCGGCCGAGCTCGAGGCATTGCTGCTCACGCACGAGGAGATCGCCGACGCCGCCGTCATCGGAGTGCTCGACGACGAGGGCGAGGAAATCCCCAAGGCGTTCGTCGTCCGCCAGCAGGGTGCCACGATCGACGAAGAGGGCGTCATCGCCTTCGTCGCCGAGCGCGTGTCGCCGCACAAGAAGGTGCGACGCGTCGAGTTCATCGACATCGTCCCCAAGTCTGCGGCGGGCAAGATTCTGCGCAAGGACCTCCGTGCCGCGGAGACAGGCAAGTAGCTCGTCTCTCGAAAGCCCCAGCCGCGCCCTCCACCGTGCTCGACGGTGGAGGGCGCGGCTGGCTTCGTCTCACACCGGGGCGCTCACCGAGTTCCGGCGAGTGGCACGCAGGTAGTGGTCGACGGTGATCAGCGGGGGACGGTCGACAAGAGACAAGGGTGCCACGCTCATCGAGACCTGAGAGCCGGTGGTCGAGAATGTGGTGAACTCGGCTCCGGAATCGTTCAGGCCGAGGCGCGAGAACATCGTGGCGATGATCTGCCGACTCATGACCGCCAGCTCCGAGGTCGGTCGATTTCGATGCCGTCGGGTTCCCAGTCCGACCTGACCGATCGCGCCGATACCCAACCGGTCGCACGTATCGAGCAGGACACCGATTTCGACGCCGTAGCCGGGCGCGAACGGAAGTGCCTCCAAGAGGCGACGAGTCGCGGCGTATTCCCCGCCCAAGGGTTGGAAGACACCGGCGAGCTCGGGCCGAAGTGCCGTCAGCAGCGGCCGTACCGTCAGCTGCGTGACGCGGCCGCCGCCGTCCTCGTCGGTGGTGTCACCGATCGTCAGGGGTCGACGAAAGAAGCCTTTGACCAACTCGACGTCGTCGTCCATGACCAGGGGGCCGACGAGGGAGGGAACGAAGTGCGAACCGGGATCGACCAGATCGGAGTCGACGAACACCACGATGTCCCCCGAGGTCGCAGCCACGCCGCGCCACAGCGCTTCACCCTTGCCGCGGACCACGGGTGTGCCGGGTAGTGAGTCCTCCCTGGAGACGACTGTGGCACCGGCGCAGCGGGCCCGCGCGGCGGTGGCGTCGGTCGATCCCGAATCCAGCACCACCAGTTCGTCGATCAGGCTGCCCATATGAGGAGTCATCGAGGCGATGACGCCGGCAACGGTCTCCTCCTCGTCGAGAGCGGGTAGCACGACCGAGACGGTCCGGCCACGTTTGGCCCGAATGATGTCGGCGAGTGGCCACGGTGAGCGGGCCCAGGTGGCAGCCAGAGCCGGAGTGCCCGCAGCGTCGGTTCGGTTCATCGCTTTTCCTTCGTCATCGCTCGAGGAGTCACGGGTCAGGACGTGCCGGTCGGCAGCCCCAACGACGGTGCGATCACCGACCACGAGTCGTGCAGATCCTGTTGCCAGTAGGCCCAGGAGTGGGTCCCGTTGGGTCGGAAGTTGTAGGTGGCCTCGATGTCGAGCTCCTGCAAGCGTTTCTGCATCTGTTGCGAGCACACATCGGTCGTCGCCTCGATCACGGCGCCGACGGCGAGTTGCTGGGCGAGCTTGCCGTAATCGCTGCCGATTCCAGGACCACCAGGTACGTCGAATGCACCGGGCGCTCCCGTTCCGGACGAGATGTACACGTCGATGCCGCGCAAACCCTCGGCGTTGACGTAAGGGTCGTTGGCAATCCAGTCGGCGCTTCCCTGGGGTCCCCACATGTTGGCGGTCGACCCACCGCCGCGGGCTTCGACCACCGACCTGACGTACATGGCACCTACCGGGTCGCTGGTACGCGCGCATCCGCTGAACGCCGCGACGGATCGATACACCGACGGGTGGGCGATCGCCAACTGCAGGACGGACGTGCCTGCCATCGAGATACCGGCGACCGAATTCGCCCCGTTGCCGTCGAGCAGAGCATCCATCAACGGAGGAAGTTCCCGACCGAGGAAGGTGGACCACATGTTTCGGCCCAGAACCGGATCGTCGTGCAGCCAGTCGGTGTAGTAGCTCGCTGCGCCGCCGCGCGGGACCACCACGTTGACGTTCTTGTTTCCGAAGAAGCCGGCGATGTCGGTCTGATCGAACCAGCTGCTTCCCCCGTCGCCGCCCGCCGCTCCGTTGAGTAGGTAGAGCGTCGGTGAACCGGGTTGTGCCGACCGAAATACGTCGACCTGGATATCGCGGTCCATGGCTGCCGAATGCACCCACACGATGTCTCGTCGGTCGGCAATGCCCTCGACGCCGACCACCGACGAGGTGGTTTCGGCGGTAGCCGGTGCCGCCGTGCTCGACAGGAGAACGACGGCGGTAGCGAGCGCGCTCAGAGCCGACGAGGTCGCCTGACCGAGGCGAAATCGACTGGGCATCAATGGTTCCTGACATCGTGGGAGCAATGCGCGACAGGCCTGTGTCCGACGCGGTACGACCTCAGACGGTAGATCGGAACACTGTCATCGACAACAATGCTGACGATTGTTCAGTTTTGACACAGATATCCCGCGGATCGTTGTCAATTTTCCAAAATGCTCGTCGGCGGGTTTCTCGGCCTCGGCCCGGATGATGCACTGGCTCCTCCGACGCACTTCTCCGCGTCGAATCGCTCTGTCTCCTTCGAAAGGTTGTGTCGTGGTCGCATTCGGACTCATCGACGAGTGGAAACCCGCTCCAGGACCGCTCACCACGTGGTCACCCACCGTCGCTTCACGAGCTGCTGCCGCGGCCGCACCCGTCCACCCGGCACCGCCCTCGCACATCCAGCAGGCGTATCTCGAAGCCGCGTACCGCAACCGGGGATCGTCGTTCCGATTCTCCCGGCTGTGCCTGGTGACGTTCGAGATCGAAGGCGCACTGGACCGCGCCGCGATGGGGCGCGCATTCAACACGTTCGTCACCCGGCACGATTCGTTCCGCAGCTGGTTCTCCACCACGGCCGAAGGTTCCACGCGCCACCTCGTCGACATCGCCGACATCGCGCTCGAACCGACCGATTTCGGAGTGCCGGCGGACTCCGAGGCCATCCGGCGTCACGTGCAGGACAGCACCCCCGGTCCCGAGAGCTGGGATTGCTTCTCGTTCGGAACGATCGAACACGACGATCACTTCGTGGTGTACGCGGCGGTCGATCACCTCGACACCGACGGCATCTCGCAGGCTCTGACCTACTACGAACTGCGCCAGCTCTACCGCAATGCGGTGACGGGGGAGTCCGACGGCCTGTTCACCCCGGGCAGCTACCTCGAGTACTGCCAGCGTGAACGTCTCGAGAGCGACGCCACAACCCTGGACAGTCCTGCCGTTCGGACCTGGATCGATCTGGTCACCGACAACGGAGGTGATCTTCCGACATTCCCACTTCCGTTGGGACGCAGCAGTGTCGACTACACACGGACCTCGCACAGCTCGTTCCCGTTGTTCGACGGTGCCACGGCGCGGGCAGTGGACGAGGCGTGTGCAGCCGTGGGAGTCAAGTTCATCGGCGGAATCTTCGCCGCCGCAGCCCTGGCGGAGTACGAGCTCGCCGGCCGGGACAGCTACCTCGGGCTGACACCCAAGAGCACTCGGTCGACGCCGGGTGAATTCGCGTCGATCGGTTGGTACTCGAGCCTGATTCCGGTGCAATTCGACCTCGGTGAGCAGCCGACGTTCCGTACTCTCGCGGTGCTCGCGCAAGAGGCATTCGACTCCGGAAAGCTGCTGGCGAACACCTCGTACCACCGGGTGCTGGAGCTGGCCTTGCCGGAACACGGAATCACGACGCAGCCGGGATGGACCGCGCCGATGATCTCCTACGTCGACGTTCGCAAGCTACCGGGCGAAGCCGAATTGGACGCGGCGGGAGCCGGTCTCTACGGCAACCGCGGCAGCTCCGAGGAAGTCTTCATGTGGATCAACCGCTTCGAGGACCACACCGGCGTCGAGTTCCTGTACCCGGGCACGGACGAGGCCGACCGTTCGATCGACCTGTACTTCTCCAAGATCTCCGAAATCTACTCCGCCGTGGTCGACAAGGGTGACTACATTCCACAGCCGCCCGAGGCTCACGTGTTCGCCCACGAGCTTCCGGACGTCAGCCGGGTATGACGCACCATCGCCGCGGCTCGTGGCTGACGCTGGGTGCCTGTCTGCTGGCCGTCACGATGCAGATGATCGACGTCACCGCCGTCACCGTGGCGTTGCCGACGATCGCGCGTGACCTCGACGCGTCGGGCACCGGGCAGGTCTGGATCCCGACGGCGTACCTGCTCGCGTTCGCCTGCGCGCTGCTCACGATGGCACGCGCCGGTGAGGTCTTCGGTCGCAGAACGGTATTCGTCACCGGCACTGTGCTGTTCGCCGTGACATCGGTGCTCTGTGCGTACGCGCCGACGGTCGAACTGCTCGTCCTCGCTCGCGTGTTGCAAGGGCTCGCGGGAGCGGCGATGTCGGCCCAGACGGTGGCGATCGTGACAGCGGCCTACTCCGGCACCCGGCGCACCACCGCGTTCGCGCTGTACGGTGGCACCGCGGGGCTGACCGGACTCGCCGGGCCGTCGATCGGCGCAGCGCTGCTGCACCTCGACATCCTCGGAACCGGTTGGCGCGCACTGTTTCTGATCAACGTCCCGATCTCCGCTGCGGCAGTCGTTCTCGGTCGCAGATTCGTCGCACCGGGTTCCGAGCAGGTCCCGGCAGGACACGGAGGACGGTTCGACGCGGTCGGTGCCGCCCTGTGGTCGATCGGGGCTCTGCTGATCGTCTGCCCCGTCATGATCAGCTCGAGTGCCCTCGCTGCCATGCCCGCGGTTGCGCTCGGTCTGACGACCCTGGCCGGGTTCGTGGTGTGGGAGCGTCGTCGACGTGCAGCGGGAGCGCACGCCATGGTGAACATCGGTGTCTTCGGTGCACGCGGATTCTCCGTGGGATGTGCCGTGTCGGCCCTCGTGTACGGCACTTTCACCGGATTCGTTCTGACGATGTCGGTGACACTGCAATCCGGACTGAGTGAGAGCGCGTCGACGGTGGCAGCGATCACCGTTCCCTTCGCGCTCGGAGCCGTGCTCGCCTCCGCGGCTGCGCCGATCTCGTTCCGCCACTGGGATTGTCGAGTCGTTGTGGCCGGTGCGGGGGCTATGGGACTGGCTCTGCTCGTTCTCGGCGTCACCACCGAGTATCTCGACAGTGCAGGCTTCCCCTGGTGGGCGGTCGTCCCGCTCGGTGTGCTCGGCGCGGGTCTCGGGTCGGTGATCGCGCCGCTGCAGAGCACCATCGTCGCCGGGGTGGCCCCGCACGCCATCGGCTCGGCGTCGGGGATCATGCCGACCGTCCAGCAAGTGGGATCTGCTGTGGGTACTGCGGTCACCGGTGCCGTGTACTTCAACCTGCTTCCCGCGGAGCCGGTCGCCGCGGACTACCTGACGTCGCAGCGGGCGGTGCTGTTCGGGCTGGCCGCGACCATGGGGTTGGCCACCGCAGTCGCGGCCGCGCTGCCCCGCGGCGATCGCGAGTCGGTCGACCGCAACTCGCCGATGGTCTCCCAGGGTGCGCCGTGACTGTTTCGAAGTCGATTGTCCGTCAACGGTATCCGAATATCTCTCACCCGAACCTTGCGTTCGGGCCGATCGAAATCGAGAAGAATTTCGCCATGCTTCGCACCCTCGTGACCCTCACACTCGTCGTCGGGCTGATGTCGCTGTTGTTCGCTTCGGCTCCCCACGCGTCGGCAGCGCCCGGTGATCCGGCCCCGGTACCAGGCACGTTGTACGCGGCGGCTGCAGACCTGAACGGAAAGAACAACGGTGATGTCGTTGCCAGTCGGCGGTTTTCGAGCCCCCTGTATCCCGGCGCCGACATCTGGCAGCTCCAGTACCGGTCGTCCGATTCCCGAGGCGACGCCATCGCCGCAGTGACAACCGTTCTGGCACCGATGAACCGCGCACCCGGCGGGCCTCTACTGTCGTATCAGCCGTTCGTCAACGCGCTCGGGCTGCAGTGCGCTCCGTCGGAGTCTCTGTTCGGTGCCGACCCGACGACCGGCGTGCAGGAACGTGAATTTCTCAATCTCGCGCTGATGCGTGGATGGACCGTGGCGGTACCGGACCATCTCGGGCCGAAAAGTGCGTACGGCGCAGCCAAGTTGGGCGGACAGATCACGCTCGACGGCGTCCGCGCCGCACAGCGCGTGCCGGAACTCGGTTTGGCAGCGAGCCCGGTAGGTATGGCCGGCTACTCCGGTGGCGGAATGGCGACGGCGTGGGCCGCGGCGCTCGCTCCCAGCTACGCACCCGAGCTGAACATCGTCGGTGCCGCAGCCGGAGGTGTGCCCGCAGATCTGGACAGCATCGCCCGTGCATTGGGTTTTCAGCCCCACCAGGCATTCGGTCTCGCGTTCGCCGCCGCCCTCGGACTCGAACGCGAGTACCCGGATCGCTTGCCGATCACCGCACAACTCAGTTCCACCGGTTTGGCGTTGAAGGATCAGGTGTCGAATGCGTGCACGCCGGTGATCCTGGCGACCGGAGCGTTCAAGAGTGCGCTGGCCGTCTCGACCACCACCTCTTTGGTGGACAGCCCCGAGGCACAGCAGATCATCGACGAGAACAGTCTGGTCAAGTACGCAGGTGTGCCGACGGCACCCACACTTCTGTGGGGAAGCGACAACGATCCGCTGATTCCGATCGGTGCGCTGCGTGACACTGCTGCGCGGTACTGCGCGAGTGGGGCCACGTTGCAGTTTGACGTCGTCCATGCACCGCAGCACATCCAGGCGGCATTCGAGGGGCTTCCCGCAGCACTGACATTCCTGGACAACAGGTTTCGGGGCGTCGCGCCGCCGACCAACTGCCTCCGATGAGACGGTGGGCAACTGTCGTCGCTGCTGTGACGACAGCTCTGGTTGCGGCGTCGGTGCCCGGATACGCAGCGGATCTTCCGGTCCTGGCACCGCAGACGCTCGGCGGCTTCTCGGTGCAGACTCGGTACTTCGACATCGCAGTGGGACCCGAACGCGATCAGCACTGCACCGTCGTCGGAGATATCTATGTTCCTGCCGGGCTCGGACCGGACCACCGAGCCCCGGCCATTCTGACCAGCAACGGTTTCGGCGGGTCCAAGGACGACCAGGCAGGTGCCGCTGCCAGATTCGCCACCCACGGCTACGTGGTGCTGTCCTACTCGGCCCTTGGTTTCGGCGGCTCGACGTGCAAGATCTACTTCGCCGATCCTGATTACGACGGGATGGCCGCGTCGGCTCTCGTCGGCTACCTCGCAGGCGAGAGCGGCGGAGTGTTCACCGACCCCGCACGGACGGTGGCCGCTCCGGCACTCGACGTGGTTCGACTCGACGGACCCGGTGACCCGCGCGTCGGCTACCTCGGCGGTTCCTACGCCGGCGCAACAGGATTGGCCACGGCATCGGTCGATCCACGATTGGACACCGTGGCGTCGATGATCACCTGGAACGATCTGGCGCGGTCGATGGCACCGGACGGGGCGGGCCGCAGATCCGTCGGACCGGTCAAGAGCGTGTTCGGGTCGGCGTTTCTGGCCGCGGGCGCAATTCTGACCGGCCCGGGCGGATACGCAGTCGATCCGGCACGGGCGCAGGGGTGCCCGAACTACGCCCAGTGGGTGTGCGACGCCGCGTCCGCCTTCGCTGCCAATCGTGAACCCGGCCCGGAAACTCTGGCGGCGATGCGTCACGTATCGCCGGTGGACTACCTCGATCGCGTCGATGTCCCGGTGTTGCTCACGCAGGGCCAGAAGGATTCACTGTTCAGCCTCGACGAGGCGGCCGCCACCTACGAGACCTTGCGTTCGCGTGGCGTCGAGACGTCCATGATCTGGCACTCGTGGGGACACAACGATCGGAAGGGTTATCCGGGAGAGTTCGACATCAAGGCACCCGACCCGTTCACTCAGCACGAAGCGGCACTGGTGGGCAACTGGCTCGACCGACACCTCAAAGATCGCGACGTCGACCCGGGGCCGGCATTCACCTATTTCCGAGATTGGGTGCCCTACCGCGGCGTCGCGTCGCCCGCGTACGTCGAATCCGAGACATTTCCGGTAGGTGCCCGACGCACGTTTCAGTTGTCGAATGGATCGCTGTCCGAGGGTGATTCGACGAATGGTGTTTGGAAACAGACGATTCGGGGTGCAGGTGCGTCGATGCCCACCACGTTCGGACTGCCGAATCTCGCGGGCGAGTTGCCCGTGCCACGGGTCTCGTTACCCGGTTCTGCCGCGAATTGGACGACCCCGCCACTGACCGAACCCATCGATGTCGTCGGCGCACCGACGTTGTCCATCAGTCCCACGGTGTCCGGTCCCGCGACCGTCTTCGTCACCGTGCTCGACGTAGCACCCGACGGTGCGCGCAGTCCGATCCATGGACTGGTTGCACCTGCCGTACTCAGCGGATCCGGCGAGCCGGTGACCATCTCGCTACCGAGCATCGTCCATCGATTCGACCTCGGACACCGCATCGCCGTCGAGATCACCGCGTCGGATCCGTCCTTCGCGGGTGGGCCGGGCCCAGCGGACGTCGTCGTGTCCTCGACGGATCCGATCAACCAGTTCTCCCTTCCCGTAGTTCCGTGATCTTCGATCTTGCTCACTCCGAAAGGCGCACCGTGATCCGAAAGCTCTCGACCCTGGGGTCCATCCTGGTGGCACTCTGCGTGTACCTGTTCGCAACGGGCACAACAGCGTCGGCGGCTCCCGCGCCGACGGCCCCCGATCCGGACGTCTTCTATGCGGCACCGGCCGACATCGCCGATCACGCGCCGGGTGACATCCTGGCCAGCCGTCGTGCGGACGCCTGGATGTACCCCAACACCGACATCTGGCAACTGAAGTACCGGTCCACCAACTCCGCAGGTGCACCGGTTGCCGCAGTGACCACGGTGCTGATGCCCCGAGGTAGAGGCGCCGGAACCCCGCTGGTGTCCTACCAGGCCGTCATCAATGCTCTGGGCGTCAAATGTGCCCCTTCGCACGGACTTTTCACCTACGAGATCGGTGAAGCGCCGAGCCTGTACCTCGGTATGGTCGCCCGCGGTTGGGCGGTTGCGGTGCCGGACTACCTCGGACCGACCGGTGCCTACGGCGCTGCCGAGTACGAAGGTCGGTTGACGCTCGACGGGGTTCGAGCCGTGCAGAACTTCGAGCAGTTGCCGCTGAAGGACAGCCCCGTCGCGTTACTGGGTTACTCCGGAGGCGCACTGGCGACATCGTGGGCCGGTGCGATGGCACCCACCTACGCGCCGGAGCTGAACATCGTGGCCAGCGTGCACGGCGGAACTCCCGCCGACCTGGGATTGATCGCAAAGAACCTGGGCTACAGTGCCATTCCGCATCCGGCCTTCGGAATGGCGCTGGCGGCATCCCTCGGACTCGAACGTGAATACCCGACGGAGTTCCCCGTCTCGGAGAACCTCAATGCGGCGGGTCTGGCCCTGCGAGATCGTGTGAGCAACGAATGCAGGCGTCCCATCATCATCGGCGGAGCCTTCAAGAGCGCCCGGGACCTGTCGAACGTCGACATTGCCTCGCTGCCTTCTGCGCAGGCGGTTCTGAAGAAGAACAGTCTCGTGGAGTACGAGGGCGTTCCCACCGCCCCGGTGTACATCTGGCATGGGATCAACGACTTCATCACTCCCTTCGCACCGGTGAAAGAGACGGTCGACCGCTACTGCGCAGCGGGGGCAACAGTGCAGTTCCGGGCCTACCCACTCGCCGAACACTTCAGCGGATCGCTCGTCGGACTGCCCGAGGCCTACGCCTACGTGGACGCGCGATTCCGAGGGGAGCCGGCTCCGTCGAATTGCGGCTGACCTCTGCTCGATGGTGACCTCACACCTTTTCTGACGACTGCGCGCCCTTGCTCTGAAGTGAGCGGGGGCGCGCACTCGTCAGTAGGTGTGTGAGGTCGTCGCGGAACCGAACCGACATTCGCCGCGTCGAACCAGAGGTGAGGGCAACGCGGTGGTGGGTGGCGGGTCTGGTCGGCGTGATGGCATTGGTCGTCGGATGCGGCGGGGCGACGAAGAGCGCGCCGGCTGCAGAGCCGACGAGCTCGGTGGTCGCGACACCGGTGGAAGACGAGCCATGGGATCCCTGCACCATCCCGAACGACGCCATCGAGGCAGCGGGATTGGATGTGAACAGCAAGAGCACGAACCTGTTCGGAGACGCGCCGTTGTCCACCGACTGGATGATCTGCGCCTGGAGGAACCCCGATCCAGGCTCCTGGTACTTCCTTGGAGTGTTCTCGTCGGACCACGATCTCGCGTATCTGAAAGGGAATGACCAGTTCGGTGAGTTTACCGTAGTGAATGGCACTGGGGCAGTTCAGTTTCGGCGAACTGCGAATTACGACGAGGTCAGCTGTGGTGTCGCCTACGAAGTGGTCGGAGGAATTGTCTACTTCATTCTGGACGGGAGGGCTTCTCGCGAGCCACTAGGTGATCCATGTGTAGAGGTCGAGCGTGTCGGAAGCGCGCTCCGCCCATTATTGCCACCGTCGAACCGATAGTAAGGAGCAGCTATGGGATCGGGTCCTGACGAGCTTGCGGCTGCCAGGCTGACGTGGCGGGCATTGGCCGCGCAGGCGGAGTCGGGTCATCTGGAAATTCCGGAGGGCGTCGCAATTCAGTGCGACAAAGTATGCGCCGAATACATCTTGCATCTCGAGTTGATGTTGGAGAAGACAAAATGGTTGGTCGATGTCGACGCGTTCGGCACGCTTCCTTCGGCTCAGCAGCTGGGTCGCAAGTTCAAGCGACTTGCCGATGGGGAAGAGCGGTCGGCGGCTGTTGCGATCAGGCAACATATCGAAGTCATCGAATTGATGCGCTCGGTGTTTCGTCGCTATTTCGTCGAGACCGAGGAGCTCGATGAGAGTGTGGGAGCTCGAATCGGCGCGATCGGGGCGGACCTGGGGGAGTGAGCCGGTAACCTCACACCCTTTCTACCGACCTCACACACCAGCCAGGACTCGAACCCCAGCACGCAGTCGGGAAAAGGGGTGTGAGGTGCCGACACTACCCACGGCGAAGCGTCGACCAATGTCCGAAATGTCCGTAATACTGAACTCTCGCAACACAATAGAGACAACGCTCACGAATGGGATGACCTAGTCTGCGATCGTGAATCTATCCGCTGCCCGCCTGTCTCCGATGCGACCGCGTGATCCCGAGGAACCGCATCGGGCAGCGAGTCCACTCGAGTTGTTCTTCGACCTGGTGTTCGTGGTGGCCGTCAGCATTGCTTCGGTTCGACTCCATCACGACCTCACCGAGAATCACGTCGCCCACGGCCTGGTCGGCTACGCGCTCGTGTTCTTCGCGATCTGGTGGGCGTGGATGAACTTCACGTGGTTCGCGACGTCCTTCGACACCGACGACTGGCTGTATCGGACGCTGACCGTCGTACAGATGGCCGGGGTGTTGGTGCTCGCCGCCGGAATCGAATCGGCGTTCGTGGACCAGGATTTCGCGATCGTTGTGCTCGGTTACGTCGTGATGCGGGTGGCCATGGTGACGCAATGGGTCCGAGCCTCGAAGAGTCCCGAACTTCGCGCGACCGCTCTGACCTACGCGGGAGGCATTGCGGGAGTTCAGGTTCTGTGGATTCTCTGGGTACTGCTGCTCGACGGCACCGCCGCGATCGTCGTGTTCGTCGTACTCGCGGGCGTCGAGATGTCGGTACCGCTGATCGCCGAGCGGCAGGGCACGACACCGTGGCATCCGCACCACATCACCGAACGCTACGGACTGTTCACACTGATTCTGCTCGGCGAATCCCTACTCGCGTCGGCCAACGCGATCATCGAGGCAATTCACGACGAGACCGCCCTCGCACCACTGATCTCGATCTCCGTCCTCACTCTCGTCGTCACCGCGAGCCTGTGGTGGATCTACTTCTGGCCCCCGCATCACCGAGCGATCGGAAAATTCGGCAACTCGGTGATCTACGGCTACGCCCACTACTTCATCTTCGCGGCAGCAGGCGCGTTCTCGGCCGGCATCGAGGTCGAGATCGACGTACTGACCGAGCACAGCAAGCTCGGCGACACCGCCGCGTCGTTCACGGTCACGATCCCGATCGCGGTGTTCGTGTTCGGGGTCTGGCTGATCGCTATCCGTGCCCACGCCGATCGAGTGGTCAACGTCGTCGTCCCCACCGGTGCCGTGCTCGTGCTGTTCGACCCCGTCATTCCCATCCCGATCACCCTCACCGCCGTCGTGATGATCGTCGTCGTCGGCGTGCTCGTCGTACGCGGGCCGGCGCAGCCGGAGCATGAGAAACTGACCACATGAGTATCGGAACCTTGATTCTGCTTCGTCACGGCGAGAGCGAATGGAACGCGTCCAACCAGTTCACCGGTTGGGTGGACGTGCGACTTACCGAGAAGGGTGAGGCCGAGGGCAAGCGCGCAGGCCAGCTCCTCGCCGAGGCGGGCATCCTGCCCGACCTGCTGTACACCTCGCTGCTGCGTCGCGCGATCAGCACCGCCAACCTCGCACTCGACGCGGCCGACCGGCACTGGATACCCGTCGTTCGCGACTGGCGTCTGAACGAACGGCACTACGGCGCACTGCAGGGACTGAACAAGGCCGAGACCAAGGACAAGTACGGCAACGAGCAGTTCATGCTGTGGCGTCGTAGCTACGACACCCCGCCGCCGCCCATCGAGATCGGCAGCGAGCACAGCCAGGACGCCGATCCGCGCTACGCCCATCTGGACAGCGTTCCGCTGACCGAATGCCTCGCCGACGTCGTCGAGCGCCTGATCCCGTACTTCGAGGAGACGATCGTCGCCGACCTGAAGGCAGGCAAGAACGTCCTCGTCGCCGCGCACGGCAACTCGCTGCGCGCTCTCGTGAAGTATCTCGACGAGATCTCCGACGCGGATATCGCCGAACTGAACATCCCCACCGGCATTCCGCTGCAGTACGACCTCGAGGAGGTCGACGGAAAGCTGAAGCCCACCAACCCGGGCGGCACCTACCTCGATCCGGAAGCAGCGGCCGCAGGCGCAGCTGCCGTGGCAAACCAGGGCGGCAAGTAGCGCCACCTCCCGCAAACCGACGTTTTGTCGTAACTGCAGGTGAACGATCGAAGAACACTGCCGACGGGGACTATGACGACCAGGGAAATGCCTGCACCCTGCGTATGTGAGCTGTCCATCGAACGTACGATTCCGGTGTGAGTGTCGCATCGGCCGTACTACTGGCTATCGCCGCGGCCTTCGTGGGATACCTCGTCGGCGGTGTTCTGATCCCGTACCTCAACACTCGACACTCGGAGCGTCGCCGAGCCAGCTCCGGCCTGACGATGTCGCAGGTACTGGACCTGATCGTCCTCGCATCGGAGAGTGGCATCGCCGTCGTCGACCAGTTTCACGACGTGGTGCTGTTCAACCCGCGCGCCGAGGAGCTGGGACTGGTGCGTAACCGTCTGATCGACGATCGTGCCTGGGAGACCGTTCTCAAGGTCCTGGCCGACGGAAACCCCGTCGAGGTCGACCTCAGCTCGAAGAACCCGAGAACCGGCCGCGACAAGATCGCCGTCCGCTGCGTTGCGCGCCTGCTGAGCAAGGAAGACAAGCGCTTCGTGGTGCTGTTCGCCGACGACGACTCGGAGCAGGTCCGGATGGAGGCGACGCGTCGGGACTTCGTCGCCAACGTCAGCCACGAACTGAAGACCCCCGTCGGCGCGATGAGCCTGCTGGCCGAGGCGCTGCTCGAATCGGCCGACGATCCGGACTCCGTCCGGCACTTCGGCGGCAAGGTCGTCGCCGAATCCAAACGGCTCGGCAACATGGTGACCGAACTGATCGCGCTCTCGCGACTCCAGGGAGCCGAGAAGCTACCCGACCTCGAGGTGGTCGACGTCGACACCGTCGTCAACGAGGCGATGGATCGATCCAAGCTCGCCGCCGAGAACGCCGGAATCTCCGTCACCACCGACCACCCGAGCGGCCTCGAGGTCCTCGGAGACCAAGCGCTGTTGGTGACGGCCCTGGCCAACCTCATCCAGAACGCCATCGCCTACTCCTCGGACGGCTCGCCCGTTTCGGTGAGCCGAGCTCTGCGCGGAGATAACGTGGCTTTCGCCGTCACCGACCGCGGCATCGGCATCGCCAAGGCAGACCAGGAACGCGTCTTCGAGAGATTCTTCCGCGTCGACAAAGCTCGGTCGCGGGCCACCGGTGGCACGGGCCTCGGCCTGGCCATCGCCAAACACGTCGCAGCCAACCACAACGGCAGCATCTCGCTGTGGAGCAAGCTGGGCACCGGATCCACCTTCACCCTCCAGATCCCTGCGTACTTCGAAGAAGAAGACGACGCTTCGGTTACAGAAAGAGAGAATCAGTGACCAACGTTCTGATCGTGGAAGACGAAGAGTCGTTGGCCGATCCACTGGCCTTCCTGCTCCGCAAGGAAGGCTTCGAGGCCACCGTCGTCGGAGACGGACCGTCGGCACTGGCGGAATTCGATCGCGCAGGAGCCGACATCGTGTTGCTCGACCTCATGCTCCCCGGCATGAGCGGAACCGACGTGTGCAAGCAATTGCGTTCGCGCTCAGGGGTTCCCGTCATCATGGTGACCGCACGCGACAGTGAGATCGACAAGGTCGTGGGGCTCGAACTCGGTGCCGACGACTACGTCACCAAGCCGTACTCGGCACGCGAACTCATCGCCCGCATCCGCGCAGTTCTTCGGCGCGGCTCCGACGCCGAGGTCGACGGTGGAGTCGACACCGGAGTGCTCGAAGCCGGACCGGTGCGCATGGACGTCGAACGCCACGTGGTGATGGTCGGATCCGAGCAGATCACGTTGCCGCTCAAGGAATTCGACCTACTCGAGTATCTGCTGCGCAACTCCGGTCGAGTGCTGACCCGCGGGCAGTTGATCGACCGCGTGTGGGGAGCCGACTACGTGGGCGACACCAAGACACTCGACGTGCACGTCAAGCGACTGCGCTCGAAGATCGAATCCGATCCGGCCAAGCCGGAACACCTGGTGACCGTGCGCGGACTGGGCTACAAGCTCGAGGGGTAGAGCCTGCGGCATGTGAGAGTAGAGCCTGCGGCATGTGAGCGGAAATTCGTAGTGGGCTACGAAGTTTCGCTCACGTGCGGCGCAGCCGCTCCGCCTCACGAGTGGCGGGATGCACCGCGATCAGACCGAGACCCCGGCGACGCTTGCACAGCGATGCCAGTTCGTCGTACGCGGCCTTGCCGAGCAGCTCGGTCAACTCCGGCTTGTAGGACTCGAACACCTGCTTCGATCCGACGTGCGCGTCGGGCGAGCCCGAGCAGTACCAGTGCAGATCGAGACCACCCTCGCCCCAGCCGCGTCGGTCGTACTCACCGATCGTGGTCTTGAGAATCTCGGAGCCGTCCGGCCGCGTCACCCAGTCCTGAGTACGTCGGATCGGCAGCTGCCAGCACACGTCGGGTTTGACCTCGAGCGGTTCGATGCCCTTGCGCAGTGCCATCGAGTGCAGCGCGCACCCGATTCCGCCCTCGAACCCGGGTCGGTTCTGGAAGATGCAGGCACCCTTGTAGCGCCGCGTACGCAGCGACTGTTCGTCGTCGAGATCGTCGTATTCGACGTACCCCTTCTTGCCGAGACCCTTGTCCATGAGCTGCCAGTCCTGGGGGATGAGCAACTTCACCGACTCGTCGAGCTTGCGCTTGTCGTCGTCGTCGGACAGGAACGCGCCGTGGGAGCAGCACCCGTCGTCGGGCCTGCCCTCGACGGTTCCCTGACACGCCGGAGTCCCGAACACGCAGGTCCAGTTGGACAACAACCACGTCAGATCCGCGACGATGAGGTGTTCCGAATTGTCGGGGTCGGGGAACTCGACCCATTCTCGAGGGAAATCCATCTCGACCTCTGCAGCGAACGGCTGCTGCTCACGACCTGCTGTCACAAACGACGACGGTAGACCCAGTACCGTGGGCATGTGCGAATAGGGGTGCTCGACGTCGGTGCAGACGCGGCTCGAGTCAACTCCTCGAGGCAACTCGTAGCGTTCGTATCGCGGATCATGGCGGCCGACCGTGCAGAATCGGTAGGTGTCAGCGCCGACGGGTCGCCACAACTGGCGGCCGGGGCTCTGGTCGCGGAGGCGAGCATGCGGGCATCGACAACGGAGTCACTCGAGATATGCCCGTGGGCGCTGAAGGAAGGTTTGATGTTGAGGAAGCTGGACCCCGAAACCGACGGCGATCTGGTGGGGAGTTCGAGATGAGCGACACCAACCCGGAGGACACCGGACAGATCTCGGTTGCCGAGCTCTTGGCCCGAAACGGTCAGAAGACGAACCTGAGCGCGGGCGGTCGCCGTCGCCGTGGCGTCAAGGGCGGCATCTCCGTCGCCGAGCTGACCGGTGAGATCCCCGTCGTTCGTGACGAGCCCGGCAACCGCAGCGCCCCGGTTGTCGAGACCCCGGCCCCCGACGAGCCCGAGCCCGAGACGTCCGACGTCGCTCCGGCAGCGCCGCAGAGCAACGATGCGGCCGAGGACGCTGCACCCGCCGCCGTCTCCTCGCGGCCACAGCCGGCTCGGCCGCAGAGCACTCGCCCCACCCCGTTCCAACCGGCAGGCAAGCGCGAGAAGCAGCAGCCGGAGCCGGAACTGTTGTCCGGTTCCACCACGGTTGCCGGTGACCTGCTGAACCGCTCGCACGACGACACCGAACGCGCCAGGCACCCGGTGGCACCGACGTCGGCTGCGACGCCGACGTCGGATCGGCTTCCGTACGGATCAACCGCGGCCGAGCAGAGTCGGACCCGCAAGCCGGTTGGCTTCCGCGCACCGCGGCAGGTCGAGGTGGCCGAGCCGAACACCGATGTCGCTCCGCGAGCAGCGGTCGTCGACGTCGACGACCTGACCAAGACCGTGGTGTCGCCGCGCCTCGCGCGCGTCGAGGACACGGCAGCCGAGTCGGTGGGGGTCGAGACGTCCGCCGCCACCGAGGTCGTCGATCTCGCGAAGCCGGGGATCGACGACGAGCCGAAGACCGCGACCGACGTCGAGACCGACACGGCAACCGACGACGCACCGGACGCGGCGGCCGACAGCGCGACTGCGGCCTCGCGCACCGATCGCCGGGCAGCGGCCGTCAAGGGCAAGGGCGGTGCCGTCCGGCAATGGCTGGTGCTGATCGGTCAGGCCGTGGTGTCGATCGCCGTCGGCGCGCTGCTGTTCAAGGGCTTCGAGCAACTGTGGGACGTGCTGCCGTGGGTCGCGCTGGTGCTGTCGGTGCTGGTCATCGTCGGGCTCGTCGCAGTGGTGAGAATTCTGCGGCGCACCGACGATCTGATGTCGATCGTCATCGCGATCGCCGTCGGCGTCTTCGTCACGCTCGGTCCGCTCGCCTTCCAGCTCAGTACCGGCTGAGCCGGCACGCCGATGGGTGCGCAGCGAATTCGGGTGGGACTGTCCACCGCCTCGGTCTACCCGCAGAACACCGAGGCGGCGTTCCGGTACGCGGCGGAGCTCGGGTACGACGGCATCGAGCTGATGGTGTGGGCCGAGTCGGTCAGTCAGGACGTCGACGCCGTGGCCGCGCTCTCGCGGGAGTACTCGATGCCGGTGCAGGCCATCCACGCGCCGTGCCTGCTGATCTCGCAGCGAGTGTGGGGATCGGATCCGGTCGCCAAACTCGCCCGGTCGGTCGAGGCGGCCGAGAAGCTGGACGCGGCGACGGTCGTGGTGCACCCACCGTTCCGGTGGCAGCGCAAGTACAGCGACGGCTTCGCCGATCAGGTCGCCGAACTCGAAGCGAACTCCCACGTGGTGGTCGCCGTCGAGAACATGTTCCCGATGCGGGCCGACCGCTTCTTCGGGCGCAAGGAGAAATCCGCACAGCGACTCGAACGACGCGGTGGTCCGGGCGCAGCCCTGTCGGCGTTCTCGCCGTCGTACGACCCGACCGACGTCGGCCACGATCACTACACGCTCGACCTCTCGCACACCGCCACCGCAGGCTCGGACGCGCTCGAGATGCTCGACCGGATGGGCGAGGGCATCGCGCACCTGCATCTGGCCGACGGCCGGGGCGCATCGGTCGACGAGCATCTGATCCCCGGTCACGGCAGCCAGCCATGTGTCGAGGTGTGCACCGAACTGGTGCGCCGCGGCTTCGAAGGTCAGGCAGTGATCGAGATCAACACGCAGAACGCGCGCACGGTCCCCGAACGATCGTCGATGCTCGGACAAGCACTGCAGTTCTCCCGCGCACACCTGTCCTGAGGCCGCCGGTAAGTTGTCGCCAATGAGTTCCGCCAGCCCCTTCAAGGCCGCCACCACCCTGACCGCGCTCGAGGTCGACGCCGACACCGGATCGTTCGCGGGCGCCATCGACTCCACCTGGACCATCGGTCCCAAGGTGCACGGCGGCGCGATGCTCGCGGTCTGCGCCGCAGCAGCGCGTCAGCAGATCGTGAGGACCGACCCGGAGCAGACCGAGATCCAGCCGCTCGCAGTGAGCGTCAGCTACCTGGCCGCACCCGATCCCGGCGAGGTAGCGCTGACGACCATCGTGCGCAAGCGCGGTCGCCAGGTCTCCCACGTCGACGTCGAGCTCACCCAGGCCGGACGCGTTGCCGTGCGGGCGGTGGTGACCCTCGGTCGTCCGGACTCCGACGAACCCCACCACGAGACACCGACGTCGTTGTCGTCGATGGCCGTCGAACCTCCCGCCGAGACACTCGCGGTGGCAGGCGATCATCCGATGGCGTCCATCGTGCACGTCGCCAAGGGCTGCGAGATGCGTATCGACGCATCGTCGGCGTCGTTCCTGACCGGTCAGCAGGGCGAGGCGGAGATTCGATTGTGGGTGCGCCCATTCGCGGGCGACGAGGCCGACGTCGACACCGCAGTGCTGTTCGCGCTGATGACCGGAGACATCTCGGCCCCGGTGACCATGAACCGCGGAATGTTCGGTTGGGCTCCGACCGTGCAGCTGACGACCTACCTGCGACGCCGTCCGGCACCGGGGTGGCTGCGCGTGGCGGCGACCAGCACCGTCATCGGCAGCACCTGGTTCGAGGAGGACCACGTGGTGCTGGATTCGACCGGTGCCGTCGTGGTGCAGAGCAGACAGTTGGCGATGGTGCCGCGCTCGAACTGACATGGCAGGCTTGGCGTCCATGACGAGAATTGCAGTGATCGGCGGCGGACGGATCGGCGAGGCGTTGATTGCGGGACTCCTCGAGTCCGGCCACGCTGTGCGCGATCTGGTGGTCGCCGAGAAGTCCGAGGCCCGCGCCAAGGAGATCGCCGAGGAATTCGGAGTACTGACCACCACCGTCGGTGACGCATCCGAGGGTGCCGACGTGATCGTGCTGGCGGTCAAGCCGGCCGACGTCGAAGCGGCACTGAACGAGATCACGAAGATCGAACTCGACGGCGATCGCGAACAACTCATCGTCTCGCTGGCCGCAGGCGTCCCCACCGCCAAGTTCGAGCCCAAGCTCCCCGCCGGTTTCCCGGTCGTTCGGGTCATGCCCAACACCCCGATGTTGGTGGGGGAGGGCGTCAGCGTGTTGGCACCGGGCAAGTACGCCCGCGCCGAGCACCTCGAACTGGTGCGCTCGATCCTTTCGGCCGTCGGCAAGGTGGTCGTGGTCAAGGAGAATCAGCTCGACGCCGTGACGGCCGTGTCCGGCTCCGGCCCGGCCTATTTCTTCCTGGTGGCCGAGGCCATGATCGACGCGGGAGTAGGCCTGGGATTGAGCCGCGACGTGGCGTCGGCGCTCGTGGTTCAGACGATGGTGGGGTCGGGGGCGATGCTCGATCGCTCCGACGAGAGCGCGAGCGAGCTCCGATACGCCGTGACTTCTCCGGGCGGAACCACCGCCGCTGCGGTGCGCGAACTGGAGAGAAACGGCCTCCGAGCAGCGTTTTTCGATGCCCTCGGTGCCGCGAATGCCCGATCCGTTGAGATGGGCATCACAGCAGAATAAAAAATCTTTTCCCCACTCCCGTCGCAGTAACCCCATCTGTCCCTATAGGCTCGGGGGCAGCACGTGCGTGTCTGTTCGGCAGGAGGGGAAGCCTGCCGCATGAGACGTGCCGGAGGTATGTGGATTGATGGCGTCTATAAACAAGCCGTCCAAGGGTTCGTCCCCGGACGGTCAACCGGCTCTGGCCGGAACGCAGTTCCTCACGGTCGCCGAAGTGGCGACGCTGATGAGGGTTTCGAAAATGACCGTGTACCGGCTGGTGCACGGCGGAGAATTGCCCGCTGTACGAGTGGGTCGATCTTTTCGTGTGCACGCCAAGGCGGTCCACGACTATCTCGAGACCTCGTACTTCGACGCAGGCTAGTAGTGCACGTGGGGCCGGTTTCGTAAGTCCTGGTTCACACCGGTAGGATTGGCGCTCGTCGTGCCAGCCAGCCGGTGTGTAGCCGTGGGCGAGTACGTGGCCCCAGCGCCAGCTCGGTGACCGCAGCCCTAGGGCTTGGTTGTCAGGTAGGCGTACGCAAACGGCGTGCGCGAAAACGCTAGAGAAGAACGTGAGGACACCCGCATGGGTTCAGTGATCAAGAAGCGTCGCAAGCGCATGTCGAAGAAGAAGCACCGCAAGCTGCTTCGTCGTACCCGCGTGCAGCGCAGGAAACTCGGCAAATAAGCCTGCCGTCATCTGCTTCACGAAGAAGCCCGTCACCGTCGGTGGCGGGCTTCTTCCGTTCGAAGAACGGGCTTTGCTTCTCACCCACCCGGACACCTGCTGATCCAGTAGGCTTTGCAGCGGAACCGACGTTGGGGGTGCGCAGTGAGTCCGAGCGATCGTGGATCGACCGCGCCCCGAGTGGTCCTCGTGACCGGAGCGAGTCGATTCCTCGGCGGCTACCTCGTCACCAGGCTGGCCCAGAATCCGAACGTCGAGCGCGTCATCGCCGTCGACGCCGTGTCTCCGAGCAAGGATCTGCTGCGCCGGATGGGTCGCGCGGAATTCGTCCGCGCCGACATTCGTAATCCGCTGATCGGCAAAGTGATTCGCAATGCAGGCGTCGATACCGTCGTGCACGCAGCGACCGTCGCCAAGCCTCCGAAATCCGGTGGCCGCGCGACGATGAAGGACCTCAACGTCATCGGCGCGATGCAGCTGTTCGCGGTCTGCCAGAAATCGCCGACCGTCGAGAGGGTCGTACTGCGTTCGTCGTCCTCGGTGTACGGCTGCAGCGCGAAGGACCCGGTGCAATTCACCGAGGAGATGAGTGCCCGACGCCCCCCGAGCGGTGCGTACGCGCGGGACACGATCGACATCGAGGGATACCTACGTGGCCTCGGCCGTCGACGACCGGATATCGCGGTGTCGATCCTGCGCATGGCACCGCTGATCGGTCCGCGACTGAACGGCACCATCTCGCGCTACATGACCTCGCCGCTGATCCCCAGCATCGTCGGTCGCGACGCCCGCATGCAGTTGCTGCACGAAGAGGACGCCCTGGCTGCGCTCGAGCGCGCCACTCTCGGCGGGTCGGCGGGCACGTTCAACATCGGAGCCGACGGCACGATCATGCTCTCCCAGGCGATTCGCCGAGCCGGCCGCGTTCAGGTGCCGGTACCGTTCCCGCTCTTCAAGAGCGTCGGCCGCGCCCTGATGGGCGGCATGATGCGCGAGTTCACCACCGAGCAACTCGACTATTTCCACTTCGGCTGCGGACTCGACACCACCCGCATGCGGTCCGTCCTGGGATTCGAGCCGCGGTGGACCACGGTTCAGGCGTTCGACGACTTCGTCCGAGGCGCAGCGCTGCGGCCGGTCATCAGAACCGAATGGGTGGACAGCGTCGAGGATCGACTGGTCTCGGCCGTCGAGACAGGCGCGTCCACGGCGCGTGCACTGGCAGCACTGCCGCGTTCCGGAGCGGTGCGTAGTTCGGGAGGGGACGGGTGAGCGAAGTGGCCAAAGTGATTCCATTGCACGGCGGCACCTCGGGACGCTCGGCCCGAGCGGCTGCGGGCTCGCGTGAGCGGCACCCCTCCGCCTACACCGATCCCCGAGAGCCGACGCCGTTGCTGGACCCGGCGCCTGCCGCCGCATCGACCGTGACGCCGTCGATACCGGCTCCGCTGCTGTCGATGATCGACGACACCAAGTCCACGATCGTCGACCAGATCTCCTCGGTCGCCGAGTTCGTACGCAGGCGGCTGGCCGGTGACTACAGCGTCGACGAGTTCGGCTACGACCCGCACTTCGCCGACGCGATCTGGCTTCCGTTGCTGCGGCCGCTGTTCGACAAGTGGTTCCGCGTCGAGGTCAAAGGCATCGAGAACATTCCGTCCGACGGCGGCGCACTGGTCGTTGCCAACCATGCAGGCGTGGTGCCCGTCGATGCGTTGATGGCGTCGGTCGCCGTGCGCGATCACCACCCGGCGCACCGGCCTCTGCGAATGTTGGCCGCCGACATGGCATTCGAGATGCCCGGCGTCGGCACGATCGCCCGCAAGGCCGGGCACACGCTGGCCTGCAACCCCGACGCCGAGCGTCTGCTGCGTACCGGCGAGGTCGCCGCGGTGTTCCCCGAGGGGTTCAAGGGCATCGGCAAACCGTTCAGTGAGCGCTACAAGTTGCAGCGATTCGGCCGCGGCGGATTCGTCTCGGCTGCGCTGCGGACGGGTGTGCCGATCATCCCGTGCTCCATCGTCGGCTCGGAGGAGATCTACCCCAAGATCGGCGACATCGCACCGCTGGCCCGACTGATGGGCATGCCCTACTTTCCGGTCACGCCCTTCTTCCCGCACCTCGGTCCGCTCGGTCTGATTCCGATGCCGTCCAAGTGGTACATCGAATTCGGCAAACCGATCCCCACCGACGGGTACGACTCCACCGCGTTCGAGGATCCGATGGTGCTGTTCGAGTTGACCGACCACGTCCGCGAGACCATCCAGCACACGCTGTATCGACTGCTTGCCAAGAGGCGCAACGTCTTCCTGGGTTAGACGCTCGGGTTACCCTGTGGCAGTGCATATCCGCGACACCACCGCTGCCGATCTACCCGAGATTCTCGACATCCACAACGATGCGGTCGCCAACACCACCGCCATCTGGGACGAGGAACAGGTCGATCTCGCCGATCGCACGGCCTGGTTCGAGGGCCGGATCGCCGCCGGATACCCGGTCCTCACCGCAGAGGTCGACGGACGGGTGGCCGGATACGCGTCGTACGGGCAGTGGCGGGTCAAGAGCGGCTATCGGCACTCGGTGGAACACTCGGTGTACATCCACCGAGACTTCTACCGTCGCGGACTGGCCAGTGCGCTCCTGAGCGAACTGATCGAGCGGGCGCAGGCGAGCGAGGTGCACGTGCTGGTCGGGTTCATCGAATCCGAGAACACCACGTCGATCGCACTGCACGAGAAACTCGGGTTCGTCACCGTCGGGCAGATGCCGCAGGTGGGCGTGAAGTTCGGTCGCTGGCTGGACCTGACGCTGATGCAGCTCACGCTCTGACTGTCGTCACCGGGATGGATCAGGACTTGCGACGGCCGATCACCGCGGCGAGCCCACCGCCCACCGCTCCCAGGGCCAACGCCGTGGGCACTCCGATCTTGGCTGCCTTGCGTCCGGTGCGGTAGTCGCGGATCTCCCAACCCCGGTTCTTGGCCAGCTCACGCAGGTCGGTATCGGGGTTGATCGCCACGGCGGTGCCGACCAGGGAGAGCATCGGCACATCGTTGTGGCTGTCCGAGTACGCGGTGCAGCGCTTGAGGTTGAGACCTTCGCGCACCGCCAGCGAACGCACCGCGTGCGCCTTACCGATGCCGTGCAGGATGTCGCCGACGAGACGGCCGGTGAACACCCCGTCCTTGCTCTCGGCGACCGTTCCCAGAGCCCCGGTCAAGCCGAGGCGCTTGGCGATGATCTGGGCCAGTTCGAGAGGAGTGGCCGTCACCAGCCAGACCTGCTGACCGGCGTCGAGGTGCATCTGCGCGAGAGCCCGGGTACCGGCCCAGATCTTGTCCGCGATCAACTCGTCGTAGATCTCCTCACCGAGCCGGGTCAGCTCCGAGGTGGGACGGCCGGTGATGAACGAGAGCGCCTTCTCGCGGCCACTGGCCACGTCCTCGCTGTTCTCCTTGCCGCTGACCCTGAATTTGACCTGCTGCCAAGCGAATTGGGCCAGATCGCCGCTGGTGAAGTACTTGCGCGCGGCCAACCCGCGAGCGAAGTGAATGATCGACGCGCCCTGCACCATCGTGTTGTCCACGTCGAAGAAGGCGGCAGCAGTCAGATCCCGCGGAACGGCCGCCTCGGACTCGATCTGCAACGCCAGGGCGGCATCGGCACTGGCCTGGCCTGCCACGTTGGCGCGGACCTCGGCGTCGGTCGGACCGAATGGATTGCGAATCCTGCGGATGCGGCGTTTGAACTGCTTGTCCTCGCTCGGATCGTTGGTATCGACCATGTCGATATCGGGCGTGTTCTCGATCGGCAGGTCTGTTCCCCCGTCGCTCACCATGTCCACCTCCCAGTCGAGTCGCTCGCCGCAAGCCTAGTCGGGGTCGTCCGGACGACAGGCGAAGGGCAGTACTGCGCGCCCGTCGTTCGGCCCCCGATCGGACCGGGGACTGTGACCTTCGTCTCCGCCGAGCTCGTGTCACAGTGGATTCATGCAGACAACTCCCACCGGCGTGGCTCTTCTCACCCGCGCAGGCTGCCATTCCTGCACGCACGCGTTCGAGGTCTTGAGCGAGGTGTGCCGCGAATTCGACGTGCCGGTCACCGTCGTCGACGTCGACGAGGCGGCAGCGGAATCGCCTGACCTGCGTGCGGAGTACGGGGATCGAGTGCCCGTGGTGCTCCTCGACGGCATCGAACACAGTTACTGGGAGGTAGACGTGCCGCGGTTGCGAGCCGATCTCACCCGGGCAGGGCACCCTAAGAACGTGTGATTGCTCTCGCGTGTGCAGGTGAGGGCCGGTGTGCGCAACTTTGTTCATTCGTTCACAAGCAGTTACCGTGGTGTGAACAGCGTCCGTGAAATAGACACGAACGCAGGATCAGCGTGAAGACCGGCATCGACGCCGTTCGGACGAGGAGCCCCAGACGTGACCGAAGAGCGCCCGTCGCCCAGCGGCGTAGAGCGGGTCATCCCTCAGGCTACGGTCACCCGTCTGGCGACGTACCTGCGGGTCCTCTCCATCCTCGCAGACGAGGGCGTTCTCATCGTCTCCAGTGAAGAACTGGCCACCGCAGCAGGCGTCGGATCGGCCAAACTCCGCAAGGATCTGTCCTTTCTCGGCCCCAACGGCGTTCGCGGAGTCGGCTACGACGTGGCGCGCCTGCGCGCCAAGATCGACAGCGCACTCGGACTCGATCGCGGCCATCGCGTCGTCCTGGCCGGAGTCGGCAACCTCGGACAGGCGCTGGCCGGCTACGGCGGATTCGCCCGACGCGGCTTCACGATGGTCGGACTGTTCGACAACGACCCGGCGCGCGTGGGCATCGACATCGACGGACTGACCGTCCGGCACGTCGACGAACTCGTGGTCGCCTGCCGTGAACTCGAAGCCACCATCGGCGTCATCGCCACCCCCGACGAATCCGTGCACAGCGTCGCCGAGCAACTCGTCTCCGGTGGCGTCGAATCCATCCTGAGCTTCTCGCCGATGGTTCTCGACGTCCCCGAGCATGTCGAGGTGCGGCGCGTGGACCTGGCGGTGGAGATGCAGGTGCTCTCCTTCAACAGCTCGCGCAACGTCTCGGGACCGACCGACATCGACGGTCCGGCCATCGTCACCGCCCCCCGGCCGCAGCCGGTATCGCCGCCCCCGCTCACGTCAACGGCACGCCTCGGCCGCAGTCACGGCCCGCGCATCGCCGGCAATCCAAGCCCAGTCAACAGTTCGACAAGAAACGGATCGGTGATTGCACCGTGAGTGTCCTTCTCGTCGGGATTTCGCACCGTAGCGCTCCCGTCGCAGTTCTCGAGCGTGTCGCCATCACGGACACCGATCGCCCGAAACTGACCGACAAGCTGATGGCCAGCGGAAGCATCTCCGAGGTCATGGTGGTGTCCACCTGCAACCGGGTCGAGATCTACGCCGTCGTCGACGCCTTCCACGGCGCGCTGACCGCCGTCGGCGAAGTTCTCGGCGAACACTCGGGGCTCGAGATCGCGGACCTGACCAAGCACGCGTACGTCCGCTACAGCGAGGCCGCCGTCGAGCACCTCTTCGCCGTGGCCAGTGGCCTCGACTCGATGGTCATCGGCGAGCAGCAGATCCTCGGCCAGATCCGTTCGGCCTACGCCGCCTCGGACGGCCAGCAGGCCTCGGGCCGCGTGATGCACGAACTGGCTCAGCAGGCCCTGCGCGTGGGCAAGCGCGTGCACAGCGAAACCGGAATCGACGCCGCCGGAGCCTCGGTGGTCTCGGTCGCCCTCGACCGCGCCGCCGACAAGTTCGACGGTTCCCTCGCCGGCCGCAAGGCCGTCGTCCTCGGAGCCGGAGCGATGGGCGGCCTCGCCGTCGCCCACCTCGGCCGCGCAGGCATCGGCGCGCTGACCGTCGTCAACCGCACCCGTGAGCGAGCCGACCACCTGGCCGAGAACGCCGTCTCCAACGGGATCGCAGCAACCTCGGTCGCCATCGAGGACCTGGCCGACGCAGTCGCCGAGGCCGACATCCTCCTCACCTGTACCGGAGCGGTGGGGGCCGTGGTCTCCATCGCCGACGCCCACCTCGCGCTCGCCCGCCGCGGCTCGGATCGACCGTTGGTGATCTGCGACCTCGGTCTGCCGCGCGACGTCGACGCCGCGGTGTCGGGTCTGCCGGGCGTCACCGTCTTCGACATGGAGTCCCTGCAGCGCGATCCTGCTGCCGGTGCCGCAGCCAACGACGCGTCGGCCGCCCGCGAGATCGTATCCAGTGAACTCTCGGGTTACCTTGCCGGACAACGACTTGCCGAGGTCACCCCCACCGTCACGGCGCTGCGCCAGCGCGCTGCCGAGGTGGTCGAGGGAGAGCTGCTCCGTCTCGAATCGCGACTGCCAGGGCTCGACTCGCCGCAGCGCGACGAGGTGGCGCGCACCGTGCGCCGCGTCGTGGACAAGCTGCTGCATTCGCCCACCGTGCGGGTCAAGCAGCTCGCCAGCACACCGGGTGGAGATTCCTATGCCGCTGCGCTGCGGGAGTTGTTCGAACTGAGCCCCGGCTCGGTCGACGCCGTCGCCACGCCCATGGAGATCGGCTCGCTGGAACTGGTGGACGATTTCACCGCCAGCCGCACCGATCTACGCTCGGACTCCTACCCCGGCGGAACCACCGGTCAGGAGCGTGCCGAATGACCGCCGTCGTCAAGATCGGTACTCGCGGAAGCCTTCTCGCGACCACCCAGGCCGACACGGTTCGGGTGGCCCTCGCGGCAGCCGGAGTCGAAGCGGAACTGGTGATCGTCAAGACCGCAGGCGACCTGTCTGCTGCTCCCGTGCAGACGATCGGCGTCGGCGTCTTCACCGCGGCGCTGCGTGAGGCACTGGCCGACGGCACCGTCGACATCGCGGTGCACTCGTACAAGGATCTGCCGACCGCGGCCGACGACCGGTTCACCATTGCCGCCATCCCGGCTCGCGAGGATCCGCGAGATGCCCTGGTCGCCCGTGACGGACTGGTACTCGGTGAATTGCCCGCCGACGCGAAGGTCGGCACGTCCGCCCCGCGTCGTATCGCTCAATTGCGCGCTCTCGGACAGGGATTGGACGTTCAGCCGTTGCGCGGCAACCTCGACACGCGGATCGGGAAGGTGGCGTCGGGTGAGCTCGACGCCGTCATCGTCGCCCGCGCCGGACTGGCCCGCATCGGCCGACTGGACGTGGTCACCGAAGCGCTGGACCCGGTTCAGTTGCTTCCGGCACCCGCCCAGGGTGCGCTCGCCGTCGAATGCCGCGTCGAGGACACCGATCTCGCGGCGGCCATCGCCACCCTCGACGACGCGCACTCACGCGCCGCGGTGGCAGCCGAACGCGGACTGCTCGCCGAACTCGAAGCCGGCTGCACCGCCCCGGTCGGCGCGATCGCCGAGGTCGTCGAATCCATCGACGAGGACGGCCGAATCTTCGACGAACTGTCCCTGCGAGGCTGCGTCGCCGCCATCGACGGCAGCGACACCATCCGCGCGTCGATCGTCGGATCACCCGAGCGAGCCGAGGAGCTGGGCCGGGAATTGGCCCGCGAACTGCTCGATCTCGGTGCGCGCGAACTCGTTTCGGTCACCGAACCGGCACAGGCCGATTCTCGTCTACGGGGTGGATCTCATGTCTAGGGCCATAACGGCACCAGTCCGCGGACGCGCCAAACGCAAGGCGACCCGTCCCGTGGTGCGAAGAGAGTCGATCGCCACCGCTCGACTGATTCCGAAACGGGGCACCGCAACCCCGATAGAACTGCAGTACCCACACAAGACAGCACTGGAGAACAACCGATGAGCCCAGTCCGCAAGAACACCAACGGACGGATCCTGTTCGTGGGATCCGGGCCGGGTGACCCGGCTCTGCTCACGGTCCGGGCACGGGAAGTGCTCGGAGCGGCCGAGCTCGCATTCACCGATCCCGACGTCGACAAGGGCGTCACCGCCCTTGTCGGTGCCGACGTTCCGCGTGACCCGGAGACGGGCGAGAACGGTGTCGAGGTTCGTCCGGCACTCGGCGAACCGGCCGAGGTCGCCAAAACCCTTCTCGCCGAAGCCAAGAACGGCCACGACGTGGTTCGCCTGGTCTCCGGTGATCCGCTCACGACCGACTCGGTGATCGCCGAGGTCGGCGCCGTCGCACGCACGCACGTGCCGTTCGAGGTGCTCCCCGGCCTGCCCGCAGGATCGGCCGTGCCCAGCTACGCCGGAATGGCACTCGGCTCGGGTCACACCGAGGCCGACGTCCGAGGCGAGGTCGACTGGGCAGCTCTCGCCGCGGCCCCCGGCCCGCTGGTACTGCACGCAACATCGGGTCACCTGGCCGAAACCGCCAGTGCCCTCGTCGAACACGGCCTGGCACCGCAGACACCCGCGGCCATCACCGTCCGCGGCACCACCCGTCAGCAACGCACCGTCGAGGCCACCCTCGCCACCCTCAACGACGCCGGATCCGAGCTCGTCGGATCCCTCGTCGTCACCGTCGGCAAGGTCGTCTCGGGTCGAAACAAGATGTCCTGGTGGGAATCTCGCGCCCTGTACGGCTGGACCGTGCTGGTACCTCGCACCAAGGATCAGGCAGGGGAGATGAGCGATCGCCTCGTCACCCACGGTGCCATCCCCATCGAGGTTCCGACCATCGCCGTCGAGCCCCCGCGCAGCCCGGCCCAGATGGAACGCTCCGTCAAGGGCCTGGTCGACGGTCGCTACCAGTGGGTCGTCTTCACCTCGACCAACGCCGTTCGCGCCGTGTGGGAGAAGTTCGAGGAGTTCGGTCTGGACGCTCGCGCGTTCTCCGGTGTCAAGATCGCCTGTGTCGGTGAGGCAACCGCGGCGAAGGTGCGCTCGTTCGGCATCAACCCCGAACTCGTGCCCTCGGGTGAGCAGAGCTCGCTCGGACTGCTCGAGGACTTCCCGCCGTACGACGAGGTCTTCGACCCGGTCAACCGAGTCCTTCTGCCGCGCGCCGACATCGCCACCGAAACGCTCGCCGAGGGGCTGCGCGAACGCGGCTGGGAGATCGACGATGTCACGGCCTACCGCACCGTTCGGGCGGCACCGCCCCCCGCCGAGACCCGCGAGATGATCAAGACCGGCGGCTTCGACGCAGTGTGCTTCACGTCGAGCTCCACCGTCCGGAACCTGGTCGGCATCGCCGGAAAGCCGCACGCTCGCACCCTGGTGGCGTGCATCGGCCCCAAGACCGCCGAGACGGCCGTCGAATTCGGTCTGCGAGTGGATGTGCAGCCCGAGTCGGCACAGGTCGGACCGCTGGTCGAGGCTCTCGCCGAGCACGCGGCTCGCCTGCGGGCCGAGGGCGCACTGCCCCCGCCGCGCAAGAAGTCGCGCCGCCGGTAACTCGGCCGCCGATCTCACGCTCAGCACACCCGGTCCGTAAGGAGTTCGCTTGTTCCCCACCGACCGTCCCCGACGCCTGCGCCGCACCCCGGCACTGCGTCGACTCGTGGCCGAGACCTCGCTCGAGGCACGGCATCTGGTGCTGCCGATGTTCGTGGCCGACGGCATCACCGAGCCTCGGGCGATCAGCTCGATGCCCGGGGTGTACCAGCACACGCTGGATTCGCTGAGCGCTGCCGCCGAGGAGGCCGTCTCGGCAGGCGTCGGCGGCGTCATGCTGTTCGGAGTACCGAGACCCGAGGACAAGGACGAAACCGGCTCGGGGGCAACCGACCCGGACGGAATCCTCAATCGGGGTCTGGCGCGGCTGAAGGCCGACCTCGGGGATTCGACGGTCATCATGGCCGATACCTGCCTGGACGAGTTCACCTCCCACGGGCACTGCGGAGTCCTGGGGGAGAACGGTTCCATCGACAACGACGCCACCCTGTTGCGGTACGTCGACATGGCCGTCGCACAGGCGGATTCCGGTGCGCACCTGCTCGGACCGAGCGGAATGATGGACGGTCAGGTCGGGGCCATCCGCGCCGGACTCGACGCTGCAGGCCACGTCGAGGTCGGTCAGCTGGCGTATTCGGCGAAGTACGCCTCGGCGTTCTACGGCCCGTTCCGCGAAGCAGTGGGGTCCTCGTTGCAGGGCGATCGCCGGACGTACCAGCAGGATGCGGCGAACCGCCGGGAGGCCACCCACGAGGTGGAGCTCGATCTCGCCGAGGGTGCCGACATGGTGATGGTCAAGCCGGCGATGTCGTATCTCGATATTCTTCGCGACGTCGCCGAGATGTCACCGGTTCCGGTTGCGGCGTATCAGATCTCCGGGGAATATGCCATGATCACCGCCGCCGCTCAGAACGGGTGGATCGACCGCGACGCAGCGGTGCTGGAATCGCTCGTCGGCATTCGACGCGCCGGTGCCGATGTCGTACTGACCTATTGGGCTACCGAAGTGGCGGGCTGGTTGTGAACGAATTTCCTCCGAACAACAACCCGGACGGCACCAACCCAGACAGCAACAGGCCGGGTAACCCCCCTCCGCAGCCGGATTGGCAGCGCTGGGAGCTCGAGCACGGGTTCCCGCAGACAGGACCGGAGCTCGAGCCGACCCCGCGTCCGGCGCCCGTCGACGTAGAGACCGCACGCCACCTGTGGTGGGGAGTTGCTCTGATCGGGGCGCTGTCGGCGCTGTTCTCGGTGTGGACGCTGTTCGGGGCGCGCGAGGAATTCGCGCAGTCCTTGCTCGACGACCTCGCGGCGCAGGACGCGGCCGCCGACATGACGGTGGAGTCCACGCAGTCGATGGTGACGGTGATGCTCGTCGTCACGGTGTTCGTGGTCATCGGTTTCGGGGCGTTGTTCCTGCTCTGGGTAGAGCGAATGCGCGCAGGCAAGATGTGGGCGCGCATGCTGCTCACCATCATCGGATCGTTCACGGTGTTCACCATGATCCTCGAACTGTTCGCCATTGCGTCGAGCGCAGGAGCCATGAACATCGTGATGAGTGTGCTCGGCATCGGCCAGGGAGTGCTGGCCGCCGGGGCGATCTATCTGATGCACCGTCGGGAATCCAACGAATACTTCGTCGCTTCGGGGCAGCGGTAGTTTTCAGAACTCGATAGTTTTGGGCGCGTTCGAGGCTGCGGGACCGGCTGTGTGACTAGCATCACTGTCGATATCGTCTCGAGTGATCGGAACCGACATGGCAGAGCACACCCCTGCAGCAGCGAGCATCACGCAGCCGACCGCAGCACCGGCCGTCGATCGCGAGCCCTGTCCCGCCGAGAGCGGTCGCCCCGGCTGGGCCCTGCTCGGGCTGCTGCTCGCCGTCTCGGCCGCCATCGCGATCATGGCACTGGGAATTTCTGCAGGCTGAGCACGTCGCGTCGGCGCGGAAATCTCTGCCGGCCGAACGCACAGCTCGCCCCCGGTGGCAGGATGTCTGGCGTGAGCGCAGACACCGACACACCGATCGCCCGGCCCCGAGTGGTTTCCGCCGCCTACTGGCTGTGGCTGACCTCCGCGGTGCTGCTGATCGTCGTCTGCATGATCGCCCTGACGCTCCCCGCCGACCAGATAAGAGCGTCGTTCACCACCGGCGGCGCGACGGACGAACAGGTCGATTCGTTCCTGACGGTCTTTCGTGGACTCGGCGTGATCTTCGGTGTGGTCGGGCTGGCCGTCGGCCTGATGTCGGGCCCGGTCCGGGGCGGAGACCGCCGTTTCCGACGCGCCCTGGTCGCTCTGTCCGGAGCCACCGCGCTGCTGCTGACCTTCGCCGCGCTGGTGTTTCCGTTCGTGCTGCTGGTGATCACGGTCGCGTTGGTGGTCGCAGCGGTCCTGGTCTACCGGCCGTCGGCACGGGAGTGGTTCATCCGTGAGCAGTGATACCCCCACCGACGAGACCGTGCTCTTCCACGAGCCCGGTGGCCGGTGGCGGATGCTGGCCTGGGGGCCGGTGTTCTGCCTCGTGGTACTCGCGGTCGAGCTCGCATCAGGACCGGTGGTCCACTGGTTCGCTCTCGCTCTCTTCTCGCTGATTCTCGTCGGTTTCACGTACGTCCAGCTCCGCGCCGCGCGTATGCACGTCAGCGTGGAACTCACCACCCGTCGGCTGCGCCAGGGAACCGAGACCGTCGACCTCGACGAGATCGACGACATTCTGCCCCCTGCCGAGTACGCCGACGGCGAATACGAGCCGAAGAAGTGGGAGACCGCGCGGGTACTCGGCGAGCTGTCGGGCGTCCCGCGCAAGCGCCACGGCATCGGGCTGCGTCTGGTGGGCGGCGGACTGGTGCAGGCCTGGGCGAAGGACGACGACGGTCTGCGCGCGGCTCTCGAAACGGCGAAGCGGGAGTACCTGTGAGGAAGTCCCTCGGGTGGGCGGAGTTGGTGCTGGCTCTGCTCGCGGTGATCGGAGCGGTCGCGTGCTGGAACGCCGGGGTGCGCACCACGGAGTTTCCCGCGGTTCCGGAGGTGTCCCCGGCATATTCGGGGACGTTCTACTCGGGGTCCTGGATTGCGCTGGCCGCTCTCGCCGCCATCGTGGCCGGACTGTTGACGGTCGACGGCGTCCGTCGACTCGTGTCCGGAGGCGCACCCCCTACCGGGTAGGGGTATCATTGCGGACATGAGCAGCTACAGCGCCGAGCAGGACGACCTGCTGAAGCGATTGCGTCGTATCGAGGGCCAAGTGGCCGGGATATCGAGAATGGTCGCAGACGATCGCTACTGCATCGACGTTCTCACCCAGGTGTCCGCGGTGACCAAGGCTCTGCAGTCGGTGTCGTTGAAGCTGCTCGACGCCCACCTCGCTGGATGCGTGGTGGAAGCCGCGAAACACGGCGGACCCGAGGCGGACGCGAAAGTGAAAGAGGCCTCCGAGGCCATCGCGCGCCTGGTTCGTTCCTGACTCGAGAGGGAAGAGTGAAGATGCAGACGACATATTCGGTCGAGGGCATGACGTGCGGGCACTGCGCCGCATCGGTGACGGAAGAGGTATCGGAGATCTCGGGAGTCACCGGCGTCGACGTCGATGTGGATTCCGGTGCGGTCGTGGTGAGCAGCGATTCGACGCTCGACACCGCGGCGGTGGACGCCGCAGTCGCCGAAGCCGGGTATCGACTGGTGTCCTGACGCACTCGGTCGGTGGTTCGGAAGTCGCGAAAACGGTGATACCGGAAAAATGGGACTCATCGAACATCGTCAGGAGCGCTCGTGAAGAAACCTGTCACCGGCGCAGCCGTCCTCGCCATGAGCGTCGCCCTGGTGGCGGCCTGTTCGGCGGACACCACCGACCAGGGCAGTAGCGCAGAGCCGAGCGAGTCGTCCGCGACCGCGTCGCAGAGCTCTTCCGACGCTGCTCCCTCCCCGGCCGCGCCTGCCGGGCCGCTGCCGAACCTGTCGGTCACCACCGTGCTCGATGGCCTCGACAAACCGTGGGACGTGGTGGTCGCTCCCGATGGAACGGTGCTGACGGGGGAGCGCTCCGGCCGGTTCGTCATCCGCGACTCGGCCGGAGTCCAGCGTGAACTGAATGCGGACCTCGGCGATCTCTACGCCGCCGGTGAGACCGGACTGATGGGGATCGCACTGGCTACCGATTTCGCTGCGTCGCGAACGATCTACACCTGTCAGGGTGTGCGCGGCGACGACGGTCACCACATCGGCGTCATGTCGTGGACCGTGGACCCGCAGTGGACGGCCCTCACGCGCACCGGCACCCTCGTCGACGACATTCCCGTTGCCGACGGCGGGCGTCACGGTGGCTGCCGCATCCTGGCCCATCCCGACGGCACGCTGTACATCGGCACCGGGGACACGGCGACGCCGATGGTTCCGCAGGATCGGAACTCGTTGGGCGGCAAGGTGTTACACGTCAATGCAGACGGCACCGCCGCAGCCGATGCCCCGGATCGGATCTTCACTCTCGGTCATCGCAATGTGCAGGGATTGGCGATCCGTCCCGGAACCGACCAGATCTTCGAGGTCGAGCAGGGGACGAGCCGAGACGACGAGCTGAACCTGTTGGTGCCGGGCGGCAACTACGGTTACCGCCCCGATCGACGGTCGTCGGTCTACGACGAATCGGTCCCCATGACCGACCCCGACCGGGTTCCCGGTGCCCTGCCCGCAGTGTGGAGTTCGGGTGATCCCACCATCGCCACCCCCGACGTCACGTTCACCGACGGTGAGCAGTGGGGTTCCTGGAACGGTGCGGCGGTGATCTCGAGTCAGCAGGGCGAGAAGCTCGTCTTCCTGGCACTGTCGGACGACGGAACCGAGTACGTCGCCGAGGCCGAGGCACTGGAGGGCACGTACGGCAGGCTGCGGTCGCTGACCCCCTTCGGCAGCGACGGCGGCTTTCTGCTCACCACCGACAACGGCTCCGACGACCAGGTGCTGCTCGTCACCCCCGAGGTCGGCTGACCAGGGGTTGCCGCTACTACGCGGGACCGGGGATTGCCGTGGATTCGTTCTGCTGCCGGGAACCGAATCGCGTCATGAGTCGGCGGTTTGCCCGAAGAGTGTGTTTAAGATCATGTGATACCGGTCATATCGGGCCGGTCGCGGATCGTCGTCAGGAGTGTGGATGAACAAGCTGGTGTCCAGTTCCGGAGTGATAGCTGCCAGCGTCCTCCTGACGCTTGCCGGTACGACCACCGCGACGGCGCAGGCCGACCCGCTCCCCGATCTGACGGTCACCACCGTGCTCGCCGGACTCGCCAAGCCGTGGGATGCGGTGGTCGCGCCGGACGGAACGGTGCTGACGGGAGAACGCTCGGGACGGTTCGTGATCCGCGACGTCGGCGGTGCCACCCGCGAACTCGCCGCGGACCTCGACGACCTGTACGCGTCCGGCGAGACGGGCCTGATGGGCATAGCTCTCGCGACGGATTTCGCCGCATCCAGAACCATCTACACGTGCCAGGGTGTGCAGGGCGGCAGTAGTGGCGGTACCGGTAGCGCCGGAACCGGAAGTGCGGGAGGCGCGAGCGAGAACCACATCGCCGTGCTCTCGTGGACTGTGGATCCGGAGTGGACCGCTCTGACCCGCACCGGCACCCTCGTCGACGACATTCCCGTTGCCGACGGCGGTCGTCACGGTGGCTGCCGCATCCTGGCCCACCCCGACGGCACCCTGTACGTCGGCACCGGAGACACGGCGACGCCGACGGTTCCGCAGGATCGGAACTCGTTGGGCGGCAAAGTGTTACATATCAATGCAGACGGCACCGCCGCAGCCGACGCCCCGGATCGCATCTTCACTCTGGGACATCGGAACGTGCAGGGCCTGGCGATTCGACCCGGCACCGGTCAGATCTACGAGGTGGAGCAGGGCACGACCCGAGACGACGAGATGAACCTGCTGGTGCCCGGCGGCAACTACGGCTACCGCCCCGATCGACTCCCCTTCATCTACGACGAGTCGGTACCGATGACCGATCCGACCCGCGTGCCCGGTGCACTCGCCGCCGTGTGGAGCTCGGGTAGTCCCACCATCGCCACGCCCGGTCTGACCTTCGCGAACGGCGCGGGATGGGGTTCCTGGAACGGGGCCGCGGTGATCTCGAGTCAGCAGGGCGAGAAGCTGACGTTTCTGAAGCTGTCCGAGGACGGCACGGAGTACATCGACGAGGCCGACGCCCTGGTGGGTACGTACGGTCGACTGCGCTCGCTCACCAGCTTCGGCGACGACGGCGCATTCCTCCTGACCACCGACAACGGATCGGACGACAAGGTCCTGCTGGTCACCCCCGCTGCCGACTGATGTGCGGCCCCGAGGTCATCGAGACCGTTCACCGCAGAATCGGCCGTAGGGCGCTGTTCGGATCGTTGGGAGCCGCCGCGTTGACCGTTGCGACGGCCGGGGCGGTGCGCGCCGAACCCGTTGTCGGTTCGGCGATTCCGGCGGGCCGCCTGGTCGATCTGACCCACACCCTGAGCCCGACGTTTCCGGTGTGGCCGGGCAGCGAACCGTTCACGATGCGGCCGGTCGCCGCCTACGAACTGGGCGGGTTCCTGGTGAACGAACTCTCGTACTGGGAGCACACGGGAACGCACATCGATGCCCCGGCGCACCGCATTCGGGGCGGCGCGACGGCCGACATCCTGCCCCTGGAGGATCTGATCGCCCCGCTGGTGGTGGTGGACATCTCCGCCCGGGCCGCGTCCGACCCCGAGGCCGTGGTGACGAGCGAGGACATCGCGCAGTGGGAGCGCGAGCACGGCCGGATTCCGGACCGCGCGCTGGTGGTGATGCACAGTGGCTGGCAGAACAGGCTGGCCGAACGTGCGGCCCCCGGCTTCGGCGCGGATGCGGCGCAGCTGCTGGCACGCGAGCGGGACATCGTCGGAATCGGAGTGGACACCCTGAGCCTCGACCGGATGAACGACCGCGAATACCCGGCTCACACAGCGGTTCTCGGGGCAGGCCGATACGGAGTCGAGGCACTGGCAAATCTGGACGCGGTGCCCCGGCAGGGGCGACGGTCGTCGTCGGCGCTCCGAAGCACGCAGGCGCGACCGGCGGTCCCTGCCGGGTCTTCGCGGTAGTTCCCGGCTGAACCCGGCTACGCGTCAGTGCGCGTGACTGGGGTTCGCGGCCGGCTCTTCCTCCGTTCCGGCCCCGGGCTCACCGAGCATCGCGGCACCGACCAACGCCTCGGGCACTCCGAAACCGTCGACGAGCAGTTCGGCGTGCGGACGCAGGGTGCGGCACCGCTCGTTGATGGCGCGGGTGACGGCCTTGGATCGCTCGGTGGACAGGTAGCGGTGTTCGATGAACCAGGCCTTGTCCGCCTCGATCACCGACAGCGCGTAGAGGTCGCAGACCTCGTCGAGCAGATCCTTGGTGGTGGAGTCCTCGCACGATTCGATGCCGGCGATGAATGCCTCGAAGATGATCCGATCGATGTGCGCGCTCGCGGCATGCAGAACGTGATCCTGCACCGCGTTGAACGCCTCGAACGGGCTGGTCTCCTTGGACTTGGACTGCAGCCGGCGGGCGACGGTGGAGAGCAGGTACTCCTCGCGATCCTCGAACATCTTGACCTGGGTGCCGCGGTTGAACAGCGAGCCCTCTTCCTCGTTGTCCTGACGCCGATCGAGGATGGTCTGCATGATCGCTTGGGCCGCAGTGCGTTTGACGACGCGGTCGCCCACCATGTCAGCGGCGAACTTGACCCATTCGACCGGGCTCATGGACTTGACGTCGTCGGCGTACGCGGTGAGCAGCTCCTTCGCGACCAGCTGCGTCAACACATGATTGTCGCCCTCGAACGTGGTGAACACGTCCGTGTCGGCCTTGAGCGAGATCAGCCGGTTCTCGGCCAGATAGCCTGCGCCGCCGCACGCTTCGCGTGCCTCCTGAATCGCGGCGGTGGCGTGCCAGGTGTTCGCCGCCTTGAGGCCGGCGGCCCTCGATTCGAGCTCGCGTTGCTCCTCGGCGTCGGGATTGTCCGAGGTCTGCAGCTCGTGCATCTTCGACACGAGCTCGTTCTGCGCGAACTGCAGGGCGTAGGACTTGGCGATGAGTGGGAACAGTCGACGCTGATGCACCAGGTAGTCCATGATCAGGACCTCCTGATCGGAATCGGGCGCGGAGAACTGCCTGCGCTGCAACGCGTACCGCGTCGCGATGTCGAGGGCGACACGGGCAGCCGCCGCGGCACTGCCGCCGACCGTGACACGTCCGCGGATCAACGTGCCGAGCATCGTGAAGAACCGTCGAGACTTGTTCTCGATCGGGGAGGAGTACGTACCGTCGTCGGACACGTCGGCGTACTTGTTGAGCAGATTGTCTCGCGGGATGCGGACGTGATCGAACATCAGGCGGCCGTTGTCGACTCCGGGAAGACCGCCCTTGTACTGGCAGTCCGAGGTGGTGACACCGGGCAGGTCGTCACCGTTCTCGTCGCGCAGTGGAACGAAGAAGCAGTGCACGCCGTGGCTCTCGGGCTCCTCGCCCGGGCCTGCGGTGATGAGTTGGGCGAACACCGCGGCGACCGTCGCCGTTTCGGCGGCACCACCGATGTAGTCCTTGCGCGAGGACGGCGTGGGGGAGTTGATGACGAACTCGTCGGTCTTCGGGTCGTACGTCGCCGTGGTCTCGAGCGACTGCACGTCACTGCCGTGTCCGGTCTCGGTCATGGCGAAACAGCCGAGCAGGTCGAGACTGATGATCTTGGGGACGTAGGCCTCGTGGTGGCGTTCGGTGCCGAGATTCTCGATGGCACCGCCGAACAACCCCCACTGGACGCCGGCCTTGACCATCAGCGACAGATCGCTCATTGCGAGCATCTCGATCATCGTCACCGCTGCACCGACATCACCGGTGCCGCCGTGTTCCTTCTTGAAGCCGTTGTCGGCAGCGCCTGCAGCGGCGAGAAGCTTGAGCTGTTCCATCGCCTTGGTGCGGGCGATGACGGTGTTCGGCGTGTAGTGCGGACGGAACTCGTCGCGGGCAAGCTGCCTGCGCGCCTCGTTCTTCACATCTCGCCAGCGGCCGTCCAGAGTGTTCCGAAGGTGATCCGTTGTGGTTGCCATACTCGACGGTAACCTTTTGCAGCCGCCTGTGAGGGCCGGAAACTCAGACCGGCCAGACGAATTCTTTCCACACCGCGCGGACGTTGCGCCAGAAGCCCGATTTCGCGTACGGACCGTCGTGGAACAGGGACGCGCAGTTGTCCTCCAGAGCCCTGTTCACCAGGGGGCTGAAGTCGGTGAACTCACCGACCAGGAACTCCTTGAAGCCCTCCGGCCACGCGTACTGGGCTGGTTCGTGTTGTGCCTCCACGACCGCGAGTGTAATGCAGCAGTAACACCGATGTTACAAATCCCACTCACTTCAGCAGTGCGAAAGCCTGCTGGGCGACGAGGAACGCGTAGCTGGACGGGATCGGATCGATCGCGTCGTCGGCCCGGAACTGCTCGGTGACGATCCAGTCCTGACCGGAGGCATCGGTGGCCAGGAACGCGCCCGCCAGATCGCCGGGAGCGCTGCCGCCCTTGAACCCCGAATACGGCCACAGCGCCGCATCGAGCTGCACACCCGGAGTGATCGCCAGGATGCGACGGTTCTCCTCGGCCGACTCACTCGTCGCCAGGTAACCCATCGCGGCACAGACGTCCTGCGCGTTGGCGAACCACTCGACCCCGTCGGCCGACGCCGGGTTGTCGACGAAGTTCTCGAAGTCGATCTCGAGCGGCCTTGCGTCCGCCTGCGCCAGCAGCTCAGCCCGGGCGTCGGGGTCGGCCTCGGACCACTCGGCCCGCATGTTCGGATCGCCGAACCCGATGACGAAGAACTGCCGAGTGTCCATCATCGGCGTCATCACCGACGGATCGTGATGACCCATGACCGAGAGCTGACGCTCGACCCGGTCGCGGCCGAGGCGATCCATCAACAGATCCGTTGCGGTGTTGTCGGACAACGAGATCATCTTCTCGGCCGCGTCGCGGACCGACACCTTCGTGCCGTCGGGCAGATTCTGCAGTTCGCCGGACGGCGCGCTCTTGGTGGCGTCGCGAACGGTGAGCTGCTCGTCCCATCGGACCGTGCCTGCCTCGATCTCGTCGGTGAGAGCGCCGAGGACGTACAGCTTGAACACCGACCCGAGGGGCAGCACCGAGTCCGCATCGGTGGAGTAGATCGACTCGCAGTCACCGCCGTTGAGCCGTGACGCGCTGTAGGAGTAGTTCGGAGCCACCTTCGACAGTGCCGCGTCGAGATCGTCGAACGACGAGATCGTCGGAGTGTCCGGCCGGGCCAGGAAGCCGTCGAGCTTGCCGTCCGCACCGATCGACGTCGTGATCGTGGCCGGGATGCCTGCGGTGGTGAAACGCAGAACGCCGGAATCGGGACCGGCCTCGAACCCCATGGCCACGTTCGGGGCGCCTGCGCGCAGCTGTTCGAGTGGCCCGGCGAGACCACCCAGCGGAGCGACGGCCTCGGCCAGCTCGGGTCCGGTAACGGCGTCGACCTCGGCGGGGTCGGGTGCCTCCTCGGCGTTGATCCATCGCAGGATGCGTTCGTTGAGGGCACCGACGGGGGTGGAGGTGTCGACGGCGAAGTCCGGAACGGTCGTGGTGGGCACGGGCGCTGCGGACGTGCCCCCGCAGGCGGCAAGCGTCAGCGTCGCGGCCACGACCACCCCCACGAGTCTCGTCACGGTCCGCGTCGTCATGCTGCGATGCTAATGGATTCGGACATTTCGCCACCTCGCCAGTCTCGGGACGGCCGGTCGGGTGCTGTGGCAGTGTGCTCTGGCGTGCTGACTTCCGAAGACGTCCGTCGACTCGACTCCGACCATCTCTGGCACCCCTACAGCCGGTTTCCGGCGAGTGCGACGCCGCTGGTGGTCGACAGTGCGTCGGGCGTGCGGCTGACGTTGGCCGACGGTCGGCAGCTCATCGACGGCATGAGTTCGTGGTGGGCGGCGGTGCACGGCTACCGCCATCCGGTGCTCGACGCCGCCGCGCACGATCAGCTGGGCCGGATGAGCCACGTCATGTTCGGCGGACTGACACACGCTCCGGCCGCCAGGTTGGCCGAGTTGCTGGTCGACATCACCCCCGCCGGGCTCGACAAGGTGTTCCTCGCCGATTCCGGCTCGGTCTCGGTCGAGGTCGCGGTGAAGATGGCGCTGCAGTACTGGCGTGGGCGCGGCGAGAACGGCCGCACGCGGCTGTTGACCTGGCGCGGCGGGTACCACGGAGACACCTTCGCTCCGATGAGCGTGTGCGACCCGGACGGCGGGATGCACACGCTGTGGACCGATGTATTGGCGAAGCAGGTGTTCGCTCCGGCCCCGCCCGTGGAGTTCGACGCCGACTACGTCGCCGAATTCGAGAAGATACTCGGTGAACACGCGAGCGAACTGGCGGCGATCATCGTCGAGCCGATAGTGCAGGGCGCCGGTGGGATGCGGTTCCACGACCCGCGCTACCTCGTGGAACTACGCCGCCTGGCCGACGAGTACGGCCTCCTGCTGATCTTCGACGAGATCGCCACCGGCTTCGGCCGAACCGGCGAGTTGTTCGCAGCCGACCACGCCGGCGTCGCGCCCGACATCATGTGCATCGGCAAGGCGTTGACCGGCGGATATCTGACCCTGGCGGCCACGCTGTGCACCACCGAGGTGGCCGAGACGGTCTCGGGCGGCGAGGCCGGCGGCCTGATGCACGGGCCGACGTTCATGGGCAATCCGCTCGCGTGCGCGATCGCGGTGGCCTCGGTGGAACTGTTGCTCTCGCGTGACTGGCGCGCCGAGGTCGCCGCTCTGGCGTCGGGACTGGCCGCCGGCCTCGCGCCGGCCCGGTCGCTGTCGGGAGTCGCCGATGTTCGCGTTCTCGGCGGCATCGGCGTCGTCGAGATGCACAGTCCGGTGGACATGGCACGGGCCACGGCAGCGGCCGTCGACGCGGGAGTGTGGCTGCGTCCGTTCGGGCGCCTGGTGTACGCGATGCCGCCGTTCATCTGTACCGATGTGGAGGTGGCTACCATCGCCGAAGCCCTGGTGGCGGTGGCGCGCGACCATACTTGAACGGCGTTCAAGTATGGTGCTGCCATGACCGCTCTGGACTGGCTCGACGCCACCGCGCACGCCCGACGCGAGGACGGTCTCGAGCGCATCGTGTTCGCCCGCACCGCCGAGGACGACATCCTCGATCTGGCGTCGAACGACTACCTCGGACTGTCCAGGCATCCGGCCGTCATCGACGGAGCCTGCGCCGCTGTGCGCCGATGGGGCGGCGGATCCACCGGATCGCGGCTGGTCACCGGGACGACGACCGCACACGAGCGCCTCGAGGAGGATCTCGCGGAGTTCGTCGGAGCCGAGGCCGGACTGGTGTTCTCCTCCGGTTACACCGCCAATCTCGGGATCGTGACGGCACTGGCGGGCCGAGACGCGCTGGTGATCTCCGATGCCGCGTCGCACGCCTCGCTCATCGATGCCTGCCGCCTGTCGCGGGCCCGGGTGGCCGTCGCTCGGCATTGCGATACCGGCCACGTCGAGCAGCTGTTGCGCGAGCGTCGCGAACAGCGGGCCCTCGTGGTGACCGATTCGGTGTTCAGCGCCGACGGCGATCTCGCGCCTCTGGCCGAGCTGTACGCGGTGTGCCGGAGACGGAACGCGGTGCTCGTCGTCGACGAGGCGCACGGATTGGGTGTACGCGGGGACGGTGGCAGGGGAGCCGTCCACGAAGCAGGCCTCGCCGGAGCGCCGGACCTGGTGATCACCGCAACGCTGTCCAAGGCACTCGGATCGCAGGGTGGAGTGGTGCTCGGGCCGGCAGCGGTGCGCACGCAGGTGATGCACGGTGCACGCACGTTCGTATTCGACACCGGACTCGCACCCGCCTCCGTCGGAGCGGCGTCGGCCGCGCTGACCGTCCTGCGGGGCGAACCCGACCGGGTGCACTCGATCGGTATACGTGCAACACAACTCGCCGCCGCAGCAGGCGTCGAACCGACGACATCGGCGGTCGTTCCGGTGATCCTGGGCGACGCACAGCGGGCAGTGCGTGCGGCGGCGGACTGCCTCGAGCTCGGCGTCCGCGTCGGATGCTTCCGGCCGCCGTCGGTTCCGGCCGGCGGTTCTCGACTGCGACTGACCGCGCGCGCCGATCTCACCGATACCGACATCGATCGTGCCGCGTCGGTCCTCGCGGCGGTGTCGAATGCGGCGGTCGTGTGGTGACGGTTCTGCTGGTGACCGGAACGTCGACCGGCGTCGGCAAGACCGTGATCACCGCGGCACTCGCGGCGGCAGCGCGGGCAGGCGGGCGGTCCGTCGCGGTGTGCAAGCCGGCGCAGACCGGCGTCGGAGACGGTTACCCTGACGAAGCCGATATCGATGTGGTGCAACGCCTTTCGGGCGTTCGGGGAGTGGAGCTGGCGCGGTATCCCGAGCCGCTGGCCCCGGACGTCGCGGCCCGCCGATCGGGTCGGCCGATGCTCGAACTCGACGCTGTGATCGACGCCGTGCGCGAGCTCGACGCAGCCAACGACCTCGTGCTGGTCGAAGGCGCAGGGGGAGTGGCGGTGCGTCTGGGCGCAGGAGGGTTCACCGTGCTCGACGTCGCCGGGGCCATGTGTGCGCCGATCGTGATCGTGGCCGGTGCGGAGCTGGGAACGCTCAACCACAGTGCTCTGACCGTTGCGGCAGCGCGGGCGGCCGGCGTCGACTGCGCAGGTCTGGTGATCGGGTCGTGGCCCGCCGCACCGAGCCTGGCCGCGCGGGTCAACCTCGACGAGCTGCCGCTCGTGACGGGTGTCGGGCTCATCGCGTGTATCCCGGAGGAGGCGGGTCTGCTCCCGTTGCGCGCTTTCGAAGCCGTGGCGGTCGGTGCCTTCGGTGAGTTTGTCGAGTCTTTACTCGGGTACCCGGCATAGATCGACTGCCGGTCCGGCAGTCGAGAACATGGGAGTCCGCCAATGAGCACCACCGTATGGATCATCGTCGCAGTAGTAGTCGTACTCGTCGTCGTTGCCCTCGCCGTCGTCGTCGCACGCAAGGGCAAGGAACGTAAGAGGTTGGAAGCGAACGAGATTCGCGAAAAGGCAGCCAACGACGCAGCAATCGTCGAAGAGCGTGAACTGCTGGCCAGGGAAAGCGAGGCCAAGGCACGCCGGGCCCAGGCAGAAGCGGATGTCAAAGCAGCCGAGGCCGACAAGCTCGCGCAGCAGGCTCAGTCACATCAGGGTGTTGCGGCGAAGTCGCGCGACGAGCTGGACGCCGAATTCGCTCGCGCGAACGAACTCGATCCGGACGTCGATCACCGATCGGGTGCCAAGGCCGCACACACGGACAACGACGGCCGGTCGGCCGATCACGATCGGGCGCATCGCAGCGGGGCAGACATCGGCGAGTCCTTCCCCGGCCAGCACGACTCCGGGACACGAAACGCCGCTGATCGTGATGCCGCCGCGCACACGACCGCCGACCCGCGCAGCACCGGTGAGAAGGTTCGCGACACCGTCGACCCACGCACGGACAACGGACACCACCGCACGAACTGACCGGTAGAAGCTGCTGCCGTCCGGGGCGAGCCCGGCACGATCGGTACTAGCCGGTCGAATTGTGCGGTAATTCGAGTTCGACGACGTCGTGCTCGCCGAGGTCCGGTCGCTCGTTGGTGATCTTGGCCTTGGCGTAGGCCAACAGGTTCGAGACCTTCGACCCGGGGGTGGACCAGTACTCGGCTCCCTCAGCGGCCACGTGGATCAGGTCGACCTCGCGCGAATCGGGGTTCTTCTCGAACCACGCGGCCGCTCGGGTGTTCCACAGTTCCTCGGCCTTGGTGGTGTTGTCGACCACCGCGGCCGTACCGGACAACGACACCCAGCCCTCGCCGGACTGGAACGAGACGTTGACGGTCGGGTTCGCCGCGATGTCGCTCACCTTCCGCGAATCGTGAGCGGCGAAGAACCACAGGTCGCCGTCGAACTCGGCTTCCTGCAGCGCCATCGGGCGCGAGATGAGGTGACCGTCTCGGCCGACGGTGGTGAACATGCAGAGCCCGGCTTCGGACATCAATTCGGCGACTTTGCTGACGCCATCGGTGTTGGTCATCGGCACCGACTACCCGGCGCACTCGCCGTTCAACCACCGAAACAGGCCGATCCCCCGCTTTCCGGATTATTACGCCCTGTAGTTGGTGATTTCGCCGAACCTGGGACACTGGAAGTCGTGACTGTTTCCCCCGGCAACGACGCCCCCGTATCGGCCCAACTCTTCGCCCGCGCGAGCGCGGTCATTCCCGGCGGCGTCAACTCGCCGGTACGTGCCTTCGCGTCGGTCGGCGGAACGCCCCGCTTCATCACGCAGGCCAGCGGATACACCATGACCGACGCCGACGGAAACTCGTACGTCGACCTCATCTCGTCCTGGGGTCCGATGATCCACGGACACGCCCACCCGGCCATCGTCGAAGCCGTCCAGAAGGCAGCCGCGACCGGCCTGTCGTTCGGTGCACCCACGCTCCGCGAAATCGAACTCGCCGAGGAAATCGTGCGTCGCGTCGGCCCCGTCGACCAGGTTCGTCTTGTGAATTCGGGCACAGAGGCCACCATGAGCGCTGTGCGTCTGGCTCGCGGCTTCACCGGCCGCACCAAGATCGTCAAGTTCTCGGGCTGCTACCACGGCCACGTCGATGCCCTCCTGGCCGACGCAGGCTCGGGGCTCGCCACGCTCGGACTGCCGACCTCGCCCGGCGTCACCGGCGCACAGGCGTCGGACACCATCGTCGTTCCCTACAACGACCTCGCCGCCGTCACCGCGGCCTTCGAGGCCAACCCGGGCCAGATCGCGTGCATCATCACCGAGGCAGCCGCAGGAAACATGGGCGCCATCCCTCCGGTCACCGGCTTCAACGAGGGACTGCGCCGCCTCGCGACCGAGCACGGCGCACTGCTGATCATGGACGAAGTGATGACCGGCTTCCGCGTCAGCGCATCCGGCTGGTACGGCATCGACGGAATCGCAGGCGACCTCTACACCTTCGGCAAGGTCATGTCCGGCGGATTGCCGGCCGCGGCATTCGGCGGTCGAGCGGACGTGATGGCCTACCTCGCGCCCGCCGGACCGGTGTACCAGGCAGGCACGCTCAGCGGTAACCCCGTCGCCGTCGCGGCCGGACTGACCAGTCTGCAACTGGCCGACGCAGCCGTCTACGAGAAGCTGCAGACCAACTCGCAGCGACTCGGAACACTGCTCGGCGACGCCCTCACCGCCGAAGGCGTCACCCATCACGTGCAGTTCGCGGGCACTATGGTGAGTGTGTTCTTCGCCGATGGACCCGTCACCGACTACGCGCAGGCCAAGGCCGCGCAGACGTGGCGATATCCGGCGTTCTTCCACGCCTTCCTCTCCCGCGGGGTGTACCCGCCGCCGAGTGCATTCGAGGCCTGGTTCGTCTCCGCTGCCCTCGACGACCGAGCCTTCGAGATCATCGCCGACGCGGCCCCGGCCGCCGCGAAAGCCGCAGCTGCCGCCACCGCAACGAACTGATTCACCACCCGACTAGCGAGAAACAGGACCCCGACGTGACCGAGGCCCCCGCAACACATCCGCACTCGACGACGCGCACCATCGTGCACGTCCTCCGGCACGGCGAGGTGCACAACCCCAAGGGCATCCTGTACGGGCGGTTGCCGGGCTTCAAGCTGTCGGTGACCGGCCAGTCGCAGGCCAAGGCAGTGGCCGATGCGCTCGCAGGCCACGACATCACCCACGTCGTGGCATCACCTCTGCTGCGCGCGCAGCAGACCGCCGCGCCGATCGCAGCGGCCCACGGTCTGTCGATCGCCGAGGACGAGAACCTCATCGAAGCAGGCAACGAATTCGAGGGCCTCCGTGTGGCCGTCGGTGACGGTGCCCTGCGCCGACCACGGCACTGGTGGAAGCTGCGCGACCCGTTCACCCCCTCCTGGGGCGAGCCGTACCTGCAGATCGCGCACCGCATGCTCGCCGCCGTCAACGCGGCCCGCGTCGAAGCCGTCGGGCACGAGGCCGTGTGCGTGAGCCACCAGCTCCCGGTGTGGACGCTGCGCCGGTTCCTGCAGGGCGACCGGCTCTGGCACGACCCGCGCAATCGTCAGTGCGGGCTCGCGTCGCTGACCTCGCTCGTCTACGAGGGCGATCAGCTCGTGGACCTCGTCTACTCCGAGCCCGCGGGAGCATCCGATCCGAGGATCACCGGTGCGTAGATTTCTCCTCGCCGTCTGTGCAGCGTCTGCCATCGCTCTTGTCGCAGGATGCTCGACCGGCACCGACGCGGTGGCGCAGGGCGGCACTTTCCAGTTCGTCTCACCCGGCGGGCAGACCGACATCTTCTACGAGCCCGACGAACGCGGCACCATCGGCGAACTGTCCGGGCCGGATCTGATGACCGAGGGCAAGACGACCTCGTTGTCGGACTACGACGGTGACGTCGTGGTTCTCAACGTCTGGGGCCAATGGTGCGGTCCGTGCCGCGGTGAGGCCGACGACCTCGAGGACGTCTACGAGGCCACCAAGTCCCTCGGCGTCGAGTTCCTCGGCATCAACGTGCGCGACGAGTCGCAGACCGCCGCACAGGACTTCGTGGTCAGCAACAACGTGAGCTACTCCTCGATCTACGACCCGCCCATGCGCACCCTGACCGCGCTCGGCGGCGTCCCCACCTCCGTCATTCCGACGACCGTCGTGCTCGACCGACAGCACCGGGTCGCAGCAGTGTTCCTGCGTGAGCTGCTCGCCGAGGACCTGCAACCCGTCGTCGAACGCGTGGCAGCCGAGGAGCCGGTGCAGCAGTGAACGTGACTCACCTGGCCGGGATCGGCGCGAGTTTCCAGGAAGCTGCGGCCTCCGGGCCACTTATCCTGGCCCTCGGAGCCTGCGTGCTGGCCGGGCTCGTCTCCTTCGCGTCGCCGTGCGTGGTGCCCCTGGTGCCCGGCTACCTCTCGTACCTCGCCGGAGTCGTCGGAGCCGACGCTCCGGCCGTCAGCGCCGACGAGGCAGCTGTGCAGACGAAGGTGCGCAGCGGTCGATTGCGCGTGGCCGGGGCGGCGGGACTGTTCGTTCTCGGATTCACCGTCGTCTTCGTTCTCGCCACCGCGTCGGTGTTCGGAGCGATCTCCGTCCTGGCCATCAACCGCGAACTGCTCATGCGGATCGGCGGCGTCGTCACCATCGCCATGGGCCTGGTGTTCGTCGGACTGATCCCGGCCCTGCAGCGCGATGTGCGCTTCGAGCCGAAACAGATCGGCTCACTGGCCGGAGCACCGCTGCTCGGCGGCGTCTTCGCACTCGGATGGACCCCGTGCCTCGGGCCGACGCTCGCGGGCGTCATCTCGTTGGCCGCAGGTACCGACGGTACGACGGCAGCGCGCGGCGTCGTCCTGATCGTGGCGTACTGCCTCGGTCTCGGCTTACCGTTCGTGATCCTCGCGTTCGGCTCGGTCAGCGCGCTGCGAGGCGTCGGCTGGCTACGTACACATGCACGACAGATACAGGTGTTCGGCGGAATCATGTTGATAGCAGTAGGAATTGCACTGGTCACCGGTGCCTGGGATCAGTTCGTCGGCTGGGTGCGCGACGCCTTCGTCTCCGATGTGGTGTTGCCGATATGACCGCCGACACCGAAGAGCGCACCGAAGCGTCGCCGCCGCACAAGCAATCGGTGCTGGGCAGGGGAGTGGCCCTGGTTCGCAACACCTGGCGCGGCCTGACCAGCATGCGCACCGCGCTGGTTCTGCTGTTCCTGCTGGCCTTCGCCGCGGTGCCCGGTGCCCTGGTACCGCAGCGCAGCCTCAACGCGGGCAAGGTCGACGAGTACATCGCCAACCGCCCGACCCTCGGCCCGATCATGGACAAACTGGAACTGTTCGACGTCTTCGGCAGCTTCTGGTTCACCGCGATCTACGCACTGCTGTTCATCTCGCTGATCGGCTGCATCCTGCCGCGCTGCATCGAGCACGCGAAGCAACTGCGCACCAAGCCGGTTCGCGCGCCCCGTAACCTCTCCCGCCTGCCGCACCACACCCGCTACGACGTCGACGGAACGCCGGAGGAGATCGCCGCACAGGTGCGCACTCAGTTGCGCGGTTGGCGCGTCGCCCAGAGAACCGAGGACAGCGGAGCAGTGACGCTGTCGGCGGAGAAGGGCTACGTCCGCGAACTCGGCAACCTCGTCTTCCACCTCTCCCTCGTCGGACTGCTCGCCGCCATCGCCATGGGCAAGCTGCTCGGCTACGAGGGCAACCGCATCGTCATCGCCGACGACGGCCCGGGCTTCTGCACCTCGACCCCGGCGAACTACGACTCGTTCCGCGCAGGCAACCTCGTCGACGGCACCGACCTCGAGCCACTGTGCGTGCGCGTCAAGGACTTCACCGCCGACTACCTCGACACCGGCCAGGCCGAGATGTTCACCTCCAACATCGAGTACCAGGCGGGCCAGGACCTCACGAACAACGTCTGGCGCGACGACCAACTTCAGGTCAACCACCCGCTGCGCGTCGCTGGAGACCGCGTCTACCTGCAAGGGCACGGCTACGCACCCACCTTCACCGTGACGTTCCCCAACGGCGAAACCCGCACCGACACCATCCAATGGCAGCCGACGGACGCCACGACCTTCCTCTCCAGCGGAGTGCTGCGCGTCGACCCGCCCGGCGGCCTGTATCCCGACCCTCTCGACCGGCGCAAGAATCAGATCGCCATCGAGGGTCTGTTCGCGCCGACGGCGTCGTTCCACGGCAGCCTGCTGTCGTCGAGCTTCCCCGCCATGAACGACCCCGCCGTCGCCATCGACATCTACAAGGGCGACACCGGACTCGACACCGGACTGCCGCAGTCCATCTTCTCGCTCGATCAGGAAATGATCGCCCAGGGCAGACTCGTGAAGCAGGACCGCGTCAACCTGATGCCGGGAGAATCCGCGACCCTGAGCGACGGAACGATCGTCACGTTCGACGGAGCGAAGGAATTCGTCAACCTTCAGGTCTCGCACGACCCGGCTCAGACCTGGGTACTCGTCTTCGCGCTCACCATGATGGGCGGACTGCTCGTCTCACTGGTGATCAAACGTCGCAGAATCTGGGTCCGACTCACCGCCGACGCCCAGGCACGACGTACTGTAGTAGACCTCGGCGGACTTGCACGCACCGATCAGGCGGGGTGGGGCGAAGAGTTCGACCGCCTGTGCACCCGCCTGCTCGGCGATACCTCGAAACAGGAGAACTGACCGATGCCGATCAACGAGACCCTCTCGCAGTACAGCGACTGGTCCTTCGAATCAGCGTTCACCATCTACGTGCTCGCATTCGTCCTGCTCATCGCCCAGTACGCCTCCGCCAAGGCGACGGCAGTACAAGCCAAGGAACTCGTCGGTGCCGGTGCCCCCATTGCCGACAGCCGACCCGGACGCGTCGTCGAAACACCGAAGCGACCGCTGTCCGAACGACTCGCAGGCATGGGCTTCGCGTTGCTCGCCCCAGCCCTCGCCCTGCACGTCGCCTCGGTGGTACTCCGCGGCTTCGCCACCCACCGCTTCCCGCTCGGCAACATGTACGAGTTCGTCACCATGGCCACGGCAGCCGCCGCCCTCACCTCGGTGATCGTGCTGCGCAAGAAGACGATGCGCCCGATGCTCGTGTTCGTCCTCGCGCCCATCATCGTGCTGATGTTCTTCGCCGCCACCAAGCTCTACGCCGACGCCGCACCGGTCGTCCCCGCTCTGCGCTCGTACTGGCTGCCCATCCACGTCACCATCGTCAGCGTCGGAAGCGGCATCCTGCTGGTCTCCGGCGTCGCGAGCCTGCTGTTCCTACTCCGCATCAAGCAGCCCCTGGGAGAGGAAAGCGTCGGTTTCTGGGGCAAATTCGCCTCCAAGCTGCCCGACGCCCAAGCTCTCGACCGACTCGCCTACAAGACGACGATCGTCGCCTTCCCGCTCTTCGGAGCAGGCGTCATCCTCGGCGCAATCTGGGCCGAAGCCGCATGGGGACGTTTCTGGGGCTGGGACCCCAAAGAGACCATGTCGTTCATCACCTGGATCATCTACGCCGCCTACCTGCACGCCCGCGCCACCTCCGGATGGCGCAACACCCGCGCAGCGTGGATCAACATCGCCGGATTCACCGCCATGCTCTTCAACCTCTTCATCATCAACATGGTGGTCTCGGGACTGCACAGCTACGCGGGACTGAACTGATCTTCGCTCGTTCCACAGCCTCCACGCTGGACCTCCAGCTGGTAGCGTCCGATCCGGCTCGATGGGGGACACATCCGAGCGCGGATCTTCGATGTGGGACGCGAACTGGGGGGAATCGGTCATGGCCGATCGGCACGAGGACAACTGGCAACCCGTCCGGCCACTGGACGACGATGTACCGGAAGATCACGCAGCTCCGCCCACGGGATCCGAACCGATCGCCGTCGCAGCGACGACGGAGGCCACACCCACACCGCCGCGCGAGCCCTTTCGATCGACCCCCATCACCATGCCGCCCGAAAGCATCTCGAACCCGCCCACGCCGCAGTCCGAGACCGCGCCGACACCTCCGCCGAGTCCTGCACCGCGCGCTTCCCGACCGAAAGACCCGTCTGGGCCGGTAGATGGTGACGGTAAGGATGCCGGGGTTGCCGCGACCCCGGCCGAGGAAGGCAAGACCGCGACGGCAACACCGACGACACCGGTGCAAGCGGCGAAGGCTCCCGTGGCGCCGACCGTGAAACCGACTCCTCCACACACGCCCCCCGAGGCGAGCCCGCCCGTCGCGTCGGCACCACCCCCGCCGCAGGGTCCGATGCCGTCAGGCCCGATGCCTTCGGGCCCGGTGCCTTCGGGCCCGGTGCCTCAGAACTCGGCTCCTCAGAACTCGGTTCCGCAGAACTGGGCTGCTCAGAATTCGGTGCCTCAGAACTTGGCCCCTCAGAACTCGGTGCCTCAGAACTGGGCCCCTCAGAACCCGGGGCCCCAGAACCAGTGGGCTTCGCACAATCAGTTGGCTCCGCAGAATCAGGCTGGGCCGCAACACAATTGGGCACCGCAGAACCACGGCGATCCGCAGCAGCACTCGGTGGCGGAGGGCCAGTGGCATACCCAGAATCAGTGGAACCCTCAGACACAATGGGGACCTCAGCCCGGCCAGTGGCCCGGTCGGCAACACCCGAATCAGCCGCATCCTGGTCAGCCCCAGCAGCTCAGGCAAGCCCCGAGTGGCGCGATGGTGGTCGCACCGGCACCGGCACCGGCGGCCTTCGACCAGAGTCGGTCGGCGGAGCAGCAGGTCTCCTCACTCGATCTCGGCAGTTCGTTGCTCGTCCGATCGGGGAATGCGCCGCCGCTGGGAGGGTGGCGTCGGGCGTTGTATCTGATGACGGGTGGTCGTGTGGATGTCGGAAACAGTGCCGCCCAGCAGCGACGCTCGGCCTTGACCGCGCAGGTGGATCGGCCTCTTGTCGGATGCCATCGAGTCGCGGTGCTGTCGCTGAAGGGCGGTGTCGGCAAGACCACGACGACGGCCACCCTCGGCTCGACGTTCGCCGAGATTCGAGGTGATCGGGTGATCGCGATCGACGCCAACCCCGATCGCGGAACGCTGGGTCAGAAGGTGCCGCTCGAGACGACCTCCACCGTCCGTAATCTGTTGCGCGACATACAGTCTCTGGACCGCTACAGCGACGTGAGGGCATACACGTCGCAGAACGTGCATCGACTGGAGGTGTTGGCATCCGATTCGGATCCGGCAGCCTCGGAGGCATTCAGCGGTGAGGATTACGATCGCGCGGTGTCGCTGTTGGAGAAGTTCTACAGCATCGTCATCACCGATTGCGGCACCGGTCTGATGCACTCGGCCATGGAAAGAATTCTCGAGGGAGCCGACACTCTGGTGGTGGTCAGCTCGGGGTCGGTGGATGGTGTGCGCAGCGCGTCGGCAACGCTGGATTGGCTCGATGCGCACGGCTACCGGGAACTGGTCGCCACATCGGTCGCGGTCGTCAACGGCGTTCGGCATAGGGCCGGAAAGGTCGACCTGCAGAAAGTTGTCGAACATTTCGAGCAGCGTTGCGCTCGGGTTCGCACGATCCCGTTCGACCCGCATCTCGAGGAGGGGGCGGAAATCGAACTCGATCGTCTTCGTGGGCGCACACGAAAGGCACTGCTGGAAGTCGCGGCGGCGGTAGCGGCGGGATTCCCCGACGCGCCCACCGCTGCCCAACGCAACTGAGAACCACCGGACCTATTCGCTGGGTTCGGTGCCGGCCTCGGTTCCGTCTTTCCCTCCGCGGCGAGCCTCACGGTTGATCCGCCACAGAAAATCGGGATCGTCATCGGGTCCCACAGTGCGGGTGGGTGGAGCCTGCGTACTGGGTCCGAATGCCTTCCAGAACAGCACGATTACTGCCACCAAGCCGATCAACGCCAAAAGATAGATCACGACGCACCTCCTACTACGAGAGTAGCTGTGATGCAACCACCTCCGCACCCGTCGAGCGTCGAAGATTCCTGAGAATGTTCGATGAGTTCGTACGGGTGCGGATACTGCGGGTGGATCGGCCTCAGAGCCAGCCGATCAGTGGTGTGTGCCGGCTTCCGTCGTCAGTGAGGTCAGCAACTGCATGACTTCGGTCTCGCGGAATCGACGGTGCCCGCCCGGAGTGCGGAGGGATCCGAGGCGGCCGGCATGTGCCCAGCGCGTCACTGTCTTGGGGTCGACGTGGAAAAGCGCGGCTACCTGACCCGGAGTGAGCAGTGAGTCCTGAGCCTTGTGAAATGTGGGTGCGCTCATCTTGTCGTGTCCTCCTACGATGCGGTTCGGTGCATATGCGTCGAACCGGAGATATCGGTCTGCTGCGTTCGATCCCCATGGTTGCACTCGAACCCCTAGGTACTCGACTGATACAAGGTTGGTAAAGGGGAGGTAATGGACAAATCGGTCATGCTGGGGGTGGGTCGGAGTGGCTGCCGAGCCCGGTAGATTGGGACCCGTGAGCGACGCGACGAATGCCGAGAGCAACGATCCCACCAGCGGAAATGGCGCGCCAGGAAGGTCGGCGAAGAAGTCACTCGCCGTGAACCTCGGTGTCTACACCTTCGCGCGACTGGCGCTCGTCGTCGTGATCGCGGCCGTCATCGTCGGCGTCGGTTTACTCTTCGGCGTCGAGGTCCCGGTACTCGTGGCCGCGATTTTTTCGGTGCTGATCTCACTACCGCTCTCGCTGCTCTTGTTCAAGAACATGCGCATCCGCGTCAACGAGTCCATCGCAGCCGTCGACGAGGACAGGCGCGCCGCGCGCGCGGACCTGCAGTCGAAGCTGCGCGGTGAAGACGGCAAGAAGTGACCAGGTCGGTCGATCATTCGGGATCCCGGGCGTGGGTCGACAACGCGGTCCGGTTGATCGAGGCCGATTCCCAGCGCAGCGCCGATACGCACCTGCTGCGATACCCCCTCCCCGCGGCCTGGGGAATCTCGCTGTATCTGAAAGACGAGTCGACGCACATCACCGGCAGCCTGAAGCATCGGCTGGCTCGGTCGCTCTTCCTGTACGCGATCTGCAACGGCTGGGTCACCGAACGCACCACGGTGATCGAGGCCTCGTCGGGTTCCACTGCCGTCAGTGAAGCGTATTTCGCCGGACTGCTCGGACTGAAGTTCGTCGCCGTGATGCCACGCAGTACCAGTCCCGCCAAGGTCGCACTCATCGAGTCTCACGGCGGAAGATGTCACTTCGTCGACAAGCCCGGTGAGATGTACACCGAGGCACATCGACTCGCGGCCGAGCCCGACAGTCACTACATGGACCAGTTCACGCACGCCGAACGAGCCACCGACTGGCGCGGAAACAACAACATCGCCGAGTCCATCTTCGACCAACTTCGGCTCGAGGAGTGCCCCATTCCCGACTGGGTGGTGGTCGGTGCGGGGACCGGAGGGACCAGTGCCACCATCGGCCGCTACATCCGATATCGAAGGCATGCAACGCAACTGGCCGTGGTCGACCCCGAGAACTCCGCGTTCATCGGCGGCTACGAGTCGGGAGATGCAGGCTACGAAACAGGGCGGTCCTCACGCATCGAGGGCATCGGTCGACCGCGCGTCGAACCCTCGTTCGTCGGCCAGGTGATCGATCGAATGATCGCAGTGCCCGACGCCGCCTCGGTGGCCGCCGCACGATTCACCTCGGACGCACTCGGCAAACGAGTGGGTGGATCGACGGGAACCAACATCTGGGGTGCGTTCGGATTGATCGCGGAAATGATCGCCGCCGGCCGCAGTGGGAGCGTGGTGACACTGCTGTGCGACGGCGGAGATCGGTATTCGCAGACCTATTTCGACGACACATGGGTCTCGAACCAGGGCATGGATCTCGACGAACCAACGGCAGCGCTCGAACAGTTCGTTCGGACCGGGGTGCTCTGAGCGGACCTACTTGCTCACCGCCATCGATGCCGCTGCAGTTGCGGCCGACACCGCGGCGACCGCCGGCCAGGCACCGATCTTCTTGGCCAGCGGGTGCGAGGCACCGAACGCGACGAGGTAGATCCCGAGCAAGGCGCCGGCACGGACCGAACCCGAGGATCTCTGCCAGCGGGTCGTGCATGCCACCCCGACGGCTGCGAGCACCGCTCCGCCGAGCTGACGATTGTGGGACTGCCGGGCAACGGCGAAGCCGCCGAGCAGACCGCCGGCAGCGAGCGCGGACGTGGCAAGCGAGCGGCGAGTGTCGTTGGTGGGCATGGCCATCACCCTAGCCGCGCCTGCACTCGGAGGCTTCTCGCCAGGTGGTCTCGTTGCTCGATCACCAAGCGCCGCAGGGCAGCCGGTGCCCATTCGTGCTCGGCGAGCCAGCTGTCCACGGCCTCCGTCGACGACTGCTGCGGGAACAGACGGACCACGATTCGCCTGGCGATCTCGATGCTGCGCGAGGTCCACAACGAGGAGATGGTCTCGAAGTAACGATTGCCGTAGGGCTGGGTCAGATCCGGTCGGTGCCCGGCCCCGAAACCGGTGATGAAGGCGTCGAGAACGTCGTTGGACGCATCGTCGCGCTCGGTGATGGCAGTCCACGCCCTCGCCTTGACCTCGGCATCGGGTATCGCCGTCGATGCCGCGGTGTGTGCGGTGCGTCCCGACAAGGTGTTGTCGGTGGTCAGCTCGGCGTCGAGCTCGGCTGCGGTCGCGTTCCCGGTTGCGGCCAGGGCCAACCAGAACGACCAGCGCTGATCGGGATCGAGACGTAAACCTGGCACCGTCGCTGTGCCGTCGAGAAGTGCGCGCAGTTCGACTGCGCGGGAACCGTCGAGTTGGGCGGCGGCCGCGGTGGCTCGCCCCCACACCAACTGGGCGTCGCTCCCCGGCTCGCTCGCGTGCAGTTGCGTCCACGACGCCTCAAGCCACTGCCGGGTCGGTTCGTCCCGTCGGTCCTCCGGGAGGTAGTGCTCGAGGGCGTACGCCACGTTCGCGGTGACCGCCGACAGAAGGCCGATCTTGGGCTCGTTGGGCGCGAATCTGGTTGCGATGTCGATGTATTCGAGTGCAGACATCTCGGCGTCGCGGGTGGAGTTCCACAGTGCCGACCACACCAGGCCTCGGGCGAGGGGATCGACGATGCGATCGAGGTGGTTCCGCACGGTGGTGATCGAGCGCTCGTCGAATCGGATCTTGGCGTACGTCAGGTCGTCGTCGTTGAGCAGCACCAGTGCGGCATCGGGAAAGTCGACCGGCGTTCGTGCATCGGAGATGTCGAGTTCTCGGCGGTGCGTTCTCGTCAAATTCCCCGCCTCGTCGAGATCGTAAAGCCCGACGGCGATTCGGTGAGGCCGCGGGTCTGTCTGCTCGACGGCATCGCCGGTGTAGCTGAGCGTCGAGACGCCGGTGGTCTGCAGCCATGCTGCAGCCCAGGTATCGAGGTCGCGCCCGCTCGCCGCGGACATCTCGCTCAGTAGATCCGTCAGCGTGGTGTTTCCGAAAGCGTGGGTGCGAAAGTAGTTGCGGGAAGCGGCGAAGAAGGCATCTGCACCCACGAACGCTCCGAGTTGTTTGAGGACGCTCGCCCCCTTGGCGTAGGTGATGCCGTCGAAGTTGAGCTTCGCAGCCTCGAGGTCGGTGATGTCGGCGACGATAGGGTGGGTGGTCGGGAGTTGGTCCTGCAGGTATGCCCACGCTTTTCGTCGGTTGGCGAAACTGACCCAGGCATCGGTGAATCGGGCCGCCTCGGCCGACGCGTACGCACCCATGAAGTCCGCGAAGGATTCCTTCAGCCACAGGTCGTCCCACCACTGCATCGTGACGAGGTCGCCGAACCACATGTGCGCCATCTCGTGCAGAATCGTGTTTGCGCGGGCCTCGTACTGGGCTTCGGTTGCCGCAGAACGGAATACATACGATTCGGTGAACGTGACCAGGCCGGGATTCTCCATCGCGCCGAGGTTGTATTCGGGGACAAAGATCTGGTCGTACTTTCCGAACGGGTACGGGTAGTCGAACTTGTCGTGAAAGAAGTCCAGCCCCCGCTTCGTGATGTCGAAGATGTCCTCGGCATCGAAGTACTCGGAGAGAGACGCCCGGCAGTACGCACCGAGAGGGACGGTGAGTTCGCCTCGCGTCCAGGATGATTGGACGCAGTGATACGGGCCTGCTGCAACTGCGGTGATGTACGTCGATATCGGCAGGGTCGGCACGAAGGTGGTGACCGAGTCGGCAGTGATTCCCTCGCGGTTCGACAGCACGATCCACGTCGGCGGAGCCGTGACCGTCAGGGTGAAGGGGGCTTTGAGATCCGGTTGCTCGAAGTTCGCGAACACCCGGCGTGCATCGGCCGGTTCGTACTGCGTGTAGAGATAGACGTTGTCGTCGACGGGATCGACGAATCGGTGCAGTCCCTCGCCAGTCCTGCTGTACCGTCCGTGCGCGCGAATCCGAACGATGTTGTGCTCGGTAAGCCCGACCAGTTGAATGCGGGAGCCGTCGTAATCGACCGCCGCGTCGATGCCGTTGACGGTGACTTCGTCGACTGTCGCACCGATGAAATCCACCCATGTCGCAGCGGTCGTCGCGTCGAATTCGATGGTCGTCACGGTCTCGAAGGTGTCGAGGTCCATGTCTTCTGCGCGCAGAAGGTCCAGGTGAACGCGATAATTCACCCCGCTGATGTGGCGCGATCGCCTGCGAGTTTCGGTCCGGGTCAGATTCGCGGTGCTCACCGAACCAACCCTATGCGATGGAATCATCACAGAGTCGGCGCAGTGAAGTAGTGGCGTCCGAGTGGATCGACGATGTGCAACACCCCCTCCGGCAGCAATTCGGTGTGCCAGAGTTTGCGTGTTTTCAGGTTGTGGTGGAGCCGACAGCGCGGGCCGATGTTCGTCGGGATCGTCCAGCCGCCTCGCTTCGGATTCTGCCGGTCGAACTCGACGATGTGGTCCAGATCGCACCGATCCGAAGGCACGTCGCAGCCAGGATGCAGGCAGTACGGATGGTCGGCTCGTACCCGCGCCGCGAGTGCCCTACTCGGTTTGTAGGACAGTGCCCCCGGCGGCGGAACCGTCATACCTCCGTGTCCGTCGGGGTAGAGCGCGTGCTCGCCGAGAGGATTGCGCTCGACGACGGCCCGCCAACGTTCGATGAGCGTCCCTCCTCCCGGTCGCGGGCGCGGTCTATCACCGGGCGGCGACGCCTGGTCGGGTTGTGCTGTGTTCTCGGGTGGTGCTGTGTTCTCGGGTGGTGCTGTGGCCGGTGGCGGTTGCCCGATCGGTCCAACAGGCCCCTTCGGCGCGGATTCATTACTCGCGCTGGATGTGTCGTCGGCCGAAGCGTCGGTGGCGCCAGTTGGCTGCGGGTCCTCGGACTCGGGAGTGGCGGTGTCACCACGAGCGATCAGGCACGTCGCGCACTGGCAGACCAGTGTTTCGCCACGCATCAACGCAGTGTGTGCTTCGCCTCGTCGTTGATCGGGGGATCGAGGGTCCTCCGGGTGCAGTCGCGCGATCACGGCGTCGATTCGTGAAATCTGTTCGTCGGCTTCACCGTCGGTCATCACCGCGGTCAGGCTGGACAGGCCCCGTGCTCGTCTCCGCAACCGGATTCTCTTCTCCGTGCGCGCGGCACGCTTGCGCACGTCGCTGTCCCACTCCGGATCGGCCTCGGTGAGCAGCCGATCGATCTCGCGTCCCAGGGCACCGGGCGCCATTTCTCCAGCGGCCTTGAGAACCTCGGCTTCGATATCGACCACCGTGCTCGGACGAGCGTGGAGCAAGTGATCGTGAATCGTCCTGACCCGCTCCATGTCGAGCGAACCGTCGACGAATCGAAACTTCACCGACGGCTGCAATCGGCGCCACATCTGCACCCTGTTGTTGACCGATGCGAAGGTGGACGACAGCGCCGCTGCCAGCTCGCAGATCGCCGAACTGTAGAGATCCTTTTCGGTTACTCCCGTGTCCCACGGGGATGCGCATGCCGTTCGGCCGCGAACGTAATCGTCCATGAGCGACAGTTCCGATGCGGCAGCAGCGTTGATCCTTCTGCGCGCACCGAGGACGTCGGCGAGAGCAGAGTGATCGTCAGCCATCCACGTCGACTCGCGTAGCCCCATGTCACCCCCCAGCGACGAAGGGCCGAACACGTATTCGACCCGATGCCGAGAAGTGTAGAACCGGCCACCGACAAGTTCTCCCGTCCTGTTCGAGCATCCGACGAGGTCGACTACCGCAATCACACAAGTCCTCGAAGCCCTGGACGTAGTGGCCGAGTCGATGGAGGGCGGTGTGTCCTCGCAGTGACGATGCCATAGAGCAGCAACGCCGCTACGCTTTTCCTCACGTGCAGGGGGACTCCGGAGGAGGCGAAGTGAACACCTTCCAGAAATCGGCAGCAGCGTTCAACAGGGTTTTCATGGTCGTGATGAAAGCGCCCGTGCTCGACAGGGTTCTCGGACGTTCGATGGGGATCCTGACGTACACCGGCCGAAGGTCCGGCAAGAAGATCTCGCTACCGCTTTCTATCGGCCGGAAAGGTGATCACCTGAAAGTCAGGGTGGCCATGCCGGACAAGAAGAACTGGTGGCGAAACTTCACGAACGACGGCGGTCGCGTCGACGTCGATCTCGGCGGCGTTCACTACTCCGGCCTGGCGACGGCGACCCGCGACGATCGCGGGCGGGTGACTGTCGACATCGCTTTGGATCGCTGACTGCGTCGTATACCAACGCGTCAACTGGGGTTGACAGCTGCCTTCTGTCAACTTAGATTGACATCATGACCGAAGCCACTGCACTTGCCGCCGCAGCCGCCAGTTCCGATCCGGGGGAGGGTCTGCGTGCGGTAGCCGCTCTTCGGCGGTTGCTCGAGCGCCTGGAGGCCGTTCAGGTCCAGAACGCTCGACGCAATGGTTGGGCCTGGCAGGCAATCGCGGACTCGCTCGGAGTCAGCAGGCAGGCAGTCCACAAGAAGCACGGCGGAAAGGGAAGGTAGGCAACAATGTTCGAGCGATTCACCAAGTCGGCCAGATCTGTCGTCATCAGCGCTCAGGGTCACGCAGGGACTCTGCACTCGCCCCGAGTGGAGCCTGTACATCTGTTTCTCGGCGTGCTGTCCGTCGCCGACGAGCCATTGCAGACGTCGCTGGGCGAGGCCGGGTTCACCGTCGACGAAGTGCTCGCGAACGTGCAGTCTCAGGATGCGCGTGCGTTGAGGTTCCTGGGAATCGACCTGGACGCTGTCGTCTCGACGATCGACTCCGCTCTCGGTTCGGGTGCGCTGGAGGGCGCACAGGCGTCATCGCATCATCTCCCTTTCGCCCCATCGGCGAAAGAAGTGTTGAAGCTGTCGCTGAAGGAAGCCGTCGAACGACGGGACCGCGAGATCGGCGTCGAACATGTTCTTCTCGGTTTGGTTCGCGGTGCCGATCCTTCGTTCAGCGAACTGGTGCAGCAGCAAGGTTCGCTCCAGCAGTTGCGATCGATCGTCTCGCTCGTTCGGACGTCGTAGCTCTCGGCCGTCTGCGACCCTACGATGGCGCCATGAACTTCTTGATTCGGCTCGTGATCAACGCCGTTGCCATCTGGGTTGCCAAAGAATTCGTGGATGGCATCACTGTCACCAGTTCGGGGCGCGGCGACGGGTGGGACATCGTGGTGCTGCTCGGTATCGCGGCGGTGTTGACGATCGTCAATGCGTTCATCAAGCCGCTGGTGCAGCTGCTGTCCTTGCCGTTGCTGATTCTGACGCTCGGGCTGTTCACTCTCGTGATCAACGCGTTGATGCTGTTGTTGACGGGCTGGCTGTCGTCGCAGACCGGCTACGGTCTCGAGATCGTCGGGTTCGCCGCCGCGTTCTGGGGTGCGATCATCATCTCGATCGTGAACTTTCTGCTGGGTGCGTTGGTGCCGGACAAGCGTTAGGCGAAGGCCAAAGCCACGCCGGTGCTCGCGCCCCAGACGAGCATCGCCAGGCCCGAATCACGCAGTGCCGGAATCAGCTCGAATCCGTGAGCTCCCTTGCGTACCGGGGAGTTCGCGCGAGCGGCGAAGGGAAGTGCGAGCAGGCCGACGAGTGCCCACGGGGTGCGAGCGATCAGAACGACGGTCATCGCGAACGGCACCACCAGTAGCGCGAGATGCAGGTAGCGGGTGCGGGCGTCGCCCAATCGCACTGCGAGGGTGAGCTTTCCCGACTCGGTGTCGGTGGGGATATCGCGAAGGTTGTTCGCGACGAGGACCGCGCTCGAGAACGAGCCGACGGCCACCGCTGCCAGCACTCCGGCCCAGTCGATCTGCTCGGCCTGTACGAACTGGGTGCCGAGAACCGCGACGAGACCGAAGAACACGAACACTGCTATCTCGCCGAAACCGCTGTAGCCGTACGGCTTCGAGCCGCCGGTGTAGTACCAGGCTCCGGCGATGCAGACCAGTCCGACGACGATCAGCCACCACGCGCTGGTCGCAGCCAGGACCAGTCCGGCCACAGCGCCGACGGCGAAGCAACCGATCGCGGCCTTCTTGACGGCCCCGGCGGACGCGGCCTTCGAGCCGACCAGTCTCAGGGGCCCGACTCGATCGTCGTCGGTGCCGCGGATTCCGTCGGAGTAATCGTTGGCGAAGTTGACGCCCACGATCAGAGCCAACGAGACGACCAACGCCAGCAGCGCCTTCCACCACACTCCACCGTCCAGCGACACGGCCGCACCGGTGCCGACGAGGACGGGGGCGATCGCATTCGGGAGTGTGCGCGGTCGCGCACCTTCGATCCATTGCGCAGTGGTGGCCATGAGCGACGATCTTTCCGTATCTGTCCGACGGGTGAGAACGCGGCCGGTCAGAACGGTAGGCGCGGCAATACCGGCAGCGGGATCACGGGCATCTGGACACCAGGAATCTGGGGCAGGGGCACCGTGGGGGCGGGCGGAGGTGCCGGCGGGTAGTAGTGCGGCTGCTGGTACTGCACGTAGGGCGCGGAATTCGCGGCAGCAGGCGCAGGCGCGGTGGTGGTCGGCGGGGGAGGTGGGATGTCGGGGGGCGGCGACGATGTGGGCGTCGTGGTCCTGGTGGCAGCGGGTGTCGTGGTCTGTGGAACCGATTCGCCGACGCTGGCGGGGGTGCTCAGTTGTTGATTCTCGTCGCTGGATCCGAGTGCGGTGAACAGTCCGATTGCGGCGATGACGCCCGCGATCGGCAGCGCGATCATGCCCAGTCGAGTAAGGGCGGGACGGTGCGAGACGACGGGCGGCACGTGGGTCGCGTCGACGTGGGTGGCGTGTACCGCGGCACCACCGGCGATGACCAGTTCGGGCCGGTCCGGGACGACGACCGGCAGTTGCAGGAATCGTTCGAGGGTGGCCCGGACCAACGGGACGTTGGACGTGCCGCCGATGGCGATGACGGCGTCGGGATAGAACTCGGCCTCCAGGCCGAGCCTGCGCACCGTCTCGGCGGCCTGTTCGGTGGAGCGTGCGATGGACAACTCGAAGATGTGCCGTTCGAGGAGAATGTGCTCGCCATCGGGTGTGCTGGTGGTCAGGTGCGAGGACAGAGCTTCCTTGATTCCGCGGCAGAAGGCCGTCAGCGCGCTGTCCTCGTCGGGAGAGTGGGGCGGACGCACTATGCCGAGTCCGAGTATGTGTTCACGGACCACTGCGTCGAAGGAGGCACCGCTCATGGCGGTGGTCCGCGCCGAACCGTAGGAGCGGCCGGTTTCGACATCCACGATGTCGACGTCGACGCCGGTCTCGCCCGCGTCGAACAGCGCGATCGTTCGATGGTGGGAGGGAAGCCCTGGGCGCAGGTACTCCATTGCCGCGCCGGTTCTGTCGATGAGATGGACGTCGGAGACGTACTCCTCGGCCAGCGCGTCGGCGATCCCGGTACGTTCCGCGGGGGTGCGATAGGCGACGCCGAGGGATTGGGGCGCGTCCGGGCTGTCGACGATGCCGCGCACGACGCGGGCGACGTCCGCGGCCGTGGGGGAGAGCTGCCAGTCGTCGAACGGGGTGCCGTCGGTCCATGCGCCGTCTTCGGTGGTCCGAGCCGTGCGAATGCCGCACGTGCCGAGGGACACACCCACTGACGAACGCATCGCTTCTCCGGCCTCTCCATTTCGGTGACGGTGTCCAGGTCTGACGTACTCGCCCTCGTGACAGGCGACGTGGACACTGTACCGTCTCACGGTTTGGTTAGAGGCTCGAAACAATCCGAACGTCAGGTCGAAGGGGTCGCGTCATCGGCCTACGATCTGGTGGCAGTGCCCATCGATATCGCGCATCCTCGGACGAAGGACCTCACGACCGACCTCCCGGTGGTGGGGATCCTCGGCGTCGTCGCGACCCGAATCGACAGCGAGCTGGTTCCGGTACCGGGTGTGCGGGCGCAGGCCCTGTTGGTGGCCTTGGCGCTGGCACCTGGGCGGATGCGGTCGGCACAGGCCCTCATCGACGAGGTGTGGCCGGGCGAGCCTCCCCGTTCGCCGAAGAACGCTCTGCAGACGCAGATCTCTCGGCTGCGTTCGGTGTTGCCCGCAGGTGTTCTCGAGAGCGACCGCGGTGGCTATCGGTTGGCTCTGGGCAGTGACGACACCGACCTCGGACGCGCCCGCGTCCTCACGCGGGTCGCGGAGGGTCGACTCGCAGCTTCGCAGTGGCAGGACGCCCTCGACGGTGTGCTCTACGCCTCTGGCCTGTGGCGAGGGGAGCCGGCGGAACCGGTCCGGGCGCAGGCCGAATTGCTCGAGGTCGCGCTGAGGTCCGTCCAGATCTCGGCGTTGCTCGGGTTGCGCCGTTTCGACGACGCCATTCCGCTCGCGCGGGCGCGAGTCGCCGCGGACCCGACGGACGAGCTCGCCACCGCCGACCTGATGCGTGCACTGCACGGCGCGGGCAGATCCAACGATGCCCTCTCGGTGTTCGCGGCACTGCGATCCGAACTCGCCGACCGTCTGGGAACAGACCCCTCGCCGGCCGTGACCGCGTTGAACACCGAGATTCTGGGGCACACCGCGCCGAAGATGCTGCAGACCATCGGTCTGCGCGCCGCACCGAACGCACTGATCGGACGAGGCGACGACCTCGACGCGATCGAGGTACTGCTCGGCAGTTCTCGCGTCACCACTGTCCTCGGACCCGGCGGCGCGGGTAAGACGCGGATCGCACACGAACTCGGTCGCCGCGCCGGTGCCCACATGTCGGTGGCCTTCGTCGAACTGGCATCGCTGCGCAGCGAAGAGGACGTCGCGTCGGCGATCGGAGCGACCCTGGGGCTCACCGAGGCCGACATCAAGGTCGGTGGCCTCCCGGTCACCCGGGTCCATTCGATTCGGGAACGATTGGTCGACGTCTTCTCGTCGCGGCGGGGATTGCTGATTCTCGACAATTGCGAGCATGTGATCGACGAGGTCGCGGTAGTGGTCGACGCCCTGGTGGCGTCGTCCGACGCGGTGACGGTGCTGGCGACGTCACGTTCCCCGATGGGGATCACGGCCGAGTCGGTCTTCCCGCTACCGTCGTTGGGCGTCGTCGGCTCGAATTCGCCTGCGACGGAGCTGTTCTGCGTCAGGGCACGGGCGGTCCGGCCGTCGGCGCGCCTCGAACCCGACGCGGTGAACCGACTGTGCCGCACCTTGGACGGACTGCCGTTGGCGATCGAACTGGCTGCGGCGCGGGTCAAGTCGATGAGCGTCGAGGAGATCGACGCGAGGCTCGATCGTCGCTTCACGCTTCTGAAATCGGCGGATCGAACCAGGCCGGAACGGCATCGGACGTTACACGCCGTCATCGACTGGAGTTGGAATCTGCTCGACGCCTCCGAACAAGCGGCCTTGCGTCGACTGTGCCGGTTCCCGGCGGGATTCGATCTCGACGCGGCGAGGCAGGTGGCGCAATGGGCTGCGGTGGATGATGTTTCGGCTGCGCTCGACGGTCTGGTCGATCAGTCCATGCTCAGCGTGGTCGAATCGCCGACCGGAATTCGCTACCACATGCTCGAGACCGTCCGCGAGTACGGCGAGGAGCAGCTCGACGCCAGTGGCGAGGCCGAAACCGTCGCAGCTCGACTGCGGGAGTGGTCTGCGTCCGTCGCCGTTCGGGTGTCCGCGGGCTACTCGGGTGGGCGTCCGGCCGAGATGGTCGCCCTGATGGAGGCCGAACACGACAACCTGCTGTCGGTGATGAGACATTCTTTTGCGCAACAGTTTTCGGACCACGTGTGTACCTTGTTCTCGGTACTGGGCTACTTCTGGGCCATGCGTGGGGCGCATTCGGAGGTGCTCAACTGGGCAGACAGAGTGATGAGCAGCATGCGTGGCGGGATGGGCAGCACGCCCGACGACAATGCCGTGATGGCTCTGCTGGTGCTGGCAGCCCACTTCGCCTACGGCGGGAATCTACGTCGGGTAGCGCGCATTCGCACAGATCTCCGGCACCTGCTGAACAGTCGGTCAGCGATGTCGCCGGGGTTGCGCTTCGACTCGGAGGTTGTGGTCCACCACGCCGGGGGTCGAGGTTTGGCCCGAAAACTGGCCCGTGCCATCCGATCCGAGCACGACGACGTTCGCTGCAACGCGTACGTCGTTCGCTCGATGATGGCGCAGAACTCGGGTCGCCTGTACGAGTCGATCCGAGACGCGGAGCAGGCGCTAGCCATCGCGCGCCGTCGAGGCGATCTGTGGGCCGTCGGCTCGACGTCGCAGACGCTGGCGAGCTCGTACGGGCTCTCGGGTGACTACTCCCGGGCTGTGGAGTATTACCGAACCTCGGCCGACGTCATGTGGGAGCTGCACGCGTTCGAGGAGAGTATGCAGACGCGCGCTTTTCTGGCGATGGCGTTGATCGGAGCCGGTCGCGTGGACGAGGGACGCGAACTGATCGACGAGTTGGAGGCCGCGGCGCAGGGACAGGAGTTCACCCTAGATCCACCCTCGGGCGACGACGTCGGTGCCCGCTGGGATCACGCTCAGCAGCGGTCGAATTCAGCGTCGCTGACGGCGGTGCGGGCGGCGGCGGATCTCGAGGACGGTGCCGTCGAGCAGGGTCTCGGGGGTCTTCGTGCGGCGTTGGCGTTGGGCGGGTGGCCGTCCGAGGATCCGAGCGATCCGTTCATGACGATTCTGGTGTGTGCGGCTGTCGGTGCGCACGTTCTGCACGGGCGCGCCGAGGACATGGACGACGCGGTGGCTGCGTTGACACGCAAGCCGTGGAATATGTTGGTACCGGGCGGTTTCTACGACGTTCCGATGCTCGGCGCAGTGGCGTGTGCGGTGGGTTCGTTCGAGATTCACCGCGGAAACCGGGCCGTGGGGGTGGAGTTGCTGGCGGTGTCGAGCAGGGCGGTGGGTCGGCAGGACTTTCCGTCGATGCGGATCGATCGACATGTGCGTGCGGCCCGAGCGGTTGCCGGTGACCGTGCGGTCGATGCCGGGCTCGCTCGGGCCGCTGTATTCACCAGAAACGATGCGCTGCGCGAGATTCTGCGGTTGCTTCCACTCGTCTAGGCCTTTCGCATGTACATGCGGACGGTCAGTGGGGCGAAGATCGCGACGATGACGGCACCGCCGACGAGGGAGTACACGACGTGAATTCCGAAGTGCCCGTTGTTCGCCAGCTCACGAACGGCCGTCACCAGGTGCGAGACGGGGTTGACGTCGGCGAAGGCGCGCAACCAGCTCGGCATGGTGCTGGTGTCGACGAAGGCGTTGGACAGGAACGTCAGTGGGAACAACACCAGCATCGAGATGCCCTGAACCGATGAGGCTTTGCTCATCAAGGTGCCCAGCAGTGCGAAGATCCAACTGATCGCCCATGCACAGAACATCACCAGCAGCACGGCTCCGAGTAGACCGAGTGCTCCGCCCGCCGGGTGGTAGCCCATCGCGAAGCCGGTGGCGAAGCAGACCACGGCGGCGATCAGGTAGCGGATGACATCGGCCATCAATGCTCCTGCGAGCGGGGAGATTCGAGCGATCGGGAGTGATCGGAAGCGGTCGAAGACGCCCTTGTCCATGTCTTCTCGCAGCTGGGTGCCGGTGACGACGGACCCGGTGATGACCGTCTGGACCAGGATTCCCGGCACGATCATCGGCAGGTACGAGGTGACGTCGCCTGCAACCGCACCGCCGAAGATGTAGCTGAACATCAGGGTGAAGATGACCGGCAGCAGCACCACGTCGGTGAGCTGTTCCGGATTGTGGCGGAGTTTGAGCAGCCCGCGGTATCCCATGGTGATCGACTGGGTGACGGTGCGGGCCAGACCGATGTGGCGCACGACCGGTCGGTCGGCGGGGTCGATGTAGGTCGAAGACCGTCGGGTGAGTGTAGTGGTCATGCTGCGTCCTCGTCTGCGCTCTTGCCGGTGAGAGTCAGGAAGACCTCGTCCAGGCTGGGTTTGGTGACGGTGATCTCGCCGACCTCGATGCCGAAGTCGCGCAAGCGAATCAAGATGTCCGGGGTCATCGACGTGTCCGTCATCGGTGCGGTCAGTCGAGCGGACTCGGGGCTGACCGACACATCTGTGCCCAGTTGCGTCGCGACGAGAGCTCGGGCGTCGTCGATCCGGTGTCGGTCCGTGAGGGTCAGAGACAGTGCGGAGGTGCCTACCGACGACTTGAGCCCGTCGGCGGTGTTCTCGGCGATGACACGACCGTGGTCGATCACCGCGATTCGATCGCACAGTTGGTCGGCCTCGTCGAGGTACTGGGTGGTGAGCAGGACGGTCGAGCCCTCGGCGACGAGTCGACGGATGGTGTCCCACATCTGCGCTCGGGTGCGGGGATCGAGGCCGGTGGTCGGTTCGTCGAGAAAGAGCAACGGTGGTGCCGAGATCAAGCTCGCGGCCAGATCGAGGCGTCGACGCATGCCGCCGGAGAACATCTTGAGTGGCCTCGACGCCGCCTCGGTCAACCCGAATTCCTCGAGGAGGTCGGCGGCTTTGGCCTTGCTCTCGCGGCGGCCGAGTCCGAGCAGCCGGGAGAAGACGACGAGATTCTCGGTTGCGGTGAGGTCCTCGTCGACCGAGGCGTACTGGCCGGTGACACCGACGAGAGACCGGACGGCGGTGGCGTCGGCGACGACATCGTGGCCGAAGATGCGGGCCGAGCCGCCGTCGGGTCGCAGGAGGGTGGCGAGCATGCGGACCGTCGTGGTCTTGCCCGCGCCGTTGGGGCCGAGGACGCCGTAGACCGCCCCGGTGGGAACGGTCAGGCCTACGCCGTCGACGGCGCGTTGCTTACCGAATGTCTTGACGAGGTTCTGGGCCTCGATTGCTGGTGTGGTCATGGGGCCAACCATCGCCCCGGGCGCTTGCACGACGCGTACGTCGCGCTTGCGTCCGCTGTCCGGCCAGGTCAGAGCGGGAGCGAGGTCTCCGTGAGCCCGACGCCGCCGGTGCCGCGGAGTTTTCTGAACCATTCGGTGCCGAACGTGGTGGCGAGGTCTTCCGGAGACATCTGCAGAAACGGTCCGAAGTCGCCGATCTGTGTTTCGTGGGCTTCCATCGCTGCCCGTTTGGCGTCCATCGCGCCGGACACGTCGACCACCGTCGTGATCTCGGTTTCCGGCAGACCGAAGGTTTCCATGTCCGGCGGTGACGCTTCCTCGCCCCAGTGCGGATTGGCCTCCATCAGTCTGCGCATGTGATCGCGGTTGGTGGTGGTCTCGTACACGAAGCGAGTCTCGGCGATCTCGGTGGCGCGCTTGCCGACGACGTGAACCTGGATGTGGTCCGGGTGACCGTAGCCACCGTTCGGGTCGTAGATGGTGACGACGTCGGCCTTCTCGTCGAGCAGCACCTCGGCCAATCGCTTGGCCGCCGTGTCGACATCGACGTTGCAGAACGCGCCGGGGTTCGCGTTCTCTGCAGTGCCTGCCATACCGGAATCGGCATAGTGCAGCCGCACGATGCGGGCGACACCGAGAGCGGCCGCCGAACGATCGAGCTCGATGCGCCTGCGCTCGGCCAACGTCTCGCCCTCGGCGAGGATGCCGTCGGGGTATTCGCCGAGGGCACCGTCGGTGGCGGTGACCAGGACGACGCGATGGCCGGCGTCGGCGGCGAGGCGCATCACCCCGCCGGTCCCGAACACCTCGTCGTCGGGATGTGCATGGAAGCAAACCAGGACACTCATGTCCTGAATGCTTGCACGTCGAAGCAGGTGCAGCCCAGTCGGCCGAGAAATACGATCAGGACGTGACCACACGGCGGTTGGCCCGGATCGGCTCCTTCTGGCAGGACTCGCGAGCGGATCGGTACTGCCGCGCGCTCCATCCCGTCGGCCTGTTGTTCGCCGTGGTGTTCTTCGCGCTGTCGATGACGCCGTCCCTGTTGCCCCGCGTCTGGTACCTGCAGGCGGTGGCCACCGGTATCAGTGTCGCGATCGGGTACGGCGTCGGCTGCCTGATCGCGTGGGTGGTTCGAACCTGCGGGGTGTCGCCGGACTGGTCCGAGCAGTGGCGTCGACGCGGGTGGTGGGCGTTGGCTGTTGCTGCGGCGGTGGCCGTTCCGTTGTTTCTGATCCTGGGATCGTGGTGGCAGCAGATCGTTCGCAAGCTCGTCGGTGTGGAGGACCCCGGCAGGCCGCTGTACGTCGCGGTACTGGTCGTCTCCGTGGTGGTGGCCGTTGCTGTCTTGGCGTTGGGTCGTCTGCTGCGGCGGGCTTCTCAGGCCTTGACGCGGTGGGGCAAGCAATACGTGCCGAAGCCGGTCGCACGGATCGCCAGCGTGATCGTCGTGGCCCTGTTGGTGGTGTTCGCCGTCAACGGCGCACTCGTTCGCGGCATCGTTGCGGTCGCGGAGCAGTCGGCCTCGACTGCGGACCGCGGCAACCACGACGGCGTCGAGAAGCCCACCGCGGCCGAACTGTCTGGTTCGGACGCCTCGAACGAGGAGTGGGAATCCCTGGGGCAGGAGGGGCGACGCTTCGTCGTGTCCGGGGTATCACCGGACGAGATCAGTGAGTTCACCGGAAGGCCTGCGGTGCAACCGATCCGTGCCTACGCGGGCGTGGAGTCCGCGGACACCGTCGAAGTCGTCGCCGATCGGGTGGTGGCCGAGCTAGAACGCACCGGCGCATTCTCCCGCGCTGTACTGGGCGTCGCGACGACGACCGGACGCGGGTGGGTGAACGAAAACGTCGCTCGCCCTCTGGAATACCTGTACGACGGCAACTCGGCGATCGCGTCGATGCAGTACTCGTTTCTGCCGAGCCCGATGGCATTTCTGGCCGACCGGCAGACTCCTCAGGACGCCGGACGAGCCCTCTTCGAGGCGGTGTACGAGGTGTGGAGCGAACTCCCGGAGGATGCGCGACCCAAGCTGGTGTTGTTCGGTGAAAGCCTCGGTGCCTACGGCGGACAGGACGCGTTCAGCGGCGCGCAGGACATGATCGCGCGCATCGACGGTGCCCTGTGGGTCGGCAACCCGAACTTCACCCCCCAATGGGCACGCATCACGGCCGGACGCGACGCCGGTTCTCGCGAGATACTACCTGTCGTCGACGGCGGCGAACACGTGCGCTTCGCGAGTTCGTCCGGTGACCTCGACATCGACGGACCGTGGGAAGAGCCGCGAATCGTGTACTGGCAGCACGCATCCGACCCGATCGTGTGGTGGTCACCGGATCTGATCCTGAACCGGCCCGACTGGTTGCGCGAACCCCGCGGTGCCGACGTCGACCCAGGAGTGCAGTGGTTCCCGTTCGTGACCTTCTGGCAGTTGACGTTCGATCAGGTCTTCTCCACCGACGTCGACGACGGACACGGCCACAGCTACGGAGCCGACGCCGTGAACATCTGGGCCGACATCCTCGAGCCGCCCGGCTGGTCCGACGCCGATGTGACGCGGTTGTACGAGAAAATGGCGGGCTGAGGCGTCGCGTGATCGGGTGTTCGGTTTACCGCCCACCTCTGCCGCAAACGCGCGCGCGTTTGCCGAACGCGCGCAGGTTCGCCACCTGTTCGGTCACTGTTTCGCGCGCACCTGGCAATTGCGCGCGCATTCGTGCGTGAGACAGTGCATTCCATGCCGCCTGCCTCCGCCGGTCGACCCAGCGCTGACAACGACGTGTCGACGGTTCTGGACCTCGAACGAGAGCTGCAGACTGCCGAATGTCGACGCGATCGCGAGAGGCTTGCCCGTCTGCTCGCCGACGACTTCACCGAGGTCGGAGCGTCGGGCACGGTGTGGGACAAGTCGTCGATACTCGACATGCTCGGTAGCGAAGTCTCCGTCGAGATCGAGATGATCGAACCCGTCGGACGGGTGATCGGTGCAGATTATGTTCTGCTGCAGTGGATTTCGCGAACGTCGAGGATGCGCGCCCGTAGAACCTCGCTGTGGCGGCGTACGAACACCGGATGGGAACTGGTGCACCATCAAGGCACGCCGCTCGAATGATCGCTCCGGCGCAAACGCGCGCGCGTTTGCCGAACGCGCGCAAGTTCGCCACCTGTTCGCTCACTGTTTCGCGCGCACCTGACAACTGCGCGTGCGTTTGCGGTCGACCGGGCGCGCACCTGACAACTGCGCGCGCGTGTGCGGTCGACCCGACGCCCCAGCGGCCGATCGAAGACCACCGCGCACAACCACAGTGCTCGACGAGAGTGCGCCGCAACCTAGAGTTTCTGCAGCACGGTGCGCAGTTCGGCCCTGTTCAGTTTTCCCGGACCTCGTGTGGGTAGTGAGTCGAGTAGATACAACTCGCGTGGTGCGGCGGTGATGTCGAGCGAGGCAGCAACGTGGGTGCGTAGGTCCGCCAATGTCACCGGAGCAGAGGCGACGACTGCGACCACCACTTTCTGGCCGAGTCGCTCGTCGGGCAACCCCACGACGGCGCATTCTCGTATTGCGGGGTGTGTTGCCAGTGCAGCCTCGACGACCTGCGGCACGACGGTCAGTCCGCCGGTCGAGATCGCTTCGTCGAGTCGTCCGGAGATGCTCAGGACCCCGTCGACGATGGTTCCGGCGTCGTCGGTGCGGAACCATCCGGGTTCGGCGAACGCCGGATGATCGGGTAGCCCGCGGTAGCCCGAGGCCACGGTCTTTCCACCCAGCACGACCCTGCCGTCGTCGATGCGTACGACGGTGCTGTGCAGTGGAACTCCGTCGTACACGCAGCCGCCTGCCGTTTCGCTCATTCCGTAGGTCCGCACCAATCGGATGCCCGCGTCCTGTGCCTTCTCTCGCAGCGGTGCCGGTGTCGCGGCCCCGCCGAGGAGGACTGCGTCCAGTGAGGCGAGGGCCGCGATCGCTTCGGGGATCTCGAATACCTTCAGCAATTGTCCGGGGACGAGTGAGGTGTAGCGCAGGGGTCCCGACATCAGGCCAACCGCGTCGATCAGAGCGGAGGGATCGAAACCTCTCGACACGTCCATCACGACGGGCGAGGTTCCGGCGAGCACACTGCGAAGCAGTACCTGCATTCCGGCGATGTGGTGAGCGGGCAACGCCAGCAGCCACGACCCCGGTCCGCCGAGTCGTTCCTCGGTGGCCGTCGCCGAGGCCACCAGTGCAGAAGCGGACAACATGGCTCCCTTGGGGACACCCGTCGTTCCCGAGGTCGCGACGACCAGGGCGACGCCGTCGTCGATGGGGGTTCCCGGTGCCAGCGCGTCGTGCAGGCGTTCGGTCTCACGCGGATCGTCGGTGGGCACGGGTAGCAGGGCCGGGCCGTCGCCTGCGAGCATGCGGCTCAGCCGCGGCATGATCTCCGCCGCCGCAGGCCCCGACGGAATGGATACGCTCTCGAGCACGGACTCGAGGCTAGTCGCACGGCTCGATCGCGGACGGGAGCACCTACGGGGTCCGCGGTTGTCACCCGAGATCGAGTCGCTGTGGAACAGTGGAACATCGTGAAGGGATCGGGCATGGACGACGCGGTGTGGGCAGCTCTGTCGTACTTCGATTCCGTCGATCCCGCGCTTGCCGCCGACGCGCGTCTGGGCTGGGACGGTCTGGTGGACGTGTCTCCGCCCGCGGGCCCGACGCAACATTCCGTACAGACCTACCTGTGGGTGTATCTGCGTCACGCGGCCGAGGGGCCCGATCGCGCGGTCGACATCGCACATGCCCTCGGTGACCTGCTCGACCGGCTCGGACGCGTCGGATACGCGGAGATCGCCCGAAGCGCCGTCACCGAGGAGCTGGTGCGAACACCCGACGACGCCGCGTGGTTGCAGCACTATCGCGCCGCCACCGAACAGTCGGGCATCGGTGCCGTCGATACCGAGCTCGTCACCTGGCAGGACGCCCCGACCGGTGTCGAGCGGGCCATCGTGGAAAAGATCGGTGAGACGCTGGAAGTGGCGACCATCGCCGGCGAGTTCGAGCCGTCGAAGCCCGGTGGGCGACCGCTCGGCACCAACGCTCTGGCCATGCGTCGACGCGGCGTCACCGATGCCGTGCTGACCTCCGATCGAGGCAAGGACGACTCCGAGGCAGTTCTGCTCGAACAGCTCCTCGACCACCGCATCGAGTTGTGGAGCAACTACAGCGCTCCGCGGGCCGAGCTGTATCTGGGGCTGCGCGAGGCGCTGCACGAGGCCGCCGAGCCGGTGTACGGGTGTGTGCGCAGGCTCGAGAGTTTCATCGGATGCATCGGGGACGGCGTCGCGTTGACCGACGCCGGGTACCTGCCGGACGAGGTGGTGGCCGGCATCGCGAACACGGTGTTTCCTCCGGCCGAACGTCCGTTGTATGTCGGCCGCGAACTCGACACGGAGAAGGTACTGATCGTCCGACGCCTCCTGATGAGGGTGCGTCTGCTGCGTCGGTCCGCCGGGCGGTTGGTACCGACGGCCCGAACTCGGCAGCTCAGCTCCGACGGGCTGTGGCGCGTGCTCACCGCAGGCATCGTCGGCACCGAATATCACCCGGACACGATTGCCGCGGAGGTCGTTCTGGCTCGCATGATCGTCGGTCACGATGTCGCCGACGTGGAAGGGACGGCAGACGACCTGGCGCGTCTGCTGCGGGCCGAGGGGTGGACGCATTCCGGCGAGGAGCCTGCTGCCGAGCATGCCGAGCCGCTCGCTCGGACCCTGGTCGCCGAGTTGAGCGCCCTGGGGGCGTTCGAGTTGCCGGAACCGGCTCACGCGTCGGGGCCGCAGCCGTCCGGCTCGGTCGCGACGGACGAAGGCAAGCGACTGGCCGCGGCGGTGCTGCGGCATCGGCTGCTCCATACGCGCTATCCGTCGTTGTGACCGCTCTCGGATGGCCTATCGGTCGAAACTGCAGATGTGGCCCGGTTAAGCTCACCTGGATCCGGTTCCAGAACGGGCCCGGCGGTTCGTTGCGAGGTGATGCCGGTGGACGGTGAGGTCGCGGACACCGCGCGCTCTCGGTCTCGCCGGCAGAGCGACTCGGCTCGTCGATACCTCGATGTCGAGGCGACGACGCCCGCTCTGCGGTCGACGGTCGAATTCGCCGCACGCAGCGTCGGATTCGCCATCGCGCAGCTCAACGTGCTCGACGAAGACACTCAGTACACGCTGGTCAACGTCGGCGGACCGCCGGTGTCGACGGTCGTACGAGCCGACACCCTCTGCGACGACGTGGTGCGCTCCGGCGAACCCGCCGTCGTGGCGCACGGACGCGTCCATGCCACCACCCGGCAGCGCGCCATCCTCGACGACAACGGCATCGCGTCCTACGCGTCGGTTCCGCTGCGCGGGCGCGAGGGCCTGGTGATCGGCACCCTCTGCCTGCTCGATCGCACGCCGCGCTCGCTCTCGGGTGAGCAGATGCGCGAACTCGAACAGTTCGCGTCGGTGCTGGAGGAACAACTCGACCTGCATCGCCGCGTCGGATCGGGCGTCATCCGGCTCGGGAGCGACAACGACATCGCCGACTCCATCGCCGACGGCCACATCGTCCCCTGGTTCCAATCGATCGTGGATCTGCGGACCGAGAAGATCGTCGGCTTCGAGGCCTTGGCGCGTTGGCATCACCCCACTCGCGGGATGGTGGTGCCTGCGGACTTCGTGCCGTTCGCCGAAGCCAGTGAACTGATCATCGACGTCGACCTCAGTGTGCTCGCGCAGGCCGCGGTCGAAATGAAGAAGTGGCACGTCCATCGTCCGGACCTGCGGCTGACCGTCAACATCTCGGGACGCCACCTGGCCCATCCCGACGGTGTCAGTCAGTTGCAGCGCGCCATCGCGTCCTCCGGGGTGTCGCCGTCGTCGATCTCGCTCGAGCTCACCGAGACCACCGCCGTGACGCCGGGGCCGTTGCTGCGCAGGCACATCGACGACGTGCATCGGCTCGGCTTCAGGGTGCTGCTGGACGATTTCGGTTCGGGCTGGTCCTCACTCGAACGGCTGGTGACCCTTCAACCCGACGGCATCAAGATCGACGGGCACCTGACGCGATTCGTCGACACCGTGGCCGGACGGGCGATGATCAGGTCGTTGGCCGGAGTGGCGAAGGATCTCGATCTGACGATGATCGTCGAGGGCATCGAGAGTCGCGAACAGGCCGACGCTGTGCTCGAACTCGGGTGCACGCTGGCTCAGGGGTATCTGTGGTCGAGGCCGCAGTCGGCATCGGCGGTGCTGCGCGCGATCGCCGACGACGCGTCGACGGGCTAGCGGTTGTCCTTTCGCAGCGGATGATCCTGCGGGATCTGCACCAGCACGATGGGAATCGCGTCCGGATCCTCGATCCACATCTCGATCAGGCCCCACGGCTCGGTGCGTGCCTCACGCACGATTTCGATCCCGGCGGCCGTCAATTCCTCTGTAGCAGAGGCGATATCGCGTACCTGCAACCACAGCGCGCCGGAGAACGAACCCGATTCGTCGCCGCGATGATGCGCAGCGATCTCGAGCAGACCCTGACCCGCGAAGAACACCGTTCCGCCGGGGTATTCGCGACACACTGCCAACGACAGACCGTCACGGTAGAACGCGAGAGTCCTCTCGTAGTCGACGGGTCGGAGAATTGTCCGAGAAGCGAGGATGTCCACCCCGCATGGATACCACGGTCAGCCGAGGTGGTTCCGCAGGCTCCACTCTCACAGTTCGGTCGTCGCGATTCGGTTACCACCGGCAGCCTTCGCCTCGTACATCATCGAATCCGCCATCCGCGTTGCCCGCGTCACGACGTCGATGTTCTGATCCCACACCGGTGAACCCGCGTGCACGATCGCAGCCCCCACGCTGACCGTCACCGCAATCGGATCCTCGGGATCGCGCAGTGCTCGGCGCACCCCGTGGACCAGCGCGTCGATGTGGAGGCGGGACGTCGAGACGACGGCGAGGTACTCCTCCCCGCCGGTGCGCGCGACCACACCGTATTCGCCCAGATGTGCGCGTAGACGCTGGGCGACGCGCAGGATGACCGCGTCGCCTTCCTCGTGCCCGTACAGATCGTTCACCGATTTGAACCGGTCGATGTCGATCATCACTGCCGCCGAGCACCGATCCTTCTCTCGGCCGCGTGGCCACACATCGTCGATGGCAGCGTCGAGACCGCGACGATTGGCCAGGCCGGTCAACGGATCGAGCAACGAACGACGCGCATCGTCGGTCAGGATGGTGATCAACAGATGCGAGACGAGCGGAACTGCGGCGATCGTGAGCAGCACGACGTTCGTCCGGAAGATCAGTGATGCGATGTCCACCTCCCCGCGGGAGTACGTCGCTGCGGCGGCAACGAGAGTGCATGTCACCGCGAACACCAGGTGCGCCAGCAGCCAGCGGGGGCTGAGGCAGAACGTGCAGAACGTTCCGATCACGGCGAACAGCGTGCACGTCAGCAGGGCGTCCGTGAGCGGGTTGATCCACAGCGTCGACGCCGTCCCCAGATCGGCGAAGACCGCAAAGGCCACCACCCCGAGCCGGCCGGGAAACGGTCTGATGATCCAGGCCGCGCTGACGGCCACGACCATGACGATCAGAGCCGATTTCCAGGCGATGGCGAGCGGGCTGCGTGTGGTGTCCTCGGAGAACAACGACACCACCGCCAGCACACCGAAATTGAGCGTCAGGCATGCCAACACCCACCGGATAATTCTTCCGGCGGGCCGGGAGTTCTGGAAGTCCGCCATCCAGCGATAGTCGTAGGGCTGGGTGAACCAGGCTCGCAGAGCGCCCGCAGCACTGTGGTGGTTTCGGCGGTTCGACGTCGAAATCACCGGTAGGTCAGAAGTATCGGGGGAACGGCGACCAGTCGGGCTCGCGCTTGTCGAGGAACGCGTCGCGACCCTCCACGGCCTCGTCGGTCATGTAGGCCAGGCGGGTGGCTTCACCGGCGAACAGTTGCTGACCCACCAGGCCGTCGTCCTGCAGGTTGAAGGCGTACTTCAGCATTCGTTGTGCCTGAGGTGATTTCGCGTTGATCTTGGCAGCCCACTCGATCGCGGTGTTCTCGAGCTCGTCGTGATCGACCACCTTGTTCACTGCGCCCATCCGGTGCATCTCCTCGGCCGAGTACGTCTCGCCGAGAAAGAATATCTCGCGGGCGAACTTCTGACCGACCATCTTCGCCAGATACGCACTCCCGTAACCACCGTCGAAGCTGCCGACATCGGCATCGGTCTGCTTGAACCGGGCATGCTCGCGGCTCGCGAGAGTCAGATCGCACACCACGTGCAGGCTGTGCCCGCCTCCTGCCGCCCAGCCGTTGACCAAGCAGATGACCACCTTGGGCATGAAGCGAATGAGGCGCTGCACCTCGAGGATGTGCAGGCGTCCGGCGCGGGCCTTGTCGACGGTGTCGGCCGTCTCCCCGTCGGCGTACTGGTAACCACTGCGACCGCGAATGCGCTGATCGCCACCGGAGCAGAACGCCCAGCCGCCGTCCTTGCTGCTCGGACCGTTGCCGGTGAGCAGCACCGTTCCCACGTCGGAGCTCACCCGTGCATGCTCGAGGGCGCGGTAGAGCTCGTCGACGGTGTGCGGCCGAAAAGCGTTGCGAATGTCGGGCCGATCGAACGCAACTCGCACGGTCGCGTCGGACACGTGGCGGTGATACGTGATGTCGGTCAGGTCTTCGAAGCCGGGAACGGGACGCCACAGTGCGGGAGTGAAGGTCACAGGCGCCAGCTTAACGGTGGCCGGGGTTGACTCCGTGCCGAACGGTCGGTGCAGCTAGCGTGCAGTCATGACCGACCCGATCGAGCTCGACCGAGATTCCGACCCCGAATACGACCACCACGGGGGCTTCCCGCGTTTCGTGCCGGCGAAGGTGGGCCCGGAGTACGGGCAGCTGCTCGAGGCGCTGCGCACGGTGCAGGACCTCGCGGTGTCCACCTCGTTGCCTGCCGACGTGACCGAGGCAGCAGCGGACAAGACCAGGGAACTGATCGAGCTGTTGAGCCCGCACGTGGTGGCCGAGGGGCGACAGACCGCCGGACGAGTTCCTCGGCTGCCCGGTCGCGGTTCGCTGCTGTTGCTGCCGTGGATCATCGAGAAGATCGACGCCGAGGGCGTGCGCAGCAGAGGCATGTTCCGTCGTTTCCACCTCGGTGGTAACTCCGCCGCGCACGGCGGCACTCTGCCGCTGCTGTTCGACGACCTCTTCGGCCTGATCCAGCACGCCTACGGCAGGCCCATCAGCCGGACGGCGTACCTGCACATCAACTACCGCAAGGTGACGCCGCTGAACACCGAGCTGGTCGTCGAGGGCGCGGTGGATCGGGTCGAGGGGCGCAAGACGTTCATCAACGCTCGGCTCACCGATCTCGACGGCACCCTGTTGGCCGACTGCGAGGCGTTGATGGTGCAGTTGCTCCCGGGGCAGCAATGATCCCCCCGATCGACGACATTCTGGACGGCGCGCATGTGCTCTCGATGCCCATGCGGACCAAGTTCCGCGGCATCACCACCCGCGAGGTGATGCTCGTTCGTGGGCCGGCCGGGTGGGGTGAATTCTCACCGTTCCCCGAATACGACGACGTCGAGTCGGCACCCTGGTTGGCGTCGGCGATCGAGGCCGCGTGGGACGGCCCGCCGAGCCCACTGCGTCGACGCATCCCGGTGAATGCGACGGTCCCCGCCGTGGCGGCCTCGGAGGTGGCATCGGTGCTGAGCCGATCTCCCGGGGCCGAGACCGCCAAGGTGAAGGTGGCCGAGAAGGGGCAGACGCTCGCCGACGACGTCGCCCGGGTGCGCGCGGTGCGCGAGCTGGTCCCGCGGGTTCGCGTCGACGCCAACGGCGGCTGGACCGTCGACGAGGCGGTGGCGGCGCTGACGGCCCTGACCGCCGACGGTCCGGTCGAGTACGCCGAGCAGCCGTGCGCCACCGTTGCCGAACTCGTCGAACTTCGTCGCCGGGCTCCGGGAGTGCGCGTGGCAGCGGACGAGAGCATTCGCCGAGCCGAGGATCCGATGAAGGTCGTCCGGGCAGGCGGAGCCGACATCGCGGTGCTCAAGGTCGCCCCGCTCGGTGGGATGCGCGCGGTGCTCGAGCTGGCCGGCGAGCTGGGGGAGTACGGCGTTCCGGTGGTGGTGTCGAGTGCTCTGGATTCGGCGGTGGGAATCTCGGCCGGTCTGGCCGCTGCCGCGGCGTTGCCGCACCTCGAATTCGCCTGCGGTCTGGGAACGGGCGCACTGTTCGTTCGAGACGTCGCACCTGCGCCGGAGGTGGTCGACGGAACGTACCCCGTCGGCAGTCTCGAACCCGACGCCCAGGCGCTGATCGAGCTCGATGCCGATGCCGATCGCACGCAGTGGTGGATCGAGCGAGTTCGGCGTTGCCACGCCCTTCTGCGGTAGTGTTGCGGCCGGTCCGCGACGGGGCCGCTGACACATCTGGGAGGAAGTTCGAAGTGGTTGCTGCACTCAAGGATTCGCTGCTCGACGAGTCGAAGGCCGACGCTCTGCGCGTCGACGTTCTGGCTCTGATCGATGCCGAGGTCGCGGACAAGAAGGGCGCGAGTGGCCTCGCGGTCAAGGGGGGATACGGCGCAGTGAAGAAGGTCGGGCCGTCGTACATCGACAGCGCGGTCTCGGCTCTGTGGCCCGATTTCGTCGACAAGCTCGACCCGTTCTGGCAGTCGTACAACGCTGCCCCGCAGGGCACGTTCGGTGACTATCTCGTCGCCAACGGCGACGCCGCATCGGACGCGTTGCTCTCGGTCACCGATGCACGCATCGAGGAGACCGACAAGTCCGTCGTCAAGAAGTTCTACGGCAGCCTGCGTGGCTCGGCGAAGAAGAACGTCATCGAGGCACTGCCTCGCGTGGGTGACCTGGTCGCCAAGCACGCCTGAGCGGCTTCGCCGCATGTGAGTGGAAACTCGTAGCCTGCTACGAGGTGGGAGTGGAGCCTGCGGAACGACCCAAGGGCTCCACGCTCACATGCGCGTAGCGCTCAATCGCTCCCAGTCGGCTTCCGTCTGATCCGCGTACAGCTGCGCGAAGCGGCACAGCGCCACCTCGAGGGCATCGGAATCACCCGCGTATCCCGAGATCATCGACGCGCCGCTGGTGCGTGCGTGACCCTTGGCCAGCAGACGGCCCACCACCCGTGCGTAGTCGACCAGCGCGGGTGCATCGATCGACGACAGGTCGATCGTTCCCTTCATGTTGCGGAACTGCCGCACGTAGTACTGACGTCCGGCGATGGTCGTCCAGCCCAGTAGCGGATCGCTGACGGTCTGCAGATCCTGCTGATACTCGACGACGCGTTGCCCCTGATGGTCGTGCCAGGCCGATTCGCCGTGCACGTACGGTGCCAGCACCGAGCGTCTGGCCTGCTTGAGCTGGAGAAACACCACGTCGTCCTCGCTGGTGCCCTCGAGCAGAGCCACATACGCCCGCAGGCCGACGCTGCCGACGCCCACCACGCGGTGCGCAACGTCGATCAACGTGTATCCACCGAGCACTCGACGCCAGTGTGGGGTGAGGGTGAGCAGATACTCGTCCAGTCCGACGGCGAGAAGTTCCTCGTCCTTCGCCGAGATGCGCGTGGTGATCGGCGGCTCCTCGACGATTCTGCGCTTGCCCTCGTGCTTCTCGGTGAAACGCGGCAGAACGCGGTCACTGGTGCGTCGACGCGCCTTCTTGGTGGCGCGTTTGATCTCCTTGCGCAGCGAGCCTTCGGTGGCGTCACGCTGCAGCTTCTCGGCGGTCAGACGCTGGAACGAACGCGACATCAGCGGCTCGTCGGCAAGTCTGGCCACCTCGATGCGGTACGCGGACACACAGGCGGTGACGGCGTCACGGCACTGATCCTCGGTGCGGCCGTTTTGCCGCCCGGCCACCCAGATGCTCGCGGCGAGGCGTCGTAGATCCCACTCCCAGGCTCCCGGGTGGGCCTCGTCGAAGTCGTTGAGGTCGATAACGAGGTCACGTTCCGGTGAGGCGTAGAAACCGAAGTTGCCGAGGTGGGCGTCGCCGCTGATGACCGGGTTGATGCCGGTCGACGGCAGCATCGCCACGTCTCGGGCCATGACGATGGCCGTGCCGCGGAGAAAGCCGTAGGGGGACTCGACCATCCGCTCGAGGCGCGTCGGTATCAGCCATTCGATGCGGCCCTGGTGCGAGTAGTCGATCTGCTTGACCGGGTCGGGTCGATCCGGTGGTGCCGCCCAGTCACCCAGGGAGGCGATCGGAACCTTCTCGCGTAGGCGTCGACCCAGTTCGTAGCGCTCGGCGCGGGGGAGAGGACGGGCTCGCAGCGAGGCGAACGACGCGCCGTCCACCTCGACCGAGTCGGTGACGACCGTGTGACCTTTTCCCAAGCCGGACATGTGAGATGACACTAATCCAGTGCTATCCGGCGGCTTTACCGAACTTCCAGTATCCGGTGAAGCAGATGCTGGATTTCGGTACTGCGCGGTCGTTCACCAGGTATCTGCGCAGGCCCGCCGCCAGGCCCTGCTCGCCTGCCACGTAGACGTACGGGGTGCCGCCGGGAAGTTCGGCCTGCTGCACGGCGGTCAGTGCGGCCTCGCCGGGTTTGGCACGCTGGTCGGGTCGGACGATCCAGTTCAGCTCGACGCCCGGCGGCACGTCCTGATGCTGGATGTCGGCCTCGGTGGGGACTTCGACGAACACCACGGCCCGCAGGTCCGCAGGCGAGGATCGCAGTATGCCGAGAATTGCCGGAGCAGCACTTTCGTCGCCGACGAGCAACTGCCACGAGGGTTCGGTGTCCGGGTTGTAGATGCGGCCCTCGTCGAGAATCGCGACGCGGTCTCCGGGTACGGCCTGCGCAGCCCACGACGACGCCGGACCTGCCTCGCCGTGTTCGCCGCCGTGTGCGACGAAGTCGACGTCGAGCTCCGCACCCTCGCTGAATCGGCCTTGGCCTGCGGGCCGGAAGTCGCGGACGGTGTAGTTGCGAACCACCGGTTTGGTGTTCTTGGAGAAGGTCAGATATTGGGCGTACCAGAGCTTGGAGGTCGTGCTGGGTATGCGGGGTTCGCTCTGCCCCGGTTGCGGCAGGAACAGTCGAAACCACTGGTCGTAGCCCATGTACCGGTAGTCCGCGAGCGACTCGCCCCCGAGGGTGATTCTGACGAAACCGGAACTGATCTTCTCGGCGGCGAGGACGTGCAGACGGTAGAACGCCGGATGATCGGGTTTGACGTACTTGGCCATGCCGGTGAGATTAGTGGACCCTAACTCCGAATGGGGTCGCGTCGATTCACTCGGGTCGATCTCGTCGGTAGTGCTGGACGACCTTTGCTCCCATCGGCACCGCGAACAGCATCATGAACACTCGGATCACCTGCGCTGCCACGACGAACGTGACGTTCGCTCCGGTCGATGCCGCGATCGCCAGTACCGCGTACACCCCACCCGGGGTGGTCGCGAGGTAGCCCTCGTATCCGCTGGTGCCCGTCGACGAGGCCAACCACAGCCCCAGCATCGCGCACCCGACGGTGACGGCGATGATGAGCAGCAACGCGGACGGCAGCACCCGCGAGATGGACTTCAGGCTCGCGACGGTGAATCGCAGACCCGCTTGCCACCCGATCACGATGTACGCCGCCCACAGCAGCAACGTGGGAACCGATGCGTCGAACGAGAACCCGAGGACATCGGCGCACGTGGCGATGATCAGTGGGCCCAGCAGTGCGGGGGCAGGAAAGCGCAGCGCACGCGCGAGCAGTACGCCGATCGCGCCGCAGACCAGCACGAAAACCAGGTCCACGTACAGCGGAGCTCCGGAATCGGCGATCGCGGTCGAGTGCCCTGGCTGCGCCCGGAACACCAGCGTGGCCACCAGCGGCAGGGTAGTGGTGACGAGAACGACCCGCAGGTACTGCACCACCGCAACGACGCGTTCGTCGCCGCCGAGTTCCTGAGCGATGGCCACCAGGCCCGACGCGCCGCCCGCGACCAGTGCCAGCGCACCGGTCAGTGAATCGATGTCCGTGCGCAGTCCCAGCAGCGCGCCCGCGGCGATGGACAACAGGAGCGTTCCGACGCATGCCAGCAGCACCGGCAACCACGCATCGCCCAGTGAGCCGAGTGTGTCTCGTTGCACCAGCGTCCCGATCTCGACGCCCAGCACCGCCTGAGCCGCCATGCCGAGCCGTCGCGGCAGCGGAGCGCGCTCGGTGCCCGTGGTCGGTGCCCAACCTGCGAGAGCGAAGATCACCGCCACCAGCAACGCGACGAACAGGGCTGCCGATGGAACCCCGAGGGCGTCCGCACCGACCGTCAGTCCGACGGTGACGAGAACCAGCAGCGACCAGCGAATCAAGAAGGGCGCTCGATTTCGCGAACCTCGGGCGGCAAGCCCCACTCGGTACGGCCGAGGCGGCTCAGCGGGGCGATGGCGTCGAACTCGGGGAGGCCGTCCTCGGCCAGATATTCGGGACGGACCGACAGGGCGACGACGGTGCCCATGACGACGAAGCAGTTACCCACTTCGACGACGCGATGCAGCGTCGCCTCGATGGCGATCGGAGCGGCGGCCACGCGCGGTGGTGTCACGACGGTGCTGGGCTCGCTCTCGATCCCGACGGCTTCGAATTCGCTGACGCCGTGGTCGAAGCTCGCCGAACTGCTGTTGACCTGATCCACCAACGGTGCCGTCGCCAGGTTCACGACGAACTCGCCCGTGGCCTCGATGTTGCGAAGACTGTCCTTGCGGGTCACCGAGGTGAACTGCACGACGGGCGGTACCACCGAGGACACCGTGAAGAAGCTGTAGGGGGCGAGGTTCGCCACACCGTCGGCGGAGACGGTGGAGATCCACGCGATGGGCCTGGGTACCACCGAAGCGGTCAGGAGCTGGTAGAAGCGACCGGGAGCGACCTCGTCGGGCCGAAAGACTGTACGCACACCTCAATACTGTCAAAGCCCGGTTGCGGCGGCTGACCGACGCATCTGACACTCTGGAAACTGTGAATCCGTCCACCGCACAGGCCACCGCAGTCGTCGACGAATTGGCGCGCAGCGGGATCCGAGACGTCGTGCTCTGTCCCGGCTCGCGGAACGCTCCGTTGGCGTTCGCGTTGCAGGAGGCGGACGTCGCCGGTCGCCTGCGGTTGCACATGCGGATCGACGAGCGAACCGCCGGCTTTCTGGCCATCGGGCTGAGCCTGGGCAGCGGTCAGCCCGTCCCTGTGGTGATGACGTCGGGAACCGCGGTCGCGAATCTGGGGCCTGCTGTTCTCGAAGCGAACTACGCACGCATTCCGCTGATCGTCATCAGCGCCAACCGCCCGTACGAGATGCTCGGGACCGGCGCGAACCAGACCATCGAGCAGCTCGGCCTGTTCGGATCTCAGGTCCGCGCGACGATCAGCCTCGGCCTCGCCGAGGAAGGGCCCAAGCAGAACAGTCAGTGGCGCAGTGCGGTCTCACGGGTCATCGCCGCAGCGCGCGGCGCACGCTCCGGCAACGCGGGCCCGGTGCACTTCGACATCCCGCTGCGTGAGCCGTTGGTGCCTGCGATCGGAGACCCGGGTGCCCGTCCGGAGGGTCGGCCCGACGGAATGCCGTGGACCTCGACCACCCAGGCGACACTGGACGTTCCCGTCGAACTGGATCTGACGATCGACACCGTGGTCGTCTCCGGTCACGGCGGTGCCGTGCGTCCGGAGCTCGCCGGGCTGCCGACCGTCGCCGAGCCGACGGCGCCCCTGCACGGAATCCCGTTGCATCCCTTGGCTCTCGCGCAGTTGAGGCCGCGCCAGGCAGTCATCACCGGGCGGCCGACGCTGCATCGGCAGGTCTCGGCTCTGTTGGCCGACCCTGCGGTCGACGTCATCGCGCTGACCACCGGACCGCGCTGGCCCGACGTCTCCGGCAACGTCCTGGCCACCGGCACTCGCGCAGTCACCACCGGCGCGCCCGACCCTGCCTGGATCGCGCGCTGCGCCGCTCTGTCCGAGAAGGCCGAACTGGCTGTGCACGAACAACTTCGAGAGCATCCCAAGCCGACGGGGCTGCACGTGGCCGACGTGGTGATGTCCGCGCTGCAGCCCGGAGACCAGCTGGTGCTCGGAGCCTCCAACCCCGTGCGCGACGCGGCCCTGGTGGCGACCCCGACCCCGGACGTGAAGGTTCTCTCCAACCGCGGCGTGGCCGGCATCGACGGCACCGTCTCGACGGCCATCGGTGCCGCGATGGCCGGAAAGCGCCGCACCATAGCGCTTCTCGGCGATCTGACATTTCTGCACGACGCAGCGGGCCTGCTCATCGGCACCGGTGAACCGCGTCCCGACGACCTGACGATCGTGGTCGCCAACGACGACGGCGGCGGCATCTTCGAGCTCCTCGAACAGGGCGACCCGCAGTACGCGGGGGTGTTCGAGAGAGTGTTCGGCACACCCCACGGCATGGATCTCGGCGCGCTGTGCGGTGCCTATCGTGTGGAGCATCGACTGGTCGACTTGGCCGATCTGGCAACCGAACTCACCGGCCGTGCCACGGGAATCCGAGTGCTGGAAGTGACCACCGAGCGATCGGGACTGCGGGATCTGCACGCGGCGATCAGGGCGCGACTGTAAAGGGGATCGAGTCGATGCCCGATCGAATCTTCGAGAATCCTCGATTGACGGCGATCTACGACATGCTCGAGGGTGATCGCTCCGATCTGGACGTGTACGTGGCGGCAGCCGAGGAATCGAATGCGCGCCGAGTACTCGACGTCGGTTGCGGGACAGGGACTTTGGCCTTGCGCTTGGCGGCTCGCGGGATCGCGGTCACCGCGCTCGATCCGGCCGCCGGATCATTGGCAGTGGCCCGACGCAAACCCGGTGCCGAGCAGGTCAGGTGGGTTCAGGGGTACGCCGGGGACCTACCGGCACTCCAAGTCGATCTGGTGACGATGACGGGCAATGTCGCGCAGGCCATCGTCGATGACGAGGATTGGTCGCTCACGCTGACACGAATCGGCGATGTACTGCGTCCGGACGGATGTCTGGTGTTCGAGACTCGCATTCCCGCACGCACGGCCTGGACCGAGTGGAACAAGCGAGACTCCTGTGCAGTGCGCGATATTCCGGGGGTGGGCCGGGTGGAAAGTTGGCTGGAGACCACCGAGGTCGATGGGCCCTTGGTCAGCTTTCGTTGGACGTACGTCTTCGCCGGTGACGGTGAGGTTCTGACGTCGGATTCGACGCTCCGGTTCCGCGAGCGTGAGGAGGTGGAAAGTGCCCTCGTCGATCATGGGTTCACAGTCGGCGAGGTGCGCGACGCGCCGGACCGGCCGGGGCGAGAGATGATCTTCTACGCGCACTCTGCAGCGGACCGGTAGCTTCTCGGCCGGGTTTACGATCGCTGCGTGCCCGCATCCGAAACGCGAGCACGTGTCAAGGCCGACAATCGGATCGAGGAGAACCAGTGGCGGGTGCTTTCGAGGTTCTGCTGGACGATGACCGCGCTCAGCTCGAGGCGTTCGTCGAGGAGTACCGGAACGCCCTGGACGCGATAGTCGACGGTCTCACCGAGGAGCAGGCGCGTGAACGGTTGGTCCCATCGGCCACAACGCTTCTCGGACTGCTCAAACATGTGACATGGATGCAACGGGTGTGGTTCGAGGAATGCATCGGGGGTAGGTCCAGGGTTGAGCTCGGCCTGGTTCGCAGTCCTGCGGAGTCCTTCGTTGTCGACGACCACGACACCATCGTCGGTGTCGTCGCGGCGCACAGACAGGCCTGCGCAACTGCTCGAGCGGTGGCAGCCGACGTGCCACTCGATGCCGTCGTAACGGGTCATCGCAGCGGGCCTCGTACGGTGCACTGGGTATATCTCCAGGTGCTGAGAGAATTGGCCCACCACTGCGGCCATGCCGACATCCTTCGTGAACAGATTCTCTCATCCTGAGGCACGAGGGTAGGTCGTCAGCCCTGCGCCGCAACCCATTCGAGGGTCTCGCCGGTTTCCTGATCGATCATGTCCTTGATCATCTTGTTGATCAGGTCCTCGATCTTGCCGCCGACGAGTGGAATCTTCACCGTCGATTCGCCCTTGACGATCAACTTCGCACCAGTTCCGTCGGGTCGAAGAGACAGCGTGCCGTTCACCTTGGCCGGTAGACCGGTGGTGCCGCCGATGAGGGTTCCCTCGGCATGGTCGCCCTCGAGCGGACCCCAGTGATCGGTGCGGGAGACGATCAGCTTGCCCTTGATGACCTTCGTGACGAAGCCGGGGAGTTCGGAGGTGCCGACCTCTTCGGTGATGTCGACCGTCAGACCGCCGTCCTCGTGCTTGGTCATTTCGTACCCGTCCGTCTTCTTCGCCTTGGCGAAACGGGCTGCCCACTGGGCCTCGCTGGTGAGTGCTGCGTGCACGTCGGCGGGGGGATTGGACGATTCGACGGTGAACTCGAAGCTGCGCGACATGAGTGCAGACGCTACCCGAGCGGCGTCGCGTCGGCTGCGAAGTAACCTGATCGCTGTGACCGCTACCGACAGAGCCAGCCGAACGCTGTACCGGACCCGGCTGGTCGTGCTCGTGGTCGCCGGCGCGATTTCGGTCCTCGCCGTGCTTCTGGTGGTCGGAGCCTGGCGCAACGACGTCACCATCGATTCCGACAAGGGCACCGCCACCGCCGAAGTGCTGTCCGCGGGCAAGTTGCGCTCGGCCGTCAGCTTCATCACCCCCGACGGCGTGACACACAACCCGGCGCTCGGCGTGCTGTACCCCACCAACCTCATCGCCGGTCAACGCATCGAGGTCGAGTACTACAAGGCAGACCCGGACGTCGAACTGGTGCGCGTCGCCGGCCGCGACGCTACCGTCGCTATCGTTCCGGCCGGGTCGGTCATCGTCGTCACCTGGCTGATCGCCGGGCCGGTGCTGTTCTGGTTACGACGCAAGGAGGCCCGGAATGCGTGATGCCAAGCAGTGGATCATCGCTGCCCTCGCCGCGGTGGCCGGGTTCGCGCTGGTGAACTTCGGCAACATCGCGTCCTCGATCGTGGTCTTGGTGCTCGCCGTTGGGTTCGTTCTCGCACTGACGACGCCGGTGCTGTACCCCCGGTCCTTGTCCGACGACGCCTCGCGCACCCTGGCGACTCGGAATTCGGTGCCGTTGGTCTACTGGCGTCCTGGATGCATCTTCTGCCTGCGGTTGCGGGTAGCGCTGTTGCTGCGCGGAAAGAAAGCCGTGTGGGTGAACATCCGCAAGGATCCGGCAGGAGTGGAGCCTGCGGAACGACCATTCAACGCTGCGGCCGCGCGGGTTCGGTCGGTCAACGACGGCAACGAGACGGTCCCGACCGTGTTCGTGGGATCCGAACACCGCACCAACCCCGATCCGTCGTGGGTGCTCGCGCAATTCGTGTGACGTTGGCCCACACGTAACGTTGTCCATACCTGGCCGACTGCGGGGCCGCCCACACTGAGGACCGTGCGAGTAGCCATCGTTGCGGAATCGTTCTTGCCCAACATGAACGGCGTCACCCACTCGGTGATCCGTGTCCTCGAACACCTCGACAAGACGGGGCACGACGCCATCGTCATCGCCCCGGACAATCCGTCCGGCCCCAGAGCCGCGACGTGGCACGACGATGTTCCGGTGCACCGGGTGCCGTCGATCATGGTCCCCAAGGTCAGTTCGCTGCCCGTCGGAGTGCCGGGCCTCGGCATGGTCTCGGCGATGCGTGCCTTCGCCCCCGACGTCGTCCATCTCGCGTCACCGTTCCTGCTCGGAGCAGGCGGTCTCGCCGCCGCCAACCGACTGGATGTGCCTGCTGTTGCCGTCTACCAGACCGATGTCGCCGGTTTCGCCGCCAGTTACGGCCTCGGCCTGACGTCCAAGGCAGCGTGGCGCTGGACGAGGAGACTGCACCGCGGCGCGGCCCGCACCCTGGCACCGTCCACCTCCGCCGTCGACGCTTTGGAGCTGCACGGAATTCCGCGCGTGCACCGATGGGCCAGGGGAGTGGACGCCGTTCGATTCGCGCCTTCGGCCGCGTCGGCCACCCTTCGCGACCAGTGGGGAGCCGGCGACAAACTGATCGTCGGCTTCGTGGGAAGGCTCGCCCCCGAGAAGCACGTCGAGCGCCTCGCCGTCCTGGCCACCGACCCGTCGATCCAGCTGGTGATCGTCGGCGGCGGACCCGACACAGCGGCGTTGCAGACCCTGATGCCCGGCGCGATCTTCACCGGTCAACTCGGCGGCGACGAACTCGCGCGGACGTACGCCAGCTTCGACATCTTCGTCCACCCCGGCGAACACGAAACCTTCTGCCAAGCAGTGCAAGAGGCCCTCGCCAGTGGCGTCCCCGTCATCGGACCCGACGCCGGGGGCCCGCGCGATCTGGTCTCGCACTGCCGCAACGGATACCTGCTGCCGGTCGACAAGTTCACCGAGCTGCTGCCCAGTGCCGTAGGTGCCCTCACCGAACCCACCACCCGGGCACGATTCGGCGACGCAGCTCGCAAATCCGTTCTGCACCGAACCTGGCCGGCCATCTGCGACGAACTGATCTCGCACTACTACGACGTGCAAGGCATCACAGCTCCGCAGGTGCAGAAGATTGCGTAGCGTCTTCTGGTCGCTCCGCAGGCTTCGCTCCTGAGTAGTCTGGACTGCGTGGCCCAGACATCACGCGCAACCCTGGCAAAAGAGCCCCACGAGGTGGCGTCGATGTTCGACGGCGTCGCCCGTCGATACGACATCACCAACACCGTTCTCTCGTTCGGGCAGGACCGCAGTTGGCGCAAGCTCACTCGGCGAGCGTTGGATCTGAAACCCGGCGAGCGTGTTCTCGATCTTGCTGCAGGCACCGGTGTCTCCACCGTCGAACTCGGTCGCAGCGGAGCCTGGTGCGTGGCCACCGATTTCTCCAAGGGCATGTTGCAGGCCGGATTGCAGCGAGGTGTTCCGATGGTCGCAGGCGACGCGATGGCACTGCCCTATGCCGACGCCAGCTTCGATGCCGCCACCATCTCGTTCGGCCTCCGCAACGTCTCCGACTTCGATGCCGGACTGCGCGAGATCGCCCGCGTCACCAAGCCCGGCGGCAGGCTCGTCGTCTCGGAATTCTCCACGCCGGTGTTCGGTCCATTCCGCACCGTGTACATGGAGTACCTGATGAAGGCGTTGCCGAAAGTCGCACGCGCGGTGAGCAGTAACCCCGACGCGTACGTCTACCTCGCCGAGTCCATCCGCGCTTGGCCGACGCAGGAACAGTTGGCGCAGCGCATCGCCGACGCCGGCTGGACCGACGTGCAGTGGCGCAACCTCACCGGCGGAATCGTCGCGCTGCACAAGGCAACTCGACCGTAGCGCGGTTCACGAGAACGGCGGCCGGGAATCGACTTTCAACGATCCGCTTCCCGATGCCCGCCACGTGCGCGCGACGAGGTCGCTGTCGGCCTCGGTGATGAGGTTGCCCATGCAGCGGACTGCAACTTTCATCAGCGCCCGCGAGCGCATGCCCACCGGTCCCGCAGCCGGTAGGAATCTCGGCACGGTCAACAGTCCGGCGAGGCGTCGGGCGATGGAGAAGGCCTGCCCGTAGTGCTCGCGCAGCAGGCTCGGCCACGCGTCGGTGAGGTCGGGGTGATCGAGCAGGTCGACGACCATGCGGCCGCCTTCGAGTCCGTAGTCGATGCCCTCGCCGTTGAGTGGGTTCACACAGGCTGCGGCGTCACCGATGATGGCCCAGTTGGTGCCTGCGATGCCGGAGACCGCTCCGCCCATCGGCAGTAGCGCCGACGCCACCGAGCGCAGTTCCCCGCCGAGGTCCCATTCGCCGCGACGCTGGTGGGTGTAGAGGTCGAGGAGCGGGCGCAGCGCTCCGGGTGCAGGCCGCTTGGCGGTGGCCAAGGTGCCGACGCCGATGTTGATGGTCCCGTCGTTCAGCGGGAAGACCCAGCCGTAACCGGGCTGCAGAGTGCCTGCGGCGTCGCGTAATTCGAGGTGTGAGCTGATCCATTCGTCGTCGCTGCGGCCCGAGTCGATGTAGGCGCGAGCCGCGACGCCGAATGCGGTGTCGCGATGCCACTGTCGCCCGAGTTGCTTGCCCAGAGTGGAACGGACACCGTCGGCGACGATGAGTGTGCGACAGGAGATCTCGTGGGCTCCGGTGGCTGTCTGCAGGGTCACCGAACGGACCGAATTGCCGTCGCGGGTGACGGCGACAGCCTTGGCTCCCTCGGCCATGACGGCCCCGGATTCGACCGCGGCGACGCGAATCCTGTCGTCCAATTCGGTTCTGGGGACGGCACTTCCGATGGTCGGCAGCGATCTGCTCGGCCACTCGAGTTGTAGTTCCTGGCCGAATCCGCTCAGGCGCAGTCCCCGGTTGCGCGCCTTGCCGCGCGCCCACTCGCCCAGACCCAACTGATCGAGCTCGGCGACGGCACGTGGCGTCAACCCGTCACCGCACGTCTTGTCGCGGGGAAAGACTGCCGCGTCGGCCAGGACGACGTCGCGGCCGGATCGCGCGGCCCATGCCGCAGCGGACGATCCTGCGGGGCCCGCGCCCACGACCAGAACGTCGGTCGCGGTGGGTGGGACGGGGTGGGGGGTGCTCACGAGTTCCAGTATCCCGACCGGAGCGACTCGGTGCCGTGAAGGGGCTCCGGTTAACGCCGTGTGAACGCTTGTTTCATAGATTCAGAATCTATGGACGGATCGTTCATGGCGGGTCTAGCGTCTCTCACGTGCACCAACCGATCCTCCTTCTCGACTTCGACGGCACCGTCTGCCTCGGTGACGACCCGGTCTGGGCCTACGCCGACGCAGTGGCCGAATCTCTCGACCGCATCTCCGCCGCAACTCTCCGTGCCGGGTTGACGGCTTTCCTGGACCGCGGCGCGGGGGAGTACCTCGACGGCTACTCCGCCGTCCAGCAGCTGTCGGTGGGAGTGGACGCTGCCGTTCTCGCCGCCGCATACGCGCAGTCCCGCGAGCGCCTCGCCGCAGGTGAGCTCGAGGTGTGGGCACCGGCCGGGCTCGCGGATTTTCTCGATCGCGTCCGCGCCGACGTGGTTGTGGCCACCAATGCCCCGCGGCGCGGCGTGATCGAAACCCTCGACCGGCTCGGTCTGACCGCGGCTGTCGATCATGTCGTCACCGATGCAGGCAAGCCCGAGAAGATGCCCGCGCTGGTGGACTCGTTACTGGGTGCGCGATCACCCCATCTGTTGGCCAGTGTCGGCGACATCTGGCGCAACGACCTCGACGCACCGCATCGGCGCGGTGCCGTCACCGCTTACATCGACCGCCACGGTCACCCCCGCCCTGAAGCGACGTTCTCCGCCTCGTCGTTTCCGGCGTTGTACGACGAACTTCTCGAATGGTCGACCGATCCAGCAGCATTCGCACTCACCCACGAAGGACAGTCATGAGAATCCGCACTCCCTTGCTCGCGGTGGTTGCCACCGGACTGCTCACCGCCTCGCTCGCCGGATGCGGAGCCCGCGACGAGTCCACCACCGAATCCTCCGCTGCGTCGCCCTGTACCGGGTCCAGCTCGGCAGATGCAGCCGACCCGTCGGAGCTGACGCTGGCACTCGTCCCCTCGGGCGACGCCAACAAGCTCGTCGAAACCGTCAAGCCGCTGCAGGACGCGCTCACCGAGCGCCTCGGCATCCCGGTCCGAGGCGTCATCACACAGGACTACCAGGCAGCGGTGGAGGCCATCGGTGCCAACCAAGCCCAGATCGGCATGCTGCCGCCGCTGCAGATGGTGCAGGCCTGCAACAAGTACGGGGCCGAGCCGGCTCTGCAGACCGTGCGCAAGGGCAAGACCACCTACGCCGCGCAGTTCTACACCAACAACCCCGACAAGTACTGCGACGACGCTCCCGTCACCGGAGCCAACGGCCTGCTGTACTGCAACGGAACCGAAAGCGGCACGGGTCCGGCCGGATTGGACTCGCTGAGCAAGATGAACGGTGCCAAGACCGTCATGTTGCAGTCCGCGTCATCGGCCGGATTCGTGTTCCCCTCCGCCGCATTGAAAGAGGCCGGTATCGACTCCACCACCGATCTGGACCTGACCCAGGTCACCTCGCACCCGGCGGCAGTGCTGTCGGTGAACAACGGCGACGACGAAGTGGGCGTGTCGTTCTGGGACGCCCGCGAGACCGTCGTCGCCGACACCCCCGATGTGGCGAAGAACCTGGTGGTGTTCGCACTGACCAACGAGATCCCCAACGACGGCGTCTCGATCAGCAGTTCGCTGAGCCCTGATCTGCAGCAGCGTATCTCGGACGCGATGGAGGACTACGCGTCCACCCCCGAGGGCGTCGAGGCCCTGACGGCGATCTACCAGATCACCGGTCTCGACAAGGCGGACCCCGCAGCGCTGCAGCAGGCGCAGACCGAGGCGGACTCCATCGGCCTGGGGAACTGATCGAATGAGCGGCGACGGCATCGCATTCGACAACGTCTCGGTCACCTACGCGGGCGGCCACACCGCGCTCGACGGAGTGACTCTCGATATTCCGGCGGGTCAGATGGTTGCCGTCGTCGGCTTGTCCGGGGCAGGGAAGTCCACGTTGATCCGCACCATCAACGGCCTCGTTCCGGTCACCTCCGGCACCGTGACCGTCGGTGATCGCGCCGTGAACAATCTGAGCAGCAGAGGGTTACGCGATCTGCGCGGAGACGTCGGAATGATCTTCCAGGGCTTCAACCTCGCCAAGCGCACCAGCGTGCTGAACAACGTGATGATGGGCCGGCTGCACAGCTCACCGATGTGGCGAACGCTGCTCGGTGCCTGGTCCGCGGAAGACACCGAACTGGGCATGCAGGCGCTCGAGCGAGTCGAGATAGTCGGCAAGGCCTACGCGAAGGCGTCGTCCCTCTCCGGCGGTCAGCAGCAACGGGTCGCCATCGCCCGGGCACTGGCACAGCAACCGCGAGTGATCCTCGCGGACGAACCGGTGGCCTCGCTCGATCCGCCGACGTCGCACGTCGTCATGCGAGACCTGCAGCGCATCAACGCAGAACTCGGCATCACCGTGGTGGTCAACCTGCACTTCCTCGATCTCGCCCGCCGCTACGGCGACCGGCTGATCGGGTTGCGCGACGGCAAGGTGGTGTTCGACGGCCATGGCCGCGACGCCGACGAATCGGTGTTCGAGAGCATCTACGGCCGCTCGCTGACCGCCGAGGACGTGCTGGAAGCCAAGGCAGAGCTGTGAGCGCTTCCGTTTCCACTCGGCCGGTGAAGCCGCGTTCGGCATGGAAAACCGTTGTGACACTTGCCGTCATCGGACTGATCACCGTTTGGGCGGGCGTCGGTGTCGGTGCCGACCTGGGTGACATCATCGACAACTGGGGCAACGCCACCGGCAAGCTGATCCAATTGATGCAGCCGGACTACTGGTTCTTCCCCGAGACCGTCGACGCCATCCTCGAGACCCTGCAGATGGCCGTCATCGCGACCGCCATCGGTGCCGCGATCTCGTTCCCGGTGAGCTTCGCGGCCTCACGCGTGACCAACCCGAATCGGCCGCTCCTGACGGTCGTGCGCGGAATCATGAATGTCGTTCGCGCAGTGCCGGATCTGTTGTACGCGGCGGTGTTGGTCGCGGTGGTCGGCACCGGGGCGCTGTCGGGAATTCTGGCGCTGATCGTGTTCAACGTCGGCATCATCGTCAAGCTCGTCTCCGAGGCGTTGGACTCGGTCGATCGCGGTCCGCAGGAAGCCGCTCTCGCGGCGGGTGGCTCCTGGATCGCCGCGGACCGCAGTGCCGTTGCGCCGCAGATCTTTCCGGCCTTCGTATCGCAGAGCCTCTACACGCTGGAACTGAACGTACGCGCCTCGGCGGTGATCGGACTCGTCGGTGCAGGCGGACTCGGCATGCTCATCGACAATGTTCGGACCTTCTACAAGTATCACCAGCTCAGCCTCATCATCCTCGAGATTCTCGTCATCGTCCTGGCATTGGAACTGCTCTCGTCCTGGGCCCGTCGAAAGTTGGTCGGATGACTGTCGTCGACCGCACCACCCGTGCCACTCCGGCCCGGCCGCGCAAACCACGCAACCCCCTGCGGACCGCCGTGTGGGTGGGCATCCTCGCACTGTTCGCACTGTCGTTGTACGGCATCGAGATTCGCTGGGACAGATTGCTCGACCTGCCACAGAACCTGGTGCGCTACGCCGGCCTGATGTTCGCACCACCGGACGTGTCCGCACTCGGCAAGGCCGTCTCGGCCACCATCGAATCGGTGCAGATGGCCTGGTTCGGAACGGTGCTCGGCATCGTCGTGTCGTTTCCGCTGAGCTTCCTCGCAGCCGCGAACATCGGGCCGCTCTGGCTGCGATGGCCGCTGCGCATCGTGTTCGCCGTCATTCGTGCAGTCCCCGAGGTCGTCATCGCCATCCTCATTTTGTCCGTCACCGGGCTCACCGCGTTCACCGGCGCACTCGCCATCGCCATCGGCTCGATCGGCACCCTCGGCAAGTGGGGCTACGAGGCCATCGAAGGCGCGGAGAAAGGTCCGATAGAAGCGGCCCGAGCGGCAGGCGGCTCGACGGCCCAGATCGTGCGGTGGGGACTGTGGACCGACGTCGCACCCGAGGTGTTCGCCTTCTGGCTCTATCGCTTCGAGATCAACGTCCGCGCGTCGGCCATCCTCGGTCTGATCGGTGCAGGCGGCATCGGCAGCATGTTGGTGGACAACGTGCAGTACCGCCAGTGGGGTGCGGTCGGCATGCTGCTGATCGTCGTCGTGGTCATCACCGTGCTCATCGACCAGGTCTCCGGTCAGGTGCGTCGACGCATCATCGACGGGAGCTGGGGATGGCAGAGAAAAGTATGAGCAAGATATGAGCATGGATCTCGCGCCCGGTGGAGTCGTGCCGCACATCCGATCGATCATTCCGTCGTTGCTGCCGGCCGAGCGGGCCGTCGCCGAGGTGTTTCTCCGACGTCCCGCCGACATCGTCGAGATGTCCTCGCAGCAGGTCGCCGACGCGGCCGGGGCGTCACGGGCGTCGGTGGTGCGTACCTGTCAGAGTCTCGGCTTCGGCGGTTATCAGCAGCTGCGAGTCTTGCTCGCGCGCGATGCGGCCCGGGCGTTGCCTGCGCAGGAGCGGTCGGCGGACGGTCCGTTCGCGATCGTGACGGAGACCTTCGCCCACGTCGGAGATTCCATCGCGGCGATGACGGCACTGTTGACCACAGAGGATGTCACTCGCGCGGTGGCTGCGCTCGCCGGTGCCGAGGCCGTCGTGGTCATCGGCAACGGACTCTCGGCCGCGTTGGCCGCCGATACCGATGCCAGGATGCGTTCGGTCGGCCTGCGCTCGCACGCACCGACCGACTCGATCGCGCAGCAGGTCGCCGTCCGGCTTCTCACCGATCGCGATGTGGCCCTGATCATCAGCGGATCGGGTGCCACGAGTGCATCGACCAAGGCCGCTCAGGCCGCTCGGGATCGAGGAGCCACCGTGGTCTCGGTGACGTCCTTTGCTCGCTCGACCCTGGCGGCCGCGTCGGACATCGCACTGGTGGTGGGCATGCGCGACCTCAGCTTCCAGCGCGAACTCGCCGTTACCAGCCGGATTCCGCACGTGATCCTGCTCGAAGGTCTGATGGCCGCTCTGACCGACGCCTTGGGTGACAGAGCGTCGGCAGCGATGGCCGCGACGCTGGAAGTCATCTCCGGCAACCTCGGTGAGTGAAGCGTCACCTGTGGTCGGTGACACCGTCGCACCGGTGTGCACGCTAGGTTCACTACGGTAGAAGGCGAGCAGCGGCGCTGAAGTCGCTGCTGCCGGCATGTCGACGACAGGACAGGGACCAACATCGTGAGTACAGACGACGCTGCCGTAGCAACGGTCGTTGCCGGAGTCGACCTGGGTGACCCGGAGCTCGCGCGATCCGTCGCCGACGGCCTCGCACGCGTCGAAGAGCTGATGATCAGTGAGCTCTCCGACGGTGAGGAGTTTCTCACCGAGGCGGCGTTGCACCTGGCCAAGGCCGGCGGAAAACGATTCCGGCCGCTGTTCACCGTGCTCACCGGCCAGCTGGGACCGTCGCCGACCGATCCGGCGATCGTCACCGCGGCCACGGTCGTCGAACTGGTCCACCTGGCGACGCTCTATCACGACGACGTCATGGACGAGGCGTCGATGCGTCGAGGTGCCGAGAGCGCGAACTCACGCTGGGGTAACAGTGTGGCGATCCTCGCGGGCGACTACCTGTTCGCGCACGCGTCTCGTCTGGTGTCCACCCTCGGACCCGACGCCGTGCGCATCATCGCCGAGACCTTCGCAGAACTCGTCACCGGTCAGATGCGCGAGACCATCGGAGCCAAGAGCACCGACGATCCCGTCGCGCACTATCTGAAGGTCGTGTGGGAGAAGACCGGTTCGCTCATCGCATCGTGTGGACGCTTCGGCGGAACCTTCAGCGGCGGAGATGCCGAGCACGTGGGACGACTCGAGCGCCTCGGGGACGCGGTCGGTACCGCCTTCCAGATCTCCGACGACATCATCGACATCTCCTCGGCCACCGAGCAGTCCGGCAAGACTCCCGGCACCGACCTGCGGGAAGGCGTACACACTCTGCCGGTGCTCTTCGCGCTGCGCGAGGACGGTGCCGACGGCGATCGACTGCGCGAGATCCTCGCCGGTCCGGTCACCGAGGACGCTCTGGTCACCGAGGCTCTCGAGCTGCTGCAGCGGTCACCGGGAATGATCTCGGCCAAGAGGACACTCGGCGAATACGCCGCTCGGGCACACGCAGAACTCGCACTGCTGCCGCAGGGACCGGCCAACGATGCGCTCGGCCGGTTGGTGGATTACACCGTCGAACGCGTGGGCTGACGACCGGGAACTGCCGGTCGGGGTGTTTTCGTTGATCGGGTAGTAGCACCCGGTACGAGGAGGCACTTCGGACATGAACGGTTACGCGAACGGCGCAAAGACATTCGGCCTGCTGGTCGGGATGTCGGCGCTCATCGTCTTCATCGGCTCGCTGTTCGGTAACGCGACCATTCTGATCGGCTCGATCGTCCTGGCGGTTGGCGTCAACGGTTACGCGTACTTCAACAGTGCGAAGATGGCCCTGCGATCGATGCACGCGGTGCCGGTGAGCGAACTCGAGCAACCGGCGATTTATCGGATCGTGCGTGAGTTGGCGACGACGGCTCATCAGCCGATGCCTGCGCTGTACGTCAGCCCCACCAACAACCCCAACGCGTTCGCCACCGGACGCAATCCGCGCAACGCCGCGGTGTGCTGCACCGAGGGCATTCTGCGCATCCTCGACGAGCGTGAACTACGAGCGGTGCTCGGTCACGAGCTCTCGCACGTCTACAACCGCGACATTCTGATCTCGTCGGTGGCCGGGGCGATGGCTGCCGTCATTTCGGGCCTGGCCAACCTGGCCTTCTTCGCCAACGTATTCGGCGGACGCGGCAACGGAGGCGCGAACCCGATCGCGCTGCTGCTGGTGTCGATGCTGGGGCCCATTGCGGCCACCCTGGTACGGCTCGCGGTCTCTCGCTCGCGTGAGTATCAGGCAGATCAGTCGGGGGCCGAGCTGACCGGAGATCCGCTGGCACTGGCCTCGGCGCTCCGCAAACTCGAGCGGGGCGTGCAGTTGGCACCGTTGCCGCCGGAGCCACGATTGGCAGCCGAGTCGCATCTGATGATCGCCAATCCGTTCCGCATCGGCGACAAGGCGGGTCGACTGTTCGCCACCCACCCGCCGATGGCCGACCGCATCGAGCGACTCGAGCGGATGGCAGGCCACCGGCCGTACTGACGGAGCCTGGGGGGAACGACCCATGTGAGCAGAAATTCGTAGCCTGCTACGAATTTCCGCTCACGTGCGGCGAAGCCGCACTAGCGGTAGTTGACGAACTGCAGCGCGATTCCGAAGTCCTCGTTCTTGAGCAGCTGCTGGATGGCTTGCAGGTCGTCGCGCTTCTTGCTGCTCACGCGCAGTTCGTCGCCCTGGATCTGGGCCTTTACGCCCTTGGGGCCGTCGTCACGGATCTTCTTGGTGATCTTCTTGGCGTTCTCGGTGGTGATGCCCTGCACGAGCTTGCCGGTGACCTTGTAGACCTTGCCGGACGCGGCCGGATCGTTGGTTTCGAACGCCTTGAGGGAGACATCGCGTCGGATGAGCTTCTCCTTGAACACGTCGAGGGCGGCCTTGACCTTCTCCTCGGATTCGGAGGTGATCACGATGGTCTCGGACTCGCCGCTGCCGGACCATTCGATGCTGGTGTCCGATCCTCGGAAGTCGAAGCGGGTCGCCAGCTCCTTCGCGGCCTGTCCGAGAGCGTTGTCCACTTCCTGTCGGTCGACCTTGCTCACTACGTCGAAGGACGAATCAGCCACTTCTCACACTCTCCAGTCGAATCGAAATTTTGTTTGGCGGTGGTGTCGGTCCACATCCCGCAGGGACTTTATCGGCCCGCTACCGACCGTATCCACCCGGTTTGCGTTCCGGGGGGACGTTCGTTGTATTCTTCTCACCGCGCCGAAGAGCAGTACGGGCTTCGATCGCATCACGGCAGATTGCCCGAGCGGCCAATGGGAGCGGACTGTAAATCCGTCGGCTTATGCCTACGTAGGTTCGAATCCTACATCTGCCACACCTGGAACCCCGGCGAGGATTTTCCTCGCTGGGGTTTCCATGTGAAGAGGGACATGTTGGGCTCGCTGACCACGCAATTTGGTACTGGGCGCTCCGAATGTGTAACCTCTTGAAGGCTTCAGCGCACGGCAACATGCGTAGTTGCTCGCCCCCTTAGCTCAGTCGGTAGAGCGTTTCCATGGTAAGGAAAAGGTCAACGGTTCGATTCCGTTAGGGGGCTCGCTGGATTGGATGGCTCGACGTCGCGTTCCCCACGTGGGATGGTGGACGGTGAGCACCTGAGGCGGTGTAGCTCAGTTGGTAGAGCAAACGACTCATAATCGTTGCGTCGCCGGTTCAAGTCCGGTCACCGCTACACAGTAGGCAAGCACGACCCGTAGCACTCATGAACAGTCCTGATTGACCCTGATCAGATTTACCCGAAAGTAGGCGTCCAGTGGCCTCCTCCACCGATGTGCGGCCCAAGATCACCTTGGCCTGCGAGGTTTGCAAGCACCGCAACTACATCACGAAGAAGAACCGTCGGAACGATCCCGACCGCATCGAGCTGAAGAAGTTCTGCTCCAACTGCGGCACGCATCGGGCTCACCGCGAATCTCGCTAGTTCCGCTCGGCTCGCTGGTTCGCAGATCCGTTCACCAGTCGGCGCCCGGCGTTAGGACACACTTCTCCCCCTAACGGCTCTTGCGTCCAGGGTAGAAAAGGTTGTCTTTCCGTGTCACAAGCTCAGCACGACGTCCCGGCCATGGATGCGTCCGCTCACGCGGCGTCCATGGTCGGTTCTCATTTCCGCGTCGACGACTTCTACGAGGTCGGCCGCGAGAAGGTTCGTGAGTATGCGCGTGCCGTCCAGGATTTTCATCCCGCGCATCACGACGAGGACGCAGCGAAGGGCCTCGGCTACGACGGTCTCATCGCGCCCTTGACCTTCGTTTCGCTGCTCGGAATCATGTCGCAGACCCGGATGTTGCAAGAGGTCATCACGGGATACGACCCGAGTCAGATTCTGCAGACCGATCAGAGGTTGGAATTCCATCGCCCGCTCCAGGTGGGCGATCGAATCTTCTGCGACGTGTATCTCGAGTCGTTCCGGCAGATGAGCGGCAGCGACATCATGACCACCAAGAACATCATCACCGATCAGAACGGCGATCTCGTTCAGACGACCTGGACGACCATCGTGGCGCGTACCGGCGGTGAGATCGACGAGAACATCGCCCATGCGGTGAAGGAAGTGATCAGGCATGGCGCTTCGTAACTTCGACGACGTGTCGGTCGGCGACGAGCTTCCCGAGCGCGTCGTTTCGCTCACCCGTGGTGACCTGGTGAACTATGCGGGCGTGTCCGGCGATCCCAACCCGATCCACTGGAGCGACGAAGTCGTCGAATTGGCCGGATTGGACGACGTCATCGCTCACGGGATGTTGACGATGGGTCTCGGTGCCGGTTTCGTCACCTCGTGGCTCGGCGACCCGGGTGCGGTCACCGAGTACAACGTGCGCTTCACCAGTGCGGTGCTCGTCCCGGTCGATTCGCCTGCGTCGGTGGAGTTCACCGGCAAGATCAAGGCCACCGACGCCGAGACGCGAACCGCGACCGTCGCCATCGTCGCGAAGTCTGCCGGCAAGAAGATCTTCGGGCGAGCCACCGCAACGGTGCGCTTGGCCTGAGCACGGGTCGGTCCGGTCGAGCTCGTTCACGGCCGGGACGACGGGATTTATCTGTTCCGAAGGGTGTGCAGTACACTGAGATTTCTGGGGTAATTCGGCGCTCTGCGCTGCCCGCGTCCTCTTCCAGAGGTAGTGCGGACGGTGACCGGCCGAATGGACACCAGAGCGGCCGAGAAGTTTCGGCCGAAGGGGCGTAGCTCAATTGGTAGAGCAACGGTCTCCAAAACCGTAGGTTGCAGGTTCAAGTCCTGTCGCCCCTGCCCAAGGTGTCAGCAACTGAGAGGAACGACGTGAGCGAGGAGCGCGGTAAGCGCGACGGTCGATCGGAGGAGTTCGAGAACTCTTCGGCTTCAGACGACGTCGCACCTGGCTCCGAGGGCCGTCCTTCCGATGCTGATACCACTGCCGGTGAATCCGCTGCAGACGCTGTGGTGCCCACCGGCAAGCGATCGACCAGCAGGTCCCGCGGCAGCGCTGCGGGCGTGTCGATGTCCAAGGCTCCGGCCGCGTCCACCGCGCCGGCGAAGGTCAAGACCGGTAGGACGCGATCGGGCAACGTCAAAGCCGACAAGCGGCCGAACGTGTTTCTGCGTCTGTTGCAGTTCTTCCGTGAGGTCGTCGCCGAGCTTCGCAAGGTCATCTGGCCGAACAAGAAGCAGATGGTCACCTACACCACCGTCGTGCTCGTCTTCCTGACGTTCATGGTCGCGTACATCAGTGGCCTCGACGTGCTCTTCATCCAGGGCGTCGGCTGGCTGTTCGGCTGACCGATCGCAGCTGCGTGACCCATCGACGATCGAACCGAGCAGGAAACTAGAGAAAGGGTGCTGACGTGAGCACGCCGCACAACGACGCCACCGAAGTGGCCGCATTCGACGCCGATGTCGAGGCGACCAAGCAGGGCCTCGAAGCGGAGCAGGCCGCTCAGGACCGCGAGACCGACGAAGCAATCAAGGCCGATGTCGCCGCTGCCGCCGGTGAGGACGTCCCCGCCGAAGACGGCGAGACTGCCGACGCAGATGTGACAGCCGAGCCCGAGGATCCCGTTGCCGAGATGAAGGCGGCTCTGCGCCGCGCTCCCGGTGACTGGTACGTCATCCACTCGTACGCCGGATACGAGAACAAGGTCAAGGCGAACCTCGAGACCCGCGTGCAGAACCTCGACGTCGGTGACTACATCTTCCAGGTGGAAGTTCCCACCGAAGAGGTCACCGAGATCAAGAACGGTCAGCGCAAGCAGGTCAACCGCAAGGTTCTGCCCGGCTACATCCTCGTTCGCATGGAGCTCAACGACGAGTCCTGGGGAGCGGTCCGCAACACCCCGGGCGTCACCGGCTTCGTGGGCGCCACCTCGCGGCCGTCACCGTTGACCATCAACGAGGTCGTCAAGTTCCTGATGCCGCAGGAAGGTGCCAAGAAGGACGCGAAAGCGACCGCAGGCGCAGTCGATCAGGGCGGCGACACCACGTCGAAGCCGGCCATCGAGGTCGACTTCGAGGTCGGCGAGTCGGTCACCGTCATGGACGGCCCGTTCGCCACCCTCCCCGCCAGCATCAGCGAGGTCAACGCCGAGCAGCAGAAGCTCAAGGTGCTGGTATCGATCTTCGGCCGTGAGACACCGGTCGAGCTCGGCTTCACGCAGGTCTCCAAGATCTAGTAGCCGAGCACACAGACTTGCAGTAGCAACCGCAAGAAACCCGAGCGAATACAAGGAAAAAGAAATGCCCCCGAAGAAGAAGAAGCTAGCCGGGATCATCAAGCTTCAGATCCAGGCCGGTGCCGCCAACCCGGCACCGCCCGTCGGCCCCGCGCTGGGCCAGCACGGCGTCAACATCATGGAGTTCTGCAAGGCGTACAACGCCGCGACCGAGTCGCAGCGCGGCAACGTCGTGCCGGTCGAGATCTCGGTCTACGAAGACCGCACGTTCGACTTCAAGCTGAAGACTCCCCCCGCTGCCAAGCTGCTGCTCAAGGCCGCAGGCGTGGCGAAGGGCTCCGGCGAGCCGCACAAGACCAAGGTCGCCAAGGTGACCATGGATCAGGTGCGCGAGATCGCCAAGACCAAGCAGGAAGACCTCAACGCCAACGACATCGATCAGGCCGCGAAGATCATCGCCGGCACTGCTCGCTCGATGGGCATCACCGTCGAAGGCTGATTCTCAGCCGTCAAGCAGGACACGTGGGAGAGCCGGCCAGGCTCGTCAACCACACTGAACTCGAACGAAGGACAGTAAGACATGGCAAAGCGCAGCAAGGCCTACCTCGAGCAGGCCGCAAAGATCGACCAGGACAACCTCTACTCGCCTCTCGAAGCCGCGAAGCTGGCCAAGGAGACCGCGTCGAGCAAGTTCGACCCCACCGTCGAGGTCGCAGTGCGTCTCGGCGTCGACCCTCGCAAGGCCGACCAGATGGTGCGCGGCACCGTCAACCTTCCCCACGGCACCGGCAAGACCGCTCGGGTTATTGTTTTCGCCGCTGGTGAGAAGGCTGCAGAGGCCGAGGCAGCAGGAGCCGACGTCGTCGGCGCAGAAGATCTGATCGAGCGCATCCAGGGCGGATTCCTGGACTTCGACGCCGCGATCGCCACCCCGGATCAGATGGCCAAGGTCGGCCGTATCGCCCGTGTCCTCGGACCGCGTGGCCTGATGCCGAACCCGAAGACGGGCACGGTCACCAACGATGTGACCAAGGCCGTCAACGACATCAAGGGCGGCAAGATCAACTTCCGCGTCGACAAGCAGGCCAACCTGCACTTCGTCATCGGCAAGGCCTCGTTCGACGAGACCAAGCTGGTGGAGAACTACGGCGCAGCGCTGGATGAGATCCTGCGTGCGAAGCCGTCGTCGGCCAAGGGTCGTTACGTCAAGAAGGTCACCGTCTCGACCACCACCGGACCCGGCGTCCAGGTCGATCCGAACCGCACGCGCAACCTCCTCGAGGACGACGCGAACGCGTAAATCAGTTCAGCATCATCACGAAGGCCGGCACCGATTCATCGGGTGCCGGCCTTCGTTGCGTGATGAGTCCGTGGTGCTACGCAGCTCGCGCGAAATTGGCCAGGATGATCCCGGCGATGCGGTCCAGCAGTGCTGCGGGCAGGTCGTGGGCCATGCCGTCGATCAGCGTCAATTCGGCCCCGGGGACGGCACGGGCGATGGCCTTGCCGCCCGACGGTCGCACCAGTTTGTCCGCGGTGCCGTGGATGACCGTGGTGGGTGCGGTGATCTTCTTCGCGTACGGCCGCAGACTGCCGGTGCCGGTGATGGCTGCCATCTGCCGGACGACACCGGACGGGTTGTAGTTCCGCTCGTACATCACCTGGGCGATCTCGAGCTGCTCTTCGGGCGGAGTGCGGTAGCCGGGGGAGCCGATCGCGGCGAGCGTCTTGGCCGAGTGCGCGATGATCTCGTCCTTGGTGGCGTCCTTCCCGACGCCGCCGATGAGCGGCAGCAGCGCGCGCGGGTCTGGTGGCGGCAGGAACGGCTCGTTGGTGCTCGAGAAGAGGATGCCCACAGACTTCGTTCGGTCGGGATAACTTCCGGCGAAGACCTGGGTGATCATTCCGCCCATGGAGGCACCGACGACGTGCGCCGAGTCGATGTCGAGATGGTCCAGCACGCCGACGGCGTCGGCCGCCATGTCCGTGATCGTGTACGGCACGTCCGAGGACATCCCGAACTCGTGCCGGATCAGCCGAAGGATCTGGGAACCTCGTACCTTCTGCCCGGTCATCTTGGTGGACAACCCGATATCGCGGTTGTCGATGCGGATCACCCGGTAGCCGGCGTCGACGAGACGGGTGCAGAAGTCCATGGGCCACAACGTCAATTGCGCGGACAGGCCCATGATGAGCAGCACTGCTGGATCGTCGGTCGACCCCATGTCCTCGTATGCGATCTCGACGGAGTTCGTCGGCGCGACACCTTGTTCGATTCTCATGGTCTCGTTCCTACCAGCCTGGCTCGCCGAGTACCGGCACCACCAGGTAGCTCGGATCGTCCGGGTCGATGTCGATGTCCTGTCGGCGCAGTCGCGTACGCACCAGATCCGGCAGAATCGGGATGAACCGCGGTGTGTCGGTGGCGAATACGCTCACGCGGAGTCGGTGGCCGGATGCGATGACGGCTTCGGTGGTGAGGATGTCGATGTCGAGTTCGATGGGTCGGCCGACGGGCACCGGGAGCAGCGCTGCCTCGGTGAGCGGATGGTACGGGCGGGTGTAATCGCCGTTCGGGGCGAACAGTGAGCGTTCGTCGTCGACGGCACGGCGTGAGGCGAGCAGGGCACCGTTGCTCAACACGATCGACCGGCCGCTCGGGGAGACATCGCAGACCATGACGGCCCACATCGCTTCCGGCGCATGGCAGACGACGCGCACATGCAGATTCATGGGGCCGGACAGCACGGTGTCCGACTCGGCAGGCGCGGTGGTGAAGGTGACTGCGCCGCCCTCGGCGAATCGATTGTCGTAGGTGAAGCCGCCGCCCAGGACTGCCGTCACACCGGCGAGAACCTGTGTGGTGTCCCGAGATACGACGGCTCGCAGCGAGGGGCGCACCGTCAGGACATCGGACTCGGCGGTCGGCCGGCCGGTGAGGCTGCCGTCGGCGACGGCGTGGGGCGCGGTGCCCGATGCCGCTGCCGACAGGTAGAGCCGGCGCGGTTGCGCCTGGGGAGCCGGAAAGCGCCCGTGCGCAGTCCAATTGCCGCCCTGCTGACGCAGGGTGACGGGGCCGTAGTTCTCGATTCCGTTGTCGACGTCGCGCAGCCACTTGTCGAACCAAGCGCGTTCGAGTACGTCCAGGCGAGGTGGAAAGCCCGGCTCGCCGAACCCGATTCCCGGGTTGCCGTGGTATCCGTCGCCGACGAGCAGCTGCTTGTATCCGCGTTCGAGAGGGAGGCGGTTGTAGATGTCGGGTGCGGACCCGCCGAAGATGTCGTGCCAGCAGCCGTACAGAAATGTCGGTGCCGCGATGTCTTCGATGACGGCATCGATGGTGTCGTAGTACTCGTTGTCGTAGATTCGCGGATCTCCGCCCGCGACAAAGCCTTTGGCCAGGTCGAGCAGATTCGTGGCCGGGGATCGAGCGCGATCGCGGAGCCATGCGAGCGGGTCGATTCCGCCGATCGCAGGTGCCCATTTGAGCCCGTTGACGGCCGCGAGCCACAGCGGAATGAACGCCGAGGTGGCACCTCCGGTGGCGAAGATCTCGCGCACGATGTCCACCGACCCCTCGACCGCGAACACCGCGTCGAGGCCGGCAGGCTGCTTGGCTGCGGCCTGCAGGGCGTTGATGGCGGAGTACGAGATTCCGGCCATCCCGATCCTGCCGTTGCACCACTGCCTGCGTCGGGCCCATTCGATCACCTCGAGCGAGTCGAGCTGTTCCCGGCGGCCGAGCACGTCCCAGGTGCCCGAGGAACTTCCGGTGCCGCGGACGTCGACGATCATCTGCACGTACCCGCTGCGCACGAGATGACGGTTGACCGAGAGCAGATCGGCCGCCCCGCCCGCTACCACCCGGGTGAGCTCGGTGATGCCGTCGAACCTGGTTCCGGTCAGGTCGAACGCGGACGAGAAAGCTCGGATCGCACGACCCAGAACCGGGGTCTCGAGGATGGTGTCGATGCCCTTGATCAGCAGCTTGTTGTAGGGCGTGAGGTTCAGGACGGTGGGAAACGCGCCCTCCACCGCCCGTCCCGACGCGTCCGCGGGGCGAAAGACGTATGCGCGCAGCACAGTTCCGTCGCTCATCGGAATGCGGACGTTCGCCGCGACCGACACTCTCGGGTAGCGCGGCTCCTCGCGCACGATCGCCGCCCATGCAGCCGCAGCGTCCCCGCCGCTCGGATCGCGTACGGGTTGCAGGAGGGGGTGTGGCTCTACGGCAGTCATGAAGACCGATTAGACCTTCGAACGACCCATCTTGTCCTGCATAACGCGTTTCGGTCGTAACGCGTACCAATCGGAACGCCGACTTTCTGTGTCTTGTTGGGAATCCTCTCAACGGCAGTTGAGCGTCACTGTGGGCTATACCAGACTTTCTCGGTCATCCGGTTGTCCGGCTCCGTCATTGCTAACGTCTGCCCGTCCGAGTGATGTGGGACACCGACCGTTGCAGGGGAGCACGAATGCACGTAGAAGCACTGTTCGGAGACGGATCGTTGCGTCCGATCTGGCCGCACGCAGACGCTTTGATCACCAACGAATGCCCGGGGCTACGGTTCGCCGGGAAGTACGCCGACGTCGTTGCTCTGAGCAACGGCGATCCGACGGCGCTGCGACCGTTCGTCGACGAGGACACTCGCAGACGGGTGGCAGACATGGCAGCGCCGCGCACCGATACCGCACTCGTGTTCGGAGCCAACGGCTTTCTCGGTGCTCACCTGATCGGCCGCCTCACTCGTGATTCCGCCGTCGAGGTCGTCTACGCGATGGTTCGTTCCACCGAGGAAGAGACGGGCCTCGAGCGTCTGCAGCGCACGTTCGATCAGTACGAGATCGTGGTGGACGCCGGCAAGATCCGCATCGTCGAGGGCACGCCGACGAAGTTCCGGTTCGGTCTGGACAAGGCCGCCTACTACGACCTGGCTGCCGGAGTGGGGCAGATCTTCAACTGCGCCAGTTCGACCGACTACACCGAGAGCTACGCCGAGCTGCGCGACGACTGGTTCGTCAGCGTGCTGCGCATCCTCGAATTCAGCATCACCTCCACCCGTAAGCACCTGACGTACGTGGGAAGTATCGGTGCCCACCTGTACCAGAAGCCCGAGGACTTCCGTCGTCCCGATTCGTGGTGGTACTCCGGATACGCGCAGATGAAGTGGGTCAACGCAACGCTGCTGGGCTGGCTGTCGATGTCGGACACCTACTCCGTCACCCTGTGCGAAGCCCCCTACATCCTCGGCAGCACCGAACTCGGGCGTGATCCTGGCCGGGTCTACAGTTTCTGGCGGATCATCGAACTGGCGATCGCTGCCGGTGCCATCTGGGACGGCCCTGGCATGAACTACGTCCCCGTCGACGTGATGTGTGACGTGATGGCGAGCAACTCGCTGCGCGGTCATCCTCTGACGAGGCTGTTGCCGAGCAATCCCACCGGCTACGGTCACGATCTCTATGCCGAACTGTTGGGGCTCGATCTGGTGAGCTGGGACGAGTTCAAGGAGCGCGTCAGCGTACGCATCTCACCTCGGTTCGCCGAGACGATGCTGGCCGACAACATCGACAAGCTCATGCGCCTGGTGCACAAGCCCGAGGCCATCCTGCCGGTCGACCACGACATCTCGTGGTGCGATCACCGTCGCCTCTTCGAGCTCTACTTCGAGAAAGCACAGCTCAAGACGCTCACGCCCGCCGCCGTCAACTGACGTGTCGGAGGGATTCGAACCCACCTCGGTGCGCCTACGGGACGTACCCATCGGCCGTGAGGTGACCAACGGCGTTCTCTCGCTCGGCTTCTACGTGGTGTGCGGGCTGATCGGGCTGCTGCCCGCCTCGGTGCGGATCCGGGCGGCCGATGCCTTCGTGACCTGGTCGGAGAGCGTCGACGAACAGCGGCACAGCTGATGTCGTGGATTCGGTGGACACTCGGCCTCGCCGTGGTGCCGGCAGCTCCGTTCGGGCTGTTCGTGTACTGGCGAACGCGGTTCTTCTTCCGTGACCCGCACCGCGAACCGCCCGCCGATCCGCGGGCGGTGGTCGCGCCGGCCGACGGGTTCGTCACGTACGTCAAACGCGTGGAGGCGGGCAGTACCGCGTTCGCCGTCAAGAAGGGGCGGACGATCGTTCTCGACGAGATCGCCGGAGTCAGCTCGACCGACAGCGGTTACCTGATCGGGATCTACATGTCCGAATACTCGGTGCACCGCAATCGAATTCCGGTTGCGGGCACCGTCGGCATGCGTCGCCACCGGTCGGCTGCACCGTTCAACAAGTCGATGGCCAGGGTCGGCGCGAACCTGTTGACCCGACGCACTCCGTACGACGAGGGCTGCGACTACCTGCTCACCAACGAGCGGCTCACCATCTCGATCGAGCACGAGTCCGGTGCCGTGGTGACGGTGACGCAGATTGCCGATCTCTGGGTCGACCGCATCGTCGCGCACGTCGCCGTCGGTGACACCGTCGAACGCGGCGAGCAGTACGGGATGATCCGCTTCGGTTCTCAGTGCGATGTGTTCGTGCCGGACGCACTCGTCGACGAGATCACCGTCCGGCCAGGCAATTACGTGTTCGCCGGGGAGACGACGGTGGCCCGTTCACCGATCCTCGTCGACGGCAGTCAACAGAACGAAGAGGAACGATGATCACGATCGAAGAGGTCGACGGCAAAGCAGGCTGGCGCGAATTCGAGGCCGTCTCCGACCTGGTCTACCAAGGCGATCCGCACCGCCTTCCCGACGAGTCGATAGACCTGCGTCGAGTGCTCATCGCACCGCCGTCCTCGGTCGCCGCCACTCGCATCACGAAAGCATTCCTGGCGCGCGAGAACGGAATCGCCGTCGGCCGCATCGTGGCCATCCACGACCTGTCGTTCACCGAGTACACGGGGGAGTCGATCGGCTTCTTCGGCTTCTACGAGGCCGTCGACGATCACGACGTTGCGAGAGCATTGCTCGACGCTGCGGCGCAATGGCTTTCGGCTCGCGGGCTCGCGACCATCTCCGGACCGTTCGGGCCGTCGATGTTCTACAGCGCAGGCATCGTCGTCGACGAGACACCGGCACTGCCGCTGGTGGGGATGCCGCACAATCCGCACTACTACGCCGCCCACTTCGAGAAGTGGGGTCTGATGGCGGTCAAGGACTTCTACAGCTACCTCTTCGACGACCCGTGCATCATCTACAACGACCCCAAATACGCGCGGCACATGCAGATCTTCGAGAAGATCAAGGCGCGATCCGAGGTGACGTTCCGGTCGATGAAGTACCGGACGCTGCGGCGCGACGCGCGCATCGTGCGGGACCTCTACAACAAGACGTTCGTGAACTTCTGGGGCTTTTCGCCGCTGTCCTACACCGAGCTGTTCGAGTTGCTCAAGATGATGCTTCCGGTCATCGACCGCAGGCTGACCCTGCTGGCCGAACTCGACGGCAAGCCCGTCGGCTTCCTGATGGGAATCCCGGACGTCAATCAGGCCGCCGCGAAGGCGGCGCACCTGAAGTCTCGCTGGGCGCGAGACCTGGTGACGTTGTGGCACGTCAAGCGTCCGGGTCGAACCGAGGTCATCGACGGCGTGCGGGTGGACATGCTGTTCGTCGATCCCGATTGCCCCGATCGAGCCGTGTCCTCCCTGCTGATCATGGAGATGTCGGTGCGCATGCGCGACCTCGGGTTCACTCGCGTCGAAGCGGCTCCCGTGCTCGATGACAGTCCGTGGATGAGGGGATCGGTCCTGACCCGAACGAAGCTCGCTCCGCATCGCACCTACCGCATCTTCAGCCGGGAGTTGACGTAGATGACCGACACGATCTCGCGATTCGACCCGCAGGTGACGAGGGGAAACATCGGCGACCGGTGGGGTCGGCTCGTGGCGCGTCGGCGTTGGGTGGTGCTGGCGATCTGGACGCTGCTGGCGGTGGGATCGGCGGTTCTGTATCCGGCGCTGCAGAATTCGCTGGTCGGAGCCAACTTCTCGGTGCCGGGCACCGAATCGAGCCGGGCCGACGATCTGATCGAGCGTCACTTCGAGTCGTTCGGCTCGGAACAACTCGTCGTCACGTTCACGTCCGAATCGGTGAACACATCCGACCCGGCGTTCCGTGAGCGAGTGGGGGAGGTCGTGGGTCGGCTCCGGCAGTCCCCGGACGTGCTGCGGGTCGTCGACCCCTACGAGACCGCGGGCTTCGTCCCGACCATTTCGCAGGACGGCACGTCGGCGCTGGCGTTCGTCGGTATCGGCGGAGAGGCGAGCGATCGGATCGCGGTCGCAGAACGCGTGCAGGAGATGATCGACGCGGCATCCGGCGACGGCGTCGAGGTGGCGGTGACAGGGTATTCCCCGATGACGGTCGATCTCACCCGCGTCGAATCCGAGGATGCCGTACGGGCCGAGAGCATCGGTCTTCCCATCGCTTTCGTGGTTCTGATCCTGGCGGTGGGGTCGGTGGTCGCAGGCATCGTGCCGTTGGTCTCCACCGGCATCGGCGTGCTGGCGGCATTCGGAATGTTCGCGCTGTTGTCCAACGTGATGACGTTCGACGTTCTCGTCACCACCGTCGCGGCGATGTTCGGTCTGGGTCTGGGAATCGACTACGCGCTGTTCATCGTCAGTCGATTCCGGGAGGAGATCGGGCGAGCCGGACCCTCGGACGATCCGGAGCGGACGGAGCGCGCCGTCGGGGCGGCCATGGGTACCGCCGGGCACACCATCGTCATCTCCGGACTGGTCGTGTTGATCGCACTCGGAGCCCTGGCCATCGTCGATGTCCCCGCGGTACGCAGCATCTCGTTGGTCGTCGCACTCACCATCGCCACCGTGGTCGTGGTCGCCTGGACCCTGCTGCCGGCGATTCTCGCGGTACTGGGCACGCGCATCGGAGCGTGGTCGCTGCCGCGCAGATTCCAACCCCCGTCGGTCGACGAGCACGACGCCGCGGTGCCCACGTGGTGGTCGAGATGGGCGCAGCACGTCATCGAGCGCCCGTGGCGTTACACGGCCGCGTCGGCCGCGGTCCTCCTCGTCTGCCTGATTCCCATCGGTTCCATCTCGTACGGTGTCGACCTCGGTGCCGAAGCGCTGAGCGCCGAACCGTCGGGACGGGCCAACACGGTCCTGACCGAGAAGTTCGCGCCCGGGACCATTTCACCCATCACCATCGTGTTCACGGGTGAGAACGACAGTCCGTTGGAACCGCAGCAGATGGCCACCGTCAACGCCTTCGCCGACTCCGTGCGCGGGGACGATCGCGTCGCCTATGCTTTGGCGCAGCCGGAGGCCGGGCGGTCGCTGCTGATCGTGGTTCCGTCGGTGCCGATCGACTCGACTCAGGCCTCCGATCTCGTCGGATCCCTGCGTGAGCAGGCGGTCGCTGCAGGCGAGACGGACGGCACGAGCGTCTCCGTGGGTGGCACCACCGCACTGGTGGTCGACGCCTCCGACGAGATCTCGGGCAAGTTCGCCTGGGTCGTCGCCGCTGTTCTCGCCTTCTCGCTCGTGTACTTGGCGGTCGTCTTCCGCAGCGTGGTGATTCCGCTCAAGGCGGTCGCCATGAACCTGCTCGTCACCGGAGCAGCGTTGGGTGCGACCGTCGCCGTCTTCCAATGGGGTTGGGGGTCGAGCCTTCTCGGCTTCGAGAGCCCGGGCTACATCCAGGTGTATCTACCGGTGACGGTGTTCGCGGTGGTCTTCGGCCTGTCGATGGACTACGAGGTGTTTCTCATCGGCCGCATGCGTGAGGTGTTCGTGCGGGGAGCGAGCAACGACGTGGCCGTCGTCGACGGTATCGAGCACACCGCCAGACCTATCACGGCCGCCGCCGCGATCATGATCGCCGTGTTCGCAAGCTTCCTCACCGCCGACGTTCTCGAGCTCAAACAGTTCGGCTTCGCTCTCGCCATTGCAGTGCTGTTCGACGCGGTGCTGGTGCGGATGATGATGGTGCCCGCGATGATGAAGCTCTTCGGTGAGCGGAACTGGTGGCCCGGGTCGAACCGCAGGAGAGTCGACTCCGGGCGCTACGAGGCCGTCGGCAGCTGAGCGCTCGCGAGGATTTCGCCGCCGGCCGAGCGGATCTCGATGTCGGTCACGTCCTGGCGCAGTACCGCGGCGTTCATGCGGCACTCGATGGTGATGTCACTACCGAGAAACGTGCCGGACGGGCGCTCGACACCCGACCGGTCGACGAGAACCACCTCGTACGGTCCACGATCGGAGATGCCCTCCATCTCCAGAACGGTCTCGGTGCCCCAGGTGTGGGCCACCAGACCTCCTTCTACGTCGACGCTCGGCGCACTCGTCGTGAACGCGATTTCCTCGTACGCGCCGAGGGTTCCGGGTGGACCGGTGATCGCGGTGGGTGGATCCGCGGGCTGGCGGTAGGCGTCCACCCCGAGCACGGCCCCACCGCCGACCACCACTCCCACGATCGCGGCCGCAGCGGCCAGACCTGCCGATCTGCGCTGCATACCGAATCGCTGCATACCGAATCGCGGCGATCCGGATCGCTCCCGCGGGGAGCGGCCCGTCGCGACGAGGATTCGCTCGCGCAGGTCGGGTGGCGTCGCGGATTCGAGCCAGGGCTCGGTCGGTCCACGGCGGCCCAGGATGTCCGTCATCTCGCGCAATTCGGCGATCTCGGTGTCGACCGTGGGATCCGCCGCAGCGAGTTCGCGCAGTTCGGCGGCTTCGGCGTCGTCGAGATCGTCGCCGACGGCAGCGGCGATCAACTCGGCTCGGCGATCGGGTGATGCGCTCATGATTCCTCCTGTCCGTCGAGGTGGTCTCGTAGGGCCCGCAGTGCATAGAAGGTGCGGGTGCGCAGTGTTCGTACGGCAACTCCGGTCGATTCCGAGAGTTCGGCGTAGGTGCTGCCGCCGAGGTGCACTGCGACGACGACCTGCCGATGCTCGGGGGAGAGCAGGGCGAGTGCGGCGATGATTCGGAGCCGCTCGTCGACGTCGGGACTGGTGTCACGCGTGACCCCACCCGACCCCCGATCGATGTCCTCGATCCGGTCCGACGCCGGCATCGGCATCCTCGTCAGCGACCGTTGAACATCGACGATCACATTGCGTTCGATGGCGAACAACCACGTTCGCAGCGACCCGCGCCTCGGCTCGAATCGGGATCGCGCTCGCCATGCCCGAAAGAAGGTCTCCTGAACGCAATCCTCGGCCAGAGTTCTGTCGCGCAGAGCGTTGACGGCGAACCCGAGCATGGCCGACGCGTGCTCGTCGTACGCGGCAGCGACGTCGAAGTCCAGTTCGATCACGCTCCCGATGCTCATGACAGTGGATACGTCGGTGGACCCTCGGACGTTCACGACGAGGGCGGAGAATATTTCTTTACCGAGCTTTGAACATTCTGGCATCGGCACTCGTACACCTTGCACGGGCTCGCTTGCCCGATACTCCCACGGAAGGCACACGAGATGACCAGACGCTCGATTCCACGCCCGGCCACGTCGATCCGATCCACCGCCACAGCGCTCGTCGGTGGTACCGCGGCCCTGATGCTGTTCGCCGCTGCCCCGGCCGGTGCCGATACGCCTGTCGCCGAACCGGATTCGTTCACCAGCGCGTTCACGGCCATGGCCACTCCCGACCAGGTGCTCAACGGTGAGGGCGTCGCCACTCCGGGGCAGCCCGGCGCGATGGGTACCTTCACGCTGCGCATCAACTCCGACCTCGACATCGTCTGCTACGACATTGCGCTCGAAGGTGTCACCGGCGACTACATGAGCCCGGCCAAGACCGCCACGCACATTCACCAGGCTGCGGCGGGCGCAGCAGGACCTCCGCGTCTGGCATTCCCGAATCCGACGCCCATCGGCGACGGCCCACGCACCAGCAGCGGCTGCATGCAGGGACCGTTCACCACCGGGCTCACTCCGGCCGGTGCCACCGCCGACAGCGGTACCGGATTCACGCTCGATCGGATCGAAGCCGATCCCGCGGCCTTCGCCGCCGACACTCACACCGTCGATTTCTCGGCGGGAGCGGTGCGCGGCCAGCTCACCCAGATTCCGGTCGGGTCCGTTGCGACCGGAGGCGGTGGATCGTCGCTCGCGGCGGCCGATTCGGCGTCGAGCTCGGTGCTGCCCGTCGTCGGTGCAGTGGCTCTGGGTGCGATGGTCGTCGCGGGCGTGACGTTCGCGGCTCGACGTGAGGTGCGGAGCTGAGATATTCGGTTCTGATCGCGGCGGCGGCGGTGATGGTGGTGGGTTGTTCCTCACCGTCGCAGCCGTCGCCGTCGCAGCCGTCACCACCGGCCGTCCCCGTGTCCTCGCAGCCGTTGTCGGGCACTGCCCCGACTGCGCCCGCAATGGACTCGGTGACACCGGCCCCGACGCGGGTGAGCGCCGTGGACATCGGTCTCGACGAGCCGTTGATCGGCCTGGGGCTCACCGAGTCGGGGGAGATGCAGGTGCCCACCGACTACGACGACGTCGGGTGGTTCACCGGAGGTGGCCGACCCGGTGAGATCGGCAGTCCGACGGTGATAGTCGGGCACGTCGACTCGACGACCGGTCCTGCGGTGTTCGATCGCCTCTCGGAACTCGGAACCGGAGATGTCGTCGAGGTCGAGGACGAGGCGGGTGGCCGAGCCGCGTACCGAATCGATCGGATCGGTGACTACGGCAAAGCCGAGTTCCCGACCGCACTGGTCTTCGGAGCGGTGCCTGCCGACGAGATTCGGCTCATCACCTGTTCGGGTGACTTCGATGCAGCGGTGGGCAGCTACGAGCGCAACCTGGTTCTCTACGGGGTGCGCATCTGACGGTGCGAACGCCGAACGTTTTGGAGTTGGCACCGAACGTGTTGTAGCCTGGTCGACGGTCCGGAACACGAATGCTCGCACTCGTGCCCTGATCGCCCAATCAAGTTCTACCCAAGACCGTTGGTCACCGCCTTCTCGAAGGATTCACTTCCGGGAGTTGCGCGGTTGAAGGTCCGAGATCGCTTCGGACGGCCCACGCAGGAGAACGAGGTAGGGAACCTGTATGCAGCCCTCGTGGCTGCCCGCTCGTTCACGCCCCGTGTGCTTCTTGCGCCGGGGCGTTCGTCGTTTTCCGGCCCTCTCGCGATCGACACAACTTCCCACGAGAGGAGGCGAAGTATGGCAAAGCCCGAAAAGGTCTCAGCAGTATCGGAGATCACCGAACAGTTCAAGGGTTCGACGGCTGCCGTCGTCACGGAATACCGTGGTCTTTCGGTGTCCGGTCTGACTCAGCTCCGGCGTGCGCTCGGCGAAGGTGCCACGTACTCCGTCGCCAAGAACACCCTGGTCAAGCGCGCAGCAGCCGAGGCCGGCATCACCGGCCTCGACGACTTGTTCGTCGGACCGACCGCCATTGCATTCATCAAGGGCGAGCCGGTCGACGCAGCGAAGGCCATCAAGGCCTTCGCCAAGGACAACAAGGCCTTGATCGTCAAGGGCGGCTACATGGACGGCGCAACGCTGTCCGTGGACGAGATCAACAAGATCGCAGACCTCGAGTCGCGCGAAATCCTGTTGGCCAAGCTTGCCGGCGCCATGAAGGGCAACTTGTCGAAGGCTGCAGGCCTGTTCAACGCTCCCGCATCGCAGTTCGCGCGTCTGGCGTTCGCGTTGCAGGAGAAGAAGGCTGCCGGCGCACCCGCCGCGGCCGAGGCACCTGCAGAAGCAGAAGCACCGGCGGAAGCTCCCGCCGAAAGCTGATCCGCTGGTATCGGCGAACAGCTCAGCTCCACACCATCACCGAACACCAGTCGCGGATCAGCGACCAGGTACTTACAGGAAGGACCCGCCACCATGGCGAAGCTCAGCACCGAAGAATTGCTCGACCAGTTCAAGGAGCTCACCCTCCTCGAGCTCAGCGAGTTCGTGAAGGCATTCGAGGAGACCTTCGAGGTCACCGCAGCCGCTCCCGTCGCCGTCGCCGCTGCCGGTGCACCGGCAGCCGGTGGCGCTGACGCTGCCGAGGAGCAGGACGAGTTCGACGTCGTCCTCGAGTCGGCCGGCGACAAGAAGATCCAGGTCATCAAGGTCGTCCGTGAGGTCGTCTCCGGCCTCGGCCTGAAGGAAGCCAAGGACCTCGTCGAGAGCGCTCCGAAGGCAATCCTGGAGAAGGTCGCCAAGGACGCAGCCGATGCTGCCAAGGAGAAGCTGGAAGCTGCCGGCGCGAAGATCTCCGTCAAGTAAGACCGCTTCGTTGCAGTCGTACTTCACGCTCTGAATTCGAGAGCGAGTCGAGGGGCCGTTCCCACTCAGGTGGGGGCGGTCCCTTTTCTGTGTTTCCGGTAGCTCCGACCGAGTCGTCGTTGTGATCGGTCACGGACTCCGCCGGATTGCGTGACACCCGCTCTGCGCCGCTGTTTACTCGACCTCGCCGAAGTCCGAAGCGTTCCGAAGGGTTTCGGCCGTCATTTTTTGTGGTGTGTCACAGCTTCCTCACGCAGGGACTTGTCACAGTTCTGGCGAGTCGGCGTCCGTGTCGCGTGAGATGAGCCACACTGATGCAAGCTCTACAGCCTGACTCGGGGAAGTTCTTACTGGGCGGTAAGCTCCTGTGTCGGAGCGGACACGTGCATGGGTTACAGTGACGCAACCCACATCTGGGTCGATGTGTACGAATTGTGGAGGTCAGCGTGGGAGTCGAGGTTTCGGTCGAGGGATTGACCAAGTCTTTCGGGGTACAGAAGATCTGGCAGGACGTGACGTTGACCCTGCCGAAGGGTGAAGTCAGTGCTCTGCTCGGTCCGTCCGGTACCGGCAAGTCGGTCTTCCTGAAGTCGCTGATCGGTCTCCTGCGTCCCGAGCAGGGCAAGATCTTCATCGACGGAACCGACATCCTGCAGTGCTCCTCGCGAGAGCTCTACGAGATCCGCAAGCTGTTCGGGGTGCTGTTCCAGGACGGCGCACTGTTCGGCTCGATGAACCTCTACGACAATGTCGCGTTCCCGTTGCGTGAGCACACCAAGAAGTCCGAGTCCGACATCCGCAAGATCGTGATGGAGAAGCTCGAACTGACCGGTCTGCTCGGTGCCGAGGACAAGCTGCCCGGTGAGATCTCCGGCGGTATGCGCAAGCGCGCCGGCCTTGCCCGCGCCCTGGTGCTCGACCCCGAGATCATCCTGGTCGACGAGCCGGACTCGGGCCTCGATCCCGTTCGCACCACCTACATTTCGCAGACCCTGATCGACATCAACGCCGAGATCGACGCCACGATCCTGATCGTGTCGCACAACATCAACCTCGCCCGGACGGTGCCAGACAACATCGGTATGCTCTTCCGTCGCCAGCTGGTCATGTTCGGTCCGCGCGAGGTGCTGCTGACGAGCGACGAGCCGGTGGTCAAGCAGTTCCTCAACGGAACGATGATCGGCCCGATCGGTATGTCGGAGGAGAAGGACGAGGCGCAGATGGCGCAGGAGCAGGCCATGGTCGACGCCGGGCACCACGCCGGTGGTGTCGACGACGTCGAAGGCATCGTGCCGCAGATGAAGGCCACTCCCGGTACTCCGGTGCGTCAGGCCGTCGGGCGTAGGCAGGAACGGGTGCGCCAGATCATGCACACCCTGCCGCACAACGCGCAGGTCGCCATCCAGGAGAGCCTCGACACCACCGATCCGGGTCAGCAGCCGGTGTACGCAGGCCGGCAGGGCTACGACGAGCAGGGCTACGACCAGCAGGGGTACGACCAGCAGGGATATGGCCAGCAGGGCTACAACCAGCAGGGGTACAACCAGCAAGGTTACGACCAGCAGGGCTACGACCAGCAGGGTTACGACCAGCAGGGCTACCAGGCTCCGACTCAAGGTCGGGGTCAATAGCAGACATGGCGGGATCGAAGAAGTCCGCGTTCGCTCCGGCGAACGCCGCTCTGACACAAGCCGGCAATATCGTCGAACTGTTCGTCGAGGTCGTCCGAAACACCTTTCGTAGGCCGTTCCAGTTTCGAGAGTTCATCGAACAGGCCTGGTTCATCGCCAGCGTCACCATCTTGCCGACGGCGCTCGTCGCAATTCCGTTCGGCGCGGTCGTCTCGCTGCAGACCGGATCGCTGATCAAGCAGCTCGGTGCCGAGTCGTTCACCGGTGCGGCCAGTGTGCTGGCGGTCATTCAGCAGGGCAGTCCGATCGTGACCGCGCTGCTGGTGGCCGGTGCCGCCGGCTCTGCAGTCACGGCCGACCTCGGCTCGCGCACCATTCGCGAGGAAATCGACGCCATGCGGGTGTTGGGCATCGACCCCGTGCATCGTCTCGTCGTTCCGCGAGTGCTCGCGATGATCCTCGTCGCACTGTTGCTCAACGGGCTGGTCTCGGTCGTCGGTATCGCAGGCGGATACTTCTTCAACGTGATCCTCCAGGGTGGTACCCCCGGTGCGTATCTGGCGTCCTTCGGTGCGCTGGCGCAGCTCCCGGATCTCTATGTCGCAGAAGCCAAAGCGGCGATCTTCGGACTGATCGCGGGCATCATCGCCTCCTACAAGGGGCTCAATCCCAATCCCGGACCCAAGGGCGTCGGCGAGGCAGTGAACCAGACGGTTGTCATCACGTTCCTGCTGCTCTTCTTCGCCAACCTGATCCTGACCCTGGTGTATCTCCAGGTCGTCCCAGCAAAGGGAGCGTAACCGCGATGACGATCGCACGAGGTCGCGGTGACCGCACGCTGATGCGCGTCAAGCGCGTCGGCAATGCCCCACTGAACGTGCTCGACCGCGCCGGCGAGCAGATGTCGTTCTACCTTCGGGCCATCGGGTGGATTCCCAAGACCGCTGTGCACTACAAGAAGGAGGTGCTCCGCCTGCTGGCCGAGGTCACCTTCGGCAGTGGCGCGCTCGCGGTCATCGGCGGAACCATCGGCGTGATCGTGATGATGTCCGGCTTCACCGGCATCGTCGTCGGTCTGCAGGGTTACGCCGCACTCGAGCAGCTCGGTAGCTCCGTGCTCACCGGCTTCCTGTCCGCATACGTCAACACCCGTGAGATCGCGCCTATCGTCGCCGGACTCGCGCTGTCGGCCACTGTCGGCTGTGGCTTCACGGCCCAGCTCGGTGCCATGCGGATCTCGGAGGAGATCGATGCCCTCGAGGTGATGGCGGTTCCCAGCGTGCCGTTCCTGGTGACCACCCGCATGATCGCCGGCTTCGTGGCCGTCATCCCGCTCTACATCGTCGGACTGCTGGCGTCGTACGTCGCGTCCCGAGGGATCAGCACCATCTTCAACGGGCAGTCCACCGGGTCCTACGACCACTACTTCAACCTCTTCCTACCTCCGGAAGACGTGTTGTATTCGTTCCTGAAGGTGTTGATCTTCGCCTTCGTCCTGATCATGATCCACTGCTATTACGGCTACCACGCCTCCGGCGGACCTGCCGGTGTCGGCGTCGCAGTGGGCCGTGCCGTTCGTACCGCGATCGTCACGATCGCGGTGCTGGACTTCTTCTTGAGCCTCGCCATCTGGGGCACGACCACCACAGTGAGGGTTGCGGGATGATCGACTCGCCGTCGCGACTGAAGCGAGTACTGCTCGGTTTGGCGTTCTTCCTGGTGCTCATCCTGTTCCTGGGATGGAGCATCACGTCCTACAACAAGACGTTCAAGTCGGTGGTGAACGTCAGTCTCGAAACCGACTCCGTCGGCAATGCACTGCCGATGAACGCCGACGTCAAGGTCCGCGGAATGATCGTCGGTGAGGTGCGCTCGGCATCGACCGTCGACGGCGTGGTCACCTCGCAGCTCGCGATCGACCCGGACAAGGCTCCACTGATTCCGTCCAACGCCACGGCGCGGTTGCTTCCCAAGACGCTGTTCGGTGAGCGATACGTCTCGCTGATCGTGCCCGAGAACGACTCGGCGTCGCCGATCACCGACGGTACGGTCCTGCGTCAGGACACCAGCGGAAACGCCATCGAGGTCGGGCAGTTGCTCGACGGACTGCTCCCGCTGCTGCAGGCGATTCCGCCGCAGGATCTGGCCAACACCCTCGGGTCGTTGGCGCAGGGCCTCAGCGGACGCGGCGAGCAGCTCGGACAGACCATCGACAACCTGACCAACGTCGTCTCCGGTCTGAACACCGAGCTGCCCAACATCCAGCAGACGCTCGTCGGGCTCGCCGACTTCTCCCAGACGTACGCGGACGCTGCACCCGAGTTGATCTCGGCACTGGACAACCTGCGGACGACGGGCAACACCGTGGTGGAGCGGCAGTCCAGCCTGGAAACGCTGTACGGATCGCTGACCTCTGCGTCCTACACCACCGCGGACTTCCTCCAGACCAACTCCGAGAATCTGATCGGATTAGCCGCGAACTCTCGGGAAGCCCTCGAGCTGCTGGCCGAGTTCTCCCCGACGTTCGGCTGCACGTTCACCCAGTTCGCCGAAGGTGCCAGGCGCGGCAAGGTCGTGCTCGGCGAGGGCGACGAGTACCCCGGCATCAACGTGTCCGCATCGTTCGTCAACCCGAAGGGCCGTTACTTGCCGAACCAGGACGAGCCGCGCTTGTTCGACGATCGCGGAGCCACCTGCTTCGAGCCTGCTGCACCGGGTGAGTTCTTCCCGCAGTATCCGGGAGGTTCGATCAACGACGGTTCCTACCAGGTGCCGACCCGCAACCCGGGCCCGCAGGTGATCGAAGGACAGGGACCCCCGAAGTCGGCTCAGAGCTCCATCGTTCCCGCCGTTTCCGCTTCTGCGCAGCCGGCGAGTTACGAGGGCTCGGACTTCGAGCGTGACACTCTCGCCGTGATCTACGGACAGGCGAGTGGTGTTGCACCGGACAGTATTCCGTCGTGGGCGGCCGCTATCGGCGCACCGGCATTGAGGGGAGTGGAGGTGACCGTGCCATGAGAGGCCTTCTCGCGCCGATCATCAAGTTGATCGTGTTCGCCGTGATCACGATCCTTGCCACGGCCACCCTCGCCTTCACCATCGCCAATTCCAGCGGTGGCGGCGGCACCAAGTTCTCGGCGATCTTCACCGACGTCACTTCGCTCAACGAGGGCGACGAGATTCGTATCGCCGGCGTTCGCGTCGGCCAGGTCGACTCGATCGAGATCGCCAACGAGCGCGAAGCCAAAGTGGACTTCACCTTGAGCAGTCGGGATTGGCTGCCGGCCAGCTCGACGGCGACCATCCGGTTCAGGAACCTGGTCGGTCAGCGCTACATCGCCATCGAGCAGGGCTCGGGGGACCAGGGGCAGAAGATCACCGAAGGTGCGACCATTCCGTTGGAGCGGACCAAGCCTGCGGTGAATCTGACCACGCTGTTCGACGGTTTCCGGCCGTTGTTCACCACGCTCAGCTCCGACGACGTCAACAAGCTGTCGTACCAGATCATCCAGGTGTTCCAGGGGGAGTCGGGCACCATCAACGAGTTGGTGACCAACACGGCGACCCTGACGAATACCGTCGCCGACAAGGATCAGGTCATCGGCCAGGTCATCACCAATCTCAACAACGTGCTGGCGACGGTCAACCAGAACGACGGCCAGCTCGACAGCCTGATCGTCAACACCCAGCAGCTCGTCTCGGGTCTGTCGGCCGATCGTGATGTGGTCGGCTCGGCCGTCACCTCGCTCGCCGGTCTGACCAACGCGACCGCCGACCTGCTCGAGCCGACCAGGCCGTCGATCCAGGGATCGGTGACTGCGTTGAACACACTGTCCGAGACGATCAACCGCCGCAGCGACGACGTCGACGCTGTCCTCGGAAATCTGCCCGTCAAACTCGACAAGCTCATTCGCACGGCCCAGCAGGGATCCTGGTTCACGTTCTACCTCTGCGGCATCGACATCGTCGCCGGACCGGGTAACTCGCCGAACCTGAATCTGCCGACCGGGCTTCCGACCGTCAACCAGCCGCTGTACACGAACTCGGCAGAGCGTTGCAAAGCTGGGGGGATCAAACAATGACATCTCGTCGTAGTCCGGCCACCATCGGTGCACTGGGCATCGCCATCATTCTGCTCGCCACGATGTCGGTCTTCTTTCTCGACCGGCTCCCGATCATCGGTGCCGGCTCGGTCTACACCGCCGAGTTCAGCGAGGCAGCGGGTCTCAAGCCGTCGAACGAAGTTCGCATCGCGGGCGTCAAGGTCGGCAAGGTGACCGACGTGCGTCTCGAAGGCGACCGAGTACTCGTGGACTTCACGGTGCAGGACGCCTGGGTCGGTAACGAGTCACGGGCCGCCATTGCGATCAAGACCCTGCTGGGACAGAAGTACCTCGCGCTGGACCCGAGTGGGCCGGACACACTGAGCCCCAAGGACCCGATCCCGCTCGAGCGCACCACGTCCCCGTACGACGTCATCGACGCGTTCTCCGATGCGGCGTCGACCATCAACGACATCGACACCGATCAGCTCGCGACGAGTATGCGGACTCTGTCCGAGGCGTTTTCCGAGACGCCTCCGAACATCCGTGCCTCGCTCGACGGCGTCACCCGGTTGTCGCAGACCGTGGCCAGCCGCGACGAGGAGCTCAAGAAGCTGTTCGAGGCCACCGGTGAGACGTCGAAGGTGTTGGCCGACCGCAACGAGCAGTTCAACAAGCTGATCACCGATGCCGGTCCGCTTCTCGAAGAGCTCAACAACCGCCAGCAGGCGATCTCGCAGCTGCTCACCGGCACGCAGCGCGTGTCGCAGGAGCTGACCGGTCTCGTTCGCGACAACGAGGCGACCATCAACCCGATGCTGCAGCAGCTCAACGGCGTCATCGAGATCCTGCAGCGCAACAACGACAACCTCGACCGCGCGCTCGAGCTGTACGAACCGTTCATTCGGCTCTACACGAACGTCACCGGCAACGGTCGATGGCTCGACATCACGCTGGCCAACCTCACACCTCCCGGAGTTCCGTTGATACCTGGCTACCGCCAGCCCTCGCTCGACAAGTTGCCGGGGGAATGATGACAGACACGCAGGCAGCACCGAGAAACAAGAACAAGCTCGCGCTCATCGCCGTCGTCGTGATCGTGGCGCTGGTGTTGGCCGTCGCCGGCTGGTGGCTGTTCACCAGGGCCGGTACGACCAAGATCACCGCGTACTTCGACAAATCGGTCGGCATCTACTCCGGCTCCGAGGTGCGGGTGCTGGGCGTCAAGGTCGGCACGGTCGACTCCGTCACGCCGCTCGGTGACGACGTCGAGGTCGTGCTTCGTGTCGACCGCGGGATCGACATTCCGGCCGACGCCAAGGCCGTACAGGTCAGCCCGTCGCTCGTTGCCGATCGCTACGTCCAGCTCTCGCCCGTCTACACCGGCGGCGACACCATGGCCGACGGCACGACGATCGGTCGCGATCGCACCGCCACCCCCGTCGAGGTCGACGAGTTGTACAAGTCCATCAACGACCTCTCGACCGCCCTCGGTCCCGACGGTGCCAACAAGGACGGCGCGCTCACCGACCTGGTCAACACCGGCGCGGCGAACCTCGACGGCAACGGCGAAGCGTTGGGCGACAGCATCACTCAGCTCTCGGCTGCCGGCCGCACGCTGAGCGACTCGCGCACCGACGTCTTCGACACGATCAAGAACCTGCAGACGTTCGTCAGTGCCCTGGCCGTCAACGACCAGCAGGTACGCAACTTCAACACCCAGTTGGCCGACCTGACCGGTTTCCTGTCGGGCCAGCGCGAGGACCTGGGAGCTGCGCTTCAACAGCTGTCGGTCTCGCTCGGCGACGTGGCGACGTTCGTCGCGGACAACCGGACCGAACTGACCGATGCCGCAAACGGTCTCGTGGTTCCGACTCAGACGCTCGCCGACAAACGTGAGCAGCTGGTGCAGACACTTACATTGCTGCCGCTGGCCATCAGCAACCTGGTGAACGCCTACGACGCGGAGTCAGGCACGCTCGCCTCGCGCGCCAACCTCCAGAACGAGACGCAGGATCCGCTCGGCACCGTGTGCCGGCTCATCGATCTCGGCAAGCTCGTTCCCGGCGATCCGCGCTTCGAGGCCCTCGGTGCGCAGATCCAGCCGATCATCGATCAGTGCGCCAACATCACCACGATGATCCAGGCCCCGATCGCCGACCAGAACCGGATCGTGCTGCCGTTCGGTGTTCTCACCAACGACATCGAGCAGAACGTGTCCGTTCCCGGCACCGTTCCCGGCGTCGTCTCGCCGAGGCTCGGAAACAGCACGATGCCCGGACTGGAGCAGTCGTACATCGGAGGTGGGGGACAGTGAGAACCTCTGTGAAACGGAATCGAGCTCGTGTGAAGCGTTCCTTGGTTGTCGGAGCGGGCGTCTGTGTGGTCGCTCTGTCGGCCGGAGCCTGCTCGTCGGCAGGCATCTACGCCATCCCGCTTCCCGGCGGTGCCGATGTCGGTGACAACCCGTTCAACCTGACGGTGCAGTTCGACGACGTGCTCGACCTCGTCCCGCAGTCGACCGTCAAGGTCGACGGTGTGGCCGTCGGCCGGGTCGACTCCATCTCCGTGCCGAACGAGGGGTGGACGGCCGATGTCGAGGTCATCCTCAACTCCGACGTGGATCTGCCCGCCAATGCGATCGCATCGGTGCAGCAGACCAACCTGCTCGGTGAGAAGTTCGTGCAGCTCTCGGCACCTCCCGGTGACGAGTCGGCAGCGCGGCTGCAGGACGGCGACACCATTCCGCTCGATCGCACCCGTCATGCCACCGACATCGAGCAGGTACTCGGCGCGCTGTCGCTGCTGCTCAACGGTGGCGGCGTCGGGCAGCTCTCGCCGATCATCAAGGAACTGAGCACGGCTTTCGACGGTCGCGAAGGTAGGACCAAAGAGCTTCTGCAGCAGGCGAACACGCTGATCGACGGCCTCAACCAGCAGCGGGACGACATCACCCGTGCCATCGATGGTCTCGACACTCTCAGCGGCCGCGTCAACACGCAGACCGACAAGATCGACGCAGTGCTGAAGGACTTGCCGATCGCCACCGAAGTTCTCGAGCAGCAGCGTCCGCAGCTGACCGAGATGCTCGGCGCGCTAGACCGACTCGGAGCCGTGGGCACCGACGTGATCGACCGTTCCAAGGACGATCTGATCGCAGACCTGCGGGCACTGCGCCCGACGCTGCAGGCCCTGGCCGATTCGGCGGACGACGTGGTCACCTCGCTCGCGGTCATCCCCACGCTGCCGTTCGCCGACGGCACCGAGAAGATCATCGAGGGCAACTCCGCCAACCTGTTCCTCTCACTGGACCTGTCGATCGGAACCGCGCTGCGGAACTTCGGCGTCGGTGAAGGCGATCCGGTCTACATCCAGCCCAAGTACGGCAACACGCTGCCGGTGGTCGACCCGTCGAATCCGTACTACAACGGAAACGGACCTCGGCCGGGTTGGCCGACGATCTCACTGCTGCCGTTGCCGCCGATCATCCCGTCACCGGTTCCCGGCCCGGGCGCACCTGCGAACGAGCAGGCGGCTGCAGCCGCTGCGCCCGCACCTGCCGATCCGTTGGCACCGTTGAACGATCTGCTCGAGCGATTCGGAGTTGGACAGTGAGATCGAGACTGGTTCGTATTCAGTTGGTCCTATTCGTCGTCGTAGCGGTTCTGGGTCTCGTTTTCGTCGGTGCCAAGTACGTGCGTCTGGACAACATGCTCGGCTTCGGGCAGTACCAGGTCGATCTGAACCTGGCCGATTCCGGTGGCATCTTCTCCAACGCCGAGGTCACCTACCGAGGTGTCCCGGTGGGAACCGTCGGAGATCTGGAACTGACGCAGGACGGTGTCCGTGTCGCACTGATGCTCGACAACGGCGGGCCCGACATCCCGGCCGACACGAAGGCCGTCGTGGCCAACCGGTCTGCGATCGGTGAGCAGTACGTCGACCTCCAGCCCGAGACCGATCAGGGCCCGTTCCTGGTCGACGGTTCGCAGATCGCTCAGGCCGACACCACCACACCCGTGCCGGTGGAGGACGTCCTCGCCAACACGAACACGTTGGTTCGGTCCGTGCCGCTCGACACGTTGACGCGAGTGGTCAACGAGCTCGGCGTGGCATTCGACGGCAAGGGAACGGATCTCGCGTCCCTCGTCGATTCGCTCGGGAACATCTCCGAGGCAGGCAACGAGGCGCTGCCGCAGACGCTTGCTCTGGTCCGTGACGCGGTGCCGGTGCTCGACACGCAGTCCGAGCAGTCGGATCTGATTCGTGAGTTCAGCACCAGTCTGGATCAGGTGACGGCTCAGTTGAAGTCCAGCGATCCCGACATCCGCCGCCTGATCGACACGGGTACCGCGGCGGGCGATCAGCTCGGTGGTCTCATCACCGATGCGGGTCCGGCGCTGACCACCGACATCAACAACCTTGCGCTGGTTGCCGCTCAGGCCGAACCGCGTTACGTCGCGCTTCGTCCGTTCCTGACGTTCCTGCCTGCACTCGGTGCCGGTATCTCGACGATCGTCCCGAACGACGGCACGATCCATCAGGGTCTGTTGCTCGAGGTCAACAATCCGCCGCCGTGCACGGTCGGCTACGAGGGAAGCCAGGCGATCCTCGACGAGGAGAAGCGGAAGAACCCGAACTTCGATCCGACTCGGGAGAACTACCCGCTGAACCTCGACGCGAACTGCGCTACACCGCAGGGCAGCGTGACGGGTGTGCGTAGCGCGAACCGCATCGTGTTCGCCGATCCGGATGTGCCGCAGCCGTGGGACCTCAAGCCCAAGGTCGATCCGGAGAAGCTCAACCTCAACCCCATCGCCACCCAGTTGGCACCGCTGATCGGCGTGACGCCGAAGTAGTGGAATCGGTGAAACTGCTGCTCAGCACTATCGTCGGGCCGAGGGCGGTTCGGCCGGATATTACCGAGTAGTAGGGTGGAAAGTGTGAACTCGAGCACCGAAGCCCTGGAGTCCCCAGCGACTCCAGGGCGCAACAAGACCGCGAAAATCCTGTTTGCCGTCGTGACGGTGATCGCCGTGGCCGCCCTCGCAGCGGCAGTGTTCTTCGGGTACGGCTGGGGCAACGCGCTTCTGAGCCAGAAGCCCACCGCGGACACCAGGGACGCGGCGCTCACCGGAGCGCAGCAGGCGGCAGTCAACCTCAACACGGTCGACGCGGCGCAGATCGATCAGTCGTTCGACAACATGAAGTCGGCCATCACCGGCGACTTGATGCTCAACGACCTCGAGCAGACGCGGTCGGGCATCACCGATCAGGTTCGTCAGTCCGGCGCCAAGAGCGAGGCCGAGGTCCTGCACGGCACGCTGACGGAGCTGAGCACGGACGAGAACACCGCCACTGCTCTGGTGGTCATTGCGACGACCACCACCTGGCCCGATCGCGTCGAGCGAAGCAAGCTGACGATGCGTCTGGCCATGGAGGAGGTCGACGGGGTGTGGAAGACCAACAAGGTCGACCCCATCGGTTCACGGATCTCGCTCGACAACCCGAACACCAACCCCGTCGTCCCGACCGATCCGGGCGGCCCCGCCGACCCGAACGCGGTCGACCCGAATGCGGCCGACCCCAGTGCGGAAGCGACGCCGGCTCCCCAGCCGGACACCGGCGGCAACTGAGGTACCCGGCAGTGGTGTCTTCCGTCTGTACCGAAGTGAGTTTCGAAGGAGTTCTGTAGTGCCTCCCCAGCGTCGCAAGATCGTTCCACCCACCACCACCAGCAAAGTACGGCGCAAGGTGGCCGGCACCGGGAAGCCGACTGCTGCATCCACCGTCACGGGCTCGACCACCGAGGGATCCGCGGCCGACGACACGACGGCTGTCACGACTCCGCCGCCGAGCACGCCGATTCTCGACAAGCCCGCAACGGACAAGCCCGCAACGGACAAGGCTGCAACGGACAAGCCTGTTCTCGACAAGCCTGTTCTCGACAAGGCCGCGACCGAGGAACCCGCACTCGACAAGCCTGCAGAAGGCGAATCTGCCGACGAATCCACCGCAGCCGAGTCGTCCACCGCCGCTGAGTCCTCCACTGTCGCTGGCTCGTCCACCGCGTCGGGGTCGGGTATCGGCTGGAAGCACGTGATCGTCGTTGCGGTCATTGCCGTCGTGCTCGGCGCGTTCGCTGCCGTTGCCGCGTTCAAGCCGTTCGCCACGATCGACAATGCGGCCTGGGTGGATTCCGCGGCGACGCAGGAAGTCACATCGGCTGCGACCGATGCGTTGCAGACTCTGTACACGTACAAGGCCGCCACGATCGACGCCGATTTCGACGCGGCGCGTGCAGTGCTCAATCAGTCGATGCTCGACGAGTTCAACTCCACTGCCGAAACCACCAAATCGGCTGTGGTGCAGACGGATACGGGGACCGAAGCGATGGTCACCGATATCGGAGTCACGCGGCTGGAGGACGGCATGGCCGAGTTGATCGCCAACGTGAACATCAGTGCCACCCAGAACGGCGTTGCGTCGGGCAGTGCCGAGGGTCCGTTGACGGTGAACATGGAGAAGGTCGACGGCGCCTGGAAGCTGTCGGCCATCGACGATCAGTAGGAGCTCAGCCAGCATTCGATCCGGCCCCGTTCGACGCAGAAGCCCTGCTCGGACGGGGCTTTTTCGTGGGCTTTTCCGCCATCTGTCACCGGCTTTCCATCGCGTTACCATCGCGATTGCGTCCTGGCTTGGGACGAGCCCTGGTTGTTCGGGACAACCAATCGAAGCTCGACAGCCAGGGGTGGATCCGATGAAAACGGAGCATGCTGGTCATGACTGACACAACTATCGAATATTCCGTGGTGGAATCCAGGTCCGGTCGATCGGGGTTTGCCGAGCACGTCAATCCCGAACTGTATCGGCTGTTGTCTGCGCTGAATCTGGATCGCGAGTACGTGCGCGGCGACGGGACGGTCCTGTTCGACGCCTCGGGTCGTCGTTATCTCGACTTCGCCGGGGCGTACGGTGCGCTCCCGCTCGGGCACGGTCCCACTCCGATCTGGCAGGCGGTCAACGACGTTCGTTGCAGTGGAGAGGCGATTTTCGTACAGCCTTCGGTGTTGAGCGCGGCCGGTGAACTGGCGGATCGGTTGGGGCGCATCGCACCCGACGGATTGACGCGGACGACGTTCGTCAACAGTGGTACCGAGGCCACCGAGGTGGCGCTGAAGATCGCGCGAGCGCACACCGGTCGGCTGGGGGTACTGACGACCGGGAACAGTTTTCACGGCAAGACTCTCGGTGCTCTGTCTGCGACGGGAAACGTCAAGTACCAGAGCGGTTTCGGTGCTCCGGTCGAGGGATTCGATCACATCGAGTTCGGTGATTCGGATGCGCTCGACGCGGCACTGGCGGCGGACCCCGGGCACTATGCGGTGTTTCTGGTGGAACCGATTCAGGGTGAGGGTGGAGTGGTGTGTCCGCCCGACGGTTACCTGCGCCGCGTGCGGGAGATCTGTGATCGGCACGGGGTGTTGATGGCCCTCGATGAGGTGCAGACCGGGCTCGGCCGGACCGGCAGGATGTTCGCGGCGGAGCACGAGGGCGTGGTGCCGGACATCCTGACCGTCGCCAAGGCGCTCGGTGGCGGCATCGTGCCGGTGGGTGCGGTGTTGTGTGCGCCGAGGCTGGTGAACGAGAGTTTCGCGCTGCGCCACACGTCCACGTTCGCGGGCAACGCATTGGCTGCGCGGGTGGGTATCGCGGTTCTCGACGAGTTGACCCGGGACGACTGCGCGGTGGTGGAGAACGCGGCCGTTCTCGGGCGGCAGTTGAAGCACGATCTGAGTGTGTTGGCAGAGAAGTACCCGTCGGTGGTCACCGAGGTGCGCGGACGCGGGTTGTTGCTCGGCATGGAATTCACCGCGGACGTCAACATGGTCGGGCGGCAGTCGTTGCTGGGATCGATTGCCGATCAACACAATCTGGCCGTGGTGATCTGCTCCTACCTGCTCAACGTCGAGGGGATTCGAGTGGCTCCGACCCTGTTCGGTAACAGGGTGATTCGGATCGAACCGCCGCTGACGGTGTCGGCGGTGCAGTGCTCGCGGCTGGTCGCAGCACTGGATCGGGCGTTGGGGTACGCGGCAGCGGGGGACATGGACGGCTTGTTCGGGCATCTGCTCGGCCGCCCGACCGTCGCCACTCCGCCTGCTCTCGAGGCGTTGCGTCCGGGTCGAACGCCCGATATCGCTGTGCGGGCGACGGATCGTCGCTTCGCGTTCATCGCGCACCCTCTCGATCTGGGGTTCTTCGCGGCGTTCGATCCGGCACTGGAGGTGTTCGATCACGGCGAGCGGCAGGATCTGCTCGAGCGGTTCGCGGCGTCGACGTCCGAGCTCGAACCTGCGTCGTTCGTCATCGGCAGTGGCCGAGTCGTCGGAGGTGGGGAGGCGACGGCGCACGGCGATCTGATCGGGCTGCCGTACACCTCCGAGCAGTTGCTGCGTCTGCCGACCGAGCGTGCGCTCGCTGTGGTGGGCGGGGCCGTCGAGCTGGCGATCTCGCGCGGTGCGACGGTTGTCGGGTTGGGCGGCTATTCGTCGGTGATCACCGGGAACGGGTTGGGCCTCGGCGCGACGACGCGTCCGATCACCACCGGCAACACGTTCACCGCTGCGGCGAGTCTGCGGGCTGTCCGACGCGTGTGTCGTGAACGCGGTATCGATGTCGCGCGGGCTCGGGTGACGATTCTCGGTGCCGCCGGGGCGATCGGGCGAACCATCGGCAAGCAGTTGGCGGGCGAGGTCGGCGGCATCGTGTTGGTCGGCAGGAAGGGGGAGAGTTCGGTCATCGCGCCCAAGTTGTGGGCGGCTGCGCAGGAGATGGTGGCGAGTGCTCGGGTCGGTGCGGGTTCGGGGGATCTGGCCGGGGCCGCGCACGCGGTCGACGGCGATCTGGACGATCTGATCAGGTCGCGCCATGTCGAGTTCTTCACCGATCCCGTTGCTGCGGTGAAGGATTCGTTGATCGTCATCGCTGCCACGTCGGCACCGCATGCGCTGATCGATCCGACGGATCTGATGGAGGGTGCCATCGTCTGCGATGTGGCGCAGCCGCCGAACATCGGCAGGGACGTGTGCAGTGAGCGGCCCGACGTCACGGTGTTCGACGGCGGCATCGTGCGGGTGCCGTCGGGTTCGGATTTCGGGTTGACCTACGGGTTGGCTCCGGGGCTGACGTACGCCTGCATGGCCGAGACGATGCTGATCGCGTTGTCGGGTGAGTTCGGTCTGCGCAGCATCGGGACCACCCTCGACGGCGACAGCGTGGAGCGGTTGGGTGAGCTGGCCGATGTCCACGGGTTCGCGCTCGCCGAGGCCACGCGGTGGCGCGAGGCCGACCGGTAGACGGCAGGGGGCGGGGCGCGTCGGCGTCCCCGCCTCCGGCTGCGTCAATGGACCATTGCACACGTCTCGGCGGTGCAGTGGTCCATCGACGCGACCGGTTCGAGTGCGGTCTCACGGAAAACGGATCGGGCCGAACCTCTTGACGAAGGGGGCGGCACGGGTCAGTCTTGTCGTCAGGAGCACCCCCAGTGGTTTTTCGAAGCGCAGTGGTTTCGGCATCGGGCGTCCGGCAGGCGACACGCTTTCGCCGAGTCAGCGCGTGAGTGGACCCCGGGTGCTACTTTTGATGCCCCCGTTGCGCTGTGCGCACATTTGGGGTACCTTTGGACGTTGCGCTGGCTGCCTCCTGTCCACCTCTCGATCGCTGTTACCCGAAAGCACGTTTTCGGGCCGCTGTGATGGGGATTCGGTCTGGTTGCACCAGCCGAAATTCGCCCCACATATAGCAAACAGATACAGCGGCGGTCGCACTGCACGAGCGACCCGCGTGAGGTGCTGGAAGGACGCATCTTGGCAGTCTCTAGCCAGACCAAGGCAGTTGTCGGAACACCGGGAGCCCCGAGGAGGGTTTCGTTCGCGAACATTCGCGAGCCGTTGGAGGTACCCGGTCTCCTCGATGTACAGACGGATTCGTTCGAATGGCTGGTAGGTGCGCAGAGTTGGCGTGACCGTGCCGCCGCCCGGGGAGACAGCAGTGTCGCCGGTGGACTCGAGGACATCCTGACCGAGCTCTCTCCGATCGAGGATTTCTCGGGCTCGATGTCTCTGTCCTTCTCCGACCCACGATTCGACGAGGTCAAGGCCTCGACGGATGAGTGCAAGGACAAGGACATGACGTACGCGGCTCCGCTGTTCGTCACGGCCGAGTTCATCAACAACAACACCGGTGAGATCAAGAGCCAGACGGTCTTCATGGGTGATTTCCCGATGATGACCGACAAGGGCACCTTCATCATCAACGGCACCGAGCGTGTCGTGGTGTCGCAGCTGGTGCGTTCTCCGGGCGTCTACTTCGATCATTCGATCGACAAGACCACCGAGAAGGACCTGCACAGCGTCAAGGTGATCCCCGGCCGCGGCGCATGGCTCGAGTTCGACGTCGACAAGCGCGACACCGTCGGTGTCCGTATCGACCGCAAGCGTCGCCAGCCCGTCACGGTGCTGCTCAAGGCTCTCGGCTGGTCCACCGAGCAGATCACGGAGCGCTTCGGCTTCTCCGAGATCCTCATGGCCACCCTGGAGAAGGACAACACCGCCGGTACCGACGAGGCACTCCTCGACATCTACCGCAAGCTGCGTCCGGGCGAGCCGCCGACCAAGGAGTCGGCGCAGACCCTGCTGGAGAACCTGTTCTTCAAGGACAAGCGCTACGACCTCGCTCGCGTGGGTCGCTACAAGATCAACAAGAAGCTCGGCCTCAACTCGGGTCAGCCCATCGTGGCGTCGACCCTCACCGAGGAAGACATCGTCGCGACCATCGAGTACCTGGTGCGTCTGCACGCAGGTGAGACCTCGATGACCGCGCCCGACGGCGTCGAGGTTCCGGTCGAGGTCGACGACATCGACCACTTCGGCAACCGTCGTCTGCGTACCGTCGGCGAGCTCATCCAGAACCAGATCCGCGTGGGCCTGTCCCGCATGGAGCGCGTCGTGCGCGAACGTATGACGACTCAGGACGTCGAGGCGATCACGCCGCAGACCCTGATCAACATCCGTCCCGTCGTCGCTGCGATCAAGGAGTTCTTCGGAACGTCCCAGCTCTCGCAGTTCATGGACCAGAACAACCCGCTGTCGGGTCTGACGCACAAGCGTCGCCTGTCGGCACTGGGACCCGGCGGTCTCTCTCGTGAGCGCGCCGGCCTCGAGGTCCGCGACGTTCACCCGTCGCACTACGGCCGCATGTGCCCCATCGAGACCCCGGAAGGCCCGAACATCGGCCTGATCGGATCGCTCTCGGTGTACGCACGCGTCAACCCGTTCGGGTTCATCGAGACCCCGTACCGCAAGGTCGTCGACGGCAAGGTCACCGACGAGGTCGATTACCTGACCGCCGACGAGGAGGATCGCCACACGCTCGCGCAGGCGAACTCTCCGGTCGACGATTCGGGCCACTTCATCGAGGACAAGATTCTCGTCCGTCGTAAGGGTGGAGAGGTCGAGTTCGTCTCGTCCGACGACATCGACTACATGGACGTCTCGCCGCGACAGATGGTTTCCGTCGCAACCGCGATGATTCCGTTCCTCGAGCACGACGATGCCAACCGTGCCCTGATGGGCGCCAACATGCAGCGTCAGGCCGTCCCGCTGGTTCGCAGCGAGTCGCCGATCGTCGGAACCGGCATGGAGCTGCGTGCAGCCGTCGATGCCGGTGACGTCGTCATCACCGAGAAGACCGGTGTCGTCGAAGAGGTCTCCGCCGACTACGTCACGGTCATGGCCGACGACGGATCGCGCAAGACCTACCGGATGCGCAAGTTCGCGCGCTCCAACCAGGGCACGTGCGCCAACCAGCGTCCGATCGTGGACGAGGGTCAGCGCGTCGAGTCCGGCCAGGTCCTCGCCGACGGCCCCTGCACCGAGAACGGTGAGATGGCACTCGGCAAGAACCTGCTGCTGGCGATCATGCCGTGGGAGGGCCACAACTACGAGGACGCGATCATCCTGTCGCAGCGCCTCGTGGAAGAGGACGTTCTCACCTCGATCCACATCGAGGAGCACGAGATCGATGCTCGCGACACCAAGCTCGGTGCCGAGGAGATCACTCGCGACATCCCGAACGTCTCCGACGAGGTCCTCGCAGACCTCGACGAGCGCGGCATCATCCGGATCGGTGCCGAGGTTCGTGACGGCGACGTGCTGGTCGGAAAGGTCACGCCGAAGGGCGAGACCGAGCTGACCCCCGAAGAGCGCCTGCTGCGCGCCATCTTCGGTGAGAAGGCTCGCGAAGTTCGCGACACCTCGCTCAAGGTTCCGCACGGCGAGAACGGAAAGGTCATCGGCATCCGCGTCTTCTCGCGTGACGACGACGACGATCTGCCTCCCGGCGTCAACGAGCTGGTCCGCGTGTACGTGGCTCAGAAGCGCAAGATCCAGGACGGCGACAAGCTCGCCGGCCGTCACGGCAACAAGGGCGTCATCGGCAAGATCCTCCCGCAGGAGGACATGCCGTTCCTGCCCGACGGCACCCCGATCGACATCATCCTCAACACCCACGGTGTTCCGCGTCGTATGAACATCGGTCAGGTCCTCGAGACCCACCTGGGTTGGATCGGCAAGACCGGTTGGAACGTTCAGATCGCCGCGGACGGCACGAAGCCCGATTGGGCCGAGCGTCTGCCCGAGGAGATGTTGGCGGCTCCGGCCGACAGCAACATCGCCACCCCGGTGTTCGACGGTGCCAAGGAGAATCAGCTCGCCGGCCTGCTGGAGAGCACGATCCCCAACCGCGACGGCGAGCAGATGGTCGGACCCGACGGAAAGGCCACGTTGTTCGACGGCCGCTCCGGCGAGCCGTTCCCGTACCCGGTGTCGGTGGGCTACATGTACATCATCAAGCTGCACCACTTGGTCGACGACAAGATCCACGCTCGTTCGACCGGGCCGTACTCGATGATCACGCAGCAGCCCCTCGGTGGTAAGGCACAGTTCGGTGGTCAGCGCTTCGGTGAGATGGAGTGCTGGGCCATGCAGGCCTACGGTGCCGCGTACACGCTGCAGGAGCTTCTCACCATCAAGTCGGACGACGTTGTCGGCCGCGTGAAGGTGTACGAGGCGATCGTCAAGGGCGAGAACATCCCGGAGCCCGGTATCCCCGAGTCCTTCAAGGTGCTCCTCAAGGAGCTCCAGTCGCTGTGCCTCAACGTGGAGGTGCTGTCTTCGGACGGCGCAGCCATCACGATGGCCGATGGTGACGACGAAGACCTCGAGCGTGCCGCAGCCAACCTGGGAATCAACCTCTCCCGCAACGAAGCAGCCACGGTCGACGACCTCGCTCAGTAGTTCTGTGATCCCCGTGCCTGCGTCACTGCAGGCACGGGGGTGATCACGCTTTTTCTGATTCGGTATCACAACACCCATAACGGGGAAAGGAAGTTACGTGCTCGACGTCAACTTCTTCGATGAACTTCGCATTGGCCTTGCCACTGCGGACGACATCCGTCAGTGGTCCTACGGCGAGGTCAAGAAGCCGGAGACCATCAACTACCGCACGCTCAAGCCCGAGAAGGACGGCCTCTTCTGCGAGAAGATCTTCGGCCCCACTCGGGACTGGGAGTGCTACTGCGGCAAGTACAAGCGCGTCCGCTTCAAGGGCATCATCTGTGAGCGCTGTGGCGTCGAGGTCACTCGCGCCAAGGTGCGTCGTGAGCGCATGGGCCACATCGAACTGGCGGCTCCCGTCACGCACATCTGGTACTTCAAGGGTGTGCCGTCGCGTCTGGGCTACCTGCTCGACCTGGCTCCGAAGGATCTCGAGAAGATCATCTACTTCGCTGCCTACGTCATCACCACGGTCGACGACGAGCTCCGTCACAACGAGCTCTCGACGCTCGAGGCCGAGATGGAGGTCGAGAAGAAGGCCGTCGCAGATCAGCGCGACGCCGATCTCGAGGCTCGTGCGCAGAAGCTCGAAGCCGACATCGCCGAGCTCGAAGCCGAGGGTGCCAAGTCCGACGTGCGCCGCAAGGTCAAGGACGGTGGCGAGCGTGAGATGCGTCAGCTCCGTGACCGCGCGCAGCGTGAGCTCGATCGTCTCGAGGAGATCTGGACCACGTTCACCAAGCTCGCTCCCAAGCAGCTCATCGTCGACGAGCTCATCTACCGCGAGCTCATCGACCGGTACGGCGAGTACTTCACCGGTGCCATGGGTGCCGAGTCGATCCAGAAGCTCATGCAGACCTTCGACATCGATGCCGAGGCGGAGTCTCTTCGCGAGACCATCCGCAGTGGCAAGGGTCAGAAGAAGCTGCGTGCGCTCAAGCGTCTGAAGGTCGTCGCTGCGTTCCAGGCCGGCCGCAATTCGCCGATGGGCATGGTTCTCGACGCTGTCCCGGTCATCCCGCCGGAGCTTCGTCCGATGGTGCAGCTCGACGGTGGACGTTTCGCGACGTCCGACCTCAACGACCTGTACCGCCGCGTCATCAACCGCAACAACCGCCTCAAGCGTCTGATCGATCTCGGTGCCCCCGAGATCATCGTCAACAACGAGAAGCGGATGCTGCAGGAGTCGGTCGACGCCCTGTTCGACAACGGCCGTCGTGGACGTCCGGTCACCGGACCGGGTAACCGCCCGCTCAAGTCGCTGTCCGACTTGCTCAAGGGTAAGCAGGGTCGCTTCCGTCAGAACCTCCTCGGCAAGCGCGTCGACTACTCGGGCCGTTCGGTCATCGTCGTCGGCCCGCAGCTCAAGCTGCACCAGTGTGGTCTGCCGAAGCTGATGGCTCTCGAGCTGTTCAAGCCGTTCGTGATGAAGCGCCTGGTGGATCTGAACCACGCGCAGAACATCAAGTCGGCCAAGCGCATGGTCGAGCGTCAGCGTCCGCAGGTGTGGGACGTTCTCGAAGAGGTCATCGCCGAGCACCCCGTGCTGCTGAACCGTGCACCCACCCTGCACCGGTTGGGCATCCAGGCGTTCGAGCCTCAGCTCGTCGAGGGCAAGGCCATCCAGCTGCACCCGCTCGTGTGTGAGGCGTTCAACGCCGACTTCGACGGTGACCAGATGGCTGTCCACCTCCCGCTGTCCGCCGAGGCCCAGGCCGAGGCACGCGTGTTGATGCTGTCCTCGAACAACATCCTCTCGCCGGCATCGGGCCGTCCGCTCGCCATGCCGCGTCTGGACATGGTGACGGGTCTGTACCACCTGACGCGTCTCGACGCCGGTGCTGTCGGCGAGCGCGTCGACGCGTCGACCGATCAGGCCGAGTTCGGGGCGTACTCCTCCCCGGCCGAGGCTCAGATGGCCGTCGACCGTGGAGCGCTCACGGTGCAGTCGCAGATTCGGGTTCGTCTCACCACGCAGCGCCCGCCGCGTGACATCGAGAACGAGCTGTTCCCCGAGGGCTGGAACCGCGGCGACGCGTGGACCGCCGAGACCACTCTGGGACGCGTGCTGTTCAACGAGCTGCTTCCGGCGGACTACCCGTTCGTCAACGAGCAGATGCCGAAGAAGCGTCAGTCGACCATCATCAACGATCTCGCCGAGCGTTACCCGATGATCGTGGTCGCGCAGACCGTCGACAAGCTCAAGGACGCAGGCTTCTACTGGGCCACGCGTTCGGGTGTCACCATCTCGATCTCCGACGTCCTCGTGCCGCCGGAGAAGCCGCAGATCATGGAGACCTTCGAGGCTCAGGCCGATCAGATCGAGAAGAAGTACCAGCGTGGCGCACTCGACAAGGTCGAGCGCAACTCCGCACTGGTCAAGATCTGGCAGGACGCGACCGAGCAGGTCGGTAAGGCCATGGAGGCCCACTTCCCCGACGACAACCCGATCCCGATGATCGTGAAGTCCGGCGCAGCCGGAAACATGACTCAGGTTCGCTCGCTCGCCGGCATGAAGGGCTTGGTGACCAACCCGAAGGGTGAGTTCATCCCGCGTCCGATCAAGTCCTCCTTCAAGGAAGGCCTGACGGTTCTCGAGTACTTCATCAACACGCACGGTGCTCGTAAGGGTCTGGCCGACACGGCGCTTCGTACCGCCGACTCGGGCTACCTGACGCGTCGTCTGGTCGACGTCTCGCAGGATGTCATCGTTCGGGAAACCGACTGTGGCACCGAGCGCGGCATCGTCACGACGATCGCCGAGAAGACCGCCGACGGCAAGATGATCCGCGACGCTCACGTCGAGACCAGCACGTACGCCCGCACGTTGGCGAACGACGCTGTCGACGAGAACGGCACGGTCATCGTCGCTCGCGGACACGATCTCGGTGACCCGGCCATCGACGCGCTGCTCGCTGCGGGCATCACGTCGGTCAAGGTTCGCTCGGTGCTCACCTGCACCACGGGAACGGGCGTCTGCGCCACCTGCTACGGCCGCTCGATGGCCACCGGCAAGCTGGTCGACATCGGTGAGGCCGTCGGTATCGTTGCCGCGCAGTCCATCGGTGAGCCCGGAACCCAGCTGACCATGCGTACCTTCCACCAGGGTGGTGTCGCCGGAGATGACATCACCGGTGGTCTGCCTCGCGTGCAGGAGCTGTTCGAGGCGCGTGTGCCGAAGGGCAAGGCTCCGATCGCGGACGTGTCGGGACGCATTCAGCTCGAGGACGGCGATCGTTTCTACAAGATCACCATCGTCCCGGACGACGGCGGCGAAGAGGTTGTCTACGACAAGCTCTCCAAGCGTCAGCGTCTGCGCGTCTTCAAGCACGACGACGGCACCGAGCGCCTTCTGGCGGACGGTGACCACGTCGAGGTCGGCCAGCAGCTCATGGAAGGTGCTGCCGATCCGCACGAGGTCCTGCGTGTGATGGGTCCCCGTCAGGTGCAGATCCACCTCGTCAACGAGGTCCAGGAGGTGTACCGGTCGCAGGGTGTGTCGATTCACGACAAGCACATCGAGACGATCGTGCGCCAGATGCTCCGTCGCGTGACGATCATCGACAGCGGCTCCACCGAATTCCTGCCCGGTTCACTGACCGAGCGCAGCGAGTTCGAGTCGAGCAACCGTCGCGTCGTCTCCGAGGGTGGCGAGCCCGCAGCCGGACGTCCGGTCCTGATGGGTATCACCAAGGCATCGCTGGCCACCGACTCGTGGCTGTCGGCTGCGTCCTTCCAGGAGACCACTCGTGTGCTGACCGATGCGGCGATCAACTGCCGTAGCGACAAGCTCATAGGTCTCAAGGAGAACGTCATCATCGGTAAGCTCATCCCGGCTGGTACCGGCATCAACCGGTACCGGAACATCACGGTGCAGCCGACCGAGGAGGCGCGTGCCGCGGCATACGCGGTGCCGTCGTACGACGATCAGTACTACAGCCCGGATGGCTTCGGCCAGGGAACCGGCGCTGCAGTGCCGCTCGACGACTACGGTTTCTCCAACGAATACCGCTAGAGCGACTCCGTCGCATGTGAGCAGAACTTCGTAGCCCACTACGAATTTCCGCTCACGACGACAGAGCCTGCAGACAAATGCCCCGCATCGACTTCGGTCGGTGCGGGGCTTTGTCGTCAGTTGTGACCGTGCTGCGTCAGGACCGGAAGAACTCCAGCATGTCGGCGTTGATCGTCGCTGCTTCCGTCGTCGGCATGCCGTGCGGGAAGCCGGGGTAGGTCTTCAGCGTGCCGTTGGGCAGTAGCTTCGCCGAGAGCGCACCCGCGTTCTGGTAGGGCACCACCTGGTCGTCCTCGCCGTGCAGCACCAGCGTCGGAATGTTCACCCCACGCAGGTCGTCGGTGAAGTCGGTCTGTGAGAAGGCGACCACGCCGTCGTAGTGGGCTTTCGCACCCCCGATCATTCCCTGACGCCACCAATTGGCGATGACGCCTTCCGACGGGGTGGCCCCGGGCCGGTTGTAGCCGTAGAAGGGGCCCTCGGCGAGAGTGCGGAAGAAGTCGGCACGGCGCGTGGCGACCTGAACCTGGACGTCGTCGAAGAACGACTTCTCGATACCGCCGGGGTGGTCGTCGGTCTTGACCATGATCGGCGGTACCGCACTGATCAGCACCGCCTTGGCTGCGCGTTCTTCTCCGTGGCGCGCCAGGTAGCGGACTACCTCGCCGCCGCCGGTGGAGTGGCCGACGTGGATCGCGTCGGTCAGATCGAGGGCTTCGACCACGGCGGCGAGGTCGTCGGCGTAGTGGTCCATGTCGTGCCCGTCACCGACCTGTTGGGACCGACCGTGACCGCGTCGATCGTGGGCGACGACGCGATAGCCGTGCTCGAGGAAGAACATCATCTGGGCGTCCCAGTCGTCCGACGACAGTGGCCAGCCGTGGCTGAAGACGACAGGCTGACCCGACCCCCAGTCCTTGTAGAAGATCTCGACGTTGTCCGGTGTTGTGATGGTTGGCATGCAAGCAGTCTTGCCCGGACTGCTAGCTGCGCGGTACCACCGTGTGGGTCGAGAACCGCTCGTTTTGCGACATCGGCAATTGGGGCGCGAACCGCTGCTGATAGCTGCGCGGGGAGGTCCCGATTCGGGCGACGAACGCTCGTCGCATCACTTCGCAGCTCGAATACCCGGCTCGACGGGAGGCCTCGCCGACGGTGTAACCGGTGTGCAGGGCCTCACGAGCCAACTCGAATCTCGTCGACGCGACGAATTCGGCCGGCGAGCTGCCGAGTTCGGACTGGAACAGGCGGGTGAGCTGACGGGTGCTGAGGGCCGCGAACCGAGCCAGCTCTGCCACGGTGTGTGGTAGCCGGGGGTTGTCCCGGATGTGGTCGGCCACTCGGCGGACTGTTCCGGTACGGGGGATCGGGCCCGACAGCGACGACGAGAACTGCGATTGTCCACCGCCTCGCTGCATGTACACCAGCAGTCCCTGCGCCGCAGCCCTCGCCACTTCGGGGCCGTGGTCGTCCTCGACGAGAGCCAGTGCGAGGTCGATGCCGGCCGCAACGCCCGCCGAGCTGTACAGGCGGCCGTCTCGGACGAAGATGGCATCCGGATCGACCGTGAGGGCGGGGTAGAGGCGTTGCAGGTCGGACGTGAACTTCCAGTGCGTCGTCGCTCGCCGGCCGTCGAGTAGGCCGGCCGCGGCGAGTACGAACGCCCCTGTGCACACCGATGCCATCCGACGGGTCCGTGCAGCGAGATCGGCTGCGGCTCCGACGAGTTCGGCCGTGACCAGGCGAATCGGATCGAATTCACTACCGGCGATGATCACGGTGTCGAATCGTCCGGATTCCGCGACCGGGCGAGTGGACACCGTCGTCCCGATCGAGGTGCTGACGTCTCCGCCGCCGGGTGAGAGGATCACCACCTCGTATTCGACGGCGGGCTGCTGATTCGATTCGACGAAGACCTCGGCGGGTCCGACGAAATCGAGCATCTTCACCCCGTCGAACACCAGGAAAGCGATCCGTCGGCTGCTGCGGAACTCTGGAAGCGCGTCGTCCATGCCTACAGAAACTACCGCCGCTGGGCGGTGAGTTTTCGCCATCACTCGAGTCGTTACCGGTATGACCAACCAAGAACCCAGCACCATCGTGAACATCGGCGTGGCCATGTTCACCGTCGCAGATCAGGACGCGGCTCTCGACTTCTATTCGCGCGTGCTCGGCTTCGAGATTCGCGGCGATCTGCGATTCGGCCCCGAAAACGAATACCGATGGCTGGAGGTGGCCCCGCCGGGATCGACGGCGCGGCTCGCCCTGAACCCGCCGATGGGAGGAACGCCCGGCGGCGGATCCATCGGTGTCGAGACAGCCGACGTCGCGGCCGAACACAAGCGTCTGAGTGCACTCGGCGGAGTCGATCTCGACGACTTCATGGAAGAAGTCGACGGTGTTCCGCCCATGTTCGCGCTGCGTGATCCCGACGGCAATTCGGTGTGGGTCGTGCAAGCCTGACGGTTCGACCGGCTATCCCCGGTCGATGAACGTGTACAGCTCGGCGATCGTGCCGTCCTTGATGACGGCGAAGTCCTGGCCGGTGACGACGGCTGGGGCGTCGGTGAGGAGTGCGGTGATCACTCACCGAGCGGACGGTCTCGACCACCGACGGCCGCGCCACGGATGCCGTTCTGACCGAGGCGGGCCGGGCGGCTCTGGACGCGTCGGCGGCGGGTCACGTCGAGCTGGTGCATCGCCTGTTCTTCGACGGATTGGCAACCGAGGAGGTCGCTGCTCTCGGATCGATCCTCACTCGTCTGCGTGACCACGTGCGAACCAACGGGACGCTGCCTCGGCCGCAGTGACACCCTCCACCTCATACGGCAACGGTTCGTTCACTCGTGATGGCAGACGGCCTCGAGGTCGATGCCGTTGAGGTCGCGCACGAAGGATCCGTAGTACATGGCGTGGTATTCCGGCTGCAGTCCCGGCGGCCGGAGCTCGACTGCTCCTGCCGAGACTGCTGCCGCGTGGAAGGCGTCGACGGTGGCGCGATCCGGGGCGCTGAACGCGAGATGGGTGTGGGGTCCGATGGCCGATCCCGGTGCGTCGACGATCCAGAAGAAGGGCTTCACGTTCGCCCAGCCGAACGCGATCATGGCGAGCTGGTTGGCCTCGGGGGTGTGCGGTACCCGCATGATTTCGCTGATCCCCAGCGGTGCGAGTGCAGCACCGTAGAACTCGGCGCTGGCGGCGAGATCGGTGACGCCGATGTTGAGGTGGTCGATTTGGGAGCCGGTGCGGTCGATGTTCGTCATGCGCTCGAGTGTGGCCGAGGTCGCGGACGACTTCGGTCCTGAATCGAATGACAACGTCGTGTTCACTTTCCCGTTCGATCGATGACGGGCACAGTTCGCTCGGGCGCGAGAGCCTCGAAGGATGGTGAGACGGGGTAACGAGATACGGTTCGGGCAGGACATCTCTCTGCGTGCCGGGGCCACGCGTCGACAGTTCCTGACATGGAGTGCGCTGGTGGGGGCGCTGGCGTTCACTCCCGAACTCGCGGGAACCACGGCGACGGCAGGTGCGCAGTCCGTGGTGACCCCGGACTACCCGTTCCGCCTCGGCGTGGCATCCGGCGACCCACTGCCCGATTCGGTGGTGCTGTGGACCAGACTCGCCACCGATCCCTTCGCGCCACTGGGTGGAATGACTCCCGGCGTGGTGCCGGTGCGGTGGCAGATCTCGGCGGACGAGCGATTCGCGAGCATCACCCGCGAAGGTATCGAGCTGGCCACCGAGTTCGACGGCTGGTCGATTCACGTCGACGTCCGAGGTCTCGAGCCAGCTCGTGAGTACTTCTATCGCTTCCTCGTCGGGCCGCATGCCAGCCCGGTGGGCCGCACCAAAACTGCACCGGCACTGGGCCAACCGTTGAGCAAGCTCGACTTCGCGTGGGCGTCGTGCCAGAAGTGGGAGGACGGCTACTTCGGCGCGTACCAGGACTTGGCCGCGTCGAATCTCGATGTGGTGTTCTTTCTGGGCGACTACATCTACGAGTACGCGATCAAGGACGAGGGTGCCAGGCAGGGCGAGCCGCGCACCGAATCCGCTGCCCGAGAAACCATGGTGCTCAGCGACTATCGCGACCGATATGCGCTGTACAAGGCGGACGAGAATCTTGCTGCGGCCCACGCGTCGGCACCGTTCGTCTCGACGTTCGACGATCACGAGGTGGACAACAACTGGGCCTCGCAGATCAGCCAGGACGACGACGATCCGCGAGAGTTCTTGTTGCGCAGAGCCGATGCGTTCAAGGCGTGGTGGGAGAACACTCCGGTTCGGGCGAATCTGAAGCCCGTCGGACCGGACATGACGGTCTATCGCCGGTTCTCGTTCGGAGATCTGGTGGACTTCTCGGTACTGGACACGCGGCAGTACCGCAGCGATCAGGCGCACGGCGACGGCGAGCATGCGCAGGACGCCGAGACGGCAGATCCGTCGCGCACGATCACCGGTGCAGCGCAGGAGAAGTGGATACTCGACGGTTTCGCATCACCGTCGAGGTGGAACTTCCTGGCGCACCAGACGGTCATCTCGGACCTGGCCCGTGGGCTCGGCAGCGATCGCAAGGTCGGGATGGACCCGTGGAGCGGATACGAGGCGTCTCGGCACCGAATTCTGGACGGGGCCAGGGATCGTGGCACGAAGAACGTCGCGTCGATCGTCGGCGACATTCATCGCACGATCGTCTCCGAACTGCGCCGCGACTACCAGGATCAGGCGTCGCCGATCCAAGGTGTGGAGATCGCGACCACCTCGATCGCGTCGGGTAAGGACGGTGCCGATGTCGACTCGGCCGGTGCGGCCATCGCCGAAGCTTCTCCGCACGTCAAATACGGAAATGCTCGGCGCGGCTATCTCCGTGGCACGCTGACGAACACCGAATGGCGTTCGGAGGTCAGGGTTCTCGATCGCGTCTCCACACCGGGGGCATCGGTACGAACCGCAGCGACGGTCACCGTCCCCGAAGGCCGCCCCGAGATTCAGCTGGGCTGACGCCGGTCATTGACGGATCGCGAACATCGGCATCGCCAGACCGAGCAGCATCACGGTGAACAGCAACCATGCCGCGCCCTGCCAGATCGGCCACGTGCCACCGGCACGGTAGGACCTGTATCCCAACGTCGGAGCTCCGATGCCGCCGAGGAAGCACACTGCGGGCACCGACGCGGCCAACACGGGATTCGTGCGGTCGACGACCAGGAACAGCGCGGTCAGTGCCGCAGCCACCGCCACCACGGCCGCACAGTATCCGGCCGCTCTGCGAAAGACGACGGGGTCGTTCCAGCGCTTTTCGACGTCGCGGTCGGCGATGGTGCGTTCGGTCGGATCGTTGGCGGGCATACCTGTGGGTTACCCGCTGCGCGCGGGTCTACCCACATGTCGGCCGGTCAGCGACCGTCGGCGATGATCTGTGCGACGTTGCGTTCGGCGAGTGCGGTGATGGTCAGCGACGGGTTCGCGGCCCCGGTGCTGCCCGGGATCAACGCACCGTCGACGACGTAGAGCCCGGGGTGGCCCTTCACCCGGCCGTAGCCGTCGGTGACGTCGCCCAGCACCGCGCCGCCGAGGGGGTGGGCGGTGAAGGTGTCGTCGACGTCGCGGGTGAACGGTTCGGCCGCGACGATGGTTCCGCCGGCCTGGGCCATCCGATTCTGTACTGCGCGTAGGGCTTCGACGGTGTCCCGGCTGCCGCCCTTCGGCCAATTCAGCGTCAATCGGTCTGTGGCGGAATCGAATCCGAAGTTTCCGCGCAGTGGGTCGATGGTCATGCCGAGTGAGCCGATGAATCCGAGATTCACGGGAACGCCTGGCACGTACCAGTTTTCGACGGTCAGTGGCAGTGAGGAGTCGTCGACGATGCGGGATGCGCAGGGCGCACCTTGCGGTCCGGCGGACATCGGCCCCAGCGACCGTGTCATCGACGCGTCGCCGTTGGTGCCCCAGCCGGTGCCGACGAATTCGTTGAGGTTCGGCAGTGCGCCGGTGGTGCGGGCGCGCATCAGCAGTTCGGTGGTGCCGATGGATCCGGCTCCGAGGACGAGCGTGTCGCAGGTGACGGTGCGTGTCTCGACGATGTTGCCGAACGGGTCGAGGCGTTCGATTTCGACGCGGTAGCGGTCGCCGGATTCGGTGCCGATCGCTGCGACGCGGTGGCTGTGGCACACCGTCGCACGGCCGGTGGCCTCGGCCTGGGGGATGTAGTTCTGCGTCAGGTCGTGCTTGGCACCGTTGGAGTTGCCGAAGGTGCTCGCGCCGACGGTCGCGGACGGCCGCGAGCGTCCGGCGAGCTCGTCGCGGACGACGTTCCAGTTCCAGTTGCCGTCCACTGCCTGTGGGGTGAACCCGGCCCGCCGGGCGTGGTCGTCCCAGGTGCGCGAGTGCGAGAAGTTCGGGCTGTTGTAGACGTCCTCGGGCATCGGCGACGGCCGGAGCATCGAGCGCGCCTTCGGGTACCAGGTGGCGGCCATCTCGTCGTGGTTCAGGCGTCCGCCGAATGAGGCGTCGAAGAACTTCTTGTCGGGGGCGATGGTGACGCCGGTGTAGACGATCGAGCCACCGCCGACGGCTGCGCCGCGCCAGACCGAGAGGTTCTCGTACCGGGTGGTGTCGAGTACGCCGCCGAACAGGTCGACCGGTCCGACGGGCATTCCGGTGATGTTGGTGAACGAGGTCTGCTGCCACAGTCCGCGTCCGTCGGCGGTCATGTCGGCGGTGAAGATCTCGCGCCACGGGTCACGTGGCCAGCGCAGTCCACGTTCGAGGACGGTGACCTGGGTGCCGGCCTGTGCCATACGAAGGGCGGCAGCGCTGGCACCGAATCCGGAGCCGATGACGAGGACGGGAGAGTGGTCCGGTGGGCGCGGGGGATCGGCGAACAGCTCGGGGACCAGTGATCGGATTCGTTCGGCACCGATGGGGAGTGCGCCTGCTGTGGAAGAACCCGGTGCCCCGGCGGAGCCCAGGACCGGAGCGGCGGCAGCGCCGAGCATTCCGGCAGCGGCCAAACGCAGCAGTTGCCTTCGATTCACGGAAAACTTCCCCCTAGTACGTGCGGACAGCGCTCTCGATTGTGTCGTGTTTGCTGTAAGAAAGCGAACACTTCGGTCGGATATAGGGACGGCTCCCAGCTCGGCCTCAGGTTTGCCTGTCACACTCCGCTCATGGTTTCGGCATCGGTGGCTCTGTTACTGCTCTTGGCAGCGGTAGTGGGCATCGCAGCGCACCTTGTCGACGCCCGTGGGCAGGCGATGCTCGTCTTCGGTGCTTTGGCACATGTCCTCATGCTCGCCGCGGTGCCGGGCACTGTTCTCGCGGCCGTGGCGTTCGGTTGGTGGGGGCTGGCGGCGGGCGCGGTTGTATCGGTGGGCGCCGCCGCCACACAGATTCCTCTGCACAGGCACCGCTCCCGGACGGCGGCCGAGTCGGAGCTGACGGTGTTGCATGCCAACATCTGGTTGGGTCAGGCCGATCCCGACGCGTTGGTCGCGCTGGTCGAGCGGCACCGACCCGACGTGCTCACTCTCGTCGAACTGACGCCGGAGGCCGACGCCCGCCTTCGCCCGGTGCTGTCCGGCTCGTTGCCGTACGCGCACGTCAGCGCTGCTCCCGGCGGCGAGGGCACCGGAATCTACAGTCGCTTCCCGCTCGTCGACGAGCAGCGTCACGACGGTTTCGTGACAGAGCTGCTCTCCGCGCGGGTGGAGATGCCGGGCCGGCCGCTGGTGTTCGCGGTCCATCCGGTGCCGCCGTGGCCGCGGGAGCCGTCCGAATGGGTACGTGAGCTGGGGCTGTTGCGCCAGCTGCTGGCCAAGATCCCCGTCGACGACGGTCCGGTGGTGGTGGCGGGCGACTTCAACGCGACGCAGGACCATCGGCGGTACCGAGATCTCCAGGACGGCCGGTTCGTCGATGCGGCGGTGGCCACCGGGGCAGGCATGCTCAGGACGTACCCGGCGCACACGTGGTATCCGCCGGTGATCGCCATCGACCACGTTCTGGTGGCAGATCTGGCCGTTGGATCGGTGGAAGCCGTGACGATTCCCGGCTCCGACCACCGCGGCATCCTGGCTCGGCTGGCCTTCGGTCCCGGTCAGCGCTGATCAGGACTGTGCGGGCAGTTGCTGCACCGACCACTTGTTGCCGTCGGGGTCGGCGAAGTACACGAACGTGCCCCAGCCCTCGTCCTTCGGCGGGTCGATGGTCAGGCCGGCTGAGGTGAGGTGCTCGTAGGCCTGCTGGACGTTGTCGACGACCATCAGGATTCCGGCGCCCTTGCCCGGCTCGGCGTCGGTGATGTTCTCGCCGATCGCGATGGAGCACGCCGAGCCCGGGGGAGTGAGCTGGACGTATCGGATGCCGTCCCAGGGGCGGGCGTCATGGTCGGCGTTGAAACCGATCGATACGTAGAAGTCCTTGGCGCGGTCCACGTCGGTGACTGCGAGGGTGACGAGTTCGAGCTTCATGGTGAGGTTCATGACGCAATGATGAGCGCCATTGCGGACACATTCGGTCCGCGTCGAACGAACAGTTCGAGAAATATGCCCGACGCCTCGTCGGTTGAGATATCCGTGTTCTTCTCATTGCTCGACAGGTCCCGCACGCGATCCGGTTTCGACGACGCCTCGGCTCTGCGTCATACCGTCGAACGAGCGGTACATGCGGAGAAGATCGGGTTGCATCGGTTCTGGGTGGCCGAGCATCACGGCGTTCCCGGGATCGCGTCGGGCGCGCCTGCGGTTCTCGCGGCGGCGGTGGCGTCGCGCACCTCGCGCATTCGCGTCGGATCCGGCGGAGTGATGCTGCCCAACCATCAGCCGCTGGTCGTGGCCGAGCAATTTCTGATGTTGGAGTCTCTGTTTCCCGGCCGGATCGACCTCGGTGTCGGTCGCTCCCTCGGTTTCACCGAGCCGGTTCGGGCAGCATTGCGCAGTGAGCGGACCGACACGTTCGAGGCCGACATCGCCGAATTGCGTTCCTATCTGGACGGTTCGGGTTCGGTGACGGCCCGGCCCGCTGTCCCGTCTCCGCCGGTGTTCGTACTCGCGACGGGAGCCGGTCTGGAGGTTGCCGCTCGCGCCGGGCTTCCGGTCGTCGTCGGCGGACCGATAGTGCATCAGGATGATCCATTGGCGCTCTACCGCAAGAATTTTCGTCCCTCGCCGTCGAATCCCTCACCGTACGTGATCGTTTCGTTGGACGTCACCATCGCAGCGGACACCGCCGATGCCCGCAGGCTCGCCGTCCCGGAGGCGTGGGCGATGGCCAGATCCAGACGTGAGGGCGAGTTCCCGGCTCTGCAACCGGCGTCGGGGATCGATGAATCACAGTGGACGCCGCAGACGCGGAATCGAATCGAGGCGTCGTTGGCGTCGAGCATCCTCGGCACGGCCGGGCAGGTCCGTCCGCGGCTGGAGGAGGTGGTCGAGCGCACCCGCGCGAACGAGATCATGGCGTCGACGTCGACGTACGATCGCGCCGAATTGTTCGACGCCGATGCCGCGTTCGCTCAGCTCGCAGGGGTGGCGGGCTGAACCGGTGCCGTCGCTGCCAGGGCGGCCACCAGGTCGCGTTGAATGTCGGTGATGGGCACGGTCGCGTCGACCACTGCCGATACCGGGAGTCTCAGTCTGCGGTCGGCCTCGGTGCGGAAGACCAGGCCGGTCTTGGGGGTGCTGTCGGCGGTACTGGCGTACAGGATGGACCAGCATTGTGGGTTCTTGAGGAGTTCGGCGCTGGCGGTGTGATCGGACGCCACGGGCGGGCCGAAGCTCAGTGGCAGTCCGCTCCGTTTCATCTCACGCTCGATCACCCGGTGCAGCAGGATCTGTTCGCTCCGTTTGGGAAGTAGCAGGGGGTAGCCGGCGAGCTGACTCAGACTCGGGTTGCTCTCACCCGCCAGAGGATGCCCCTCGGGGAGGACGACGACGAGGTCTTCGGTCCACAGCTCGGTGACGTGCAGACCGGAGCGTTCGACGCTGCCGCGGATCAGCGCCACCTGGCAGTCGCCGGACGTCACCGCTTCGATCTGTTCTGCGAATCGTTTCAGGACGAAGTCGATCTCGGCGTCGGGATGGCGCTCGCGTACCGCGACGATGGCGGAGATGGCGTTGGCTGCGAAGGTCATGTTTCCGGTCAGGCGCAGCTGATTACGTTTGCGCGTCGTCAGCGCCAGGGCGGCTTGCTCCAGCTCCACCATGTGCCGGGCGATGGACACCAATTGTGCTCCGACAACGGTCAATCGGACGGTACGAGAGGTTCGCTCGAACAGGGGCTCACCGATTTCTCGTTCCAACTTGGAGATCTGCAGGCTGATCGCCGATTGCGAGACGTAGCAGCGTTCGGCGGCGCGGGAGAAGTTCAGTTCCTCCCCGACCGCGAGGAAGTATTTCAGCTGCCGCAGTTCCATGCGGCCATTCAATCATGAGTTCTGCTCATAGATGCTATTTCAACTTCCGCGTTGATAGAGCATCGCGGTCGGAGTTTCATGGAGGTAGTTCTTCGTAGAGGGAAAGACTCGAGCCGAAAAGGAAAGTGCTGTGCAAACGTACGACGTCGTCATCGTGGGATCGGGATTCGGAGCATTGGCCGCCGCCAAGTCTCTGGGCAAGGCCGGTGTGACGTTCTCGCTGATCTCCAGCACCACCGAGCACCTCTTTCAGCCGCTGCTCTACCAGGCCGCAACCGGAATGCTCTCGACGGGCGAGATCGCCCCGCCGATCAGGCGTATTCTCGCGCAGTACGACTCGGCCGACGTACGTCTCGGACGCGTCGTCGATGTCGATCCCGAGGCGCACCAGGTCACCTACATCGGTGCAGGGCAGAGTCACACCATCGGCTTCGGTCGTCTCATCGTCGCCACGGGAGCCACGCAGGCGTACTTCGGTCGTGACGAGTTCAAGGACCGCACGTTCGCGCTCAAGACCGTCGACGACGCGATCGCTCTGCGTGAGCAGATTCTGAGCTGCTACGAATCCGCGCACCTGACAACCGATTCGGCTGCTCGCAAGGAGCTGTTGAGCTTCGTCGTCGTCGGTGCAGGCGCGACGGGTGTCGAGCTCGCAGGCCAGATCAGGGATCTCGCGCACCGCTACTTCGCCGGCTCGTTCCCGGACATCGATCCCGACGACGTCACGGTGACCCTCGTCGACGGTGTCAAGGAAGTGCTGCCGGCGTTCGGCGGCAAGCTCAGCGCGTACGCCCGTACGAAGCTCGAGAAGTCGGGCGTCGACGTCGTCACCGGTGCCATGGTCACCGATATCGCCGACGACGTGGTGACGGTGCAGGACGTGGACACCAAGACGTCGAGGACGTTCGCCGCCAAGACGGTCATCTGGTCGGCGGGCGTGCAGGCCAGTGATCTGGCGGCCACCGTCGCCGAGCGGACCGGGTGTGAGACCGACCGTGCCGGACGGCTTCTCGTGCACGACGACCTGACGGTCGGTTCGGCGAAGGACATCTACGCGATCGGCGACGTGACGTCGCTCAACAAGTTGCCCGGTCAGTCGCCGGTGGCGATGCAGCAGGGCAGGCACGTTGCGAAGATGATCATCGGAAAGGTCGACGCGGGAACGCCGTTCGAGTACACCGACAAGGGCAGCATGTCGATCGTCGGCCGCTTCAGCGCGGTGGCACGACTGTTCGGCAAGGTCGACATGTCGGGACCGATCGCGTGGATCATGTGGCTCGCGGTGCACCTGATGTACCTGGTCGGCTTCCGGAACCGCTACGTTGCGGTGGTGTCGTGGATGACCTCGTACATCGGCGACAAGCGACCGCACTTCCAGTACACCGACCATTCCGCTTCGCTGGAGGAGCACACCAGTGAGACTGCCGACGAAGACGAGCGCAGAGCGGCCTAGTTGTGAGGGCCTAGGTCGCGATGCCGTTGCGGTAGGCCCAGATCACCACGTGCACTCGGGTATTGACCTCGAGTTTGCGGCAGATGTTGCCGATGTGGGTCTTGACGGTGCTCTGTTCGACCTGCAGTGAACGGGCGATCTCGTTGTTGCCCAGTCCCTCCGCAAGTAGTCGAACCACTTCCATTTCGCGCAGACTCAGGTCGTGTTGCGGTGCAACGGGAGTGGTTCGACTGGGCCTGCCCCGGCGAGCGAACTCTGTCATCAAGCGCGGGGTCAGTCGTGGAGAGAGCACCGCTCCGCCGTCGGCGACGGTGACCACCGCGTCGGCGAGTTCGTCGGGGTCGGCGTCCTTGAGCAGGAAGCCGGACGCTCCGCTGTCGAGAGCTGCGAACACGTACTCGTCGAGGTCGAACGTGGTGACGACGATGACGCGAACGCTCTCGAACTGTGCCAGTATCTCGCGCGTTGCGGTCAGTCCGTCGCCGTTCGGCATCCTGATGTCCATCAGTACGACGTCCGGTCGCAGTGCCGACACCTGCTGCACGGCATGCCTTCCCGAGCTCGCGTGCCCGACGACCTCGATGTCGGGATGGCCGGCGAGGAACAGCTCGAATCCCTGCCGGACGACGGGCTGATCGTCCGCGATGAGGACGGTGATCATGCCGGCATCTCCTGTGGTCGAGAGATCTTTCCGCCGACAGGTAGTCGAGCACGCACGGTCCACGTCGTTCGGTCGTCGGACGATCCTGCATCGAGGGTGCCGCCGAGTAGTGCGGTGCGCTCACGCATTCCGGGGATGCCGAACCCCTGACCCGAGGACTCGCGCAGCTCGGAGCTGTCCGGCGTGAGCGTGTTGGTGACGGTCACCTCGATGGCCGAGTGTAGGTCGGATACCTCGACGTAGACATCGCAGTTCGGCGCATGGCGTCGGGCGTTGGACAGCGATTCCTGAACGACGCGATAGCACGTCAACTGCACCGCGCTGTCGGTGTCATCGCTGTCTGCGAGGATACTCGTGTCGATGCGCCCGAACGACATTCGTGACTGGTCGATCAGTTCGGGAAGGTCGGCGATCATCGGCTGCGGATTGCTGTTGTTCGTCTCGCTTGGACGCAGTATGCCGACGATCTGGCGTAGGCTGTCGAGGGTCCGTTGGCCGTGTTCGATTGCGCCGGTGAGTAGTTCGCGTGCCTGCTCGGGGTTGCTCGTGATGAGTGTCTTGGTTGCCTTGGCTTGGATGAGCATGCCGGTCAGGTGGTGGGCTGCGACGTCGTGTAGTTCGCGTGCCATGGCTCTTCGTTCGTTGTCCAGGGCTGCATTCAGCTGTTGCCGGTGTTCGAGTTCGGCTCGGCCCAGGGCGGCCTCGCTCTCGAGTTCCTGCGCGCGGTTTCGTGCGATGTACTTGCCCAGTGCGATGAGCACCGCGTAGTTGATGGCGAGGTTCGCGATCTGCTCGGCGACCACGCCGATCGTGCCACCGGGGCCGGCCGCGGCATCCGGGTAGGACAGGCGGGTGTCGACGCTGACTGCGATTTCGAGAATCAGCCCGACGGCGATGGGGGCGAACAGGCGTGGCCCGGTCACCCGAATTGCCAAGGCGACGATGGCGAACCAGTACAGCGGGGTGAACCCGAGAGTCCGGTCCGGCAGGACGAGAATGAGCGCGACGCTGATCGCCACCACCGACAGGTATGCCGTGACGGGAAAGGATCGGCGCACGCACGTCACCGCGGTCATCGCCAGCAGGGCAACGACACTCACCGCGATCAGGGGTGGGCTGCTGACCAGTTCGTCCCGGGTGTCACCGACAGTGCCGGTGGAGAGTTGGAATCCGGCGTAGAAGAGAGTGGCCAGGAGCATTTCGATCGGCAGTACCACGGGATTGCGCGGCCGCCACGCGGGTCTGAACCTGCGCAGCATCCTGGAACCAGCCGGCACCCGAGCACCACCCAGCATCAGAGTCGACTCCGTTCTCCTGCCGCATCTTTCGAGCTCGAGCTCTTCGTACCCGCAGTTTTGGAACCCAGCACCCACAGCGGTCCGGTGACGAACCAGAAGAACGTGATGACGCCCAGTGGCTGGATCACGGTCTTCAGCGCTGCTGCCTGCTCCGAGTCTGCCACGGTGTAGGCCAATGCGTAGGTGATCACCAGCGCGATGGCGGCGGCGACGAGCCACTTCACGAATCCCCGGATTTCGTTGCGGTAGGCCTGCGGGCCGGTCGTCGGGGGCTTGACCGGTGCGGGTCCACCGGCGAATCGGTGCGCGAAGCGCACGTCGAGCCAGGCGACCGTCGAGTGCGCGAACACGACGGTCCAGCCGAGGTAGATACCTGCGAGGCGGTGGGCGAATTCGACGTCGCCGCCTCGGTGCAGATCCAGGGCCACCGCCGCGACGAGGACAAGATCGAGGACCGGGAGCAGGGCCAGGGTGACGGTGCTGGCGCGCCGCATCCGTGCCACGTAGCGCAGGCACAGGCCACCGATCACCAGAACCCAGAAGCCGACCTCACAGATCGCGATCGTCAGCAGAATCGGATTGTTCATGGACCCGATCTCACCGCAGCGGACGCCGCTGCGATACCCCCGCGGAGGCGTCGTACCTGGTGGTTCGGCCGAAGGTACGACGCGGCGCTCCACCGAAAGTCGTAGGCGATCGCGCTACTGTGGAAGTACGCATACAGGACATACGAAATTCGGGAGTCGATGATGGCAGGCAAGAAGATCGACAGAGTGCACGCACAGTCCGCGTTGGAGACGGTGCGCGAGAACCCCGGCATCGCATTGATCGCCGCCGTGCCAGTACTGGCGGTAGCGGGACTGGTCTGGTGGCTGCTCGGGTTCCCCGCGTTCCTGCTGCTTCTCATCGCAGCAGGCGGAGTTCGGTACCTCTACGCCGGGCGTCGCTGACTACCGACAAGCACTGATCACTGATCGGCGCGCGGGATGCAGAACTCTGTGATGGTTGCCGAGCCTGCGGCCAGCTCTGCCCAGGACGCCTCGGTGGTCAGAACGGCGATGGCCGAGGTGGGAAAGCGGTGTCGCACCTCGCGGGCCAGGTCGGTGTCGTCGTCGGCCGCCAGTTCGAGTGCGGTCCAGGGGATTCCGGGTTCGTGCCCGACGACCAGCAAGGTCGATACCGTCACGTCGTCGAAGTAGGTGTCGGCCAACCGGATCTCGTCGATGATCTCGTCGGCGGATCCGCCGTAGATGTCTCGCTCGAAGCGGGTGGGTAAGTCGCCGAGACCGGTAGCAGCCAGGGTCTCGCGGGTGCGCAGAGCCGTCGAGCACAGCACTGCGTCGACTGTGCCGACGTGCTCGCCGATCCAGGCTCCCGCGAGCGCGGCCTCGCGTTGGCCGCGGGCGGCCAGGGGGCGTTCGTGATCCGGTACTCCGTCGGGGTAGCCGGATTTGCCGTGCCTCATCAGCACGAGGGTCCTAGTGGTCGCCATGCCGTCCACCGTAAACGGTCAGGGCGGCGGGATCGGGAAGAACGTCCACCTGCTCCGGGAAGACGAACTTGCGCATCGCCCACCATCGGAAAGCGGTTGCCAGCAACGTGCCGATGATGGACCCGCTGACGAAGTCGGCGATGTTCTCGGTGAGGAAGGACACGTTCGGCGAACGCAGATCCAGCATGTAACTCGACACCCACAGCGGTAGCTGGTTGATTGCCAGGCCGGTTCCGGCGACGGCGAAGAACAGCGCTGCCTCGTGGTGGCGACGTCGTCCGCCGCGTGCTGTGAACGACCATTCCCGGTTGAGGATGTACGACACGATCGTCGCGATCAGCACGGCCAGAACGTTCGCTGTCACCGGCTTGTCCTGCAGGATCGTCCACTTCAGGCCGAAGAACAGTACGACGGTGACGACGAAGGTGATCGCTCCGACGATGAGGAACTTGAGGGCCTCGGCGTGCTTGACGAGGGGCTCGAGCCAGCGCTGCGGAACGTGGTCGGTGAGGCGGTCGGACACATGCATCCCATCGACGTTACCTCGAGTAACGGATCGGGCCGGATTCGTCGCGGCTGCGAAGAGGGCCTAGAGCCGCGTTTTCAGGTGGTCCCGCAGCATTCGACGGACCTCTTCGGTCGCGAGTTGCTCGGGATATGTCACTGCCTGCAACGTCAGTCCGTCGACGAAGGCGTGCAGTTCGGCAGCCGCGCGTTCGTGCGTGGCGGTGTCGAAGGTGAAGGCGGGGGAGTTCGGTCGATCGAGGTCGTGCAGGTGTGCCCACGCGAGTCGGCACAGATACCGGCTGCCGAACCACCCGGCCGTCTTGAGGGTGGAGAGTCGTTCGTCGACTCTGGCTCGCACGATCGCTTCGAGCCACACCGACGCCTCGGCGCGGCGGTCCTCGTCGAGTGGCAGCATCTCCTCGAGGACGCGGATAGCTCGCGCCAGGCCGTCGCCCTCGGTGGAGTGCGCCTCCAACCGCGCTACGACGCGTTGCGTCATGGCCTCGGCCGCGAACAGGACGAGTTCTCCTTGGTCGGAGAAGTAGTACCGCAGTGATCCGGGGGACACGCCGGCTTCGGCGGCGACGCTGCGTACCGTCGCCCCGTCCATTCCTGCTCGTTCGATGACGCGCCATACGGCGGCGACGATCTCCGCCCGGCGCGCATCGTGGTCGACGATCTTCGGCATCGGTCTGTTCTAGCACGAGCAAATCGTTTTCACACACTTGTACTGAAATCCTGTTACGGTACAGCTGTGTCAATACAGCTGACCGGACTCGCGCTGGTGGACAGCATCGGCGTCGGGACCCTTGCGGTTCCGCTGTGGATGATGCTGCGGCCGTCGTTCCGGGCGCGTGTCGTTCTGCTGCATCTGGGTGTGGTGGGTCTGCTCTACCTCGGGGTCGGCATCGCGGTGTGGGCGGCCACCGATGGCTCGACCGTGGCGATTCCCGGCGACGCGCGGATTCGGTTGGCGGTGGGTCTTGTGGTTCTGGTCGTGGGCCTGCTCTGTGACCGTCGGCGGCGAGCCTCGGGCAGTGCGTGGTGGACGCGGCCCCCGGGGAGTGTTCGCGGGGTGGTCCTGCTCGCGGTCGCGGTGGGCGCGTTGGAGGTGGCGACGATGCTGCCCTATTTCGCAGCGATCGACGCGGTACGTGATGCCGGATTGGGGTGGGAGTTCTCGTCGCTGCTGCTCGCGGCGTACGTGCTCGTGACACTCTCACCTGCCCTCGTCCTACTCGCCGCCAGAGTGGCTGCGCAGGAGCGTGTTTCGTCGCTCGCGTCAAGGCTGCTGCGACGCGTGGATCGCTGGAGCGGGGACGTGTCGGCAACGGTGTTGCTCGTGGTGGGCGCACTACTGGCCGCGAATGCGGCGATCGAATTGAACCTGGTCTGAATCGACGAGAGGAAACACGATGAATGCACGAGATGCGCGCAGCATCGTCATGATCGTCGCCGGCGCGGCGCTGGCACTGTTCTTCTGGGACCTGCAGGTGTTCTGGTTCCAGGGCGGTCCGATCGGCTGTGTTCTGGTGGTGCTCGCGATGGTGGACGTATGGGAATCGCGTCGCGGCACCCCGAAGAAGGGGCTGCTCGCGGAACTGCGGGACGACATCGTCGGCAGCAAGGATTCGTGCGACCCATCCGAGCGTGACACTCGACCGTGAGCGGGCCCTGTCGGTTCGCGTATCGCAAGGACGGTACTGAATTCTCGGCCCAGGCGTGATAAACAAGCTGTTCGGCGATCTGTATCGAGCGGAATGGTGGTGACCTGGTGACGACCGGTGTCGGCGCGGAACTCGCTCGCTCGCCTCGGCGTGGTCTGACCGCTGCCGGCACCGCGGCGATGGTCCTGGGTCTGGTCGCCGGTTGGGTCGTCGTCTACTCGGTGAGCCTGATGGGTGCTCTGTGGCGCTTCCGTGAACCCGACGCGCCGGCACCGACGCTGTCCATGGGGGACCAGTGGGCCGATCTGGCGGTGGGTGCGGCGCAGGTGACGGTCGGTGCCGTGGCGATCGCCGTCGTCTGTCTCGTTCGGCGTCGGAAGCTGCCTGCGGTGTGGCCCGCCCGCAGTGGCACTGCGCTCGAGGCCGCGCTCACCTGGTGCGCGGCGATCGGTGCCGCGTCTGCTGCGCTGCTCGTCTTGTCTCGCATGGACATCGTCCGATTCAGCTTCTCGGTTCCGGCCTCGGTCGAATCCGATTGGCTCGCTGTGGTTTCTGCGCTCGCAGTGGGTCTACGCGAGGAGCCGATTCTGGTGGCGCTACCGGTGTTGCTGCTCGTGGGCCGGCTCCCGATCTGGGCGATCATGGCGTTGTCGGCGACGATGCGAGGCCTCCTCTACATGTACTTCGGTGGCGGCGGATTTCTGTGGGCACTGTGCTGGGGTGCCGCGGCGGTCTGGGTGTTCTACCGCTACCGGCGGCTGTGGGTGTTGATCGCCGTCCACGGACTGGTGATGAACATCCAGGTGTTCGATCGAGTGATTCCATCCGAGAATTCGGCGACCGTTCTGCAGTGGATCAACATTCTGATCCTGTTCGCGGCGCTGCTGTGGTGGCTCACCCCGCGTGCGCTGGAGGCGTTCCTGCCGAACACGGTGGCCGTTCGGTACGGCGATGCGACCGTCGAGACGACTCCGGTGGTGGCCGAGGTGGTCCTGAACCCCGAGAAACTCGACCCCGACGAGTCCAGACGAGAGCCGCCGGTCAAGCCCTGACCATGCGGGCTTCGCGGCACTCCCAGATCGGGTCGAATTTCTCGGTGCCGTCCAGCTCGAATCGATGCTTGCGGTAGAACGCCACCGCACGATCGTTGGCCGCTGCCACCCACAGGTATGTCGATGCCTCCCGGTCGACGACGGTGTCCATCAGTTCTGTTGCGACTCCGGTGCCGTGGTGCTCGGGCACGACGTTCAGTGACCACAGTTCGGTCGGTGCCGGCGGATCGTCGTCGCGTGGTGGTCCGCCGGTGGCGAAACCGACGATGCGTGAACTACTGGTTTCGACGGCGCAGCGGGTCCGCACACCGCGGCTCGACTGCTCGTCGCGGCGGGCGATGATCTGCTCCCATCGTTCGATGCGGTCGCGGGGGCGGATTGCATCGAGCTTGGCTCTGTTCATCATTCCCGCGTACGTCGCTTTCCAGATCGCCACGTGCGCTGCACCGAGCTGTTCTTCGTCGCCTGGGCGGATGTCGCGAATCGTGTAGCCGGCCACGGTTGTAGTTGTACCGCTACGGCTCGTGTTGTTCGTCGGATTTTCTTGTCGGACCCCTCTCGTACTATCGAATGCATGTTCGATAACGGTGGGTGGGGGGTGGCGCAGACGCCGCCGGTCGACGACTGTATCGCGGGCGTTCTCGACGTCATTGCACTCAATCGTGTCAACGAGAACCTTGCTCGGGCGGCGACCGTGCTCGCGTACTGCGACGTGCTCGAGATGCGCCTCGAAGCAGCCGAAGCCGACGGCGGAGATCCGGGCGAGACCGTCCGCGGTGCCCTGTGCGATCTCGCCGTGACGATGACCGGAACGCGTCGCGATGCGTCCGTTGTGCACGATGTCGCGGAGCGTCTGCATCGAATGCCGTTGACCGCCTTGCGTTTCGTGACCGGCAGCTTCGACTGGTCGACGGTGGTCACGATCACCTCGGTGCTGCACCGCGCCGGTGACGAGACCATTGCAGCGATCGAGCACGAGGTCTGTGCGGCGGGTGGCCGGATGCGTCCGCAGGCGTTACGCAACCGGATCTGGCGGCTGTGGATGAAAGCCGATCCGGTCGGAGCCGCAGCGGCCCGAGAGACCGCGAAGTCCGAGGAGGTCGGTGTGCGGATCGACCGCACCGGTCCGGGCGGGATCGCATCGCTCATTGCGAAGATCACCGATCTCGAAGCAGCCGAAGCGGACGCACTCATCGTCGAGATCGTCGGGACGGTCTGCAAGCGCGACCCACGATCGACGGGCACGCTGCGGGCCGCGGGTCTGATGGCGTTGCTGCACGGCGAGCATTCACTGGTGTGTCAGTGCGATCGCGGCGACGACTGCCAGGTGGCCGGCGCTGCCGACGATATCCCTCCTCGACGCGGGCATCTCCTCCAGATCGTGGTGGCGGTGGAGACGCTGCTGGGGCTGTCCTCGGAGCCCGCGACCCTCGCCGACGGCACGCCCATCGACCCCGAAGTGGCGCGCATCGTTGCCACGGACGCGAAATGGCAGGCGCTGCTCACCGAGCTGGTCGAGATGCTGAAACCCGACCAGAGAAATTCGGGCGACGACGGATCGAACGACGGTGGCCCCGATGACGACGGCCAGGGTAGCGGTGGCCCCGATGACGACGGCCCGGATGGCGACGGTGGACCTGACGACGGCGGCGGTTCTGGCGACGGCAGCACGTGCAGCCCCGACGGACCGGCCCCGGAACGCCCCGATGGTGGTTCGGACTCCGGGCCCGGCCGTGCCGACTCCCGCAGCGGCGATGTGTCTGGTTCGGTGTCGAGTCCGTTCGGGCCGTTCTCGACGGCTCCGCCGCTTTTGCGTCGGGTCGTCGGCATGGGCCGGGTGCGTGGTGCCGCCGAGCTTCCGTCCGTGCGCCTCGTGGACGCTCACTGCCTCCCATGTGCAGTCCCGCTATTGGGGGAGGAGTCTGTCCGCGATGGGCTCGTTGCACGGTGGCTTGCATGGATTGACGATCAGCCCGAGCGTGCTCGCGGCATCTTTCCCGACGGTCATGGCGGCGAATCGGCTCCGTCGCAGTCGGCGGTGACGTATCGGCCCGGTGCCCGCGTCGTCGCGTTCGTTAGGGCTGCGTATCGCACCTGTACGTTTCCGAATTGCGACGTGCCGTCGGCTCGGTGCCAGATCGATCATCTGGTTCCGTTCGATCACGACGATCCCGAGCGCGGCGGCTGGACGATCGTGACCAATCTTCAGCCGGTGTGCGTCTTCCATCATCAGGCGAAGACCTCGGGGGCGTGGTCGGCGGCGATGCTCGCCGGAGGGGCGATTCTGTGGTCGAACTCTGTCGGTCTACGTGCGGTCTCGTTGCCGGACTTCTCGATCGCCTCGCCTCTCCGACGCCACCGCCGCCGTCGAAAAAGTACATCGGCCGGGACGTCGGTGTCCCCGGCCGAACCCACCCGTTGGGAGCTCGAGTACGGCGGGTGTGCACCGCCGACACTCGACGACTTTCGTTGTGCAGCAACGGAAAACGAGAGGGAGAAGCTCGCGGGGAAGAGGCGGGCCTACCTCGAGCACTGTCGTGTCGTCCATGCGCGTGTTCGGTACGACCGCACCCGATACGACCCTCCGCCATTCTGAACAACACCGTGCCGGTGTGGCACAGGCCGCTGGCCTGCTACCTTGAACGCCGTTCAAGTCTCTGGGGCAGGTCACCGTCCCACTCCTCGAGGAGCCACCCGTGTCAGATGTAGACCGCAGTACTCGCCGGCCGAGCCGTAAGGTCGGGCGAATGAACGTCTCGGCCCGCGACATGGCGCAGATCGCAGTGTTCGCAGCACTCATCGCCGCGCTCGGCCTGCCGGGATCAATCACGGTCGGATTCTCGGGTGTGCCCATCACCCTGCAGACCCTCGGCATCATCCTGTCGGGTGCCATCCTCGGACCCCGCAAGGGCACGGCGGCGGTCCTGGTGTTCCTCGCCCTGACGATGATCGGTCTGCCGTTGCTGGCGGGCGGGCGTACCGGCCTCGCAGCGGTGGCCGGGCCCACCGTCGGGTACCTCGTCGGCTGGATCCCGGCTGCATTCCTGATCGGCCTGCTCACTGCGCGAATCCTGCCCAAGTACTCGATCGTGCTCGGCCTGCTGATCAACGCGGTCGGCGGAATCCTGGTCGTCTACGCATTCGGCATCATCGGGCTCGTTCTGCGCACCGATGTCGGACTCTGGGCCGCCGTCACGTCCAACGGACCGTTCCTGCCCGGTGACATCGCCAAGGTCGTCGTCGCCACCGTCGTCGCCAAGAGCGTCCACCGTGCGTACCCGGGCCTGATCAAGGCGTGACCCTCGAGCTGGGAGGTCGAGGCAACGGCACCGCGATCGTCCGGGCGGGTCGCGTGCTCACGTACACGGACCTCGACGCAGCCGTCGAGCAGTGGCCTCACCTCCCGGTGCACGATGCATCGGCGCTCGATCTGCCCGAGGCGTTGATCTGTGTGTTCGCGGCGGCCAGGCAGGGCAGTGCGGTGCGGGTCGAGGATCCGGCCATCAGGCCGGAACGTGCCGACGAGCAGAGTCCCGACGCGTTCCTGCTGGTGGCGACCTCGGGCTCCACCGGTCGCCCGAAACCGCTCGCTCGCACCGTCGCGTCGTGGGTCGACAGCTTCTCGGAGTTCACCGCCATCTCCGGTATCCGACGGACCGACACCGTGCTGATCACCGGACCGCTGCACGCCACGATGCACCTGTTCGCCGCGGTGCACGCACTGTGGCTGGGGGCGTGCATCACCGACGATCCTGCGCAGGCCACTGCCGTTCATGCGGTGCCTGCGGTACTCCGTGACGTCCTCCACCGGATGCCTCACGCGAGGGTTGCCGTCGCTGCCGGTGCCGGTCTCGACGATGCTGCCGCGCAGACGATCTCGGCGCAGGACATCAGGCTGGTCGAGTACTACGGCTCGGCGGAGCTGTCGCTGGTGGCGGCACGAGTCGTGGGCGAGCACTCGTCACTGAGGCTGCTCCGTGACGTCGAAGCACGCACCGAGGACGGGTACCTGTTCGTTCGATCGCCGTACGCTGCACTGGGTGCGCGCGATTGGTTCGGCGTCGGTGATCTGGCCGAACTGAACGGCTCCGAACTCCTCGTCCACGGCCGCGGGGATGCAGCGATCAACGTGGGCGGAACCACCGTGATCGCCGAGGACGTGGAGAACATCCTGACCGCACTGGACGGCGTCCGAGCTGTGGCAGCGATCGGCACACCGCACGCGGTTCTCGGCGAAACAGTCTCTGCCATAGTCGAACTCGACGGAACCCGCGACCTCGATCTCGTTCGCGCCGACGCGCGCACGATCATGGCCAAGGAAGCACTGCCGCGACGGTGGACGGTGGTGGAGCAACTGCCCCGCACCTCGAGCGGCAAGATCGCGCGAGGGGCATTGCAGGGAACGGCCCTGCAATGACGATCCCTGCTGTGCATGCGCCCGTGATAGTTGCGGCGAAACGCACGGCAATCGGTATCGCCGGGCATGGCTTCGCCGATGTCACCGCCCCCGAGTTGGCCGCTCCTGTGCTCAAAGCTGTTGCGGCAGAGGTCGGCTCACTCGACATCCCGATCGACGACGTGATCCTCGGCAACTGCCTCGGTCCCGGCGGCGACGTCGCACGTGTCTCGGCGCTGCTCGCGGGTCTCGGTCTCGACGTTCCAGGTGTCACCGTCGATCGGCAGTGCGGATCCGGACTCGACGCCGTCGTGCAGGCCGCGTCGCGCATCCGCAGCGGCGACGAGACACTGATTCTGGCCGGTGGCGTCGAATCTGCCAGCACCAGTCCGTGGCGATTCTGGCCACCGGTCGACGGTGAAGCACCCGTCCGCTACACGCGAGCGCCGTTCGCGCCACCCGGCTTCGCGGACCCGGACATGGGCGTGGCGGCGGACGACCTCGCGCGAATCCGCGGTATCGGACGCGAGCGCCAAGATGCCTACGCGGCACAGTCCTTCGCGCGCGCGGCGGTCTGCGACTTCTCGGCCGAGATCGTCACCGTGAACGACGTCGCAACCGACGAGCGTATCCGCCCCAACATGACCGCTCAGCGGCTCGGGAGGCTGCGCCCCACCTTCACCTCCGACGGCACCGTCACCGCGGGCAACTCCTGCGGAATATCCGACGGCGCAGCGATTCTGGCCGTCACCACGGCCGAGCGCGCAGCCGGGATGCCGGCGTTGCGCATCCTCGGTAGCGCGGTCGCAGGGTCCGACCCGGCTCTTCCGGGACTGGGTCCGGTGCCGGCGATCGAGAAACTGCTCGCCCGCACCGGGGTGCGCATCGCCGATATCGACACCGTCGAGATCACCGAGGCGTTCGCGTCGGTGGTGCTCGCGGTCTCGGACGAATTGGGCCTCGACGAAGGTCTCATCTGTCCGGAGGGTGGGGCCATCGCCATGGGGCACCCGTGGGGAGCGTCGGGCGCAATTCTACTGGTACGGTTGGCATCTCGAATGCTGCAACCCGGAGGACCGGCATTGGGCCTGGCGGCCTGCGCCATCGGCGGCGGGCAAGGGATAGCGATGCTGGTGGAGCGAGCAACATGAGCGAGGTTGTATGAGTACGGTCAGGTTCGAGAACATTTCGCACTCGTTCGGGGAACGGCAGGTGCTCTGCGGCATCGACCTCGAGTTCGACGAGCGGCGCATCGGCATCATCGGATCCAACGGCTCGGGCAAGTCGACGCTCGCCCGGATGATCAACGGTCTGATCAAGCCCGATACCGGCCGCGTCACGGTCGACGGCGTCGATGCCGCGAAGAAGGGTGCGCAGGTTCGCAAGAAGGTCGGCTTCGTGTTCACCGATCCCGATTCGCAGATCGTGATGCCCACGGTCGCAGAGGATCTCGCTTTCTCGTTGCGCAGGTCCGGCCTGAGCAAGGCCGAGGTGGCCGAGCGGGTGGACGAAATTCTGGTCCGGTTCCGTCTGGATCGGCACCGCGACCATCCGGCGCACCTGCTCTCGGGTGGACAGAAGCAGCTGCTCGCCATCGGCGCAGTCCTCATCCGACGGCCGGAGGTGGTCGTTGCGGACGAACCGACAACGCTGCTCGATCTGCGCAATGGTCGCGTCGTCGCGCAGGCTCTGGATTCGATGGATCAGCAAGTCATCGTCGTGACCCACCAACTGGCACTGTTGGACAGCTTCGAGCGCGTCATCGTCATCGACGACGGGCGTGTCGCATTCGACGGGGCTCCCGCCGCGGCCGTTCCGGCCTACCGAGAGCTGATCGGATGATCGGTCTCTACCGGCCCGGGACCTCGCTGCTGCACCGGATGAGCCCGGGATCGAAGTTGCTGGCACTGATCGTCGCGATCCTGGCGACGGTGATCTTCGCGCGCACTCCGCTCGAAGTAGGTGTGGTGGCGTTGCTGGTCGCGGCGTTGTTCGCAGTGGCTCGCATTCCGGCGAAAGTGGCACTGGCGCAACTACGTCCGGTGCTGTGGATGCTGTTGATCATCGGTGTGTTCCAGGTGATCATCACTACCTGGCAGCGGGCTGTGGTGGTGTGTGGGGTGCTGGTGATCTCCGTTGCTCTGGCGGCTCTGGTCACCCTCACCACCCGGGTGACCGACATGCTCGATACCGTCACCGGGGCGCTCGGTCCCGTCCGACGCTTCGGCGTCGATCCGGATCGCATCGGACTGCTCCTGGCTCTCGCCATTCGGTGCATCCCGCTGCTCGCGTCCATCGTGCAGGAGGTGTCGCAGGCGCGTAAGGCACGCGGACTGCAGTGGTCGATGACGGCGCTGGCAACCCCGGTCCTGGTGCGTGCTCTCCGTACCGCCGACGCTATGGGAGACGCGCTCGTCGCGCGCGGTGTCGATGACGATGACGTGAGAAGAGACGATGAGGAGTGAGTTGCTCGCCGCCCGAATAGCGCGGCATTCCGACAGTCCCGAGGCGGCGGTCGTCGATGCGACCGGGGAGATCTCCTATCGCGAATTCTGGGGTGCGGTGGAACGCACCGCGGGCTCGTTGGCGGGCACGAGTCGCATCGCGGTGCTGCCGACGTCGGATATCGGATCCTTGGTGGTCGTCGTCGCGGCGATGCGTGCCGGGGTGAGTGTCGTTCTGCTGCATCGACATCTGTTGGCTCATGAATTCGCCGACGCCATGGCGGTGTGCCGGCCCTCGCTGATTGTCGCGCATCCGCGTCGGCACGGGCGGTTGCATGGTTGGGGTGCAGGCAACGTGGTCGCACCGGACGGTCTTGCACTCGGGACCACCGAAATCATCGCCACGCCCACACCGAAATCGGAGTTGCTCGTGGGCGTCACCTCCGGAACCACCGGTCCGCCCAAGTTGTTCGTGCGCAATCAGGCGTCGTGGGCGGCGACGCTGGATCGCTCCGATGCCCTGTTCGATCTCGGTCCGGGGGATCGGGTGTCCGCGCCCGGCACTCTCGATCACACGCACTTCCTCTACGGTGCGTTGCACGGGCTGACCAGGGGTGCGACGGTCGACCTGCGGGAGCCGACAGCTGCGCTCGAAGATGCTGCGACTCATCTGTATTCGGTCCCGACCATTGCCTGGGACATCGCTCGTTCGGGAGTGCGATCGGCGAGTGTCCGTGAGGTGCTCTCGTCTGCGGCGCGGTGGGCGGAATCGGGTAGGGCAGCGCTGGCGGCGGTACTGCCCAACGCAGGGCTGACACACTTCTACGGGGCGTCCGAGCTGAGTTTCGTGTCCTACGACCGAAGTGAACGCGATGGCGCAGAAATCAGTGGGCAGGTGTTCGACGGGGTCGAGATCGAGATCAGGGACGAGCTGCTGTACGTCCGCAGCGACATGCTGTTCGACGGCTATCTGAGCCGAGTGGGAGACCACACGACCCTGACGAACGGTCCGGACAGAAACGGATGGATGACGGTCGGCGATCGCGGCAGAGTCGACGACGGTCGCCTGACCTTGCGCGGCCGCGGCAGCGAGACGATCGTCCGGGCCGGTCTCACGGTGGAGTTGACTCCCATCGAGGCAGCCCTGCTCGCAGTTCCCGGTGTGCTCGAGGCCGGGGTGGTCGGGTTGCCCCACGACCGAACCGGCGAGGAACCTGCGGCCGGAGTCGTTGTGGCGCAGAACGATCCGATATCGGTGGCTCGGATTCGCCGGCACCTACGCACCGTACTGCCGGGTCCCAGCCTGCCGGTGGTGCTCGCCATCGTGGACAGCCTGCCGCGTACGCCGCGCGGCAAGCTCGATCGTCAGGCTCTGGCGGCAACCTTGGCCACGGTGCGCACCGTCGGCTCGCCCGATGCTCCTGTGACGACGAACCAGACGGTGAGCGCCCCTCCGTCGTAGCGGTGGCGCAGAGTGACACGCTCGTTCGCCAACACCGGGCTCAGGTATTCGATGACGGCTCGGTGCGGCGCGGCAGCCAGCTCGGGCACGTCCACCAGCAACTCCTCGATCGCATGCCAGTAGACAGCGTTGTTGAGGTGGTTGAACGGATCGATATCGGTTGCACGCAAAGGAAATTCGAGGTCGGTCGGCGATTCGGCCTGCACCGGCTCGGTCAACCACGCCTTCCATCGCAACCGGTGCTGATCGGTGGTGCGTCCCAGCATTTCCAGTGCGCCGTCACTGATGCGGGTCGGCATTCCGGTGTCCTTGCTGATGTTGATCCAGAAGCCCTCGGTCTCGATGCGCCCACCCTTCGGTGTCGTCAGTGCCACCCGCATGTTGGACCATCGCGTCGACATCGAGGAACACCAGCGCCGCATATGGACGCGGTCCGGGAAGTGGATCGGCTCGAAGACGTCGATGACGGTGCGTCGCACGATCCACATCGGATCGGTCTTGCCCAACGGTGTGGCATCGAGGTTGTCGGTGCCGATGTCCTGCAGGTAGCGGGCAACGCCGTCGAACCGCAGTCGGTTGTTCGGATCGATGTCGCCGGTCCGCACCGGCCAGCTGGCCTCGAAACCCTCACCGGGCGGCGGCTCCGGTGCCAGTTCGTCGTCGAAGCCTGCCGGTTCCACGCGTGCATTGGTCACGATGGCACTGTACGCGGACAGGCCGAATGTGCACTGTCAGACGATGTGCCGGGCCCGCATGCCGTCGAACACCGGTGCCACACGCACCACGTCTCCGGTGGTGGGAGCGTGCACCATCTGCCCGTTTCCCATGTAGATCGCCACGTGACCCGGCCCGGCTGGGCCGAAGTTTCCGAACAGCAGGTCGCCCGGTTGCGCGAGCTCCATCGGGACCTCGGTGCCCACGTTCCACTGGGTTTCCGAGGTGCGGGGCAGTGTCACTTTCCCGCCCGAGGCCTTGTACAGGGCATACGACGTCAGGCCTGAGCAGTCGAATCCACCGCCGGACGGCCCGTTGATGTTTCCGCCGCCCCATACGTACGGCAGTCCCAGGTAGTCCATCGCCAACTGCACCGATCGGCCGCCGATTCCGGTGAGGTCGAGTCCGGCGAAGGGCGTCAGGATCGCGGCGAACTGCGCTTCGGTCGCTCGGATGCGAGAGACGTACGGCTTGGTCTGCGTCTCGTAATCGAATGTGCCCGAGGGCATGCCGCCCGATCGCAATACAGCCCCTGCGCCTGCGTTGTATCCGGCCAGGGTCAGATCCAAGGTGTCACCGGACACCTTGCCCTCCCGCTTCCACCCGTCGACCTGTCCGTAGATATCGCACAGCAGTGTGCCCGACGCCATCACCGAATCACCGATGCTGTTGACGTCGGCGACGCCGTTGCCGTCGTAGTCCTTGCCGTACGTGGCCCATGTGCCGGGCATGAACTGCCCCGGTCCCTGCGCGCCGGTGCTCGAGACCGGAGCGGTCGGGCCGTGTCGAAAGCCGTTCTCGGCGGCATACAGTGCCGCGATGGTCGTCGCCTTGACGCCGCCGCAGATGTTGCCTGCCTTCTGCAGCCACGGCACGAAGGCCGTGATGGCTCCCACTGCACCCAAACCGATCGGGCCCACGTTGATGCCGGTGAACGTGGCGGGTTGACCGGGGAACAGCGCACGCCGAATGGCCTCGGCCGACGCCATGAACGCGGTCTGGGTGGCGATGTCGGCGGCGGTGTACGTCCGGCCGGCGAATTGAACGGCACCCGCCCCGAGGGCGGCTGCGGTGGTGGACACCGCATTCGACGAGAACACACTGAACGGCAGTGGCGCAGAGGGGGAACCGGCAGTCGACGTGGTCGACAGTGCGGCGGGCAGGGCGGCAACAGCCGTCGGGTCGGTCGGTACCGCAGAACCCTCGGCCGTATCCGTGCCTGCTGCTTCTGCGCCTGCCGCCTCCGCGTCGGCTGCTTCGATGTCTTCCACCGTCGGCAGATCGGGGAGCATCGGTTCGGCGGCGGTGTGTATGCCCTCGGCGGCGTCGGAGAGGGTGCGGTCGGCGATGTCGGCGGCAGGTTCGGGCAGGGTCCCCAGGAGTTCGGTCCACTGATCACTCATCGTGTTCGCCTGATCCTCGGCATCGGCGGCAATCGCGGCCGCCTGATCCTTCACCGCCTGATCGGGAATCGGAGCCGGGGCGTCGGTTCCGGCGACAACTCCGGCGGCGGACACGATGACGGCAACGATGACTGCGAATGGATCGCCTGCCATGTATCGACTCCTGCTACTCGAACGACCTTCCCCGAGCCAGTGGCTGTGATCAGGCTCACTCGGGTGCTGCTCCCATCATGCACGGTGCAGACGTTCGACTCATGAGTTTTGCGAAACTGTCAGAACAGGGATGCCCAGTAGTCCGAGAAGCGGATTCCGATGAGCGCGACGACGATTGCGTACCACACCGCGAGCAGCGTCCACCGCCATTCGAGGAAGAGGCGGCCGACGGTGCCGCCGTTGTTCGGTCCGGAGCCGATCAGTCGGCTCAGAGCCAGCACGAACAACGGCATCGTCACCGCCCAGACCACCATGCAGTACGGGCACAGGGCGTTGATCTCGTACAGGCTCTCGAAGATCAGCCAGTGCACGAACACTTCACCGAGCAGCAGGCCGCCGCTCATGCCGAGCCAGAACCAATGCGGCAGTTCGACGCGGCCGAGCCACAGCACCCCGGCGACGAGCGCAACGGAGAACGCGACGATACCGAGGATGGGGTTCGGAAAACCGAACAGCGCAGCCTGTTTCGTCACCATCACCGACCCGCACGAGAGCACCGGATTCAGACTGCACGACGGGACGTACGACGCGTCCTCGAGCAGTTTGAATCGCTCGATCGTCAGCGTCAGCGCTGCGAGCAAGCCGAGAGCGCTGAACAGGGTGAAGACAGCGGCACCAGCGCGGGTTCTCATGTCGGTCGTCGGATGCTGCTCAGCTACCGGCGGCGGCGGTGAGAATGTTCTCCGGCGTCGGGTTGGCGATGTCGGTGCCGTTGACCCGTACGTTCGGTGTTCCGTTGATGCCTTCGCCGAGGACCGACTGTGTCTGGGTGGTGACCCAATCGGTGTAGCTGCCGTCGGTGATGCACGACGCGACGGCGGGGGAGTCGGCACCTGCAGCGGCGGCGATCGCGACGAGTTCGTCGTCGGTCAGTCCGGTACCGCCCTCGGACGGCTGCTGCTCGAACATGGCGGTGTGCCAGTCCATCCAGTTGTCGCGGTCGTTCTCGGCGACGCAGATCGACGCACTGGCCGCGCGGGTCGAGTACATGGTTCCGTTCGAGAACCGGTCGAGAATGGAGATGGGCCGGTAGTCGACGGCGACATTGCCTGCATCGGCCAGCTGCTGCAACGTCGATCCGCTGACGGACTCGAAGTTCTTGCACGCCGGGCACTGGAAGTCCTCGACGACGCTGATGACGGTGGTGGCGTCGGGATTGCCGAAGCGGATGGCACCGTCGTCCGTAAGCGACGTGGGGGTGAGCTGGGCACCGGTCGACCCGCTGGAGCCGGCGGCCGATGCATCCCCCGACGTGGAATCTCGGTTGACGATGAAGAGAGCGATTGCCGCCACGAGCGCGATCAGAACGACTGCGACGACCACCTGAACGAGAGTCCGACGATTCTTGTCGCCGTTCTGCATGGCCTTGATGTCTTTGGAGACGTTCTTGCTCGTGTTCACGGCGACCAGTTTAGGCAGTCGATCCTGAGTGCCGGATGAGAGCCGGCGTCAGCCCAGATACGTCAGACCAGGGATGCGAGTCGTTGGATGGCGAACCGGTATCCGTCGATCCCGAGCCCGGCAATGACGCCGCTGGCAATGGGGGAGACGAAGGAGTGATGCCGAAATTCCTCGCGGGCGTGCACGTTGGAAATGTGCACCTCGATGATCGGCACCTCCGGGATCACGAGCGCGTCGCGCAGCGCCACGGACGTATGCGTCAACCCGCCCGGATTGATGACGATGCCCGACGCCACCCCGCGGGCCTCGTGGATCCAGTCGATGATCTGACCCTCGTGGTTGGACTGCTCGGCCCGGACGGTGAGACCGTGCTCGGCACCGGTCTTCTCGCACAGGGTGACGACGTCGGCGAGGGTGGCGTGGCCGTACACCTCGGGCTGCCTGGTTCCGAGCATGTTCAGATTCGGACCGTTGAGCACCAACACCTGCTTGGCCACGACGTCACTCCTTTTCCTGCTTCGGGTACTACCGAGTCCGATCATTTCACAGCGGGTTGACACAATCGTCCGGTGAAGGCAGCGACCGCGTGAAGGTAGTGACCGCGTGAGGACAGTGACCGCGTGAGAACAGTGTGGGTGGTGTGGGGCATCGGTGTCTTCGCCTACATCGTCGGGGTGCTGCATCGGACGTCCTTCGGCGTCGCGGGCCTGAGTGCGGCCGATCGGTTCTCGGTGTCGCCGTCCCTGCTGTCGTCGTTCGTGGTGCTGCAGGTGGTCGTGTACGCGGGGATGCAGATCCCGGCCGGGGTACTGCTGGATCGCATCGGTTCGCGGAAGATGATCGCCGCGGGCGCGCTGATCATGGCGACGGCTCAGATCACGCTGGCGCTCACCGAATCGCTCCCCGTCGCCGTGGCCGCGCGAGCGTTCGTCGGCGTGGGCGATGCGCTCACCTTCATCTCGGTGCTGCGATTGGTGCCGCGCTGGTTCACGCCCCGGCGAGTACCGATCGTCTCGCAGCTGACGGGTCTGCTGGGCCAGCTCGGCCAGGTGCTCTCGGCGGTCCCGTTCCTGATTCTGTTGAACGGACCCGGCTGGACGTTCGCGTTCGGCAGCGCAGCGGCGCTCGGGCTGCTTGCCCTGGTGCTGGTTCTCGCGCTCGTCCGAGATCGGCCCGACGACGGAGCTGCCCCCGTGTTCGAGCCGACGACGTTGCGCCAGACCCTCGCCTCCATCGCCGAGGTGTGGCGACGGCCCGGCACGCGGCTCGGCTTCTTCTCGCACATGGGCACCCAGTTCTCGATCACGGTCTTCGCGTTGCTGTGGGGTGTGCCGTATCTGACGTCGGCGCAGGGCCTGTCGGCGTCGACGGCCGGAGCGTTGCTGACGGTGTCGGTGGCGGCCGCGGTGGTGTCGGGCATCGTGGTCGGGCTCCTCACCGGGCGTTACCCGATGCGGCGGTCGTGGCTGGTGCTGGCGATCATGATCAGCAACGCCGCGATGTGGGCCATCGTGCTGTCGCTTCCCGGGCCTGCGCCGCTGTGGTTGCTGGTGCTGCTCGTGGTGGTGATCTCCGTTGGTGGTCCCGGTTCGGTGATCGGTTTCGACCTCGCCCGCACGTTCAATCCGAGCGCCAACCTGGGGACGGCTCAGGGGATGGTGAACATCGGCGGCTTCCTGGCGTCACTGTTGGTGATCGCGGGGATCGGATGGATTCTCGACGCGATGGGTGGCTACACGTTCGACAGCTTCCGGGTCGCATTGCTCGTGCAGTTCCCGGTGTGGATCATCGCGATCACCGGAGTTCTGCTCACGCGCCGCAAGACCAGACGGGTGCTCGCGGCCGAGGGAATTCATCCGCACACGATGCGTGAGGTGCGCGACCGGATCCGGCGCAAATAACTCTTTGCACTGACGGCATTCTGCGCGCATGCTGGTGTCCCAATATCGTTGTAGGACACAAGCAAATGCTACGTAAAGGTGCGTCAAAGAGATGGTAACCGAGCCTGAAGTGACCCCCGCGTCCGGCGAGTATTCGCATCGCGAGATCATGACGATTCTGTCGGGCCTGATGATGGGTATGTTCCTCGCGGCGCTCGATCAGACCATCGTCTCGACGTCCGTCCGCACCATCGCCGACGACCTCAACGGGTTCTCGGTGCTGGCCTGGGTCACCACGGCCTACCTCATCACCTCGACGGTCTCGACCCCGCTGTACGGCAAACTCTCCGACCTCTACGGGCGCAAGCCGTTCTTCATGACGGCCATCTCGATCTTCGTCGTCGGATCGATGCTGTGCGGCATCGCGACGTCGATGTACGAGCTCGCCGCCTTCCGCGCCATCCAGGGCCTCGGTGCAGGCGGTCTGATGTCGATGGCGCTGGCGATCATCGGCGATATCGTGCCTCCGCGCGAACGCGCCAAGTACCAGGGTTACTTCCTGGCCGTGTTCGGCACGTCCAGCGTGCTCGGACCGGTCATCGGTGGCCTGCTCGCCGGGCAGTCGTCGATTCTCGGAATCACCGGCTGGCGTTGGGTTTTCTACATCAACGTCCCCCTCGGCATCATCGCGCTCGTGGTGGTGTGGCGAGTGCTCAATCTGCCGGTGTACCGCCGCGAGGCGCGCGTCGACTGGTGGGGCGCAGTGCTTCTCAGCGTCGGCCTGGTACCGCTGCTCATCATCGCCGAGCAGGGTCGCGTGTGGGGATGGAGCTCGCCGCGGGCCCTGCTGTGTTTCGGAATCGGCATCGTCGGCGTCATCGCGTTCGTGCTCGCCGAGATCAAGATGGGCGACGACGCCCTGATTCCCATGCGATTCTTCCGAAACCCGTTGTTCTCGTTGTGTATTGCCGTCAGTGTCATCGCCGGCGCGGCCATGTTCGGTGGCATCTCGCTGCTGCCTCAGTATCTGCAGGTGGTCAAGGGATCGTCGCCGACGCTGGCCGGCTACCAGACCCTGCCCCTCGTCGGTGCCCTGATGGTCGCGTCGATCGTCTCGGGTCGGATGATCTCGAAGACGGGACGCTACAAGATCTTTCCGATCGTCGGTACGGCACTGATGGCGCTCGCGATGTTCGTCTTCCACTACGTGCACGCCGATACCCCGCTGTGGCAGACGATGGTCGTCATGGGCGTGTTCGGCCTCGGGCTCGGTTCGATGATGCAGCCGCTGACCCTGGCCATCCAGAATGCGATGCCTCCCAAGGACATGGGTGTATCCACCTCTGCCGCAACGTTCTTCCGGCAGATCGGTGCGACGGTCGGCGTTGCCGTCTTCCTGTCGATGCTGTTCACCCAGCTCACCCCGAAGACGGGAGACGCGTTGATCGCCGCCAGTTCGACCCCGGCATTCCAACAGGCAGTACAGAGCGCCGCCACGAGTTCCGATCCGCTCGAATCGGGTTTCGCTCGAGCCATCGCCTCGGGTGACGCCTCCGTCGCAGGCAGTGCACTGCAGGACAGCTCGTTCATTCAGAAGCTCGAACCGGCTCTGGCCGAGCCGTTCCGCATCGGGTTCTCCGACGCCATGGATTACGTGTTCCTGGCTGTGTCGATCCTGATGGTCCTCGGATTCGTACTGGTGCTCTTCCTCAAGGAGGTTCCGCTGCGCACGATGTCCGGCCTGGCCGCTGCGCAGCAGGAGCGAGACGAAGAACGAGCGAACGAGGCAGGCACCGGACTGCTCTGATGGCGTGAAGTCCGATGCGGTGAATCCTGGGACAAGGTACGGCTCGGTCCGGTGCGGGCCCCGGGAGCGCCGATCCGCTCAGGTCGAAGGTGCGGTGATGCCTCGGAACAGCACGTCGAGACCCAACTCGAGTTCGAGGGCACCGTCGTACTCGGTGATCAGAGGTGGCAGCGTCGACAGCAGGGGAAATGTGTCGATGGGGAGTCGGCGCAGAGCGAGGCTGAGGCGGTCGCCGGTCTCGTCCGGGTTGGCGGTCGTTTCCTGGGTCTCGCTCAGTAGATGGCCGCGTAGGAAGGAGATCATCAGCCGATAGCTCGTCAGGGCCTCGGGCAGCGTGAATCCCGCGGTGGTCAGCAGAATCAGAATGTTCTCGAGTGAGGCCAGTGACCGGGGCGTGCCCAATCCCAGTGGGGTCGCCTGAGGGCAGGTGGTCAGCAGCACCGCCGCGTGCGGGTGTTGGAGGGCGAGCTCACGGTAGTGCCGCGCAAAAATTCTGAGCTGACGCTGCCAATCGGGGTCTGCGCCGTCGACGCAGACGAGTGTGCCCAGTACCGAATCTGCGATGGCGTCGAGCAACGCCTGTTTGGTGGGCAGGTATCGGTAGACGGTCATCGGATCGCGATCGATCGATGCCGCGAGGCTCCGGATCGTCAGGCTGTCGAGGCCGGTTCGATCGACGATGCTCAGGGCGGCGGATACCACGTACTCGCGGTCGATCTTGATATTGGAGTGTGGGCCCGGTCGGTTCGTCGTGGACATCGGTAGGCAACCTCTCGAAAGCAGTGAACCGACCGGTAAGTAGGGGGCAAACAAACTTGTTGTTCGACAACACTTTTCGCTTGACTCATTATCCTACACATGGTGTGCTGTAGCTCTACACCGTAGAGATACGGGGAAACTCTTAGTTGCGGAGTGGGCACGAGCCTCCGCTGATCGCATAGTTGTGTCACCTTGCCGAACTCCGTCGGCCGGTGACGTCATCGAATACGGAACCGCGATACCTCCACGCACTCGGATCGGTCCGGGGCGGCCGTTGAGCGTCGCGACATCAATTGCTGCGCAATCGAACTCGTCGGGGGATCGATTGCGCGGTTCACGAAGTCCGGCAACAAGTCCGCTTCGCCCAACCAGCAGAACGGTATGCAATCCATGCCCGCTTCACAGCACACGTGCACGTCGACCCCCATCAGGCGCAGGGGCAGAACCCTCGTTCCGCTTGCCGGTTCGGTCGCTTTGGCCACCAGCGCACTCATGCTGATCAACGTCCCCGCAGCCGAGGCTCAACCCACCACCGTCGAACTCGGCACCGCGGAGAGTTATGCCGTCCTGGCCGGCTCCAAGATCACGAACACCGGCCCGTCGAGGATCGGCGGCAACGTCGGAGTGAGCCCAGGCGTCGGTGTCGAACCGTTCATCACCGGATTCCCACCGGGAGAGCTCACCAGTGGAGTTATCAACGACCGCAATTCGGTTGCAGCGCAGGCGAAAGCGGATCTGAGTACCGGATACGACGACGCCGCCGGTCGACCGGGAGCAACCTCGACCGGAGTCGAACTCGGCGGACAGACATTGTTGGCCGGGTTGTACGGTTCGGGCACGTTCGGCCTGACCGGAACCCTCACACTCGACGCGCAGGGCAACTCCAACGCCGTGTTCATCTTCCAGGCGGCATCGACGCTGATCACGGCATCCGACAGCAGTGTCTCGCTGATCAACGGGGCCAACCCGTGCAACGTGTTCTGGCAGGTCGGAAGCTCGGCCACACTCGGCACCGGTACCGATTTCGTGGGCACGATCATGGCACGGGCGTCGATCACGGCGACCACGAATGCCGATGTGCAGGGACGGCTACTGGCTCTGGACGGAGCTGTCACCCTCGACTCGAACACGATCACCAACCCGGGTTGCGGAACCACCGAGCCGCCCGTGACCACCACACCTCCGATAACGACCACGCCTCCGGTGACCACGACATCTCCGGAGACCACCACGCCTCCGGTGACCACGACATCTCCGGAGACCACCACGCCGCCCGTGACCACGACATCTCCGGAGACCACCACGCCGCCCGTGACCACGACATCTCCGGTGACCACCACGCCGCCCGTGACCACGACATCTCCGGGTGATGGTGGCGGTACGCCGGGTGATGGTGGCGGTACGCCGCCGATCGTCATCGAGGTGCCCCCGATTCCGGGTGTGCCGCCGGTGATCACCATCCCGCCGATCCCGGGTGTCCCGAACGTGCCGAACCAGCCGAACGTGCCGAATCAGCCCAACGTGCCGAACCAGCCGAACGTGCCGAATCAGCCCAACGTGCCGAATCAGCCCAACACGCCTGATCAGCCGATCACACCGGGTGGCCCGGATCAGCCGGGCACGTACAACCCCGGTGGCCAGATCACACAGATCCCGAACGGTGGTGTCGACACCGGTGACGGCAGTACCGTGAACCGTTCGACTGCAACGTCGTTCGCTCCGATGTGGACATTGCTGGCGGTACTCGCGGTCGGTGCTTTCTCTGCCTTGGCTCTGACTCGTCGTCGGAACTGATCGGTGAGACCTACCGTCGAGGTATCGGTACCTCCGGCCGAATCCGCCCGCACCACGACCCGTCATCGGGTCGTGGTGCGGGCGGTGGCAGCGGCGTTCCTGGTGCTGCTGTCGCTGGTTGCCGGCTGCGCAACGCCCTCGGATGCCGGCCCCGCGCAGAACGAGTCGATGCCCTCGGCTTCTGCTCCCGCCGTCGTCACGCCGTCGGGTGAGGTCGGCGCCGGATCGTCGTCGGCGCCCGGGTCCCCGCCTGCGCGCCTCGAGATCGGTGCGATCGGCGTCGACTCCGATGTGATGGGTCTGGGTCTGCGTCCGGACGGCTCGATGGAGGTACCCGCGGGCGGTTTCCCCGCCGGTTGGTACACCGGGTCGCCGGTTCCGGGGCAACTGGGACCGTCGATCGTTGCGGGGCATGTGGATTGGGGCGGCAGCCCCGGTGTCTTCTACCGGCTGCGCGATCTCGAACTGGGCGACGATGTCACCGTTGTCAGCCAGGACGGCAGCACGGTCCGGTTCGTCGTCAGCGCGGTGGAGCAGTATCCGAAGGATGCGTTTCCCACCGACAAGGTCTACGGAGACATCGACCACCCAGGCTTGCGCTTGATCACCTGTGGCGGCCAATTCGACTCGGATATCTCCAGTTACGACGACAACATCGTCGTGTACGCCGATCGCGTCTGAGCGAGCTCTCTCGCTCACAGCAAGTTCGCAGGCTGCTCCCAGCCCGGCCGACGGTCTATCGCACATTCTCGTAGTCGACAACTTCGACGAACAGGATCTGCGATGACTGCCCAACTCGACCGACCGGCCGCGATGCCTCCGTCGCACGCCCGCCAGCCGTCCTGGCAGGACAGGTGGTGGTATCGCCGCCGGCACCTGCTCGGGCTGCTGGTTCTGCTCGCGGCCACGGCAACGCTGTACCTGTGGAACCTGACGGCAAGTGGCTACGCGAACACCTTCTACGCCGCTGCGGTGCAGGCAGGAACCAAGGACTGGACGGCGTGGTTCTTCGGATCGCTCGATTCCGAGAACTTCATCACCGTGGACAAGCCGCCGGCCGCACTGTGGGTGATGGGACTGTCGGCTCGGGTCTTCGGATTCTCGAGCTTCAGCCTGCTTCTTCCCCAGGCGCTGATGGGTGTTGCCTCGGTGGCGACGGTGTATGCCGCGGTCAAACGCGTCGCGAACCCCACGGCTGGTTTGCTCGCCGGCTTCGCCTTGGCGTCTGTTCCTGCGGCGGCGTTGATGTTCGACTTCGACAACCCCGACGCGCTGCTCGTCCTTCTCATGACACTCGGCGGCTACTTCGTCGTGCGGTCTCTGCAGACTTCGGCCGGGCGCCGGGCTGCGATGTGGCTAACGTTGGCCGGTGTGGCGCTCGGGTTCGCGTTCCTCACCAAGATGTTGCAGGGATTGTTGGTGCTGCCCGCGTTCGGATTCACGTATCTCGTTGCGGGACAGGCGCAGTTGCGGGCCCGGTTGCTGCATCTCGTCGGCGCGTTCGCAGCGCTGATCGTCGCTGCGGGGTGGTGGGTGTTGACGGTTCAGTTGTGGCCGGAGAGTGCCCGACCGTACATCGGTGGATCCACCGACAACACCGTGATGGATCTGGTGCTCGGGTACAACGGGCTTGGCCGAATTTTCGGTAACACCGGCGGTGGCGGGATGGAGGCTCCGGCCGGAATGAGTGCCGGGGCAGCCGGGTCCAGCTTCGGCGGCTCGACCGGTCTGGACCGACTGTTCGGCAGCGAGATGGGAATCCAGATCTCCTGGCTCATCCCGGCGGCCCTGGTGGCGCTGGTCTTCGGGTTGATCGCTCGTGGCCGAGCACCACGTACCGACCTTCTCCGTGCCTCGCTGATTCTGTGGGGCGGCTGGTTCCTGGTGACAGCGCTGATCTTCAGCTACATGTCCGGAACGATCCACCCGTACTACACCGTCGCGCTCGCCCCTGCACTCGCGGGCATGATCGGAACCGGCGGCTACGCGCTGTGGCTTCGACGCGAATCGATGTGGGGTAGAGCCGGTATGGCCACCATGATGGTTGCGGCCGGTGCCTGGAGCTGGGTGTTGTTGCACCGCAACGCGGACTGGCTGCCGGCACTGAAATGGATCCTGTTGGTGGGAACAATCGTCGCTGCTGTGATGATTCTGTTCGCGGGGCGGTACCGAAAGCTCACCGCCGCTGCGTTGATCATCGGAGCCGTGGCCGGTCTCGGCGGCGGCGCGTCGTATGCCATCGCTACGACGACGAACGCGCACAGTGGTTCCATCCCCACTGCAGGTCCGACCGGTGCAGTCAGCGACGGAGGCCTGGGTGGAATGCCGGGCGGCGGTATGCCTGGTGGTGGAATGCCGACGGGAGCGATGCCGAGTGGTGGAATGCCGAGTGGTGGAATGCCGACGGGAGCGATGCCGGGTGATGCTGCTCCGAATGACGCTGTGCCGAATGATGCTGTGCTGGGCGGTGATGCGGCCATGCCTGCCGATGCGGCCGATCTTCCGGCAGGCTTCGCCACCGGTGACGGCGGCACAGGCGGCATGCCGAGCATGGGTGGCATGGGCGGTGAGACCGATGAGGAGTTGACGGCTCTGCTCGAATCCACGACCACGAGGTGGTCCGCTGCGGTGAACGGTTCGATGTCCGCAGCCGGATACGAGTTGTCGTCCGATACGGCCGTCATGGCCATCGGCGGGTGGAGTGGTGATCCTGCGCCGTCGCTCGACGAGTTCATCGAGTACGTCTCCAACCACGAGGTGACGTACTACGTGTCCGGAGGAATGGGTGGCGGTATGGCTCGTGGAGGAATGGGCGGCGACTCGGAGAGTACGTCCTCACAGATCCAGGAGTGGGTCGAGGCGAACTTCACGGCGACCACGGTCGGCAGCGCGACGGTGTACGACCTGAGTACCTACGCAGGCTGACACCCACGAACGACCACGCACAGTTGTTCCGCCGCAGACATATTCGACTGCGGCGGAACACCTGTGTGCACGCCCGGGCCGGTCAGAAGGGCGGTGGCTCGTCCTCGGGTGCCCAGGCGGGCACCGGGGTCGGTTGTGGATCCGCCGGCGTCGGGGTCGGCGAATCGCGCCGAGGTGCTGACCCTCTCGGCTTCGAGTGGATCTTCGGTAGGTGGTCGAAGTCCGCGAGTTGTGTCGTGCCGGGAACCGTGATCGCGGTGGTGCCGGCGTTCGAGAGCCAGAACTCGACACCGTCCGCGAGCATGACGGGAGTCCACAGACCCATTGTCTTGAGGCTGTGGTGGTAGCGGCACAGGCAGTGCAGGTTGGTATCGATGGTCCATCCTCCCGTCGAGGGGTCGCGATGGAGATACGGCACGATGTGGTCGATCTCGCATTGCTGGGCCGGGACATCGCAGCCCGGGTGTCGACAGGTGCGGTCGCGGTACCGAATACGTTCTGCGAGTGCAATAGTGGGCCGATAGACGAGCGCTCCGGGTGGTGGCAGCGTCAGGCCGCCGTGCCCGTCCGGGTGCAGCGCGAGCCCGAGGGTGGGTTCTGCTGCGATTGCCGCTTCGAGTTCGGCAACGAACGTGTAGGTGCCGCGATACGGGGTTGCGACACAGCTGTTTCGCGGTGATTGTGCGGACTTCGGGGCTTGCGGGGGCCGAGGAACAGAACCGCCGACCCGACGACGACCGCGCCCCAGCGGATGGAACACCACATGCGACCTGCTGCCCTCGGACCGGCTGTTCTTTGTCCTACGTGCCGTCGATCCTCGGGGCTTCTTTCGGCCACCTCCCGATCCGCCGTGGTTCTTCCCACCGCTGCCGCTGTCGACCCTGTTGTCGACAGCCTTGTCTTCCTTACCTGCGTCATTCTCGGTGTCGGTGTCGGTGTCGGTGTCGGTGTCGGTCTCGAGATCGATGAGTGATTCCAGGTCGTCGCCGTAGCCGAGTTTCTCGGCGAGGTTGCGTGCCTCGGTGAGGAGGATCTGCCAGTGCGCGTTGTCGGCGAGTTCTCGGGCGTATTCGGCATCGATGGTGCCGTGCCCGGACAGGTGCGCTGGATTGGACAGCAGACCGGCGAGCGTGGCGAGGTCGACCGTGATCACGGTCAGCGGCGCACGCCGATTCGGGCGTGAGGTGTCGGCCGTGCACGGATTGTCCTCGTCGGGCTCGCACAAGCATGCTATCGACGACTCCTGATGCAGCAGAGCAACATACGCGGCTGCGCGCTTCTGCCCTTTGTTTCGCGGATCGCGTCGGCACACGGTAGCGGCCATCTCGTTGATGAGTTGCCAGGCCGCGGCGGCGTCCGCCGCGGTGAGGTCGGCCTTCAGCGTCGACAGCACATCTTTGTCGGTGTATGTGACGTTGGTGTGCCGTTCCAAGTCCTTGCGCAGAGCGGCAGCCTGTTCGGGTGCGATTCGAAACATGATCGACCAGATTTCCGTCGCCAGAGGACCGGGTGACAGGCGTCGGGCGGCGTACAGGACCTCGCTTTGGACGGCCGTCGCCGCGTCCTGCGTCAGGTTGTGGGTGCAGCGGTATATCGCGCGGACGCGGGGCAGGTCGAGTTCGCCGGCCTCGAATGCGGCCGCGACGGCGGGAAGCCGGAGTCGAATGTCCATTCCGACCTCTGCGTATGTGTTCGCAACGGTCTTCGAGCAACCCAGGACGTGCGCAATTTCGGAAGCCGCATAGTTGCCCGCGTCCTGAATGACATCACCGACGAGGACGTTCTGATGAATGCACGTGTCCCAGATGGCGGCGGCCAGAGCGACCTTGCGAGCGCACGCCTGATTTTCCAGAATCGCGACATCTCGAATCTCGGCCAACGAAGCAGGCTCGATGTACGGCTTCGATTGCGGCCCGAGATAGGCCGCGAACCGACTGCGCGTCGATGTGGTCACTGTGTCATCGCCCCCCGGCAGATGGTCCAACAAAAAATAGAACGTGTGTTCGACTGTAATGGAACGTGGCTCGTCCGTCAACGCCAATATCGTTGCAGCGAAACGGAATCGACGTGCGAGTGCCCATACACCAACCCACCGACATGTTGCTCGTCCAAGTGCGGCGCTCGGAGAGTCAGGGCGAGTCGTGCATCAGCGCGGCGATGTAGAGCAGCACCGAATCGCTTCCGGGCAAGGTCGTGAATCCGGTGAGCTTGTCGATCTTGACGAGCCGGTAGGTGAGAGTGTTTCGGTGCAGGTGAAGTTTTTCCGCCGTCTTGCTTGCGTTGAATCCGCATTCGCCCCACGTCATCAGGGTTCGCTTCAGTACTTCCCAGTCCGGGGCGTGAACGATGTCGCCCAGCACCGTGTCGACCAATCGGCGACGGGTGCTGTCGGGAACGGCCCGAACGGCGTGCAACAGACGCATCCGGTCGATGTCGTGGATGTGTCGTTCGGGAAAGACCTGCCGCCCGAGCTCGAGTGCGTCACGTGCGTCCTGGGCCGACGCGTTCAATCGAGCGACGCCGGACGCGCTCGGCCCCACCCCGACCGAAATCGACCATGCGTTGGCCTTGCCCCGCTCGACGAGAGTCTGCCAGCGACGGCCGTCGTCGGTGTCGGTTCCCACCGGAGGCATCACGGCGACGATGTTTCGGGAAAGTCTGCCGGCAATTTCCTGCGGAGTTTCGGCTGTGTGTCGAATCCATTCCAGCACAACGGTAGTGGGGTCTGCGTCTGCGCGCTTGCCGACCTCTGTTGCCGGTGAGGTGTTGTCGGTCTCGACCAGAAACACCCGGCGCGGAATGCCGATGTCGAAGGACAGTGCAGCAGCTCGATTCTCGACACTCTGCATGGACACGTCACTGCGGTGCCAGTCGAAGACGTCACGCAGAAAGTCTTCGACGGCGCGCTGGCGGGAGACCCTGGTTCCGATACGGCTGGCCTCGCTCATGAGGATTTCCGTCTGACGCTTGACTATCTGCCCGAATTGCTCGACCAGCTCGGGAGCTCCGGACAGACCTACGGTGCCGACCACTCGACCATCGAGGGTCAACGGAAGTGTGGTGCCGGGGAGGCTGCCCTGCAGGCTTCGTACGTCGGCGCTCGAGTGACTGCGTGTGCTGTTGGTTTCTATCACCACGATCGACGCCTCGTGGAATTGGCCGACGCGTCCCCGCTCGCCGCTACCGAGGACGATCCCGGTGGCGTCGGTGATCAGCACGTTGTGCCCGATGATCTCGGTGATGTCCACTGCGATCTGCTGCGCCAGCTCGGTACTGAGCACGACGAACTCCCGTCCGATTGACTTCGACGTGACGCCGAAGCTGGGGCATGTGTGCAACTTGCCCAAGAATATAGACGTACGGGAGCTGATGCTGGGCTTTTTGATGAAGACCCGAATGCGGTCTCCGTCATACGATTTTTCCATCGCCGACAGAGGAGAAGTCATGCAAGTATTGGATTGGATTGCGGTAGCCGGGTATTTCCTAGTGCTGATCGTGGTCGGTGTGCAGACCATGAAAAAGGTCTCGAATGCCGATGATTTCGCGGTTGCCGGCAATCGTATTGTCTGGCCGGTCTTCTTCGGCAGCCTCGCTGCTGCCTTTCTCGGCGGCGGCGCATCGTTGGGTGTCGCCGGGGCGACGATGCGCGACGGGTACGTCTACATGTTCGCCTTCTGCGCCTTCGGAATACAGACCGTACTGGTGGGACTCTTCGTCGCACCCAAGCTCAAACGCTACCGGGGTGCACACACGCTCGGTGACGTGATGCATTCGCACTACGGCAAGCCCGCACGCGTCATCACGGGTGGATTGTCGATCGTGTTGTGCACCGGAATTCTGGGCGCACAGGCATTGGCGATCGGTACCGTTGTCAACGCAACGCTCGATGTGCCGCCGACACTGGCGATCGTTCTGGGTATGGGCGTGACCGTCCTCTATTCCGCGTTCGGCGGAGCCTGGGCCGTCATTCAGACCGACCTCCTCCAGTTCGTGTTCCTCGGCGTCCTCATCCCCGTGACGTTGCTCATCGGATTGCATGCAGTGGGAGGGCCTTCGGCTCTCGTCGACGCCCTTCCATCCGATCACCTGACACTGATGGGTGACTACAGCGTCATGAAGTTCGTCGGTTTGTTCGCGGCCCTGCTGCTCGGTGAGACGTTGGTTCCTCCCTATGCGCAGCGCACCTTCTCGACGCCCGACTCCTCGCACGCCCGTAGGGGATTCGTCACGGCCGGTATCTTCTCGTTCTTCTTCTTCTTCATCTCGGCGTCGATCGGAGCCGTTGCATTCGTCCTCTACCCCGACATCGAGCCGGATTCGGCACTCCCGACGGTCGTGACGAACCTGATGCCGATCGGCCTGCTCGGCTTGTTGGTTGCGGCGCTCCTCGCAGTCGTGATGTCGACGGCGTCGAGCTACATCAACTCCAGCGCAGTGGTGTTCACCGACGACCTCTACCGGCCACTGGCCAAGCGCGAGGCCTCGCAGCGTAAGAGGCTGAACATCGAACGAACCCTCAGCGTGGTCGTCGGCGCCGGTGCCACCATCTTCGCGCTCACCGTTCCGTCCATCGTGGACGCCCTGCTCTACAGCTACACACTCTGGGCACCGACGATGATCGTGCCACTGTTCGGAGCAGTGCTGTTCGGTGTTCGTTCCGCGCCGGCCGCGCTGTGGGGTATCTCTGCGGGTGCTGCGGTCACGGTCGTGTGGCAATGGGTACTGATGAGCCCGTTCGGTCTGGACGGTCTTCTCCCCGGGGTCGCTGCGAACTCGATTGCCTACACCGTGGCGGCGGTAGCGACGAGCAAGAAGTATCCACGACGAACTCAAACCTCGAACGAACCGATCCTCGACAACACCGGAGCGCACTGATGTTGGAAATACTTTTCTACGGAGCGCCGATTGTCGCAATTTCTGTCACTGCCTGGTGCGGCTTTCTCGGGTGGCGATTCTATTTCCAAGAAGTTCTGAAGAAAGAGGAATGACATGACCCTCGTATCCGCAAATCTCGCAGGCATCGCCGACGAGACCACGAATTACCCCGCGTATGTGCAAGATGGACGAAACATCCATGTTTCGGGTCAGGTGTCGTTCGACGACGGCGGCTCGATCGTGGGCGAGGGTGATCCGGCGAAGCAGACCGAGATCGCGATCGATCGTCTCGAACGAGTACTGCACGCCGCCGGGTCGGATCTGAACCACGTCGTCTCGACGACCGTCTACCTGACGTCGGCGGCGTACGCCGCCGAGATGAACCGGGTATGGCGCGAGCGGTTCGGGCGGCACCGTCCGGCCAGGGCCACGGTCGTCGCCGGCCTACTCGACGAGAGATTGTTGGTCGAGATCACCGCCGTGGCTGTGCATTCCGGCGCGGGTGCCGAATGAGAATCGCAATTCTCGGTGGCGGCATCATCGGTGTCACGAGCGCGTTCTATCTGGCGCGCGATGGCCACGAGGTGGTGGTCTACGACGAGCGCGATCGCGTCGCGGACGACACCACCGCCTCGACGGCAGGGTTGATAGCGCCCGGACATTCGTATGCGTGGGCGTCTCCGCAAGCACCGAAAATGTTGCTTCGATCGCTGGTCGGAGGACAAACCTCCATTCGGGTGAAGCCGCGCCTGGATCCAGCGTTGATTCGTTGGGGCCTGGCGTTCGTGCGGGAATGCACGCCCGCACGCAGCCTGAAGAACACCCTCGCCAAGTACGAGCTCGCCTCCTACAGTCAGACCTTGCTCGAGAAGCTCACGGTGGAGGAGTCGCTCGAGTATCACCGGACCGACGGAGGGATCCTGTACCTCTACCGGGACGCAGCCGCCCTCAACGAGGCCAGCAGCAAAGCCGAGCTGATGCGCCGGCAGGGGAGATCGCAACGTCTGCTCACCCGGGAGCAGGCGTTCGAGGTCGACCCTGCTCTCGCCAACAGCACCGTCGACTTCGCTGGAGCTGTTCACGACGAGGACGACGGCACCGGTGACCCGGCGCTGTTCACCGTGGGATTGGCGGCGGCAGCCGAACGCCTCGGTGTCCGGTTCGAGCTGAACACGAGAATCGAGTCACTCGAGTCCGACGGCACCTCGATCGTCAGGGCTCGTACCGCTCGGGGCAGCGATATCGATGCCGACTGCTACGTGTTGGCCCTCGGGAGTGCGTCGAGCGACCTCGCTCGCACCGCAGGGTTGCGCGTTCCGGTATATCCGGCGAAGGGATACAGCCTTTCGGTAGCGATACGAGACCGGTCGCGGGCGCCGCACACAGGCGGTATCGACGAACGATCTCTGGTTGCATGGTCACCGTTCGGGTCGACGCTCCGGATGTCGGCCGTCGCCGAGTTCGCCGGTTACGACAAAACCCACGCGCCCTCGAATTTCGCCGAGATACGCGCTGCCGGCGACGAGCTCTTTCCCGGGGCACTGGACTGGAGTTCGGTCGAGTATCGCTCAGGATTGCGCCCGATGACTCCGGACGGGCCTCCCATCATCGGAGCGACGCCACACGACAACCTGTTCGTCAACACCGGACACGGTCATGTGGGTTGGACGATGGCCTGTGGTTCGGCCGCACTGCTTACGGCAGAGCTCGGTCGACGTCCAGCCGAGATCGATGCCACACCGTATCGGTTCGACAGGTTCTCACGCCGCACTCGGAAGTCGGCGACTCGGTCGGTCCGAACCAGGTGAACGGCGACCGGTGGACGTTGCGCTCGACAAGCGTCCATCGGTGGTCGTCGGAAAGGGAAAGCCGCTCATGCGCTACCACCGACAGACATTCGGAACGAGCTGTACGTTCTCCTCGTTGGTCGAAGTCATGGCGAAGGCATCGCCTGTGCGATCCGGTGACGAGCTGGCGGGATGCGCGGCTCACTCGGATGCCGAACGTGCTGCTGCTCGAACAATTTCACCAGCGAACTCGCTGGTTCGGAGAACTACACGATCGAGCGCGAGACGTCCTCGCGTCCCGCGACAGTCGAGTGATGTCGCCTGATCTGCCTCCGCCGTATGTCGGTCATTGGGAGTGGCAATTGGCTGCCCGGTGTCGCTCGATGCCATCCACCGTCTTCTTCCCTCCGGAAGGATTACGTTGTCCGACACTGTGGTACAGCGAACAGGCGGCCAAGGCCGTCTGCGGTCTGTGTCCCGCGTTGACCGAGTGTCGGCAATACGCCATCGACGTGCAGGAGCCACATGGCATCTGGGGCGGACTGACACCTGCCGAGCGCTCCGCACTGGCGTGAACCCGCAGGCGCGAAGCAGTTCCTCGATCCCGAGGCCGCCACCCGGCCTCATTCCGACACGAGTGCGAAGCGCTCCAGGACCACCTGAGTGTCGTCGTTCACGGTGAAGCGTGGATCGCCCAGTTCCTCGCGGACCTCCGCCGACTGCCAGAATCTTTCGTGCCCGGCCCGCCACTGCGCGACGTCGACGTATCCTTCGCCCTCGTCCAGCGCGTGTTGCAGCGAAACATCGCTCAGCGCAACGATATCGACGCCTGTCGTCTCGATGACTCCGACCACGACACCGGCCGAATCCACCACCGCGCCGCGTTCGCCGACTCTCGGCAGCTCCTCGTCGGCGTACTGCACCAACAGGCTTGCTGTGCTGGTCTTCTCGCCGGAGAGAACGGCCGCGACCAGGGCATCCCGCAGGGGACCGGGATACGCGAATTCGACAATCGGTAGATCGATCACGCACCCATCATATTTCGAGGTCGGCCCACACCAGTCGATGGTCCGAGGGATGCTCGGCCTGATTCGGCCAGTACACCTGCGAATCGATGACCGTCAGGTCGTCCGAGGGCAACACGTAGTCCACCCGCAGGTCACCAGGCGTCGGATCGGCAAAATCTGCTGTGTCCGTGCCATGTTCGGCCGACGTGGGCGCCGGATCCTGAACCCGCGGAAGGTCGAGAACCTGCGCGATGGCACCGGCAACCGAATCACCGTCGACCGGATCGCTGTTCTGATCACCCAGCATGACGAACGACGCTCCGTCCTCGAGCCCACCGCGCACACCGTTGTCGTCGTAGAGGTAGTCCGCGCCCGAGATGTAGTCGGCACTGAGCCTGATCTCGTCGTGGTTGCGCTTGCCGTTGCGGTCCTCGGGTCCGTCGAAGGACGGGGGAGTGGGGTGCGACGCCAGCACGTGCAGCGTCTTCCCGTCCACGTCGATCGGCACGTCCCAGTGCGATTTGCTGGACAGTCGAAGCCGGTCGGACACGTCGCCGTAGTAGTCGCGCGGCAACAGCGAATCCGGCATGTCCTTCCACAAGAAATTTTGGAACGTGCGTACCGAATCGGTCGCGATCGGATATTTCGAGTACACGACCATCCCGTACTGGCCCGGGAACTGACCGAACCCCCAGGCGTCGCCCGGTCCGCCGAGTTCGCCGTCCCGGTCCAGGTCGAGCCCCGAATCGACGCCGGTGTTCACGGGCGCGGTGAAGGAGTGCGGGTACTGCCCGTCGAGGTAGTTGTCATTGAACAAGGCCACTGCGTCGTCGCCCGAATAGTCGAACTCGTTGACCAGCAACACATCCGGTGAGTTCGCGGCGATCACATCGGCTGCCGCGCGAGCCTGAGCGTTCTCGCCCTGCAGGTCGGTCATCAGCTGCCCGGCTGCGGATCGATTGAGGCTGGCGTTGAACGTCGCCACCCGGATGCTCGACGGTTCGTCGGTGGCGGTGTCCGCAGAGGAGCAACCGGCAGCCATGAAGGTCAGGGTAACGGCGACGGCCGCGAGTCTCGACATTTTCACGTTCCGCACCGTAGAGACGGCAAGCGAACGTAAGGTTACGAATTAACAAGCAAGCGTGCTTGCTTTTTTCAGGACCTCCTGTGAAGCTGGGCTCATGGCAGACCTCGACCCTCTCGTCGACGACCTACGCGCCGAGGGCAACGACCTCGACGCACTCGTGGCCGAACTGACCCCGGAGCAATGGGCGGCACCGACACCGGCCGCGGGCTGGACCGTCGCGCACCAGATCGCACATCTTTCCTGGACCGATCACGTCGCGGAGCGAACTACGTCCGCAGCGTCCGGCGATATCGAGGCCAAGGAGGAGTTCGCTCTCACCCTGAAGAAGGCATGGGAGAACCCCACCGGCTTCGTCGACGAGGCCGCCGAGGAAGAATCTCGTAACCCGAACCTGCTGAGCGAATGGCGAACCCGACGCCACGCGATGACCGATGCTCTCGTGCAGGTGCCGTCGGGGACCAAGATCGACTGGTTCGGACCCCCGATGAGCGCCGCGTCGATGGCCACAGCACGGTTGATGGAGACCTGGGCGCACGGGCAGGATGTCGCCGACGCACTGGGCGTCACCCGCGTCGCCACCGACAGAATTCGCGGCGTCGCGCACATCGGCGTCCGGACAAGGGATTTCGCCTACGCCGTCAACGATCAGGCTCCGCCCACCGAACCGTTTCGCATCGAGCTCACCGCACCGTCGGGTGAGCTCTGGACGTGGGGGCCCGAGAACGCTGCCCAACGCGTGAGCGGACCGGCCCTCGACTTCTGCCTCCTCGTCACCCAGCGCGCCCACCGCGACGACCTCGACATCCGCGCCGAGGGAACCGACGGCGCGCACTGGATCACCATCGCCCAAGCCTTCGCAGGCCCTCCCGGGGCCGGACGGCCACAGTCAGGACGAGAGACAGCATGACCGTACGAATCGGCAACTGTTCGGGCTTCTACGGAGACCGGCTGTCCGCGATGCGCGAGATGCTCGAGGGCGGCGAACTCGATTACCTCACGGGCGACTACCTCGCCGAGCTGACGATGCTCATCCTCGGCCGCGATCGGATGAAGGACGCGACCCGGGGCTACGCCAAAACCTTTCTGCGCCAAGCAGAGGACTGCCTCGGATTGGCACTGGACAAGGGTGTCAAGATCGTTGCCAACGCAGGCGGACTCAACCCCCGCGGCCTGGCCGAGGCATTGGAGAAGCTGGACTCCGGCGCGAAGATCGCCTACGTCGACGGCGACGACCTCCTCGGCAGAGCGGCCGAACTCGGCCTCGGCAGCCCGCTGACCGCAAATGCTTACCTCGGCGCGTGGGGCATCGTGGAATGCCTCAGCTCCGGGGCGGACGTCGTCGTCACCGGGCGCGTCACCGACGCCAGTGTCATCGTCGGACCTGCGGCGGCTCACTTCGGCTGGACTGCAGCCGATTACGACGCATTGGCGGGGGCCGTCGTCGCCGGGCACGTCATCGAATGCGGAACACAGGCGACGGGCGGCAACTACTCCTTCTTCACCGAGATCGCCGACATGTCCCGTCCCGGCTTCCCCATCGCCGAGATCGAGTCCGACGGATCGTCCGTCATCACCAAGCACGAGGGCACGGGCGGTGCTGTCAGCGTCGGCACCGTGACTGCCCAGTTGCTGTACGAAATCACCGGCGGCCGCTACGCGAACCCTGACGTCACCGCACGGATCGACTCAGCGATCCTGACGCAGGAATCCAGCGATCGGGTGTCCATCACCGGTGTGACCGGCGAAGCGCCGCCGCCCACCTACAAGGTCTCGCTCAATGCGCTCGGCGGCTTCCGCAACGAATTCACCATGGTGCTCACCGGACTGGACATCGAAGCCAAAGCCGCACTGGCACAGCGTCAGTTCGAGTCCTGGCTCCCGGCGCGGCCGACCGAGCTGGACTGGACGCTTGTACGCACCGACAAGCCCGATGCCGAGACGGAGGAGACGGCCAGTGCTCTGCTGCGCTGCGTCGCCCGCGACAGCAACCCCGACGCCGTCGGACGTCAGTTCTCCGCGGTGGCAGTCGAACTCGCACTGGCGAGCTATCCGGGGTTCTCGGTCACCGCGCCACCCGGGAACGGAGCCCCGTACGGAGTCTTCACCGCAGGCTTCGTCGACGTAGCCGAGGTACCGCACGTCGCGCACCTGGCCGACGGCACCGAGCGCGCCGTCGCACCGTCGACCGAGACGCGGGCACTCGAGCCCCTCGCAGAACCGGCGCTACCGGCACCGCGAGCGGCCGAGGCGACCATCCGGCTCCCACTCGGCACCGTCGCCGCGGCACGAAGCGGAGACAAGGGCGGCAACGCCAACATCGGAGTCTGGGTGCGCACCGACGACGAATTCGTCTGGCTCGTCCATGCATTGACGGTCGAGACCCTGAAGCAGATGCTTCCCGAGGCAGAACCGCTCACCGTCACCCGGCACGTACTGCCGAATCTGCGGGCCGTCAACTTCGTCATCGAGGGCATCCTCGGACAGGGCGTGGCATCGCAGGCCCGATTCGATCCACAGGCCAAGGGACTGGGCGAGTGGCTGCGGTCGCGGTACATCGACATCCCCGAAACCCTGGCATTCAAAGGAGACTTCACATGAGTATCTGGACGACGCCGGAGCGTCAGCAGCTTCGAAAGACCGTCCGCAGTTTCGTCGAGCAGGACATCGCTCCGCACATGAATCAGTGGGAGACCGACGGCGAGATACCGCGTGAGCTGCACAAGAAGGCGGCCGCTCTGGGGTTGATCGGCGCAGGTTTCCCCGAGGAGGTCGGCGGCGACGGTGGAGATCTGGCCGACGCGGTCGTGATCTGCGAGGAGATGCATCAGGCCGGAGCGTCGGGTGGCCTGTTCGCATCGTTGTTCACCAGCGGAATCGCGTTGCCGCACTTGGTTGCAGCGGGTGACGCCGACCAGATCGAGAAGTGGGTGCGGCCCACGCTGGCGGGGGAGAAGATCGGCTCGCTCGCGATCACCGAGCCGGGTGGCGGCTCCGACGTCGGCCACCTCAGGACGAGGGCGGTCAAGGACGGCGAGCACTACGTCGTCAACGGATCCAAGACCTATATCACCTCGGGATGCCGAGCAGACTTCGTCGTCACCGCCGTCCGCACCGGAGGCGAGGGTGCAGCCGGTGTCTCGTTGCTCGTCATCGAGAAGGGCACACCCGGGTTCGAGGTCACCGGCAAGCTCGACAAGATGGGGTGGCGCGCATCGGACACCGCTGAGCTGTCGTTCGTCGACGCCCGTGTTCCCGTCGCCAACCTCGTCGGTGCCGAGAACAGTGGTTTCGCGCAGATCGCGCAGGCGTTTCTCACCGAGCGCATTGCGCTCGCGGCCCAGGCCTACGCCAGCGCGCAGCGATGCCTCGATCTGACGCTGCAGTGGGTTCGGGACCGTGAGACCTTCGGAAAGCCGCTCATCGCACGGCAATCGGTGCAGAACACCGTCACCGAGATGGCGCGAAAGATCGACATCGCACGTGTCTACACCCGATCCCTCGTCGAGCGGTCCCTGCAGGAGAACCAGGACTTCATCGCCGAGGTGTGCTTCGCGAAGAACACCGCCGTCGAGTCGGGAGAGTGGGTCGCCAATCAGGCAGTGCAGCTTTTCGGAGGGTTGGGCTACATGCGCGAGAGCGAGGTCGAGCGGCAGTACCGCGACATGCGCATCCTCGGCATCGGCGGTGGCACCACCGAGATTCTCACCGGGCTGGCAGCAAAACGATTGGGGTATCAGGCATGAGCGTGCTGAAGTCCACGCTGGACACGGCCTCGGAGCAGTTCTCCGGGAATGTCGACGCGATGAACACCAAGCTCGACGAGATCGACGCCGAGCACTCGAAGGCTCTGCTCGGCGGCGGTGAGAAGTACATCGAGCGCCACAAGAAGCGTGGCAAGCTCCTCGCCCGCGAACGCATCGAGCTGCTGATCGACGAGGACTCGGCATTTCTCGAACTGTGTCCACTCGCGGCCTGGGGCAGCGACTTTCCCGTCGGAGCCAGCACCGTCATGGGCATCGGCGTCGTCTGCGGGGTCGAGTGCCTCATCGTCGCCAACGATCCGACGGTACGCGGCGGAGCCAGCAACCCCTGGACGCTGAAGAAGGGTTTCCGCGGCAACGACATCGCCACGCAGAACCGGCTCCCGGTGATCTCGTTGGTCGAATCCGGTGGAGCCGATCTACCGACGCAGAAGGAGGTGTTCATCCCCGGCGGTCGCATGTTCCGTGATCTGACGCAGCTCTCGGCGGCGGGCATCCCCACGATCGCGTTGGTGTTCGGTAACTCCACCGCAGGCGGGGCGTACATCCCCGGCATGTCCGATCACGTCGTCATGGTCAAGGAACGTTCCAAGGTCTTCCTCGCCGGACCGCCGCTGGTGAAGATGGCCACCGGCGAGGACTCGGACGACGAGTCGCTCGGCGGGGCCGAGATGCACGCCCGAAAGTCCGGTCTCGCAGACTACTTCGCCGTCGACGAGCAGGACGCCATCCGCATCGGACGCAGCATCGTCTCCCGATTGAACTGGAAGAAGAAGGGCCTGGAGCCTCGCGCCGAGGTCATCGAGCCGTTGGCTGACCCAGAAGATCTGCTCGGCATCGTTCCCACGGATCTGAAGATCCCGTTCGACCCGCGCGAGGTCATCGCCCGTATCGTCGACGGTTCCGATTTCGACGAGTTCAAGCCCATGTACGGCGGATCGCTGGTCACCGGATGGGCCGAGCTGCACGGATATCCGATCGGCATTCTGGCCAACGCCCGCGGTGTGCTCTTCAGTGAAGAATCGCAGAAGGCGACGCAGTTCATCCAGCTGGCCAATCGGTCGAACACCCCACTGCTGTTCCTGCACAACACCACCGGCTACATGGTCGGCAAGGAGTACGAGGAGGGCGGGATGATCAAGCACGGAGCGATGATGATCAATGCCGTGTCCAACTCCACGGTGCCGCACATCTCCATTCTGCTCGGTGCGTCCTACGGTGCCGGTCACTACGGCATGTGCGGACGGGCATTCGATCCGCGGTTCCTGTTCGCGTGGCCGTCGAGCAAGTCGGCCGTCATGGGCGGCGCGCAACTCGCAGGTGTCATCTCGATTGTCGGACGCGCCGCCGCCGAGGCCCGAGGCCAAGCGTTCGATGCCGAGGCCGATGCCGGAATGCGCGCGATGATCGAAGGCCAGATCGAGGCCGAGTCGATGCCGATGTTCCTCTCCGGACGCCTCTACGACGACGGCGTCATCGACCCCCGTGATACCCGCACGGTGGTGGGAATGTGCCTGTCGGCCATCGCCACCGCCCCGATCGAAGGCACCGCCAACTTCGGTGTCTTCCGGATGTGAAGCCATGACCATAACGTCCGTTCTGGTAGCCAACCGCGGCGAAATCGCCCGACGCGTCTTCACCACCTGCCGCGCCGAGGGCATCGACACGGTCGCGGTCTTCTCCGACGCCGACGCGAATGCCCCGCACGTGCGGGAGGCCGATGCGGCCGTCCGTCTGCCCGGCAACAGTTCGGCCGAGACCTACCTGCGCGGCGAGCTCGTCATCGCCGCTGCGGTACACGCCGGAGCCGACGCCGTGCACCCGGGTTACGGATTCCTCTCCGAGAACGCCGATTTCGCACAGCAGGTGCAGAACGCCGGCCTGACGTGGATCGGGCCGCCGGTCAAGGCGATCGAATTGATGGGTTCGAAGGTCGAGTCCAAGAAGATGATGGCCGACGCCGGAGTACCGGTGCTGACCCAGCTCGATCCCGAGTCGGTCACCGAGAACGAACTGCCCGTGCTGATCAAGGCCTCCGCAGGCGGAGGCGGGCGCGGCATGCGCATCGTGCGCGACCTCGAGAACCTGGACTCGGAGCTCGAAGCGGCCGGGCGCGAGGCACTCTCGGCATTCGGCGACGGAACGGTGTTCGTGGAGCGGTACATCGAGACCGGCCGACACATCGAAGTGCAGGTCATGGCGGACCGATTCGGCACGGTGTGGACGGTGGGCGAGCGTGAGTGCTCGATCCAACGCAGGCATCAGAAGGTCGTCGAGGAGGCACCGTCGCCGCTCGTCGAACGTATCGACGGCATGCGCGAGAAGCTGTTCCATGCGGCGACCTTGGCCACCGAGGCCATCGGCTACGAGGGTGCAGGCACCGTCGAATTCCTCGCCGACGAGAAGGGCAACTTCTTCTTCCTGGAGATGAACACGCGCCTGCAGGTGGAGCATCCGGTCACCGAGTGCACGACCGGACTCGACCTGGTGGCCCTGCAGATCGGGGTCGCCGCGGGGGAGCGGTTGCCCGCCGAGCAGCCGGAGACCCGCGGACACTCCATCGAAGTTCGCCTCTACGCGGAGGATCCGGCTCATGACTGGCAGCCGCAGAGCGGTGCCGTGCACCGATTCGAGATCCCCGGTGCGCAGTTCGAGGTGCTGGACAAGTCCGGCATCAGAGTGGACTCCGGCGTCGAAACCGGCAGTGTGGTGGGAACCCACTACGACCCGATGCTCGCGAAGGTCATCTCGTTCGCGCCGACGCGGGATCAGGCAGCGAACTTGCTGGCGAAAGCGTTGCAGAAGGCCACCGTTCACGGTCTGAAGACCAATCGCGATCTACTGGTCAACATCCTGCGACACCCGGCGTTCCTGGCCGGGGACACCGACACCGCCTTCTTCGACACGCACGGGCTCGATGTCCTGGCTCAGCCGATCGCACAGGGCCGCGCCCAGGAGTTGTCCGCACTCGCAGCGGCATTGGCCGATGCTGCGAGCAACGTCCGGAACGCCCGCGTGAATCGCGGATTGCCAGGCGGCTGGCGCAATCTCCGGTCCCAACCGCAGCGCAAGACGTACAACGACATCACCGTCGAATATTCGATCGGACGCAGCGGACTCACCTCCTCGGTGGGAGGCGTCGAACTCGATCGCATCGAACTGGTCGAGTACACGCCGACCTCGGTGACGCTCGACGACAACGGAATCCGTCGCATCTTTCAGGTGAGCAGCTACGGATCGGACGTGTTCGTCGATTCCGCACTGGGCCCGGTCGGGTTGATCAAGGCCCCGCGGTTCACCGATCCGACCGACGAGGTCGCGGCCGGTTCCTTGCTCGCACCGATGCCGGGCAGTGTCATCAGAATCGCTGCTGCGCAGGGCGATACAGTCACGGCCGGGCAGCCGATCCTGTGGCTCGAGGCGATGAAGATGGAACACACGGTGACCGCACCCGCGGACGGTGTGCTCACCGAACTGAACGTCACAGAAGGTCAACAGGTCGAAGTCGGCGCAGTGCTGGCCGTGGTAACCGAAGGAGCAGAACAATCATGAGTTTCATCGAGACCGAAGAGCAGAAGGGACTGCGTAACGCAGTCTCGTCACTGGGCAAGCGCTACAACTACATCGACTACGTTCTGCCCAAGGCGCGCAAGGGTGAGCCGCTGACCGAACTGTGGAACGAGGCGGGCAAGCTCGGTTTCCTCGGCGTCAATCTGCCCGAGGAGTACGGCGGCGGTGGCGCAGGCATCTACGAACTCGCGCTCGTGCAGGAAGAACTGGCCGCGCACGGTGCCGGTCTGCTGCTGGTCGTGGTCAGCCCGGCCATCTGCGGCACCATCATCGGCAAGTACGGCACGCCCGATCAGAAGCAGGAGTGGCTCACCGCCCTCGCCGACGGGTCCAAGATCATGGTCTTCGGCATCACCGAACCCGACGCCGGATCCAACTCGCACCAGATCACCACCACGGCGCGTCGCGACGGCGACGAGTGGTTGTTGAGGGGCAACAAGATCTACATCTCCGGTGTCGATCAGGCCGACGCGGTCCTCATCGTCGCGCGGACCGAAGATTCCAAGACCGGCAAGCTCAAGCCGGCCCTGTTCATCGTGCCCACCGACGCTCCGGGGCTGCAGAAGACGCAGATGGAGATGGACATCGTCGAGCCCGATCATCAGTTCGTGCTGTTCCTCGACGACGTTCGGCTTCCCGCCGAGGCACTCGTCGGTGAGCCCGACGCCGCCCTGATGCAGTTGTTCGCGGGACTGAACCCCGAGCGCATTCTCGGTGCCGCGATGGCTGTCGGTATGGGTCGGTACGCAATCGACGCGGCCGTCAAGTACGCCAACGAGCGCACCGTCTGGAAGACGCCGATCGGAGCACATCAGGGTCTCGCTCATCCGTTGGCGCAGTGCAAGATCGAACTCGAACTCGCCAAGCTGATGATGCAGAAGGCCGCGGTGCTCTACGACTCCGGGGACGACTTCGGCGCTGCCGAGGCGGCGAACATGGCGAAATACGCTGCGGCCGAGGCCAGTATCAAGGCACTGGATCAGGCGATTCAGACCCACGGTGGCGCGGGCCTGAGCAGTGAGTACGGGTTGGCTGCGATGCTCGGGGCCGCCCGCATCGCCCGTGTCGCGCCGGTGAGTCGGGAGATGATCCTCAACTTCGTGAGCCAGCACTCGCTCGGACTGCCGAGAAGCTACTGATGGCCGTTCTCGTCGAATCGAGCAAGGACACGGCGTATTTGACGTTGGATTCGCCGCAGAATCGGAACGCGCTGTCGTCGGTGTTGGTCGAGGAGCTGACGGCGGGACTCATCGCTGCGGCGCACGACGACGACGTCAGAACGATCGTGCTCGGCCACACCGGCACCACGTTCTGCGCCGGAGCCGACCTCCGAGAGGCCGGCTCGTCGCCGGAACTGCGCACCAGGCAGATGCTGGACCTGATGCGGTTGATCATCGACACCCCGAAACCCGTCGTCGTGCAGATCGACGGACATGTGCGGGCCGGCGGGATGGGGCTGGTCGCGGCGTGCGATATCGCGGTGGCCGGACCCCAGAGTTCGTTCGCGCTGACGGAGGTTCGCCTCGGCCTGGCCGCATCGGTCATCTCGGTGGCCGTGCTGCCGCGACTGAGCTCCCGGGCAGCGAGTCGCTACTTTCTCACCGGGGAGACGTTCGACGGTGCCACCGCCGAGGCGATCGGTCTGGTCACCGTGGCCGACGCCGTTCCCGCGGCAGCGGTGGCCGACTACATGATCATGTTTCGGAAGTGTTCGCCGCAGGGCCTGGCCGAGTCGAAGCTCCTCACCACGGCCGCGATCCGGCGCGAGATCTACGAACGCGGGTCGGCCGTCGCCGAGCAATCGGCCAGGTTGTTTGCGTCCGACGAGGCCCGAGAGGGGATGATGTCCTTTCTGGAGAAGAGGCCACCGTCCTGGGCGGCCGAAAAGTAGAGCGGTCGAGAAATAGGTCGGCCGAGCGTCGGTAGGAGGGAGTACGGCGATGGTGATGGCGCGCGAGCCCAAGCAGGACCGCAGCAGGGTCACGCGTCAGCGACTGCTCGAGGCGACGATCGATTCGCTCGCGGAGCAGGGCTGGGGTGCAACGACGGTCGGCGTGGTCGCCGAACGTGCCGGCGTGTCCCGCGGCGCGACCCAACACCACTTCCCGACGCGTGAGGACCTGATCACCGGAGCACTCGAGTACATGTTCGACACTCGGATGGACAGTGCTCGCCGCGAGGCGCAGGAGATTCCGGCGGGCCCCGGCCGGACGAAACTGGTGGTGGAGCGGCTCGTGGAGTACTACACCGGACCGATGTTCAAAGCGGCACTTCAGGTCTGGACGGCGGCATCGGCCGACCCCGAGTTGCGCGATCGGATCGTCCCTCTCGAAGAGCGGTTCGGTCGCCGTGCCCACCAGATGGCCGTCGAGAACCTCGGTGTCGACGACAACGATCCCGTCTCGCACCGTCTCGTCCAGGCGACCCTCGACCTCGCGCGTGGATTGGGTCTGGCCGATGTCCTGACCGACGACGCACGACGACGAGCCGAGGTCGTGCGCTCGTGGGCAGAGGTACTGGATGCGTCGTTGAACGCTCGGCTGTCCGCAGCTCCGGCGGGAGCGCTCTAGACCCACACGGTCTGCAGCACTGCGCAACCTGTGCTTGAGTCTGGCGGGTGACTTCCGAAATCGCACGCGTGTACCGCGGCCATATTTTCCACGTCGCAGGCTCGCCCACGGTGACGGACGCGGCAGCCGCGTTGGTGTCGATTCCCGACGGTGCGCTCGTGGTGTCGGGTGAGGGGACGATCGAGTTCTGCGGCGAGTTCGATTCTCTCTCAACCGGATTCGCGCAGGTCCCGGTGGTCGATCACCGACCGGGGTATCTGCTGCCCGGTTTCGTCGACACTCACATCCACTTCCCGCAGACCTACGCCGGAGATTCCTACGGCGGCGGGCAACTGCTCGAATGGTTGAACACCTGCATATTCCCGTCGGAGTCCCGCTTCGCCGATCCGGAGTTCGCCGCCGCTGCGGCCCGAGACTTCTGCGCCGCGCGCATCCGAGCCGGAACGACGCAGGCGATGGTGTTCGGATCGGCGTTCCCGCACGCGCAGGATTCGCTGTTCGCCGAGACGCTCGAGCACGGACTGCGGATCGTCAGCGGACGCGGGGTCCAGACCACCGGACCGGCGTCGGCGCAGGCCCTGATCACCGGTGAGGACGAGGCCATCCGGCTGGTGTCCGAGGAGATCGAGAAATGGCACGCAGCCGACACCGGCGACGTCGACACGGCGATGCTGCACGTGGCCGTCGTACCGCGGTTCTCGCTGTCGGTGACGACGGAGACGCTGAAGAACCTGGGTGAGCTCTACGATTCCGTCCGCGCACGAGGTGTCTACTTCCACACACACCTCAACGAGAACAACCGGCCGGGAACCGGAGAGATCGACGCCACCAAGAACGCCTACGGTGTGGACACGTACCTCGACACCTACGACGGCAAGTTCCTGCCGGGCTCGCAGGTCGGCGGAAAGAGCTTCCTGGGTCGGCGCACCATCCTGGCTCACGCGGTGCACTGTCAGGACGTCGAACTCGCGCGAATGGCGGAGACAGGCACCTCCGTCGCGCACTGTCCCACCTCGCAACAGTTTCTGGGCTCGGGCACGATGCCGTGGCAGCGAACCGTCGCCGCCGGGGTGAACATCGCCATCGGTTCGGACTTCGGCGGTGGTGACGAGTGGCTGCTGCCGCAGGTTCTCGCCGATGCGTTTAAGGTGCACATCTCCGAGCCGGGCGACGCGGGTCTGTCGCTGCATCCGGCCGAACTGCTGTTCACCGGAACACTCGCCGGAGCCCGAGCGCTGGACATGGAGAACCGGATCGGCAATTTCGACGCGGGTAAGGAAGCCGACTTCGTCGTGGTCGATCCGTCCGCATGGCCGCAGCTCGCGGTGGCCGTCGACCACGGTGTCCGCGCCGACGATCCCGAGCTCGCCCGCGATCAGACCCTGTTCGCGTTGCTGATGGCGATGCGCGAACCCGCCATCGTCGGCGTCTACGTCCGGGGCCGGAAGCTCGCCGCTTCGCGGTAACGTATGGCGACTCGCGTCCACAGGATCAGGAGACACACAGGTATGGCTCGTCTGACTCGATTCGGTCTACTCGCAGCTGCATTCGCGGCTGTGAGCACCATGGCCCTCGCGCCGGTCGCACAGGCCCAACCGCCTGCCGATGCGCCGTCCGCACCCATCGAGAACGCGCCCCCGCCCGGACCGGTTTCGGTCCCCGTCCTGCAGATCCCCAACCTCGGCGTCACCGTCGGCGGACTCGTCGTTCCGGATCAGTGGATCGGCACGATCGAGGTCGCGAGCACCGACACGCCGGGACAGACCCACATCTGGGGCCGCGCCGCCGAGCCGCGGATCTGCGCGTCCTACCAGAACTTCGCCAGCCTGCAGGTGGACTTCGTCAACATCGCCAACGGACGCACCGGGTCGGTGAACGCACCGATCTGCCAGCAGGGAAACGGCGTGTTCGTGCCTTCGGGCCCGGTCGTCGCAGACACCGGTAGCGGACCGATTCTGTTCACCGCTCAGGTTCTGGCCTCCGGCATTCTGTTCGACATTCCGGGCGTCGGCGGATTCTCGGCCCCGTAGATGTGAGCCACTGGATGACGAGACGGTTCGCGATGGTCGTGGCGGCAACAGCGGTGCTGATCGCCGGGTGCGGCGGGGCGGAAGACGACGCTGCGCCGCCGGAGGACACAGCCCCGACCACCGCGGCATACGAGCCCGGTCCCTTCTTCGGCGAATGCGGATCGATCACCGACGCCGAGGTGCAGTCCGCGTTCGGCGCGGGCCCGTTCGCTCAGATCACCCGTAATTCCGTCGGTTGCCAGTGGGAGACGGTCGGGTTCGGCGGACCGGGTGTCAGCTTCTCCTGGTATCGCGGCAGCCCCATCGGACGCGAACGCGCCGGTTCCGAGCTGATCGGCCGTCCGGCGAAGGACATCGAGATCGACGGCAACCCCGGCTTCGAGGCCGAGCAGGGTGCGTTGTGCGAGATCGGGGTGCAGTTCGGCGACGACTTCTTCCATTGGTCCATCACGTACTCCGACCAACCTGCGGCGCGCCCGCCGTGCGAGGTCGGAAACGAGCTGGCGGCATTGACAGTGGAGCGCAAGCAATGAGAATCCGACGCGTCCTCGCCGCCGCAGCGACCCTGCTGCTCGTCGCAGGCTGTTCTCAGACCGTGCAAGGCACGCCGCGGCCGGCGAGTTTCGGTGGGTCCGGTGGCCGAGAATTCACCGACTTGTTGACCGAGTGCGACGCCGTCTCCGACGACCAGATCCGCGATACCACCGGTGCCGACGCCATCGCTCGCGGCTTCTTCGGGGCCATCTGCCGGTGGGATCTCGTCGGATCCGCAGGCACGGTGAAGGTCACGTTCAACTGGTTCGAGTCCGGAACTCTGGCGGCCGAACGAGCCGCCGACGAGAAGATGATGTACACCGTCACCGACACAACGGTGCAGGGCCGCAAGGCAATCCAGGCCCAGCGTCCCGACGACTCCGCGTCGTGTGGCGTCTCGGCCGGGGCGGATCGGGACGGCATCTTCGGATGGTGGGTGCAGTACCGGCCGGACGCCGCCCATCCCGATCCGTGCCAGGCCGCCGCGAAGCTCGCCGATCTCACGCTGAACCTCAGTCGTTGATCGCGTACCCACGCGAGGGGTGTTTTGACCCGAGGTCACGCCGCCGGGTATCGTTATGGGTCGTGTCCGGCCTGCCCGGACCGTTTGTGTGCCTATGCGAGGTACAGCCGTGCGCACGTTCGCTCCAAGAGCGCGCAACCGGCTGGACGTGTGGGGGTATGCGACACACCCGACCGCGGGGTGCAAGAGACCCGCGGTAGCAGTACTGGAGCAGCAGCAGTACCGGGTGAGGAGCAGTGTTCTCTTGCTCCAACTGCTAGATCCCTGTTTATCGACACGAAGAAAGCCGGTTCATGCCAACGATCAACCAGCTGGTCCGTAAGGGACGCACCGACAAGGTTGCGAAACTGAAGACCGCTGCCCTCAAGGGCAGTCCCCAGCGCCGTGGTGTGTGCACTCGCGTGTACACCACCACCCCCAAGAAGCCGAACTCCGCTCTCCGTAAGGTCGCGCGTGTTCGCCTGACCTCCTCGGTCGAGGTCACCGCATACATCCCCGGTGAGGGTCACAACCTGCAGGAGCACTCGATGGTGCTCGTTCGCGGTGGTCGTGTGAAGGACCTCCCGGGTGTGCGTTACAAGATCATCCGCGGTTCGCTCGACACCCAGGGTGTCAAGAACCGCAAGCAGGCTCGCAGCCGCTACGGAGCCAAGAAGGAGAAGAGCTGATATGCCACGCAAGGGCCCAGCACCCAAGCGGCCGCTGATCAACGACCCGGTCTACGGATCGCCGTTGGTCACGCAGCTCGTCAACAAGATCCTCCTCGACGGCAAGAAGTCGACCGCAGAGCGCATCGTCTACCAGGCGCTCGAGCAGGCTCGCGAGAAGACCGGCACCGACCCCGTCGTCACGCTCAAGCGTGCACTCGACAACGTCAAGCCGGCCCTCGAGGTTCGCAGCCGTCGCGTCGGTGGTGCCACCTACCAGGTGCCCGTCGAGGTTCGTCCCGGCCGCTCCACCACGCTGGCACTGCGCTGGCTGGTCACGTTCTCGCGCGCTCGTCGCGAGAAGACCATGGTCGAGCGTCTGGCGAACGAGTTGCTCGACGCCAGCAACGGCCTCGGTGCCGCTGTGAAGCGCCGCGAAGACACTCACAAGATGGCCGAAGCCAACAAGGCGTTCGCCCACTACCGCTGGTGATCTCCTCGCTCGGGCGGCATCCGGAACTATCCGATGCCGCCGGAGCGTTGATCAGCTCAGGCAATACCTCTTCCAACACCAAGGCGGGTTAACTCGTGGCACAGGACGTGCTGACCGACCTCAACAAGGTCCGCAACATCGGCATCATGGCCCACATCGATGCCGGCAAGACCACCACTACCGAACGCATCCTCTTCTACACCGGTATCTCGTACAAGATCGGTGAAGTTCACGATGGCGCAGCCACCATGGACTGGATGGAGCAGGAGCAGGAGCGTGGCATCACGATCACCTCTGCTGCCACGACGTGCTTCTGGAACGACAACCAGATCAACATCATCGACACCCCCGGTCACGTCGACTTCACCGTCGAGGTGGAGCGCTCGCTCCGCGTCCTCGACGGCGCAGTCGCAGTGTTCGACGGCAAAGAGGGCGTCGAGCCGCAGTCCGAGCAGGTCTGGCGTCAGGCCGACAAGTACGACGTACCGCGCATCTGCTTCGTCAACAAGATGGACAAGCTCGGCGCGGACTTCTACTACACCGTGCAGACCATCATCGATCGTCTCGGTGCCAAGCCGCTGGTCATCCAGCTGCCCATCGGCGCAGAGAACGACTTCGAGGGCGTCATCGACCTCGTGCAGATGAAGGCTCTCGTGTGGAGTGGCGAGACCAAGCTCGGCGAGAAGTACGAGATCCAGGAGATCCCGGAACACCTCAAGGAGCGCGCGGACGAGTACCGCACCCAGCTGCTCGAGACCGTCGCCGAGTCCGACGAAGCGCTTCTGGAGAAGCACTTCGGCGGCGAAGAGCTCACGGTCGACGAGATCAAGGGCGCCATCCGCAAGATGACGGTCAACAGCGAGCTGTACCCGATCCTGTGTGGATCCGCGTTCAAGAACAAGGGCGTTCAGCCCATGCTCGACGCGGTCATCGACTACCTCCCGTCTCCCCTCGACGTTGCCGAGACCATCGGACACGCCGTCGGCGACGAGGAGAAGGAGATCACTCGCAAGCCGTCCGCAGACGAGCCGTTCGCAGCTCTCGCGTTCAAGATCGCGACCCACCCCTTCTTCGGCAAGCTGACCTACGTCCGGGTGTACTCGGGCAAGGTCGACTCCGGCGCTCAGGTCATCAACTCGACCAAGGGCAAGAAGGAGCGTCTGGGCAAGCTCTTCCAGATGCACTCCAACAAGGAGAACGCGATCGCGACCGCATCTGCCGGTCACATCTACGCCGTCATCGGCCTCAAGGACACCACGACGGGTGACACGCTCTGCGATCCGCAGAACCAGATCATCCTCGAGTCCATGAGCTTCCCGGACCCGGTCATCCAGGTCTCGATCGAGCCGAAGACCAAGTCCGACCAGGAGAAGCTGGGAACAGCGATCCAGAAGCTCGCCGAAGAGGATCCCACCTTCTCGGTGAAGCTGGACGAGGACACCGGCCAGACCGTCATCGGCGGAATGGGCGAGCTGCACCTCGACATCCTCGTCGACCGTATGCGTCGCGAGTTCAAGGTCGAGGCCAACGTCGGCAAGCCGCAGGTCGCGTACCGCGAGACCATCCGCAAGACGGTCGACAAGCACGACTACACCCACAAGAAGCAGACCGGTGGCTCCGGCCAGTTCGCGAAGGTCATCATCAAGCTCGAGCCTTTCGAGGGCGAAGACGGTGCGACCTACGAGTTCGAGAACAAGGTCTCCGGTGGTCGTGTGCCCAGGGAGTACATCCCCTCGGTCGACGCAGGTGCTCAGGACGCCATGCAGTACGGTGTTCTCGCCGGATACCCCCTGGTCAACGTCAAGGTCACACTGCTCGACGGTGCGTACCACGACGTCGACTCGTCGGAAATGGCCTTCAAGGTCGCCGGCTCACAAGCGTTCAAGGAAGCTGCTCGCAAGGCCAGCCCCGTCATCCTCGAACCCGTCATGGCCGTCGAGGTCATCACTCCCGAGGATTACATGGGTGAGGTCATCGGCGACCTGAACTCCCGCCGTGGTCAGATCCAGGCCATGGAGGAACGCAGCGGTGCCCGTATCGTCAAGGCATTGGTTCCGCTGTCGGAGATGTTCGGCTACATCGGAGACCTTCGGTCGAAGACGCAGGGCCGCGCTAACTACTCCATGGTCTTCGATTCCTACGCAGAAGTTCCTGCGAACGTCTCGAAGGAAATCATCGCGAAGGCGACCGGAGAGTAACTCTCTTCAGCTGCTGGACCACGCTCGACCTGTAATAAGTAACAACACATACGCGTGCTTGCCCCGTCGGGGCCGGCACAGATCAGTCCAGGAGGACACACAGTGGCGAAGGCGAAGTTCGATCGGACGAAGCCGCACGTCAACATCGGCACCATCGGTCACGTTGACCACGGTAAGACGACGCTGACGGCTGCAATCACCAAGGTTCTGCACGACAAGTTCCCGGACCTGAACGAGGCCTCGGCTTTCGATCAGATCGACAAGGCTCCGGAGGAGAAGGCTCGTGGTATCACGATCAACATCTCCCACGTCGAGTACCAGACCGAGAAGCGCCACTACGCGCACGTCGATGCACCGGGTCACGCCGACTACATCAAGAACATGATCACCGGCGCGGCACAGATGGACGGCGCAATCCTGGTCGTTGCAGCAACCGACGGCCCGATGCCGCAGACCCGCGAGCACGTGCTGCTCGCCCGCCAGGTCGGTGTCCCGTACATTCTGGTCGCACTGAACAAGGCCGACATGGTCGACGACGACGAGATCATCGAGCTCGTCGAGATGGAGGTCCGCGAGCTCCTCGCTTCGCAGGAGTTCGACGAGGACGCACCGGTCATCAAGGTCTCCGCACTCAAGGCACTCGAGGGTGACGAGAAGTGGGGCGAGTCGGTTCTGGAGCTCATGCAGGCCGTCGACGATTCCGTGCCGGACCCCGTCCGTGAGACCGACAAGCCGTTCCTCATGCCCGTCGAGGACGTCTTCACCATCACCGGTCGTGGCACCGTGGTCACCGGACGTATCGAGCGCGGCTCGGTCAACGTCAACGAAGAGGTCGAGATCGTCGGCATCCGCCCCGGCTCGACCAAGACCACCGTCACCGGAATCGAAATGTTCCGCAAGCTGCTCGACTCGGGTCAGGCAGGCGACAACGTCGGCCTCCTCGTTCGTGGCATCAAGCGCGAAGACGTCGAGCGTGGACAGGTCATCATCAAGCCGGGCACCACGACTCCCCACACGGAGTTCGAGGGCAACGCCTACATCCTCTCGAAGGACGAGGGCGGCCGCCACACGCCGTTCTTCAACAACTACCGCCCGCAGTTCTACTTCCGCACCACGGACGTTACGGGCGTCGTGACCCTTCCCGAGGGCACCGAGATGGTCATGCCCGGTGACAACACCGAGATGTCCGTCACGCTGATCCAGCCGGTCGCCATGGATGTCGGCCTGCGTTTCGCAATCCGTGAGGGCGGTCGTACCGTCGGAGCTGGTCGCGTCACGAAGATCATCAAGTGATCTAGTTCCACCAGCTGTACCGAAGCGGCACTCACCCGAAAGGGTGGGTGCCGCTTTTGCGTGTGCCCGCCCATTGGCGTCAATGGACCATTGCACCGCTCAGACGTATGCAGTGGTTCATTCACGCGGTCCGAGGTGTGTCACCCTCCGTGCGTCAATGGACCCTTGCACCGCTCAGACGTATGCTGTGGTCCATTGACGCGGCCCGAGGTGTGTCACCCTCCGTGCGTCAATGGACCCTTGTCGCGGTCAGACGTATGCAGTGGTTCATTCACCGCCGTGGTCTGCCGAAGCGGAGGGCGCCTGATCAAGACCGAGTACGCCGCGGTGTCGTGAGCGAATATCAGGGCCGAGGCTGCGGCAAGTCATGGTCGTCGAACCGACAGTGAACACTCCGCGCGGAAAGATGCAGCCCGGCATCGCGATTCGTGGCCGAAGTTCCTGCGGCTGATCATTGCTGCCGATTACACCGATTGGGACCGACGGCACTGCGCAACCGAAACGTGGGACACAAGCAGTCGATGGCTCTAGGCGAACAGGCACTAGAACGGACCGATACCTGCGCTGATCGGTGCCGCGATGGCTGCAACGATGGCTATGGACGCCCAGAACGTCGGTGAGTCCAGCATCAGACCGCCTGCGAGACCACACGCGGCGACGACGACGCCGCATCCCACCAGCAGACCCGACCCGACGGCAACGTGTGTTGCGTCGACACGATGGGGATCACGGCGCGATCTGAGCCATATCATCGTTCCCGAGGTGACGAAGGCGAGGGGAGCGAAGAAGAAAACCGAACTGCCACCGAGCTTCGATGACACTGTGGCGATCAGCAGTACGGTTCCGAATGCCACGGGCACGGCGAGTGGCATTCCGCCGGACCATCGCTCGAACCTACTGCGCGTCGTTGCAACCATGACGCAACCATACCGATCGGACCGTTACCCTCGCTTGTCGACGTGCAGTTGAATGCGGGTGGCGACGTGTGTATCGGCGAGTGATTCGGCCACGAAGGCGGCTCGTGATTCGGCTCGGGCGGTGAACGCGACGACATCGAAATCTGCTGCAGCATAGACGGATACAGCAACAGTGGGCATCCCTCGATCGTCGATCGCCGTACCGCGGGCGCGTCGAACACCGGGGAACTCGGCCAACTCGGCGGCGACGCCCGTGGCGATGGCGCTCAGATCCACGTGCGCCGAGAAATGGGGCTCCTCGATGACGCTTGCTGTTCCGGTCGTGCGTGGAGAGAAGTTGCCGATCAACAGGAGCAGCGCCACGACCACTGCGATGCAGACAGCCACAGCCAGCGTCGGCACCCACCAGCCCTGTTCCGGTAGTTCCGAAATTCGAGCACGGTCGAAGCGAGACAGCGTTTCTCGCGCCCACGGGACGTCGTAGTGCCAGGCAAGCGCGAGTCCGCCACTTGCGATCAACCCCACCCCGGCCACGATCGCGAGCAGTCGATCGACACCGGCGACGAACGTCTTCATCACGACACCCTCGTCGGAGCTGCCACCGACTGCTTCACCGTCAGGCGTCGCCCGCCCGCAGCAACCGACAGTGTCGGAGCAAGTGCCTCGCGCACGTCGACGTCTACACGGTCGGCACCGTAAGCAGCATCCCGCTCGACTCGCACCTCGATCTTCTTACGCGTGACGACGGTGTGGGCGTCCACCACTCCGCGCGTGGACTGCGCTGCAGCACTGCACAATCGGGCGATATCCGTGGCTGTGGCCCAGACCGTGGACGCGCCCAGGCCGGAATGCGTCTTCGTCCGCGGCTTGACCCCGATGAACACGAGGATCAGCCCGGCGACGACGGCGGCGATCGCGGCGGCGATCATCCAACTCTGCCAGTGCAATCCGGCTGCCCAGGACACAGCGTCGGCGATCCATCGACGTCCGCCGAGGTGGCCGTGCGCGATCAGGAACTCCCTCCCGGCGACGAAGGCGAGACCGAGAAGCGCGAATCCCAACAACAGTGCCACCGGCATCGCGGCGGGCCCGGCCGTGGGTGGACGAGGTGGAATCGCCTGCGATTCTTCGGTATCCGAGATCGACGAGGAACCGGTGTCCAGTGTGGCGTCCGATACCAGGACGTTCACTCGATGCACGTGCAGTCCCGTCATCGTCGCCAACGCGGCCTCGACGGTGGCGTGCACCGACTCGGTCACCTCGGTGATCTGCGACGGCCAGGTCACACCGATGTAGAGGTTGACTGCGATCGTGTCCTCGCCGAGGGTGACGTCGGCGCGGGGGAGTTCTCGACCCGTCAGTCGCGAGAAGCCGCCGGTGGTGCGCGTGACCCGAGGATCCTTCAGTGCCGCCGCGATGGCGGTCCGAGAAATGGCCCGATCCTTGATCTCGACGCTGCCACGCATCTCGAGGCCGTCGTCGACCTCGTCGGATCCAGCCTGCGTCATCACCGAGAGTCCTTTGCGCCGGTCGCGGGTCGCTGTGGTGCGGCACGCGCTCCACAACTGTAGTGACGACCGTCTGCGGATGATGTCACGAGAGTAATTGTTCCTGGCATACTGCCACCGTGTCGGAAATTGTGCGGGTGACCGCGTCGGATATTGCGTCGGCCGAGGAGCTGCTGGAGCCGGTCATGCGCCGGACCCCCGTGGTGGCCTCGCGAATTCTGTCGGACCTCACCGGCCACGAGGTGCGCCTCAAGTGCGAGAACCTGCAGCGCACCGGATCGTTCAAGCCGCGCGGGGCGTACAACCGCATCGCCCGGCTCGACGCCGAGCAGCGTGCACGCGGGGTCGTCGCGGCCAGTGCCGGCAATCATGCGCAGGGCGTCGCCTGGGCGGCGTCGCAGGTGGGGATCGACTCGACAGTGTTCATGCCGGTCGGAGTGTCGCTACCCAAGCTCGTCGCCACCAAGGCCTACGGCGCAACGGTTCATCTGGTGGGCAACACGGTGGACGAGGCACTGAAGTCGGCGCGGGAGTTCGCCGAACGCACCGGTGCCACTCTCATTCATCCGTTCGACCATCTCGACATCGTCGCGGGGCAGGCGACGCTCGGTACCGAACTGCTCCAACAGATGCCGGACGTCGGCACCATCGTGATTCCCACCGGCGGTGGGGGACTGCTGGCCGGCGTCGCCGCGGCGGTCAAGCTGACCAAACCCGATATCAGGATCGTCGGGGTACAGGCCGAGGGTGCTGCCGCATGGCCGGCGTCGCTGAAGGCGGGCCATCCCATCGCGTTGACATCGATGTCGACGATGGCCGATGGCATCGCGATCGGCCTGCCCGGATCGGTGCCGTTCGATCACGTTCAGGGCTGGGTCGACGACGTGGTGACCGTGAGCGAGGATGCGCTCTCTCGCGCGTTGGTGCTGTGCATCGAGCGAGCGAAACTCATCGTGGAGCCGGCGGGTGCCGCGGCGGTGGCAGCGCTGATGACGCATTCCGCGGACGAACTCGGATTGACCGGCTCCGTGTGTGCCGTCCTCTCCGGCGGGAACATCGACCCGCTGCTGCTCACCCACGTGATCACCCACGGTCTCCGGGCAGGTGGACGTTATCTCGCTGTACGCGTGACCATTTCGGACAAGCCGGGCGGACTCACCGGCGTACTCGGAGTGGTGCGTGACGCCGGGGCCAGCGTCGTCGACGTCGTCCACTCCCGTACCGGCGGACGCCTGGGGCTCGAGGAGGTCGACGTGATGTTGACCGTCGAGACCCGCGGACCCGACCACCGAGGGTCGGTGCTCGATGCCTTGGGTGCGGCCGGCTACGCGGTGCATGTCGAGAACTGACCCGGTTATCGAGACGGCCGATTCAACGACGCAGGCTTCGACGGATCACCTGGCCGACACGTGAACCTGCGCTACGCATGAAGAACAGGGCCGGTGTCCAGTAGCTTCGTCGAATCGCTGTGTGCACGGCCCGCTGCAGGTCGAGGTCGGTGACACCGGACGCGTCCATCGCGGCGAGTGCGGTTCTCAGGTAGCCGCGATCGCGGCTTCTCAGATCCATTCGACGAACAGCGCGTACATCGATGATCTCGGGGAACGTCGTGCACTGTGCGCCTGCGGCCGCCAACCCGATCCGGGTGCGAACGCATTTGGCGCACCTGCCGCAGTTGAAGGCTCCGTCGAGGTTCTCCCAGCAGACCCGCAGATGGTTCATCGCGGTCCGGTTCTCGCCGATCCGACGAATCTTGCCCAGACGGTGCAGTTCGAGTTCGTGGTGCTCGAACTCGACTGTGCCACTCGACCACAAGGGGTCGAGGTCGGGATGAGAGCCCCACGGTGTGAGTTCCTCGCGGCAGTTCGACGACGGGATGATGACAGTGCTCAGGTGTTGCGACAACGCCAGACCGACGTGCGCCAATGCGGCACCGTGAAAGTCGTATCCCCAGTCGAGCGGTAGTCGGTCGCCGAAGGCCGACCTCATCGTGGTCTTGACCTCGATCAACGGTTTGTTCAACTCCGCCGCCGACTCCCTGGCTGCGGCCGAGGCTCTGGCCGCCAGGTTCTCGTCGTCGACATCGATGTCGAAACCGTGCACGAAGATCAGGTGAGTGATGCGATCCGATTCCGTGATCGCCGAGTAGAAGCTGTCGACGCCGCCGCTGAAGAAGCACCCCACTCCTGTCGCGCCGGTGGCGACTCGGCCGGGTTCGGCGGAGATCGACACTTCTCGAAAACGCTGGGGATACCAGTCGAGGAAGACCTTCTGAGCCCCGGATGCACCTCGAAGTGCGGTCGAATCCACGGGGCCGTCGAACGTGATGTCCCAACCCTTGCGCATTCCGGCCGTCAGGAGCGGCGGAAGCCAGGGGGTGGCGGAATGGTCGAGCGAATAATTGGACTCCGTCGTCACTCGAGTCTCGACACCCGACGGAGTCGTTATTCGCGCGGTGATGCGGTCGGCGTCGGTGCCTTCGACATGCACCGCCATCGGGCTGATCACGGTGGAGAGTGTGCCACAGGGAGAGTTGTCCAGACCGGATTCGTCTCGACGGGCCCCTTCAGGACCGGCTGGTAGCTTGAGCAGCGACTTGAACCAGGACATCGGTGGGAGATATTTGCATGGCTCGGCTCGTCGCGATCGTCTCCGCTGTCCTGGGAATCCTGTTGACGATCGCGATACCGCTGCTGCCGATCGAGCAACAGCAGTCCTCCCTGACCTGGCCGCAGAGTGAGACGATCGGCAGCGTCGAAGCTCCGCTCGTCGGCTACACCCCCATCGGCGTCGACGCGACGATTCCGTGTGCTGCCGTCGAACAGTTGCCCGGCGGCGGTCTGTTGTTGTCGACCTCGCCCAAGGGATCGCCCGACGCCTATCGCTACGGTCTCGTTGCCGAGGTGACGGGCGGTGAGGCATCGCAACTGAAGGTGACGTTGCGTGATTCGGTCCTCCTCGAGAAGCCGGTCTCCGAACTGACCGACTGCGCGTTGACGATCACCTCGAACGGTACGGCGACCACGGTCGGGCTGACCGACGTCGAGACCACCACTCGCGAGGGCGATGTTCGGCCGCAGCTGGTCGGAGTCTTCAGCGATCTTCGAGGCACCGTCGACGGCCTCACGCTGACAGCCCAGCTCGACAGTCGATTCTCGTCGACCCCGAGCGCGCTGAAGTGGTTCGCGATGATCGTCGGTGTGCTCGCCACAGGCATCTCGCTGGTGGCGCTGCACCGCCTCGACCTGTCCGACGGCAGGCGCGCGCGACGCTTCCTCCCTCGTCGATGGTGGACGTTCGGCGTGGCCGACGGCGTGGTGATCGGGACCCTGCTGGTGTGGCACCTCATCGGTGCGAACACCTCCGACGACGGTTACCAGCTGGGCATGGCGCGCACGGCCGATCACGCCGGGTACATGGCCAACTACTTCCGCTACTTCGGGGTTCCCGAGACACCTTTCGGCACACCGCTGTACGACATGTTCACCCTCCTCTCGCACGTCTCTACGGCCAGCGTGTGGATGCGGTTGCCGACGCTGATCTGCGCTGTCGTGGCATGGCTCGTCATCAGCCGTGAGGTGATCCCGCGGCTCGGTGCGGCACCTCGCGCGTCGAGGACGGCGCTGTGGACCGGCGGTCTGGTGATGCTCGCGTTCTGGCTGCCGTACAACAACGGCTTGCGCCCGGAGCCGTTCGTGGCGCTCGGAGTGTTGCTGACGTGGTGCTCGGTGGAGCGCTCGATCGCCACCCGCAGGTTGCTGCCCGCAGCCGCGGCGATTCTGATCGCGGCGTTGACGGTCACGTGCGGACCCTCCGGATTCATCTGCTTCGCGCCGTTGATCGCCGGGGCTCGACCGGTGTTGCAGATCGTCGTCGCCCGCGCGCGTGACTTGGGCTATCGAACACCGGGCAGCACGACACTGGGAGCGGTGACGCTGCTCGCCCCGTTGGTCGCGTCGGGCACGGTTGTATTGGTGTTCGCGTTCGGCAACCAGACCGTGGCGGGCATGCTCGAGATGCAGCGTGTGCACAATGCGGCCGGTCCGAGCCAGGCCTGGTTCGACGAGTACCTGCGCTACCAGTGGCTGATGAACCTGGACATCGACGGCTCGCTCGCGCGTCGCTTCGGGGTGTTCGTCATGATCGTCTCGCTGATCGCAGTGGTCGTGGCGATGCTGCGCAAGGGCGGCAAGATCCCCGGTACCGCAACGGGTCCGGCACGGCGGATCGTCGGCATCACCGTCGGCGCGATGGCCCTGATGATGATCACCCCCACCAAGTGGACCCACCACTTCGGTGTCTTCGCCGGACTCGCCGCATCGGTTGCAGTACTGGCAGCGGTGGCGACCGGTGCCGCGGTGCTGCGTTCGCGACGCAACCGACTCCTGTTCGCTGCTGCGGTCTCGTTTCTGCTGGCCGTCGTGTTCACCGGAACCAACGGCTACTGGTACGTATCGGCGTGGGGAGTTCCGTTCTGGGACAAGCCGATCCTCGTTGCCGGCCTGGGCATCTCGACCATGTTCCTCGGCCTGACCCTGCTGCTGTTGCTCGCAGCGGTTTGGTTCCATCTTCGTGCGCCCTATGTGCGCACCGACACTCCGATGGCACGTTGGTGGTCGGTGCCGCCGATCGCGGTGGCGGCCGCTCTGACGGTGCTGCTGGCCGTGGCATCGATGGCCAAAGGCGCGGTGGCGCAATGGCCGTCGTACTCGATCGCGAAATCGAACCTCTCCGCGCTGGCCGGGAACACGTGCGGTCTCGCCAACGACGTACTGCTCGAAACCGACCCCAATGCCGATGTGCTGCAACCGGTGAGCGGCGACGCATTCGCCGCGCTGGGTGCCGAGAACGACGGATTCACCCCGAACGGCGTTGCGGGTGATCTGACGGCCGACAAGGAGGCGTCGGCATCGGGTACCTCGAACACCGTCGACACCGAGGAGCAACAGCAGCCGGCGTCGACCACCGGTGCCGGAACCGGTGGCAGCGCACTGCCGTACGGCCTCGATCCGGAGTCCGTGCCGGTGCTCGGCTCGTTCGGGTCCGACACCCCCGCCACACTGACGACCGGCTGGTACGCGTTGCCCGCCGATCCGGGCGACCTGATCTCCATCGCCGCTGCCGGACGCATCCGCTCGGTGGACTCCGACGGCATCGTCACCTACGGGCAGAGCCTCGAACTCGAGTACGGAGTGGACGGGCAGGCGCAGGGGCGGGTGACGCCCATCGACATCGGTCCGACACCGTCCTGGCGCAACCTGCGTGTACCCATGGATCGGATTCCGGCCGGCACCAACATGATTCGCCTGGTGCTCTCCGACACCGATCGCGATCCCGACCAGTGGTTGGCGATCACGCCGCCCCGAGTTCCGCGTACTCAGACGCTGAACGAGGTCGTCGGCCGTGACGCTCCGGTGATGCTCGACTGGGAGGTCGGGTTCAACTTCCCGTGCCAGCATCCGTTCGACCATCGCCTCGGGGTTGCCGAAATTCCGAAGTACCGGGTACTGCCGGACCGCAGCGGTGCCGTCATCACCAACGCATGGCAGGACCACTTCGGCGGCGGGCCGCTCGGGTGGATCGACATCGTTGCCTCCGCCCGCACCATCCCGTCGTACCTGTCCGGCGACTGGGACCGCGACTGGGGTTCGATCGAGCAGTACACCCCGTACGACGAATCGGCGCAGGCGGCGCAGATCACAGCAGAAGAGGTGCAGCGTTCGGGTCTGTGGACGCCCGGTCCGATCAAGACCGGTTAATCTCTACGCGTTCGGAAGTCCTTACACCGACCAGGAGAGAAACGGGGATAGGGCAATGGCGAACGCTATAGAAGTAGAGGACCTCGTACTTCGGTACGGCAAGAACGTCGCGCTCGACGGGATCGATTTCACCGTTCCGGAGGGCACTGTGCTCGGTGTGCTCGGCCCCAACGGTGCCGGAAAGACCACGGCGGTCCGTATTCTCGCCACCCTGCTGCAGGCGACATCGGGCTCGGCCAGAATCTTCGGACTCGACGTGCATTCGCAGGCGAACGAGGTGCGGAGCACGATCGGACTGACCGGCCAGTTCGCGGCCGTGGACGAGTACCTGACCGGGTACGAGAACCTCGAGATGGTCGGCCGACTGTTCGGCCTGCGCAAGGCCGAAGCCAGGAAGCGCGCCGACGAGCTGCTCGTGCGCTTCGACCTCGAGTACGCCCGTGACCGCACCGCCAAGCAGTACTCGGGAGGTATGCGTCGGCGACTCGACATCGCGGCCAGCCTGATCGGGCGACCACGAGTGGTGTTCCTCGACGAACCCACCACCGGACTCGATCCGCGCAGCCGGATCACCATGTGGGAGTTCATCGCAGATCTCGTCCGTGACGGAACCACCATTCTGTTGACCACCCAGTACCTCGAAGAGGCCGACCGGCTGGCCGATTCGATCATCGTGTTGAACAAGGGCAAGATCATCGCCCGCGGCACAGCGGACGAGCTCAAGGCACAAACGGGCGGGGAGCGAGTCGAATTCGTGCTCACCGATCGATCTCAGGCCGATCGCGCGATGCAGATCCTGGCCCCGATCGGCGTCGAGCCGCCCACCCTCGACGATCAGGTCGGCCGGATCGTCATGCCCGTCAACGGGGGATCGAAGGACCTGTCGACCGCACTGGTCGAGCTCGAAACGAACGGAATCGAGGTCGTCGACGTCGGTCTGCGACGGCCGAATCTCGACGATGTGTTCCTGAGTCTGACCGGTCAGACCACCGGCGAGCCCGAGACGGCGGAGGAAGAGAAATGAGCAACGTCCTTCTGGATTCCGCGATCATCACCAAGCGAAATCTGATCAAGCTCAAGCGAGTTCCCGATCTGCTGTTCTTCGCCACGCTCTCCCCGATCATGTTCGTCCTGCTGTTCGCCTATGTCTTCGGCAGCGCGATCGAGGTTCCCGGCATCGACTACAAGAGTTTCCTGATGGGCGGCATCTTCGTGCAGACGATGATCTTCGGTGCCTCCATCACCGGGTCCTCGCTGGCCGAGGATCTGCAGAAGGGCGTGATGGATCGGTTCCGGTCGTTGCCGATGGCACGTTCGGCCGTCGTCATCGGGCGCACCGCCGCCGATGTCGGAAACAACATCGTCACCATCACGATCATGTCGATCACCGGCCTGATCGTGGGTTGGCGAATCACGTCGTCGTTCTTCGACGCTCTGCTCGGGTACGTGCTGCTGCTGCTGTTCGCATACTCGATCTCGTGGGTGATGGCGCTGGTGGGCTTGATCGTGCGCTCGCCGGAGATCTTCAACAACGCGTCGTTCATCGTGATCTTTCCGCTGACGTTCATCGCCAACACCTTCGTCCCGATCGACAACTTCCCCAGCGTGCTCAAGACGATCGCCGAGTGGAATCCGATCTCGTCGGTGACGCTGGCGGTGCGAGAGCAGTTCGGCAACACCAACCCGATGGCGCCGCCGCCGGAGGTCTGGCCACTGCAGAACCCCGTGCTCTACACCCTCATCTGGGTGGTGTTGATGCTCGTGGTGTTCGTGCCGCTGTCGGTACGCAAGTACCAGAAGACGATGACCGCCTGACATCGACGCAGAAAAGCACCCCCGGTCGCTCGGCGACCGGGGGTGCTTCGATGTCTTCTGGGGAAAGGCTTACGTGTGGTACGGCTCCGCGCTGACGAGCGTGACCTTCATGGTCTTGCCGTTGGGCAGCGTGTACTCGCGGGTGTCGCCGACCTTGGCGTCGATGAGCGATCCGCCCAGCGGTGACGCGGGGGAGTACACCTCGAGCTTGTTGTCGCGGGCACCCTCTTCGCGAGTGGCGATCAGGAACGTCTCCGTGTCGGACTCATCGCCGTCGTAGTAGACCTTGACGACGGACCCGGGCAGTGCGACACCGGACTGAGTGGGTGCCTCGCCGACCTTCGCGTTGTTGAGCAGCTCCTGCAGCTGGCGGATACGTGCTTCCTGCTGGCCCTGCTCCTCACGCGCAGCGTGGTAGCCGCCGTTCTCCTTCAGATCGCCCTCTTCGCGACGCTCGTTGATCTCGGCGGCGATGACGGGGCGATTGGAAATGAGCTGGTCGAGTTCGCTCTTGAGCCTGTCGTGTGATTCCTGGGTAAGCCAGGTCACCTGGGTCTCGGTCATCTCGATCACTCCCTCGTAGTCGGAATCTCGAGTTCGGATTCCGGTTTCTGAGCAGGTAGGGCACGCAACGAACAGGGGACTCCAATGGTTGGATCCCCTTGGTCGGCCCACATCCTGGAGCCGTCGTCGTCGTTCGCAGGTGAACCCTGCCCGCAATGCAGCAATACACGGCACCTACTGCGGTGGCCGTGTATGGGCCGAGCTTACCACGAACAGGCAGTTCGCCTATCGGGCTCGTAAATATTCGGGAACATCGAGGCTGCAGCCGTAGACGTCGCCGACGGCGGGTGCGGCCGACGTCGTCACCTCGGTGGTCATCTCCACGGTGGTCGACGCCGACTCCGGCGGGACGTACACCTCACGTCTACCGGTCTCGGAGCCGTCGCGCGATCGGGCGCGGACGATGCACACGGCCGGTTGCTCGGGATCCTGCCGGGTGACGCTGAACCTGATCGACATCGTCTGCTCGTCGACGATGTCGAACGAGAGCTGACTGCCCTCGATGGGTTTGACCGAGAACTTGCTGTACGCGTAGTAGGCCACACCCGTTCCGACCAGCAGGACCAACGCCACGAGTGCGATCTTCGTCGCACGTTTCGGGGCCTGCCGAACGCCGCTCGGACCGGAACCCGACGGGTATCTACCTGCGGGAAGTGCGTTGGTCATGTCAGCTCTCGGGGTCGATTCGGGGGTGCCGCTGGGTGCCTGTCGGCATCAGGTGGAACTATAGGTCAGGCAAGAACCAGGCGAATCCGAGGTGAGGAAGAACGTGTCCGGACTGCGGCTCATGGCAGTGCATGCCCATCCCGACGACGAGTCCAGCAAAGGTGCTGCGACAACGGCTCGCTACGCGGCCGAAGGGCACGAGGTTCTGGTCGTCACGCTCACCGGCGGCGAGCGGGGCGACATCCTCAATCCGGCGATGGACATTCCGGGTGTGCACGAGCGCATCCGGGACGTTCGACGCGAGGAGATGGCGGAGGCCGCCCGCATCCTGGGCGTCCGCCAGACGTGGCTCGGCTTCGAGGACTCCGGGTTGCCCGAGGGCGATCCTCTACCGCCTCTCCCCGATGGCTGTTTCGCGCTGGTCCCGTTGGAGGTCTCCACCGAGGCGTTGGTGAAGGTGGTGCGCGAGTTCAAGCCGCACGTCATCACCACCTACGACGAGCGCGGCGGTTACCCGCATCCCGACCACATCCGCTGCCACGAGGTCTCGATGGCCGCATGGGAGGCCTCGGGCGATCCCGAACGCTTCCCCGACGCCGGTGAGCCCTGGACTCCGCTCAAGCTCTACTACTCGCACGGGTTCATCCGTAAGCGCATGCAGCTCTTCCACGATTGGTTCATCGATCGCGGTGAGGAGAGCCCGTTCGTCGACTGGCTCAAGCGTTGGGACGGCCAGCGGGACGAGATCATGGGTCGCATCACCACGCAGGTCACCGTCGGGGACTGGTTCGAGCAACGCGACGACGCACTGCGCGCACACGCGACGCAGATCGACCCCAACGGGTCGTTCTTCGCCGTGCCGCTGGACGTGCAGCGCAAGCTGTGGCCCACCGAGGAGTTCGAGTTGGCTCGCACTCGGGTCACGACGTCGCTGCCCGAGACGGACCTGTTCGCCGGAATAGAAGAGACCACCGAATGATCGTGTCGATCCTCGCCCAGCAGCCCACCGGTCCCGAGTTCGGCAAGTCATCGCCGATCGGCCTGGTGATCCTGGTTGCGCTGTTGGTCGGAACGGCACTGTTGATCTGGTCCATGAACAAGAAGATCAAGCGTCTGCCCGCCACGTTCGAGAAGGAGGATCCGACGCTGGATCAAGCCCTCGACGAAGGCACCGACCGCGGCGGGATCGCAGATCCGTCTCCGCCGGAACGGACTCGAACCGAACCCGCCGCCACCGACGAGCCCTGATGCTCGACGCCAATGCCCTCGGTGAGTCCACCAGCCCGTATCTGAGGCAGCACGCGGACAACCCGGTGCACTGGCAGCAATGGGGACCGCAGGCTCTGCAGTCCGCCCGCGATCGCGATGTTCCCATCCTGCTGTCGATCGGATACTCGGCCTGCCACTGGTGCCACGTCATGGCTCACGAGTCGTTCGAGGACGAGGCGACCGCGGCATCGATGAACGAGCATTTCGTGTGCATCAAGGTCGATCGCGAAGAACGACCCGACCTCGACTCGGTGTACATGAACGCCACCGTCGCGATGACCGGCCAAGGGGGGTGGCCGATGACGTGTTTCCTGACCCCCGACACCGAGCCGTTCTACTGCGGAACGTACTTCCCGCCGGCCCCGCGTCAGGGAATGCCGTCTTTCCAGCAGTTGCTCACCGCGATCGCCGACACCTGGTCGACGCGGCGACAGGAAGTGTTCGACGCCTCCGCCGACATCGTCACCGAACTGCGCAAACATAGCGCAGGCGTGCCCGCGGGCGGACGCCCGATCGACGCCGATGCTCTGACGGCCTCGGTCTCGGCGATCTGCGCGGACGAGGACACCACCTACGGCGGCTTCGGCCGGGCACCGAAGTTCCCACCCGGCGCGCTGCTCGAAGGTCTGCTCCGGCACTACGAGCGCACCGGCGACACCGAGGTCCTCGGCGTCGTTCGCCGTACCGCGTCGGCCATGGCACGCGGTGGCATCTACGACCAGCTGGGCGGGGGATTCGCGCGCTACTCCGTCGATGCCGAGTGGGTCGTCCCGCACTTCGAGAAGATGCTCTACGACAACGCGCTGCTGTTGCGGTTCTACGCGCACGCGGCCAGGGTCGACGACGATGCGCTCGCCCGGCGGGTGGCGTCGGACACTGCGGAGTTCATGCTCCGTGAACTACGCACGGACAACGGTTGTTTCGCGTCGGCCCTCGATGCCGACACCGAAGGCATAGAGGGTCTGACCTACGCGTGGACCCCGGAGCAACTGACCGAGACCCTCGGTTTCGAGGACGGCGTCTGGGCAGCGGGGTTGTTCGCGGTGAATTCGGCAGGCACGTTCGAGGCAGGCATGTCGGTACTGCAGCTGCCCGCCGAACCCGAGGACTACGACCGGTTCGCCCGGGTGCGCGGAGCACTGTCGGCCGCTCGCGCGACTCGGCCCCAACCCGGCCGCGACGACAAGGTCGTCACCGCATGGAACGGGTTGGCGATCACCGCGCTGGTCGAGGCCGGAACCGGGCTGGGGCAGTCGCGTTGGGTCGACGCGGCAGTCGAGTGCGGCGAGCAGCTGTTCGCCGGCCACGTCGAGTCCGGGCGGGTCCGCCGTGCCTCTCTCGGCGGAGCGGTGGGTGAGGCCACCGGTGTGCTCGAGGACTACGCGTGTCTCGCGGTCGCCGCGGCGGCGCTGTTCCAGGCCACCGGAGATTCGGTCTGGTCCGAACGCATGACGTCGATCATCGACGCCGCGGTCGAGCACTTCGCCGACCCCGACGACGTCGGCGGCTGGTTCGACACCGCCGACGACGCCGAGACTCTCGTGACCCGCCCTCGTGACCCGATCGACGGGGCCACCCCGTCGGGAGCATCCACGATGGCCGAGGCACTGCTCACCGCAGCTGCATTGGTCGATCACAGCTCGTCTGCGCGTTACGCCGAACTGGCGGCTGCGTCGCTGGCACGATCGGCGTCGATTCTCGAACGAGCGCCCAGGTCCGGCGGGCACTGGTTGGCGGTCGCAGAAGCGTCCGTTCGTGGCCCGATCCAGATTGCGGTGTCGACGGCACCCGGCGGTGATCTGCTCTCGGCCGTGCGGGCGCTGGCTCCTGGCGGTTCGGTCGTGGTGGCAGGCGTGACGGATTCGTCGGCGCTGCTGACCGACCGTCCACCCGTCGACGGCCTCGAAACGGCGTACGTGTGTCGTGGCTTCGTGTGCGACCGTCCTGTGACGTCTGCCGAAGATTTGCCGTTCGCACTGCAGAGGTGACGACGCTCGTCGATGCTTCGACGGGAGAACAGTACTGTTGCCGGGAGTTTCCTCGGCCTGGGGTGGTCGAACGTCTGTCAAGGGATCGACGGTGTCATGAGTGAAGGTGTCATGAATGAGGGTGTGATGCGTGCGGGCACCGTGTACGAGGCAGTGACCGACCAACAACGCGCTGCTGTCGCCGAGTTCGTGGCCGCGGTTCCGATGGCGGCCATGGTGCATTCGATGCAGTACGAGGTCGTCGGTGCAAACATCCTGTGCGAGGGTGTGCTCGGGTGCGCGGTGGACGACATGGTCGGTCGACCCGTTGCGGATTTCGTGCCGCTCGGCGATCGCGCGTCCGCGACGCGCATCGCGGTCGAACTCGAGCACCGGTATCCCGATGCGGGCTCCGCCGATCAGGGTCGACCGATCGGAGCGCTGCGTCGAGTGCGCCGCGGCGACGGGGAGGTCGTCTCCTGCTGGATGCATGTCGGAATCGCGAAGATCGCCGGGCGTCGGTTCATCGTTGCACTGCTGGATCTGGTCAATCCCGTCGCGGACGACACCGTTCGTTGGCGCGATCGCGCCGAGCGCGACGAGTTGACCGGATTGCTGCGACGTGGGCCCTTGCTCGCCCACGTCGACGAATGGATCGTCGAGGATCTGCCGGTCGCTCTGGCATTCGTCGACGTCGACAGGCTGAAATCGATCAACGACGTGCACGGTCACGCTGCGGGCGACGCCATTCTGGAGGCAGCGGGACGTCGCCTGCACCAGTGGTCGCCGCGCGGGAGCGTCGTCGGTCGGTACGCGGGAGACGAGTTCGTGTTCGCCGTGTCGTTCGACGGGGCGAAGGGGACCGACAGCGCCCATATCGCGGATTCGGTGCGGTCGGCGATCTGCGGAGAGCCGGTGCCGTTCGGATCGAATCTGCTCGGGGTGTCGGTGAGTGTCGGCGTTGCCGTGCGTGAGCCGGGGGAGTCGAGAGATCGACTGATTCAGCGCGCCGACGCACTGATGTATCGAGACAAGGCAGCTCGAAGCAGCTGAGGGCGGATCAGAACAGTACGAGCCACACGGCGACCAGGTGGCAGGTTGCCGCCAGGACCGTCGCGGCGTGGAAGAACTCGTGATGGCCGAAGGTGGTGGGCCAAGGATTCGGCCACTTGGTGGCGTACAGCACGGCCCCGACACTGTAGAACACCCCGCCCACGAGCAGCAACAGAAACGGTGCAAAGCCGACGTGCTCGATCAGCGCGGGTGCGACCGGGACGATCGCCCAGCCGAGGAGTAGGTACAGCGGTACTCCGACCCATCGGGGAGCTGTGGGCCACAACATCTTCAGTGCCACCCCGGCGAGGGCCCCGACCCACACGACGACGAGCAGCACGCGTCCGGTCGAGGCGGGTAGACCCAGCACGGCGAACGGGGTGTAGCTACCTGCGATGAACAGGAAGATCATCGAATGATCGGCGCGCTTCATCCAGATCTGCGACGCCGCGGTCTTCCAGTGCACGCGATGGTAGGTGGCACTGACCCCGAACACGCCGCAGACGGTGACGGAGTACACGCTCACGGCCACCCCCGCACTGACCGAGACCATGCTGAACGCGAGGGTGACGAGGGTGATAGCGCACACCACCGCCACGCCGAACGCGTACAGGTGAATCCAGCCGCGCATACGTGGTTTGACGGGAATCTCGTCCAGTCCGAACATCGTCATGAAAGATGACCTCTCCGTACCGCCGGCGAAACCTACGCCACCGTAGGTTCTGACGCTACTGTACCGGCGACCGGCTCGCAGACGTCGGCGTAAGGTGATCCTTCGTGGTGATGAGAGCAGCGGTGACGAAGCAGTGGTGATCATTCCGCAGAAGGTCCGCGGCGTTCTCTACAACGTGTACGAGCGGCGTCTGCTGAGCCAGCTCGAAGGGGTTCAGCACCCTCGGCACGTGGCGGTGATGTGCGACGGCAATCGCCGCTGGGCGCGCGAGAACGGGTTCACCGACGTCGCGCACGGGCACCGGATGGGAGCCCTGAAGATCGCCGAGATGCTCGGCTGGTGTGATGCGGCCGGAATCGAGATGGCCACCATCTACCTGCTCTCCACCGAGAACCTGCGCCGAGACGCGGACGAATTGGATTCACTGCTCGACATCATCACCGACGTCGTCGAGGAGATCTGCGGACCCGAGATGAACTGGGGCGTCAAACTCGTCGGCACCCTCGATCTGCTCCCCGCGTCGACCGCGCGTCGGCTCAAGGAAGCAGCAGCGCTGACCGAGGGACGATCCGGAACGCACGTCAATGTCGCCGTCGGATACGGCGGGCGGCAGGAAATCGCCGACGCCGTGCAGTCCCTGGTCAGCGAGAAGATCGCCGAGGGCGTCAGCGGCGACGACCTGGTGGCGTCGATCAACGTCGACGAGATCGGCAGTCACCTCTACACCTCCGGCCAACCCGATCCGGATCTCGTCATCCGCACCTCGGGCGAACAGCGACTGTCCGGCTTCCTGCTGTGGCAGAGCGCGTACTCGGAAATCTGGTTCACCGAGGCCTACTGGCCCGAATTCCGTCGCGTCGACTTCCTGCGTGCGCTGCGCGACTTCGCGGCCAGACACCGCCGTTTCGGTATCTGATCGAGTTCGGCTCTACAGCTTACGAAGCCGCAGCCGGTTGATCGCGTGGTCGTTGTCCTTGCGCAGCACCATCGTCGCTCGCGGTCGCGTGGGCAGGATGTTCTCCACCAGATTGGGCAGGTTGATCGAATGCCACAGATCCTCGGCCGCGATCTGCGCGTGGTCGTCGGACAGGCCTGCGTAGTGGTGGAAGTGCGAGGACGGATCGGTGAAGGACGTCTTGCGCAATGCGAGAAAGCGTTTGACGTACCAACTCTCGATGTCCTCGATCCGCGCGTCGACGTAGATCGAGAAATCGAACAGATCCGAGACCATCAACCGTGGTCCGGTCTGTAAAACGTTGAGCCCCTCCACGATCAGGATGTCCGGCTGCCGGACCATGTGGTACTGGCCCTTGACGATGTCGTACGAGACGTGCGAATAAACCGGTGCGCCGACCTCTTCGGTACCGGACTTGACCTCGGTGACGAATCTGAGCAGTTTGCGCCTGTCGTAACTCTCGGGAAATCCCTTGCGGTGCAGTATGCCTCGACGCATGAGCTCGGCCGTCGGATACAGGAATCCGTCGGTGGTGACCAGATCGACCCGCGGATGGTGGTCCCATCGGGCCAGGAGTGCCTGCAGCACACGGGCCGTCGTCGACTTGCCGACGGCGACACTGCCCGCGACACCGATGACGAACGGGACCTGACGGTCGGGGTGCTTCTCGCCGAGGAACGTCGCAGTCGCGGCGAAGAGTCGTTGCCGAGCCGCGACCTGGAGGTGAATCAGTCGTGCCAGCGGCAGATAGACCTCCGCCACCTCGTCGAGATCGATCTGTTCACCCAGACCACGCAGACCGACGAGCTCTTCCTCGGTCAGCACCAACGGCGTGGATTGGCGCAGCGTGCGCCACTGCACACGGTCGAACTCGACGTACGGACTGGACTCGCTCACGCACCGCTCCAACAGGTCGGAGCTGCGGAGGGTTCGGCTGAGCTCCTGTCGAGCGCGAGTCGCATGGTTCCAGATTGTGCTCGGTGCCGGTCGATCGCGCACGGGCGGGGTCGTTCGCCGTACTAGGGTTCGGTTATGGATGCTGCTTCCCTCGTTCGTGAATACCTGCTGCTGGGCCTGAGTTTCGACCGGCTCGAAGACGGATTCGTCGACGCGTACACCGGCGATCCCGAGTTGCGTCGTATCACCGAGAACGCCCCCGCGCCCGAGCCGCGTGAGCTGATCCGTCGAGCACAGACACTGCGCGCCGAGCTCGGCAACGTCGATCTGACGCCCGAGCGCACGACGTTCCTGGACGTCCACCTGCGCGCACTCGAATGCTCGGCACGCAAGTTCGCAGGCGAGGACATCGGCTTCGTCGACGAGGTCTACGCCTACTTCGACGTCCGAATCTCCGCGGGCGATCAGGACCAGTACCTGCAGGCACACCGCATGATGGACGAGGTCCTCGCCGGTCCCGGGTCGCTGGGCGAACGGTTGATCGCGCATCGCCGAGCCGACGTGATTCCGGCCGACCGACTGCAGGACTGTGTCGAGGCGTTCTCGTCCGCACTGCGCGACCGCGTCCGCGCCGAGTACACACTGCCCGACACCGAGAAAGTGACCTACGAGGTCGTCGGCGACAAGCCGTGGTCGGGGTTCAACTACTACCTCGGTGACTACCGGTCGACCGTCGCGATCAACTCCGACATCGAGCAGCAGATGGCCAATCTGCCGCACCTGATCGCGCACGAGTCCTATCCCGGCCACCACACCGAGCACTGCCGCAAGGAGACCGGCCTGGTCGGTGCAGGCCAGCTGGAGCAGACGCTGTTCCTGGTCAACACCCCGCAGTGCCTGATGGCCGAGGGCCTGGCCGATCACGCCCTCGGGGCCATCGTGGGCGAGGGCTGGGGCCTGTGGGCGCAGGAGATCTACGCCGATCTGGGTCTGCGGTTCGACGGCGACAAGGCCGAGCGTCTCGCGGCTGCGTCGAGCCGGCTGCTGGGGGTGCGCCAGGACGCCGCGCTGCTGCTGCACGACCAGCACGAGAGCGAGGACGACGTAGCCGCCTACCTGGAGCGATGGTCGTTGGCATCGCCGCAGCGCGCCCGGCACAGCCTGCGGTTTCTGTCCTCCCCGCTGTGGCGGGCGTACATCAGCACCTACGTCGAGGGCTACAAGCTGCTGGCCGGCTGGCTCGACCGTGGCGAGACGGCGAGTGAGCGCGCACAGCTGTTCGGCAGGCTGCTCGACGAGCCACTGACACCCGGTGCAGTGCGCGTCTCGTAAACTGGCCGAGCCCCCTTCATTCTGCTGTCCCTTTGGAGACTCCTGTTATGACTGACGTCAACAACCTGTCACTGGCCGAACTCGATCCCGAGGTCGCCGAGGCGATGGCCGGTGAGCTGGGGCGTCAGCGCGACACTCTCGAGATGATCGCCTCGGAGAACTTCGTCCCCCGCGCGGTGTTGCAGGCCCAGGGCAGTGTCCTGACCAACAAGTACGCCGAGGGCTACCCCGGCCGCCGCTACTACGGCGGTTGCGAGCACGTCGACATCGTCGAGGATCTCGCGCGCAACCGCGCGAAGGAACTCTTCGGTGCCGAGTTCGCCAACGTGCAGCCGCATGCAGGCGCACAGGCCAATGCCGCCGTGCTGATGGCCCTGATCAACCCGGGCGACAAGATCATGGGCCTCGACCTGGCGCACGGCGGCCACCTCACGCACGGCATGAAGCTCAACTTCTCGGGCAAGCTCTACGAGGTCGAGTCGTACGGGGTGTCGAAGGAAGACCACCGGATCGACATGGACGAGGTGCGCAAGCAGGCCATCGCCGCCAAGCCGCAGGTGCTCATCGCCGGCTGGTCTGCCTACCCGCGCCACCAGGACTTCGCTGCGTTCCGCTCCATCGCCGACGAAGTGGGCGCACTGCTCTGGGTGGACATGGCGCACTTCGCCGGACTCGTCGCCGCAGGCGTGCACCCCTCGCCCGTGCCGTACGCGGACGTCGTCTCCTCGACCGTGCACAAGACCCTCGGTGGACCCCGCTCCGGCATCATCCTGGCCAAGAAGGAATGGGCCAAGAAGCTCAACTCCGCAGTGTTCCCCGGCCAGCAGGGCGGGCCGCTGATGCACGCCATCGCCGCCAAGGCCGTCGCCTTCAAGATCGCTGCGACGCCCGAGTTCAAGGAACGCCAGGAACGCACCCTCCTCGGTGCATCGCTGCTCGCCGATCGCCTCACCGGTGCCGACGTCGCCGACAAGGGCATCTCCGTCCTCACCGGCGGCACCGACGTGCACCTCGCGCTCGTCGACCTGCGCAACTCCGAGCTCGACGGCCAACAGGCCGAGGACCTCCTGCACGAGGTCGGCATCACCGTCAACCGCAACGCAGTGCCCTTCGACCCGCGCCCGCCGATGGTCACCTCCGGCCTGCGCATCGGCACCGGCGCACTGGCAACCCGCGGATTCGGCGAGGCCGAGTTCACCGAGGTGGCCGACATCATCGGCACCGCCCTGGCCACCGGCGAGGCCAGCGATTCCCTCAAGGACCGCGTCGTGAAGTTGGCACAGAGCAAGCCACTGTACGAGGGCCTCGAAGACTGGGGACTGCTGGGCTGACCCAGCACTCGCGCCCACCCGGTCCGCGTCAATGGACCATTGCACCGCTCAGACGTATGCAGTGGTCCATTCACGCAGAACCCTGGTCTGGGTCAATGGACCATTGCAGCGCTCAGACGTGTGCAATGGTCCATTGACGCATCCGGGGAGGGCACTCTCGGCACCGCACGATTGCCGACCTGGGTCGATTCGGCCGTAACGCGTTGTTCACCGACACGCCAGACTTCCAACGAGCCGAACCTCGATTTCGGCGGTACCGTCGGCAGTAACAGGCAGCGGGGAAGCTACCTGTGCGGGAGGTTCTGATACGTGACTGAGCTAGTGAGCGCGAGAGGGCCGGTACCCGGTCCTCGTGTCACCTGACACATCGGACCCGACCGGCCGAGCGACAGAGTTTGCGCGGTACCGCGCAGACGTAGGAGCCCCACGTGACCACTTCACGCTCCGTTTCCGCCCCTCTTCGGACATTCGTGCTCGATACCTCGGTCCTGCTTTCGGATCCGTGGGCAGTCATCCGGTTCGCCGAGCACAATGTGGTACTTCCGCTGATCGTCATCAGCGAGTTGGAGGGCAAACGCCACCATCACGAATTGGGATGGTTCGCGCGGGAATCCTTGCGCATGCTCGACGACCTGCGCGTCGAGTTCGGTCGACTCGACCAGCCGGTTCCCATCGGAACATCGGGCGGCACACTGCAAGTCGAGCTCAATCACACCGATCCCTCGGTACTTCCCGTCGGATTCCGCACCGACTCCAACGATTCTCGAATCCTCGCCTGTGCTCTCAATCTGAAGGCAGAGGGCAAGGACGTCGTGCTCGTCAGCAAGGACATTCCGTTGCGCGTCAAGGCCGGTGCCGTCGGTCTCCCCGCCGACGAATACCACGCACACGACGTGGTTCCGTCCGGTTGGACCGGAATGACCGAACTCGAAGTACCGTCCGACGCAGTCGACACGCTGTTCAACGACGGCGTCATCGACCTCGTGGAAGCGCGAGACCTGCCGTGCCACACGGGAGTTCGACTGCTTGCCGGACGGCAGAGCGCGCTGGGTCGCGTCACGCCGGACAAGCAGATCCAACTCGTGCGCGGTGAGCGTGAGGCGTTCGGCCTGCACGGCCGTTCGGCGGAACAGCGAGTGGCGCTGGATCTTCTGCTCGACGAGAGCATCGGCATCGTCTCGCTCGGCGGAAAAGCAGGCACCGGTAAGTCCGCTCTGGCGCTGACCGCCGGACTGGAGGCCGTTCTCGAACGTCGCTCGCACCGCAAAGTGGTCGTCTTCCGGCCTCTCTACGCCGTCGGCGGCCAGGAGCTCGGCTACCTCCCCGGTAGCGAGAGCGAAAAGATGGGCCCCTGGGGTCAGGCGGTCTTCGACACCCTCGAAGGGCTCGCGAGCCCGGAGGTGATGGAGGAGGTCATCGCCCGCGGAATGCTGGAAGTGTTGCCACTGACGCACATTCGCGGCCGATCGCTGCACGATTCCTTCGTGATCGTCGACGAGGCGCAGTCACTCGAACGCAACGTGCTGCTGACGGTTCTGTCCCGGCTCGGTTCGGGCTCACGCGTCGTTCTCACCCACGACGTCGCTCAGCGAGACAACCTGCGCGTCGGACGACACGACGGCGTCGCTGCAGTGATCGAAAAGCTCAAGGGTCACCCACTTTTCGCGCACATCACCCTCACCCGCAGCGAGCGTTCACCCATCGCGGCACTGGTGACGGAAATGCTCGAAGAATTCGGGCCTTCGGGAGCCTGACCCCCTTGTGAGCAGTGGAGCCTGCGGGTCGTTCCGCGGGCTCCACTCCTGCCTCGTACCCCACTACGAAGTTCCGCTCACAGGGGTCACCGGCCGAGCACGGCCCGGAATGCCCCTCGCACAAACCCTTTCAGGAAGTCGACGTTGTCGAAGTAGTCCCGCCACACGGCTACTTTGCCGTCGCGCAGCTCGAAGGTTCCGCACACCCAGAACTCGATTCGGAGTCGTCGCCAGATCAGCACATCGGTGCGCTCGGTGAGCACGACGTCTCCGTCTGCAGCGATGTTGTGCACGGTCACGTCGAAGCCGAACGCAGGCTTGGCGAGCGTCGCCATGAACCTGCCCACGTTCGAGTGGCCGCGAACCTTCGGTAAGCCGACGTTGTGCCACACGACGCGTTCGTCGAGGAGCGACATGGCGCGCTCGGTGTCTCGACTTCTCAACGCGTCGAACAGATCTACTACGGTTTCGGTTGCCTGCTGTGTGTCGGTCACTTGGTGAATCGTCCCAATCCATCGCCGTCGAAGAACTCCAGGGTCAGCGTGTTCCCGTCGAACGTCGCCTCGGAAACGGTTCCGTCGGGTGCATTCTCACCGGTCGGCTCGAACGTGAACGTATCACCGTCCCAGGGCGACAACTCGTAGGAGGTTCCGTTCGGCCCGATGGCCAACACCAGTTTCCCGTTGACCTCCGTTATCGTCGCAGGCCCCCAATAGCTGTTCTGGTACACCCCTGTGTACGACGTGAGAGGTTGTGGCGCAGCAGCATTCGTGGGCGGGGTCTTGCCTGCGAGCTCGCCCTCTGGTTCGCTCATGCCGGCAAAGGCGTTCTTGTACAGCGTTCGCCAGTCCTCCCGCACCTCGCCGAACTGGACGAGGTCAGCGAACTCGGCGGTCACCGTTTCGGCGATGCCGATGGGTGCGGCATTGGTCAGTACGACGATGGCCACGTCGAGGGATGGAATCCAGACGAAGTTGGTGCCCGCTCCGAGCGCGAATGCTCCCGAATGGCTCACCGTCGTGCGACCGGCCGCACTGGTGGAGACGTTGAATCCGTAGCCGTAGTAGCCGGCGCGTGAATCCGGTGTCTCCGACGGGCTCGAGACGATCTGCGCGCTGATCGCGGGCAGGAGGGCTTCGGGGTCCACGAGCTGTCGTCCGTCGTGGTTTCCGTCGGCGATCAGCATCGTCAGCCACTTCGCGAGGTCGTTCACCGAGGAACTGACGCCACCGGCCGGGGTCTGTGGATCGGGTTCCCGCTGGTACTTCGCCTGGTACTCGCCGTCGACGAGTACGTGGGGTACGGCCCGGTCGGCCCGCGCGATGTAGTCCGCGAACGACGAGCTGGTCGAGGTCATGCCGAGCGGGCCGTAGATCGTGTCCTGGCTGAGGGTGTCCCAGTCCTTGCCCGACGCCGCAGCGACGGCCTCGGCCGCAGCCGTGATGCCGAAGTTGGTGTAGTGGTACGTGGAGCGGAACGGGTCGAGGGGGACCTCGCGCAGGCGTTCGAGAATCTGCCTGCGGTCGTAACCGAGGTCCTCGAGCAGATCGCCTTCGTGCTCGGGCAGCCCGCTTCGATGCGCATAGAAGTCGCCGACCGTGACGTTCTGGGTCACCCACGGGTCGTCGAGCGCGAACCACGGCAATTCCGAGACCACCGGCGTCGACCAGTCGATCACGCCCGCTCCCACCTGGGACGCGATGACCGTCGCACCCACCGATTTGGACAGCGACGCCAACTGGAACACCGAGTCACCGTCGACGGGGTCGTCCGAGCCCACTTCGCGGACTCCGAACCCCTTCGAGTAGACGACGTCGGATCCGTGCACGACGGCTATGGCCATCCCGGGGATGTTCGACGATGCCATCAGCTCCTCGGCGATGCCGTCGAGCTTGCCGACGGCATCGTCGACGCGGCCGGCCGGAACATCGACGCCCGCGACCTGACCTGGGGACAGGTCACTGGTCGGCGCGGGCTCGGATGTCGGGGGACTGTCTGCGGTCGGTGCGTCGTTCGAGCATCCGACCAGCACGATCAGAGAGCACACAGCAACAAGACACAGAGAATTTCGACCCGACCGCATCACGAGGAGTCCTCACTTCGATGATTGGATGCACATGAGAATAGACCCGCAACGACCTGGCGTTAGGAGAATTCACAATGGTCAGGGGCGCGACGTCGGGCACTCGGGCGCAGGCGCTACGGTTACCGCATGTCTACGAACCTGTCCGACGGTGATCTGCTGGTCCGTTTGGAGCCCGCGGTCGAAGAGAATCTACGACGCCACATCGAGGCAGCGAGCGATTGGCACCCCCATGACCTCGCGCCGTTCGACGACGGCAAGAATTTCGCGTTCCTCGGTGGCGAGGACTGGTCGCCCGAGCAGTCGCATCTCAGCGATGTCGAAATCCTGTCCGCCACGGTCGGCGTGCTGGTGGCCGACAACCTGCCTGCGTACCACCGCGAACTGGCCCACGCGCTCACCGGCCTCGGTGCCTGGTGGAAGTGGACCGGCCGATGGACGTCGGAGGAGAACCGGCAGTCGATAGTGTTGCGCAACTTCCTGGTGCTCACCCGCGCAGTCGATCCGGTCGCCCTGGAGCGGGTACGGATGGAGCACATGACGCTCGGATACGATGCGCCCAGTCAGCATCTGCTCGACATCCTGGCGCATTTCGCCATCGAAGAGGCCGCTGCCGCCCTGCGTAACCGCAACACCATCGCTCTCGGCAAGGATCCGGTGTTGGCCACCATCCTCGGCAAGATCGCCGACGACGACGCCCTGCAGTCGACGTTCTACGCCAATATTCTGAACGAGGCCTTCGCCGTGGTTCCCGATCAGGCCGCCCGCGCCATCGCGGACCGGATCAACGGATTCAAGATTCCCGAGGTCGACCTGCCGGACCGCGGCAGCAGCACCGCCGCTCTCGCCGAAGCCGGAATCTACGACGCCGATCAGGAACGCGAGAAGGTGTTCAAGCCGCTGCTCGCGGGCTGGAAGATCTTCGATCGCACCGATCTGGGCGAGGACGGCCTGAAGGCACGCGAGGAACTCGCTCACCTCGCCTGAGGTTCGGCCCCTTTCGAAAGCGTGAATGGTCCATTGCACACGTCTCGGCGGTGCAATGGACCATTCACGCGTTCAGGGGTTCGGCGGGCGAACGGGAAAGCTAGTCCTTGACCTTCGCCATGGCGAGGACGTCGAGGCGCTTGTCGAGTTCGGCTTCGCTGAGCTTGTCGCCGATCAGTCCGCGGTCGATGACCGTCTGACGGATCGTCTTCTTCTCCTTCAGTGCCTGCTTGGCGACGGCGGCGGCTTCCTCGTAGCCGATCGCGGAGTTCAGCGGCGTCACGATGGACGGCGAGGACTCGGCGAGGGTCTTGAGGTGCTCGACGTTGGCTTCGAGGCCGACGACGCACTTGTCGGCGAACAGCACCGAGACGTTGGCGAGCAGCTTGAACGACTCGAGCACGTTGCGCGCCATCATCGGGATGTAGACGTTGAGCTCGAATGCGCCCGACGCGCCACCGAATGCGACTGCGGCGTCGTTGCCGATGACCTGAGCCGCGACCTGCGTAACAGCTTCGGGCAGAACGGGATTGACCTTGCCGGGCATGATGGAGCTGCCGGGCTGCAGGTCGGGGAGGGCGATCTCGCCGAGTCCGGTGAGCGGTCCCGATCCCATCCAGCGAATGTCGTTGGCAATTTTGGTCAATGAGACCGCGATGGTGCGCAGTGCGCCCGAGGCCTCGACGAGTCCGTCACGTGCGGCCTGCGCTTCGAACGAATCCTTGGCGGCGGTCAGTGCGTCGATTCCGGTCGACTCGACCAGTGCTGCAACGACTTTCGGGCCGAAGCCGTCGGGTGCGTTGAGTCCGGTGCCGACGGCGGTGCCGCCGATGGGCAGTTCACCGAGCCGCGGCAGGGTGGCCTCGACGCGTTCGATGCCGGCTTCGATCTGACGGGCGTAACCGCCGAATTCCTGACCGAGGGTGACCGGAACGGCATCCATGAGGTGGGTGCGGCCGGACTTGACGACGTGCTTCCACTCCGTTGCCTTGGTCACGAGAGCCTCGTGGAGGTGACGCAGCGCGGGCACGAGCGACGTCACGGCTGCCTCGGTGGCGGCGACGTGAGTGGCCGTCGGGAACGTGTCGTTGGAGGACTGCGACATGTTCACGTGGTCGTTGGGGTGCACCTCGACGCCTGCCGCCTTGGCGATCGACGCGATGACCTCGTTGGCGTTCATGTTCGAGCTGGTGCCCGAGCCGGTCTGGAAGACGTCGATCGGGAACTGGTCGTCGTGCTTGCCGTCGGCGATCTCGGTGGCGGCGGCGATGATCGCGTCGGCCAGCGTGCCGTCGAGCAGACCGAGGTCTTTGTTGACCTGCGCGCAGGCTGCTTTGAGCAGGCCCATCGCGCGAATCTGAGTGCGCTCGAGCGGACGGCCCGAGATGGGGAAGTTCTCCACGGCACGCTGTGTCTGGGCACGCCAGAGCGCATCGATGGGAACGCGAACCTCTCCCATCGTGTCGTGCTCGATCCGGAACTGCTGTTCGTTCTCTGTCATTGACCTCTTGCCTCGGTAGGGGAGCGGAAACTTCGTCGAGCGGACGGTCAGAAGGACGGGATGGCGCCGGAGGTGTCGCCGTCGAAGTCGATGGTCGAGTACTCCTTGAGCTTGTTGAGCTGGTGGTACGCGTCGATCATGCGGACGGTGCCAGACTTCGAGCGCATCACGATGGACTGCGTGTGTGCACCGCCGCCCGAGTATCGGACGCCCTGGAGCAGGTCGCCGTCGGTGACGCCGGTCGCGGTGAAGAAGACGTTCTCGCCCGAGACCAGATCTTCGGTGGACAGGACGCGATCGAGATCGTGTCCGGCGTCGATCGCCTTCTGGCGTTCGTCGTCGTCGGTCGGAGCCAGCATGCCCTGGTGCACGCCGCCCATGCAGCGCATCGCGGCCGCCGCGATGATGCCTTCGGGAGTTCCGCCGGTGCCCATGAGGATGTCGATGGGGGAGGTGGGTCGGGCGGCGGCGATGGCACCGGCGACGTCGCCGTCGGAGATCAGACGAATGCGAGCGCCGGTGTCGCGCACCTGCTGGATCAGTTCGGCGTGCCGGGGTCGGTCGAGGATGCACACCGTGACGTCGGAGGAGGATCCCTTCTTGATCTTGGCGACGCGCGCGATGTTCTCCGCGACCGGTGCAGTGATATCGATGACGTCGGCGAAGTCGGGTCCGACGGCGATCTTCTTCATGTAGAAGACGGCGGACGGATCGAACATGGCGCCGCGCTCGGCGACCGCGAGAACGGAGATGGCGTTGGGCATGCCCTTGGCCATCAGCGTTGTGCCGTCGACGGGATCGACGGCGAAGTCGACCTCGGGGCCGTTGCCGTTGCCGACCTGTTCGCCGTTGTAGAGCATCGGCGCTTCGTCCTTCTCGCCCTCGCCGATGACGACGACGCCGCGCATCGAGACCGAGCTGACCAACTGACGCATGGCGTCGACTGCTGCTCCGTCGCCACCTTCCTTGTCGCCGCGACCGACCCAGCGACCCGAGGCGAGCGCACCGGCCTCGGTGACGCGTACGAGTTCGAGTGCGAGGTTGCGATCTGGCGCCATGGCGCGAGTGGACTCGGTGCTGGCCGTCATCGGTTTGTAGCCTCCTGGTTGGTGGGGTGTTACCCAGGCGCGATTATCTCACTTCTGTGATGCCCGCGGTGGGGTCGGGTCGTCTGTGAGGCACGCGCCGACCGAGCACTGCTGCGCAGAGGGGATACTGGTGAGGTGGCGAACAGCAAACCCCGGATTCTCAACAACAGCCGCGACATGGTGTGGTCGCTCATACCGCTGGTCATCGCATGTTTGCTGATCGCCGGTATCGCCAGTCAGTGCTCGCTGAGCCCCGGTGGGCCCAAGCAGGGCCCCATCCCCAACTTCGACATCGACACCGCGCTGCAGTACGACGCGTCCGAAATCGGCTTTCCGGTGCGCAATCCGGCTGTTCCCGAGGATTGGACCCCCAACTCGGGCAGTCGTCCGACGATCGCAGGCGACAACGGCGGACCGGTGTCGACTGTCGGATACATCACCGGATCGGGTGCGTATCTGCAGCTGACCCAGACCAGCGCCGTCGAGGAAGTGTTGGTTCCCTTCGTCGCCGGCGAGGAGACGGTGTACGCGTCGGGCACACAGAAGGTGTCGGGTCGGGACTGGGTCGTCTACGGCGAGGAGGGCTCGCGAAAGTACTGGGTCTCGGACTTCGGTGACGTGCGAATCCTGCTGGGCGGTACTGCAGGCACCGAGGACTTCACCACGCTGGCCGAGTCCCTCGAGGTGACCGAACCGCTCACGCCCTAGCTGTGCTTCTCGGTACTCGCGAGCGCGGTCTCGATCCGCTTGCGGGCACCGGCGAGCTGCTCCTCGCAGCGAGTGGCCAGCTGCTCTCCCCGCTCCCACAGAGCCAGGGAGGCGTCGAGATCGAGCCCGCCCTGCTCGAGGATCTTCACCACGCCCACCAATTCGTCGCGGGCCTCCTCGTAGCCCAGTTCCGATACCGGCTTGTCGTTCTCGCTCATGCGTACTCCTTCTGTCATTTGACTCGCCCCATGACTGCGGCGGTGACGGCACCGTCGGCCACGCGCACTCTGATCTGTGTACCCGGTGGCGCGTCCTCGACCGAACGCAGAACCTCGGGATCCGAACCCGCGACCACCCGCTGTACGACGGCATAGCCCCGAGCAAGTGTGGCAGCAGGCCCCAGCGTCGACAGCCTGGCCCGCAGATGTTCGACGAGCGTGTCCTGTGTGGTGAGTTCGCGCTGTACGTCGCGTCGGGCCGCATCGAGCAGCCGCCGAATCTCCTCGCGACGCTGCTCGAGTGCGGCCAGCGGGTCCGCCAGCACCGGTCGGTGTCGAAGCATGTCCAGGCCGCGCGCCTCGCGCTCGACCCAATTGCGCAGCGCTGCAGCACTTCTCGACTTCAATTCCGAGACGAGAGCTTGTTCGGCGATGGCGTCGGGCACCACGAGTTTGGCGGCATCGGTAGGGGTTGCGGCCCGCAGGTCGGCCACGTGATCGCTGAGCGGGCTGTCGGGCTCGTGGCCGATAGCACTGACGATCGGCGTGGTGGCGCGAGAGATGGCGCGGCACAGGGCCTCGTCGGAGAACGGCAGCAGATCCTCGACGCTACCGCCGCCTCGGGCGAGGATGATGACGTCGACGGCGGGGTCGTCGTTCAGCTCCTTCAGGGCGTCCAGAATCGCCGGCACCGATTGCGGACCCTGAACAGGTGTGTTGCGAACCTCGAATCGGACCGCGGGCCAACGCCTCTGCGCGACGGTGAGCACGTCCTTCTCGGCTGCGCTGGCGCGTGCGGTGATCAGGCCGATGGTGCCCGGCAGGAACGGCAGCGGACGTTTCAGGCGCGGGTCGAACAATCCTTCCGCGGCGAGCAGGGCTCTGAGTCGTTCGATGCGAGCCAGCAGTTCGCCGACGCCCACCGCGCGAATGTCCGTGGCGCGCAGCGAGATCGTTCCCCTGCCGGTGAAGAACGACAGCTTGCCGTAGAGGATGACGCGGGCACCCTCGGTCAGCGGAACGGGTGAACGATCGAGCAACTGCGGCGAACACGTCACCGACAGCGACATGTCGGCCGACGGATCGCGCAGTGTCAGAAAGGCCGTTCTGGTGCCGGGGCGAGCGTTGATCTGGGTGAGCTGCCCCTCCACCCAGATGGAGCCGAGCTTGTCGATCCAGCCGGCGACCTTCATGGCGACGGTACGCACGGGCCATGGCTGTTCGGCGGTGCTCGCGCCTGGTTGGGTGGGACCGGACTGAGTAGGGGGAGTGCTCACTTGGCCTTGGCGGTAGTGATGCGGTTGGCGAGCATCGTCTGGAACGGTGCGCGGGAGAGCGTGTCGTTCTCGTACTCGAGCAGGGTTTCGAGGTCCTCGATCGAGAGTGTGCGCAGGCGTGCGCGCAGCTGCGCCAGGGCGAGGGTGTCGAAGTCGATCATCTCGACGATCTCGGGCTTGTCGGCGGAGGGAGCGCGCTTGGCCGAGGTGTCCTGGACCGGCTCGTCCAGCGGAGGCGTCGAGTACAGAGCGAAGCGGCCGTTCGCAGCGACGGGCTCGGCCACGGGGGCGTCGGGCACATCGACGTCGTCGGTGATGACAGCGGCGTCGACTCTCGACTCGGTGTCGAAGGTCTCGTCTCCGTCCTCGTCGAAGCTGGCCCAGGCGGGCTGCTCCTCGGTCGGGGTCCCGATGACCGGCAGGGTCGCGATGATCAGATCGCCCTTGATGGCCAGCGCCGTCACCTGCTGCTGGAATCGCATGCCACGCGCCAGTGCCTCGCTGACGACCGTCATCGGCAGCATCAGGGCGGAACCGGGAAGCTTGCGAGCCTCTTCCACGACGGTCACGGCGACGCCTGCAGCCACGCGCGCTGCAAAGGGGACTCGAGTCATGTGCACCAGACTGCCCGAAACCGTGAACTTTGGGTAGCCGACAGGCGGTACGACCCACTCCAGCCGGGGCTCGAGGTCACGGAAACGAGGTAGCCGCGCTCGGTGCACGTATCCTGGTAGGTATGTCTTCGGCTGTTCCACTGAATCTTGGTATTGCACAGTCCGCCGGTACGGGTGCGTCCTCGTACGCCGGGGGTAAGCGAGTCCTGCTCGCGGAGCCGCGGGGCTACTGCGCGGGTGTCGATCGTGCGGTCGAGACCGTCGAGAAGGCGCTCGAACAGCACGGTGCGCCGGTGTACGTGCGCAAGGAGATCGTGCACAACCGGCATGTGGTCGAGACGCTGTCCGATCGCGGCGCGGTGTTCGTGGAGGAAACCGACGAGGTTCCCGAGGGATCGCTGCTGGTGTTCTCCGCGCACGGTGTCTCACCTGCCGTACACACCTCTGCGGCCGAGCGAAACCTGCGCACGATCGACGCCACCTGCCCCTTGGTGACCAAGGTGCACCAGGAAGCCAAGCGGTTCGCCCGAGACGACTACGACATCCTGCTCATCGGCCACGAAGGTCACGAGGAGGTCGAGGGCACCGCAGGTGAGGCTCCCGAGCACATTCAGCTGGTCGACGGGCCCGAATCGGTCGACAGCGTCACCGTTCGAGACGAGAACAAGGTCATCTGGCTGTCCCAGACCACGCTGAGTGTCGACGAGACGATGCTGACGGTCGCGAAACTGCGTGAGCGCTTCCCGACGCTGCAGGACCCGCCCAGCGACGACATCTGCTACGCCACACAGAACCGTCAGGTCGCCGTGAAAGCGATGGCACCGGAATGCGATCTGGTGATCGTCGTCGGCTCCAAGAACTCCTCCAACTCGGTGCGGTTGGTCGAGGTCGCGCTCGGTGCGGGTGCGCGAGCGAGCTACCTCGTCGACTACGCCAAGGAAATCGACCTGGCCTGGCTCGACGGGGTCGAGACGATCGGTATCACCTCGGGTGCGTCCGTACCGGAGATCCTGGTGCAGGGCGTCATCGAACTGTTCGCCGAGCACGGCTACGCAGACGTGCAGCCGGTCACCACCGCCAACGAGACCCTGGTGTTCTCTCTGCCCCGAGAGTTGCGTCCCGCTCGCTAGAAGCGACGTCAGCGAAAAGTCGACGCCTCGTATCGGAAACCTGCGCAGGAGCAGGAACCGATACGGGGCGTTCGTTCATGTTCGGGCTAGTCGCTGTGGCGGTCGCGGTAGCGAACCCGCGGCACCGGATGCGGGGGAATGTCGTCCCGGTGCGGGGTGGGTAGAGCGTGATTGCCCTGGCCGTCCTCTGCGGGCGAACCGGGTGCCGAGGAAGCGTTCGTCCGAGGAGTCACGACGGGCCTGGCTCCGGTGCTGTACGGATCGGCAACCTCGCGAGGAGCGTGAACCCGGGCCGAGCGCTCGCGACGAGGTTCGGTCGAATACCGGGGCTCTGCCGAGAAACGAGGCTCGGACGGTTGCGGTCGCTGTGCCTCACGGGACTCTCCCTGCGGATACTGCGTTCGCGGGTACTCGGGCTTCTGGTATTCGGGCTTGTAGTCCTGCCAAGGTGAGTCGGTGGCGGCGTATCGAGTCTGTGGTGCCGACGCGGCCGATCGTCGTGGGCTCGAACTCGAGCGAGGTTCGGTGTCGGGCCGCGGGCGGGAATCGGTGTTTCTGCGACCGACGTACGGCCCGGGCACGATGTCGGTGGCCTCGGCCGCGGAGTCGGTGCTGCGATCGGCTGCAGCTGCGCGCCTGCGGGACCGTTCCGGGCGCTCGTCCTGTGCCCGACGCTGGGCTCTGGTCGCCTTGTCGTCACCGGGCTTGCGGCTGCGTCGAACAGTGCCCTCGGTCTTCTGGCTTCGTCGAAGGGTGGGGGCATGCGTGTTCTGGCGTTTGAGCACGATGCGCAGGACTCCGAGTCCGACGGCGACCACGGTGCCGAGCAGCATCAGCGGAAACCGGTTGACCAGCGGAATGGCAACGTTGAGGATGATGTCCTTGAGGCTGGTGCCTGCGTTGTCGGTGAAGTACTGGTACGACAGCGGCACGGCCACGAACAGGATCAGTGGGGCTTGCACCATCGCCGTGAACAGTCCGCGGAAGCGGACCAGAAGGACGCCGGCGATGCAGCCGAGGATGTACATGAACGCGAACGCACCGGTCAGCTCGGTACCGCGTGCGGCATCGATCAGAAATCCGAGAAAAGTCAGTCCCGCGGCGATCGCGACGGCACCCCATGCGGGAACGCCGGGCAGGGTCGCGAGGATGGATCGGTGATCCAGCGGTACCCCGGAGCGGGCACGTTGGGAGGTAGACACCCCCCGAGGTTAGCCGTTGTTCAGCCGACTGCATCGCTGACATGACCGAAGTCGTGCCGGTAGCGGGACGAATCGGACAGTTTGGGACGCTCGTCGACTCGGGCGATGTCCACCGGCTCGGCGTCGAACAGTTCGAGCTCGTGCAGCTTTCTCGCCGTCACGCTCACCCGGGTGTCGACCGACCCGACGGTGGAGTTGAAGGACTCGACGGCCTTGCCGAGGTGGGCACCGAGCTTGTCCAGGTGCGTCGAGACGACACCGATCCGCGTGTACAGCTCACGTCCCAACTGCTGGATGCGTGCTGCGTCCTCGGCCAGTGACTCCTGCTTCCACGTGTAGGCGACGGTGCGCAGCAACGCGACCAGTGTGGTCGGGGTGGCCAGGATCACGTTCCGGCCGAAGGCGTACTCGAGCAGACCGGTGTCCGATGTCAGGGCCGCGTCGAGAAACGGGTCGCCGGGAACGAACAGCACGACGAACTCCGGCGTCGGCTCGAACGCCTGCCAGTACGCCTTGTCGGCCAACTGGTCGATGTGGGTTCGCAGTTGCTTGGCGTGGCGTCGCAGATTCTTCTCCCGCGCGCCGGGATCCTCGTCCTGGGCGGCGTCGAGATACGCCGCGAACGGCACCTTGGCGTCGACGACGATCTGGCGTCCGCCGGCGAGACGAACGATCATGTCGGGTCTGATGCCGTCCTTGCTGACCTGAGTGTCGAAATCGCAGTGCTTGAGCATGCCTGCCAGCTCGACGACGCGCTCGAGCTGGATCTCGCCCCACCGGCCCCGGATCTGCGGTGCGCGCAGGGCGGTGACCAGCTGACCGGTCTGGGTGGACAGATGCATCGATGCGCGGTGCATACCGGTGACCTGCTCCGACAGTCCCGCGTACGCCCGGATGCGATTGTGCTCGACCTGCCGGACGTGCTCGGAGAGCGCATCGACGGCGTCGTGCAACGGCTCGACCAGGTGCGAGACCTGTTGGCCGATCACGGTCGAATTGCGTCGAGCCGAGTCCTCGTTGACCGCACTCAGTGACTGCCGAAGCATGCCCTCGTGCTCGCGCAGCGCGGCCAGTTGGGCCTCGGCTCGTACGGCGCGATCGCCCATCCGCGAGGCGTGCAACAACCAGCCGACGACCGCGCCGATACCGAGTGCGACGAGCAGTCCGAACGCGGTGAGAATGTTCATGGGGCAGATGATGCAGGACGGTACCGACAACTTCGCTTCTCGATGGCTGTGGACCGCAGCTCACGTCCGACAGGCCGACGAGCCTCGAATAGTTTGTCGGTGCTTGCCGATAGCGTCGAACGCATGAGAATTCTGCACACCTCGGACTGGCACATCGGTCGCACCTTTCACGGTGTCGACCTGTTGGCCGATCAGGGCGCTGTGCTGAGGTCCATCGCGGAACTGGTTGCGGCACAATCGATCGATGTGGTGGTGGTGCCGGGCGACATCTACGACCGCGCTGTTCCCAGTGCCGATGCCGTCCTGGTCTGCAACCGCGGACTGGAGGCCATCCGCGCGGCCGGTGCCGTGATCGTCGCGACGTCGGGAAATCACGATTCACCCGCTCGACTGGGCGCAGGCGCGGCCTTCGCGTCGGCAGGAGGGCTGCATCTGATGACGCGGGTGGGCGATGTCGCCACCCCGGTCGTCATCGACGACGAGCACGGGTGCGTTGCGTTCTACGGCATTCCGTATCTCGAGCCCGAAACCACTCGCGTCGAACTCGACGTTCCCACTGCGCGTACTCATGCCGACGTTCTCGGTGCCGCGATGGATCGGGTGCGCGGCGACCTCGCGACGAGAAGCGAGGCAGGGCAATGCGTTCGCTCGGTCGTGCTCGCCCACGCTTTCATCGTCGGCGGTGAAGCGACCGGATCGGAGCGGTCGATCTCCTCCGGCGGTATCGAGACCGCGCCTGCGTCGGCGTTCGACGGGGTCGACTACGTGGCGCTCGGACATCTGCATTCGCCCCAGACCCTCACCGACCGGGTGCGGTACTCCGGTTCGCCGCTGCCCTATTCGTTCGGCGAGCGGTCGCACCACAAAGCGGTATGGATCGTCGATCTCGATGCCGACGGGCTCGGCACTGTCGAGCGAATGGATCTGCCGGTGGTCCGCGGCCTCGCCCGCATCGAAGGAACGCTCGAGGAATTGACCACGGACACAGCGTATTGCGAGTTCGAGGATCACTACGTCTCCGCCGTGCTCACCGACGAGGTGCGACCGGTCGACGCAATGCGCTTGCTGCAGCAGCGTTTCCCGCACGCGATCCACCTGGAATGGCGTCGGCCGGAGGCATCCGGCGAGCTTCGCTACCGCGACCGTGTGCGCGGCCGCAGCGATCTCGACATCGCCACCTCCTTCGTGACGGACATGCGCAGCGTGCCGACGGCCGCGGAATCCGCGCTCCTGTCCCGCGCTCTGGCCTCCGTGCAACGGGAGACCGAGGCCACCCGCGGGTCGGCCACCACGGCCGACCGCGGTGCTGCATGAGGCTGCATTCACTCGAGATCACCGCCTTCGGCCCCTTCGCGGGCACGGAGACGGTGGACTTCGATGCGCTGGGGGCCGACGGGCTGTTTCTGTTGCACGGTCACACCGGAGCCGGCAAGACGACGGTTCTCGACGCCGTGGCGTTCGCGCTGTACGGAACGGTGCCCGGAGCTCGTCGCGAGGGCAAGCGGCTGCTGTCCGATCACGCGGCCAAGGGTGCGGTGCCACAGGTCACGTTGGAAGCGACACTCGGTGGGCGGCGGATCAGAATTGTGCGCAGTCCGGAATTCCTGCGGCCCAAGCTGCGAAGTACGGGTACCACCAAGCAACACGCCAAGGCCAGTCTCACCTGGCTCGACGGCCGCGGGCAGAACCTCACCCGGCTCAGCGAGATCGGTGACGCCGTCAACGCGCTGCTCGGGATGAGTGCCGACCAGTTCTTTCAGGTGGTGCTGCTGCCGCAGGGTGAGTTCGCGCGGTTCCTCCGAGCCGACAGCGACGAACGCGGGAACCTGCTCGAAAGACTCTTCGACACAGGCAGATTCGGTGATGTCGAGGAGTGGTTCGCGCAGCGCCGCCGGGAGCTCGCCGCCGAACTCGCCGACGCTCACCACGCCATCGACATCATGCTCGGCCGAGTGTCGCAGGCATCGGGTGTGCCCGAGCCCGCCGGCGAGGACGGCGAACAGCCGGACCCCCTCGAATGGGCGGCCGACGTCCTCGACGAAGCCCGGCAGAATCGGACCCTCGCGCAAGGTCGAGCGGTGCTGATCGACGCGGCAGCTCGGCGTGCGTCGGCAGCGCTGACGAAGGCCACCGCCGTTGTAGATCTGCAGCGTCGACGCGCACTCGCCGAGGGGCAACTCGTGCAGTATCGGGAGGGCGAGACGGTGCGAGCAGCGCGCAGAATCGAGCTCGCCGATTCCGCGGCCGCCGGGCCGATCGCGGACACTGCTGCAGACCTCCGTCTCGCACGACTGGCGACCGACGCCGCAACGTCCGCACTCGCGGCGGCGGAGCATGCCCTCCCGTCGACGGCGGAGGGCCGACGCTTCCACGCTGCACTGCACTGGCCACCGGCACCGGCGGATCCGTCGGCCGAGCGCACGATCGTCGCACAGTTCGTGCGTGACTGGACCACCGATGTCGCGCGGTTGCAGTCGCTGCTCGGTCTCGCCCGAGAAGCCGACCGACTCGACGGCACCCTCGCCGACTGTCGTGCGCAGCAACGCACCACCGCAGCGGCGATCGAACGCACCGTGCAGTCGCAGGCGTCGATGCCCGAGAAGATCGGAGCGGTCGAATCTCGGCTGGCACGAGCATCCTCGGCGGAGGCAGAGTTGCCGGGTCTCGAGGAGCGATGCGATCGTGCCCGCGCGGCGGCCGAGTCCGCCCTCGACCTGGTGCGCACACGCGCGACTCTGGCCGAGGCGGAGCGGGCCCGCGACAGCGCCAGAGCAGCGCACAACACGGCCTGGGCGCACCTGCTCGATCTCCGTGAGCGACGCATCGACGGGATGGCGGCCGAGCTGGCGGCTCGTCTGGAGGCGGGGGAGCCGTGCGTCGTGTGCGGATCGGAGGTGCACCCGCATCCCGCTGCCGCGTCGACGTCGACGGTGACCAAGGCGCAGGAAGACAAGGCCGCCGCCGCGGAACGCAAGGCTGCTGCTGCGCTCGAACAAGCGGTCGCGGTCGTAGCAGAAGCGCAACGCGGCGTGGACCTGCTGCACGATCGCACCGGAGGGGAGTCCGCTGCGGAACTGACCCGGATTCTCGATGCCGCGACCACCGCAGTGCAGGACGCTCGTGTGCGTGCGGCCGATGTCGAACCCGCAACCGCGGAACTGCATCGGCTGCGGAGCGAGTCGGACGCGCTGACGGTCAGGCTCCACGACCTCGTCGCCTCGCGCAGTGCCGTCGACGAACGCATCTCGGCCACCGAGGAATCGCTGACGCAGATGCGAGCGTCGGTCGCCGAGGAAGTGAACGAGGGTGCGTCGCTGGTGGACCGAATCGCGGAGCGGGAAGCCTTGATCGACGGTGCCCGGCGAATTCAGGAGGCGCGTATCGCCTGGCTCGACGCCACTGCGCGGGCCGATGAGCTGGCAGCCGAACTGGACCGGCGAGTGCAGGCGTCGAGCTTCGAGTCCGTCGACGCGGCAGCCGGGGCAGTGCTGGCCGCGGACCGCGTCGAGCAGATCGAGACCGAACTGCGCACCGCCGAGGAGGCGCGTGCACATGCCGAGCACGTGTTGCGCGAGCCCGCCATCGTGGACGTGGCCGGCCGGCCGCCGGTGGATCTGGAACCGCTGGCACATGCGTGTTCCGAGCTGGACGAGAAGGTCAGGGCCGCTGCTGCCGAAGTGGCCGAATGCCGAAGGCGCGCAGACGATCTGGAACGACTGATCACCGAACTGTTCACCGCCGCCCAGGCCATCGCGCCACAACGCGCCGAGTTCGACGAACTGGCGAACCTGGCGGACGTCGTGGCAGGCCGGGGGCAGAATGCTCGCAAGATGTCGTTGCGCTCGTACGTCCTCGCGTCCCGACTCGAGGACGTCGCCGAGTCCGCATCCGCGAGGCTGCGTCGAATGTCTTCGGGGCGTTACGAATTCGTGCACTCCGACGAGGCAGGCGTCCGTGGCAAACGGGGCGGTCTCGGACTGGACATCAGGGACGACTACACCGGCGTCGTGCGCTCGGCGAAGACACTGTCGGGCGGTGAGGCGTTCCTCGCGTCGCTCTCGCTCGCCTTGGGCCTCGCCGATGTGGTGGCCGCCGAATCCGGAGGTGTCGTCCTCGACACGATGTTCATCGACGAAGGATTCGGCACGCTCGACGCCGACACCCTCGAATCGGTGATGTCGGTTCTCGACGAACTACGTGCGGGCGGACGCGTCGTCGGCGTGGTCAGCCATGTCGATGAGATGCGTCAACGCATTCCCAGCCGCCTCTACGTCAAGCGGGAGCGCACCGGATCGACACTTCAGGTCGTCGCGTCCTGACCTGACGCAGGTTTGTCGGACTTCGACTCGTCCTCGTCGTCCAGGCCGGCCTGCTCGTCGGTCAACCCCTCGGGCGGCGGGATCTCGTCCTCGAGTTCGTCCTGGTCCGGTTCGTTCGAGCGGGCGTCGATCTGCTCGGACAGGTACCTGATCAGCACGGCAGCCACCGCGGCGGCCGGGACGGCGAGGAACGCGCCGATGATGCCGAACAGTGAGCTACCGCCGGTCACGGCCAGCAGCACTATCGCCGGGTGCAGGTTCATGCTGCGACTCTGCAGGATCGGTTGCAGCACATTGCCTTCCAGCTGCTGTACCGCGACGATGATGGCGAGCACGATCAGTGCAGTGGTCAGCCCGTTCGCAACCAGAGCCACCAGAACGGCGAGAGCGCCCGCCACGAACGCACCGACGATCGGGATGAAGCCACCGATGAACGTCAGGGTCGCCAGCACCAGCGCCAGCGGAACACCGAGAATGACCAGTCCCAGACCGATGAAGAAGGCGTCGATGAAACTGACGATGGCCTGAGTTCGGATGAACCCGCCGAGGGTCGCCCACATCCGTGAGAGCACCTCGCCCAGATGGCGTCCGGCGCGGCCACCGGAGAATCCGTGCAACCACGGCAGGAACTTCGGCCCGTCCTTGACGAAGAAGAACGTCAGCACCAACACCAGCGCCAGGGTCACCAACAGTGAGCCCGCAGCGGATACGCCGGTGAACACGCCGGTGGCGATGACCTCACCGCTGTCCTGCAGCCGCGCAACGATGGCCGATACGGCCGAGTCGATCTGGTCGTCGCCGATGTTCAGCGGCGGACCCTTCAACCAGTCCTGAACCTGTGCGATACCGCCCGATGCCTGGTCGACCAACTCCGGTGCCTGCTCGGCGACCGACGGAACGATCAGAGTGATGATGCCGCCGATGACGACGAAGAACACCACGAGCGACACCGATGCGGCCAGAGCGGGAGGAAATCCCAGACGCATCATCAGCTTGGCCGGCGGCCACAGCACCGTCGCGACGATCACGGCGAGCAGGACCGGCAGCAGAATCACCCAGAGGTGCCCGATCAGCCAGCCCAACACCCACGCCCCGGCTGCGATGGAAATGAGGATCAGCGACCATTTGGCCAACCACACACCGCCGACCCCGATGAGGTCACCGCGATCATTGCCGGACGTCTCGGACTTCGACGTCTTACCGGGAACTGCCGATTCGGTCACTGTGGGGTCCTCACATTCGGCGGGTGGCGGTTCGTGAAGAACCATAACGTCCGGCGCACTCGGCCTGTATGTCACCGCCATCGGACGACCCGTCGACGAGACGTGCTCAGGCAGCCTCGTGTGCCAACAACCACTTCTTCACCGGCAGCCCCCAACGGAAACCGCCGAGCGCCCCGCCGATTCGAACCACCCGGTGGCACGGCACGAACAGCGCGGCGGCATTGCGCGCGCACGCCGACGCAGCACCGCGAATCGCTGCCGGTCTTCCGGACAGTTCGGCGAACTCGGAGTAGGTTACCGGTGCGCCGGGCCCGACGGTGCGCAGTACTCCCCAGGCGTGCATGAGAAATTCGCCTGATCGTTGCGCGACGGCAACGGAGTCGATGACGGTCAGCTCACCGCGGTGATAGTTCTCCACGGCGCGCGTCACGTCACCGAGATCGGCCACCCTGCGCACGGTGTCGGGTCGCATCGTCGGGTGGATCAGGACGCGGAGCTCTTCGACATCGGCGGTCCACCCGGAGGCGAGGACGCGCTGATCGTCGTCGACGATGGTGCTGAACGGCCCGATCGGAGTGTCCTGGGTGGCGGCGGTGGCAGTCATGGCTGTCTTCTTTCCAGTGCGGTGATCCACAGGTGCATCGAGACGTACGAACGCCACGGAGCCCAGCGGGCAGAGTTGTTCAACGAGATGTCGAGTGCCTGAGCACCTTGGCGGACGACGAGATCGGTATCGAGCAGAACATCGGGATCGCCGAGTAGCCGCATCACGACGTACCGGGCGGTCCAGGGTCCGATTCCTTTGAGCGCGAGCAGCTCTCGCTCCAGTTCGGGCCCTTCTCGCGCGGGATGCAGCACGACGGTTCCCGCCGCGATGGCGTCGGCGACGCGGATGACGGTCTGGACCCGGGCGGCAGGTCCGGTGAGAACTTCGTGGCCCCGTTCGGCGATGACGGCTGGCTCGGGAAACAACCTGGTGACGGTTCCGTTGCCGAGATCGAGTGGCGCACCGAGAGCATCGACGAGCCGGGCGGTGTGGGTGGCCGCAGCCTTGAGCGAGATCTGTTGTCCGATCACGGTGCGCAGCAACATCTCTGCGCCGTCGACCACTCCGAGGGCGCGGATGCCCGGGTGGGCGTCGACGCTCGGTGCCAGCTGCGGATCCGTGCGCAGGGCGTCGTCGACGGCGAGTGGATCGGCGTCGAGATCGAGCAGGTGGCGAATCCGAGCGACGGCGGGGGCAAGATCGCGCATGTCCTGCAATGTCACTGCGGCGCTGACGAATCCGTCCATCACCCGCAACGCCACGAGCCCGGCGGCATGCGGCAGGCGCAGCGATCGCACGTATTCGCCGTCCTCGGAGAAGGATTCGATGCCCTCGACCACGTGGCCCCGCAGGAACCACTCGATCCAGCCGCGATCCAGCGGTGGGCGGTACGGCAAGCGCAGGGTGACCGTTCCACCCGCGGTCGCAACGGCCGTGCGGTGTGCTTCTCTGCGCAGTGTCGACGGATCGACGGCGAAGACTTCTTTGATGGTGTCGTTGAATTGCCGAACGCTGGAGAAGCCGGCCGCGAAGGCGACGTCGGCCATCGACATGTCGGTGGTCTGAATCAGGGTGCGGGCGGTGTGTGCGCGGTGCGCGCGGGCCAATGCCAGCGGTCCAGCACCGACTTCGGCCGTCAGCACGCGGGTCAACTGACGGGTCGAGTAACCGAGGGTGCTGGCGAGGCCGTCGACGCCACCACGTTCGACGGCTCCGTCGGAGATCAGTCGCATGGCACGAGAACTGAGGTCCGAGTGGATGTTCCAGCGTGGGGAACCGGGGGTGGCGTCGGGCTGGCAGCGGCGGCAGGCTCGGTAGCCGGATTGTTGCGCCGCCGCTGCGGTGGCCATGAACGAGACGTTGCCGGGCTTGGGTGTGCGGGCCGGGCAGGAGGGTCGGCAGTAGATGCCGGTGGTGGAGACGGCGGTGAAGAACTGGCCGTCGAACCGTGCGTCACGCGAGGAGACCGCGCGATAACACCGATCGAAGTCCAGTTCTTGCACCTGCCGTTCGCTGCTCATGCACCTACTGTGTCAGCGTGGACGCGTCGGTGCTAGCGGAAATCGGACATCACCGTGTCAGCAGCAGCGTGCCCCCGGGTTTCGGTCCGCCTCCGCATGCCGATCCTTCCAGTACTGCCGCACGGTCGGCGGTTCCTGACCGGGGTGGTGGCGGGCCAGATGGGCGACGTATCGGTCGTAATCGTGGTCGCCCATCACCGAGGTGATCCACCACCACAGCCCGCGCATCTAGTGCGCCGATCCGGGGCGACGGACGGTGCCCGCGTCGATCAGCTCGTCCCATTCGGCCTGGATCTTCTTCTCGGCCGGGGTGAGGACGAAACCGGTGGGACCGAAGATCTTCGACGGCACCTCGGGCTCCTCGTTGTCGGGCAGGTTGTCTCCCCGAACGGCCTTGATGCACACCCACACTCCGGCGAACACGACCACCAGGACGAGTGCCGCGAAGATGATCGACAGCGTGCCCTGAATGAAGGTGTTGCGGATGACGGCGTCGATGGCCTCGGGTGTCTTGGCGCTACCGAACTCGCTCAGGCCCTGCGCCTTGGCGTCGCGGAACTGCGAGTGCTGCGTCCAGTAGCCGATGGCCGGGATGGAGGAGAAGATCTTCTGGTACGACGCCGTCATGGTGACGATGAGGTCCCAGGCGAGTGGAACTCCGGGGATCCAGGCCCACTTGTAGAGACCACGCTTGACCACGATGACGAGTACCACCGTCAGTGCGATGGCGGCCAGCAGTTGGTTCGCGATACCGAACAGCGGGAACAGGGTGTTGATTCCGCCCAGTGGATCGGTGACACCCATGAGAAGGATTGCGCCCCAGGCTGCGACAACGATCAGCGAGCAGATCCAGGCACCGGGACGCCACGACGGATCCTTGAACTTCTTGGCCGATGCGCCGGGCAGGTTGCCGATGCTGTCGGAGAGCATGAAGCGTGCGACGCGGGTGCCGGCATCGACCGTGGTGAGGATGAACAGTGCCTCGAACATGATCGCGAAGTGGTACCAGAACGACTTGAGCGATTCGCCGCCGAACACCTGGTGCAGTACCTCGGACATGCCGAACGCGAGTGTCGGTGCGCCGCCGGTGCGGGAGATGATCGATTCCTCGCCCACATCGGCTGCCGCCTGGCTCAATTCGGCCGGCGAGATGTTTCCGCCGCTCAGCCCCAGTCCGTTGACGTATGTTGCCGCAGTCTCCGGAGTGCCGCCGGTCAACGTCGCCGGTGCGTTCAATGCGAAGTAGATGTGCTGATCGAGGACGCACGCCGTGATCAGAGCCATGATGGCGACGAACGACTCGGTGAGCATGCCGCCGTAGCCGATCATGCGCATCTGCTTTTCCTTCTCCAGCAGCTTCGGCGTGGTGCCGGAGGAGATCAGAGCGTGGAAGCCGGACAGTGCGCCGCAGGCGATGGTGATGAACAGGAACGGGAACAGGGACCCTGCGAATGCCGGCCCGTTGCCCTCGGTGGCGAAGCTGGTCATCGCGGGCATCTGAATCTCGGGACGCGCGATGAGGATGCCGACGGCCAGTAGGGCGATGGTGCCGACCTTCATGAACGTCGACAGGTAGTCGCGCGGGGCGAGCAGCAGCCATACCGGCAGGATGCAGGCGAGCAGACCGTAGCCGATCAGCAGCCAGGCGACGGTCACCTTGGAGAGGGTGAACCAGTCGGTGCCCCAATCGGTTTCGGCAACCCAACCGCCGGCCACGATGGCGAGCAGCAACAGGACGACGCCGATGAGCGAGACCTCGGTGACGTTGCCCGGCCGCAGGAAGCGTAGGTAGACACCCATGAACAGTGCGATCGGAATGGTCAGCGCAATGGAGAAGACGCCCCACGGGCTCTCGGCGAGTGCGTTGACGACGACGAGTGCGAGCACCGCGATGAGGATGATCATGATGACGAACACCGCGACCAGAGCGGCGGTGCCGCCGACGACTCCGAGTTCGTCGCGGGCCATCTGGCCGAGGCTGCGGCCGTGGCGTCGCGTCGAGATCCACAGCACGAGGAAATCCTGTACGGCACCGGCGAACACGACGCCGATGATGATCCACATGGTGCCGGGCAGGTAGCCCATCTGAGCGGCGAGGACGGGTCCGACGAGCGGGCCTGCTCCGGCGATCGCGGCGAAGTGGTGGCCGAACAGCACCCGACGGTCCGTCGGCATGTAGTCCTTGCCGTTTTCCAGAATCTCGGCTGGCGTGGCGCGGTCGTCGCGTGGGAAGACGATCTTGCGTTCGATCAGCCTGGCGTAGAAGCGAAAGGCGAAGATGTAGGTACACACCGCGGCGATGACGAACCAGACGGCGTTGGGATTCTCTCCGCGGACGATCGCGATGATCGTCCACGCAACACCGCCGAGAAGGCCGATGGCGACGAGCATGAGGCGCTTGATCGGGGTCATCGGATGTGACTCGACGACGCCGACGGGCGGCAGATCGGGATCTGTCTTCAGCAATTCGACGTGTGGTTCGTCGGCCGCTTTCAATGACATGTGTGGGGTCTCCAGGCTCGCAGGTGTGACTGCGATCACCCTATGTCCGGCGCGGGCGCACGTCCTCGAATCGACGCATCGCCGTGCGCCCGGCGGTCGCTGGAGTGCGACGAGCGGCAACCGTGCCGATGGCGCGTGCCGATCAGCCGCCGAGGGCGTCGTCGACGGCTCTGGCGCTGAGCACCTGATCCAACACCAGCGCGGCGCTACCGATGACTCCGGAGAGGTCGCCATGGGTGGTGGCCTGGATGGTGAGGGCCTTGGTGGCCAGTGCGGTGGCGTTGCCGTAGACGGTTTCACGCAGCCCGGCGACGAAGATGTCGTAGGCGTTCGCCATGTCGCCGCCGATGATGAGTACCTCGGGGTTGAGCAGGTTCACGGCCCCGGCCAGAGTTTCGCCGATGTGGCGACCGCTGTCGCGGATGAGTCTGCGTGCCTCGGGGTCGCCGCTCACCGCGAGGTCGACGACGCCGCGGACGTGGCCGACTTCGCGGCCCTGTTCGTTGAGTGCGCGCACCAGTGCCCAGCCGCCTGCGATGGCTTCGAGGCAGCCGCTGTCGCCGCATCGGCAGGCGACACCTGCTGCAGCTGCGGTCTTGGTGTGGCCGAATTCGCCTGCAGCCCCCAGTGATCCGCGTTGCAGGGTGCCGCCCGCCACGATCCCTGCGCCGAGGCCCGTCGAGGCCTTGACCAACAGGGCGTTCTGGAAGCGATCTCTGTTGTCGCGACGTTCGGCGAGGACCATCGCGTTGGCGTCGTTGTCGAGAAACACCTGAGCCGACGTATCGGCGAAGAACGGGGCCAGCGGCACCCCGTCCCAGCCGTGCATGATCGGCGAGTCCAGGCTGCACCCTCGGTCGGTGTCGGCGGTGCCGGGGATGGACAGCCCGACCCCGAGGATGCGGTGGCCGGTTCGGTGCGATTCGTCGAGCAGTGCCTGCAGTCGCTTGGTGATCTGCGGCATCAGTTCGTCCGGGCCGACGCCGATCTCCTGGTCAACGGTGTCGCTCGCGAGCAACTCGCCGCCGAGGGTGAAGACGCCCAGCTGGGAGCGGCTGCGTCCGATAGCGGCGGCGAGCACGACTCCGGCGTCGATGTCGAACGACAGTCTCGCCGGAGGCCTGCCGCCGGTCGAGTGCGTGTCCTCGGTTTCGATGACCAGTCCGAGGCCGGTGAGCGCGGCGACGCGGGACGCGACGGCAGACCGTGACAGTCCGGTGATCCGGCCGAGCTCGGCCCGGGTATCAGCTTCTCCATCGCGGACCAGAGCGAAAACCTCGCCTGCCGTCGCAGGTGGAGCGCTCAGGCGCGGCATCGACATAGACGCCATTCAACCAACTGGCAACTTCTACGGCAACAACCCAAGAAGTGCCACTTATAACTTCGAAAAGCATAAGTTGGGTTGTCGATCGACCTAAGCGGCCTTAAGGTGAGTGATGAGATACCGAACATCGGAGATACTCATGGACACACTTCATCCAGTCCTGCGGCAGGTCACCGACCGCATCGCAGACCGTAGCCAGTCCGCTCGCGCCGCCTACCTCGCTCGAATCGACGCCGCAGGAGATCGAGGCCCCGCCCGTGGCCGCCTCGCCTGCGCCAACATCGCCCACGGTTTCGCCGCCTCCGGCAAGGCCGACAAACAAGCATTGCGCGGCATGGTCAAGCCCAACATCGCCATCGTCTCGGCGTACAACGACATGCTCTCGGCGCACAAGCCGTTCGAGAACTACCCCGCCGTGCTGAAGAAGTCCGTCATCGATGCCGGCGGCATCGCGCAGTTCGCCGGGGGAGTCCCCGCCATGTGCGACGGCATCACCCAGGGCCGCGACGGCATGCAACTCTCACTCTTCAGCCGAGACATCATCGCAATGTCGACGGCAATTGCGTTGTCCCACGACATGTTCGACGCCACCCTGATGCTCGGGGTGTGCGACAAGATCGTCCCCGGAATGCTCATCGGTGTACTGAGTTTCGGCCATCTTCCCGCGGTGTTCGTGCCCGCCGGTCCGATGACGTCCGGACTTCCCAACGGGGAGAAGGCAACAGCGCGCCAGCTCTACGCCGAGGGCAAGGTGGGCCGTGAGGCTCTGCTCGACGCCGAGGCCGCGTCGTATCACGGCAGTGGTACCTGCACCTTCTTCGGAACGGCCAATTCCAATCAGCTGCTGATGGAGGTCATGGGCCTGCATCTGCCGGGATCGTCGTTCGTCAACCCCGGAACTGCGATGCGCGACGCATTGACCCGCGAGGCCGCGCACGTCGTCACCGGCCTGACGTCGCTCGGTGACAATTTCACGCCGGTGGGTGAGGTCGTGGACGTCAAGTCAATCGTCAACGGCTGCGTCGCGTTGCTCGCCACCGGTGGTTCGACCAATCACACGATGCACCTCGTCGCCATCGCCAAGGCTGCCGGCATCACGCTGACCTGGCAGGACCTGTCCGATCTGTCGGCCGTCGTGCCGCTGATGGCCAGGATCTACCCGAACGGCAAGGCCGACGTCAATCACTTCCACGCAGCAGGCGGCCTCGGATTCGTCATCGGATCTCTGCTCGACGCCGGGTTGATGCACGAGGACGTGAAAACCGTTGCTGGGCAGGGCCTGCGACGCTACACACAGGAACCGAAGCTCGACGGCGACGGAGTGATGTGGCAGGACGGAACTCGAATCAGTCATGACGCCACCGTGTTACGCGGTGCAACCGAGCCGTTCAGTGCCGACGGAGGGCTGAAGATGTTGACCGGTCCGATCGGCAAAAGCGTCATCAAGACCTCTGCGGTGGCACCGGAACATCGTGTGGTCAGAGGTCCGGCGCGGGTGTTCGACGACCAAGCCGACTTCCTGGCAGCGTTCGATGCAGGACTGCTCGACACCGATTTCGTTGCGGTGCTGCGGTACCAGGGACCGCAGGCCAACGGCATGCCAGAACTCCACAAGCTGACCCCCGCGTTGGGTATCCTGCAGGACCGCGGCCGGTCCGTCGCGCTGATCACCGACGGCCGGATGTCCGGAGCTTCCGGAAAAGTGCCTGCGGCAATTCATCTCACACCCGAGGCGGCGAGCGGTGGACCGATAGCGAAGATCCTCGACGGTGACGTGATCACCGTGGATTCTCTCGGTGGCACATTGTCGATCGACGTTCCGCTCGACGAGTTCGAAGCCCGACCGGTCACCGGTCGAGTGTTGGACGCAGACGAGTGGTCGAGCACCGGCCGTGACCTGTTCTCCGGGATGCGTGCTCTCGTCGGTCCGGCAGACGAGGGTGCGATGTTCGTGATGCGTTGACCCGAGAACCCGATTCGAGAGAAAGTAAGACCGTGACTGCATCCTTGCTCGACCGTGTACCCGTCATTCCCGTCGTCGTCATCGACGATCTCGACCATGCCGTTCCGATCGCTCGCGCTCTGGTGGCGGGCGGAGTGCCCGTCATCGAGTTGACTCTGCGGACACCGGTGGCGCTCGATGCCATCGAGCGCATCGCCGCCGAGGTTCCCGACATCCTCATCGGTGCCGGCACGATCATCACTCCCGGCCAGGCCAAGCAGGCCGCCGACGCGGGCGCACAGTTCCTGGTCTCGCCCGGCTGTACGCCTTCCCTGACGAAGGCCATGCGAGACACCGGACTACCCCACTTGCCCGGTGCCGCAACGGTGTCCGAGGTGCTCACTCTGCTCGAGGCCGGTTACACCGAGCTCAAGTTCTTCCCGGCCGAAGCATCCGGTGGCGCGAATTTCTTGAAGTCGATCCACTCGCCGATCCCGGCCGCACGCTTCTGCCCGACGGGTGGCATCTCGACCTCCAATGCATCGAGCTACCTGGCGCTGCCGAACGTCGGCTGTGTGGGCGGATCGTGGCTCACTCCGGCTTCGGCCGTCGCGCAGGAGGATTGGGACGCCGTCACTCGGTTGGCCGAGGCCACCTCGACGCTGAAGGCAACAGCCCAGTAGCGGTCAGCACCACGAGTGTTCATCCGCGGGTGACCGAGATACCGCCGTCGACGTACAGCGTTGTGCCGTGGATCATCGCGGCTTTGTCCGATACCAGAAACAGAACGCCGTCGGCGATATCCTGCGGCTCGAGCACTGTGCCCGCGGGAGTTCCGGCCGTCGTCGCGTCCAACACCTCTCGCGCGTCCTCGTTGCCCGGCGTGAGCGTCGCGCCGGGTGCGAGGGCGTTGACCCGCACGCCGCGTGGGCCGAACTCGGCAGCCCAACTGCGAGTGAGTTGCTCGTCGGCGGCCTTGGTAGCGGAGTACATCGCGGCGAACGGGCTCCCCATCGTGGCCATCCACGATCCGATGTTCACGATGACACCACTGCCGCGCTCGGCCATGGCCGGGGCCAGCGCGCCGACGAGTACGTGCGGAGCCCGGACGTTGACAGCGAGCATCGCGTCGAGCTGGTCGTCGGGCAGGTCTGCGGTGGCGGTGGCCGGATAGATGCCGGCGTTGTTGACGAGAATGTCGACGCGGCCGCCGAGAGCGTCGGTGGCCCGGGCCGCGAATTCGCGGAGCTCCTGGTAGCTGCCCGAGAGATCGACGTCGACGAAGGCCGCAGTGCCGCCTGTCTCGGAAATGCTGTGCGCCAGGGCCTTGCCGCGCTCAGCGTCGCGGCCGCTGACGACCACCGATGCCCCCTGGGCGGCGAGGGTCAGCGCGATGGCAGCACCGATCCCACTGGTCGATCCGGTGACGACGGCTGTGCGTCCGAGGAGCTGCGGAGAAGTGGAAGAAGTCATGACGCCATGTCTACGGTCGGTCGAGGCAGGCAACCAGGCGTCGTTCTGCCTAGGTCTGTCATGACCAGGTTGCCGATCGCCCATGTCGCTACTGTGGGATTCGTGAACAAAGACAGGTCCGCCCTCAGCGCATTTCTGCGTGATCGGCGCGACCGCATGACCCCGATCGAGGCGGGGATTCGTACTTATCCCGGTGCCCGACGGGTGCCGGGGCTGCGGCGCGAAGAGCTGGCGGCTCTGGCCGGAGTGAGTCCGGATTACTACAGCAAACTCGAACAGGGTCGGCAGGCCAACGTGTCGAACGAGGTGCTGCTGGCAATCGCCGGTGCGTTGAAGCTCGATGATGTCGAGTCCGCGCATCTACTCGATCTCGCGTCCCCGGCGACGCCCACCGAGGATGCTGCGCAGGTACCGAATCCAGGTCTGCTCCAGGTCATGAAGGCGCTCGACCATGTGCCGGTGATCCTGCTCGGGCGCAGCGGGGCCGTCCTGGCCAGCAACTCGCTGGTCCGATCGGTACTGAGTCTGCAACCGTCCGCCGACCAGTCGTTGTTCCACTATCTGTTTCGCAACCCCATCGCCCGCGAGCGAATCGTCAATTGGTCGCAGTTCGCGGCAGCATCGGTCGCGGGGTTGCGCCGTGACCTCGCTCGTCGGCCGGGGGATCGCGCGCTCATCGCCTTGATCGCCGAATTACGTTCCGCAGAGCCATGTTTCGAGCAGTGGTGGAGCGACCACGAGGTTCGCGAATTCGAGCGCGCAACCAAGATCATCCAGCATCCGGCGGCGGGAACCCTCGAATTCGGTATCGAGTTTCTGACCTCGCCCAGCGAGCCGGATCAGAGTCTCATCGTCTACACGGTCGAGGACGGGTCGAGCACTGCCGAGATTCTGCCGATCTTGGCGAGTTGGGACCCGAGTTCGGCGATCCGCACTTGACCTCGAGATAACTCGAGGTTTTAGCGTCGCCTGCATGGACACACTCGGTCTCGGCAGACTCGGCATTTCCATCGACGTATCGCCGTCGTACCTCGACGACGCACACGAGTTGGAATCACTCGGATTCACCTCGGTCTGGTTGCCGGGCGGGCAGCTCGATCGGCTCGGCAGGTTGGCCGATCTGGTCCACGCGACCGAGAAGGCGACCATCGTTCCGGGGATCGTGCCGGTCGATGTGTACTCACCTGCACAGACCGATGAGCTGTTCGACGAGCTCTCGGGCACCGGTCGATTCGTTGTCGGCCTCGGTGGGCCGCAGAGTGCTCGGCCTTTGGCCGGGTTGAGGAAGTACCTCGACGAGCTCGAGGTGCCCGCCGATCACCTTCTGCTCGCAGCGCTCGGTCCGAAGAAGTTGGAGATGGCGCGGGACCGCGCTGCCGGCGCAATCGCGTTGCTGGTGACGCCGGAGTGGACGGCGCAGGCGCGCGGTGCACTCGGTGGGTCGACGTTGGTGGTCGACCAGTTCGTCGTGGTCGAGTCCGACCCGGATCGGGCGCGTGCTGCAGCTCGGCAGCCGCTGAGCTTTCTCGCCACTGTTCCCGGCTATCGGCAGAACTTTCTGCGCATCGGCTTCGCCGAGGCCGACGTCGACCAGCTCAGCGACCGATTGATCGACGGCGTGGTGATGTGGGGGAGTATCGAGACGATTGCTTCGCGGGTGGCGGAGCACCACGAGGCGGGAGCGGATCACGTCGTTCTTGCACCCCTCGGCGCTTCCAGTATCGACGCTGGCCGGGCACTGTCCGAGCTGGTGGTGTCGTCAAAGTAGACTCCATAGACCGTGAGCCTCACCCTCGGAATCGTCGGACTGCCCAACGTCGGCAAGTCCACCCTTTTCAATGCACTGACCAACAACGATGTGCTGGCCGCGAACTATCCGTTCGCCACCATCGAGCCCAACGTCGGAGTGGTCGCGCTGCCGGATCCCCGGCTCGAGAAGCTGGCCGAGGTGTTCGGTTCGGAGAAGCTCGTGCCCGCGCTGGTGTCGTTCGTCGACATCGCCGGCATCGTCAAGGGTGCGTCCGAGGGCGCAGGTCTGGGCAACAAGTTCCTCGCCAACATTCGTGAGGCCGACGCCATCTGCCAGGTCGTTCGTGTCTTCGCCGACGACGACGTGGTGCACGTCGACGGTCGCGTCGACCCGACCGCCGATATCGAGGTCATCGAAACCGAACTCGCGATCGCCGATCTGCAGACCCTCGAGAAGGCCATCCCGCGCCTCGAGAAGGAGGTGCGGATCAAGAAGGATCGCAAGCCCGCACTCGACGCGGCGCTGGCCGCGCAGGCTGTGCTGAACGACGGCAAGACGCTGTTCTCGGCCAAGGCGAAGTTGGACTTCGAGCTGCTCGGTGAGTTTCAGTTGCTCACCACCAAGCCCTTCCTGTACGTCTTCAACGCCGACGAGTCGGTGCTGACCGACGACGCGAAGATCGGCGAACTGGCTCGCCTCGTCGCGCCCGCCGATGCGGTGTTCCTCGACGCGAAGATCGAATCCGAGTTGCTCGAACTCGACAAGGAATCGGCAGCCGAACTGCTCGAATCGGTCGGACAGACCGAGCCCGGTCTCGACGCGTTGGCACGTGCAGGCTTCCACACCCTCGGCCTGCAGACCTACCTCACCGCAGGCCCGAAAGAGGCCCGCGCGTGGACGATTCATCGGGGTGACACCGCACCCCAGGCTGCGGGCGTCATTCACACCGACTTCGAGCGCGGCTTCATCAAGGCCGAGATCGTCTCCTACGAAGACCTCATCGCCGCGGGTTCCATGGCCTCGGCCAAGGCCGCAGGCAAGGTACGCATCGAAGGCAAGGACTACGTCATGGCCGACGGCGATGTGGTGGAGTTCCGCTTCAACGTCTAGTCGCCGAATTGCAGAATCGGCGGCGCTTTACCGCCGAGTGTCAGATATTGTTACCGCGGTGGTACGCGCCACCGACTGCGCTTCCACGTGGCAACCACGTGAATCATCGAGGAGAGGCCTGACCAGCTCAGGACATGTCCGGATGGGGTGCGGCGCAGAAATGCGCCTCCTTCATTGTGCCGATGCCCGACATCGGTTGGCGAAAGGACATGACATGTCGTCGAAGGACGAAAAGAACCTCGCTCAGGTGATCGAGAAGATCTCGAAGATGGACGAACCGCGGCGTTCGGTCATGCAGCGTGTGCACGACATCATCGTGTCCGCGGCACCCACTTTGAAGCCGCGGATCTGGTACGGAATGCCCGCCTATGCGAAGTCGGCGAGCACACCGGCGCTGGTGACGCTGCGCAACGACGATCGACTGAATCTGGCCATCACCGAGAAGGCGGTGTTCCGCGCTGCCGGTGGCGCGGACGGAGAGTTGATGCCTGCGGCGTGGTTCTTCGAGACCGTGGACGAGGGCACGGCGCAGCGCATCGCCGAGATCGTCCGTTCGGTCGTCGACTGAGCTTGTTCGGTCGACCGCGGATCCGGTCGGGACGGCGGCGCTCGGAGGAATACCCGAGGCGGTCGCCGTTGCCCGACGTGAGTTCATCCGTGACCCCTCGTCCACCAAATCTACGACACCTGAGTTGTGGTGCGGGTGATCGCAATTGCTCATCGCAGGGACGCCTATCGGTGATCATTGCGGCACGTTCTGCAAGTGGGCGTCGTCGTCTGCGCCGCCCAATGATGTTGACTACGCTTCGAATCGGACGATAGGAGAACGTGAATGGGTCTGCAGGAACTCGAAGCACTGGTGCACCGAACGGCCACTGCTGGGGAACCTTTCGAGCGTGGAGCCGACGAGGCGGAGCAGACATACTTGTCTTCGCTTGCGGCACGGGAGAGTACGAAGCTGATCTGTGAGGTCGGGTTCAATGCCGGCTTCTCGAGTTGGGCGTTCCTCGACGCATCGCCCGATACGACCGTCGTGTCCTTCGACCTGGCCGCATATGCCTACAGCGACGCTGCGAAAGCGCATATCGACGAACACTTTCCGGGCCGCCACACTCTGATCCCGGGCGACTCGCACACCACCATCGCGGCCTACGCGAAGGAACATCCGGACGTACGGTTCGACGTCATCTTCATCGACGGCGACCATTCGGTGGAAGGTGCTCGCGCAGACCTCGACGACCTGCGTGCACTCGCAACCGCGGACTCGATCGTGATCATGGACGACATCACCCCGTGGCTCTGGTTCGGCGAAGGTCCCACTCAGGCATGGCAGGAAGCCGTCGATGCGGGCCGGATTCTGCACACGCAGTACTTCCGCGACGGCGAACCGGTCGATGCGGTGACACCTCCGGCTGCCCGCGCCTGGGCCGAGGGGCGCTACCCCTTCTGAACCTCCGCGCGGGGTCGATCAGCGTTTCTCACCGACAGTCGGACACGGCCTGCCGTACCAACTCGGCGGCCTCGTCGGTGGTCGACGCGAAGTGGACGTTGTCGAAGCGGTGCAGGTAGGCGTCGTAGACACCGGATACCTTCCTGTTCGCGTTGTCCATCGCCACGACACGCTTGCCCATCATCGCCGCCAGTACCGCGGCGTGCAGTCGATCGGTGAGGACGACGGGTGCGAGGTTCAGAATGCGTTGGGCCACACGAAGGTTGAGCTTCGCTGTTTGCTCGTACGAGCGGAGAAGGGCGGGGTAGAGCAGACGATTCGTTCTGGGGAAACGTTGCGCAATCAGAGTCGGCAGCATCACCGCCGTCGAGATCGCCAGATCCGTTCCGTGCAGGCCCCAATCGTATTGGACGGATGAAGCGTCGATGTTCACCGATGCATGACCGAGGCTTTCCGAGTCGGCGCGCAGGAGCTTCACGACATCCACTGCGGAGCCTTGGGCGCTGCGCGCGATCTCGGCACCGAAAGCCATGTCCGGACAGTATTCGACGCGATTGCTCGGGAAATGCGCGAGCGCCAATTGGTACGAACGTTGTTCACGGAGCATGAGGGTGAGATCCGGGTGCTGCGCGTACAGGGCGGCGGTCCTCGTAAGGGCTTCGGCATCGGCAAAGTCGATGCTTTGGGGGAGGCACACTATTTTGTTGCGAGGAAACCGCGCAACGATCGCTTCACGAAACCTCTGGTCGATCGGCCACCGGTCGCCGAAATTTCCCCCTCCTTGCAAGAACAGGGTCCCGTCGCCGATTCGTTCTTCGAGTAGAGCATCGTTGTGGGTGAACGGATCGGACACGTAGTCGACGTGCACGTTCAACCGCTTCAGGTACTCGACCTCACCGGCGTGGATGAGCGAGTCACCGGCATTGTAGTGATTCGGAAAGTCCAGGTGCGCCACACGATCTCCCGGTTCCGCGTGAGGCCGCAGGACGCCGAGAGTCTCCTCGCGTAGCGCATCGACGGTCTCGTTCGTCATCGGACGCTCGGTGTCTGTCGTCGGCCGATCGAGGTCACTCGTGTTCGCAGAGCGCCGTAGTGAATCCCGATGTAGTGAGCCCACAAACCACTCGGCATCGGCCTCAGTATCTCCGGCAGCCACGGATTACGAACTGTCGCAAGATAAAGTATCGACACCGCGTGTACGGGAATCCTGACCAAGGACGAGGGGTGTGGGCAGCCCGATGCGCGGTGCTTCGTCGACAGTTGATGCGACGTCCGGCCGTACGCCCGACCTTGCTCGAACGATCGACGGACGGTCCTTCTGACGCGGTAGGCGACCACTGCATCCGCGGCATGTCCGAGTGTCGATCCCGCCTGCTGAATTCTCCACGAGTAGTCGACGTCCTCGGCACCGCCGACGAAGTCTTCGTCGAAGTCTCCGACCTTCTCGAACACCCTCCGCCACATGGCGAAATTGCTCCCCGGTGCGTACGGCAGGTAGGCGGAGCGGAACAGAGCGCCGGGCGGCGGGACGGTTCGCCACGACGCCACCTCCGGGGAATTGAGGGATTCGACTTCGAGTGCGCCGCCCACCGCGTCGAAACTGTCGAGTGCGTGTACCAGAGCAGTCAGCCAGGTCTTATGAGCGACGTCGTCGTGGTCGACGAAGGCAACTATGTCACCGCGCGCAGCTTTCACTCCGACGTTTCTGGCGTACGAGACTCCACGCTTGGCGGAGGCGTCGACCATGCGGATCGTCATAGGCAGAGAGAGATTCTCGAGGTGTGCGCGCAGGCCGTCGGTCGAGCCGTTGTCGCTGACTATCAGCTCGACGTCGCCCGTGTAGTCCTGTGCGGCGACGGCCTCGAGCTGCTCATCCAGATCGGGCAACCCGTTGTACACGGGGAGGACGATGGAAACGAGACTGATCGGCACGGTCCGACCCTATCGCGAATTCGGGCACCGTTCGGCCGCGTGCCCCGCTGCCCAGGCAGATATCGGCTACTTCTTTCCCCGCAACTTCTTCTCCAGCGGCGTCGGGAAGGACGGGAGCACCGGGGTGCCGTCGAGCAGGGTGGTTATTCTTTCTGCCTCGGCTGCAACGGCTTTCGACACCGGAGACCCGACGTCCTCCAGGAATTCGGTCACCACTGCTCCGGAACCGGTGACCGCCCAACCGCCGACGATACGACCACCGGACCAGATGGTCGGGCCGATGTTGCCGAAGGTGTCGAACAGCGGGGCCTTGTGCTCACCCAGATACCAGGCTCGGTGCTTCCACCCCATCGGCGTGGGATCGAGCGCAGGTAGCAGCATGACGCTCGTGCCGGAAGGCTTATCGAAAACAGTGCTGGACAACATGATTCCGTCGCCCTCGGTCAGTTCGACCGCAACGGCGTTCAGTCCGGACACCGCCTGACGAGTCTGTGTCTTGTTCCAGCCCGTCCACCACTGCAGATCGTCGAGGGTCGCAGGGCCGAACACCTCGAGCCAACGGCGGGCAAGGTCGGCACGTGCCTCGGTCTCGTCGAGATCGGGAATCCCGTCCGGCCACCAGTGATCGATCGGTGCCCACGCGTGGCGTCGCGATGTCCACGCGCCCCGCGGTTCGACGCGCACCAGCCTTCCCTCGGCGGCCATCATCACCAGTACCTCCGAGGTGACGTACCGCTTGACGTCGTACACCTTGTCGGTGGTCGGCAGCAGCGCGGTCTTGAGGCCGGGTACGACGGCGGACAGCTCGGCCCCGGTCGCGGTCCCCATCGATCGCAACGCCGACTCGGTCTCGGCTTCGGTTGCGGCGAGCCATGATTCGACATCGGCGATCACCGGTTCGGTGGGCAACGTGGAGACCTGCTTGATCAGGCGTGCCCGCATGGTGCGCGCAACTCCCAGGCTCGCCGCAGCGTGAATCGTCGGAACGTCGTCGTGAGCGACGACGAACATCGTGCGCCGCATCGCCATCAACCGCACCAGGCTCCGGCGCTCGTACATCGCATCACGAACATCCGAGAGTCCCAGTGTTCGAGCGCGGGCGAGCACCGACAGATACACCGTCGCCGGATCGGTGGCATGCAACGCGAGGAGTGACGACACCACAGCTTCGGTGGTCGATGCACGGGCGAAGTGCTGCGCGACGAGCCGGTGTCGGCGCTGAGCGTCGGTGATCTTCACGCGATCAGTGTGACGGCATTTGCGGCGCAGGGCCGACGAATCCGGTGAGAAGTGCGTCGGCGATGTCGCTCATCCCGTGTGCGCGGGCATCGGCGGCGGCACCGACGTGGTCGTACTCGACCAACTCGAACGAGACTGTCCAGCTGCCACGGTCGTGGTCGTCGAGTACCGCGTAGCGCGCATGCGGAGAGCCGGATTCCATGACGTGCGGGTAGGGCTGATCGTCGTCGTAGGCGGGCACGCCGACGCTCCCTGGATTGACCACGAGTGTGCCGCTGGGGAGAGTGCATTGTCGCTGCAGGTGCGTGTGGCCGCAGGCGATGACGGAGTGGTTCGTGAAACCTGCTGCCCTGTCCAGTATCTCGGCCTCGGTTGCCTCGCGAGAGCCGTTGTCGTCCACCGAGTGCAGGAAATATTGCTCATCATCGGTGGGTGTTCCGTGCACTGCGAGGATTCCGCCATCGAACTCCAATGAGAACGGCAGCGAGGCCAGCCACTGTCGATGCTCGTCGTAGAGTCGATCATGGGCGTGCCGATCCCAGCTGCCCATGGACTCCCGGTCCTGCTCGAGCAGATAGCGGTCGTGATTTCCCGCGACAGTGGGAAAACCGAGTGCCATCAGCCGGTCTGCAGTTCGACGCGGATGCAGGCCGCCGGACAACAGATCGCCGAGATTGATCACCGAGTCGACGCGTTGCCGCGCGATGTCGTCGACGACGGCGTCGAGCGCCGCGATGTTGCCGTGAATATCGGCAATGAGAGCTACCCGCACAACCACAGGATCGCAGCGTGGGTATAGGACTGCAACACGGCAGCCCGTCGCGAGTGCTGGAGACTTCACCCTCACACACCCGCCGTCGATGGGTGGTTTCTCCATAGACCTTCGCTCGAGTCGCCCATAACGTGGTCCAGGTCACTTTCGATCTAGGGAAGGCCGAGCCCATGCCTGCAGTCACGTCGAAGCCCGAGATCGAATCGAGGGTGGTCAAGAAGGTCGCTCGACGCATCATCCCGTTCCTCGGATTGGCTTACTTCGTCAACTATCTCGATCGCACCAACATCGGCCTCGCCAAGCTGACCATGAGCGACGAACTGGGCCTCACCGAGACGATGTTCGGCCTGGCGTCGGGACTGTTCTTCATCGGGTACCTGTTGTTCGAAGTGCCCAGCAATCTGGCGCTGCACAAATTCGGTGCCCGATGGTGGATCGCCCGCATCATGGTGTCGTGGGGGATCGTGGCCGCCGCCATGGCTTTCGTGCCGACGGCAGGGTGGCTGTACGGTCTACGCATCCTTCTCGGAATCGCCGAGGCCGGCTTCTTTCCCGGCGTACTGCTGTACATGACGATGTGGTTTCCGCGCGCCTACCGAGTGCGGTTGATGGGCCTGTTCTTGCTGGCACTGCCTGTGTCGTCTGCGCTCGGTGCACCCCTGTCGAGTGCGATCATTCAGTACATGGACGGGCTGTTCGGACTGTCGGGTTGGCGGGTTATGTTCCTCCTCGAGGGTATTCCGGCAATTCTGCTCGGCGTGATCACCTGGTTCTATCTCACGGATCGACCGTCCCAGGCGAAGTGGCTCACCGTCGACGAGAAGGCCTGGCTCACTGCCGAATTGGAGTCCGAGGATGCAGTGAAGGGCGGTCACATCAGCGGCTCGGTCAAGCGCGCTCTCGGTGACGTACGGGTATGGATGCTCGGCCTGATCTACTTCGGCATCACCTACGGTCTCTACTCCCTGAGTTTCTTCCTGCCCAGCATCGTCGCGGGATTCAAGCAGACGTTCGATACCGACTTCTCTCTCGTGACAACCGGTCTCATCGTGGCGGTGCCGTTCGCAGTGGGCGCAGTGGCGATGGTGCTGTGGAGTCGACACTCGGACCGGACCGGCGAGCGAACGTGGCATGTAGCGATACCGACTCTGATCGGTGCGATCTCCATTCCGTTTGCGCTGTACATGGATTCACCGTTCACCACCATGATTGCGGTGACCGTCAACGCCGTCGGCGTGTTCTGCGCTCTACCTGTTTTCTGGTACCTGCCCAGCACCTTCCTCACCGGAGCCGGCGCAGCGGCTGGAATCGCGATCATCAACTCGGTCGGCAACACCTCGGGCTTCGGTGCCCCGTACGTGACGGGGTGGCTGCTCGACGCCACTGGCAACGCCAAGGCGGGCCTGTGGGTGGTCGGCGGTGTCATGCTCATGGCGGTGGTGTTGGTGATCGCTCTGCGCAGCCGAATGGGAGTCCGCTCCGAGAGCAATACCGATGTGCCGGTGGCGCACTGACGAACGGTTGCTCACGAAGCCGAGTATCTGCACGGAACCGGATTCGGCTCTTGCGGCGAACACCGGACATACTCGACGGATGACGAGTCGCGGGCGGGTCCGGAGCTGGGAGATTCTCGGCATGGAGGGCGTCATCGATTCCGAGGACACTCCGGGCGGAAGCTGGTCATTCTTCAGCGCGCTGCATCCCGATGGGGTCATCGACTCTCGATCGGGAACGGGGTTCGACATCGGTGGAGGTGTCTCCGAGCTCGCAGTAGGCGAGCAGGTCGACTTCGAGTGGGAGCCTGCTGTCGATCAGGACGGTTATCGGTTTCGCGCGATCAGGGTCCGACCGCGTCGCGAGACTCCGCCCTGGCGGATCCAGCGATTCGATGGCTGACGCATTCGAATCGAAATCCACGGTGCTCTGACCTCGCGGCGGCCTCCGACGGTTATCGATCCGCCGCTCGCTGGCCGTCGACGCGGATCGTGGGATGCAGTGGATCAGGGTGTGAACACTTTGCCCGGGTTCAGGATTCCGCGCGGATCCAGTGCCTTCTTCACAGCTCGGTGCATCTCCAACACCACCGGATCGAGTTCCTGCACCAGGCCGTCCATCTTGAGCAGTCCGACTCCGTGTTCGCCGGTCACGGTGCCGCCGAGTTCCAGTGCAGCGTCGATGATCTCGGCGAAGGCGGCCTGAGCGCGTTCGCGAGCCGGAAGGTCGTCGTGCGGAGTGATGAGCAGCGGGTGGAGGTTTCCGTCACCGGCGTGTGCGATGTTGGCGATGGTCGTCTCGTAGCGAAGGCCGATCTGCTCGATGCGCGAAAGCATCTCGGGTACATGCTTCTTCGGCACACACACGTCCTCGGTCAACACCGGACCCAGACGTTCCATCGCGGGATACGCCAACCGTCGCGCCGCGAACAGAGCGTCGGCCTCTTCCTGATCGGTCGAGACCGCAGACCAGGTCGCTCCGGCCTCGTCGAAGCACGAGAGCATCTTCTCGGCTTCCTGGTCTCCGATGAGACCCGGATCGTCGATACGTCCGAGCAACACCACATTGGCCTCGACCGACAGGCCCATGTTCTTCCACGCGTCGACGGCAATGAGGCACTGCCTGTCGATCAATTCCAGTGCGGACGGCGTCAAGCCGGCGGCGGCCACCGCGGCGACGGCACGTCCGGCGTCGACGATCGAATCGAAGTAGCCGGCGACGGTCCGCTGCGGATCCTGGAGCGGGCGTAGTTTCAGGGTCACCTCGGTGATGATGCCGAGGGTGCCCTCCGATCCGACCATCAAGCCTGCAAGGTCGTAACCGGCAACGCCTTTGGCGGTCTTGCGGCCGAGTCGAACCAGTTCTCCGGTTCCGGTGACGACCTGCATGCCCATCACGTAGTCGCGCGTGACGCCGTACTTGACGCAGCACAATCCGCCGGCATTGGTGGCGACGTTGCCGCCGATGGTCGACCACGGCGCACTGGCCGGATCCGGGGGATACCACAGACCCTGCTCGGCAACGGTTGCGCGCAGGTGATCGTTGACGACTCCGGGCTCGACGACGGCGTAGCGCTCGAGTGGGTCGATCTCCTTGATCGTGTCCATGCCGTCGAGCGCGAGAACGACGCATCCCTCGGTGGCGTTCGCGCCGCCGGACAGTCCGGTGCCCGCCCCACGGGTGACGATGGGTGCGCCATGGGCCAGGCATGCGCGAACGACAGCTTGGACTTCTTCGGCGCTGCGGGGTCGCACGACGGCGACCGGCGTCGAATACGGTGCCCATTCGGCCTCGTCGTGCTGGTAGGAGGCGACGACGTCCGGGTCAACCACGATCCGATCCGCGGGCAGGACCTCGGACAACTGTTCCACGAGCGACATGTGTTCGACTTTAGCTGTGACGCGGGTCTCGGCCAATGTAGGTTTTCTCCATGTCGCCCGCGAAGTCATGGATGGAAATGCTGCTCGACGACGCGTCCGTCGATGAATTGGAAGCCCACCGACTAGATCTTCCCGGTGCCGAGGCGCATGCGGCACTCCGGCTGCGCACTCTGCTCGATCAACGCAAACAACGCAGCACCGAGCTCTCGGCGCTCAACGACATCGCGGTGCGCCTGACGACTGTGCGTGACAATCGCATTCTGCTGCAGGAAGTGGTGGACCAGGCGCGCAGGCTGCTCGGCGTGGACCTGGCCTACATGGGTTCGGTGTACGGCGACGAGTTCGTCATCGAGGTCACCAGTGGTGCCCTTACCCCGCAACTGGTGGGCATCAGGCTCACACTGGACGAGGGGCTCGTCGGGCTGATCGTGCGCGGTGCCTCGCCGTCGTGGACACCCGACTATCAGAGCGAACCTGCATTTCGGCACATCACGGGAGCCGACAGTGCTGCGCGGTCGGAGAACATGCGCGGTCTGCTGGGCGTACCGCTTCGGGTCGGCGACCGCGTGATCGGCGCACTGTTCGCGTGCAAGCGGCAGGAGCGGGATTTCGCAGACAGTGAGATCGCTCTGCTGTCCGCACTGGCCGCGCACGCGGCCATCGCCATCGAGAACGTGCGAGCGATCGACACGCTCGAAACCCTCAACGCCGAATTGTCGCTCCGTACAACGGAATTGGAGCAGACTCTGCAATGGGACCGCACGTTGACACAGGTCGTGCTCCGAGGAGGCGGTGTGCGGAGTCTGGTTCGGGAGGTGGCGTCGGCCACCGAACGTCCGGCGTATTTCGTGGGCGATGGCGCGTCCGTACCGGTTGCCCTGGAGGACAGAGCGGTCCAGGTCGAAGCCTTGGTCGAACGTTGCAGGGCGGGTGCCGATACTGCCGTCGGCAACGAGATCACTGCGCGCCGGGTGGTGGCTGCCGGTCGCTTCTTGGGGGTGTTGATCTCCGTCGGATCGGACGACGACCAGACCCGCCTACTTCTCGATCGAGCTGTGCCGGCCATCGCGCTGTCGCTGGCCGAGGAGCGCGCGGCCGCGGAATCCGCCCGCCGGGCGCAGGACGCATTCCTGCTCGATCTACTCCTCCATCCGACGTCGACGCCCGAGGACGAACGCAGGCAGTTTCACCGTGCCGGACTGACTCCGGACGTGACGTATTGTGTGGCGGTCGCGCAGGGTAACGCGTCGAGAGCCGAGTTGGAAGCTCTCGCACTGCCCCCGGGATCGGTTGTAGCGGAGCAGGGTTCGAGAATCCTGTTGGTCGTTCCCGCTCGCGAGTCCGCTGCCGTTCGTCGCATGATCGTCACCCGGGCCACCGTGGGAATCTCCGAACCCGCGCGAGGAGCCGACGCGCTGGCGACGGCGTTCCGAGAAGCACAACAGACTGCTGACGTGCTGACTACCCTCGGCAGAGACGGAGAAGTGTCCTCGGCGCGCGGCCTGGGAATCTATCGAATCCTGCTGAGCCACATGGCCCGTGAGCACCTGGACGAACTCACCGAGGACAAGCTCGGGCCTTTGCTCGCCGAGCAGGACAGGCGCGGGGTCCCGCTGATGGAGACCCTGTCGACGTATCTGGCTCACGGTCGCCACCATTCGGCCACCGCGTCGAGCTTGGGAGTGCACGTCAACACGCTCTACCAACGGCTCGACGCCATCGACCGGCTGATCGGTACGCAGTGGCGTGACCCCGACGATGCTCTCGACCTTCAGGTGTTGATGCGCCTGCGCAGATCGGCCGATCTACTCGGTCTGTGAGCCACCGGCCGCGGGTTTGGTCTCGATCCCCGTCGCCTCGACCACGCTCGCCCACAGTGCATCTCGCACGCGAGGTGAATCTCCGCGCCAGGAAGGGTAATGAGTCGGGCGCGGGGCCCGGTCGTGCCAGAACGTGCCGGTGCTGGTCAAGGCCTGATCGGACCCGACGAGCCACACGATCGTGTCGGCCCCGTCGTGTGCGTTGCGCAGAATCGGCTTCATCACCGAACCGAACATCGGCATCGATCCGGTGACGCCGGGAGTGGCCGCCCAGCCCGGGTGCATGCTGTGCACCACCGGGTCGTCTTCGAGCGAAAAGCGTTCGGCCAGTTGCTCGGCCACCACCACCTGCATGCGCTTCGTGCGAGCGTAGGCGGTCATGCCGGAGTACTTCCCGTTCTCGTACTCGAAGTCCGAGTTCTGCAGCGGCACCGCATACATGCCGCCGCTCGAGACGAACACGACCCGCGATCCGGCGTCGAACAGCTCTCGCAGTCCCACGGTCAATGCGACCGGCCCGAGAACGTGGGTGGCGAAAGCGGATTCGTGCCCCTGCGCCGAGAGTTGCCGCTCGTCCGGCATGACCCCGGCGCAGTGCACCAGTGCGTGCACCGACGTGAGCTCGGATGCGAGAGCCGCGCTCAAGGCCGCCACGGAATCGAGATCGCTGATGTCACACTCGCGGACCACGAGGGAGGCGTCGGGCACCTCGGCTCGAATAGCCGCGGCCGCGGACTCCAGCCGACCGGCCGACCTGCCGACCAGGTGCACCCGTGCCCCCAACCTGGCCAGTTCCTTCGCGGTGGCTGCGCCCAATCCGGACGACGCGCCGGTCACCACCATGTCGATGGGGGCGGGGAACGGCGTCGGATCCGCGGCCCAGAATCGTCGACGCACCGTGGCACCGATGCGGGAGTATCCGGGAACGACTGCTCTGTCGAGGATCGTGTCCAATGTGCGGGTCAGCAATGACATGGCGCTGTGATACCCCGCGGTAACCGGATGTATGCGCGTCCCCACGCCGGGGTCGATGCCAGAATGAGCCCATGGTTCACCCCGCCGTCTCCGACGTCACCCGAGAGATCCTCGCCGAGCTTCCCGCCCACCGACGTGAGACCTTCGAGTTGCGTCTCGAGCAGTGGTTTCCCGATCTGCACGACGCGGTCACGGCCGTCTATCCCGATCCCGACGCGGTGGCGGCCACCCTGGTGGAGATCGCTGCGCGCGCCTACGCGGCCCGCCCCGAGGATCTGCACCGGCTCGATCAGCGTCGGCTGCTCGAACCGGATTGGTTCCAGCAGCCGGACATGTTCGGCTACGCCTGTTATGTCGATCGGTACGGACAGACGCTGCGTGGGGTGGGCGAGCGGCTCGACCATCTGACCGATCTGGGTGTCACCTACCTACATCTGATGCCGCTGCTGCAGCCGCGGCCCGGTGACAACGACGGCGGATACGCGGTGATGGACTACCGCGCGGTTCGCGAGGACCTCGGCACCAACGAGGACCTGCGGGCGCTCGCGGAAACGCTGCGCGGACGCGGCATCAGTCTCGTTGTCGATCTGGTGCTCAATCACGTTGCCCGCGAGCACGAATGGGCCGAGAGGGCGCGCTCGGGCGATCCGAAGTATCGAGACTACTTTCTGATCTATCCCGATCGCACCACCCCGGACTCGTACGAGCGCACACTCCCCGAGGTGTTTCCGGACTTCGCGCCCGGCAGCTTCACCTTCGACGACACACTCGGCGAGTGGGTGTGGACGACGTTCAACGAATGGCAGTGGGATCTGAACTGGGCCAATCCTGCTGTGCTGCAGGAGTTCGCAAGCATCGTGCTGCACCTGGCCAATCTCGGGGTCGAAGTGCTGCGCCTCGACGCGATCGCATTTCTGTGGAAGCGACTCGGCACCAACTGCCAGAACCAGCCCGAGGTGCATGCGGTCACGCAGGCCCTGCGAGCCACCGCCCGACTGGCGGCTCCGGCCACGCTGTTCAAGGCCGAGGCCATTGTCGGGCCCCGCGATCTGCTGCCGTACCTGGGTCAGGGCCGGCACACCGGACGGGTCTCGGACATCGCCTACCACAACTCGCTGATGGTCCAGGTGTGGTCGATGTTGGCAACGGGCAGTACAGCATTGGCGCGCCACGCCCTGGCGTCGTTGCCGCCCACGCCACCGAGCGGCACCTGGGTGACCTACGTTCGCTGCCACGACGACATCGGTTGGGCCGTCGACGACGGCGACGCGGCGTCCCTGGGACTCTCGGGCGCAGGGCATCGCCACTTTCTGGCCGACTGGTACTCGGGCGAATTCGACGGCTCCTGGGCCGAGGGCCTGGTGTTCCAGTACAACCCGGACACCGGTGACCGTCGGATCAGCGGCACCGCAGCCGCGCTGACCGGACTGGGGGAGTCCCGCCTGGATCCCGACGGCGCGTTCGGTCGAATCTTTCTCGCGCACGCCATCATTGCCGGATGGGGCGGAATCCCGGTCGTGTGGAGCGGCGACGAGCTCGGCTCCCCGGGAGATCCGAACTGGGCCGACGAACCGGCCCATGCCGAGGACAACAGGTGGGTGCATCGGCCGCGCGTGACCGATGCCGATCGGGCCGGCCGATTCGAGCGGGGGAGTGACGCACAACGGGTGTTCGACGGAATCGCTCGCATCGCGAAGGTGCGCGCCGGCCTGCCGATGTTGCACGCCGAAGCGCCGGTGGACGTGCAGAGCGAGTCGGACGACGGTCTGCTCGTGGTGCGCAGGCGGCATCCGAGCGGCACCCTCGTCGCCCTCTACAACGTCACCGCCGAACACCGCTCGTTTCCGCACGCGCAGCTGATCGAACTCGGAATTCCGGCGCCGGTCGAGGTTCTCTCGCAGCACGATCTGCAGGTCGACGACACCGGCTCGGTGTGGTTGCCGCCCTATGCGGCGTGGTGGATCGTCGACAACCCGCTGCGTTAGAGGAGGCGGTGCCGTGACCGGCCTGTTACCCTGCCCCGGGACGGTCGGTAGATACGAACAAGGGGACAATGTCGATGCTGCATGCTCGGATACGAAGTCTGGTGCTCGCTGTGGTGGCCGTGTTGGTGGCCACGATGGCAACGGTGCTGATGGGGACCGGTGTGGCGAAGGCCGATTCCGAGCTCGTCTACGTCTATTCGCCGTCGATGGACAAGAACATTCCGATCAAGGTGCTCAAAGCCGCCGGTGGGGGACCCGCGCCGACGCTCTATCTGCTCGACGGGCTGCGCGCACCCGAGGACAACAGCGGCTGGCTCATCGAGACCGACGTCGAGAGCTTCTTCGCCGACAAGCACGTCAATGTGGTCATCCCGTTCGGCGGCGGCGGCACCTTCTACTCCGACTGGCAGCGCGACGATCCCAAGCTCGGGCGGGTGAAGTGGGAAACCTTCCTCACCCAGGAGCTGCCGCCGTTCATGGCGGATCGTTTCGGTAGCGACAACGTGAACAACGCCGTGGCCGGACTGTCGATGAGCGGAACCTCGGCGCTGAACCTGGCCGCGCATCACCCCGACTTCTACAAGGCGGTCGCGTCGTTCAGCGGCTACCCGACCGCCAGCAGTCCCGGATTCGCCCAGGGCATCGCCGTCGCCGTCGGCGAGATGGGCGGCAACGCGCGCAACATGTGGGGTACCTGGCCGTCCGCGGAGTGGATCCGCAACGACCCGTCCCTCAACGTCGGTGCTCTGCGCAACACGGCGGTCTTCGTCTCCTCGGGTAGTGGTTCGCCGGCCACGGACCCGGTCTTCAACCCGGCCAGCAGCAGCTTCGACCCCGTCAGGTTCGCGCAGATGGTGCCGCTCGAGACGGCTGCAGGGATGAGCAGCCGGGCATTCGTTCCGTTGTTGCAGGCCGCGGGCGGGCGACCCAACGTCAAGATCACCGGTACCGGTGTGCACTGGTGGAACCACTGGGAGCAGCATCTGCACGAGGCGTGGTTCGAGACGATCGCCCCTGCCGTCGGCGGCTGAGCGTTAGTCTGTTCGCCATGACACCACCGAGGATCACCGTCGACTACACGGTGCTCGACTGCCCGGACCCGGCTGCGCTCGGCCGCTTCTACAGCACCATCCTCGGCTGGGAACAGTCTCGTGACGACGGCGATTGGGTGGTGATCGACGGTCCGGGTGATCTGCGGTTGGCATTTCAGAAGGCACCGGACTTCGTCCCCATCGACTGGCCCAGCGAGGGCATCAAGATTCACCTCGATCTGGTGGTGGACGACATGGAGCAGGCCAGGGACTTCGTCGTCGACGCCGGGGCCGAACTCATCGACCACGCGCAACCCTCGTTCTGGGTGTTCCGCGATCCGGCCGGGCACATCTTCTGCCTGTGCAAGAGGGACTGATCCGCAATGACCGGTGAAGCCGTACCCGTCCTGGTCGAGCGGTCCGCCGTGGTTCGGGCCGACGCCGCAACCGTGCACGCACTGATCGACGACTTTCATCAGTGGGTGAAATGGTCGCCCTACGAGGGAGTCGATCCGGACCTGAAGCGCACCTACAGCGGTCCCGACGCCGGAGTGGGCGCTTCGTACTCGTGGTCGGGCAACCGCAAGGCCGGCGCGGGGACGATGACCATCACCGAGTCGATTCCCGAAGAACGAATCGTGCTCGACCTCGCGTTCACCAAGCCGTTCAAAAATCGGAACGTCACGGAGTTCCTGCTCGAGCCCGTCGCCGACGGGACCCGAGTGACCTGGCGAATGTCAGGGAAGCAGAACAAGCTGTTCGCTCTGATCGGAAAAGTGTTCTCGATGGACAAGCTGGTCGGGCCGGATTTCGAGAAGGGTCTCAGGCAGCTCGCCGCTGTGGCAGAGAAGTCCTGAGCAGCTCCTCGTGCCGATCCGCTTGCCCGCCCAACCAGCGCGCGAGAACCTGACATCCTGTCGAGTCGCCCTCGTACGGCTCGCGTGCGTACGCGATGTGTCGCCCGCCGCCGGGATTGGCCCATTCGAATCGGTGCCAGCGCAACGACTGCGGTAGATAACCGGACACCTCGACGGCCGCGGTGCGGAGGCGTCGAACATCCTTCGCCCACTGCGAGGGTCGAAGGCGGGTTCGGGTCGCGTTCTGAAAGCTGTTGCTGCGCAACAGACTCCACAGCTCGCGAAGCCAGATTTTCGGGGTCCGGAACGACATCCATCGGGTGAGGTCCGCTATGTCACGGATCAGGCTGTCGTCGCTGGCGTTGCAGATCATGTCGGACTTCAGACCGATCCACTCGACCGGAATCGACTCGGGCAGAGCCGGACCCGCACCGGCGACGCCACGTCCGGTGCATCCGTCGACGGCACCTACCGGCTGCTGAGGATCCGATATCAGACCAGCGGCAACGATGCGGCTGCCGTCGATCGTTCCGGCGTGCACCAGACCGAGCACCTCGCGTACGACGGTCGCGCCCTGGGAGTACCCGATCAGGGCGATCGGTCCGCTGGTGCCCTCGATGGCGCGGCGCAGGCGTCTGACGCCGATGTCTGCGCTGTGTCGAAAACACAGTCCGCCGAATGCGACCGGACCGTACGACGCCGGATAGCCGACCCACCGGCCGACGAACCGGTCGTCGAGCTCACCGACGACGCAGGCCAGTAGGCCCGTCACCCGCGTTCGGTGGTCGGACGGATGTGATTCTCCGGTACCTCCGACGGCGAGTACGGTGACCTTCTGCTGGCTCATGACTGTCAGTCTGGTGGGAGAACCTGAGCTCGACGCCCGACAAATGCTGAGAACTGTCTGGCAGTTCGGTCCCGGTCAGGCCAGAGCCGTGCGTACGTCCGCGAGAGCGTCGCGAAGGAGTGCCTCGTAGAGATCCGGGTCGGGTACGGCCGCGCTGTTGGAGGTGATGCCGACGGTGACGGTATCGCCGATGCCGTGCACTCCGTGGGTCAGGCTCATGGCCGGGGACAGGGCCGGGAAACCGGCGGTGAATCGGACGGAGCCGCCGCCGAACGTGAGGTCTGCGGCACCGCGCGAGACGCTGGAGACGACGGTGTTCCCGGTGACGGACGGAGGGACTGCGGTCGGATCGAACTGCGCGACGCCCCATTCGGCAAGAAATGCAGGCACGTGTGCTTCGACGGCGTCCTGTGACGCGCGGGCGGCCTCCGACAATGGATGGTTCGCGCGAGCCCGACGCGCGGCCAGATCGGCCGATACGAGTCGACTGCGAGTGCGGATGTCGGGCTCGTCGGTGAACAGTCCGACACCGACGTTGCCGAAATTGTTTCGCGCGTCGGCTCGTGTGTCCCTCGCCAGCGTGACCTCGGCGGCCAGGTCCGGACCATCGCCGAGAAGCCGTTGCAGTGCAACCGACACTGCGGTCAGTACGAAAGTGGTGACGGTGGTGCCGGCGGACTGCAGGTCGGATTTCGGAAGCACGATGGTGCGCACCGACGTCCGGCCGGCGGGCGGCACGTCCAAGGCGGTCGGAGCGCGCGAGTGTGCGGGCGGAGGGATCTCACCGGAGTCGGTGCCTCGTCCGAGGCTCAGCGCGTCGAATCGGGCACGGACGCCGCCGTGAACCATCTGTGCCAGTCGAAGCGGGACGGTCGCAGCGGCAACGATGGTGGATGCCTGCACGAACACCGCGGGAGGCTCCGCCCGCGCGGAGGCCGGTGGAAGTGGGTGCGTACCGAACAGGTCGCGGGCAGTGCGAGCGGCCAGTGTTCCGTCGGCTGCCGCGTGCGAAAGCTGGAGCACGGCAACGACGGCCGCGCCGCCGGGAGCGTCGGCGATGTTCGGATACAGGTGCAGGTGCCACACGGACACTCGGGGATCGACCTGACGGGCGAACGATGCCGCAATCGCGTCGAGGCACTCCGGCCAGGTGCGCGGCGTTCGGTGGACGGAGATCGTGTCGGGGCGCGGGCCCGCCTCGGTCCAGCGGGGATAGTCGAGACCGAATGCGACGTCGGTGATGCGTCGACGCAGAACCTCGATGCGCCCGCTGCGCTCGTGCAGGCGTGGCATTTCGGCGTCGAGGCCCTCGGATCCGTTGTCGAAGCAGTACAGCAGAAACTGGTCGCTCGGAATTTTCGACGCCATCCAGTACGCGCGTGCGTCGGCCGGATGCAGGCGCGTCGATCGGGGGCGGCGGTTGTCGGCTCGAGCGCGGGGCACACGATGAGCCTATGCGGCACACTGCGAACCGAGATTTTACGTACTGATCGGTCCCGTTCTGTGATCTGTCACCAGGACGGGCCGAGGACTTCTTCGGTTGCCTGGAGGTCTACCGGTGCCATCGGCGCTAGCCTGGTCCAATGCATCGACCAGCACTGTGGCCGCGACGCCGTGGCACCCCATGGCGGGTGTCGTGACGCCCAGAGTTGCTTCGGGTTATCGGGCAGGACTGCGTTCCTCGACCAACGCCGCCGCATCGGCCGACTTCGTCACCGACATCTCCTACACCGAGTACGGCTCTGCGGCCTGCACCCTCGGGGTGGCGGCGGACAACACGGTCTTCGTCGCGCCCGCGTTCACCGTCGACGGTGTCGGTGTACTGCGCTCGTCCGACTTCGGAAAGTCGTGGCGCGCATCGGTTCCCGAGGGGGTGCAGCAGAGTCGGAACCGACCCTATCTGTACTTCGACGACGTCGACGAGCGGCTGTTTCTGCACGCCGGCCGTTTCGACGCGGTGCCGCCCCACCCGCTGCGAACGGGCTTCACCCTCGGAGTCAGTGACGACCGGGGCGAAACCTGGCGCACCCGGAAAGTGGCATCGAAAGCGAGGATGGACGCCAAAGTATTTGCCGGACCGAGTAATTCACGGTCAGGGAGAGTTACGTATCTTTCCGCGCCCACGCCGTTCGCAGTACGGGTGCGGCCACTGATCAACGTCACCCGGCAGGTCATCTGGCGGTCCTTCGACGGCGGGGTGAAGTGGGAGGTGGCCGGTGGTTTCGACATCGATTCGAAGAACATCCCCGGGTTGCCGAGTCGGGAGTACGTCGCCTTCGGCAAGGGCGTCGTCGCCCCGGACGGCACGGTCTACATCGGCGGCCGTTACGGACGACGGTTCGCGGTGGCGGTCAGTCGCGACGAGGGCCTGACGTGGGACGTTCGGATGGTCCCCGGTTCGGCGCTGGCGAAATACCACAACGCAGTGCATTTTCTGCTGCTCGGATCGCGTTATCTGTTGCCGGAGTCGATGGCCGTCGACGACGACGGAAACGTGTACGCGGTGTGGCCGGACCGCGACGGGTTGCTGCATGCGGCCTGGTCCTCGGACGGTGCGGTGACGTGGTCGAGGCCGGTGGTGGTGTCGGCACCAGGGGTGCGCGACGCTCGCTTCGGCGCGATCACCGCCACCGGGTCCGGGCGAGTGGGCATCGCCTACTACGGACGTGAGAGGGGTCGTGCGTTCCACGGCTTCATCGCGCAGTGCCGCGACTTTCGTACCAGCGGCCCGGTGTTCGTCGGTGGAAAGTACAACGAACCCGACGCGCCGCTCTTTCCCTACGGGTTCTGCAGTGTCGTACCGGGTTTCGGGTCGAGGCGCTCACTCAACGAGATCGTTCGTGTGCATTTCGCCCCCAACGGTGACCTCGTGACCGGGGCGGCGATGCAGATGCGGGGAAGGAACAGGCAACGGCCGTGGGCGGCGCGATCGGAACACACCGAGATGCAGGCCGTCCTGGGCCGGCTGGGCCGAATCGTCAGCGCGTAGCAGCCGAAAGGCCCTGCAGCAGTGCGCTGCAGGGCCTTTCGTGATCAAGCGGAACCTCTAGGCGACGTTGATCATGCCGACGGTGGGGAAGAAGAAGCAGCTCTTGTCCGAACCGTCGAGGGCCTTGTGGTTGACGGTGCCGAACACCGCGGCGAGAACGGTTCCCGATCCGGTTTCGACGGGTACGGCGCGGGCACCGGCGGCAGGCAGCGAGTCGATCGCGCCGATGACGAACGGCCGAACGATGTCCTTCGCGGCGTCGGGCACGCCGGAGTTGGCGAGGATCGAGTCGGCGAGAGTGGTTGCCAAGCCGCCGAAGTCGGCGAATCCGCCCTTCAGGGTGTTGACGTTGAACCAGGCGACCTGCATCCCGGTCTTGTCTGCGGAATCGTTCACGATTCCGGCCGGGACGAACGCGAACATCGTCTCGCCCTTGTCGACGGCATTGAGCTCGGGAATCTCGATGGACGGCAGGAACGGCAAGGTGGGGATGGCCGGCGCGGTCAGCTGAGGCCACGGTCCGGCCGCTCCGCCTGCGACACCCGGAACGATGCCGAGGGGCGAGCCCGCCGTAGCGGCGCAGTTGATCGCTGCCGTGGGGTAGAAGAACGGCGTGATGCCGAAGTCGGTGAGGGCCTTGTTGGCCGCGTTCAGTGCGGCGAACGGATCGACGCTGGCGTCCTCGGCGACCGGGGTGCGTGAGTCTGCGATCGCGGTCGCGGCGTCGAGTGAGGCACCACCCTGTCCCTGCAGTGCGGCGATCGCCTGCGCCAGCGGATCGGCCGGTGCCGGATCCGCTGCAGCAGTGGCGGGGACAGCGAGCAATGCCGCGCAGGAGAGCGCGAGCGCGCCGGCCAGACGGCTGAGGCGACGAGACATGTGTGACTCCTGTGACTGATGAGGCTTATGTTGCGTGTGCGCTGATACCACCACACATCATCTGGACGTCACAAGCTCAGCCGGAATCCGTTGTTCAATCGAGACGGTCCGAGCGACACTGTGCGCGGACAGCTAGCCCACGTCGATGCCGAAGTCGCGCACGATCCCCTCGAGGCCCGAGGCGTAGCCCTGGCCGATGGCACGGAACTTCCATTCGGCGCCGCGGCGGTACAGCTCGCCGAACACCATTGCCGTCTCGGTCGAGGCGTCTTCGGTGAGGTCGAAGCGGGCGAGTTCGCGCCCGTCGGACTTGTCCACCACGCGGATGAACGCGTTGACGACCTGGCCGAAGTTCTGGCCAAGGGCATCGGCGTTGTGAATGGACACCGGGAAGACAATGGAGTCGACATCCGGGGTCAGGGCCGCCAGGTCGACATCGATGCTCTCGTCGTCGCCCTCACCTTCGCCGGTCCGGTTGTCTCCGGTGTGCTCGATGGCACCGTCGGGGGAGCGGAGGTTGTTGTAGAAGACGAAGTAGCTGTCGCTCAGCGCCTTCTTCGTCGTGCCGAGTCCGATAGCACTGGCATCGAGGTCGAAGTCGCCGCCGGTGGTGGCACGGACATCCCAGCCGAGACCCACGCTGACGGCGGTCAGGTTCGGTGCTTCTTTGGTCAGCGAGACATTTCCACCCTTGGCAAGCGTTACACCCATGTCCATCCACTCCTCAGCGCGTTCGTCCGTGCATCGTCCACTCCACCATATTCATGTTCGAGATCTCGGTGCTCGAGGTGCACGTGTGAAGCCGGAGGGGAACGTGGTGGGTGTGAGCAGTGGGGCTGGCGGTACCGATGGGATTGTGGTGGGATACGACAAACGGTGAAAGATAGCAGTGGTTGTGCGATTTCTCGGGTAGGCGCGCCGCAGCGATCGAACGACGATGGAGATTTCTGTGCAGGTTTCGCGACGTGAGTTGTTCAAGTACGCCGCCGCGGGGTCCGCGGCCGCCGTCGGATTGGTTGCGTTGGGAACGGCGACCGCGCACGCCGACGCCGGGCTCGGCACCCTCGTCGACTACTCGGGTGGGGTGCCGTCGGCAGCGGCCATCAAGGCGGCCGGTCACCTCGGGGCCGTTCGGTACGTCTCCGATCGGCGACCGGATGCGAACTGGATGATCGGCAAGCCGATGCGCAAGTCCGAGGCCGACTCGCTGACGTCCGCAGGGCTGGAAGTGGTCTCGAACTATCAGTTCGGCAAGGGGGCCACGTCCGATTGGCGTGGCGGGTATGCGGCGGGTGTCAAGCATGCAGAACGGGGACTCGAACTCCACCTCGCCGCCGGTGGTCCGACGGACCGCCCGATCTACGCGTCGATCGACGACAACCCCACCGCCGTGGAGTTCGCAACTCTGATCGCGCCGTACATCCTGGGCTGGCAATCGGTGATCGGAGCCGAGAACACGGGGATCTACGCCAACTCACCGACCATCGAATTGGCCTCGGTCGCCGGACTCGGCCAGTGGTATTGGCAGCACAATTGGGGAACACCCAAGGGCTTCGTTCACCCCGATGCTCACATTCATCAGATTCGAATCGACAAGGATTTCGTGGGCGGCGTCAAGGTCGACATCAACAACATTCTGAAAGCCGACTACGGGCAGTGGTCGAAATCCGAGGCGAACATTCTCTGAAATAACATCGATGTAATTCATTGCGACCATTCTCGAATGCAACGCATCGTTGTTTTCGGAATTCGCCTGAATCGACAATTTCGCCCCCGGCTTCCGTTGAAGCCGGGGGCGAAACTGTCGGTGGAGCAGATACGAGCTACGGAACGTAGACCGTACCGATGGTGGGCAGGAAGGTGCAGCTGCGCGGAGCTGCGGCCGGATCTTCCTTCGACTGCGTGGTGATCGAACCGGAGATCACCGAGAGGACGCGTCCGGGGCCGGTGTCGGCGATCGCGGACAGCGTTGCCGGACCGTCGGTGTTGATCATGGCCGCGCCGGTCAGGTCCTGCGTTCCCGAGCGACGGTTGTCGATGTTGAGCCACGTCACCGTCAGGGGAGCTGCCTGCTGCGCAGCGACGGGCGCAGTGCCGAGGGCGGTGAAGACGAAGCCGGCCTGTCCTGCACCGGGTCCGGGAGGCGGCAGGGTGGCCGGTCCCGGTACGGCGAGGGCGGTTCCGACGGAATCGGCGGTGTCGGAAATGCATCCCTTGCCGAGCGTCGGGTAGAGGAACTGGGCGATGACGGGTCCGTCCGACGGCAGTTCGGGTCCGCCGCCGCCGGAGCCGTCCAGGAAGGTGATGACCCGTTCGAGCAGTGCCTTGACCTGGTCCGGGAGCTGCGCGGTTTCCAACAGGGTGCGGGCCTGACCGAGCAGGTCCGCCGCCGGAGCAGCTCCCACGTCGGCAGGTCCGGCTGCGGCACCGAGAATGGCCGGTGCGAACGAGGCGAGTGCTTCGACGTCGGCCAGGTTCGGCATCGGCTCACCGGGGGCGGGGAGGAACTGAGCGATCAGAGCAGCGGGATCGGCCGGTGCTGCGGGCAGATCTGCCGGTGCCATCGGCACCAACGGCTGTGCGGATGCGCTGGTCGGCACGACGAGTGCGGCGGCTGCGGCTACGGCCAAGGCTGTAACTACGCGACGCGTTCCGCGGGTACGAAGCACGGTGATATTCCCCATTCTGATCATGACGCGGGCCCACGGCGACAGCCGGTGCTCGAGGGGTCACTCTATGTAGCGCAATCCCCGATGTACAGCTGTTGTCGGTGGAGCCCTCCCCCGTCGCATCTTTGCCAGGGCAGTCTATTGGTCACACGCTGCGAATTCTCCGCAGACGCACACGATAACCTGTTACTGAAGTTATCAGTGTGAAAGGTGATGCAAATGTTACTCCGGTGCGCAGGCGGTTGGGGCGCATGAGCGGAGCCCTATAAGCTCGACGACCGATACACCGCATCGATACCGAACGGAACCGCACGCACAGTGAACCGACTTGTTCGGCTGGCCCCCGTTCTGCTCGCGGTCTCGGTGCTGAGCCGCTTCGTCTGGGCCTTCGCGACGCCCAACGGAATGAACCTCGTGGACCTCCACGTCTACGTCGACGGCTCCGCGGCACTGCTCGGCGGCAATCTGTACGACTACACGTATTCGGTACAGACCCCGGACTTCCCGCTCCCGTTCACGTACCCGCCGTTCGCCGCGCTGGTGTTCTTCCCGCTGCACTATCTGCCGTTCACGGTGATCGGCGTCCTGTGGCAAGCCGCGACCATGATCGCGCTGTTCGCCGTGGCGAGGCTGACGCTGTCGATGGTCCTCGGCGACGAGCGCGCCGCCGAGGCGCGCTGGGTGCGTATCGCCATGCTGTGGACCGCGCTGGGGCTGTGGTCCGAACCCGTACGGACGACACTCGACTACGGCCAGGTCAACGTATTCCTGGTGCTGCTGGCGATTCTCGCGGTACGCAGCAGCAGGTGGTGGGTGGCAGGCGGACTGGTCGGCTTCGCGGCCGGAATCAAGCTGACCCCGGCCATCACCGGTCTGTACTTCCTGGCCACCCGGCGATGGAAGGCCGCAGCGTTCTCGGCTGTGGCCTTCGCCCTTTCCGTCGCGGTCAGTTACGCGGCACTCGGACATCAGGCGGCCACGTACTTCACCACGCTTCTCGGCGATGCCGACCGCATCGGCCCCGTCGGCTCGGTCTGGAATCAGTCTCTGCGTGGTGCGCTCAGTCGGATCGCGGGGGAGGACGTCGGGCAGGGACCACTGTGGATCGTTGCCGCCGTCGTCGCGACGGGGCTCGCGATCGCGGCATGGCGTGCGATCGGACGCGAAGACCATCTGGGCACGCTGGTGATCGTGCAACTGTTCGGCCTGCTGATCTCACCGATCTCGTGGTCGCATCACTGGATCTGGGTGATCCCGATGGTGATCTGGCTGGTGCACGGCCCCCTGCGTGACGTCGCCGGGGCGAAGATCGTCGCGGGCTACTGGTTGGTGACGGTGACCGTTGGGGTGCCGTGGCTGCTCAGCTTCTTCCAGGAATCGATCTGGACCATCCCTCGTCCCGCACTGGAGGCGTGGGCAGGCGCCGTGGACGTCGTCGGAGCAGCGCTGTTCCTCGGCTGGGTGGTCTACGCCGGGCGAGTCAGGAAGGCGCGGTCAGTGCATCGATCCGACGCGCCAGATCCACATCCTTCTGTGTGAGCCCGCCTGCACTGTGTGTCGAGAGGGTGAACGTGAGCGTCCGCCATCTGATGTCGATGTCGGGGTGATGGTCCGCTTCCTCCGCGGCCTCGGCCACGCGGTTCACCGCCTCGATGGCAGCCGGAAACGACGCCAGTTCGACGGTGCGCGTCAGGGATTTCCCGACCACGGTCCATTCGTCGAGCCGGGCGTCCTCGATGTCGCGATCGGTCAGCAGTTCGGTCATAGAAAGATGGTGGCATGTCCGGTACCCCCATCGCTGTGGTTGTCGCAGCCGCGTTGACGCACGACGGCAGGCTGCTGCTCGCGCAACGAACCCGTCCGCCCGAGCTGGCGGGTCTGTGGGAACTGCCCGGCGGCAAGGTCGAGCCCGGCGAGTCCGAGGAGGCGGCCCTGGTGCGCGAGTTGCGGGAGGAACTGGGAGTCGAGTGCTCGGTCGGAGCGGCGCTGACCGGCGACGTCGATCTTGCGGGCGGGCTGGTGCTGCGCGCCTACCGGGCCTCGCTCGTCTCGGGAATGCCTGCAGCGCTGGAACATTCGGCCCTGCGGTGGGTGGATGCGCAGACGCTGCCGACCATGGATCTCGTCGATGCGGACCGGCTCTGGCTGCCCGAACTGCTGGAGATCCTGCTCACTTCGCCCGGGCGGTCTTGAGGCCCTTCTTCAGGTCCTTCTTGGTCGCGCCCGCCGATTCGAGTTTCTTCATTCGCATGATGACCACGGGGCATTTGATGCACCGAACCTTCTTGCGACAACATTTTTTCTTGGGCTTCATCCCCGAGACATCTGCTGCCTTTATCTTGCCCATGAGCACCAAGACTAATGGGTGGCGCAGGTCACAGACCTGAGGGTGGCGCGGGGTACCGTCGGACTACGGGTAAACTCGATCAGTCGCGAGAACCTCGCGGTGCAGCGCGCTTCTCTAGCGACATAAGCCCGCTAGCGAACAAGAGCCCGCATTCGACTCCAGGAGAATTTTTCGCGTGAGCGCCCCAAGCAGTGCAGACAACATCGACAGCACCACCACTTTTCGCAACGTAGCCATCGTTGCACACGTCGACCACGGCAAGACCACCCTGGTCGACGCCATGCTCCGGCAGTCAGGCGCGTTCGAGGAACGTGCCGAAGCGATCGACCGCGTCATGGACTCGGGTGACCTCGAAAAAGAAAAAGGCATCACGATCCTGGCCAAGAACACGGCCGTTCACAAGCGCAACGCCGACGGCACGATCACCGTCATCAACGTGATCGACACCCCCGGCCACGCCGACTTCGGCGGCGAGGTCGAACGAGGCCTGTCCATGGTCGACGGCGTCGTCCTTCTCGTCGACGCTTCCGAGGGCCCGCTCCCGCAGACCCGCTTCGTCCTGCGCAAGGCGCTCGCCGCCTCGCTCCCGGTGATCCTGGTCGTGAACAAGACCGACCGTCCCGACGCGCGCATCGAAGAGGTCGTCTCGGAGAGCCACGATCTGCTCCTCGACCTCGCGTCCGACCTCGACGACGAAGCGTCCGAGGCCGCCGAGCTCGCACTCGACCTCCCCGTTCTGTACGCCTCCGGCCGTGAGGGCAAGGCGTCGCGTGTTCAGCCCGAGAACGGCCACGCGCCCGACGCAGAGAACCTCGACGAGCTGTTCGAGGTACTCCTCAACTACGTCCCCGCGCCCAAGGGCAACGTCGACGCACCGCTGCAGGCCCACGTCACCAACCTCGACGCGTCGGCCTTCCTCGGCCGCCTCGCCCTGGTGCGTATCCACAACGGCCAGCTCTCCAAGGGCCAGACCGTGAGCTGGATGCGCGAGGTCGACGGCGAACCCGTCGTCCAGAAGGCCAAGATCACCGAGCTGCTCAACACCATCGGCGTCGAGCGCGTCCCCGGTGAGCGCGGCGTCGCAGGCGACATCGTCGCCGTCGCGGGCTTCCCGGACATCATGATCGGCGACACCCTCGCAGATCTGGAGGATCCGGTCGCGCTGCCTCGCATCACCGTCGACCAGCCGGCCATCTCCGTCACCATCGGCACCAACACGAGCCCGCTCGTCGGTCGCGTCAGCGGCCACAAGCTCACCTCGCGCATGGTCAAGAGCCGTCTGGACCAGGAGCTCATCGGTAACGTCTCGCTCAAGGTTCTCGACATCGGTCGCCCCGATGCCTGGGAGGTCCAGGGTCGTGGCGAGCTGGCGCTGGCCATCCTCGTCGAGCAGATGCGTCGCGAAGGCTTCGAGCTCACCGTCGGCAAGCCCCAGGTAGTCACCAAGCAGGTCGACGGCAAGCTGCACGAGCCCTTCGAAGAGCTCACCGTCGACACACCGGAGGAGTACCTCGGCGCGGTCACTCAGTTGCTCGCAGCTCGCAAGGGCAAGATGGTGCAGATGACGAACCACGGCGCAGGCTGGGTTCGCATGGAGTTCATCGTTCCCTCGCGTGGCCTGATCGGTTTCCGCACCGATTTCCTCACCGAGACTCGCGGTACCGGTATCGCCAACGCCGTCTTCCACGGATACGCACCGTGGGCCGGCGAGATCCGGGCCCGCCACACCGGCTCGCTCGTCTCGGACCGTAACGGCACCGTCACTCCGTTCGCGATGATCCAGCTGGCCGATCGCGGCACGTTCTTCGTCGAGCCGGGTGCGGACACCTACGAGGGCATGGTCGTGGGCATCAATCCGCGTCAGGAAGACCTCGACATCAACGTCACCCGCGAGAAGAAGCTGACCAACATGCGTCAGTCCTCCGCAGACGTCATGGAGACCCTGGCCAAGCCCAAGAAGCTCGACCTGGAAATGGCGATGGAGTTCTGTGCAGGCGACGAGTGCGTCGAGGTGACCCCCGAGGTCGTCCGCGTCCGCAAGGTGCACCTCGATTCCAACGAGCGCGCCCGCGAACGTTCGCGTAGCAAGACTCGCGACAAGGCTGCTCTGTAAGACTCACTTCGTGCGGCAGAAGCGACGTGTCACCCTCGTGGGGCGCGTCGCTTCTGTCGCAGAAGTAGCCGACTACCAAGGAGATCCTCGTTGCGCAAGGTGCTGATGCCGACGGTTCTGGTTTCTGCCATCGCTCTGGCTCTCACCGCGTGCACTGCGGATCCGCCGCCCCCCATCGAGAGTGTCGAGACTCCGGTCAGCACGACGATGGTTCCGGCCGAGACCGGTGATCCGGTCGTCGTCGCCATCGACGACGTCGGTATCGGATTCAATCCACATCTTCTGGCGGATCAGTCGCCCGCGACGGCCGCGGTGAGTTCGCTGGTTCTGCCCAGCCCGTTCCGCCCGGTCAGGAACCCCGACACCGGGGTGACCACCTGGGAGCCGGACCTGTCCTTGCTGCTCTCGGCCGAGGTGACGTCGCAATCGCCGTTCACCATCCGCTACCAGCTGCGCAACGAGGCCCAGTGGTCCGACAGCGCGCCGATCGCCGCCGAGGATTTCCGCTACCTGTGGCAACAGATGATCACCCAGCCCGGTGTCGTCGATCCGGCGGGGTACGCCCTGATCAGCGACGTTGCGTCCTCGGGCGGTGGCAAAACGGTCGACGTGACGCTCTCGTCGCCGTATCCGGCCTGGCAGCGACTGTTCGCCGATCTGGTGCCCTCGCACCTGCTCAAGGACTCACCGGGCGGTTTCCAGGGGGGCCTGACGGACAACGTGCCGGTCTCGGGTTCGCGGTTCAACATCAAGACCGTCGACCGAGGGCGCGACGAGATCCTGCTCGAACGCAACGATCGATTCTGGGACCGACCGGCATCACCGGACCAGATCCTCATCCGCCGCGGAGGAACCTCTGCGCAGCTGGCCGATTCGCTGCGGTCCAGTGACGCTCAGATCGCTCAGGTTCGCGGGGGCTCGGCGCTGCGGGCGCAGCTCTCCGCAATTCCCGGAGTGCGAACCGACACCGTCAGGCAGTCACGTGTGCTGTCGATGACGATCAACGGTCGAGCTCCGAACATGTCCGATTCTGCTGTGCGGCAAGGGATATTCGGTCTGCTCGATCCGAACCTGCTGGCCACGGTCGGAGCAGGCGGCGGCGCGACCGATCGCCGGGCGGCTGCGCAGCTGTCCTCGCCGTCCGACCCCGGCTACTCCGCGACCGCGCCCGCCCCCATCGGCAAGACTGCTGCCCTCGATCTACTCGGTCGGGCCGGGTTCGTGCCGACACCTGATGCCGTGGTGACCTCGACACCGAATCCGAGCGCACCGACCACCGCAGCTCCGACGAAGAGTCCCGCCCCGAGTGCGACGGGCACTCCTCGGTCGCCCGTCACCCGCCTTGCCGACGCGACCGGCACCGCGTTGCGGTTCGTGATCGGTGCGGTCGAGAACGACGACATCGCACTCGCGGTCGCCGGGACCGCCGCCGACGAACTCGTCGGCGCGGGCATCGACGCCACCGTCACCCCACTGCCTGCCGACGAACTGTATTCGACGGCGTTGACCGACGGAACCGTCGACGCGGTCGTGGGATGGACCAGCGCCGGGGTCGACCCCGCCACGGCCCTCGCCTCACGGTTCGGCTGCGTCGACGCAGCGGCCGACGGCAGTGGCGACGGCGTCGAGGTGCTGCGCAACCTGTCCGGCCTGTGCGTTCCGGAATTGCAACCGACGATCGACAGGGCATTGGTGAGCGGTCTCGACCCCACCGTGGCCAGGAACGAGGTCGAGCCCGAACTGTGGTCGCTGGCGTCGACCCTGCCGATCATGCAGGACTCGTCCGTGGTGGCCGCCGTTCCCGGCATCACCGGCGTCTCGTTGACCGGCCCGGTGGAGGTCGGGATCTTCGCCGACGCGTCGCAGTGGATACGGACACCCCGATGACCGAACCCGGCGAGACCGACGACAACGACACAGCGAGCGACACAGCGATGACGAACGATTCGACGAGCGAGCAGACGATGCCGGAGCCTTCCACGACGGAGCCTTCCATGACGGAGCCGCAGCGGCTGCTCCTGGTGCATGCACACCCGGACGACGAGACGATCACCACCGGCGGCACCATCGCTCACTACGTCCGTGCCGGAGCGGACGTCACGGTGCTCACCTGCTCGCTCGGCGAGGAGGGGGAAGTGATCGGCGAGACGTGGGCAGATCTGGTCGTCGACCGTGCGGATCAGCTCGGCGGCTACCGAATTCTGGAACTGCACCGCGCTCTCGCGGCACTGGGGTGCAACCCACCTCGATTTCTCGGCGGTGCCGGACGGTGGCGAGATTCGGGAATGGCCGGGACGTCGGCGGCCCGCAAACCGCGCGCGTTCGTCAACGCCGATCGCACCGAGGCTCTCGGAGCGCTCGTCGCGGTGATGCGTGAGCTCCGACCACAGGTGGTCGTCGGGTACGACCCCGAGGGCGGATACGGCCACCCCGATCATCAGCAGGTGCATTCGCTGGTGACCGAGGCCGTCGAGGTCTGCGGTACCGAGTCGTTCCCCGGCGTCGGATCGCCCTGGGAGGTGGCGAAGTTCTACTGGACGGTCACCGGACACGATCAGTTGCAGGCGGGACTGGCCGCCATCGAGGAGATTCCCGCGCACTGGCGAATGCCGGAGCCCGGCGAGCTGCCGAGTGTTCCCGAGAGCGTCATCACCACGAGTGTCGACATTCGCGGCGTGCTCGATGCCAAGAGGGATGCGCTCCGGGCTCACGCAACTCAGGTGACCGTCGCACCGTCCGGCAGCGAGTACGCACTGTCCAACGACATCGCCCAACCGATTCTGCTCGACGAGCAGTACGTGCTCGTCCGCGGTGAACTCGACCCCGATGAGACGGGCAGGGAGAACGACCTGTTCGCCGGCGTACTAGGCTGTGGCTCGAATCACTGATCTCGATACAGCAGGGGCGGAACACACATGTACAACTGGGTAGTGCAGGACGCGATCGTCGCGTTCGTCGATTCTCTCAAGCCGCAGTTCGGCGCGCAGGCAGATCTGTACCAGTACGTATTGGGACAGATCGCCATGGGTGCGAGCAACTTGCTGACCTCACTGGGATACCCGCCGGTTTCCTGAGTGCCGGTGCACTGAATCGACCCGGGTCAAGGCAGTATTGGGCGCATGATCTCGAAGGCCGCATCCAATACTGTCGCCCTGGTGTCGTGGGCGACTGTCGCAGTACTGGTGTTCGACGGCTTCCTGTCCGGAATTCTGTCGGTCTTCTTCCTACCGACCTACCTCGGTTCGGTGCAGTTCCCCATCAGCGCTGTGCTCGGTGGGATCGCGAACGTCGCGCTGATTCTGGCCGCACGCAAAGTCGCAGATCGACCGATCTGGGTGGCGTCGCCCCTGTTCGGTTGGTTTGCCGCGGTGGTGCTGTGCATGCTCGGCGGTCCGGGAGGGGACGTTCTCCTACTCGCCGATTGGCGCACCATGCTGCTCATCGTGGCCGGTGCGGGCCCCGCCGGAGTGCTGCTGTTCATGTTCCGGATGAAGGCGATCACAGCAAGCGTGCATGCCGACCCGCATTCCGCAGCACGTCCTCGATCATCGTCGGAGTCAACAGTCCGGTGAAGGTGTTTCGCTGGCTCACGTGATAGCTGGCGAACACGGTGATCGAGCCAAGGTCGAGCCGAGCCCCATGGCCGAATTTCGGTGCGGGCCTCGGCACATCCCACCCGTTCGCGGCCAGTGTCGGCAGCAGAGACTGCCAGCCGAAAGCTCCGAGAACGAGGACGGACCTCAGGGTCGGACGCAGCAACCGCAATTCGTCGTCGAGCCAGGGTCTGCACCGGTCACGTTCGGCGGGAGTCGGTTTGTTCTGCGGCGGAGCGCAATGCACCGGAGCAGCGATGCGAACCCCGTTGAGCGTCAATCCGTCTCCGATATGGGTGGCAGTGGGTTGGCTGGCCAGGCCGACCGCATGCATCGCTCGATAGAGAACGTCACCGCTTCGATCACCGGTGAACATCCGACCGGTGCGGTTCGCGCCGTGTGCCGCGGGTGCCAGACCCACGATCAGCATCGATGCATCGGCCGGGCCGAAACTGGGAACGGCTTTGCCCCAATACGTTTCGTTCGCGAACGCGGCCCGCTTCTCGGTAGCGACCTGCTCACGCCACTGCACCAAGCGTGGACAGGCGCGGCATTCGGCCACCGCGACGTCGAGCTCGTCGATGCTCTGCGGCCGCGTCATGTCAGGTCCGGTGCAGCCAGACGTCCCCGGCTCCAGGGGTGACGGCGTCGATCATCGCCCACGCGTTCTCGATAGGGATGTCGACCACCTCGTAGTGTCCGACGCCTGCGGGAGTTGCGGCGACGACGGTCGCGACCCCGGCGCGACGCTGAAAGAACGTCTGCCGCACCGTCCAGCCGATGATGCCTGCAGCTTCGAGGCTGTGTCGAGTCCTGTCGAGCGAACCGTGCTGGGTGATGAGCCAACCGGGCAGCACCGTGTGGCCGAGGCCGCGGAAGCGATCGTGAGCGAGTCCGAATGCAGCAACGAACAACACCCCGACCGCGATCCACGCCAGTACCGGGATCGGTGCGCCGACGTACTGTGCGATGCCGAGCGCTGCACCGAGAAGCAGCACGGGCAGCACAGCGCGGGTGTAGCGGCGTCGACGCGCCGCGGGTCCGTGCTGCAGCAGAGGCCGGTCCGAACTTCCGTGCAGACCGGCCTCGCCGAGCACCGTGGTCATCATCCGCAGCGCCTCGGCGCGTGGGGCCTGGGGGAGCAGCAGAGACGATTCCTTCTTCTCGGCGCTGACGCCCGTCATGATGGCGTCCAGCCTTGCTCCTCCGGCCGCACGAAGCAGCAGCGGTTCGGACAGCGAGGTGCCACGAAGCCGCTTGCGATCGAGCGTCGACTGACGGGTGCGCAGCAGTCCGTGGCTGACGTGCATGGTGCGTCCCTGGTCGGTCACGGTCAGGTTGGCGTAGGCCAGCAGATAGCGGACGCATGCGAAGATGCTCGATACGACGAGCAGCGCCATCAGCGCCACGACGACGAACACCGCGATACCCAATCGCTCGGCGGAGTCGATGCTGTTGGAGACCACCGACGATTCGGCCAGTGTCTGCCCGAGCCCGTATTGGAACAACACGCCGACGGCCGCAGCGATGGTGACGATGCCGGTGATGGAGAACGGCGCGAACCGCACCCACGAGAACTGCCAGTGCGCAATCTCCACACCGGAATCCTCTGCTGCGGTGGGTGTTCCGTCGGTCGCCGGGACCTGCCCCGAGACTCGCTGCAACAGATCTCCGCGGAGTGCCGGTACCAGCGAGGTGTCGAGGGCATTGAGCTCGAAGGCCTCACCCTTGCCTGCCTGTTGCCCGGTGCCGATGCGCAGGATGGACAGGCCGAGTACGCGGTGCAGGACGTTCGCTTCCACGTCGACCGACCGAATCCTGTTGCGCGGGATGGACAGGACCTTCTTCTGCAACACTCCGGTGCGCAGTTGCACGTGTACCGGACCGATTCGGTAGCTGGTGGTGAACCACCGCAGAATTGCGAACACCACCACGACTGCGAGGATGCCGAGACTCCAATAGTGGTTACCGCTCTGACTGCCGACGAAGAACGAGATCAACAGCACCGGCAGAATCTTGATGCCCTCGTTCACCGGATGTACCAACAGCATTCGCTTGTCCAGGCGCAGCCAGGGTTGTTCCTCCTCGACGGCGAGGAGTTCCGCCTGATCCTGCGGGCTGCCGGCGGTCACGTGGCATCTCCGACGGTACGGCCGGCGATATCGGTCAGGCGCGCGACCGTCTTGTCCGCGACGTCCTGATCGAGCGCTGTGATCTTCACCGCGCCCGCGGACGACGCCGTGGTGACGGTGACGGTGGCCAAGCCCAACAGACGGTCGAGTGGTCCGCGCTCGGTGTCGACGGTCTGTACTCGCGAGATCGGTGCGATCCGCCGCTCCTGGCTCAACCAGCCGGTGCGGGTGTAGACCGCGGTGTCGCTGATCTCCCAGCGATGCACGCGATATCGCCACTGTGGCACGACCGCGACGTGCAGGGCCGCGAGGACGATCGAGGCGACGAGGACGGTGACGTGCGGCCAGGTGGTCCAGTTCGAGTCGACGACGGCCCAGACGATCTGGGCGACGAAGATCGGTACCCACAGCAGACCGGCACTCAGCGCCCAGAGCAGACGCGCACGCGGAGAGGGTTGCCACTGCGGATCGGTCATCGTTGTCACGGCTACAAACCTAGGGGTGTCGTTCGGTAACCACCACCCCCGGAGCCTGCGGAACGACCCGAGTAGGGCGGGAGTGGAGCCTGCGGAACGACCCGGGAGGGGAGGAGTGGAGCCTGCGGAACGACCCGAATGGGGGAGGGGTGGGTGGCACGTGCGTACCAGGAAGCGCATGATCGACTGGTGACTTCGCTGCCTGATACCGCTCCAGCCGCTTCTGCCATGCGCCGCGTTCTGCGTCGCGCCCGGGACGGAGTCTCGTTGAACGTCGACGAGGCGACGGTTCTGCTGCATGCGCGTGGGGACGATCTGGTGGATCTGATGGCGTCGGCGGCGCGAGTTCGTGATGCGGGTCTGGAGTCGGCCGGGCGTCCGAAGACGGTCTCCTATTCGCGAAAGGTCTTCGTACCCATCACGCGGTTGTGCCGTGACAAGTGCCATTACTGCACGTTCGTCACGGTGCCCGGCAAGCTCAATGCCGCCGGGCACGGGATGTTCATGGATCCCGACGAGATCATCGACGTCGCTCGCAAGGGTGCCGCGCTCGGGTGCAAGGAAGCGCTGTTCACCCTCGGTGACCGACCGGAGGAGCGGTGGCCCGAGGCCAAGGCGTGGCTCGATTCCCGCGGCTACGATTCGACCCTGGATTACGTGCGCGCCATGTCGATCCGGGTGCTCGAGGAGACCGGCCTGCTGCCGCACCTCAATCCGGGAGTGATGTCGTGGCAGGAGCTGTCGCGACTCAAGCCGGTCGCCCCGTCGATGGGGATGATGCTCGAGACCACCTCGCGTCGGTTGTTCGAGGAGAAGGGGCAGGCGCACTACGGCAGCCCCGACAAGGATCCCGAGGTTCGGCTGCGGACGTTGACCGACGCGGGTCGCCTGAACATCCCGTTCACGACCGGCATTCTGGTGGGAATCGGCGAGACACTGCGCGATCGCGCCGAGTCGATCATGGCAATTCGTAAGGTGCACAAGTCTTTCGGGCATGTTCAGGAAATCATCGTGCAGAACTTCCTGGCCAAGTCCGACACCGCGATGCGGTCCGTTCCCGATGCGGGGCTCGAAGAATTCCTGGCGACCATCGCGGTGACGCGCATCGTGGTCGGCCCGTCGATGCAGATTCAGGCTCCGCCGAATCTGGTCGAGCCGGAGGAGACCGCAGCGCTGCTCGGTGCAGGCGTCGACGATTGGGGCGGGGTCTCGCCGCTGACCCCCGATCACGTCAACCCGGAGCGGCCGTGGCCGAACCTCGACACCCTTGCCGAGTTGTCCGACAAGGCGGGCTACCGCTTGGTGGAACGTGTTGCAGCGCAACCGCAGTACGTTCTGGCCGGCGCTCCGTGGATCGATCCGCGGATCTCGGCGCACGTGCGGGCGCTCGCCGATCCCGAGACCGGCATGGCGCGTGAGAACGTCAACCCGACGGGTCTGCCGTGGCAGGAGCCGGACGAGGAGTGGGAGTCCTCGGGACGCGTCGACCTGAACACCGAGATCGACACTCAGGGACGCAATACCGAGACGCGCTCGGATCTGGCGAATGCCTTCGGCGACTGGGACTCCATTCGCGAGCAGGTGCGCGATCTCGCCGGGCTCGAGCGGGTCGACCGCGACTTGGTGTCGGCATTGACGGCGGCGGAGAAGGATCCGGCCGGGCTGACCGACGAGCAGTACCTCGCACTCGCCACGGCCGAGGGTCCGGGCATGGACGCCGTCGCGGCCCTGGCGGACGATCTGCGCAAGCAGGTCAACGGAGACACCGTCACCTACGTGGTGAACCGGAACATCAACTTCACCAACATCTGCTACACCGGGTGCCGCTTCTGTGCGTTCGCGCAGCGCAAGGGTGACGCCGATGCGTTCACCCTGTCCACCGCCGAGGTCGCCGATCGTGCGTGGGAAGCGCACGTCGTCGGTGCCACCGAGGTCTGCATGCAGGGTGGAATCGACCCCGAACTACCGGTGACGGGCTACGCCGACCTGGTGCGTGCGGTCAAGGCTCGGGTTCCGTCCATGCACGTGCACGCGTTCTCACCGATGGAGATCGTCAACGGGGCCTCCCGCGGCGGTCAGTCGATTCGCGAGTGGCTCACCGAACTCCGGGCCGCCGGGCTGGACTCGATACCGGGTACGGCCGCGGAGATCCTCGACGACGAGGTCCGCTGGGTGCTCACCAAGGGCAAGCTGCCCGCTGCCGAGTGGATCGAAGTGATCACCACCGCGCACGAGGTGGGCCTGCGGTCGAGCTCGACGATGATGTACGGGCACGTCGACAATCCGTCGCACTGGGTCGGTCACCTGAACGTGCTCAAGAAGATCCAGGACAAGACCGGTGGGTTCACCGAATTCGTGCCGCTGCCGTTCGTGCACCAGTCCTCGCCGCTGTATCTGGCCGGAGCGTCCCGACCCGGGCCGACCAACCGCGACAACCGTGCGGTGCACGCCCTGGCTCGCATCATGCTGCACGGCCGAATCGACAACATCCAGACATCGTGGGTGAAATTGGGAATCACGGGTACACAGGCGATGCTGAACGGAGGCGCGAACGATCTGGGAGGGACCCTGATGGAGGAGACGATCTCGCGTATGGCGGGTTCGCAGAACGGTTCGGAGAAGACCGTCGCGGAACTGCACGAGATCGCCGACGGCATCGGACGACCGGTTCGTCAGCGCACCACCACGTACGGCCCGGCTCCGGCGGTATCGGTTGCCGGCTTGATCTGACCCTCGGGTCCCCTTTTTCGAAATGGAGCTTGTCTGACATGGACGACCGTCGAGTCGCCGCGGTTCTGAGCAGTGCCGTCGCCATCATTCATCCCGTGCTCGACATCCTGGCGACACGGGATCCGATCGGGCTCAAGGGGCGCACGTTCCGTGAGTCCTCCGCGGATGACTCGACGCTCGACAACGTGATCGATTTTCTCGCGAAGGCCTTCGACACCACCGACTTCCCCGGTACCGCGGGCTGGGAGAAGCTCGACAGCGACGCTCGTTCGCAGTGGTGGGTCAATCGGATCGGCGCACTCAACACCGTGGCCGTGGCGTTCCCCGGTGTGTTCGGCATTCTGGTCAACCGCCTGCCGATCCAGGACCTGCTCGGGTTCGCCAACCAGGCGATGGTGCTCGTGGCCGTGGCGCGCGAGTCGGGGGTCACCGACCGCGAGACGCACGTCGCGCTGCTCGGATCGGTGCTGTGCAAGCGCGATCTGACGTCCCTGGCCGACAGTGCTCCGGCGCAGAAGGAGCAGTCACCCAAGTCGGGTCCGTTCGCACTGCTGCGCGGAATGTGGCAGATCGCGAACGTACTGCGGGACGTGGCAGGCGAACTGGAGAAGCGTCCGCACCCCCGCGGCTTCTACCGCGTGCTCGGCGCCATCCCCCTCGTCGGTGGCGTCGCCGGATATCTCGGTGAGCGCGGCGCTCTCTCGCGTGCCGCCAAGCAGGGGCGCAAGTGGCTCGCGGCCCACAAGAAGGCATCGGCACTCGGTGCCGACTCGCCCGCGAAGCAGTTGCGTCGATAGCCGAGCGGGGCAGGTGAGGCGACCCTGAGTCGGTCGCCCTCGAGTTCGGACGGCGATACTAGGATGCTCAGGGCGCGCGAGCGCCCACGATCGATACAGGAGGGGAGAGCAGCAGTGACCTACTCGATTGCAGAACCGTGCGTAGATGTACTGGACAAAGCGTGCATCGAAGAGTGCCCGGTGGATTGCATCTACGAGGGTAACCGAATGCTGTACATCCACCCCGACGAATGCGTCGACTGCGGAGCCTGCGAGCCCGTGTGCCCCGTCGAGGCCATTTTCTACGAGGACGACGTGCCCGAGCAGTGGAGCGCATACGTCGGTGCCAACGTCGACTTCTTCGACGACCTGGGATCTCCCGGTGGCGCAGCCAAGCTCGGCAAGACGGACTACGACCCGCCGTTCATCAAGGCTCTGCCTCCCATGGGCGAGAACTGACGCCTTGGCACGCAGAGCGGTGGCAGCGACGCTGCCCGATTTCCCATGGGACTCGTTGACCGCTGCCAAGGAGACGGCGTCGGCGCACCCGGACGGCATCGTCAATCTGTCGGTCGGGACGCCGGTGGATCCGGTTGCCGAGGTCATCCGCACCGCACTGAATTCGGTTGCGGACGAACCCGGATACCCGACGACCGTCGGTACCGTTGCGCTGCGGGAGGCCGCGGTCGCCGCGCTCGAGCGCCGCTACTCGATCACCGGCATCGGGGTCGACGCCGTGCTACCTGCCATCGGCACCAAGGAAATGATCGCGTGGTTGCCGACATTGCTGGGCCTCGGAGCCGAGGACCTGGTCGTCATCCCCGAACTGGCATATCCCACTTACGAAGTGGGTGCTCTGCTTGCCGGCGCTCGTATTCTGCGGGCAGACGGTCTCGCGCGGCTCGGACCGGAGCGGGCGTCATTGATATTCGTCAATTCGCCGTCCAACCCGACGGGCAAGGTGCTCGGTGTCGAGCACCTGCGCAAGGTCGTCGACTGGGCCCGCGAACGTGACGCGATCGTCGTCTCCGACGAGTGCTACCTGGGTCTGACCTGGGATGCCGAGGCCGTGTCGGTTCTCGACCCCCGCGTGTGCGACGGCGATCACACCAATCTCCTTGCGGTGCACTCACTCTCGAAGACCTCGAACCTGGCCAGCTATCGCGCCGGCTTCGTCACCGGAGATGTCTCCCTCGTCGCCGAGTTGCTCGAGGTGCGCAAGCATGCCGGCATGATGGTGCCGTTGCCGATCCAAGCTGCCATGACCGCCGCACTGGCCGACGACGAGCACGAGAACATCCAGCGCGAGCGATACCGAGCCCGGCGAACGACTCTCAAGTCCGCCGTCGAGGCAGCGGGCTTCACCGTCGACCACTCCGAAGCCGGGCTCTACCTCTGGGCCACGCGGGGTGAGAAGTGCCGCGACACCGTCGACTGGCTCGCCCAGCGCGGCATCCTCGCCGCACCGGGGGAGTTCTACGGTCCCGACGGTGCCCATCACGTGCGGATCGCGTTGACGGCCACGGACGAACGCATCGAGGCTGCGGCGGCTCGCCTGCGCGGATAGTGCGTGGTGCACTGACTGTCCACAATTCGGCCCGGCGAACGGAATTCCGTTTCTCGATGCGAATTGTGGGCAGAAAAGTCGGTTGGCTTCGGCTCGGCCCGGGTGTTCTCATGTACCCATGACTCTCAGCCTGCTGCTCAGCTTCGCCGGTGTGTGTTTTCTGCTGGCGATCCTGCCCGGGCCCGATTCGTTTCTGGTCCTCCGCTACAGCATCGGCGGCCTCAAGCCGGGCATCGCGGCGGCGATGGGCGTCGCGATCGGCGGACTGTTCTGGGCCGTGCTGGTGGCCGTCGGGCTGGCGGCGATCGTCGAACAGTCCGCGACGGCGTATCGCGTCGTGAAGATCCTCGGCGGGCTGTACCTGCTGTACCTGGGCGTGAAGGCTTTCCGGGCTCGACGCAAGAACAAGGTGGCAGGCGAGCCGCTCGTGCCCGTCGCCGCGTCGGCGTGGTCGGCGTTCGGTGCCGGAGTTCTCTCGTGCGCGCTCAATCCCAAGGTCGGACTGTTCTATCTCGCGGTGGTGCCGCAGTTCCTCACCGTGGTCACGTTCGCCGGTGCCATGACGCTCGGGCTGGTCGAGGTGGTGGTCGCGGCGCTGGTGATGGGAGTGTTCTCCGTTCTCGCCTCACGTGCGGTCGCGCTGCTGCGCAGGCCGGCGGTCACCGACTGGATCGACCGCATCAGCGCAGGAATCCTGGTCGCGCTCGGCGTCGGCACCGTCGCATCCTCGGCCTGAGTCAGGGAATCGGCAGCATCACGTTTCACGACTGACGGGCACTGGTGCGCGGCCTGGGTCTCGCACACGCGCGCGCACTTGCATAGGCGCGCAGATTCGTGACGCGAAACCACTCGCGTTCAGCACACGCGCGCGCGTTTGCGAGGACCAGAGGGGCCCAGTCGATCACGTCTCGAGGTCCGGCTCGCCCACATCCCAGCCGCCGCGTCGGATGCGCAGGATGTAGACCAATTCGTTGCTGCCGAACGCCTCGACGGTGGTGAACCGTTTCGGCTGGGTGTTGACCTCGGGATTGCGTGCGTGAGCTTCCTCGTAGAGTTGAGTGGCTCGTAGATCGGCCAATTCGACGCGAGTCCAGAAGTCGTCGGACTGCACCGAGTAGACCAGCCTCGGCGCGCCGTCGGTGACGTGTGCGACGTCGATGTCGTCATCGTCGGAATCGGAGTCCTCGAGGTCCAGATCGAGGTCGTCCTCGGAATCGGTGTCCTGCTCTGCGTCGGTTCCGATCAGATAGACACCCGCCTGCAGGTCACCAGCGGCGACCGTCATGTACTCGGCGTAGTCGCCGGTGTCGATTCCGTCCACGTCCATGTATGTACGGTAGCCATGTGCTGCTTCGTTCACTGAACCCACTCGCCGTTGCGCGAGGAGACGATATTCCCGACGCCATCACGATCGACGGAGTCTCCCTCTCTCGTGCCGATATCCTGGGCGCGGCGACGTCCGTGGCCGAGCGCATCTCACGAGCCGACCGCCTCGCGATCTACGCGACGCCGTCGGTGAAGACGGTGCTCGCCGTCGTGGGTGCACTCATCGCCGGTGTCACCGTGGTACCCGTTCCGCCCGATGCCGGGGTGGCCGAACGTGAGCACATCCTCCGCGACTCGGGCGCGCAGGCGTGGCTCGGTGAAGCGCCGCCGGATACCTCCGGCCTCGATGTTCTGCCGGTGCGTCAGCATGCACGGTCGTGGCACAGCTACCCCGAACCGCTACCGTCCTCGGTTGCGTTCGTGCTCTACACCTCCGGTACCACCGGCCCGCCGAAAGGCGTCCTGATCTCTCGCAGCGCCATCGCGGCCGGGCTCGACGCGTTGGCGCAGGCCTGGGCATGGACGTCGAAAGACACTGTGGTGCAGGGGCTTCCGTTGTTCCACGTGCACGGTCTCATTCTGGGTGTCCTCGGCCCGCTTCGGGTGGGCAGCCCGCTGATCCACACCGGTAAGCCGACGCCGGAGCTGTACGCGGCCGCACGCGGATCCCTGTACTTCGGGGTGCCGACCGTATGGTCGCGCATCGCCGCGGACGAGGACTCGGCCCGCGCTCTTGCCGGTGCCCGTCTGCTGGTTTCCGGCAGTGCCCCGCTTCCGGTCCCGGTGTTCGAAAAGCTGCGTGAACTCACCGGCCAGGCTCCGATCGAGCGATACGGCATGAGCGAAACCCTCATCACCATCAGCACCCGCGCCGACGGGGAGCGTCGCGCAGGCTCGGTCGGACTGCCGGTTGCGGGCGTCGAGACACGGTTGCGCGGAGAGAAGGGCGAAATCCTGCCACACGACGGCGAATCCATCGGAGCGTTGCAGATCCGCTGCCCGATGCTGTTCGACGGCTACCTGAACAACCCCGAGGCGACGGCGAAAACCTTCACCGAGGACGGGTGGTTCGACACCGGGGACGTCGCTCTCATCGAGCCCGACGGCTTCCATCGAATCGTGGGACGAGCCTCGACCGATCTGATCAAGTCCGGCGGATATCGCGTCGGCGCAGGGGAGATCGAGACGGTGTTGCTGGGGCATCCGAGCGTCGACGAGGTGGCCGTGGTCGGTGTGCCCGACGACGATCTGGGTCAGCGCATCGTCGCGTTCGTCGTCGGAACCGATGTGCAGGATCGGGTGCTGATCGATCTGGTGGCCACCGAGCTGTCGATTCACAAGCGGCCCCGTGAGATTCGCGTCGTCGACTCCCTCCCGCGTAATGCGATGGGGAAGGTGCAGAAGAAGTTGCTCGGCTGACGCTGTTGACGTTATAGGTTAGGCATGCCTATTGTTCTGGGCCATGACCGCACCTGCGCCCGCAATCGCCATCGGGGCAACCCAGCTCGAGACCGGCACGATCGAGGCCGCGACGCGTCGTGAGTTCCTCATCGGCAGCGTCGCGATCGCGGCCCTGCTCGCCGGATGCGGTACCGGTGAGGAGCAGGCCCCGGGCGACGGGACGGCCGCGGACGGCTATCCCCGCACGATCGTCGACGACGCCGGTGAGTCCGTCGTGATCGACCGTCGGCCCGAGCGGGTGGCGTGTGTGGCCAACCTGTGGGATCTGGACACGGTGCTCGCGCTCGGTGTCGTCCCCGTGCAGTTCGGGGTGCGTGAGGGCTTCGCCGAGATGACCGGCGCACCGAACCGGTCGTGGGAATGGCACGAGAACGCCCTCACCGAACTCGGCGGGTCGAGTGAGCGGATCTCCCTCGGCGAGTCGATCGACACCGAGCGCATCGCCGCGGCCGAACCGAACCTCATCATCGGAGACGACGGGGTGGCCGAGTCTCGTTCCCAGCTCGAATCGCTCGCCCCGGTGCTTCAGATCGCGTACTTCGATTGGCGACGCAACCTGCAGATCATCGGCGACGCACTCGATCGGCGAGATCGCGCGGACGAGCTCATCTCGGACACCGAGGCGAGGATGTCCGCCGCGCTCGAAGGCCTCGACGTCGCAGGTGGGACGGTCGGTCTGATTGCCGCCTACGACACGTCGACGTTCTACGGACTCGGTCACGAGTCGATCCCTGCCGTGGATCTGTTCCGGCGGGCCGGGTTCACGACGGTCGCCGCTCTGTCCGACGGAGCGACCGCCGACGCCCCGCGCCCCGAGTTCTCCGCAGAGAACGCCGACATCCTCGCCGATGCCGACGTGCTCGTCGTGTTCGACTTCGGCTCGACCGGGATCGTCGATACCGGACTGTTCACCTCGTTGCCGAGCGTCGCAGCGGGCCGGGTGGTGGTGCTCGAACAAGGTGAAGTGGCTCAGGGCTTCTCGACGTTGAGCCCGCTCAATCTCGACATCTGCATCGATGTGGTCCGCCGCGCAGCCGAACTGCTCTGATGAACGCCGTCGTCAGCAGGAGTGCGAGGCGGCGGTTAAATTCGAGAGATGACCACTATCGATGGTGCGCGCATTCTCGTATTCGGTGCCAGTGGCGGTCTCGGCGGTCCGATCGTCGAGCAGCTCGCGAAGGCCGGTGCTCGGCTGACCGTGAGCGGCCGGAGCATCGAGTCTGACCACCACACGGTGAATGCCGATCTGACGCTGCCTGATTCGGCTCGCTCGGTGGTCGCGGAGGCCGTCGAACACCACGGCGGACTGGACGGGATCGTCATCGCCGCAGGTGTCGTGGCGTTCGGGCCGGTCACCGACGTGGACGACGACACCGTCGACGAACTGTTGCTGCTCAACTATCTCGCACCACTGCGGGTACTTCGAGAAGCGCTGACCACCCTGGATCAGGGCGGGTTCGTGCTCAACATCAGTGCCGTCGTGGCCGACAAGCCGATGCCGAACATGGGTGCCTACTCGGCGAGCAAGGCTGCGGTGACGGCACTGCTGAAAAGCGTCCGTACAGAGGCGCGTAAGTCGAAGATCAGGATCGTCGACGTGCGTCCGCCGCACACCGAGACGGGTCTTGCGACGCGGCCGATCGCCGGGCAGGCACCGAAACTGCCCCAGGGGCTGACGCCGGAGGCGGTGGCGGAACGTATCGTCGCGGCGATCACCGACGACGAAACCGACGTCGGCGCAGACCAGTTCTCTTAGGCTATTGTCGGCACCGTGACCGAGACACATGTGACCGACGCGGGCAGAAGGCTCGTGCGTCGTCGCACCATCGATCTGTGCCTGGTCTGCACTTCTTCCTGTTCGTAACTGTCGATCGAACCCAGCCCCGACGAGCTCTACGTGCTCCTCGGGTTCTTCCGGCAACCTCTTTCGACGAACAGGATCACTCATGACCACATCTGTGTCCCACCTCGGCGGCATCATCGCCGCCACCGACGAGGCCGTGCAGGCCGACGCCAAGAACGCCCAGGCGGTCTTCCGGGCCTCGGTCACCGCGCACGATGCCGTCGCCAGCACCGTCACCCTGGGCAAGTACAGCGTCGAGGTCGACGAGCCGCCCGCCCTCGGTGGTGAGAACAAGGCGGCCAACCCGGTCGAGTACTACCTGGCGTCTCTGCTGTCCTGCCAAGTGGTCACGTACCGCGTCTGGGCGGAGAAGCTCGGTATCGTCGTCGACGACATCAAGGCCAAGGCCGAGGGTGACCTCGACGTTCGCGGATTCTTCGGTTTCGACGACGACGTTCGTCCCGGTTTCGGTGAGGTGCGGGTCGTGGTGACCGTCACCGGTCCCGAGTCGCGGGAGCGGTACGAGGAGCTGCAGAAGGCCGTCGACGATCACTGCCCCGTGCTGGATCTGACGCGCAATCCCACCCCGATCCACACCGTTCTCGAAACGGCCTGACGTCATGAGCGAACGGACATTCGGCCTGCGTACCAGAGCAATTCACGCCGGAGCGAGACCTGACCCTTCCACCGGTTCGCGTGCGGTGCCGATCTATCAGACGGCGAGCTACGTGTTCGAGAATTCGGCGGACGCGGGTGATCTGTTCGCTCTGCAGAAGTACGGCAACGTCTACAGCCGCATCGGGAACCCCACCGTCGCCGCCTTCGAGGAGCGCATTGCGAGCCTCGAAGGCGGTATCGGGGCGGTCGCGTTCGCCAGTGGGTTGTCCGCCGAGTTCGCGGTGTTCGCAGCGCTTGCCGGTAGCGGAGACCACATCGTTGCCGCGGCCGGGCTCTACGGCGGCACGGTGACCCAGCTCGATGTGACCCTGCGCCGCTTCGGCGTCGAGACCACGTTCGTTCCCGGCACCGATCCGGTGGATTACGCAGCGGCGGTGACGGATTCGACCAAACTGATCTACGCCGAGATCATCGGCAACCCGTCGGGCGAGATCGCCGACCTCGAGGGTCTCGCCGCTGTCGCGCACGATCACGGAATTCCGTTGGTGATCGACGCGACGATGGCGACTCCCTGGCTCAGTCGGCCCATCGAATTCGGTGCCGACATCGTGATCCACTCGGCCACCAAGTTCCTCGGCGGACATGGTTCCACCCTCGGGGGAGTGGTGATCGAATCCGGTCGATTCGATTGGGGCTCGGGCAAATTCCCGCAGATGACCGAACCGGTCGCGTCGTACGGCGGGCTGTCGTGGTGGGGGAACTTCGGCGAGTACGGCTTTCTGACGAAGCTGCGCAGCGAGCAGTTGCGCGACATCGGGGGCGCATTGGCACCGCAATCGGCATTCACGTTGATCCAGGGAGTGGAAACGCTGCCGCAACGGATGGATGCGCACGTCGGCAATGCCCGACTGGTCGCCGAGTGGCTCGAACACGATCCGCGTGTCGACTACGTGAGATGGGCTGGCCTGGAGGGCCATCCGCATCACGACCGGGCAGCGAAGTACCTTCCCGCCGGTCCCGGTGCGGTGTTCGCCTTCGGAATCGACGGTGGCCGCGAGGCCGGGCAGAGGTTCGTCGAAAGCGTTCAGGTCGCCAGCCACGTCGCCAATATCGGAGACGTGCGGACGCTGGTGATCCACCCGGGCAGCACCACACACCGACAACTGAGCGACGAGCAACTTCGCGGAGCAGGTGTCGGACCCGAGTTGATTCGCATCAGCGTCGGACTCGAAGATGCCGAGGACATTCTGTGGGACCTGGATCAGGCCCTGACACTGGCAACAGAAAAGGCGCGGTCATGAGCGAGCGCACCTGGCAGGGCCCGTCCGCCCAAGAGCGTCAGCGCATTCTGCGGGAGACCAGGACAGTCGCGATCGTCGGGGCGTCGAAGAATCCCTCGCGGGCAAGTTACTTCGTCAACCGGTACCTGTCCTCGACGAGCAACTACGAGATATTTCTCGTGAATCCCACGATCACCGATATCGAGGGGACGACGGTATATCCGACGCTCGCGGATCTGCCGAAGCCGCCGGACCTGGTGGACGTGTTCCGCAAGTACGACGACTTGCCCGAGGTCCTGTCCGAAACGATTGCAGTGCAGGCGAAGACGATCTGGCTGCAACTGGGACTGTGGCACGAGCAGGTGGCCCGCGACGGGCAGGCCGCGGGACTGAACGTCGTCATGGATCGGTGCCTCAAGATCGAGCACGCCCGATTCCACGGAGGACTGCATCTGGCCGGATTCGATACGGGAGTGATCGATTCGCGTCGTATCCGCGGTTGACAGGCCTCAGGCTTTCAGCAGACGACCGCTGATCTTGGCGGCCAATGACCGCGGGGCCAAACGCACACCGCCTGCGCTGATCTTGTTGGACAGGCCGGAGACCACACTCGCGGGGGTGCGGCGAGAATCCAACGCGCGCATGGCTGTCGAGACCACCTGCTCGGAGGTCTGGAAGTTGCCCACCGCGGCGTCTTTGGACCCCACGACGTCGAAGAACTCGGTGCGGGTGGGGCCGGGGGAGAGCGCGAGAATCTTCAGCGGCGAGCTGCGGTGCTCGAAGGCCAAGGCCTCGGTGAAGTTGAGGACGAAGGCCTTCGTGGCACCGTAGACAGCCATGTTGGGGGTGGGTTGGTACGCAGCGGTACTCGCGATGTTGATCAGCGCGCCGGTGAGGTTGGGCAGAAACGCATGCGTCAGGTCGACCAGCGCGCTCACGTTCAGCGCGATCTCTGCGGCGATGCGCTCGGGATCCTCGTCGGCGAATTTCCCGTGAGTTCCGAAACCTGCGTTGTTGACCAGCGTGGTGGGGATGATTCCTTTGTCGGCCAATGTGGTTCGGAGGGTCTCGCCGACGCCGGGAACCCCCAGATCCATCGCGACAACGGATGCGGTGACGCCGTGGTCGGCTTCGATACGTCGTGCCAGGGTGTCCAGTCGGTCGGCACGCCGTGCCACCAGGACGACGTTCTCGCCCCGTGCCGCGAATCGAGTGGCGAACTCCTCGCCGAGGCCCGAACTTGCTCCGGTGATCAGTGCTGTGGAAGTCATGTCCGCCAATGTAGGCAGTGTCAGCATTGTTGTCAACGCCAACATCGCCTAGGGTGAACTCATGGCTACGCAGCGGTACCACCACGGTGACCTGCGCGCGGTACTGCTCGACGAGGCCGAACGGAGCATCGCGCACCGCGGAGTCGACGCATTGTCACTTCGACAGCTGGCCAGAGATGTCGGGGTCAGTCACGGTGCTCCCGCGCGCCACTTCCGCGACAAGCAAGCGCTGTTGGATGCGCTGGCCCTGCACGGTTTCGAGGAGCTGAACCGCCGGATGGTCGCCGCGGCAACTGGACCCGGTGAGCTGATGGCTCGGTTTCGTGCAGTCGCTCGCGCCTACCTCGGATTCGCCGTCGAACATCCGGAGTTGCTGGACGTCATGTACAGCACCAAGCATCATCCCGACGCCAGCGAGAAGCTGAAAACTGTTGCGCACGAGAGCATGACCGCCACCGAGGCATTGCTCAGCGAAGCCATCGCCGCGGGTGTGATCACCGATGCCCCGCCCGCGATCCTCGCGCGCGTTGCTTTCGCGAGCGTGCACGGACTTGCGATGCTGGCCACCGGGGACCTGCTCGACGGCGTCGCGATCGAGGATCTTCTCGACGCGACCGTCGACACGCTGCTGCGTGGGTTCACCTAGGTTGAACGGCATGACCGAATACGACCTGCAACGCTTCGTCGACGCCCAGGACCCCGTCTGGACCGCAGTGACGAAGGAACTGAAGGCGGGACGCAAGCAGACACACTGGATGTGGTTCGTGTTCCCACAGTTGGCGGGACTGGGGCGTAGCGCAACCGCTCAACACTTCGGCATCGCCGATCTGACCGAGGCGGAGCTCTACCTCTCGCACGAAGTGTTGGGCCCTCGCCTGAAGAAGGCAGCAAGGCTTGTGGCAGCTGTCGAGGGGCGGACGGTCGACGAGATCTTCGGTTATCCCGACAACCTGAAGTTGCATTCGTCCATGACGCTTTTCGCCGAAGCTACCAAGGGTCCGTCCGTATTCGGCGAAGTGTTGCAGAAGTATTTCGCCGGTGAATTCGATAGCCCGACACTCGACTTGCTCGACGAGCGATACCGCTAGCATCGCATCCATGACGACTCCACTCGCCGGATCCATTGCCTTCGTCCACGCCAGCTGGCACTTGGACATCGTCGATCGTGCGCGAGTGGGATTCGCCGCCGAACTGGAGAAGCTCGGACAGGGGCAGACGCCCATCGACGTGTTCGAGGTACCCGGGGCCTTCGAGATCCCACTGCACGCACAGCGGCTCGCCAAGACGGGCAAGTACTCCGCGATCGTCGCCGCTGCACTGGTGGTGGACGGCGGAATCTACCGACACGACTTCGTCGAAACGGCGGTCATCGACGGCCTGATGCGAGTGCAGCTGGACACCGACGTGCCGGTGTTCTCCGTGGTGCTGACGCCACACCACTTCCACGAACACGCCGACCACAACGCCTTCTTCACCGCCCACCTCGAAACCAAAGGCGCAGAAGCCGCACGGGCTGTGGTGAAAACCCTGGCGTCACTGGGGACCATCGGCTGACGCTCGGCGGGCAATCCTGTGTTCGACGAGTATGCGGTGCTCGAGGAGCTCGAACGACGAGAGCCGGTTTTCCATCGCCGTGAGTTCGGCATCACGCGTGAGGATTTCGATCGCCTGACGGACGTGGGTTTCTGGGAGGTCGGTGCGTCGGGCAGGCGATACGACCGCGAGCACGTCTGGGCCGTTCTCGAAAAGCGATACGCATCCGACCCCACCGGGCAACTCGATGTCGACTGGACAGCCAGTGAATTCGAACTCCGAGAAATTGCCTCGAATGCGTATTTGCTGACCTACATTCTCGAGCAGGGCGGCCGATCCACCCGCAGGATGACGTTGTGGCAACGCCGCGCGGGTGATGGAAAATCCTTTATCACCAAGGCACGACCGTATCCGATACCACACCCCACCGACAGGTTTGGAATACTGAATAGTCAAGCAGCGCAATAGTTTTCGATTCAACGAAGGTTGTCGGTCGAACGCACGTTCGATACAATTCATGGCATGACCACAGCGATCTGGCAACTGAGCGAGGCCGAACTCCTCGCCGACGCCGCCGCGGTCTCCCACCAGATCCAGCTCCTCGAAGCCCGCCGCATCGCTCTCGTCGCCGACATCGACACCCGCGTGAGCCGGGAGAAACTCGGATTCCCCGGCCCCGCCGGCTGGCTCACCTCCACCACCCTGCTCTCACCGTCCAAGGCCACCAAGATCGTAGCCCTCGCCCGCGGACTGAAGAACTTCCCCGACATCGCCGACGCCGTGAACACCGGAGTCATGACCATCGACCACGCCGCCCTGATCCTCACCTTCGCCGAAACCCCACCCAAGAACCTCCCCCCAGCAGGCCAAGACATCGCCCGTAAGGCGATGATCACCGCTGCGACCGGGCCCGGAGCCCGCACCGGCCGCATCCGGGAAGCGATCACCAAACTCCACGACACCTACGGCGGCAAGACACCACCCGCCGACGACACCGACCGCAACGAACTCTTCGCCTCCAAAACCCTCAACGGGCGGTTCGCGTTAAAAGGGGACTTCGATGCCGTTACCGGCGAGAAGCTGCTCACCGCACTCTCACCGTTGACCGAACCACGACCCGACCCCGACGGCGACGAGACACCCAAAACCGGAGACGACCGCAGCCCCGCCAAGCGACGAGCCGCCGCCTTCGGGCACATCCTCGACCAGTACCTTGCCTCGAGTGATCGACCCATCGAAGGCGGCGAGAGGCCGCACCTGAACCTGCACATCACCCTGCGTGACCTCACCGACCTCCGCGACAATGCCGACAGTGCCGACGCCGACGACATCGCAGACGACATCGCCGACGACGAAACCACCCGCGCAGCAGCCGAATCCGACACAGAAGCAGGCGATCCGGTCGACATCAACACCGGTAGCCCCATCATCGACGACGCACCAACCGAGCCGGACAACGGCAGTGGCAGTGACCGCCGTGCAACGGATCGCGGCGCATACAGGGACCTGTTCGGCGACGGCACTTCGGTCGGGTGGCTGCCCTGGATGGGACCGCTCTCGCGCAACACCTCCCGGCAACTCGCCTGCGATTGCGTCCTCACTGCGATCGTCATGGACGAGACGGGTTCCCCGATCAACCTCGCTCGCACCGCACGCACCGTCACCGCCAAACAGAAGAAGGCGCTCATCGCCCGAGACCACACCTGCGCTTTTCCCGGCTGCGGCAAACCCGCCGCCTGGACAGAAGCGCATCACATCTGGCACTGGGCCGATGGTGGCCCCACCGACATGAACAACCTCGTCCTCCTGTGCGGATTCCACCACCGACTCCTCCACCACAGTGACTGGGAAGTATTCATCGGCGTCGACAACCACCCGTGGTTCGTGCCACCGGCCACCGTCGACCCATATCGACAACCCAGACCATCCCACGCCCGAGCAGGCCCCCACATCGCCTGAGCCTGCCCAGACGAACCGCAGAACCAATCCAGCCCCGCACCGAGAACACGGTGCGGGGCTGGAAGAGGTTGGCAGTAAGCCTGATTCGGGAATTCAGCTCTCAGTCGTTGGCGTGCAGTGCCGCGTTCAGTTCGACGCCGGTGCCCTTCCACGGCACCACCTCGACAGCGCCCGACAGCGAGTTGCGACGGAACAGCAGGTTGGACTTGCCGGACAGTGTCGCCGCCTTCACCACTGTTCCATCCGGGCCACTCACCTTGGTTCCTGCGGTGATGTAGAGCCCGGCCTCGACGACGCAGTCGTCACCGAGTGAGATGCCGAGTCCGGAGTTCGCGCCCAGCAGACAGCTCTTTCCGACGGAAATGACATTCTTGCCGCCGCCGGAGAGCGTGCCCATGATCGACGCGCCGCCGCCCACGTCGGAACCGTCGCCCACGACGACGCCCGCGGAGATGCGACCCTCGACCATCGAGTTGCCGAGCGTGCCGGCGTTGAAGTTGACGAAGCCCTCGTGCATGACCGTCGTTCCGCTGGCCAGGTGCGCGCCGAGACGGACGCGGTCGGCGTCGGCGATCCGAACACCGGTGGGAACGACGTAGTCGACCAGGCGCGGGAACTTGTCGACTCCGTACACGGTCACCGGACCGCGGGCACGAAGTTTCGCGCGCACCGTCTCGAAACCGTCCACCGCTGCGGGCCCGAAGTTGGTCCACACCACATTGGACAGCAGACCGAACACGCCGTCGAGGTTCTGCCCGTGCGGCTGAATCAACCGGTGCGAAAGCAGGTGCAGTCGCAGATACGCGTCGTGGGCGTCGATCGGAGCGTCGTCGAGAGAGGCGATGCTGGTGCGCACTGCGACTACCTCGACGCCGCGCGCCTCGTCCGGTCCGACGAGAGCGGCCAGCTCCTCGGGGACGTCCGAACCCTCGAGCCGGACGGTGCCGGTCTCGAAGCCCGACCCGAGCTCCGGGTTCGGAAACCAGGTGTCGAGAACGACGCCCGACGTCGTGATGTTGGCAATGCCTACTGCTGATGCTCCCTGTGCGCTCACGGCTCGAAGAATACGCGGTGGACCCGGAGGGCGGGTTGGCCCGTCAGTACGGGAACGTCGTCTGTTCCTGGACGCCGTTCCCGACGCGGCGTCGGTTCGTTATCGGTTCGACCGTCGAGCGTGATCGCATCGAAATGCCGGCGGACGCATCGACGGCGGGGAAGCTGACAGAGTTTCCCGGTGACCACACGTCCCGACTCCCGCATCCGTGGAGTGACCTCGGCGATGGCGGACGGTGTGTCCTTCACCGGGTTGGTGACGACCCTGGCGACGACGATCGTGCTCGGGGTCGCCCTGGGTTTGCATGTCGCAGGCGCGTGGTAGACATCGTCATCGGCTGACAGGGGGTCGCCGAGGTTGGGGGGGAGTGTCATGGGTTCGAGCAAGTCCGCGCGTATACGTTCGGTCGTCACGGCGATCGCTGCTGCGATAGTGGTGGCCGGGAGCGTCGTCGTCGGGTCCGGCACCGCAGTCGCTGATCCCTCCTGCGCCGGCGCAGGCGGTCCGTCGGCAGTGGTCGCACGGATCCCGGGTGCGGCTCTGGAAGGCCTGACGGTCGACGCCTCGGGCCGGGCCTACGTCACCGACATCGTCTCCGGACGGGTGTACCGCATCGACGCGCCGGGGCAGGCCGCCTATCCCATCGCGACGGTTCCCAGCGGCGGCGGTGGTGCCCTGGCCTGGATGCCCGACGGCACCCTGCTGGTCGGCTACGGGGCCGACCCTCGCGTCTTCGTCGGAGACATCGTCAAGGCCGCCGGGATCGTGCGGCTCGACGTGAACACCCTGACCGTGACCCCGTTCGCAACCGGTCTGAGCGCAGCCAACGGGCTCGCCGTCGCCGCTGACGGAACGGTGTACGCCACCAACGACTTCGGCTCGCTCATCGGCCGGATCGGCCCCGATGGTTCGGTCGACCCGGCGTGGGCGAGCTTCCCCAGTGCCAACGGCGCAGTGCTCGACGCCGCCGATCGGTACCTCTACGTCTCGCGCACCTTCGTGAACCCGGGCGTCAGCCGGATTCCGATCGCCGACCCCTCGGCACCGGAAAGCGTGCTCGACCTGACGGGACTCGACTCGTTCGCAGCTCCGGACGGACTCACCCTCGACGACGCCGGACGTCCGGTGGTACCGCTGAATGCAGGCGGCTCCGTCGTCCGCATCGATGCGCCGGGGGCGACGTGCGTCATCGGCACCGGAACTCGGTTGACCAGCGTCGTCGCCTACGGTCGCTCCGACCAGGGGTTCTCGAACGGAAGATTGTTCGGTGCCGGCTTCGACGGCGTGGTCCGCGAGATTCCGGGATCCACGGCCTAGAATTTTCACCCGTGACGCTCGAACTGAATGCAGACCCGATCGACCTCACCGCGGCGCTGGTGGACATCCCCAGTGTCAGCGAGGACGAATCGCGCATTGCGGACGAGGTGGAACAGGCGCTCCGCGACCAGACCACCGGCTTCGAGATCATCCGCAGTGGCAACGCCGTGCTGGCCCGGACCGACCTCGGGCTCGGGTCGCGCGTGATGCTCGCCGGGCACCTCGACACGGTTCCTATCGCAGACAACGTTCCGTCGAGGCGGGAACACGACAGCGCCGAAGGTGACATCCTGCACGGCTGCGGAACCGTCGACATGAAGTCGGGCGACGCAGTGTTCCTGCATCTCGCCGCGACGATCGACAATCCTGCGCACGATCTGACTCTGGTGTTCTACGACTGCGAGGAGATCGCGGCTGCCCGCAACGGGCTGGGCCGCATCGAACGCGAACTTCCCGAATGGCTGGTCGCCGACGTCGCGATCCTCGGCGAACCGTCCGGCGGGTTCATCGAGGCCGGTTGCCAAGGGACACTGCGGGTTCGGTTGACGGCGTCGGGAACACGGGCCCACAGTGCCCGGTCCTGGTTGGGCGACAACGCAATTCACAAATTCGGCGCGGTTCTGAACCGGCTCGCGGCGTATCGGGCACGCACCGTCGACATCGATGGCTGCGTGTATCGGGAAGGGCTGCAAGCGGTCCGGATCTCCGGTGGGGTCGCGGGCAACGTCGTTCCAGACGCGGCCGAGCTCGATGTCAACTTTCGCTTCGCACCCGATCGCAGCGTCGACGACGCCGTCGAACACGTTCGTGAGGTGGTCGAGGGACTGGATCTCGGCTTCGAGGTCACCGACTCGTCGCCGGGTGCCCTTCCCGGACTGAACCAGCCTGCGGCGGCTGCGCTGATCGAAGCCGCGGGCGGACAATTCCGCGCCAAGTACGGCTGGACGGACGTCTCCCGGTTCTCGGCGCTCGGTATTCCGGCGGTCAACTACGGACCCGGCGACCCCAACCTCGCCCACAAGCGCGACGAACGCGTCCCCGTCGAGCAGATCACCCACGTCACGCAGGTTCTCCGGGGCTACCTCACTGCCGGATAGCCTGAACGCCATGAACAGCGACCAGGACCCAGGTAGTTCCGAGGAACACGGCAGTTCCGAAGAACACAGCAGTTTCGAGTGGCACAGCAGCGAGAAGCCGGCCAAGCACAAGGGTTCCGTCGTACTTCGGCGTGGCCGGAACACCGAGACCTCCACCTCGGATCAGCGCCTGCTCGACGAGCGAGGACCGGGGAACTGGATTCACTCCGACACCTGGCGAGTCTTGCGAATCCAGAGCGAATTCGTCGAGGGATTCGGTGCACTCGCCGAGGTCCCCAAGGCCGTGACGGTGTTCGGTTCGGCGCGCACCCCCGTCGACCATCCCGAGTACGCCCGAGCCCGGCAACTCGGAGCCGCTCTCGCGAAGGAGGGCTTCGCCGTCATCACCGGTGGTGGGCCGGGCGCGATGGAGGGGGCCAACCGAGGCGCGAGCGAGGCCGACGGGTACTCGATCGGGCTCGGGATCGAGCTGCCGTTCGAGCAGGGCCTCAACGAATGGGTCGATCTGGGCGTCAACTTTCGCTACTTCTTCGTCCGCAAGACCATGTTCGTGAAGTACTCGCAGGCGTTCGTGTGCCTTCCCGGCGGCTTCGGTACTCTCGACGAACTCTTCGAGGCGCTGACCCTGGTGCAGACGGCCAAGGTCACCAGGTTCCCGATCGTGTTGCTGGGCAAGGACTTCTGGTCGGGACTGCTCGATTGGATCAAGACGACTCTCGTGAAAGAAGGCAAGGTGTCCGAGAAGGACCTCGAACTGATCCACTGCACCGACAGCGTCGACGAGGCTGTCCGGATCGTCCGCGAGGCCCAGCAGTGAGCGATCGTGGCACGACCGAACGCGCGATCAGTGTCTGCGTCTACTGCGCGTCCGGTCCCGTCGACTCCTCTTTCATCGACCTCGCCGCCGAGGTCGGCACCGAGATCGGCCGACGAGGCTGGCAGCTCGTCTCGGGCGGCGGCAACGTGTCGATGATGGGCGCCGTTGCTGCGGCGACGCGAGCTGCGGGCGGCAACACGGTCGGCGTGATCCCCAAAGCACTCGTGCATCGCGAGGTCGCCGATGTCGATGCCGACGAGTTGATCGTCACCGACACCATGCGCGAGCGGAAGAAGATCATGGAGGACCGCGCCGACGCGTTCATCACCTTGCCGGGTGGCATCGGGACATTGGAGGAGCTGTTCGAGACGTGGACCGCGGGCTATCTCGGGATGCACAGCAAGCCGATGGTGATGCTCGACCCATTCGGACATTTCGACGGCATGATGCAGTGGATCGACGGGCTGCTGGCCACGGGCTTCGTCCAGCAGCGCGCTGTGGATGCCCTGATCAGGACCGCGTCGGTCGAGGCTGCCCTGGACGCCTGTGCAACGTTGTGACAGGTCACCAACCGTGGCCGACGAGCGCGCTCCTCAAAGTTGTTACTCTCAAGTAGGGTAAGAAATCTCACATCGTCTTCAAAGGGGAGTACATGGCTGTCGATGCCCGTCAGAAAATTGGAGTGACCGACCTCGCGGTCGCGTTGCCGAAAATGGTGACGGAGGTGCCCAGTCTCCTCAAGGGCCTGGCGGGATTCACCCGCAAACCCGACCACAAGGCGTCGATCGGTCAGGTCTTCCAGGATGCCGCCGCGAAGAACAGCGACCGTCCGTTCGTGCGGTTCGAGGGTGAGTCGATCACCTACCGGGACGCGAACGAGCTCGTCAACCAGTACGCCGCGGTGTTCGCAGACCACGGAGTCAAGCGCGGCGACGTCGTCGGCATCCTCAGCAAGAACCGCCCGGAGGCGCTGTTCGCCGCACTTGCCGCCGTCAAACTCGGCGCCACCGCGGGAATGCTGAACTACAACCAGCGCGGCGATGTACTCGAACACAGCCTGGGCATTCTCGAGGCGAAGGTCCTGGTACTGGACGAGAACGCGCAGGAGGCACTCGATTCGCTCGACGGGGAGCCGAAGGTCGGTGCCGTACTGCCGCTGAAGAAACTCGCCGAACTCGCCGCGACGGCGTCGACAGCCAACCCGAAGGTGACCGCCGAGATCCAGGCCAAGGAGAAGGCGTTCTACATCTTCACCTCGGGCACCACCGGCATGCCGAAGGCGAGCCTGATGAGCCACTTCCGCTGGCTCAAGTCGATGTCCGGTCTCGGCAACATGGGTGTCCGGCTGCGCAGCAACGACGTCATCTACTGCTGCCTGCCGCTCTACCACAACAACGCGCTGACGGTGACGCTGTCCTCGGTGCTCGCAGGCGGCGCGACGATGGCCATCGGCAAGCAGTTCTCGGTGAGCAATTTCTGGGACGACATCCGGGTCAACAAGGCCACCGCGTTCACCTACATCGGCGAGCTGTGCCGCTACCTGCTGACACAGCCGAAGAAGAGCTCCGACCGCGACAACTCGGTGAAACTGATCGTCGGCAACGGACTGCGCCCGGAGATCTGGGAGGAGTTCACCGAACGATTCGGCATCTCCCGGGTCGCCGAGTTCTACGGTGCAAGCGAGTGCAACATCGCGTTCATCAACGCCCTCAACATGAAGAAGACCGCCGGGATCTGCCCGCTCCCGTACGCAGTCGTCCAGTACGACGAGGAATCCGGCAAGGCCAAGCGCGGTCAGGACGGCAAGCTCCGCAAGGTCGGAAACGGCGAGGTCGGACTGTTGCTGTCCAAGGTGACCGACCGGGCGCCGTTCGACGGCTACTCCGACGACAAGGCCACCGAGAAGAAGTTGGTGCGCGACGGCTTCAAAGACGGCGACGCGTGGTTCGACACCGGCGATCTGGTTCGTAAGCAGGGCTGGATGCACGTCGCATTCGTCGACCGTCTCGGCGACACCTTCCGTTGGAAGGGTGAGAACGTGGCCACCACGCAGGTCGAAGGTGCGCTCGGTGGGCATCCGTCGATCGACGGTGCCGTCGTGTACGGCGTCGACATCGAGGGAACCGATGGCAAGGCAGGCATGGCTGCGGTGACGCTGCGCGAGGGCGAGACCTTCGACGGCAAGTCCACGGCCGCGCACCTATACGACAAGCTCCCCACGTACGCGGTGCCCCTCTTCGTCAGGGTCGTCGACAGCCTCGAGCAGACGTCGACGTTCAAGAGTCAGAAGGTGGCCCTGCGCAAGCTCGGTTACGAGGAAGACGGAGACAGCGACCTGTACGTGCTGCGCGGCAAGTCCGGCGGCTACGAAAAGGCGTACGACGGCTACGTCGCCGAGGTCGCCGCAGGCAAGGCCCCCAAGGGCTGAGCACCCGAAAGATGCGCTCGTGCCACTATTGATTTCATGAGCACCCTCTGCGGCAAACCGGTCGCCGACGATCGCGCATTGGTCATGGCCATCGTCAATCGCACCCCCGATTCGTTCTACGACGGGGGTGCGAATTTCAGCGACGACGCTGCGATGGCGTCGGTGCACCGGGCTGTCGCAGAGGGTGCCGACATGATCGACATCGGTGGTGTGAAGGCAGGTCCCGGCGACATCGTCGACGCCGAGGAGGAGATCCGCCGTGTCGTTCCGTTCGTCGAGGCCATCCGGGACGCGTATCCGGAGCTGCTGATCAGTGTGGACACCTGGCGCAGCGAGGTAGCTCGACTGGCCTGCGGTGTCGGAGCGGATCTGATCAACGACACGTGGGCCGGGGCCGACCCCGAGCTGGTGCGCGTCGCTGCCGCCGAAGGAGTCGGCATCGTCTGCTCGCACACCGGCGGTGCGGTGCCCCGCACTCGCCCGCATCGGGTTCGGTACGCCGATGTCGTGGCCGACGTGATCACCGAAGTCACCGCCGCCGCGGAGAACGCCGTTGCGGAGGGGGTGAAAAAAGATTCGATTCTGATCGATCCGACGCACGATTTCGGGAAAAACACCTATCACGGGCTCGAGTTGTTGCGTCGCGTGGACGATCTTGTAAACACCGGGTGGCCTGTGCTCATGGCGCTGAGCAACAAGGACTTCGTAGGCGAGACTCTAGGGGTAGAGCTCGCCGACCGGTTGGAGGGAACATTGGCAGCGACAGCATTGGCCGCAGCAGGCGGAGCCCGAATGTTCCGGGTGCACGAAGTTGCGTCGACCAGAAGAGTCGTCGACATGGTGGCAGCGATCCAGGGACTGAGAACCCCGGCGCGGACGGTCAGGGGTCTGGCATGACACTTGCAGATCGAACGGACGTCACCAGGGCGTGGTCCGAGACCAACAGCTGGGACACCCCGGAGTGGACCATTGCCGAGCTCGAGGCCGCCAAAGCGGGCCGAACGGTGTCGGTGGTACTCCCGGCATTGAACGAGGAACAGACGGTTGCCGCTGTCATCGACACCATCCACCCGTTGCTCGGTGGCCTCGTCGACGAGCTGATCGTGTTGGACTCCGGTTCCACCGACGAGACGGCCGTGCGCGCGACAGCGGCCGGCGCACGCGTCATCAGCCGAGAAGAAGCGGTACCCGGCGTGGACCCGGTACCGGGCAAGGGCGAGGTTCTGTGGCGTTCGGTCGCCGCGTCGACCGGTGATCTCATCGCGTTCGTCGACTCCGACCTGATCAACCCCGATCCGGCGTTCGTGCCCAAGTTGCTCGGCCCCCTGCTGATGGGCGACGGCATCCACCTCGTCAAGGGCTACTACCGCCGTCCGTTGCGGACCAGTGGAACCGAGGACGCCAACGGCGGTGGACGCGTCACCGAGCTCGTGGCAAGGCCGCTGCTCGCTGCCCTTCGGCCCGAGCTGACCGGGGTCATTCAGCCCCTCGGCGGTGAGTATGCCGGTACGCGTGAGCTTCTGTCCGCGGTGCCGTTCGCACCCGGCTACGGAGTGGAGATCGGGCTGCTGCTCGATACCTACGACAGGCTCGGACTGCGGGCGATCGGCCAGGTGAATCTGGGTGTGCGCAAGCACCGCAACCGCCCGCTGGTCGAACTCGGGGCCATGAGCAGACAGATCGTCGGGACGATGCTCAATCGGTGCGGGATGGTCGATTCCGGTGCCGGTCTGATGCAGTTCCGGGTCGACGGCGACTCCTTCGAGCCGTTCTCGACCGAGGTGTCGTTGCTGGACCGACCGGCGATGAACTCGCTGAAATAGCGTGTCGGGCGGTCGTGACAAGATCGTGGCATGTTGACGCTGCTGATCTACGTCGTCGTCATTGCCGTCGTCGCCGCTGCATTGTTCTTCGTGGCGTCAGCGGTGTTCGGTCGCGGTGAGGAACTGGGCCCGCTGCCCGAGGGAACCACCGCGACCGTTCTGCCGGCCGAAGGCGTCACCGGTGCCGACGTGCACGCGCTGAAGTTTCAGCAGAGCCTGCGCGGCTACAAGCCCAGCGAGGTCGACTGGGCGTTGGAGCGACTGGGCGGCGAGATCGACATGCTCCGTTCGCGGCTGTCGGCTGCGCAGCAGGCACAGGAGACGGTCGCCCCGTCCCCGGATGAGCCGGACGAGCGATGAGCGCTGTCGCCGGACCGGACGGCCGACTGCGCTGCCCCTGGGGTGCCACCGACGACGACCTGTACCGGAACTACCACGATCTCGAATGGGGACAGCCGCTCCACGGCCGCAACGAGCTCTACGAGCGGCTCTGTCTCGAAGCGTTCCAATCGGGCCTGTCGTGGATCACGATCCTGCGCAAACGCGACAGCTTCCGCACGGCATTCGCCGGATTCGATCCCGAGCTGGTGGCCCGGTTCGGCGACGCCGATGTCGAACGGTTGATGAACGACGCGTCCATCGTGCGCAACAGGCTCAAGATCGACGCTGCGGTGAGCAACGCGCGTGCCATCGTCGATTTCGACGATACCGACCTCGACACCCTGCTCTGGTCGTTCGCTCCGAAACCCAGGCCGGCGCGCCTGACCGAGTTCTCCGATGTGCCCGCCTCGACTCCGGAGTCCACCGCTCTGGCCAAGGAGCTCAAGCGGCGGGGCCTACGGTTCGTCGGTCCGACAACTGCCTACGCCTTGATGCAGGCCACCGGAATGGTCGACGATCACCTGTCGGGGTGTTGGGTGCAGGTCGTCAATACCGACTCCGGTTCCCGGTATCGACGACGATAGGGAAGAATAGGGGACAACACCCGTCGCCCCGCGACGAAATTGTCTTTTTGGCCTAGGCGCCGAGCTGGTGGGCGCAGATCTGGAGGGAGCAGAGGATGGCGGCGATGAAGCCCCGGACCGGGGACGGTCCCCTCGAAGCAACCAAAGAGGGACGAGGAATCGTCATGCGCGTCCCGCTCGAGGGGGGCGGCCGATTGGTCGTCGAATTGACCCCCGACGAGGCCGCGGCGCTCGGTGACGAATTGAAGGGTGTCACCGGCTGACCGTTCTGTCGATCGATCATCGCTCAGCCCCGCTCGCCGTGACGGCAAGCGGGGCTTTGTGTTGTGTTCACGACTGTGCCGTCCGGCAGAGTCGTGACGGAGGAGGTGTCCGATGCTGACCGACGTCGTGGATGTGCTGCTGTGTCCGCAGTGCCGAGCACGCGAGGTCGACTCCGGGCTCGGTGTCGGCGACACGGATCGGGCGCTGTGGTGCGATCGAGGACACTCGTTCGATGTCGCTCGGCAGGGGTACGTCAGTCTGCTGACCGGTGACGGCGGCAAGTTCACCGGCGATTCGGCCGAGATGATCGCCGCGCGCGATGCGTTCCTGGGGGAGGGGCACTTCGACCCGATTGCCCGAGCAGTGTCTGCGGGGGTCCCGGTGGACAGCGAGGTGGTGCTCGACGTCGGGGTCGGAACCGGTCACTATCTCGCGGCTGTTCTCGACGACCACCCCGAGGCTCGGGGGATGGGCGTCGACGTGTCGAAGTTCGCGGCCAGGCGCGCTGCCCGGTCCCATCCCCGGCTGGGGTCCGTGGTCGCCGACATCTGGAGCGGACTTCCGGTGCGGTCGGGTGCCCTGTCCGCGGTGACGTGCGTCTTCGCTCCGCGCAACGCCGGAGAACTGAATCGGGTACTCGTCGACGACGGCGTGTTGGTGGTCGTCACGCCCACGACGCGGCATCAGCGCGAGCTGCGGGGGCCGCTGGGACTCATCGGCGTCGACGAGGACAAGCCCCGCCGCCTGAGCGAATCGTTGTCCGGTCTGTTCGAACCGGTCACGGAATCTCCGCTGGAATATCCGATGATGCTCTCGCACAACGACATCGAGGCTCTGATCGGCATGGGCCCGTCGGCGCGTCACGGTGACCCCGAGGCGCGGGCTGCGGCGCTGACGCAGCTACCGGACACCACCGAGGTCACCGCGTCGGTGACGGTGTCGACCTATCGCAACACGAATCGCTGAGTCGTCCCGATCAGCGGCGGCGCGCCAGAGCGTCGTTGTAGACGGCGAGAGTCTGCTTCGCGATCGACGCCCAGGAGAACTCGGCGACGGCCCGCTCTCGACCCGCCTTGCCCATCGCTGCCGCGAGCGCGGGATCGAGGGCGACCTCGTTGACGGTCTCGGCCAGGTTCCGCTCGAAGGCATCGGGTTCGTAGGAGTTGTAGTGCACCAGGCGTCCGGTACGGCCCTCGTCGACGACCTCGGGAATGCCGCCGACATCCGATGCCACCACAGCAGTTTCGCAGGCCATCGCCTCGAGGTTGACGATGCCCAGTGGCTCGTACACCGAGGGGCAGACGAAGACGGCTGCTGCAGTGAGGATCTCGCGAATCTTGTCGGTGGGCAGCATGTCCTTGACCCAGAACACACCGCCGCGCTGCTCGGCGAGCAGGGCGACGGCCCGCTCGGTTTCCGCGGCGATCTCCGGAGTGTCGGGGGCACCAGCGCACAGGACGAGCTGGATCGACGGGTCGAAGTGGTGGGCGGCAGCGATCAGGTGGCCCACACCCTTCTGCCTGGTGATACGGCCGACGAACGCGACGATCGGCTTGCTTCGATCGACGCCGATCTCGTCCAGAGTTGCGGTGCCCTGGTCGGCGAACCACCGCTGCGTGTCGATTCCGTTGCGCACCACATGAACCCGGCTCGGATCGAGCCGCGGGTACGCGTCGAGCACGTCTTTGGCCATGCCCTCGCTGACGGCGATGACCGCGTCTGCGTATTCCACGGCATTGCGCTCGGACCACGACGAGATGCGGTAGCCGCCGCCGAGCTGCTCGGCCTTCCACGGCCGCCGTGGTTCGAGGGAGTGTGCGGTGAGGATGTGCGGAACGTCGTACAACTCGGCGGCGAGATGGCCCGCGAGGCCGGTGTACCAGGTGTGTGAGTGCACCACGTCGGCGTCGGCGGCGGCGTTGGCCATCCGCAGCTCGGCCGACAGCGTCGTCAACGCGGCGTTCGCTCCGGCGAGTGCGGGATCGGGGTCGTGTACCTGCGCGGTGTCGCGCGGCGCGCCCATGCAGTGGATGTCCACGTCGCACAGCGATTTCAGCTGCGCGGTCAACTCCGTGACATGGACTCCTGCGCCACCGTAGATCTCCGGGGGATATTCCTTGGTCATCATTGCTACGCGCACGTGAACGAACCTACATTCCCCAGCAGTTGTGCGTGTACTGCTAGCAAGGTTCTCTCGGTGCGGATAGGTTGAGTGGGTGAGGACACAACCGCACGTACTAGGGATTGTGCTTGCCGGCGGTGAGGGTAAGCGCCTTTACCCGATGACCGCGGACAGAGCCAAGCCAGCCGTGCCCTTCGGGGGCGCCTACCGACTCATCGACTTCGTACTGAGCAATCTCGTCAACGCCGGCTACCTCCGGCTCTGCGTGCTCACCCAGTACAAGTCCCATTCACTGGACCGCCACATCTCGCAGACATGGCGACTGTCCGGTTTCGCCGGGGAGTACATCACTCCGGTCCCGGCACAGCAGCGTCTCGGGCCCCGGTGGTACACCGGCAGCGCCGACGCCATCTTCCAGTCGCTGAACCTGGTGTACGACGAGGACCCCGAGTACATCGTGGTCTTCGGAGCCGACCACGTGTACCGGATGGACCCGGAGCAGATGGTGCAGCAGCACATCGACTCCGGTGCCGGCGTCACCGTCGCGGGCATCCGGGTTCCGCGTAGCGAGGCATTCGCGTTCGGATGCATCGACTCGGACGAGAACGGCAAGATCACCCAGTTCCTCGAGAAGCCGGCGCAGCCGCCCGGGACCCCCGACGATCCCGACGTCACGTATGCCTCGATGGGCAACTACGTGTTCACCACCAAGGTGCTCGTCGACGCCATCAAGGCCGACTCCGAGAACGTCGACTCCGACCACGACATGGGTGGCGACATCATTCCGGCACTCGTCGAAGCGGGCGTCGCCTCGGTCTACGACTTCAACGACAACGTCGTTCCCGGTGCCACCGAACGCGACCGCGGATACTGGCGAGACGTCGGCACCATCGACGCGTTCTACGACGCCCACATGGACCTCGTGTCGGTGCATCCCATCTTCAACCTCTACAACCGTCGCTGGCCCATCCGCGGATCGGCCGAGAACCTGCCGCCCGCCAAGTTCGTCCAGGGCGGCTTGGCTCAGGAGTCGGTCGTCGGTGCCGGCTGCATCCTGTCCGCGGCCACCGTCCGCAACTCGGTGCTCAGCTCCAACGTCATGATCGACAGTGGTGCGACCGTCGAGGGCAGCGTCCTGATGCCCGGCGTCCGAATCGGCAAGGGTGCGGTGGTGCGGCACGCGATCCTGGACAAGAACGTCGTCGTCGGTGACGGCGAGATCATCGGTGTCGATCACGAACGCGACCGCGAACGCTTCAACGTCAGCGCCGGGGGAGTCGTCTCCGTCGGCAAGGGCGTCTGGATCTAGTGCGCTGCGCGCAGTGGTGCGCTCAAGTGCCCTCTGTGGCTCCTGACCGCACCACTGCCGTAGGCACCTACGCTCTCGACGCGCAGATCAACCCGTCGCCCAGAGGCAGCAGCACCGTCGTCAGACGCTCGTCCTCGGCGATGGCCCGGGCGGCGGATCGAACGGCAACTGCGGTGGCGTCGCGCTGAGTCGGGTCGGCGACTCGCCCACCCAGTAACGCGTTGTGCAGCACCAGAACTCCACCGGGTCGCAGGAGTCGAACACTCTCGGCGACGAAGTGCGGATGGTCGGCCGGACTGGCATCGATGAAGACCAGATCGTAGGTGTCGTCGGCCAACCGGGGGAGCACATCGAGCGCCCAGCCGTTGATCAGCCGGGTGCGCGAGGGCGCAATTCCCCCCGCGCGGAACGCTTCTCGGGCTGCACGCTGGTGCTCCGGCTCGGTGTCGATGGTGGTGAGCACACCGTCCACGCGCATCCCGTCGAGCAACCACAGACCGCTGATTCCAGCGCCGGTACCGATTTCGACGACAGTCTTCGCACCGAGCATCTGGGTGAAGATGGACAGAATCGCTCCGACCGACGGCGGTACCGGTGCGGCACCCAGGTCGACGGCTCGCTCTCTGGCTGCGATCAGAACCTCGTCCTCCTGAGCGGAGTCTTCGGCGTAGGCGAGCATCTTCTCGGCGTTGGTCGGCACGCCCCGAGGCTATCGTGCCCAGGGCACATTCTCACGCACACATTCTCAGGTGCGCCTCAGCTGTTTCATACCGGACCCACACGCGGGTCCGTCAGGCTGTGCAGGAGTCGAAGGTCCATCTCGATTGCGAAGTGTGAGCTGGAACATCCGAGGGTAGTCGTCGGTTGAATCAGAAGGACGTACGCAGTCCTGAGCAGGAGGATCCAACTATTTACAAGATCAACGGCGATCGCGACAGCGCGCGTCTACCCGAGTCCGTACCCGCACCCGACGATCTCAGCGGCACCGCAGTGTTCGATGCGACCGGCGAGAACTCCAGCATGCCGTCCTGGGACGAACTGGTACGCGAACACGGCGACCGCGTCTACCGACTGGCCTACCGCCTGTCCGGCAACGCCCAGGACGCCGAGGACCTGACACAGGACACTTTCATTCGCGTGTTCCGCTCCCTGTCGAATTACCAGCCGGGCACCTTCGAGGGGTGGCTGCACCGCATCACCACCAACCTGTTCCTGGACATGGTTCGTCGTCGCAGCCGCATTCGTATGGAGGCGCTCCCCGAGGACTACGACCGTGTTCCCTCGGACCGACCCAACCCCGAGCAGATCTACCACGATGCTCGCCTCGACCCCGATCTGCAGTCCGCGCTCGACTCGCTGGCACCGGAGTTCCGTGCCGCAATCGTGCTGTGCGACATCGAAGGACTGTCGTACGAGGAGATCGGTGCGACACTGGGCGTCAAGCTCGGAACTGTTCGCAGTCGCATTCACCGTGGACGCCAGGCGCTGCGCGAGTACCTTCGAGTGCACGGGAAGGTCGACTCCGGTCACGCAAGTGTCCACTAGCTACGAGGAGGGTTGGATGACGCAGGCGCGCAAGCCGAAGCGATTCAGCTCCACCGAACATCTGGCCAGTGAGGCCATCGCGGCGTACGTCGATGGCGAATTGCGAATGCCCGCCTATCTTCGCGCAGCAGACCACCTGTCCGAATGCCCCGAGTGCGCCGCCGAGGTCGAGGCCCAGCAGCAGGCGCGCAAGGCACTGCGTGGAGCAGGGGAGATGTCGATGCCACACTCCTTGCTCGGCCTGCTCAGTCAGATACCGTCCTGCGCGGGCGAGGATCGGCCGACCCACACCAAGAGAACGTTCATGTCCGCCGTCGCCGACGTCCGCCGTCGCCGACGCTGATCGCATCGACATCTGCCCCACGACTTCTCACCTGCATCGAGCCGCGCCGACCGCTCGAGTGATACTGAACTCTCACACCGACGTATGCGAGGGGTAACCGGACGCGTGACATCGAATTCGACCAGCACCGAGGCCGCAGGCACCGACCCATCGGAGATCGAGCCCGACGGCATCGGCTCGGCGGGACCGGAGGGTCCGCGGTTGCCACCTCGTCCGGTGTATCGACCTTCCGTCGATCCGGTGTCGGCTTCGGTGTTCGGACGTCCCGACGATGTGGACGGTTCGTTCTCTCCTCGTAGGCCCGGTGAGGAACTTCCCTCACGTGTTTCGGTGCGTCCACCCGATCCCATCCTCGCCGAGGCGTTCGGACGCCCGGACGATGCCACGGAATCGCTGCAGCGCGACCCGAACGCCGAGGACGACAGCGACGCCGCTCCGTCGGCTCCGGCAGATCCGTGGCGCGACCCCGCCGCTCGGGTGTCGCTCGGCAGCGCGGCGCTCGACACCCCGCCCCCTCCTGTGCTGCCGCCGGGAACCAAACTCGGCGTGCGCGACGTGCTGTTCGGGCGGTCGGTATCGGCCCGAGCTCTGGTGGTGCTCGGTGTTCTGGCACTCGTCATCGGATTGGTCGGCGGGTTGTTCGGTCGCCTCACCGCCGAGGTGACCGGCGCGTTGACCAGCCAGAAAGTGACTCTGACCCAATCCAGCGGCGACGACATCCCGCGCGGGCAGATCAGCAAGGTCGCCGACGCAGTCCTGCCGTCCGTGGTGTCGATCCAGGTGACGCTCGGCGACACCGGCGGTACCGGCTCGGGCGTCGTCATCGCAGGTGAGGGCTACATCGTGACGAACAATCACGTGATCTCGCTGGCCGCATCCGACCCGGAGAACTCGACCCTCGAAGTGACCTTCTCCGACGGCACCAAGGTGCCCGCGGACATCGTCGGACGAGACACCAAGACCGACCTCGCCGTCCTCAAGACCGACGTCGGCAACCTCACCGTGGCCGAGCTCGGTCGTTCCGCCGACGTTCGCGTCGGGCAGGACGTGATCGCCGTCGGCTCACCGCTGGGATTGAACAAGACCGTCACCTCCGGCATCGTCAGCGCGCTCGACCGACCCGTTGCCCTGTCGGGTGAAGGCACCGACACCAATGCCGTCATCGATGCCGTGCAGACCGACGCCGCCATCAACCCCGGCAACTCCGGTGGCCCGCTCATCGACTTCGAAGGCCGCGTGATCGGCATCAACTCCGCCATCCGCAGCGAGAGCGGCGGATCGGTTGGCCTCGGCTTCGCCATTCCGGTCGACGAGGTGTTCGAGGTGACACAGGCGCTGATCCGGGACGGCGTGATGCGGCACCCCGACATCGGAATCAATGCCCGCTCGGTCATCAACGACACCTCGGCCGGCGCGGAAGTGGCGAACGTCCGCTCGGGCGGTCCTGCCCAGCAGGCCGGAATCGTCGAAGGAGATGTCATCACCAAGGTCGGTGACCGAGCAGTGGGCGACGCCGACGAACTGGTTGTCGCCGTGCAGGCCACGACGATCGGGGAGCCCGTTCCTGTGCAACTCGTTCGGTCGGGGCGGCTGGTGGACCTGTCCGTCACGCCGGTTTCGGACTGACGACGTAGGCTGGCAGACGTGTTCGGCAACATCGGTTGGGGAGAGCTCGTCATTCTCCTCGTAGCAGCTCTCGTCATCCTCGGCCCCGATCGCCTCCCCGGCGCGATCAGCTGGGTGTCCAAGTCGATCCGCCAGGTCAAGGACTACGCCAACGGCGCGAGCCAGCAGCTCAAGGACGAACTCGGCACCGACTTCGAGGACCTCCGCAAGCCGCTGGCGGATCTCAACCAACTTCGCGGCATGACCCCTCGGGCAGTGATCACCAAACACCTGCTCGACGGAGACGACTCGGTCTTCAAGAACCCACTCGAGGACACCTTCAAGGGCAAGCCCTTCGACGCCAAGCCGAAAAGCTCGGGCGGCCCGACGCCCCAGATCAACACATCACAGGGTGGGGTGTCGATGAGCAAGAACGAGCCGAAGCTGTCCGCAGGCGACACCCCGCCCATCGACGCCGACGCCACCTGACGCTGCTTTGCGTATGCCGACCCCGCTGCTGCGTGAATGGACCATTGCACACGTCTGAGCGCGGCAGTGGTCCATTCATGCCGACCCCGCTGCTGCGTGAATGGACCATTGCACACGTCTGAGCGCGGCAGTGGTCCATTGACGCAACCGGGGAGCGGGGCTAGAGGACCTTGTTCAGGAAGTCCTGGGTGCGAGGGTTCTGCGGGTTACCGAACAATTCGTCGGGTGTTCCCTCCTCGACGATGACGCCCTCGGCCATGAAGATCACGCGATCCGCGACCTCGCGTGCGAATCCCATTTCGTGGGTCACGACGACCATCGTCATGCCGCCCTGCGCGAGGTCTCGCAACACCTGCAGGACTTCGCCGACCATTTCTGGGTCGAGAGCACTGGTGGCCTCGTCGAACAGCATGATCGACGGGCTCATGGCCAACGCTCGGGCGATGGCGACGCGCTGCTTCTGCCCGCCGGAGAGGTTGGCGGGTTTGTAGTCCGCACGCTCGGACAGGCCCACTTGTTCGAGCAACTTCGCAGCCGACTCCTTGGCCTGCGACTTCGACATCTTCTTCGTCTCGACGGGCGCGAGCATGACGTTCTCGAGTGCGGTCATGTGGGGGAAGAGGTTGAAGTGCTGGAACACCATGCCGATGTTCTGGCGCACCTTGTCCAGGTCGACGTTCTTCGCGGTCAGGTCGGTGCCGTCGACGACGACCGATCCGGCAGTGATGTCTTCGAGCTTGTTGAGGCAACGCAGGAACGTGCTCTTGCCCGAGCCGGATGGCCCGATCACGCACACCACTTCACCGTTGGCGATCTCGGCGTCGATGCCCTTGAGGACCGTGTTGTCGCCGAACGCCTTCTGCAGGCCCTTGATGGAGATCTTGGTTCCGGAACCGCTGTCGACCGGCAGGTCCTTGGTCAGGTCGGTGCTCATTTGTTGATCCTCTTCTCGAGCCGGTTCGACAGCTTGGTGAGAGCCATGATGATGATGAAGTACAGAACGCCGACGATGAGCCACATGTTGAACGACTCGAAGTTGCGGGCGATGATCAGACGACCGGTCTGTGTCAGTTCGGCGAGACCGATGACCGAGAGCAGTGACGTGTCCTTGAGCGTGATGACGAACTGATTGATGTACGACGGGATCATCGTGCGAATTGCCTGTGGCATCACCACTTTTCGCATCGACTTGAGGTAACTGATGCCGAGACTGCGCGATGCTTCCATCTGGCCCTTGTCGACGGCGAGAATGCCACCGCGGACGATCTCGGCCATGTACGCACCGGCGTTGAGCGAGAGCGTGATGATGCCCGCGGTGAACGCCGACATCTGGAAGTTCAGCGCCGCGGGGACACCGAAGTAGATGAAGAATGCCTGCACCAGAAGCGGTGTGCCACGGAAGATGTCGACGTAGGTGGTGCCGATGCCGCGGAGCACGATGTTGGTCGAGACGCGGAACAGGCCGAAGATCGCGCCGAGTACCAGCGCGATGGCGATGGAGATGACGGTCAGCACGATGGTCAGCCACAGGCCCTTGAGCAGCAACTGCCAGCTGCTGGCGATCAGACCGGGGATGGACGTGTCGGCGGTGGAGGCATCGGCGTTGAGGTAGGTGTCGAGAATCTGGTCGTACTGGCCGTTGGCGCGCAGGTTCTCGAGGCCGGTGTTGAACTGTTCGAGCAGCTGGGCGTTGGTGCCCTTGGCGACGGCGAATCCGTAACTGGCACCGGCTTCTTTCTCGGTGACGGTCTTGAATCCGTTGCCCTGGGTGATGCCGTAGGCGAGCACCGGGTAGTCCTCGAAGGCGGCCGCGGAGTTACCGGTGCGCACTTCCTCGAACATCGTTGCCGAGTCGTCGAAGCTCCGGATGGTGAAGCCGTACTGATCTGCGATCGACGCGGCGAAGGTCGCGCCCTCGGTGCCGTTCTTGACTGCGACGGACTTGCCGCGCAGATCCTCGTAGCCCTTGATCTCGTCGTTGGAATCCAGAATCGCCATCTGGACACCGGAATCGAAGTACGGCTCGGAGAAGTCGAAGGTGGCCTTGCGTTCGTCGGTGATCGACATGCCGGCGATCATTCCGTTGAACTGGCCGCTGGTGACGCCCTGGAGTGCGGTATCGAAACCGACCTGCTCGACGGTGTAGTCGAAGCCCTGATCCACCGAGATCGCGGCGAGTAGGTCCATGTCGATTCCGACGAGTTTGCCGCTCTCGTCCTGGAATTCGAACGGTGCGAACGTGGTGTCGGTCGCGATCGAATAGTTCTGTGCAGGCGGGGCGGGTTGTGCGGATGCCATAGCGGGACCGAGCAGCGATCCCAGCAGGGTGATCAGCAGTGCGATCAGAACCGGAACGACGACCGGCCTGACCCGATGCGGCTTCTTCATGAAGGCCACTCTCTATCGACAATAGGATTGAAGGCAAATCCTAAGGCCCCAACCCTGTTTCCCGCGTCGTTTGTCGGGTATAAGCGCGACTTACAGTTTGCGCGCCGAATCGATGCCGAGTGACATTCCCACCAGACCGCGCTCGCGTACGGCGAGTTTCGCTGCGACGGCCTCGAGTGCCTGTGCCGCAGGCGATTCCGGGTTACTCAGCACGATCGGCGTGCCTGCGTCACCGCCCTCTCGGACGGCGGTGTCGAGCGGAATCTGGCCGAGAAGTGGAACGCTGGCACCCACTGCCTTGGTGAGTCTGTCCGATACGTCCTGTCCACCACCGGATCCGAAGATGTCCATGCGGGTGCCGTCGGGCAGTTCGAGCCACGACATGTTCTCCACGACGCCTGCCACGCGCTGCCGAGTCTGCAGTGCAATTGCACCCGCGCGCTCGGCGACCTCGGCCGCGGCCTGCTGCGGGGTGGTGACCACGAGGATTTCCGCGCTCGGAATGAGCTGAGCGACAGAGATTGCCACGTCTCCGGTGCCGGGTGGAAGGTCGAGCAGCAGTACGTCCAGGTCGCCCCAGAAGACGTCGGCGAGGAACTGCTGCAGCGCACGGTGCAGCATCGGTCCGCGCCAGACGACCGGAGTGTTGCCCTGCGTGAACTGGGCGATCGAGATGAACTTCACGCCGTGCGCCTGCGGCGGCATGATCATCTTCTCGACCTGCGTGGGCCGGGCGTCGTTCCCGAGCATCCGGGGCACGGAGTGGCCGTAGATGTCGGCGTCGAGCACACCGACCGAGAGTCCGCGAGCAGTCAGCGATGCGGCGAGGTTGACCGTCACACTGGATTTGCCGACGCCACCCTTGCCCGACGCCACCGCGTACACGCGCGTCAGGGATCCGGGTTGCGCGAAGGGAATGATCGGCTCCGCGGAATCGCCGCGCAGTGACTTGCGGAGTTCGGTGCGCTGCTCGTCGTTCATCACGTCGAGTTCGACCGAGACGGTGCCGACGCCTGCGACGTCGGCGACTGCGTTCTTGACGCGGTCGCTGATCTCGGTCTTCATCGGGCACCCGGAGGTGGTGAGGTAGATGCCGACGCCGACGGCTCCGTCGTCGGAGATGTCGATGCTCTTGACCATCCCCAGATCGGTGATGGGTTTGCGGATCTCGGGGTCGATCACCTTCGAGAGCGCGGTCCGAACGTCGGATTCGGTCAGTACAGCCATTGCCTCATGCTAGGCGGTGGGCTGTGCGCCGATGGACAGCAGGGCAGGCGCGGACGGCCGATCAGTGAATGCGCGGGAGCTGGTCCGAGGTCGGGACGATGCCGGTGGCGTATCCGGCCGACCACGCGAGCACGTTCGCCACGTAGGCCATCGAGTTGTTGTAACGCAGGATCGCTTTGGTGGTCGATCCCAGGTCACGCATGTTGGTGCCGTCGTCGCACAGGTACATGCCGGTGGCCAGGGCCGCGTCGAACAGATTCTGTGGGTCGGAGACTCCGTCGCCGTTGCCGTCGGCGTGATAGAGGTTCCACGTCGAGGGTAGGAACTGCATGGGTCCGACGGCGCGGTCGTATTCGGTGTCACCGTCGAGCGCGCCGCCGTCGGTGTCACGAATCACCTGATTGCCCGCGAGGGTGCCGTTCAGTCGTGGCCCGAGGATGGGCTCGTGCAGCTCGCCCGAGTCGTCGACCTTGCCGTTGTTGGCATGGGTGGATTCGACGCGGCCGATGCCGGCGATCACGGTCCAGCTGATGCCGCAGCCGGGTTGCTGTTGGGCGAGGATGCGCTCGGCGTTCTTGTACGCCGAGACGTTGACGACCGGAATCGCGATGGGACTGACCGCGAGGTTGGTGGGCAGCTCAGGTGTGGGCGGGATCTCGGGAACCGGCGCCGGTGCGGGGACCGCAGCGGGCACGGGAAGCTCGGCCTGGGCGACCGGCTGCGCCTGTCCGTCCTGGGCGATCGGCTGCGGAGTTTCGACGACGGAGTTCGATTCCTGCGCGGCGGGGGACGTCTTCGCGCTGACGAACGGGATGTATTCCGTGGCTCCGGCGCTGGTGGCGGCGGTGACGAGTCCTGCGGGGACGAGACCTGCCAGAGCAATCACCGAATTCCGTCTGACCTTGGAATTCGATGCTTTTCTGTGACGACCCACGCGTGCTGTACCTCCTGATTTCCCCGGATGACAACCGGGGCCCGACCTGATGACCGGGATCGAGGGTACCTGATTCGAGACTGTTCCGTTATCGGGCTGTTACAGAGCGGACCTAGTGCGTATCGGGGTCCGACGCGTCCGGCATGCCCATGTCGTCGTGCACCCGCGCGGCCGCCTTCTTGCGTGCCTTCTTGGGAGAGACCGTGGGTTGACCCGTCGCCTGCTCGAGGAGTGCCTTGATCTCGTCCAGTTCGCGGCGCAGGTAGTCGCGGGTGGCGACCTCGCCGACGGCGATGCGCAGCGCAGCGAGTTCACGAGCGAGGAACTCGGTGTCGGCCTTGGTCTGTTGGGCGCGAGAACGGTCCTCCTCGAGGGAGACGCGGTCGCGGTCGTCCTGCCGATTCTGGGCCAGAAGAATCAACGGAGCTGCGTACGCGGCCTGGGTCGAGAACGCGAGGTTGAGCAGGATGAAGGGGTAGGGGTCCCACTGGAGGTTGACCGCCACGACGTTGAGGAAGATCCAGACGATCACGATTCCGGTCTGGATGGCCAGGTAGCGGCCGGTGCCGAGGAATCGTGCGGCCTTCTCGCCCGACTTGCCGAGGTCGAAGTCGAGGTTCACATTGAACATCCGCGACCCGCGCGGCGTGTCCATTCTCTGGCGTGCTGTTTCTTTCACTGTCCCGCCACTTCCTGATCTCGCCAGTCCTCGGGCAGCAGGTGATCGAGGACGTCGTCCACGGTCACGGCCCCGACCAGGTGGTCCTCGTCGTCGACCACCGGGCCGCAGACGAGGTTGTACGTCGCGAAGTACCGCGTCACCGCGGTGAGACTGTCCTCGGGGGACAATCTCGGCAGAGCGCTGTCCACCACACCGCCGACCAGGCTCGCCGGGGGTTCTCGAAGCAATTGCTGCAGATGCACGCAGCCGAGATACGGGCCGGTCGGTGTCGCGGTCGGGGGCCGCACGACGAACACCAGGGAGGCCAGCGCAGGCGTCAGGTCGGGATTACGTACCCGGGCGAGCGCCTCGGCCACCGTCGTCGACGCGGTGAGAACCACCGGCTCGGGGGTCATCAGACCACCGGCGGTATCGGGGGAGTGTTCGAGCAGACGACGGACAGGCGCGGAGTCCTCCGGATCCATCAGGCGCAGAAGCGATTCCGCCTCGGTCTCGGGCAGCTCGCCCAGCAGGTCGGCGGCGTCGTCCGGGTCCATGGCCTCGAGCACGTCGGCACCACGGTCGACACCGAGGTAGTGCATCAACTCCACCTGATCGTCGTCGGGCAGTTCCTGGACGACGTCCGCGAGCCGCTCGTCGTCGAGAGCGCGCGCCACCTCCATCCGGCGCTTGACGGGCAGCTCGCGCATCGCGTTCGCCACGTCGGCTGCGCGAAGGTCCTCGAACTGCATCAGCAGCTGCGCCACACCCTGATCGGGCATGGACAGCTCGTTCTGTGTCAGCCCCTGCACGTGCTGCCAATCGACGACGTGGATGGCACCACGCCGCGCGAGCCGTTGCCGTTGCTTGCGGACCGCCACCCGCGCGACCACCCAGTCGCGAGTTCGGGTGAGTTCGATGCCGAGGTCGACGACGATGGAATCGACGTCGTGCAGCTCGTCGAGCTCGGGGTCGTCGACGCGCACCTTGGAGTCGAGGATCTGCGCGAAGACCAGGATCTCGTTGGCGCGCTGGGTGAATCGACGAAGACTGACGTTTCCGGTCGTGAGTTGAACGGAATTGGGCTCGATGCTCGTCACTCGTAGCATCGGCACGAAAATTCTTCGGCGAGTTGCCAATTCGACCACAAGGCCGAGGACTCTCGGCTGCGCTCTGCCGACACGCATCGAGACGACCACGTCACGAACCCGGCCGATCGATTCGCCGTCGGGGCCCAGGACACCCAGGCCGGCGAGCCTGGCCGCGAATACCTTGCTCAGTGCTGCCATGATGGCAAGGTTAGAGGCTCGGCAGTACAGAGGGTGAATCAGACAGGGGTTGTGCTTTCGTGAGAGCTTCGGGCATGCGGCGGTCGGTACTGGCCGTTCCGGGCAGTTCGGACAAGATGATCGACAAGGCGAAGGGACTGCCCGCCGACGCGGTCTTTCTCGATCTCGAGGACGCCGTCGCGCCGCTGGCGAAAGTGGCGGCCCGAGCGCGCATCGTCGACGCACTCAACTCCGACGGTTGGGGCGATCAGATCAAGGTCGTGCGCGTCAACGACTGGACGACGCAGTGGACGTACGGCGACGTCATCGACGTCGTGTCGGGTGCCGGACGCCATCTCGACGCCATCCTGCTGCCGAAGGTGGAATGCGCCGCGCACGTGCAGGCGCTGGATCTGCTGCTCACTCAGCTCGAGAAGGAGCACGGTCTCGAGGTCGGTGCCATCGGGATCGAGCCGCAGATCGAGAGCGCACGCAGTCTGCGCAACATCGACGAGATCGCGACGGCGAGCCCGCGCGTGCAGACTCTGGTGTTCGGCCCTGCGGATCTGATGGCGAGCGTCAACATGCGCACTCTGGTCGTCGGCGAGCAACCGGTCGGATACGACACGGGCGACGCCTATCACCACATTCTGATGACCATTCTGCTCGCTGCCCGGACCCACGGTCTGCAGGCGATCGATGGCCCCTACCTGCAAATTCGAGATCTCGACGCCTTTCGTCGGGCGGCCGGGCGCACGGCCGGCCTCGGTTTCGACGGCAAGTGGGTGCTGCATCCGACGCAGATCGAGGCCGCCAACGAGATCTTCGCGCCGCGTCAGGCCGATTACGACAAGGCCGAGATGATTCTCGACGCCTACGAGTTCCACACGTCCGCGGCGGGTGGCGGTCGCGGTGCGGTGATGTTGGGCGACGAGATGATCGACGAGGCGAGCCGCAAGATGGCGCTCGTCGTCTCGGCGAAGGGCCGTGCCGCAGGAATGACGCGCACGACCGCTTTCGTGCCGCCCACAACCTGACCGACCACGTCCTGACCAACCGTCAACCTGCTGTGAACCGCTACAACGGGTGTGCCGGGTGTCCGTTTCGGGGCACAATGGAGTCATGACTAATCCCCTCTCGCAGTCGGGCCGCCCAGGGCAGGGACTGCCGACGCCGCCTTCCGGTTGGCCGATCGGTTCCTACCCCACCTACGCCGAGGCGCAGCGCGCCGTCGACTACCTGTCCGACGAGGAGTTCTCGGTACAGGACGTGACGATCGTCGGCGTCGACCTGATGCAGGTCGAGCGCGTCCTCGGGCGGCTCACGTGGCCCAAAGTGATTGGTGGAGGCATTGTTTCGGGTGCATGGCTGGGCGTTTTCCTCGGCCTGGTCCTCGGTATCTTCAGCGAGAACATCCTCGGAGCTCTGCTCATCGGCGTCGGCGGCGGCATCATCTTCGGCCTGATCTCGGCGTCCATTCCGTACGCGGCCACCAAGGGGCAGCGAGATTTCGCGTCGAGCATGCAGTTGGTCGCCGGTCGTTACGACGTCCTCTGCGAACCCCGTACCGCGGAGAAAGCGCGCGACCTGCTCGCGAAACTGTCGATCTGATCACACCTGGTGGACGACCAGGCAACCGACAGGTAACGGAATAGCCCCAATCTCCCCTCAATGCCAGTGAGTTCGGTTACGTTTCTTTCGTGCACGGCAGTCCCACACAGTGTGCTGCGCGAGTAACTGAACGTACGGAGGCGGAAAGTGCCGAGACATCGTGGTCGTAGGCGTGGAAAAGCAACGAGGATAGGGGTGTTGGCGGCAGCGGCTCTGGTGACGAGTCCGTTGCTCGCAGCGTGTGGTTCGTCCGACAGTTCGGTTCCGGTTCTGAGTTTCTACACTGCCGCAGACGGCGCAGAGCAGTACGCCGCTGCGGCACAGGTGTGTTCGGACGCCTCGAACGGTCGCTACCGCGTGGAGCAGCGAACGCTGCCCAAGAGCGCAAATGATCAGCGTCTCCAGCTCGCGCGGCGCCTCGCAGGCAACGACCGGACGCTCGATCTGATGACACTCGACGTGGTGTGGACGGCCGAATTCGCCGAAGCCGGATGGGCATTGCCCGTGCCCGACGACCTGTCCGAAAAGCTGCGCGACGGCTCCACCCTCGAAGGTCCGCTCGCCACGGCCGAATGGCAGGACCAGCTCTACGCGGTTCCGCTCAACTCCAACACCCAGCTGCTCTGGTACCGGCCCGACGAGGTGCCGGACGGGGTGCCGCCGCAGACGTGGGATCAGCTGATCGACGTGGCCGAGGCCAATGCGGCCGCCGGTAGGCCCTCGGAGATCGGCGTCCAGGCCAAGCAGTACGAGGGCTTCATGGTCTGGTTCAACTCGCTGCTCGAGAGCGCAGGAGGATCGGTCGTCGGCGAAGACGGAACGACGGTGACACTGAACGACACTCCCGAGCACCGCGCCGCCACCGAGAAGGCCCTCGAGATCATCAAGCGGGTCGCCACCGCCGATGGCCGCGACCCGTCGGTCTCGCAGAGCGACGAGGGAACCTCCCGGCTCGGGATGGAAGCGGGACGGATGGCCTTCCAGGTCAACTACCCGTTCGTGCTGCCCGGTCTGAAGGAGAACGCCGTCGCCGGTGCCGTCTCGTTCCTCGACCTGTCGAACGTGCCTGCCGACCAGCAGGACGCGCGGATCGCCGAGGTCTTCCGCAGCGCCCCGTATCCGGAGGTCGATGCGGGCGAGCCCGCCAAGGTCACCATCGGTGGGTTCAACATCGGCGTCGCCAAGACCACCCAGCACGAGGACCTCGCGTGGGAGGCCGTCGAGTGCCTCACCAACGAGGAGAACCAGCGCAACAACGCCGTCAACGGTGGTGTGCCGCCGGTGCTTGCGCGCCTGTACGACGATCCGGAGTTCCAGGCCGTCTATCCCGCGTGGGAAGGGGTGCTCGGTTCCATCGAGTCGGCGGCCGTCCGGCCCGTTTCGCCTGCGTACCAGAGCATCTCGATTCTGTTGACCGATGCGCTCAACCCGCCGCAGAACATCGATCCGGTGGCCGACGTGGACAAGCTCGCTGATCTGGTCACCAAGGCCGTCAATTCCGAAGGGTTGATTCCATGAGCGCCACCACCGAGTCACAGCCCGCATCGCAGCCTGTCGACAAGCAGGCGGCTCTGAAGAACGTCTCCGACGGCAAGAAGGCCGAACGACGGTTGGGTCTGCTGCTCATCGCACCCGCAGCCCTGCTGATGATCGCGGTCACCGGGTACCCGATCATCTACGCGTTCTGGCTCAGCCTGCAGAAGTACAACCTCGCATTTCCCGAGGATCGTGAATTCGTCGGCATCTCCAACTACGTGACCGTGCTCTCCGACGGCTACTGGTGGACGGCGTTCGGCGTGACGGCGGGCATCACGATCATCTCGGTGATCATCGAGTTCATCCTCGGCCTGGCGGTGGCTCTGGTCATGCACCGCACCATCTTCGGCCGTGGACTGGTGCGCACCGTGGTGCTCATTCCGTACGGCATCGTGACCGTCGCCGCCGCGTACAGCTGGTACTACGCGTGGACCCCCGGCACGGGCTACCTCGCCAATCTGCTGCCCGACGGCAGTGCCCCGCTCACCGAGCAGTTCCCGTCACTGGCGATCGTCGTGTTGGCCGAAGTGTGGAAGACGACGCCGTTCATGGCGCTGCTGCTGCTCGCAGGCCTGGCGCTGGTGCCCGACGACCTGCTCAAGGCCGCCGAGGTCGACGGGGCGGGTGGCTGGACCAGGCTGATGCGGATCACCATCCCGTTGATGAAGCCGGCGATCCTCGTCGCGGTGCTCTTCCGCACCCTCGACGCGTTCCGCATCTTCGACAACATCTACGTCCTGACCCGAGGCAGCAACGAAACCGGATCGGTCTCGATTCTGGGTTACAACAACCTCTTCGGTGCGTTCAACCTCGGACTCGGGTCGGCGATCAGCATCCTGATCTTCTTCTGCGTCGCGATCATCGCGTTCGTGTTCATCAAGTTGTTCGGTGCATCGGCACCGGGATCCGACGACGGAGGCCGCAAGTAATGACCACTGTTACGCCTCGCAAGAAGGTCGGTTGGACGGTCGTCAACGTCCTCGTCCTGCTCTACGCACTCGTTCCGCTGCTGTGGATCATCAGCCTGTCGTTCAAGTCGACGGCGACCATCGCGGACGGCAGGTTCATTCCGCAGTCGTTCACCCTGGAGAACTACAAGGGCATCTTCCAGACGAACCAGTTCACCTCGGCGTTGGTGAACTCGATCGGCATCGGATTGATCACCACCGTGATCGCCGTGGTGATCGGCACAATGGCCGCGTATGCCGTTGCTCGCCTGGACTTTCCGGGCAAGAAGGCGCTCGTGGGTGCGGCACTGCTGATCGCGATGTTCCCGCAGATCTCGCTGGTGACACCGCTGTTCGACATCTCCCGCTCGCTGGGACTGTTCGACACCTGGCCGGGACTGATCATCCCGTACATCACCTTCGCGTTGCCGTTGGCGATCTACACCCTGTCGGCGTTCTTCCGCGAGATTCCGTGGGAGCTCGAAAAGGCAGCGAAGATGGACGGCGCGACGCCCGCACAGGCATTCCGCAAGGTCATCGCTCCGCTGGCCGCCCCCGGCATCGTCACCGCCGCAATTCTGGTGTTCATCTTCGCCTGGAACGACCTTCTGCTCGCCATCTCGTTGACGGCGACGGAACGTTCGGTCACCGTCCCGGCGGCCATCTCGCAGTTCACCGGTAGCTCTCAGTTCGAGGAGCCCACGGGGTCGATCGCGGCGGCAGCAGTCGTCATCACGATCCCGATCATCATTTTCGTGCTCTTCTTCCAACGACGTATCGTGGCGGGCTTGACGTCCGGCGCAGTGAAGGGATAACCGTCATGGCCGAAATCGTTCTCGACAAAGTCACCAAGCTCTACCCCGACGGCGCCGCCGCGGTCAGCGACGTCGACATCACCATCGCCGATGGCGAATTCATCATCCTCGTCGGGCCCTCCGGTTGCGGAAAGTCCACCACCCTCAATATGATCGCCGGTCTCGAGGACATCTCGTCCGGAGAACTGCGCATCGCGGGGGAGCGCGTCAACGAGAAGGCACCGAAGGATCGCGACATCGCGATGGTGTTCCAGTCCTACGCGCTGTACCCGCACATGACGGTGCGTCAGAACATCGCCTTCCCGCTGACGCTCGCGAAGCTGTCGAAGTCGGAGATCAACACCAAGGTCGAAGAGGCAGCCAAGATCCTCGACCTCAGTCAGCACCTCGACCGCAAGCCGGCGAACCTGTCCGGTGGTCAGCGACAGCGAGTTGCCATGGGCCGTGCCATCGTTCGTACCCCCAAGGCCTTCCTGATGGACGAGCCGCTGTCCAATCTCGACGCCAAGCTGCGCGTCCAGACGCGCGCCGAGATCTCGCGGCTGCAGAAGCGGCTCGGCACCACCACCGTCTACGTCACGCACGATCAGACCGAGGCCATGACCCTCGGCGATCGCGTCGTGGTGCTGCGCGGCGGGTTGGTGCAGCAGATCGGTTCTCCGCAGGAGCTCTACGACAAGCCGCGAAACCTGTTCGTGGGCGGCTTCATCGGATCGCCCTCGATGAACTTCGTTCCCGGACAGCTCACCTCGAACGGAGTGTCCACCGCGCTCGGTGAGATCGACATCCCACTCGAGCGGATGGATGCGATCAAGGCCAAGAACCCGGGCCGCGAGGTGGTCGTCGGCATCCGTCCCGAGCACTTCGAGGACGCAGCCCTGATCGATGGCTACCAGAAGATGAGCGGCGCGACGTTCACCGCCACCGTCGACGTGCTCGAGTCGATGGGTAGCGACAAGTACGTCTACTTCACGCTCAAGGGTGCCAAGGTCGAGTCCAGCGAGCTGCAGGAGCTCGCCGCCGATGCCGGCATCGCCGATCTCGGTGGCGCACAGGTGGTTGCGCGTCTGGCCGCCGAATCCAAAGCCGCCGAGGGTGGTCAGGTGGAACTGTGGTTCGACCCGGCGAAGATCTCGGTGTTCGACCAGGCCTCGGGTGCCAACCTGACGCTGTAGAGCGCTGCGCGCATGTGCACGGAACTTCGTAGTGGGCTACGAAGTTCCGTGCACATGGGTCAGAAGGCAGAGCCCGTGCTCGGCAGCTGGTAGCCCTGGAAGAAGTCGAACGGCACCACGTTCGGTGCCGGGTTCTGCAGCTGCGGCGCCGGTGCCTGTGGGAACAGTTCGGGTAGGCGGAACTGATCGGGCTGCTGGTTCTGCTGATACTGCGGCGCGCTGTGGTCACGATCGTCGCTGCCGGACCACAGCGGATCGGCCGACGCGGTGCCGGCGACCGCCACCAGAGGGATGGCCACCAATGCTCCGGTGACTGCTGCGCGGGTGAGGATCTTTCGGGTGTTCATGTGTTCCCTTTCGTCGTGGTTCGTACCTCCACGACAGTAGGTCTGCGTGAGTACGCCCGAAAGGCAGATTCGTTGACTCCCAGTAGATTACGAGTTTCCTGCCAGGGTTTCCCACCAGCGAACGAACGGTCTTCGTCCTGGTCGGACGAGGGTGTCGGCTGTCAGGTCGCTGTGAAGCGGTCGGCAGTTCGTCACGCCGCCATGTTCGACGTGCTGGTCGGTTCGGACCCCGCCACTCGCACCGATTCCCGCGCGGCGGGGGTACTCCTGATGGCCAGGGCCGCGAGTACGACGACGAGGCAGGCCACCGCACCTGCGACGAACGCTGCGGTGTACACGCTCTCGCGGGCGACGGCTGTCCCGTCGATGGTGAACATGGCGAGGACGGTGGACAGCGTGGCACTGGCGATCGAGGTGCCGACTGTCCGGACGATCGAATTGACGCTGTTCGCCACCCCGGTGTCCGCTGCGCCGACCTCGGCCATGAGCAGGTTCGGCAGGGCAGCGAACGCAAGACTGACGAACATGTTGATGACGATGCCTGCGGTGATCAGCTGCCAGGTGTGATCGTGGGCGAGTGCGACGAAGACGAATCCGACCATGCCGATCACGGCTCCTGCGATCAGTACTCGGCGCGGCCCGAACGACCGGATGAGGCGGCCACTGACGACGGCCGCGACCACTCCGACCGCTGCGCCGGGCAGCAGATAGACGACACTCGCCTCGAGAACGTTCGCGGTGAAGCCGTAGCCGGCCACAGCTCGTGGTGTCTGCACGAAGTACGAGCAGGCGAGGAAATTGACGAACATCCCGATACCGACGAAGAGGGTGGCGACGTTGGTGGCGAGCAACGGTCCGTGGGTGAGCATTCGGGGTGCGACCAATGGCTCGTCGGCGCGCTTCTCGAAGGTCCACCAGATGGCCCCTGCGACCACACCGCCGACCGCGCAGCCGATGGTGGCAAGCGAACCCCACCCCCAGGTGCGGCCCTGGGTCAGCGCGAGGAACAGCAGCAGCAGAGTCACCGCGAGCAGTGCAGCTCCCCACCAGTCGACGGTGCCGCGGCTGGATCTCGGGCGCGCCGGTACGCCGAACCAGGCGATTGCGAGCGCGAGCACCACGAACGCAACAGTGAGCCAGAACACGCGGTGGTAGTCGGCACCGTTGGCCGTCAGTAGCCCGGTCAACACCAGTCCGAAGCCACCGCCCACGCCGAGTGTGCCGGACAGGACGGCCATCGAGCCGACGAGCTTACGAGGAGGCATCTCGTCACGGAGGACGGCGAGGGCGATGGGGAACAGTGCGTAGGACACTCCCTGCAGGACGCGGCCGACGATCAGCCACAGCAACGAGTGGGTCAGGGCAGCGAGGAGAGATCCGGCGAGGACGACGGTGAGCACACCGATCAGTACCGGACGCTTGCCGTGCAGGTCGGCGAGCCTACCGATGACCGGGGTGGCGATCACCGCCGCGAGGAGGTTGGCCGTCAGTACCCATCCGGCGGCGGTGGTGCCGACCCCGAGTTGGGTGCCGATGGTCAAGACGATGGGGACCACCATCGTTTGCAGAACGGCGAGAGTCATGACGATGAAACAGAGTCCGGGCAGCAGTATGCGGCGGGTGGACATGAAAGAACTACCTCGTTACGTATCGACCAAGCGATGGAACCGAAAAATTAGAATGATGAACGCATCTAAGTAACTATCAGAGATCGGTGCACCAGGGAAGTGAGCCGGGGCCGTTACCACGGCCGAGCATCGACGCAGGCCTACTGGTGCTTCCCCAGAGCTTTCTGACGCAGTTCGCTGACGATCTCGTCGTTCCAGACGTGTTCGCGCACCAGGCGGTAGCGCTCCCGGCTCATCCACAGGTACGCCTCGGCGTCGGTGCGGTCCTCGAGGATCTCCGCTGCGCGCACCATGCGCACCACCGGTAGGTACTCCTCACCGAACCAACGCCGCGCGACGGTACCTCGGTCGACGAATTCTCCGACCTCCTGCATCAACCGGAAGCCCCACGCCTCCACCGATTCGCTCAGTTGGGCGTAGTCGAAGGGATCGGTGACCTGGACGGCCTCGCGGGCGCGGCCGACCAACGGAACTCGACTGAGGAAGATGCGTCGGTGGTCCTTGATCAGCAGGTCGCCGCGTCGGGTGATGCCCTCGGGGGAGATGCGGGTGATGATCTCGGTGACCACCGCGTCGATCGACGTCCGGTGCATCGCGAAGGCGATGGAGACTCGGTGATGGCCGTCGACGACGAAGTGCATGCCCCCGATGCGATACACCTGGATCGGCGGCATCGCCTCGCCGCGGCGCTGAGCGGCCGCCAGCCGCTGCCAGCGCTCGCGAATACGTGCCGAGGTAGGGCGGAAGAAACGGTCGAAATCGCGTGTGCGGTCCACACTTCCGACGATGGTCTCGACGCGGATGACCTGCAGACCCAGGTGACGCTCGCCCACCTTGCCGAGGGCGGCGACCACCTCGTCGAACGGCAGGATGGTGTTGACGTCGTCGGGTTGGCGACGCAGCCACCCGACCAGACGTGCGACGTCGGCGCGTCGGCGCTGGCGGGTGAAGTCGTTCTCCGCGTCGGCGGCCGGGAATCCGGTGTCACGTGCCATGTCTGCGCCTCACGATCTTCGGTGTCTCGAAATCCGTTCTCTCGCTGCCCGGTTCGATCTCGAGAAGGGTGTATCCGACGGTGTTGATCACCGTCGCGCCGTGCAGGGTCAGATCGTCCGGGGTGTGACCGTGTGGATGAATATGCCCGTGCAACAACAACTGTGGCGACAGTCGACGCGTCACCTCGTCCAGGCAGTCGAAGCCGATGTGCGCGGGGTCGGTGTCGTCACCGACGCCGAGCGGGGGACTGTGGGTGAGCAGAATGTCGACGGGGCGAAGATCCTTGCGCACGTTGCGATGCCACGCGAACGTTCGAGTCAGGGTGCGCGATCGCCGTCGTTGCTGCCGTTGGGTCCACTGATTGGGGCCACCGTTGTAGCGGATGGACCCACCGAGGCCGGCTATCCGTAGGCCTGCGGCGGAGACTATTCGACGGTCGACGTTGACGGCACCGACCGGTCCGGGCCAGGTGGCGGGCAACCCGGCGCGCATCCACCCTGCGCGTCCGGCCGAGTATCCGGTGAGGTCCGCGTCGTGATTGCCTGGAACGAACACACACGGAGCGTTCAACGCGTCGGTGAGGTACTCGAGGTAGTCGAACGGGAGGTCGCCCGCGCCGAGAATCAGGTCGACTCCGAGCGACTTCACCTGCGGACTCCACAGGGATTCGATCGTTTCGTCGGCAACTGCGAGAACGGAGACCACGGGTACGACGGTACCCACCTCCGGTGCGGTGATACCTCCGAACGGACTTCTCGGGCATCGGTGGTGTTGGATGGGTCAGGTGAGCGACAGTGTCATTGCAGCGGTACGCGCACATCTGGTGACCGAGATCGGTGACGAGAATCCGTCGTCGGCGTCGGTGACGTTCCTCGGCCTCGAGTCGCTGGACGTGCTGAGATTCGGCGCGGACTCCGACGTGGTCCGGTACGTCAGTCTCGGCTGTTCTCGTCACCCCATGGCCGATCCCAACGAACTCGTCGCCGATCCCTCGCGCGGCCCCCGAGCAGAACTGGTGCTGACTCTTCGCGGTGGGGCAGGCGTGGCGTCGGGCGTGCACAAGTCACTGGCCGTGCTCGCTGCCTCGCCCGCGGTGGAGGGGGTCGTGCTCGTCGAGGATGCGCTGCTCGATCTGGGTGAGCCGCTCTGGACCAACGCGCCGTTCACCGCGGTGCTGCTCGGCGACAGCGACATCGCCGATCTGACGCTGCCCGAGCCCTACGATCCGGTTCGCTTTCTCGCTGCCGTGCCGTTGACCGGTACCGAGGCCGCCTGGGTGCGTCTGCGCGGTGCCGCGGCCCTGCGTGAGGCCTGGGCCGAGGCCGGGATCGACGTGCGCGATCCGAATCGGTCCGCGGCCAGTCTCTGACCCGGAGTCACCGAGCGTAGGACGCCAATTCCGGTTCTGCGGTGACGGAATCGTCGATCAGGTGCCGAGGTACCTGGGCCAGGTACTTCAGGCCGGTGATCGCGGCATGCGCGTCGTAGCGCAGGTTCGGCATGCTGGTGGTGAAACACAGATCGTCCGGAATCCGCTCGCGGACAGCAGGTCCGTCGTGTTCGAGTGCATCGAGGACGATACGGAAGGCGACGTTGTCGCCGATGATGTTGAAGTGTTCGACGGGCCGCAGCGGGCAGACGTCCTGAACGGCGATGTTCGCGGCTCCGGCAAGAGTGCTGGCGTGCGGTTGCGGATAGATCAGCTCGTCGAAATTGGTGTAGATCGAGGTGTAACCGGGTCCCTCCGGCAACGGACGCGCCGCCAGCGCGGTGAGGAACTTCGATCCGGTGGCGATCTGCCAGTTCGCAGGCGGGCACTCCTGCGAGTCGTCGCATCCCGAACGAGCCGAGTCGGTGCCGTTGTACGGGGTGGCGAGCGAGATGAGATCCGACACCAGAGCAGGCAGATCCGGCCAGAACGTCAACGCCCACAGCTCGTCGAGCGGGCCGTGCTGGTGGCCCATCATGACGACCTGGCGACCGCTGTCGGCGGCCATCGTCCGAACCGCGTGCACCACGTACTGGGCGGCGATCTGCAGGTCGCCGTACCCCTCGTCCGGCAGGGAGAGGCTGCACACCGGTATCCCGGCGGCGGGCAGCGACTGCAGATAGTTCCACCCGAACGACTGCTGGTCGGTGGCGAAAGCCGGGGTGAGCAGGACCGGATCGCGGGTGGCGTCGTGCAGATCGGGGGTGCACGTCAGAGCGTGGTCGAGGGCGGCCGGATCGACGGTCAGTGCGGGACCCGGATCGAGGTTCGACCCTGCCGATGCGGTTCCCGGTACCACCGTGGACAGCAGTGCGACGGTCGACGCCAGTACGAGTGAGCGGATTCTCATCGATCCCTTCCGGACGACAATGCAGGGCTTCTGCAGTCTCATCCGGCCCGAACCGGTGGGCTCGTCACCTGTCGGCAGTCGGGGCAATCACCAACGATCGGACGATTCGGTTGGGCATCGTCCAATCGGATCGTCGGCCCCTAGAGCCAGTTGTTCTTGTGGAACGTCCGCCACAGTCCGATGCACACGCACAACACCACTGCGACCATCAGGTGGTAGCCGTACGTCCAGTGCAACTCGGGCATGTTGTCGAAATTCATCCCGTAGATCCCCGCGACCATCGTCGGCACGGCGGCGATCGCCACCCACGACGAGATCTTGCGCATGTCCAGGTTCTGCTGCATCGTCACTCGCGCCAGCGCAGCGTCGACCAGTGAGCTGAGCACCTCGTCGTACTCGGAGATGCGTTCGGCGACCGTCGTGTGATGGTCCTGCACGTCGCGCAGGTAGCGTCGCACCGCTTTGGGGACGCTCGGCTCCTGCACCAGACGCGCCAACGGCGTCGACAGTGGTGTCACCGACCGCCGAAGTTCGACGACCTCCCGCTTGAGGAGATAGATGTTCTCGATGGGCACGTGGTGGTGCGGCGAGAACACTTCCTCCTCCATACCGTCGACGTCCCGCTCGATCGAGTCGGTCACCGCGAGATATTCGTCGACCACGTGGTCGGCCACCGCATGGAGAACTGCCGACGGGCCGAGCGCGAGCTGTTCGGGGTTGCCCTCGAGGCGTTGACGCACGCCGGCCAGTCCCGAATGCTCCCCGTGCCGGACGGTGATGACGAAGTCACGGCCGACCATCACCATGATCTCGCCGCTCTCGACGATCTCGTTGGCGGTCGTCACCGACTCGTGCTCGACGTACTTCACCGTGCGCAGTACCAGGAACGCGACGTCGTCGTAGCGCTCGAGTTTGGGTCTCTGGTGGGCGTGCACGGTGTCCTCGACCATCAGCTCGTGCAGGCCGTAACACTGGGCGATCGCGTTCATCTGTTGGTCGTCGGGTGCGTGCAGACCCACCCACACGAATCCTTCGCCGCGTGCACGCACCTCCGCGATGGCCGAGGTGTGAGTGAATCTGCCGGGCAGTCGAGCGCCCTCGACGTAGACCGCACAGTCGACGATTGCGCGAGCCGTGGGCACCGGAATTCGCGGTGCGTGCACCGGACCGGCCTTGGCCGATCGTCGATGCAGGGACGGCAGCGACGGGCGTGGTGGAAGGGACGGCATGGCGGGCAATCGTACGCCAGCAAAACGACGAGAGAGTGGGCCTGGAACACTGTGCAGGTGCTCATCGACCTCCACACCCACTCGACGGCGTCAGACGGCACCGACAGCCCGGCCGAGCTGGTCCGGGCCGCAGCCGAGGCGGGACTGTCGGTGGTGGCTCTGACCGACCACGACACCACCTCGGGATGGGACGAGGCGGCCTCCGCACTGCCGTCCGGTCTCACGCTCGTGCGCGGCATGGAACTTTCCTGCACCGGGCGAGGCGAGGACGGCCGGCCGGTTCCCGTGCACCTACTGGCGTACCTGTTCGACCCCGCGAACGAGGTGTTCGCAACCGAGCGCGCGCGGTTGCGCAGCGAGCGGGTCACGAGATTGCGTGCCATCGCCGAGAAGATGGCGGCGGACGGTCTGCCCATCGACCCCGACGCGGTGCTGGCCTCGGCCGGTGCGGCGGCCGGGCGACCCCATCTGGGTCGAGCCCTGATCGACGCCGGGTACGTCCCGGACATGAACGCCGCGTTCGCCGGTCCGTTGGCGACCGACGGCAAGTACTACGTCGAGAAGGTCGACACCCCCCTCGAAGTAGCGGTGGACATGATCGCTGCGGCAGGCGGTGTCAGTGTGCTCGCGCACGCCAGAGCTCGTACCCGCGGCCGCATCCTCGACCTCGATCACATTCGCGAACTCGCAGCGCGCGGTCTCGGTGGAGTGGAGGTCCATCACATGGATCACTCGCCGGAGGACACCGCGGTGATGGCCGACCTCGCCGCGGAACTGGACCTGATCGTCACGGGATCCTCGGATTACCACGGCACCAACAAGACGGTGAAGCTGGGCGAATACTCCACTGCCCCAGAGCAATACGACCGTCTGGTTGCGGCGGCGCGGCCATGACATTCGATGTGACGCTCTACTTGACGGTGTTGATCACCCTGTTCGTCATCATGGACCCGCCGGGCGCGATCCCGGTGTTCCTGTCTCTGGTCGGGCGCAAGAGCAAAGAAGCCCGCAACAAGGCCGCATGGCAGGCCCCCGCGGTTTCGCTGACCGTCATCTCGGTGTTCGCGATCGGCGGCCAGGCGATCCTGAGCTACCTGCACATCGGCATTCCGGCATTGCAGGGTGCGGGCGGGTTGCTGTTGCTGCTCATCGCGTTGTCGCTGCTCACCGGAAAGGGTGCGGGCGGGGACACCGCCGCGGAGGACGTCAACGTGGCACTCGTGCCGCTCGGGACTCCGCTCATGGCAGGCCCCGGTGCCATTGCCGCGGTGATCGTCTACGTCAGCCAGGCCGACGGTGACGCCGGTTCGTTCTTGGCAATTGCGTTGGGCATCATCACCATTCACATTCTGTTCTTCCTGGTGCTTCGATTCTCGACCGCGCTGATCCGGCTCCTCGGGGAGGGCGGTATCTCGCTGTTGGCACGCATCGCCGGTCTGTTGCTGGCCGCTATCGCGGTGCAGTTGATCGCGGACTCGGTTCGCGGATTCGTGGCAGGCGGATGACCGGGGCAGGTGCCGGGCTCCGATTCCTGCGCGGGCTCAGCGGTATCGTCACCGGGGGACTGGTGGTGCTGGCCCTCGGCGTCGCCGTCACGCAGTATCTGGGCCACTCCCGCGGCTTCCCCGGTCCTGGCGCTCTCTCGGTTGCCGCCCATATCGTCGCCGCGATCGTTGCCGTGATCGCGCAGCGCATCGCCGATCACCGTCGCGGAATCTCGGCCGTTCTCGGCGCTCTCGTGGTCTTCGTCGCCGCAGGCCTCGTCCTGTGGACACAATGGTGGCAGTGAGAACCGGTCCCGGTGGTTCCTGACGCTGTGGTCAGGTGGGTCGGCGATATGGCACACTAGGGCACCGACAGGGCTACAGCCCATCGCTGATCGTGCAGGCGTACCCGCCTCACATGCGAGACACGCTCTCGGCAGTTTGCAGCCAGCACTGGCGCACTCCGACGGGCCCTCATTTCCACCACTCACTTCGTTGACACTTCGTCGCCTTGCTGGTCGAGGTCGACAGTGCGAGGAGCTTTCACCGTGACGGCAGTCGAAGACACCGCAGCAACACACACCGCACCGGCAGGACCGGCGGCGATCACCGACGAGGAGATCTTCGCCGGGCATCTCGGCGGCAAGCTGTCGGTCGAGTTGGCAGCGCCGCTCGACACGCAGCGCGATCTCTCGATCGCCTACACCCCCGGAGTGGCGCAGGTCAGCCGCGCCATCGCCGCCGACGCCTCGCTGGCCAAGCGATACACCTGGACCGATCGCCTCGTGGCCGTCATCTCCGACGGTTCCGCAGTGCTCGGCCTGGGCGACATCGGTCCGCGCGCGTCGTTGCCGGTGATGGAGGGCAAGGCCGCGCTGTTCAAGAAGTTCGCAGGCCTCGATTCCATTCCGATCGTGCTCGACACCAACGACGTCGACGAGATCGTCGAGACCATCGTGCGGATGCGGCACAGCTTCGGTGCCGTCAACCTCGAAGACATCTCGGCACCGCGCTGTTTCGAGATCGAGAAGCGCGTCGTCGAGGCGCTCGAATGCCCCGTCATGCACGACGACCAACACGGCACAGCCATCGTCGTACTCGCTGCTCTCAACGGGGCTGCGAAGGTTCAGGGCCGCAGTACGTCCGAACTGAAGGTCGTCGTCTCCGGAGCCGGGGCAGCGGGCGTCGCGTGCGCGAACATGCTGCTTCTGGCCGGCATCGGGGACGTGGTGGTGCTGGACTCGAAGGGCATCGTGTCCGCCGACCGCTCGGACCTCAACGGCGTCAAGACCGATCTCGCCGCGCGTACCAACCCCCGTGCACTATCGGGCGGTGCGGTCGACGCCCTCGCCGGAGCGGACGTGTTCCTCGGTCTGTCCGCAGGCAAGGTCGACGAGAGCTACATCGCGTCGATGGCCCCGGACTCCATCGTGTTCGCACTGTCCAATCCGGATCCGGAGATCCATCCGGAGTTGGCGAGGAAGTACGCCGCCATCGTCGCGACCGGACGAAGCGACTTCCCGAACCAGATCAACAACGTTCTCGCCTTTCCCGGTGTGTTCAAGGGCGCACTCGACGCCGGTGCCCGCCGTATCACCGAAGGCATGAAGCTCGCCGCTGCCGAGGCAATCCTCTCGGTTCTCGGCGACGAGTTGGCTGCGGACAAGATCGTGCCCAGCCCACTCGATCCTCGTGTCGCCCCGGCCGTTGCGGACGCAGTTGCGGCAGCAGCGCGAGCCGAGGGCGTCGCGTAGGAGAACGGAAGAAACACCGGCGAACCCGGCCCTACCCGGGCCAGCGGTTCGCCGGTGTCTTTCGTCTGTGTCTTTCGTGGTGGGACGAGTCAGACTTTCGCGAGTCCGGTCGGCATCCGCCGCAGGCGACCGGTTCCCGGAACGGACGTCCACACCGCGAGGGCGAGAAGGCCGTCGACGATCAAGGTCAGCAGAGCCACCAGGATCGCGCCGACGAGAACGCGGCCGTAGTCGTAGAGCGCGAGCCCGTCGAAGATGTAGCGGCCGAGCCCACCGAGGTTGACGTAGGCCGCGATGGTCGCGGTGGCGATGATCTGCAATGTGGTGTTGCGCAATCCACCGAGGATCAGCGGCAGCGCGTTCGGGATCTCGACCCGAAACAGCACTTGCGTTTCCGTCATCCCCATCGCGCGGGCGGCGTCGACGACGTTGGCGTCCACGTTGGCGATGCCGGAGTACGTGCCTGCCAACAGCGGAGGAATACCGAGCAGCACCAACGCGATGATCGGCGGAACCAGTCCGAGTCCGATCACCAGAACCAGAAACACGAGAATGCCGAGGGTCGGCAGCGACCGCAGCGCGTTGACGAGGCCGACGACGACGGCCTCACCGCGGCGCAGGTGACCGATGAGCAGACCCACCGGAACCGCGACGGCAGCCGAGAGCAACACTGCCAGCAGGCTGTACCACATGTGCTCGATCAGTCGTGCGCCGATTCCCGTCGGCCCGGCCCAGTTTCCGCCGTCGAGAATGTACGAGAACGCCTCGGAGAAGAGATTCATGCGCGTGCCTTCTTCTTCGACGAGCCCGTGTTCAGTCGCGTCCACGGAGTGAGTCGACGCCCCAGCAGGAACAGGGCCGCGTCGAAGATCAACGCCAGGAACACGATCGAGATGATGCCTGCGAAGATCTGATCGGGATAGTCACGCTGGTAGCCCTGGGTGAAGAGCTGGCCGAGACCGCCGATGCCGATCACCGAGCCCACCGAGACCAGTGAGATGTTGGTGACCGCAACGACTCTGATGTTCGCGATCAGCACCGGAAGCGCCAGGGGCAGTTCGACGGTCACCGCTCGCCGCAGCGACGAGTAGCCCATCGCCTCGGCAGAATCGACCACGGCGAACGGCACCGAGTCGAGGGCCTCGGGCACCGCGCGCACCAGCAGTGCGGTCGAGTACACCGACAGGGCGATCACCACGTTCAGTGGATCGAGTACCGGTAGACCGACCACCGCGGGGATGGTGACGAACAGGGCGAGCGAGGGCAGGGTGAACGCGATACTGGCCACCGTCAACGTGATTCGACGAACCCAGCGAGTGTTGCGAATGACGGTGCCCAGCGGGATGGCGATGAGCAACCCGACGAACAGCGGGACGAGCGAGAGGTACAGGTGCGTCTTCGTGTAGCCGAGGACCACACCGAAGTTGTCCAGCAGCCAGGTCACTGTTCGGCGTCCCCGCTGGCGAGGAAGTGATGCCGGTTGCGTTCCGAGTCCTCCGACTTACGTTGCGCAGCAAGGTGTTCGAGGATCTCCGCACCGTCGACGCTGCCCACGGCAGCCCCGGCACCATCGACCGCGACGCCGATTCCCGACGGCGAGGAGATCGCGGCGTCGAGTGCCTGACGCAGATCGCCGCCCTCGAGGAACAGCGAGCCGCCCGCTGCCGTGCTCTCGTCGATGCTGCGGCCGCCCCGCACCTTCTCGACTCCGGTCGCGTCGATCCACCCCAACGGTCGGCGCTGTTCGTCGACGACGAGCACCCACTGCCCCTGGTCCAGTCGGAGGCCGTCGATCTCGTCCTGCGTCGCCGTGTGGATCGGGTGCATGGTCACAGCCTGCGCCGACCTGAACGACAGCCCGCGGTAGCCGCGATCGCGGCCGACGAACGACGCCACGAAAGACGTTGCCGGTGCGGCGAGTACGGTCTCGGGCTTGTCGTACTGCTGCAGTCGGCCCTGCGGCCCGAAGACCGCGATGCGATCGCCGAGCCGGACGGCCTCGTCGATGTCGTGGGTGACGAAGACGATCGTCTTCTTCAGGTCGGCCTGCAGGCGCAGCATCTCGATTTGCAGTTCTTCACGCACCACCGGGTCGACCGCGCTGAAGGGCTCGTCCATCAGCAGGATCGGTGGGTCGGCGGCCAGCGCCCGGGCCACGCCCACCCGCTGTTGCTGCCCACCGGACAGTTGCGCCGGGTAGCGCGAGGCGAACGCCGGGTCCAGGCCGACTCGCTCGAGGACGTCGAGTGCAGCCTTGCGTGCGGCGCGACGCGATTCGCCGTTCAGTACCGGCACCGTGGCGACGTTGTCGACGACGGTACGGTGCGGCAACAAGCCGGCACTCTGAATCACGTAACCGATGCCGCGGCGCAGCTTCACCGCGTCGATGTCGGCGATGTTGCGACCGTCGACCGTGATCACACCCGAGGTGGGAGTGATCATGCGATTGATCATTCGCATCGAGGTGGTCTTGCCGCAGCCGGACGGCCCCACGAACACGGTGAACGAATGTGGCTCGATCACCAGGTCCAAGGAGTCGACCGCTGTGGTGCCATCCGGATAGGTCTTGTTGACGTGCTCGAAGGTGATCATCAGCTGACCGGCTGGTCCAGGCCCTTGTCCTTGACCCACGCCGCTGCTGCTGCCGCCGGCTCGACCTTCTCGTCACCCGAGACCGAGGTGTTCAGTGCGATCAGCTCTTCGGTGGTGATCTGCGCCGACACGGCGTCGAGCACCTGAGTGAGCTTGTCGGACTGCTTGGCCGTACGCAGCACCGGAATGATGTTCTGGGCCGCGAAATTGTTCTCCGGGTCTTCGAGGACCACGAGATCGTTCTGTGCGATCGAGGGCGCGGTGGTGAAGATGTCCGCCGCGACGACCTGCCCGGAGACGAGTGCCTCGACCGTGGCCGGGCCGCCGCCGTCGGAGATCGGGATGTAGTTGCCGGGCGAGATGTCCAGGCCGTACTTGTCTCGCAGACCGGGCAGGCCGCCGACGCGCTCCTGGAACTCCGGGGTACCGGCGAAGGTCACCTCGGAGGAGAACGGTGCGAGGTCGCCGATGGTGGTGAGGTTGCGTTCGGTGGCGGTCTGGCGAGTGACGACGACGGCGTCCTTGTCCTCGCCCGGTGCCTGCGCCGTCACAGTGAGATCGTCGCCCAGGGCGGCAGGAAGTGCGGCCAGGACGTCCTCGGACGAGGTGGCTGTCGCGGATTCGTCCAAGTACTGCAGCAGGTTTCCGGTGTAGTCCGGGATCAGGTCGATCGACCCGTCTCGCACTGCGGGAATGTAGGCCTCACGGCTGCCGATGTTGAGCTTGGTGCTCACCTCGAAACCATTGGCGCGCAACGCCTCGGCGTAGATGTTCGCCACGGTCTCGGACTCGGGGAAGTTGGCGGAGCCGATGATGATGGAGTTCGTGTCGCTGTTGGTCTCGCCGCCACCGCTCGAGAGTGGATCCGAATTGCCGCCGCAGGCGGTCAGAGCGGTGACCGAGAGAGCGAGTGCGGCAACAGCTGCCACTGCCCTCGGAGCGGAGAACGCACGCGTGATGCGGGAGGTGGTCATGGTGTCCTTCCATCGGTTCGGGCACAGTCCTACCCATTTCCGCCGATCTGCCCCCCCGGGGGGCAACGGAAGAACCAGGACTCGGGCTGCTCGGGATGGTAGTCGAATTCGGCGTGCCCATAAGGTTGGTTCGACTACCGTCTCGTTCGCACTAGTGCCCCGCGCTCGGGATCGGTAAACCACATGGGCAGTGAACAGGAGAAAATGACAGTGCGATCGTCGGTTCTGGCAGCAGCCCTGGTGATGTCGATCGCCGGTCTGGTCGGCGGTTGCAGTGCGAGTGCATCGACCGACCCTGCTGCGGTGCCCGTCGTCGTCGGAGCGGGCAATTCGGATCTGTCGCGTCTGCTCGCGCAGATCTACGCCGGGGGACTGCGGTCGACAGGAGCGGAGGTCGAGGTGAAGGAGGACCTGGGCGATCGGGCCGACTACCTCGCGGCGCTGGACCGCGGTGAGGTGACGATGGTTCCCGATCTCACAGGCGAGCTGCTGCGGACCTTCGACGGTCTCTCCGAGGCAACCGAGGCCGAGGACGTGTACACGGAACTGAACCGATCACTGCCGGCCGGGTTGTCGGTGGGGGATTACGCCACCGCCGAGGATCGACTGGCCATCGCGGTGGCGTCGGGCAGTGAATCGGGAGACGAGACGGTGACGGATTTCGTGGGTCGTGAGGAAAGAACGGTGGGAATCGTCGACGGCCAGGTCGATCCGATGGACGTCCTTGCGCAGGGTACGAGGAGTCCCACGTTCACGGGGGCGTCGGTCACCGATGTCACCCCGTATGCCGATGCGCAGTCCGCCGTCGACGGCTTGAACGCCGGAGAAGTCGACGTGCTGGCGATTCGCACCGCGTCGTTCGGCCCGCTGGCGAAAGACCTGACAACGCTGCCCGACGACGACCACGTGTATCCGGCGCAGAACGTGGTGCCGCTCTATGCCGACGGAGTGCTCGACGAGAGTGCTGTGAGATCGTTCTCGGTGGTGGCGGGTGAGCTGACGACTGCGGACCTCGCCGAGATGATCGGCGAGGTCCGCAACGGAGTTCCGTCAGGCGATGTCGCCGGCCGTTGGCTCGGCGAGCGCAACCTCTGACGGTCCGGTCGGCTGCGCGGCTCGGAGCTTGCGGCCGAGGTACGAGCCCATGTGCTGGACGGCCTGGGCCGCCTCACGCAGAATCGACGCCTGCAGATGGGCCACGTGCCAGAGCTTCTTGTACTCCACATGTTCGAGCTCGACACCCGACAGGCGCAGCTTGTCCGCGAACGCAGTGATCTGCGCGTACAGCACCTCGTCGGTACCGACGTGCATGACGATCGGCGGCAAACCGTCCAGGTTGCCCAGCAGTGGGGCGAAACCCTGGTCCAGCGGATCGCCCGCACCCAGATACGCATCGGCCGAGCTGTAGGACCACCCGGTGTTGACCACCATGTCGCGGTCCTTGGCGGCGTCGCGCGCTCCGGGATCGACCCACGGGGAGATAAGGCCGAGGGCAGCCGGGCTGGTGCCGTCGTCCACCAGACGCCGGGCAGCGGCGACCGAGAGACCGCCACCGGCCGAATCGCCGGCAATCGCGATGCGGTCCGCGGTGAATCCGTGGACACGAACCAGCTCGCGGAACGCCGCCACGGCGTCGTCCAGACCTGCCGGGTACGGGTTCTCCGGTGCCAACCGGTAATCGAGCACGTAGACAGCACTGGCCGATTCCCGGGCCAGATGTGCGGCCAGTGACCGGTGCGTGTTGATGGATCCGATCGTGTACGCGCCGCCGTGCAGGTACAGGATCGCGGTGTCGCGTTCGGTTGCCCCGACGGTGACGCGCTCGGCTCGACGGCCCGCGAGTGTCATCTTCTGCGAGACCGTTCCGTGCGGAAGCGTTTGCACGGGAGCGGCGGCCTCGAGGATCAGCCGCTGCGTCCGAAACGAGAATCGCGCATTCAGCGCGAGGCGATAGAACGGCTTCAGCGCAGCCGCGACGATCGGCAGGGGAACGTAGAAGGACTTCACGACGCGACCCGCCTACTTCTTCGTGCGCGGCAGCGCGCGCTTGGACACTGCGGCGATCAGGCCCTGGTAACGCGATCCGGTGATGCGCTGGAGCAGGTCGAGTGCGATGGCGTCGGAACCGATGAGAACGCGTCCCTTGCCCTTCTCGACACCCTTCAGGATGGTCTTGGCCGCGTCGATCGGGGTGGTCTTGGCGAGCTTGGTGTCGAAGAACTTCGCGAAATCGGCCTGGTCGTAGTTCTCGGCCACGGTGGCGTTGCGAGCGATGGCGGTCTTGATGCCACCGGGGTGAACCACGGTCACCTTCACCGGAGCCTTCGAGATCAACATCTCGATGCGGAGCGATTCGCTGAACCCGCGTACTGCGAACTTGGCCGCGTTGTACGCGGACTGCGACGGAATCGCCAACAGTCCGAAGAGGCTGGAGATGTTGATGATGTGGCCGTCACCGGAGGCCTGGATGTGCGGCAGAAAAGCCTTGGTGCCGTTGACGACTCCCCAGAAATCGACGTCGACGATGCGCTCGATGTCCTTGAACGAGGACTTGTCGACGTCACCGTGGTAGGCGATGCCTGCGTTGTTGTAGATCTGGTTGACCTTGCCGAAATGCGCGACGACGGCCTCGGCGTAATCCAGGACGGTCTCGCGCTGGGAGACGTCGAGGAAGTCCGACTTGACCTCGGCGCCGAGTGCCTCGACCCGTCGGACGGTCTCGTCGAGTCCGGCGGTGTCGACGTCGGACAACGCCAGTTTCGCTCCACGGCCGGCCAGCTCGAGGGCCAGTGCGCGGCCGATTCCCGAACCCGCGCCGGTGACGACGGCCACCTTGCCTGTGAATGTGCTCATCGTGCGGACACCTTGTCTGTGTTGTTGCCGGCGGAGTTGTTCGCCGACGATCCGGAGGGCAGGTCTGCGGTAGCGACGCTACGGTACGCATCGAGATCGAACTGCTTGGTGATTCTGCGGAACTCGAACGTGAAGCCCGGCCACAGCGTGGTGTTGTTGCCGTGCTTGTCGAGGTACCAGCTGGCGCATCCGCCGTTCATCCACACGCTCTTGGCGAGCTGATCCTGCAACGTCACGTTGTACTCGTCCTGCACGTCCTTGCGCACCTCGATGGTGCCGATGTCGTGCTTGTCGATGGTGTCCAACGCGTCGACGAGGTAGTTGATCTGCGATTCGATCATGAAGACCATCGAGGTGTGGCCGAGGCCCGTATTCGGTCCCACCAGGAAGAACATGTTGGGGAAGTTCGCGACCGCTGCCCCCTTGTAGCCCTGCTGGCCGCCGTCGTCGAAGGTTTCGGCCAACGTGCGGCCGTCCTTGCCGATGATGCCCTGGTAGGCGGGGGAGTCGGTGACGTGGAAGCCGGTGGCGACGACGAGCGCATCGATCGGGCGCTCGGTGCCGTCCTTGGTGACGATCGATCCTTTGCGGATCTCGGCGATGCCGTCGGTCACGAGGTCGACGTTGCTCTGCGCGAGAGCCGGGTAGTACGCGTTGGAGATCAACATGCGCTTGCAGCCGATGCGGAAGTTCGGCGTCACCTTGGCGCGCAGTGCCTTGTCCTTGATCTGGGTGCGCAGGTGGTTCTCCGACGCCCACTGCAGCGGCTTCATGAAGGCCGGAGCCTTGGCCAGACCGACGACCTGGGTCTCGCGCATCGCGTAGATGCCGGCCCGCGACAGGCGCTGGAACCCGGGAACGTGCTTGAAGGCGAAGCGTTCGAGCTTGGTGTACGGGCGATCGGCGCGGGGAAGGATCCACGGCGCGGTGCGCTGGTACACGTCCAGATGTTCCACCTGGCCTGCGATGGCGGGCACGATCTGGATGGCGGAGGCACCGGTGCCGATGACGGCGACGCGCTTGCCCGCCAACGAGACGTCGTGGTTCCACTGAGCGGAGTGGAAGACGTCGCCCTCGAAGTCGTGAATGCCCTCGATGTCGGGCAGATTCGGCTCACACAGTGCGCCGACGGCCGAGACGACGATCTTCGCGGTGTAGTTGCCGGAGGTGGTCTGAACATCCCAGCGATTGGTCTCGGCGTTCCAGCGGGCCGAGGTCACATCCGTGCCGAACACGTGCTTGTCCATGACGCCGTACTTGCGCGCCACCCCGGCGATGTACTTCTGGATCTCGGGCTGTGTGGAGAACGACCGAGTCCAGTTCGGGTTCAGGGCGAACGAGTACGAGTACAGGTGCGACGGCACGTCGCAGGCAGCACCGGGGTAGGTGTTGTCGCGCCAGGTGCCGCCGACGTCGTGGCCACGTTCGATGACGACGAAGTCCTTCTTGCCTGCCTTCGTCAGCTTGATCGCGGCACCGAGGCCGGCGAACCCGCTGCCGATGATCAGCGTATCGACGTGACGCGGCGTCGTTGCACGGTCCGAAGTATCTGTTACGGGAAGACTCATGTAGGGGAGCGTAGAAGCTTATTGAGTGTGAGTCAATAGTTATTGACTAACATTCAGTAGGGTGGTTGCATGGCGGTCGTGAACAGTCCCGGCGCACCGACCACGAAGAGGACGAGACTCAGTCCGCAACAACGACGAGCCCAATTGATCGAGCTCGGTACCGAAATGCTCGCCGACCGCCCCCTCGAGCAGATCTCCGTCGAGGACATCGCCGATCAAGCCGGCGTCTCCCGAGGTCTGCTGTTCCACTACTTCGCCTCCAAGCAGGACTTCCACCTCGAAATCGTGCGTGAATCCTCGCGCGTCATGCTCGAGCGCACCGCACCCGATCCTTCGCTGCCACCGTACGAGATTCTGCGCGACTCCATCGCCAACTACGTCGATTACGTCACCGGCAAGCGACAGATGTACGTCTCACTCCTGCGCGGCACCCCCAGTGGCGATCCGCAGATGCGCGCGGTGTTCGAGGAGACTCGCTCCGCCATGGCCGAGCGAACCCTCGCGCAACTCGGGGGACTCGACATCGAGGTGACCCCCACCATCGTGCTGGCCGTTCGCGGCTGGATCGCATTCGTCGAGGAAACGACCATCAACTGGCTCACCGCACCGGAGCTCGGCCGCGACGAACTGATCGACCTCAACGTCAATGCTCTGCCTGCCGTCGCGCTGGCACCGGACATGATCTCCGCACTCCTGGGTGCCGACCGAGACGCCGCCGCAGACGCCTGAGACCTGAGCGCGCCCGCCCGCCCCCGCCCCGCCCCCCGCCCCCCCCC
>NZ_NOYW01000022.1:0-751 GCF_002258965.1 Rhodococcus sp. 05-339-2
TGCGTTGTTTGTGTTGGATTCCGGTTTGCGGCGGGTTCCGATCGGTGTGGTTGGTGAGTTGTATGTCGCGGGGCGGGGTGTGGCACGCGGTTATGTGCGACGGCCGGGCTTGACGGCATCGCGATTCGTCGCGTGTCCGCTCGGCCCTTTGGGTTCGCGGATGTATCGCACCGGCGATCTGGTTCGTTGGAATCACGACGGCGAGCTGGAGTATGTGGGTCGCTCTGACGATCAGGTGAAGATTCGTGGTTACCGCATCGAAATCGGTGAAGTGGAAGCAACACTCGCTGCCTTGACCGGAGTGGAGCGTGCGGCAGTGGTGGCCCGTGATACCGATACCGGCAAGCAGTTGATTGGCTACGTCGTACCTACCGAGGTGTCTGCGGGAATCGATGGTGGGGCGCTGCGCGAACGAGTTGCCGCGCGATTGCCTGCGTACATGGTTCCGGCCGTGGTGATGGTCATCGACGAGTTGCCGTTAACTGTCAACGGCAAGCTGGACAAATGGGCGTTGCCCGAGCCGCAATTCGCCAGCGGCGTTCACAGAGCGCCGTCATCTCCGGTTGAAGAAATTATCTCCGGCATTTTCACGAAGGTTCTCGACCTGCCGCGAGTCAGCGTGGACGACTCCTTCTTCGACCTGGGCGGCAACTCGCTCTCTGCGATGCGTGTCGTAGCCGCCGTGCAGGAAACCTTCGACTGTGAAATCAGCGTCCGTGCACTCATGGAAGCCCCCACCGTAGCGGGCCTG
>NZ_NOYW01000021.1:0-592063 GCF_002258965.1 Rhodococcus sp. 05-339-2
GGAAACGCCCGGTCCCATTCCGAACCCGGAAGCTAAGCCCTCCAGCGCCGATGGTACTGCACTCGACAGGGTGTGGGAGAGTAGGACACCGCCGAACACAATTTCCCAGAACACCCCCAGACCACCCGGTCCGGGGGTGTTCTGCATTTCGAAACCACAACCACAACAGCCCATATCCCCGCGACAAACGCGCACGCAATCGCCAACCGCGCACACAATCGCACCCGGACACCCACCATTTCCCGCGTACTCGACGAACGCGCGCGCATTTGCCATCCCGCCGAGGGCTGAATCCGGGTGCCGCTGTCCGCAGAGTTATCCGTCACTCCGACGAACGCGTGCGCAATTGCCGACCGCGCTCAGAATCGCAGCCCGGACACCCACCAATCCCTGCGCACCTGACGAACGCGCGCGCATTTGCGAAATGCGGTACCGACGCGACGGGCTGCGGCAACTGCAAGGACCGGTAATGCGAGTCAGGCGTGCACGGCAGCAGGCTCGTCGGCGGTGACTTTCACATCCTTGGGGTTCGCGAGTACCGTCTCGGCGGATCGTCCTCGGAGCGTCACACGATCGCCGAATTCCCAACGCTGCGCTTCGTCGTCCGAGGCGCCGTCCACGGCGGTCTTCGATGCAAGGATCGCTCCGGGGGAATTTTTCGCCAGCTCGGACAGGCGAGCGGCTTCGTTCACCGGGTCTCCGATGACCGTGTACTCGAATCGGGACTTCGCACCGACGTTGCCGGCGACAGCGCGTCCCGCCGCGACGCCGACCGCGGCGCTGCATTCGGGAACTTCGACCACGAGTCGTCGGGCAATTGCTCGTGCGGCAGCCAGCGCCGAGCCGCAGTGGTCGGGAATTTCGTTGGGGGCTCCGAAGATGGCCAGAGCCGCGTCGCCCTCGAACTTGTTGATGAAGCCGCCGTGCTCGTCCACCTCGTCGACCACCACGGCGAAGAACCGGTTGAGCAGGTCCACGACCTCGGTAGGGGGTCGGGATGCTGCCAGCTCCGTCGATCCCACGAGGTCGATGAAGAACACGGCGATATCGCGTTCCTGTCCGCCGAGCTCGCTCTCGGACTGCAGGGCCTTCTCGGCGACCTCGTGTCCTACGTGTCTGCCGAAGAGGTCTCGAATCTTCTCCCGATCGCGCACTCCGTCGGCCATGCGGTTGAACCCACTCTGCAGCTCGCCGAGCTCGGTGCCGTCGTACACCGCAAGGCGGACATCCATGTTGCCCTTCTCCACCTCGGCCATGCCTGCCCGCACATTGTTGATCGGGGACGTCGTCGCGAAACCACCGAGCACGGTCAGCGCAAGACCGAAAACGATGGTGATTCCCCCGAGGGACAGGATGCAGACCGCGAGCTGTGTCGCTGTCGTTTCGGGGTTGATGAAGCGGAAGATGGCGATGATCATCAATCCGCTGACCGGCACGCCGGTGCCCAGAAGCCACGACAGAATCGATCGGCCCATGACTCCGGCAATACGGATTCGGCGAGGATCCCCGGCTTCGAGGGCCCGAGCGGCAGCGGGACGAAGCGCAAATTCACTGAGTAGGTAGCTGAACGCGCAGACGACGGTGCCACCTGCCGCGATCGTGAACGCAACCTTGGGAATCGACGCCGCGTCGATGATGCCGTCGATCGTGGTGAGCAGCAGCAAGGCTCCTATCCAGAGCAGAATCTGGATTCGAGTCAGACGCCACGGCATTGCGAGGGTCGCGACCTGCTCCTCGCGGCTGGGTTGACGGTCCTCGATTGCCCACCGCAGGCTACGCAGAGCGTGCGTGGTGCCCCAGACAGCACCGACGACGAAAGCCACGAACACGTATACCGGGACGACGATGAAATTCACCCACCAGTACTGATCCGTTCGCAGAACGTCCGGTCCGGGCACCACCACGCTGATCAGAACCCCCACGATGACTGCACCGATCAGGTTCGACAGGATCAGAAACACCGTCAGCAACAGCTGGATTCGGATCCGTCGTCGACGCGGCGACTCGGAGGTGTCGCCGAGCAGTCGGGAACCCAGGGGAGCGGCAGATCGTCTCAATTGCGGCATGGTCGTCACAGACTAACGGGGCTCCTGCCTTAAGGTGGTCGAGTGCGTCTAGTTATTGCTCGTTGCCAAGTCGACTACGTCGGCCGCCTCACCGCACATCTCCCGTCCGCTCGTCGCCTGCTTCTCGTCAAGTCCGACGGATCGGTCAGCGTGCATGCGGACGACAGGGCCTACAAGCCGCTGAACTGGATGTCGCCGCCCTGCTGGACGGTAGAAACCACCGAGGGCGAGACGATCAAGTGGGTCGTCACCAACAAGGCCGGCGAAGAACTTCGTATCACCATCGATGACGTCGAACTCGACTCGAGCCACGAGTTGGGCATCGATCCCGGATTGGTGAAAGACGGTGTGGAGGCCCATCTTCAGGAGCTGCTGGCCGAGCATGTCAGTACCTTGGGTGACGGTTACACGCTCGTGCGGCGCGAGTACATGACGGCTATTGGACCAGTGGATCTGCTGTGCCGCAACGCTGATGGCGGAACCGTGGCGGTCGAGATCAAGCGACGTGGCGAGATCGACGGCGTCGAGCAGTTGACCCGGTACTTGGAGCTTCTCAACCGTGATCCGCTGCTGGCTCCGGTGAGCGGTGTCTTCGCTGCCCAGGTGATCAAGCCTCAGGCGAAGACGCTGGCCACCGATCGCGGCATTCGTTGTCTCACACTCGACTACGACGTCCTGCGCGGAACCGACAGCACCGAGTTCAGGCTTTTCTGACGACCGTCCGTGTCCGCCGGCGTGTTCTCTACACTGGACGGGTGCCCCGTCGTAATCAGCCCCGCAGAGCGAATCGGAGCGGCCCGAGTGCTCTCGGCCCGCCGACCGATTCCGTGCTGGGCGGCAATCGGGTCGAGGTCGGTCCGGACGGAGACACGTACACGACTCGGATGATCCCCGGTGCCAAGGCGGTCAAGACGTATCGCTGCCCCGGCTGCGATCACGAGGTGCGGCCGGGCGTCGCACACATCGTTGCGTGGCCGTCGGACGATTTCGGCGGTGCCGACAATCGTCGGCATTGGCACACCGGGTGTTGGTCCGGGCGAAACACGCGAGGCCTCACCCGTAGATGGTCGTAGCGGGGGAGGCCAGGCGCAGGATCAGCCGAATCAGGACGACGAGTCGGCCGATTCCTTCTGTTCCTCGGCCTTCGCGGCCGCTTTCTCTTCTTCCTTCTTCAGGATGGCCGTCGGGTCGGGGTTGTCGAGCAGCTCGCTTTCGCGATTGACCGAGGCGAGCATCGCCGGAACCGAATCGAGCTGGCCCCGGATTCCGAGCAGCTGGGCCAGTACGCGGCTGCGCAGCACACGCAGCTCCTCGGCCAGTTCCTTGGAGTGCGCGATCCGCCTTTCGGCCTGTTCACTGGCGGACTGAAGCCGTCGAGCAGCCTCGGTCGTCGCCTCTTCGATGCGTCGGGCGGCATCGGCCTTGCTGGACGCCTCTAGTTCCTCGAGGGCGGTGAGCACCTTGGTTCGGCGCTCGGCCATCGTGATCTCGAAGTCTTCCTGAACCTTGGCGCGCTTGGCCTCGGATTCGGCGGCCAACTTGTCGCGCTCGGCCTGCGCGGCCTCGACCACTCGGGCCGCCTCCGTGCGCGCCTGAGCCATGGTCTGCTCGTGTTCGGCTTCGAGTGCCGTTCGGCGCTCTTCGAGTTCGGCCACCAGTGACTCGTGCCGTCCGCGCAATCGGGCACTCTCCTGCTGCGCAACGGAGATCATTTCCTCGGACTCCGAGTGCGCCTTGGCGCGTACCTCGGATGCCTCGTCCGAGGCCAACCGCAGCATGCGTGAGATTCGATCGCTCATCCCCTCCGCCGTGGTGGGCGGAACCGACAGGCGATCGATGTCCTTGCGTAGTTCGTCGATCTCGTCGCGAGCGTCGTCGAGCTGCTTGGCCAGATCACGAGCCTGCGCTGCGGCCGCATCACGATCTGCGGTCGTCAGCCGTAGTTCGGCGTCGAATCGCTCGAAGTAGTTGGTGACTTCGTCGCGATCGAACCCTTTCCGGACGATGGAAAAGGGAAGTTGCACCGTGGAAGTGCGCTCATGATCGATGGCCATGGCCGTCAATTTACCGGTGAGTCAAGTAGAGGGCCATACGGTTCGCTCACCGAGTTCGCTCAGTGCGAATTGTGATCAGGTTCGACGAGTTCGATGAGCACTCCACCGGCGTCCTTGGGATGGACGAAGTTGATCCGAGAATCGGCGGTGCCGCGGCGCGGGGCGTCGTACAGCAACCGAACTCCGCGAGCGCGCAACTCGGTCGAGATCTCTTCTATGTCGGTGACGCGGTAGGCCAACTGCTGCAGACCCGGGCCGTTGCGGCCGATGAACTTGGCGATGGTGGACGACTCGTCGATCGGTGCGAGCAACTGCAGTGCAGCGGACTTCTCCGTCGCTCCGGGGAAGGACAGCATCGCCTCGCGGACACCCTGTTTCTCGTTGATCTCCTCGTGCACGGCAATCATGCCGAGGTGGTCGGTGTACCAGGCGATCGCGGCATCGAGATCGGGCACCGCGACACCCACGTGGTCGATAGCCGTCACCAGGTCGGAGCGCAGCGGGGCTCCCGTGTAAGACTGCGTGCTGGAGGTCATGGCCATGACGTTAGCGCCAGCTGCGTTTCGGTGTTCCGCCCGGCCGGTATCGGAAGGGAGCGTCGGAGCGTTGATCTCGACAAGGCCGTCTTCATACTTTCGGAGGAAATCGTGACCACAACAGTCATCGTCGCCGGTGCTCGCACGCCCGTCGGGCGCTTCTCGGGTGCACTCAAGGACTTCTCGGGATCGGACCTCGGCGGTATCGCCATCAAGGGCGCGCTCGAGAAGGCCGGTGTTGCTCCGGATCAGGTCGACTACGTCATCATGGGCCAGGTTCTCACCGCCGGTGCCGGCCAGATTCCAGCCCGTCAGGCTGCGGTTGCTGCTGGTATTCCGATGACCGTGCCTGCCCTGACGATCAACAAGGTGTGCCTGTCCGGAGTCGACGCCATCGCATTGGCCGACCAGCTGATTCGTGCCGGTGAATTCGAGATCGTCGTCGCCGGTGGCCAGGAGTCGATGACTCAGGCACCGCACATGCTCGAGAAGTCGCGCGCCGGGTTCAAGTACGGCGATGTCACCATGCGTGACCACCTCGCGTATGACGGTCTGTACGACATCTTCACCGATCAGGCCATGGGTGCGCTGACCGAGCAGCGCAACCAGAGCACCGAGGTCATCACTCGCGAGGAGCAGGACACCTTCGCCGCCGCGTCGCATCAGAAAGCCGCAGCGGCCTGGAAGAACGGCGTCTTCGACGACGAGGTGGTTCCGGTCTCGATCCCGCAGCGCAAGGGTGAGCCGATTCAGTTCACCGCAGACGAAGGCATCCGCGCCGACACCACCGTCGACTCCCTCGGCAAGCTTCGCCCCGCATTCGACAAGGCCGGCACCGTGACCGCCGGATCGGCGTCTCAGATTTCCGACGGTGCCGCCGCCGTCGTGGTGATGAGCAAGGAGAAGGCGGAGTCGCTCGGTCTGACCTGGCTCGCCGAGATCGGTGCCCACGGAGTGGTCGCCGGTCCCGACTCCACACTGCAGTCACAGCCGGCTCGAGCGATCGTCAAGGCATGCGAGAAGGACGGCATCGACCCGAAGGATCTCGACGTCGTCGAGATCAACGAGGCGTTCGCAGCAGTCGGAATCGCGTCGACGCGTGAGCTGGGCATCGATCCCGAGATCGTGAACGTCAACGGCGGAGCGATCTCGATCGGGCATCCCCTCGGCATGTCGGGAGCTCGCATCGCCTTACATCTGGCTCTCGAGCTGCAGCGACGCGGCGGCGGAGTGGGCGCGGCCGCCCTGTGCGGCGGCGGTGGACAGGGCGACGCCCTCATCGTTCGAGTCCCGAAGCAGTAGGCGCGTGGTGGCTCTGGCGCGGGACTGAGACCAGAGCCACTACGTTCCGTCGTAGCAAACCGGGCACAATAGCGGGTATGACCAACTTCTTCGACCTGAGCAGTACAGCCAAACGCTTCCGCTTCGTCGCTGTGCTCGAAGCGTTCACCTGGCTGGGTCTGCTGATCGGAATGGCGTTCAAGTACATCCCTGCCGCTGGCAACGAAATCGGCGTGAAGATCTTCGGGCCCATCCACGGCGGCGTGTTCGTCGTGTATCTGGTCGTCGCCGTGTGGACGGCGGTCAAGCTCAAATGGGACATCAAGGCGACCCTGCTGGCGCTCGTCGCGGCGTTCCCCCCGTTCGGCACCGTGATCTTCGAGATCTGGGCCGCGCGCACCGGCCGTCTCGCCGAGTTGAGCACCGGCAGGCCTGCAGCCGATGCCAAGGTTCTGTCCTGACCGACCTGCACCGCCCGCCAGTGGATGACGCATCGCGTTAGTGACAAACTGTAGGGCGTGACTCGACCCGGTTCCCGTCCTCCCGTCCGCCCGTCAGCTGTTGTTCCCGCATCCATTGCCGGTGCCGTCGACCTGTCCGTTCTCAAGGACCGTCCGGCACCTGCACCCGCGGCCGAATCCGCAGGCGACGCGGGAGGACTGGCACCGATCGTGGACGTGACCGCGGCTACGTTCGAGGCCGAGGTTCTGCAACGGTCCACGCAGGTTCCGGTGATTGTCGACCTGGGGTCTGCTCGTTCGCCGCAGTCCCAGGCGTTGACGCGTCAGCTCGGACAGCTGGCCGTCGAGGCCGCGGGAACGTGGGTGCTCGCGCGGGTCGACGTGGACTCCAGCCCGCAGATCGCGCAGGCATTCGGCGTTCAGGCCATTCCGACGGTCGTTGCCGTGGCAGCGGGCCAGCCTCTGGCCGACTTCCAGGGCGCCCAGTCGGATGAGCAGTTGCGTCAGTGGCTGCAGGCAGTGGAGCAGGCCACGGCCGGCAAGCTCAGTGGTCCGCCCGGAGTCGCGGCTGCCGAGCCGGAACCCGAGATCGAGGATCCGCGGATCGTCGCAGCCGAAGAGGCCATCGACGAGGGTGATTTCGTGAAGGCAGAAGCTGCCTACCAGGCGATCATCGACGCCGAACCGAAGAACACCGAGGCCGTCGCCGCACTGCGTCAGGTCAAATTCCTTGCGCGTGTGCAGAATCTGGCACCGGACGCGATTGCACTCGCCGACGCCGACGCCGCAAACGTTCAGGCTCGGATTGATGCCGCAGACGCCGAGATGGCCGGTCAACAACCGGAGCAGGCTTTTGCGCGGTTGATCGACGGTATCAAGATCAGCGCCGGCGACGACCGAACTGCGCTGCGCACCCGTCTGCTCGAGCTGTTCGAGTTGTTCGATTCGGCCGATCCGCTGGTGGTTTCTGCGCGACGCAAGCTTGCGTCGGCCCTGTACTGACAGCGGTACTCAGCTGTAGCGCGCGTCGCACCGTTCCTTGCCGCCGAGAACTCCCGACCGGAAGGCATCGACTCGGGAGAAGCCGGACGGCAGGGTCGTACCGTTGACGTCGCTGGCGGCGAGTCCGTCACTGAGCAGTCCGGACACGGCCTCGTCGAGATCGCCGGGGGAGAGCCAGACTTCGAGGTCCGTCGTTCCGCTCTCGAGGCTCATCGCCGAGGTGATCACTCCGGACAGACAGGCCGATCGCAGGGCGGCCTGCGGATCGTCGAGCGACTGGCCTGCCTCCCTCTGCACCGCGAGCGTGTAGCGCGAGGCGAACAGCACGTAGGCGCTGTAGTCGCCGGAAACGTTGAGCGGCAGGATGTCTCCGCGTCGGGGTGTCTCGGGCTGTCCGACTTCGGCCAGGTCCTCGACGTCGACACCGATGGTGTTGGTCGACGGGCAGTACGACACCGGCGCGGTGGGCTCGGCGTCGGAGCACCCGGTATCCGAACCGGAATAGTCGATGTTCGGCGGAACAGCGACGGGCAGCACGGTTTCGAAGGATCGAGTGAAGGCTCCGAGGGTGTCCTCGGTGACCGGTAGCTCACCGGAGTCGTCCGGGTCGCTGAACTTCTGCGGCAACGATGCTCGACGCGAATCGATCTCGGCCTCGTCGATACCGGTGCAGATTGCCGCGCCGTTGGTGAAGCCGAGCTGCACTGCGGTGACGCGCTCGAAGGCAGAGCCGTGTACCGATTCCGGATCGTTGGGGTCGACGTCGCGCACGGCGACTGTCGCGGCGAGAACGCCGTTGAGTCCGTCCGAGGTGTTGATGGTGAAGTGCGGTGCATCGTCTTCGGCGACGTGGCGGATGAACGCGCCGGCGAAGCAGTCGGCCTGTTGCTCGGCAACGATGGTCGGGGTGTCTTCGCCGACAAGGCCCGATTGATGCTGAATGGCGTGGCCGTATTCGTGGGCGATCACCATGACCACCGACATCGGTCCGAATGCGTCGACGAGAGCCGGGAGCAGAATGGTGCGATCCCATCCGATCGAGTCGTCGCGAGTGCAGTAGGCGGCGTTGGGAATACCGCCGGTGCGGTCTCCGCAGAATCTGATGCCCGATCCCTCGTCCTCGGACGCGTCCCACGAGACGACCTTCGAGACCGGGGTGAACGAGCCCTTGAACAAGTTGGGGTACTGCTCGGCCCAGAACTGCTGGATGTCGTCGATCGCGTTCGTGCCGAGAATGTCCGAGTCGGTGCCCTCGGCGTTCTCCACGGTGATCGTCGAATCGGGGACACCGGGACGGGGCCCGCTCGGCCCGTTCGTGACCGGAAGTCCGGCGACGGTGAACGGGTTCTCGTAGATCGATACCGCATTTCCGCTGACGGTCTGTGCGCACGAGGTCAGCAGGAGCAGCCCTGCAGTGGCGGCCGCGGCCAGAAGTCGGGGTGTGCGGCCGCCACTCATCTATCGCTCCAGTTTTATCCAGATCGCCCCGTTGGCAGGAAGGGCGACCTGGCCTGACGCCGGTCGACCGTGCCACGAGTGCGATGTAGCCGTCACTTCACCCAGGTTGCCCACGCCGGAGCCCCCGTACTCCGTTGCATCGGTGTTGAGAATCTCGATCCAGCGGCCGGGTTCCGGTAGTCCCACACGATAGCTGCCGTGCTCGTTTCCGGAGAAGTTGAAAATACACGCGATGACCGAACCGTCGGATCCGTACCGCAGAAAGCTCAGCACGTTGTTCTCGGTGTCGTTGGCGTCGATCCACGAGTATCCACTCGGCGAGGTGTCGAGCGTCCACAGCGCCGGATGGGTCTTGTACGTCGAGTTCAGATCGGACACAAGGGTTTTCACGCCGTTGTGCAGAGGTTCCTCGTCGATCTGATACCAGTCGAGACCGCGTTCCTCGGACCACTCACGGGTCTGCCCGAACTCCTGTCCCATGAACAGCAGTTGCTTACCGGGGTGCGCCCACATGTAGGCGAGCATTCCGCGCAGCCCTGCTGCCTTGGCGTAGTCGTCTCCGGGCATCCGAGTCCACAGAGTGCCCTTGCCGTGTACCACCTCGTCGTGGCTGATGGGGAGCAGGTAGTTCTCACTCCACGCATAGACCAGGGAGAAGGTGATCTCGTGGTGGTGGTAGCTGCGATGGATGGGGTCACGCCCGAGAAAGCCAAGGGTGTCGTGCATCCAGCCCATGTTCCACTTCATGTTGAACCCGAGTCCGCCGACGTTCGTCGGGCGGGTGACGCCGGGCCATGCGGTCGACTCCTCTGCCACCGTGACGACACCGCGGTGCTTCTTGTGCACCGTCGCGTTCATCTCCTGCAGGAAGGTCACGGCCTCGAGGTTCTCGCGGCCGCCGTAGATGTTCGGCGACCAGCCGCCCTCGGGACGGGAGTAGTCCAGGTACAGCATCGACGCCACGGCGTCGACGCGCAGTCCGTCGATGTGGAACTCGTCGATCCAGTACAGCGCGTTCGCGACCAGGAAGTTGCGAACCTCGCGCCGCCCGAAGTCGAAGACCAAAGTGCCCCAGTCGAGTTGCTCGCCGCGCTGCGGGTCACCGTGCTCGTAGAGCGGGCCACCGTCGAACCGAGCCAGGGCCCATTCGTCCTTGGGGAAGTGGGCGGGAACCCAGTCGACGATGACACCGATTCCGGCACTGTGGAGATGGTCGACGAAGTAGCGGAAATCGTCGGGGCTGCCGAAGCGAGAGGTCGGTGCGTAGTACGAGGTCACCTGGTATCCCCAGGACCCGCCGAACGGGTGCTCGGCGACCGGGAGCAGCTCCACGTGGGTGAAGCCGGTTTCGGTGACGTATTCGGCCAACTGCTCGGCGAGTTCGCGGTACCCCAGTCCCGGCCGCCAGGACGCCAGGTGGATCTCGTAGACGCTCATCGGTGCCTGAGTCGGCTCGATGCCGGCCCTCGTATCGAGCCAGGACTCGTCGTTCCAGGTGTACGAGGATGCGGTTACCACCGAGGCCGTCGACGGTGGAACCTCGGTGGCGAAGGCCATCGGGTCGGCCTTGTCCTTGACCGAGCCGTCGGAGCCGTGGACGCGGAACTTGTACAGCGCGCCCGGCGCGATGTCGGGCGCGAAGATCTCCCACACTCCGGTCGAGCCCAGTACGCGCATCGGCCATGTGCGGCCGGTCCAGCCGTCGAAATCGCCGACCAGCGTGACGCCCTGGGCTGCGGGTGCCCAGACCGCGAACGACGTGCCGGTGACGGGGCCGTCCGGTGTCGCGTACGACTGTTGGTGCGCGCCCAGAATGTCCCACAGACGCTCGTGTCTGCCCTCACCGAACAGGTGCAGATCGAGTTCGCCGAGAGTGGGCAGGAAGCGGTATCCGTCGGCGGATTCGGAGACGTGTCCACCGGGCCACGTCACCACGAGGCGGTAGTCGATCAGGTCCTCGAACGGGAGAAGGGCAGAGAAGACTCCGTGCGCGACGTGGGTCAGCTCGTGGTCGACGCCACCGATGCGGGCGACGACCTTCTCGGCGTCGGGCTTGAGGGCCCGGATCGCGGTTCCGCCCGGCACCGGGTGGGCACCGAGGACGGAATGCGGGTTGTAGTGCCGCCCTGCAGCGATGAGTTCGAGATCGTTGTCGGGCGGGGCTGCGACGGTGTCTTCGGGCGTCGTCGGATTCTCGGTCACGTTGAATCCCTTCACTTTCGGTTGCCGCGGTAGGCCAGTTCGATTCGTGCCGGGTACGGGATGTGGGGGAGCGTGAAGATGTGCGCCACAGACGTCCAGGGCTCGAGCCGAACGAAATTGGTGTGGCCCCAGTCGTAGTGAACGCCGCTCACTTCGTCCTTGATCGTGAGGGTGTCCTGCCAGTCGTGACCGAGGGCGGGCATGTCCAGGTGGATCGTGCCTTCCTCGGCTCCGAAGGGATTGAGGTTGATGACCACCAGGATCGAGTCACCGGTCTGCGGGTCGAACTTGGAGTATCCGATCAGCGCCTCGTTGTCGATGGTGTGGAAGTGGATGTTGCGGAGCTGCTGCAGCGCCGGATGCGCACGCCTGATCGCGTTCAGCGTGGTGATCCAGGGCTCGAGCGACTCGCCGCGGGCGAGTGCACCCTCGAAGTCGCGCGGACGCAGCTGGTACTTCTCCGAGTCCAGGTATTCCTCGCTGCCCTCTCGCACGGCTTGGTGCTCGAACAGCTCGTAGCCAGAGTAGACGCCCCAGGTGGGAGCCATCGTCGCCGCGAGAGCTGCTCGGAGAGCGAACATTCCGGGCCCGCCGTGCTGCAGGCTCTCGTGCAGGATGTCCGGGGTGTTGACGAACAGGTTCGGCCGCGCGTCGTCGGCGCGTCGAGCGTGTTCCTCGGCGAACTCGGTGAGCTCCCATTTCGCGGTACGCCACGTGAAGTAGGTGTACGACTGCGTGAAACCGCGCTGCGCCAACCCGTACATACGCACCGGGCGGGTGAACGCCTCGGCCAGGAACAGCACGTCCGGGTCGGTCTTCTTCACCTCGGCGATCAGCCATTCCCAGAAGTCCGGCGGCTTGGTGTGTGGATTGTCGACTCGGAAGACCTTGACGCCCAGCGAAATCCAGTATCGGACGACGCGGAGCACCTCTTCGTAGATGCCGCGTCGGTCGTTGTCGAAGTTGACCGGGTAGATGTCCTGGTACTTCTTCGGAGGGTTCTCGGCGTAGGCGATGGTGCCGTCCGGAAGCACGGTGAACCACTCGGAATGTGTTGCAGCCCAGGGATGATCGGGAGCAGCCTGAAGAGCGAGATCGAGCGCCACCTCCAGGTTGTGTTCCTGTGCGGCGGCGACGAACGCGCGGAAGTCGTCCTCGGTGCCCAATTCGGGATGGATGGCGTCGTGCCCGCCGTCCTTCGAGCCGATGGCCCACGGCGACCCGACGTCCTCGGGGCCGGGCGTCAGCGTGTTGTTCGGGCCCTTGCGGTTGATGGTGCCGATCGGGTGGATGGGCGGCAGGTAGACGATGTCGAATCCCATCCGCTCGATGCGGGGCAACTGCTCGATCGACGTCGCGAACGTGCCGTGCCGAGGCGAACCGTCCTCGTTCCACCCACCGGTCGACCGGGGGAAGAACTCGTACCACGCACCGTTGAGCGCGAGATTGCGATCGACCCACACATTGACCGCACGAGATCGAGTCACCAATTCGCGCAGCGGATGCGCGAACAGCAGTTCGGCGACCGCCGGCGCGAACGCCGAGGACACGCGAGCCGGCAGCGGGCGGTCGGTATCGCGCAGCGCGGCGGCGACATCGGCCAGCATCTGCCTGCTCTCGGCCGGAACTCCGGTGGCGGCCCGCAGGAACAACCGGGCCCCGATCTCGAGGTCGTTGGCGAGTTCGTGGGCACTCTGGCCCACTCCGAGCTTGGCTTCGACGGCGTGACGCCAGGTGCTGATCGGATCGCTCCACGCTTCGATGCGGCAGATCCAGTAACCCGGCCGAGAGGGGACGAACACCGCGTCGAACGTGTCGGGTTCGCGGCCCGGTGTCATCGGGATGCGTTCGAGTTTGCCTCCAGGCCCGCGCACCGACAGTGTCGCGGCCACCGCATCGTGACCCTCGCGCCAGACGTCGGCGGAGACTGGAAACGTCTCGCCCACCACCGCTTTCGCGGGGTACTTCCCGGTCGTCGTATCTGGAAGGACATTGTCGATACCAAGTCGACCTGTCACTTCACACTCCATTCTTCGCTAGAGGTATGGCTGCGCGGGCGCAACCTCTGATCGAACCGATATTGGTGTGCTTCTACTCGTCAACCGTAGTGCAGCAATGCAGATGGCGCGTGCGCCGACGCATACTGCCCGCGGTGGGCACTACATCTCGGATTTCGTCCAAGCCGCCCATCGACACAGGTGTGCGTGGGTAGGGTTCGACCCTGTGAAAGCTTTGCGTCGATTCACCGTCCGAGCCCACCTTCCCGCCCGCCTGAATGCCCTCGCCGAGCTCTCGACAAACCTCAGGTGGTCGTGGCACCCGTCGACGCAGGATCTGTTCGAGCACATCGATCCACTGTTGTGGACCGAGCTCGAGCGCGATCCGGTGGCCGTACTGGGAGCCGTCGCACCTGCGCGTCTCGAGGAACTCGCAGCCGACGAGCACTTCCTGGCCGAGTTGGACGCCGCCGAGGCCGATCTGCACGACTACCTCGCTCGCCCGCTCTGGTACCAGAACGAGCTGGCCGAGGGGCGCGCTCTGCCGTCGGGCATCGGGTACTTCTCGATGGAGTTCGGTGTCACCGAGGTCCTGCCGAACTACTCCGGCGGGCTCGGAATCCTCGCCGGCGACCACCTCAAGGCTGCCTCGGACCTGGGACTGCCGTTGATCGGTGTCGGGCTGCTCTACCGCTCGGGCTACTTCCGTCAGTCGCTGACGGCCGACGGCTGGCAGGCCGAACGCTATCCGTCCCTCGACCCGCACGGTCTGCCACTGCGGTTGCTCACCGACGACGGCGACTCTCCGGTGCTGATCCACGTCTCGATGCCCGGATCTCGGGTGCTGCGAGCGCGGGTGTGGATCGCCCAGGTCGGACGCGTCCCGCTGCTGCTGCTCGATTCCGATATCGCCGACAACGACCCGGAGCTGCGCGGGGTCACCGACCGGTTGTACGGCGGCGACCAGGATCACCGCATCAAGCAGGAGATACTCGCCGGTATCGGCGGAGTCAGGGCGATCCGGGCCTACACCCGTGCACACGGGCTGCCCGATCCCGAGGTGTTCCACATGAACGAGGGCCACGCCGGATTCCTCGGCGTCGAACGCATACGCGAACTCGTCACCTCGGGAACACTGGACTTCGATGCAGCGCTGGCGGCGGTGCGAGCGGGCACCGTCTTCACCACCCACACCCCGGTCCCCGCCGGAATCGACCGGTTTCCGGCCGATCTGGTGCGGCACTACTTCGCAAGTGCGGACGGCGGCGCGGACTCGGCGCTGCTGCCGGGCTTGCCGATGGATCGAATTCTCGCCCTCGGCGGCGAAGCCGACGCCTCGGTGTTCAACATGGCGCACATGGGACTGCGTCTGGGGCAACGTGCCAACGGGGTGTCGAAGTTGCACGGCATCGTCAGCCGCGAGATGTTCAACGACCTGTGGCCGGGATTCGACGCATCCGAGGTGCCGATCGGATCGGTCACCAACGGCGTTCATGCTCCGACGTGGTCCGCCCGGGAATGGGCGGAGTCGGGGCCGATGTCCTCGGACGAGGTGTGGTCCACGCGCAACGCCCTGCGGGCACAATTGGTGGACGAGGTACGGCGTCGGGTGCGGCGCTCGGCCCTCGAACGTGGCTCGACCGAGGCCGAGATCAGTTGGACAGCAAACGTTTTCGATCCCAATGTCCTCACCGTCGGATTTGCTCGACGAGTGCCGACGTACAAGCGCCTGACCCTGATGCTCCGCGAACCCGAGCGACTTCGCGCCATGTTGCTCGACCCGGTTCGCCCGGTCCAGTTGGTGGTCGCAGGCAAGTCGCACCCCGCCGACGACGGCGGAAAGGCGCTCATCCAGCAGATCGTCAGATTCGCCGACCAGGCCGACGTACGGCACCGCATCGTGTTCCTGCCCGACTACGACATGTCCATGGCTCGATTCCTGTACTGGGGATGCGACGTGTGGCTGAACAATCCCTTGCGACCGCTCGAAGCCTGCGGTACCTCGGGCATGAAGTCCGCGCTCAACGGCGGCCTGAACCTGTCGATCCGCGACGGGTGGTGGGACGAGATGTACGACGGGGAGAACGGCTGGGCGATCCCCACCGCGGACGGCGTCACCGACGACAATCGGCGGGACGATCTCGAAGCCGCTGCTCTGTACGAACTGCTCGAACAGGCGGTACTACCCAAGTTCTACGACCGCGGTGACGACGGGGTACCGAGTCGCTGGATCGAAATGGTGCGGCACACCCTCGAGCAGCTGGGCCCGAAAGTGCTGGCGTCGAGAATGGTTCAGGACTACACGCTGGGTTACTACGCCCCCGCTGCCGAGTCCGCCCGCGCGGCTTCGGCCGAGAACAACCGCGGTGCCTCGGATGTCGCGTCGTACCGCCGGCGCGTCGAACAGGCATGGAGCGCAGTCAAAGTCACCCGGGTCGACAGTGACGGTCTGCCGGACACCCCGGTGATCGGCGCGGATCTCTCGCTGCGCGCCGACGTCGATCTCGGCGGACTCGACCCGTCGGACGTCGTGGTGCAGGCGGTCGTGGGACGCGTCGACGAGGAGGAGAACCTCACCGACATCCGCACGACGGCCATGACGCACGTGGGTACCGAGGGTGGTGAGCACATCTACGCGGGCGAGACGCTGCTGCCGCACAGCGGCGCAGTGGGATACACGGTGCGGGTGCTACCTCACCACCACGGTCTCGCCTCGGATGCCGAGCTCGGTCTGGTGGCGACTCCGTAGCCGGGCGCGTTACTTTCCGGCCAGCCGGGTGAGCGCCTTGCGCACTACCTCCGGATCCGAGGTCTCCCAGAACGGCGGCAGCGAGGCGCGCAGGTAGCCGCCGTAGCGGGCAGTGGCAAGTCGTGAATCGAGGACGGCGACAACACCTTTGTCGTCGACGCTGCGAAGCAGTCGGCCGACGCCCTGCGCCAGGAGCAGGGCTGCGTGGTTCGCGGCGACCGCGAGAAAGCCGTTGCCGCCCCGGGATTCGACGGCCTGCTGCCGGGCGACCAACAGCGGATCGTCGGGCCGCGGGAACGGAATGCGGTCCAGGATCACCAGGCTCAGCGATGGGCCGGGGACGTCGACGCCCTGCCACAGCGACAGCGTCCCGAACAGGGAAGTGGCCTCGTCGTCGGCGAACTTCTGCACCAGTGCGCCGGTGGAGTCGTCGCCCTGGCACAGAATCGGGGTGTCGAGGCGCTCGCGCATCTCCTCGGCGGCGGCTTTCGCGGCCCGCATGGACGAGAAGAGTCCGAGCGTGCGACCACCGGCGGCGCTGACCAGCGACTCGATCTCGTCCAGAGAGGACTTCGAGAGGCCGTCGCGTCCGGGCGGAGACAGATGCTTGGCGATGTACATGATGCCTGCCCGGGCATGGTCGAACGGCGAGCCGACGTCGAGCGAATTCCACCGGATCGACCCGGTGTCGGACGGCGGTTCCACACCCGACGCCATCGCGGTGTCACTGCGCGAGGGCTTCTCTGCAGGCAGACCCCAATTGACGGCCAACCCGTCGAACGATCCGCCGACGGTCAAGGTCGCGGAGGTGAGCACCACGGTGGACTCGGCGAACAGGCGAGCCCGCAGCAGTCCGCCCACCGACAGCGGCGCGATGCGGACCGTGCGTTTGACGTTGCCGCGAAAGTCGTCGACGGCATGCCAGACGACGTCCTTGCGCTTGGCCGGATCTGGTTCGTCGAACGCCGTGAGGACACGAACCGCGCTGTCGTGAACCTCGTCGACCGCGACCAGAGCCGCGCTGCGAGCCGCGGCAGCCTCGGGATCGCTCGCTGCCATGCCCTGCTTGTTGGGGCCGATCGCGGTGCGCACCGCCCAGGCTGCATCACGAATCGAAGCGAGTGCTGGGCCGACGCCGTCGGGTAGGGACTGCCACCGGCTCGGCGGAAGCTCGTCCAGAATCGCGGCCCAGTTCTCGGCGGCACCCTCGAGCTGATCGACCGTCTCCTCTTCGATCAACTTGGCGCTCCGCCGAGCCGCGGCGGTGACGGTTGCGGCCGACAGCTCCTCCGTGGCCACACCGGTCACCCGGTCGACCAGTTCGTGGGCCTCGTCGACGACCACGACGTCGTGCTCGGGCAGGATCTGGATTCCGGTGATCGCGTCGATCGCGAGCAGCGCGTGATTGGTCACCACTACGTCGACCTGCGCGGCCTCGGTGCGGGCGCGTTCGGCAAAGCAATCTTCGCCGACGGGGCAGCGGGACTTGCCCAGGCATTCGCGGGCGGTGACGCTGACCTGCCGCCAGGCCTGATCGCTGACCCCGGGCACGACATCGTCGCGGTCGCCGGTCTCGGTCTCGGACGACCACTTGGTCAGCCGTACCACCTCGCGGCCCATGCGTGAGACGGCGAAGGGATCGAACAGTTCCGCATCCGGGGCCTCCTGCGCAGCACCGGTGTGGATCTTGTTCATGCACAGATAGTTGTTGCGGCCCTTGAGGATTGCGAATTTCGGTCGACGGCCGACAGCCTCGGTCAGGGCGTCGGACAGGCGCGGGAGATCGCGGTCGACCAGCTGCCGTTGCAGTGCGATGGTGGCCGTGGAGACGATGACGGTCCTGCCCGATTCCACAGCGTGCCGGATGCTGGGAACGAGGTAGGCAAGAGACTTGCCGGTTCCGGTGCCTGCCTGCACCGCCAGATGCTCACCGGTGTCGATCGAGTGCGCCACCGCCGACGCCATCGTCAGCTGATTGCTGCGCTCCTTGCCGCCGAGCGAGTGCACCGCGACCTGCAGGAGAGCGGGAACGGTTGGCAACTCGGTCTTCGACGGCACCGAAGCAGACTACTGCCGATCGCCCACTCGCTTCGGTACCGACACCGCTGTCACCCCTCGACGAAGCGGGTGGGTATGGCCGGTTCGCCCTGAGACAGTTTCAGACCCTCCCACGGGAGGCTGACGAGGCGTCGGGCCAGCAGGTCACGACCGTCGGCGAGCGTGGGGAGGTCGGCGACTCGTTCTCCGCCGCGGACCAACGGCGTGGTCAACGTCTCCACCGTCAGATCGCTCTCGACGGTCGGCGGAGCGTCGAACGGGTGGACGATCTCCTCGACTGCGGTGCCGGTGCTCCGCGCGGTGCGCAGCGCCGCTTTGGTACCGCCGCGCGACTCCTTGTGACTGCTGCGCTTGGCGACGGGGATTCCGTCGACGGTGACCAGTTTGTAGACCATGCCCGCTGTCGGGGCACCGGAACCGGTCACCAGAGACGTTCCGACGCCGTAGGAGTCGACCGGCTCGGCCCGCAGCGCGGCGATGGCGTACTCGTCGAGGTCGCCCGAGACGACGATCCTGGTCTTCGGCGCTCCCAGGGCGTCCAGTTGGTCGCGGACCTGGCGCGCGAGCACGCCGAGGTCGCCGGAGTCGATGCGCACACCGCCGAGTTCGGGTCCGGCGACCTCGATGGCGTTGGCGACACCCTGGGTGATGTCGTAGGTGTCGACGAGCAGGGTGGTGGCCACTCCGAGAGCGCGTATCTGAGCCGCGAATGCGGACCGTTCGTCGGGGCCGTCGGCGGTGGTGTGCAGCAACGTGAAGGCATGCGCCGACGTGCCCGCGCCTGGAACGCCGTGCCTGCGGACGGCTTCGAGGTTGGACGTTGCAGTGAATCCCGCGAGGTACGCCGCGCGCGAGGCGGCGACGGCGGCTTCCTCGTGGGTGCGACGCGATCCCATCTCGATGATCGGACGGGACTTCGCGGACGCCACCATCCGCGCTGCCGCGGATGCGATCGCACTGTCGTGATTGAGGATGGAGAGCACGAGCGTTTCGAGGACGACGCACTCGGCGAAGGTGCCGCGAACGGTCAGAACGGGGGAGCCAGGGAAGTACAGCTCACCCTCGCGGTAGCCGTCGATATCGCCGGTGAAGCGGTAGTTGCGCAGCCATTCGACGGTCTCGGCGTCGAGGAATTCGGCGACGATCCGCAACTCCTCCTGGCCGAAGCGAAAACGTGCAATCGCATCGAGGATGCGTCCGGTGCCCGCGACGACTCCGTATCGGCGACCGCCGGGCAACCTGCGCGCGAACACCTCGAAGCTGCACATTCGATCTGCGTAACCGCTGGCCAGGGCCGCCGACAGCATCGTGTACTCGTACTGATCGGTCAGCAGTGCTGTGCTGGCACCGTCGCCGGGATTCGCGTGATCTGTGGTCGCATCGTTGCTCACCTCGCCCACACTACGAGCGAAGGGGCGAGCGTGGGACGCTGGCCCGATACGCCGTACCCTGTTGGGCATGCCTTGGTTGACGGTGGATGGATCGCTTCTGCCCGTGGACGGCTTCTCGGCAGCGGATGTCGTCGCCGCGTCTCCGCAAGCGGTCCCGGCACAGACCGAGGCCGTCGCGGCCGACGAAGCGCACGACACCCCCTGGGTCACCATCGTCTGGGACGATCCGGTCAACCTCATGCACTACGTCACCTACGTGTTCCAGAAGCTCTTCGGCTACAGCAAGGCCAAGGCCACCGAGCTGATGATGCAGGTGCACTCCGAGGGCAAGGCCGTGGTGTCGAGCGGAGAGCGCGACGCGATGGAGAACGATGTTCGACGGCTGCACGCGGCCGGTCTGTGGGCCACCATGCAGCAGGACAAGTAACCAGCTCACCACCTCTTCGTCAGTGAAGGACATCAGCAACAGTGCGCACGTGGACGAGACGGAATTCGTTGTCCGGGGTCAAGATAAAATCCGAGATCGATGCGCGTGAGGCTGCCGTGCTTCGGTCTCTCGTCGGCTCGGTTCTCGGCTTGCTGCGTGACCGTTCCGCCGCCGCTCCCACCGACGAGCTCGCAGCGCTGACCGGTCTGCGGACCGGCCACAACAGTCCGCCCGAGGATGCCGCGCTGGCCCGGCTGCTGCCGGACTTCCATCGCGCCGATCCCGACCGCGACGAGGAGGATCCGACCGATCTCAACGGGGCTCTCCGAGGACTTCACGAGCCCGAGATCATCGACGAGAAATTGGCTGCCGGATCGATGATCCTGGCCACTGTTCCCGAGTCGGGTGGCAAGATCGTGCTGACCCAGGAGCAGGCGGACGCATGGTTGACCGGTCTCAACGACGTGAGGCTGGCGCTCGGCACGACGCTGGGGATCAGCGCGGACACGCCCGACGTCCTCGACGAGGGTGATCCTCGCGCTCCGCATCTCGACGTGTATCACTGGCTGACCTGGATGCAGGATTCTCTCGTGCAGGTCCTCATTCCCTAGGACGCGCGCGTGACCGCTGCATTCCAGACACCCGGACCACGGGACAGCCTGACCGATGTGACAGGTCTGCTGGTCGGCCATCATCACGACCTCGACGACGACGCCACGATGGGGTCCGGTTCGGCCACCGGTGCCACCGTGGTGCGCGCACTCGGTGGAGCGACGGCCGCAGTCGACGTCCGCGGCGGCGGGCCGGGAACGCGCGAAACCGATCTGCTCGATCCGAGCCATTCCGTGCAGCACGTCAACGCGATTCTGCTGACCGCGGGCAGTGCCTACGGGCTGGCGGCCGCGGACGGCGTCATGCGATGGCTGGAAGAGCACGGCCAGGGCATTCCGATGGGCAGTCCCGATCATGTCGTTCCGATCGTGCCGGCCGCAGTGATCTTCGATCTCCCGGTAGGCGACTGGGCGGCACGTCCGACGGCGGAGTTCGGTTACCTCGCTGCCGCCGCAGCAGCAACCGAATTCGAGACCGGATCGGTCGGAGCAGGAGTCGGTGCTCGCGCCGGAGTGCTCAAGGGCGGCGTCGGTACCGCCAGCACGGTGATCGAGGGTGGCCCTGCCGACGGAGTCACCGTGGCGGCACTGATGGTGGCCAATCCGGTGGGGGCCGTGTTCGATCCGCGCACGGGGCTGTTGTGGGGAACCGGCACGCTCGGACCCTCAGCATTCGGTATGCGCAAACCCGACGTCAACGAGGTGTGGACCGCGCTGGCGCTCGAACCCAAGGGCACAGCGCTCAACACCACGATCGGTGTTGTCGCCACCGATGCTGCGCTGTCGTCGGCGTCGTGCAAGAGGATTGCCGTCGCCGGTCACGACGGTCTGGCGCGTGCGGTTCGACCGGCACATTCCCCACTCGACGGCGACACGATCTTCGCCGTGTCCACCGGCACCAGACCCGTCGGCCCGGAGTCCTCGGTACCCGCCGCGTTCTCGGTGGAACTCCCGGTACTGGCCGCGGTCACCGAGGCCGCGGCGATCGTCGTCGAGCGCGCCATCGTCCGGGCCCTGCTCGACGCCACCTCGGTGGCCGGCATTCCTACGTATCGCCAGATCTTCACGTCCGCGTTCGGTGGCTCGGGAGTCTGAGGGACTCGGGCGTGTCACCTCTGCCCGGTACCGTGGTGGGACCGAATTCGGAGGCGATCATGAGCGAGATCAGTAACCGTCCTGCCCAGCGTGAGCGGCCGGTCTGGATGCAGGCCGCCATGCTGGTGGGAGCATTCACGGTGCTGCTGTGGGTCATCGAGTTCATCGATGTGGCCAGCGGATCGAGACTCGAACGCAACGGCATCGAGCCGCGCTCGGTCGAGGGGTTGTGGGGCATTCTGTTCGCGCCCGTGCTGCACGACGACTGGCAGCATCTGATCGCGAACACCGTGCCCATCGTCGTACTCGGGTTTCTGGTGCTGCTGTCCGGACTGACGCGTGGGCTGGCGGCCACCGGGATCATCTGGGTGGTCGGTGGGTTCGGTACCTGGCTCACGGCCTCTTCGTACACCAATACGATCGGTGCCTCGATCCTGATTTTCGGCTTCATCGCCTACCTGCTCGTCCGCGGCTTCTTCACCCGCAGACTCGGCCAACTCGCGATCGGCGTCGTAGTGTTCGTCCTGTACGGCAGCGCCCTGTGGGGCATCCTTCCGAGCGAGCCGAACGTCTCGTGGCAGGGACATCTGTTCGGCGCGGTGGGCGGAGTGGTTGCCGCTCGACTGTTGTCCGCCGATGCGCGGGCCGAGCGGGCGCGGATGAAGTCGCTCGACCGGCCCACTCCGTAGGCGCTGGGTAACTACGGACACACCTGTCGCCTGCGGTGAATTTCGCCGACTCGCGCTGTGAATACTGCCCGAACGTTTCGAGCGATGCGCTCGGCGTGGCAGCATGGCTTTCATGCGAATTACCGTCCTGGGATGTTCGGGCAGTGTGTCCGGACCCGATTCGCCCGCGTCGGGCTACTTGCTGGAAGAAGAGGAGACCTCCCCGGTCGTCCTCGACTTCGGTCCCGGCATCCTCGGGGCATTGCAGCGCTACGCCGATCCGGGAGATGTGAGTGTTCTGCTCTCACATCTGCATGCCGATCACTGCCTCGACGTTCCGGGGCTGCTGGTGTGGCGGCGCTACCATCCCACTCCGCCGGAGGGACGAGCGATCGTCTACGGACCGAAGGACACGGCGTTCCGGCTCGGCGTCGCCTCGGCCGAGTGCGGTGGGCAGATCGACGACATGTCGGACACCATCGACCTGCGTCGCTGGGTGGACGGCCGCACCGTGGAGTTCGGAAAGTTGTCGATTCTGGCTCGGCAGGTGTTCCATCCGCCGGAGTCCTACGGCATGCGCGTCACCACCGCGCAAGGCCGCACGTTCGCGTACAGCGGAGACACGGGAATGTGTCAGGCGGTGCGAGAACTGGCGGACGGAGCCGACGTGTTCCTGTGCGAGGCGTCCTGGACCGACAGTCCCGAGCGGCCGGAGGGAGTGCACCTGTCCGGAACCGAGGCCGGCCGAATCGCGCGAGATGCAGGGGTGGGGGAGCTGCTGCTCACACATATTCCACCGTGGACCTCACGGGAGGATGTCATCGCCGAGGCGAAGGCAGAGTTCAGCGGACCGGTGCACGCGGTACTACCAGGGGACGTCTTCACCGTCTGACGACGCGCTAGGCTTCGAGTCGTGTCCAGACGAGAAGACGGCAGGGCGGACGACGAGCTCCGCACCATCAAGATCACCCGCGGATTCACCAGCCACCCGGCAGGGTCGGTGCTGGTCGAGTTCGGCAACACCAGGGTGATGTGCACGGCCAGTGTCGAGGAGGGTGTGCCGCGCTGGCGAAAGGGATCCGGTCTCGGCTGGCTCACCGCCGAATACGCGATGCTCCCCGCTGCAACCCACACCCGTAACGGCCGCGAGTCCGTCAAGGGCAAGGTCGGCGGCCGCACCCAGGAAATCTCTCGATTGGTCGGACGCTCACTGCGAGCTTGCATCGATCTCGCTGCGATCGGCGAGAACACCATCGCTCTCGACTGCGATGTCCTCCAAGCCGACGGTGGTACCCGCACCGCGGCCGTGACCGGTGCGTTCGTCGCTCTCAACGATGCAGTCACCTATCTGCGCGCCGCGGGACGACTGGCCGATCCGCAGCCGATCTCGTGCATGATCGCCGCGGTCAGCGTCGGCGTCGTCGACGGCCGAGTGCGCCTCGATCTGCCCTACGAAGAAGATTCGCGCGCCGAGGTCGACATGAACGTCGTCGCCACCGACACCGGCACGCTGGTGGAAATCCAGGGAACCGGGGAGGGCGCGACGTTCCCGCGCACCACACTCGACAAGTTGCTCGACTCCGCATTCGTCGGTATCGAGAAATTGTTCGAGGTGCAGAAGGAAGCCTTGGCGTTGCCGTATCCGGGCGAACTGCCCGAGCCTGCAGCCGCGGATTCGAAGAAGAAGTTCGGTGCCTGACTCGAAGCTTCTGGTAGCGAGCCGGAACGCGAAGAAATTGCGCGAACTCCGGCGGGTGCTCGACGCCGCCGGAGTGGCCGGAATCGAACTGGTGGGCCTGGACGAGGTGCCGCCGTTCCCGGAGGCTCCCGAGACCGGAGCGACCTTCGAGGAGAATGCGCTCGCCAAGGCGCGTGACGGCGCGGCGGCCACCGGAATGCCTTGTGTGGCAGACGATTCCGGGATCGAGATCGATGCCCTGAACGCGATGCCCGGGGTGCTCTCGGCGCGCTGGTCCGGTACGCACGGGCAGGACGAGGCCAACACCGCACTGGTTCTGGCGCAGTTGAGTGACACCCCGGACGAGCGTCGCGGAGCCGCATTCGTCTCGGCGTGTGCCCTGGTGATTCCGGGCGGCACCGAGACGGTGGTCCGGGGCGAATGGCGCGGGGTAGTGGGCCGAGAGCCAATGGGGGAGAACGGCTTCGGCTACGACCCCATCTTCGTGCCCGAGGGCGACGGCCGCAGCGCCGCGCAGCTGAGCCCGGAGGAGAAGGACGCCGCCTCGCATCGTGGTCGCGCGCTTCGCATGCTCGTTCCGAGCCTCGGCGAGCTGGCGGGGCGGTAGCTCGTGGCTATGCGAACCGTTTCGATGCGGACATCGGTTGTGTTCGCCGCCGCAGCCGCACTGTGCCTGGCGGGCACCCCGGCCGACGCGGCACCCGCGGCCGGCTCCTTCGCCGAGGCTCTCGCCTATTCGATCGCGCATCCTGGCGTGACGCCTCCGGGCGCGAACAATTTCTCGTGTGTTCCGAGCGCGCAGCATCCCGAGCCGGTGGTGCTGGTGCACGGATTCCTGGAGAATTCCTACGACAACTGGGCATCGCTGTCGCCGACGCTGGCCGAGGCCGGGTACTGCGTGTTCGCCATCGACTACGGCAACACCGGGCCGGTTCGGGCGTTCGGTGCGCTCGAACCCATTCCCGAGAGTGCCGCGGAATTGTCGATGTTCGTCGATTCCGTACTGGAGGCGACGGGCGCGCAGAAGGTGTCGATCGTGGGGCACTCGAAGGGCGGCACCGTGCCGCGCTACTACGCCCGCTTCCTCGGCGGAGACCACACGGTGGCACGGATCGTGGCGTTGTCTCCACCGAACCACCCGACGGCGGGCCCGCCCACGCAGGACGACGTGCTCGAGCGTCTGAACGAGGGCAGCGACACCGTCTCGGGTATCGACTACACCACCATCGTCACCCGGTACGACCAGATCGTGGTTCCGTACACGGCCTCGCTGCTCAGCGGCGCGGGAAACACCAACGTGGTGTTGCAGGACCTGTGCCCGGCCAACGTCGTCGAGCACACGGGAATCTCGTACGATCCGCTGGCTCAGCGGCTGGTGCAGAACGCATTGGATCCGGAGAACGCGCAGCCGGTCGACTGCTGACGTCAGACGCCGAAGTCGGCTTTGACCTGCTTGGTGCGCTTGTGCTCGACGTAGAAGGACAGGAACGGGATGGTCCCGGCGAGCAGTGTGCCGATCGTGCGGGCGGCGGGCCACCGCACCTTGATGGCGAGATCCACCGTGAGCACGAGGTACACGAGGTAGACCCAACCGTGCACGACGGCAATCCAATTGGGCACGTTCTCGACCTTGAAAACGTACTTGGCGACCATCTCGGTCACGAGAACGAGCAGCCAGATTCCCGTGGCGTAGGCCAGAACGCGATAGCGCAGCAACGCGGAAGCGATCTTCTGGGTCTTGTTCGCAGACGCCTGCGTCTTGTCCGGTGCCGAACTCACGTGGTGCTCCTGTCGGTCCCGCGGGATTCGTTCAGCTCCGCGAGGTAGCTGTTGTATTCGAGCAGTTGCCTGGCTTCGGGATCGTCGAGGTCCCTGGCGTCGGCCGCCGGGGCCTGCCGCTGGGGGAGCAGGTCGAGGGGCACCTCGGTGGGTCCGTCGGGCCGCACTGCAGCCGCCTCGTCGGAGTCCTCGTCCTCGAGGCGGACGAACTTGCGGTAGGCGTAGACCACGAACACTGCGAACAGGGGCCATTGGAACGCGTATCCGAGGTTCTGACCGTTGCCGCCTACTGCCTCGAAGCGTTCCCACTGCCACCAGCCGAGTCCCAGGCACACCGCCGCGGACACGATGACCAGCGCAATCAGTGCTGGCCGACGGTTCGGGCGGGAAGAAGTCACCCTTCGACGGTACCGGAGGTACTACTACTGGAGGTAGTCGCGTGCTGCGGCCCGGCGGTGATTCTCACCATGGACGGCTCGGGTGCGACTCATGCCCGACGACGGTTGGCCCGTGCCTGGGCGAGTTGCTCGGCCCCTGGCCCGGTCACGTCGGTGAGAGCGCTGCTCCGTCCGGTCAGAACCAGTGCCAGGGTGCCGGCCGTTCCTTCGATGACCGGGCCCTCGCCACGGCTCCAGTCGAGATCGGTCGCGCGCCATTGCAGCCGAAGTTCGGGGCCTTTGAACGGTGCCGCGCCGGTTGCGGGTACCAGGGAGTCGAGCATGGTGATCATGCGTTGCTCGGGGACGTGGTGTTCGATGCCCAGCGGCCTGCACACGTCGAGTCCGTGCACGATGACGTCGGACAAGGGGGCGAGCGGACCGTGGCCGGGCGGGGTGAATTTCTTGTCTGCGTGAGCGGTGAGCAAGGCGGGCAAGTCGTCCTCGTGCTCGCGACGAACGCGCGTGGTCATCAGTTGATTGGCGCGGTCGAAGTTGCCGCGCGTACGCACCATGACCAGTCCGAACTGCCAGAGCGGGACGATCAGCGGCACCACCAGATGGGCGGCGACGTCGCGGACCGTCCAGGCCTCGCACAGCGAGGGTGTGTCCCATTGTTCGGGAGTGAGAGTCTCGAGAGTCGTTGCGAGAGAACGTCGTTCGTCGGAAATCTCGGCGAAGATCGCGTCGTCGTCGGGGTTGCTGGACATTCGAGCCGCCTTCACACGTCGGAACCTGCAGAAGTCTCGAGAAAATCCGGGTCGAACGACCGTCGTGCGCGAGGGGGGACTTGAACCCCCACGTCCGAAGACACTGGAACCTAAATCCAGCGCGTCTGCCAATTCCGCCACTCGCGCGTGCCGATGAAGTCTACAACCTGGGTGGTCACCGTCATCGGTGCGGGCGAACGTTGCAGGTGTACACCGTACGGCCCCCGCTACACTCGGCGAGTGGCATCGAAAAAGGACGTCCCCTTCGACCCGGCCCGGACCCTCGGGCTGCTGTGGCGAGTCGACGCCAAGCCGAGTCGCACCGGACTGAGCGTGGATGCGATCGTCGACGCCGCCATCGAACTGGCCGATGCGAACGGCCTCGAGTCGGTATCGATGCGGAACGTGGCCGAGCATCTCGGGGTCGGCGCGATGTCGCTCTACACGCATGTGCCGGGTCGGGAGGACCTGGCCGATCTGATGATCGATCGAGCGCTTGCAGGTCTCTACTCTCGCGTCGACGAGCCGTCCTCCGTAGCCGGCGGATGGCGTCCCGCGATGCACTTCGTCGCCGAGCGCAATTGGACTCTGTACCAACGGCATTCGTGGCTCCTCGGAGCGGAGGGTGCACGCCCCGTGCTCGGTCCGCACACCAACGACAAATACGAGGCCGAGTTGCGTCCCCTGGTCGGCATCGGCCTGAGCGACGTCGAGATCGACTCCGTTCTCACGCTGGTACTCACTCACGTCTCCGGAACCGCGCGAGCCCTCGCCGGCGTGGCGCGTGTCAAGGAACAGTCGGGCATGTCCGACGCCCAGTGGTGGGCGGCTACCGCGCCGATCCTCGAACGGGTCATGGAGCGCGAACGATTTCCGGTGTCGTCTCGGATCGGGACGGCCGCGGCGACGTCGTACGACGCCGCCAGCGACCCCGTGCACGCCTACCGGTTCGGGTTGGAGTGCATTCTCGACGGCGTGGAGGCACTGGTGTCTCGCGGTCAGGCTGCCGATCGCAGTTCCGCTTCGGAGTGACGCTGCTTCGGCTTGCGTGATTTGTGCTGGTATCGCCAGACGGCATGCTCGAGCGAGGCGAGATCGGTGCCGAGTGCGTTCGCTGCCGCTGTGAGGATCACGGGGGAGCGGTCCTCGGCGATTCCGGCGGCGAGGTTCCGGTGGAGGGGTTCGAGAGCGTCGGCGACGAACGAGTTCGAATGGGCGGTCGCCTTGTCGGTACGCACGCCGAGATTGACGAGCATGCACTCCCAGGTGGTCTCGCCGAGACCGGGGATCGCGCGGAACGCCTCGAATTGTTCTTTCGTGTGCTGCTCGAAGTCGGTCGAACAGCTCAACCCCACCGAGATCAACGTCTGTGCCGCCACGGCTGCAGCAGCTGCCTTGGTTCGACTGTTTCCCGGAACCAGTTGACGGTTGGACAGAATCTCCACGGGTAGATCCGGAGTAGTGGTCAGTTCGGCGAGGGTTGTCAAGTCGTCGAGTCGGTTATCGCCGCGATGCGATCTCCATCGTTGGACCACCGCGCGGACCCCGCTGGTCGGGCCCCCGTACGCAGCCCGTGCGGAGAAGATTGCATCCAGCAACGCCGCCTCGCTCTCGCCGCGCCATCCCGGTGTCCAGTGCGGCGAACGCGATTGCGGCACATGCGATTCGATGTGCAGAATCATCGCGTCGAGTTCGTCCACGGTGCAGATGTCCGTTACCGATGAATACATGAATTCCCCCCGGAGTTCGTGGACCGCTCTCGGCGATGAGCGGCTCGTTCGCACAAGGTAGAGGACCGCACCGACAAGGTCGCGTGGCGCTCGTCTGTGCTCGAGATCACATCACGAAAAGATAACGAAAAATGCGAGGCTTTCCTCATGTTCTGACGTCGCGCCCGATGCTCTCGCCAGCGTGGATGTGGGTTACCGACGAGTCGGGTAAACAAAAAGTAAAGCCGGTTCGAGCGACGTACTCGCTGGTAGCACTCGGACGTCCGAGCAAACCTGAGGATTTCCTCATGATTTTGTGTCAACCTTGAGCAGCGCGGAGAAGACCTGTCGACGAGGACCGGCTCACCGCTTCGCCCCTGTTGCCCACGACGCGCCAGGGCAGTCATCACAGCGAACGCCCCGACCCCCGAGGCGTCCACGAGAGGAATCTTCAGCCTTGACGATCAACGAGAGCACACCATCACACGGACGAGGTTCGCGAAGCACCGGCAACGCAGACAAATCCCCTAGAAGCAATGGCGGCTCTCGGACTCTGGCAGATCGTTTCGCCGCGGGCGAGCCGTACGCACTGGCCTTCGGTGGCCAGGGTGCACCGTGGCTCAGCTCCCTCGAAGAACTGGCTCGCGACTCCGCGCTCGAACCCGAACTGACCGATCTCGTCAACGAGGCTGCAGTCACTCTCGCACCCGTTGCCGACGAGCTGCTGGTCGTACGCTCGGTCGGCTTCGACCCGATCGGCTGGATGCTCGAACAGGACCTCGCCGACGACGACACCGCCGGCTCGTACGGACCCTCCGAGGCTGCACTGACCTCCGCTGCCGTCTCGCTGCCCGGAGTGTTCCTCACCCAGGTCGCGGCACTGCGCGCACTGAAGTTGCAGGGACTCGATCCCGCCCAGACCCCGCCGGTCAAGGTCGTCGGACACTCGCAGGGTCTCATCGCCGCCGAATCCGTCGCAGCGGACGGCGCGAAGGACGCGAGCTTCCTCGCGATCGCCCAGCTCGTGGGTGCCGCTGCAGGTCTCGTCGGCCGCCGCCGCGGCATCATCGGTGCCGGAGACCGCGCGCCGATGGTCTCGGTTGCCAACGTCGAACCCGCACGATTGCAGTCGATCATCGCCGAACTCGCGATCGCCGGAGCGCCGGAGCGATCCGCAGCCCTCGCCATCCGCAACGGCCGCCGTCGCGTCGTGCTCTCGGGACCTCCCGCCCAGCTGGCCCGCGTGCAGGAGAAGTGCGAGCAGATCGCTGCCGAGGAAGAGCGCGACCGCGACGCCAAGAAGCGTGGCGGTGCCGTGTTCGCCCCGGTCTTCGAGCAGCTTCCCGTCGAGATCGGTTTCCATCATCCCGCCCTGGCAGACGCTGTCGAACTCGTCAGCGCCTGGGCACAGCGTTGTGGACTCGATGTCGAGCTCGCACGCGACCTCGCGCAGAAGATCCTCGTGGACTCCGTCGATTGGGTCGACGCCATCGACGGTGTCGTCGACGCCGGTGCCGACTGGATTCTCGACCTCGGTCCGGGCGACCTGCTCACCCGCATGACCACTCCGGCGCTGCGCGGACAGGGCGTCGGCATCATCGCCGCGTCCTCACGCGGAGGCCACCGCAACCTGCTCACCCCGGGAGCTGCTCCCGAGGTCCAGCCCGCATGGTCTGCCTACGCCCCCACGCCGGTCACGCTGCCCGACGGCCGAGTCGTGGTCGAGACCTCGTTCACCAAGATGACCGGACGTTCGCCGATCCTGCTCGCAGGCATGACGCCGACGACGGTCGACGCGAAGATCGTTGCCGCAGCCGCCAATGCAGGCCACTGGGCCGAGCTGGCCGGTGGCGGCCAGGTCACCGAGGACATCTTCACCGATCGTGTCGCCGAGCTCTCCACCCTCCTCGAGCCCGGCCGCGCCATCCAGTTCAACTCTCTCTTCCTCGACCCGTACCTGTGGAAGCTGCAGCTCGGCGGACGCCGCATCGTGCAGCGCGCTCGCGCAGCGGGTGCGGCCATCGACGGCGTCGTCGTCACCGCAGGCATCCCTGAGCTCGACGAGGCCGTGGCTCTCATCGAAGAGCTGTCCGAGGCCGGAATCAGCTACGTCTCGTTCAAGCCCGGCACCGTCGCGCAGATTCGCGCCGTCATCCGCATCGCCAACGAGGTTCCGTCCTACCAGGTCAACGTTCACATCGAGGGTGGCCGCGCAGGCGGACACCACTCGTGGGAGGACCTCGACGACCTGCTGCTGACCACTTACGCCGAGCTGCGCTCACGGCCCAACCTCGTCGTCTGCGTCGGCGGCGGCATCGGCACCCCCGAGCGGGCAGCGGAATACCTCACCGGTACCTGGTCGGCCGTGCACGGCTACCCGAAGATGCCGCTCGACGGAATCCTCGTCGGCACCGCAGCGATGGCGACCCTGGAGGCCACGACGGCTCCCGAGGTCAAGCAGCTTCTGGTCGACACCCCCGGAACCCCCGACTGGGTCGGTGCCGGTACCGCCACCGGCGGAATGGCCTCGGGCCGAAGCCAGCTCGGTGCCGACATCCACGAGATCGACAATGCGGCATCTCGGTGCGGCCGACTGCTCGACGAGGTCGCCGGCAACGCCGACGCCGTGGCCGAGCGTCGTGACGAGATCATCGCCGCACTCGACGGCACCGCGAAGCCCTTCTTCGGTGACGTCGCCGACATGACGTACCAGCAGTGGCTCGTTCGCTACCTCGACCTGGCCGTCGGAACCGACTCGCGCAGCGAATTCGACTGCGGCGGCGAGTTCACCGATGCCGTGACCGAGGCACGCGAATCCGTATGGCTCGACATCACCTGGCGGACACGCTTCCTGGAGATGCTGCAGCGTGCCGAGGCTCGCCTGCATCCGGTCGATCGCGGACCCATCCCCACCCTGTTCGCCGACGCCGAGGTTCTCGAACGCCCACGCGCCGCACTGAAGTCACTGCTCGCACAGTTCCCCGACGCCGCCGACGTGGTTCTGCACCCGGCCGACATCACCTTCTTCACCTCGCTGTGCCGCATGCCCGGCAAGCCGGTCAACTTCGTCCCCGTCGTCGACGGCGATGTGCGTCGTTGGTGGCGCAGTGACTCGCTGTGGCAGGCACACGACGCCCGCTACTCGGCCGATCAGGTCTGCATCATCCCCGGTACCGTCGCCGTCGCGGGCATCACTCGCGTCGACGAGCCCGTGGGCGAGCTGCTCGATCGCTTCGAGAAGGCCACCGCAGATCAGCTGCTCGCCGAGGGCATCGAGCCCACGGCCGTCGCCAGCCGTCGCCACGCCGACATCGCACCCGGACTGCTGGGTATCGTGCTGGCTGCTCCCGACGTCACCTGGGCCTCTCGCATGACGCAGAATCCCGTTGCACGCTTGGGTGATCCGGCCGACTGGACCGTGGAATCCGAGACCGTCGCGGCGCACCCGCAGACCGGCTCGTCGCTCACCGTGCTCGATTCCGAGCACGTGGAGCTGCTGGTTCCGCTCGCTCCGGGCAAGGAAGTTCGCATCCGCCTGACGGTTCCGGCCTCGACGATCGACGGCGGCGCGCCCGTCGTCACCGCACAGGACGCCCAGCAGGCCATGTCGGCTCTGCTCGGAGTTGCTGCAGGCCAGGAACTTCCGGCTGTCAAGAGCGGCGTTGCCCGGCTGAACATCGCGTGGATCCCCGATCTGATCGCCGACCACGCAGGCGTCACCGGATCCGGACTGCCGGACTCGCTGACCGTCAGTGGCAAGGCCGTTCCCGACGTCCTCGTCGGTGCCTGCTGGCCCGCCGTCTTCGCCGTCCTGGGTGCCACTCGCAACGCCGAAGGCATCGACGTCATCGAAGGCATGCTCGACCTGGTGCACCTCGATCACAGCGTCGCCCTGGTCGGCGAATTGCCCACCGACACCTCCATTCTCGTGGTCAAGGCCGCGGCCGGAGAGGTGCTCGACACCGATCTCGGCCGCGTCGTCGAGGTCACCGTCGAGATCGGTGCCATGCTCGGTGAGGGGCTCGACGCTCCCGCCGTCGCAACTCTGGTGGAGCGCTTCGCCATTCGCGGACGCACCGGCAAGGGCGAGCTCGTCGACCCGGCTCGCGCCGGTGGCTCGGTGAGCGCCGACGCACAGGACACCCCGCGTCGTCGCCGTCGTCAGGCCACCATCGTCGCCCCTCGCAACATGGCCGCGTTCGCTCAGGTCTCGGGCGACCACAACCCGATTCACACCTCCGACGCCGCGGCTCTGCTCGCCGGTCTCGGCAGCCCGATCGTGCACGGCATGTGGCTCTCGGCCGCTGCCCAGCAGACGGTCACCGCAGTCGACCACGCGGACACCAAGACTCCGCCGCGTCGCCTCACCGCATGGACCGCACGCTTCCTCGGCATGGTTCGACCCGGAGCCGAGATCGACGTTCGCGTCGACCGCACCGGATTCGATCAGGGTGCCGAACTGATCGAGGTCTCCTGCCGTGTCGCAGGAGAACTGGTCATGGTCGCCACCGCTCGCACCGCGCCGCCGAAGACCGTCTACGCCTTCCCGGGCCAGGGCATCCAGCGTGCGGGCATGGGCCTGGACGCACGGTCTCGCTCGAAGGCCGCACGTGAGGTGTGGGAGCGTGCCGACAAGCACACCCGCAGCGCGCTCGGCTTCTCCATTCTCGCTGTGGTACGCGACAACCCGACGTCGCTCAGGGCGCGGGGCGTCACGCACAAGCATCCTGACGGTGTGCTGCACCTGACCCAGTTCACCCAGGTCGCGATGGCCGTTCTCGGCGTCGCACAGGTGGCCGAACTGCGTGAATCCGGTGCGTTCGTGGAGAACTCGATCCTCGCCGGCCACTCCGTCGGTGAGTACAACGCCCTCGCAGCCGTAGCCGGCGTGCTCCCGCTCGAAGCCGTCCTCGAGGTCGTCTTCCAGCGTGGATCGGCCATGCACGCGCTCGTTCCGCGTGATGCCAGCGGCCGCAGTGACTACCGCATGGCAGCGATCCGCCCGTCGCAGATCGGCCTGGCCGACGAGGACGTACAGGGCTTCGTCGCCGGTGTCGCGGCAGAATCCGGTGAATTCCTCGAGATCGTCAACCTCAACCTGCGCGGCTCGCAGTACGCCATCGCAGGCACGGTTGCCGGCCTCGGCGAGCTGGAGAAGAAGATCGCGATCCGCCGTGCCGAGTTCGGTGGCAAGGCCGCCTACATCATGGTTCCCGGCATCGACGTGCCGTTCCACTCCACGGTGCTACGTGGCGGAGTCGACGACTTCCGCAATCGCCTCCAGACTCTGCTCCCCGAGCAGATCGATCCGGCGATCCTGGTGGGTCGCTACATCCCGAACCTGGTGCCCAAGCCGTTCTCGCTCGAGCGCGAGTTCGTTCAGGAGATCGCCGATCTGGTTCCGTCCGAGCCGCTGAACGCCGTTCTCGCGGAGTTCGATTCGTGGGCTGCTCGGCCGAGCGACCTGTGCCGCGTGATTCTGACCGAGCTGCTTGCTTGGCAGTTCGCCAGCCCGGTGCGCTGGATCGAGACCCAGGACCTGCTGTTCGCAGACGAGTCCGACGGTGGCATGGGCGTCGAGCGCTTCGTCGAGATCGGCCTCGGTGCAACTCCGACCGTGGCGAACCTCGCGTCGCAGACCCTCAAGCTGCCGGGCCGCTTCGGCCACCCGGTCGAGGTACTGAACCTCGAGCGCGAGGCTGCGATCATCTACGGCACCGACACCGACCCGGCTCCGGCCGACGAGGAAGAGTCGGCACCGGTGGAGGCCGCTGCTCCGGCAGCAGCTTCGGCCCCTGCCGCGGCACCCGCGCCCGCTCCGGCCGCAGCACCGTCCGGCGGACCTCGTCCGGACGACATCGCGTTCGTCGCGGCCGATGCGACCAAGATCCTCATCGGTCTGTGGACCAAGCTGCAGCTCGATCAAATCGGGCCCGCCGACACCATCGAGGCACTGTGCGACGGCGTGTCCTCGCGTCGTAACCAGCTGCTCGTCGACCTCGGTTCCGAGCTCTCGCTCGGTGCCATCGACGGCGCAGCCGATGCCGACATGGGTGCGCTCTCGGGCACGGTGAACAAGCTGGCTCGTACCTACAAGCCGTTCGGTCCGGTGCTCAGCGACTCCATCAACGACCACCTCCGCAAGGTCTTCGGCCCCTCGGGTCGACGCCCGGCCTCGATCGCCGATCGCGTCAAGAAGACCTGGGAACTGGGCGACGGCTGGGCGCACCACGTCACCGCCGAGGTCGCTCTCGGTACCCGTGACGGTGCCTCGGTTCGTGGTGGCGCACTCGGCGGCCTGGCCGACGGCGCTCTCGCCGACGGCAACGCAGTCGACAACGTCATCGACGCGGCCGTGGCCGCGGTGGCCGCACGCCGCGGCGTCGCAGTCTCGATGCCGCAGGCAGGCGGCGGGGCCGGCGGAACCGTCGACGCTGCTGCTCTCGGTGAGTTCACCGAGCACATCACCGGCCGCGACGGCGTCCTCGCCTCCGCAGCCCGGCTGGTACTCGAGCAGCTCGGACTCGCCGATGCTCCCAACGCAGTGCTGGCCGAGGATCCCGATGCCGCTCTGGTCGAGCTGGTTTCGGCCGAGCTGGGATCCGACTGGCCTCGCCTCGTCGCCCCGGCGTTCGACGCCAAGCGCGCCGTCCTGATCGACGACCGATGGGCAACCGCGCGTGAGGATCTGGCCCGGTTGTGGCTCGGTACCGCAGGCGACATTTCGGTCGAGTCCTTCGCCGGCGCAGGCAATGCCGTTGCGTCGCAGGCACAGTGGTGGAAGGCCAAGGCCGACCACGAGAACAAGACCGTGCTCGCCGAGACCTTCGGACGCATCGCGGATATTGCGGTCGCATCCGAGGACAAGGGTCAGTGGTCCGACGAGGTCGCAGTGGTCACCGGCGGCAGCAAGGGGTCCATCGCAGCTGCGGTGACAGCCAAGCTGCTGGCCGGCGGAGCGACGGTCTTCGTCACCACCTCCAGGCTCGACGACGAGCGACTCGGCTTCTACCGCAGCCTCTACCGCGACAACGCACGCAGCGGAGCATCGCTGTGGGTGGTTCCGGCCAACATCGCGTCGTACACCGACGTCGATGCGCTCATCGAGTGGATCGGCAGCGACTTCGTCGACACTGCCGGTGGCGCGAAGACCCTGGTCAAGGCCGCAGCGACGCCGACTATGCTGTTCCCGTTCGCCGCACCGCGGGTCATGGGCGAGATGTCCGACGCCGGAGCTCGCGCCGAGATGGAAATGCGCGTGCTGCTCTGGTCGGTCGAACGGTTGATCGGCGGACTGTCCAAGGTCGGTCACGACACCGACATCGACACCCACCTGCACGTGGTGCTGCCGGGATCGCCGAACCGCGGAATGTTCGGTGGCGACGGTGCCTACGGTGAGTCGAAGGCTGCACTCGATGCTGTTGTCGCCAAGTGGGGCTCGGAGAAGAACTGGGCCGAGCGGGTGTCCATCGCCCACGCTCACATCGGGTGGGTACGCGGAACCGGCCTGATGGGTGGCAACGATCCCATCGTCGAGGCCGTCGAGGCCGAGGGTGTGCGCACCTGGTCCACCGACGAGATGGCGACCGAGCTGCTCGAACTGTGCACGCCTGCCGCTCGCCGACAGGCTGCGCAGGAGCCGATCGTCGCCGATCTCACGGGCGGGCTGGCCAACACCAAGCTCAACCTCGTCGAACTCGCTCGAGACGCAGCTGCGGCCGCGGCCGAGAAGACCGAAGAGGTCGTGGACAGTTCGGTTATCGCAGCACTGCCCGCACCGCCGCGGCTGTCGACGACGACCACCGCTCCGGCGTGGCCGACACTCGATGTCGACCCGAAGGACCTCGTCGTCATCGTCGGTGCCGGCGAGCTCGGACCGTACGGTTCGGCACGTACACGCTTCGAGATGGAGGTCGACGAGCAGCTCTCTGCCGCAGGCGTTCTCGAACTCGCGTGGAACACCGGCCTGATCGCCTGGGAGAACGATCCCAAGCCGGGTTGGTACGACATCGAGTCCGGTGACCTGGTGCCCGAGGAGGACATCGCCGACAAGTACCACGACATCGTGGTCGAGAAGTGCGGCATCCGCACCTACGGCGACGACGGCGCGATGGTCGGCAACACCGCTCCGCTGATGACCTCGATCTTCCTCGACAACGACCTGACATTCGTGGTCGGAACCGAGATCGATGCCCGGTCGTTCGCAGCAGCGGATCCCGAGCACACGCTGATCACGCCGGTCCCGGATTCGAGCGACTGGCAGGTCACCCGAAAGGCGGGCACCGAGATTCGTGTCCCGCGCAAGATGAAGCTCACTCGCACCGTCGGTGGGCAGATTCCGACCGGATTCGATCCGACCAAGTGGGGCATCTCGCCCGACATGGCCAGCTCGGTCGACCGTGTCGCACTGTGGAACATCGTCACCACGGTCGACGCGTTCATCTCCTCGGGCTTCAACCCGTCGGAATTGATGCGCTGGGTGCACCCCACGCTGGTGGCCAACACACAGGGCACCGGCATGGGCGGCATGGAGTCCATGCGCTCGCTGTACATCGACACCCTGCTCGGTGATGCTCGTGCGAACGACATCCTGCAGGAGGCTCTGCCGAATGTCGTTGCTGCGCACGTGGTCCAGTCGTACATCGGTAGCTACGGCGCGATGGTTCACCCCGTCGCCGCCTGCGCCACCGCGGCCGTCTCCGTCGAGGAAGGCGTCGACAAGATCAAGCTGGGCAAGGCGCAGCTCGTGGTCGCCGGCGGCTTCGACGACCTGAGCAACGAAGGCATCATCGGCTTCGGTGACATGTCGGCCACGGCGGACTCGGCAGCGATGACCGCCAAGGGCATCAGCGATCGGCGGTTCTCGCGGGCGAACGACCGCAGGCGCGGTGGATTCGTCGAATCCCACGGCGGCGGAACGATTCTGCTCGCTCGCGGCGACCTGGCACTCGAGATGGGCCTGCCGGTCCTCGGAGTGGTGGCCTACGCACAGTCGTACGGCGACGGAGTGCACACCTCCATCCCGGCTCCGGGACTCGGTGCGCTCAGTGCCGGTCGCGGCGGGAAGGATTCGGCGCTCGCACTCTCGCTCAACGCACTCGGCGTCAGCGCAGACGACGTGGCCGTGATCTCCAAGCACGACACCTCCACCGCAGCCAACGACCCCAACGAGGCGGAATTGCACACCCGCCTCGCCAAGGCCATCGGCCGTTCCGACGGCGCTCCGCTGTTCGTCGTCTCGCAGAAGAGCCTCACCGGACACTCGAAGGGTGGCGCAGCTGCCTGGCAGCTGATCGGCCTGTGCCAGGTGCTGGCGAACGGTGTCATCCCGCCGAACCGCAGCCTCGACTGCGTCGACGACAAGATGACCGCGTTCGAGCATCTGGTGTGGGCACGGGAGCCGCTGCGCTTCGGTGACTCGGTGCCGCTCAAGGCAGGTCTGCTCACGTCCCTCGGATTCGGCCACGTGTCCGGACTCATCGCCCTGGTGCACCCGCAGGCATTCGTCGAGGCCGTTCCGGCGGACCGGCGTGCGGAGTACATCGCGAAGGCGAACGAGCGCCGGATCGCCGGTCAGCGCAGGCTGATCTCCGCGATGGTGGGGGGAGACTCCCTCTACGAGCGGCCCGACGATCGACGGCTCGGACATGACGGGACGCCGGCCAAGACGTCACGTGAACTGGAGGCGAACGTGTTGCTGAACGAGTCCGCTCGCCTCGGTGAGGACGACGTCTACTCCTCCGGTCTGCCGGGTGCCATCTGATGGCGATCCTGGGAGTGGGTTTCGACCTGGTGACGGTGTCCGACTTCGCCGAGCAGATGGAGAAGGTCGGCACGACGATGATCCGCGACAGCTTCACCGCGGGCGAGCGCCGTCATGCCGCGACGAAGAGTTCCGATCCGACCCGCCACTACGCAGCACGGTGGGCGGCCAAGGAAGCAGTGCTGAAGGCATGGGCGACATCGCGATTCGCTCGGCCGCCGCAGATCGGTGACAACCCGTATCCGCTGATCGAGGTCGTCAACGATGCGTGGGGCCGGCCGTCCATCAAGTTGCACGGGATGGCGCAGGAGTTCCTGCCGACGGTGAAGATTCATCTGTCGCTGACGCACGACGGTGACATCGCCGCTGCCGTGGCCATTCTGGAGGAGTGAGTTCGCTCCGACAACGAGTCAGGCCCGTCCGATCCAGGTGATCGGGCGGGCCTTTCGTCTGTGCGGGCTCGGGTTGCTCAGGCTTGCTCGGTGTCGCTCGCCGAGCCGCCGGAGCGCCTGCTCTCCTTCTCGGCGACGAGCAGGTACGCCATCATGATGCGTTTGAGCTCGGCGACGGCGTCCTCGTGGCTCTGGCCGTCCTGCACGGAGAAGTTGAGCATCGAGTAGACGATGTGCACCAGCACCTGAGCCATGAGGTTGCGGCGATGCCGAGGCGTGCGCGGAGTGAGCGGTCCGAGCATGCGCGAGACCTGCTCGGCGAACTCCCGCTCGTGGATCACCCCGGTTGCGCGGGTCGACGGTGTCGACTGCATGGCGAGCCACACTTCGCGGCGCGACGGATCCGTCATCCACATGCCGGCCATGTGGTCGACGAAGTTGTTGAGGAAGCGCACCCAGTCCAGGGACGGCACCTCGCCGTCGAACTCGGCCAGCTCCTGTTGCACCCCGACGAGGTCCTGGCGGTTGAGCTCGCAGACGATGACGTACTTGTTGGCGAAGAACTGGTACAGCGTGCCGATCGGGAGTTCGGCGCGCGACGCGACTTCCTCGCAGGTGAACGACTCGAAACCGACGTCACTGAGCAACTCGCGTGAGGCTTGCAGCAGCGCGTCGAACTTGCGCTGGCTGCGTTCCTGGGTAGGACGCCGTCGCGGCATGAGCTCCTGAGTCTGTGCCGTCGACTCGAGCGCGGCGTCGAGACGGCGCGAGGACTGGGCACGAGCAGAGGATTCCACCCGGTCAGGCTATCCGGCGCGGGTGCTCGATATCCACAACGGTCCGCGAGGTCACGCCCGCAGGCTGCGCATCTGGCTCGAACAGGCGGGTTCCAGCCTAGGATTTCGAAGAATCCTGGGGTCGATTACAAACGCCGGATCCTCATACTGTGACAAACTCCAAGACCGATCTCGGCCAATTTAACCGTCAACAGGTATGGTTTAGGTAACAGAATCAAATTCCGTGCAGGGTGATCGTCGTTCGGAACCGCTGAACGACGTTCATGGTCGGGTGCCTCCACCCTGAGCACAGGGAGACTGCCATGGCAATTATTGGTATAGCGATCGAATCTGGCTCGATGCAGACAGTGCTGTTGGAGCCGACCTCGGGCGAGGTTCTCGCCGACCGGACGACCCCGCTCGATCCCGACGCCGCCTCGGTTCTCCCCGCCGCGATCGAGACGATGCGCAGCGAGGCGGCGACGCTCGACGAAGACGTGGACGCAGTGGGAGTGGTGTATCGAACCGAGGAGGAGCGCGCGGAGTTCGCGGATGCCCTCGGCGACGAACCCGCAGTGCTGTCGTCGGTGACCGAGTCGTTCCTCGGCTGGCTGGCAACCTCGAAAGAATTCGCCGACGCGAAGACCGTCCTTCTGTACTACATGGGCGACACTGGCGTCTCCATTTCTCTCGCCGACGCAGCCGACGCCTCGATCACGCCAGCGAAGACTGCTGCGCTGGACTCGATGTCGCCCGAGCGCATCGGCAGCACCATCCCCCTGGCGTGGGAAGTGGTCGATCAATCCGGCAAGAAGCCCGAGTTCGTTGCGTTGTTCGGCGACCGGTCCAGTAGTCGAGACCTGGTCGACATCCTGTCCCTCGGGCTCGGCGTTCTCGTCGTGCGCGTGGGTGATGCGGACCAGGTCGCAGCGCGGGGAGCTGCGCTGCTGGCGCATCAGGAGGAGCCGACAGCAGTGGCCGCACCGCCGGTGGCGACCGAGGAGCCGGAGCAGGTCGAGGTTGTCGAGACCGAGGTCGTGGAAGCGGACGAGATCGACGCCCGGATCGCCGTCTTCGAGGCCGCGGAGTCCGATCCAGAGGTAGCGGCGGACGCGGATGTCGACAGGGTGGTAGCGCCGCTTCCGGTGCCTGCCGTGCGGTCGGTCGTCGGGGCCGAGCCGGCCCGGTCGGCAGGCTCCGGGCGCAAGCTCGTGTTCGCCGCAGTGCTGCTGGCCGGGGTGCTCTCAGCAGGTGTCGCGGTCGCTGCGACGTTGCCGGATGAATCCGAGACGACTGCCGAACAGAGCGTCGATCGACGCGACGCCGGTACGGATCTGGTGGGGGCGACTCGGCAGGCGGACCCCACCACGTCCGACCCGGTTGCGGTCGTCGTTCCACCGGCACCGGATATTGCGCCCCCGACCGAGGCGAGTCCCCCGACAGTGGACCCGTGGGCGGTTGTCGAGCCCGCACCGACCACTGAGCCTTGGGTGACACAGGATCCGCCACGTCAGGCCGTGGCGGCTCCGCAGCCGGCGACGACCACGGTGGCCCCTCCGCAGTTCACCGTTCCTGTTCCCATTCCGGAGCCGGGTAAGTCGCCCGAACAGCTCGAACAGGAAGCGTGGGATCGGCACTGGCAGCAAACCGGTGAGTGGATTCATCAGGAGCTCTCCGGCGGCTGACGGTGAACGGTTCGTATGACGAGTGATGACAGACTGGCTACGGCCCGTCTGTCATTTTCTCGTTTGGAGGATTCATGCCCGCCGATTCGCGACCCGTCGACGTTCGATCTGCAATCGCATCGCAGATGCCCCGAGCGAAATCGGAGCTGGCAGAGTTGGTCCGGTTCGCCTCGGTGCACGATCCTCGGCAGTTTCCGGTCGAGGAATGCACCGGTGCGGCGCAGTGGGTGCAACGGGCATTCGTCGACGCGGGAATTCCCGACGTCCAACTGATCGAGACGGTCGACGGCTCACTGGCGGTCGTCGGTTCGCGGCCGGCTCGCGCGGGAGCGCCGACCGTTCTGCTGTACTCGCACTACGACGTTCAACCTCCGGGTGACCGAACACTGTGGAACAGTGAACCTTTCGAGCTGACGGAACGGGACGGCCGTTGGTACGGGCGGGGTTCGGCGGACTGCAAGGGCAACGTGATCATGCATCTGCTGGCGCTACGGGCACTGGGGGAGTCACTCGACGTCGGCGTGCGCATCATCTGCGAGGGTTCGGAAGAGATGGGCACGGGCGGGTTGGAAGCGCTCGTGGAGCAGCGACCCGAATTGTTCGTCGCAGACATGGTCGTCATCGGCGATACCGGGAACACGAAGGTGGGATCGCCGACGGTGACGACCACGCTTCGCGGTATCGCGAATGTAGTAGTGCACGTGGAAACGCTTGCAGGAGAGGTGCATTCCGGAATGTACGGCGGTCCTGCTCCCGATGCGCTCGCAGCCTTGGTGCAAGTGCTCTCCACGTTGCGGAACGAGCAGGGAGACACCGTGGTCGACGGTCTGGACGGAACGCAGACCTGGGACGGGGTCCAGTACGACGCCGAGCAGTTCCGTGCCGATGCCGGGGTACTCGACGGCGTCGGGCTGGCCGGCTCGGGCTCGGTAGCGGAGGCGGTGTGGGCGCGGCCCGCTCTGACGATTCTGGGGATCGACTGTCCACCGGTGGTGGGGTCTGCTGCTGCGATCTCGCCTCGTGCGTCGGCACGGCTCAATCTGCGGGTACCGCCTGGAACGGATCCGCAGCGGGCTCAGGATGCCCTGGTGGCTCATCTGGAGGCGCGTACGCCGTGGAATGCGCGCGTCACCGTCGAGCGTGAAGCGATCGGATCGCCGTTTCGAGCCGGGACCGACGGGCCGGGATATGCGGCGCTGTCCGAGGCGTTGGCGGAGGCATTCGGGCATCCCATGGGGACGGCCGGCCAAGGTGGGTCGATTCCGCTGTGCAACGCGCTGGCTCAGGTGTTGCCGGACGCCGAGATCGTGCTGATGGGCGTCGAGGAACCTCGGTGTCGGATCCACGCTCCCAACGAGAGCGTGGATCCGTCGGAAATCGAGAAGATGGCCGTCGCCGAGGCGTTGTTCCTGCAGCGACTGGCCGGGTTCGGCAGTGAGGACTCAGACAGCTAGATCGCGGCGAAGCTTGGCGACGTGGCCGGTGGCCCGGACGTTGTACTGCGCCACCTCGATCTTGCCTGCCTCGTCGACGAGGAACGTGGAGCGAATGACGCCCTCGTAGACCTTGCCGTAGTTCTTCTTCTCCCCGAATGCGCCCCACGCCTGCAACGTCGTCTTCTCCTCGTCGGAGAGCAGGGGGAACGTCAGCTCTTCCTTGTCGCGGAACTTGGCGAGCTTGGCTGGCTTGTCGGGGGAGATGCCGATGACTTCCAGGCCTTCTCCGTTGAGCTCGGCGAGGCTGTCCCGGAAGTCGCAGGCCTGCTTGGTGCAGCCGGGGGTGCTCGCGGCGGGGTAGAAGTACACGATCACCTTCTTGCCTGCATAGTCGGCGAGAGAGACGTCGTTGCCGTCGGCATCGGGCAGGGTGAACGCCGGAGCGGTGTCGCCCGGCTCGAGCTTGCTGTATTCGGTCACCGCACGAGACTATCGAAATGTCGTCGTGCTCTAGGCTCGACTGCGACCGAGACTATTTGCAACAAGTTGGAGGACACGTGGCCAAGGACACCGACCGGATCGAGCGCGAGATCGAGGCCGCTCGCAATCAGCTCGCCAGCACCCTGGACGAGCTGAGCGTCCGTGCCAGCCCCAAGAACATCGTCGCCAATACCAAGCAGTCCGTGGTGGCCAAGCTCAACGAGCCGGCAGTGAAGTTCACTCTCCTCGGAGTCGGCGCAGTGGTGGCAGTTCTCGTGGTTCGCCGGATCTTCAACTGAGTCAGCAGGCGCTCCGACCAGCCGATTTCACATCTGACGGTATCTGCTGTTAATGTTTCTCCCGCACCGCAGAGAACACGCGGTGCGGATCGGCGCCATTAGCTCAGTTGGTTAGAGCAGCTGACTCTTAATCAGCGGGTCCGGGGTTCGAATCCCTGATGGCGCACAACAGATGCCCTTGCCAGTGGAAACACCGGTAAGGGCATCTTTGTGTTGTACCCACGGGTCGAAGGAGCGGTAGACCTCGAAAGCCGAATGCAGGCCGACGTTCGCCACGCCCGAGTGAGTTCGAGGAAGCAGATCCAGTGCTCGCGCCGCATCCGAGGCGATGTCGCAGGTGCTCGGACCGGGCGGGTACGGAACCCGAACCGACACATCGGCTTCGGACTCCGACTTGATCGTGCCGACCGAGAACTTCGGGTGGCAGTTCGATCGGTACTTCGGCATCCCGGCCATCTCGGTCACGAAGTTACCTGTGGACGCCGCTCACCGCGGGTGAGCACTCGCTCGTGGTGGAGCAGACCTCGGCCTGCGGGCCCATCGCATCAGTGACGGTCCATCCAGCAACGGCGCTCGGGCCTTTGTGACTGGTAACGCCGAGACGGACGAGCGGATCTGCCCGTCCGCCTCGGTGTCGAGAGCCCCGAAAAGGTTGTGTTGCTGTCGAAGTCGATTGCGTGGTCAGCCCCTGTTGATGATCACGGTTTTCGTCTCGGTGTATGCCTCGAAGACCGACGAACCGTGTTCGCGGCCCCAACCCGACTGTTTGTAGCCCCCGAACGGGAGCGCAGGATCGAGAACGTGGTAGCTGTTGATCCACACCGTGCCGGCCTTGAATCCGGCGGCGATATTGTGCGCCTTGGACAAATCCGAGGTCCACACCGCCGCCGCGAGACCGTAATCCGTGTCGTTGGCGGCCTTCATGAGCTCGCCGTGGTCGGAGAAGGACGAGACGGCTACAACGGGGCCGAATATCTCGTCGGTCACGACTTTCATCGATGGCTTGACGTCCGTGAGCACCGTGGGTTCGACGAAGTACCCCACTGTTCCTTTCCGTTTGCCGCCGGTCACCGTTGTCGCCCCCTCGGCCTCTCCGCTGCCCAGATAACCCAGTACGCGGTCGAGCTGTCGCTGCGAAACCAGGGGCCCGATCTGAGAGTCGGGGGAGAGGCTGTCACCGACGGTGAGCTGAGCTGCAGCGGCGGAGATGCCCTCGACGACGCGGTCGTAGACAGCCTCCTCGACGAACAGTCGTGAACCCGCCTCGCATGCCTCACCCTGATTGAAGAAGATCGCATTCGCCGCGCCCGCGATGGCCGCGTCCAGATCTGCATCAGCGCAGATCACGTTGGGCGACTTTCCGCCCAACTCGAGAGTGACCTTCTTGAGATTGCCCCGAGCGGCGTTGATGATGCTCTTACCGACTTCGGTGGATCCGGTGAACGAGATCTTGTCGACACCGGGATGGGCGGCCAGTGCGTTGCCGACATCGTGGCCGTATCCGTGGACGATGTTGACAACGCCGTCCGGAATTCCGGCTTCTCGCAGAATCTCGCCGAGAAGTGTTGCGGTGAGCGGTGTTTGTTCTGCCGGTTTCAACACCACCGTGTTACCGGCTGCCAGAGCGGGAGCAAGTTTCCATGCAGCGAGCATGAGCGGGAAATTCCACGCGATGACTGCGGCGACCACACCGATGGGCTCACGGACGGTGTAAGCGAGATAGTTCCCGGGAGTCGCTACCGCTGACACCGGGATGGTGGTCCCCTCGATTTTGGTTGTCCACCCGGCGAAGTAGCGGAACCAATCGATGGCGAGAGGGATGTCGACCGCGCGTGCGTAGGTTGCGGGTTTGCCGCTGTCGAGCGCTTCGAGGATCGCGAAGTCCTCGGCCTTCTGTTCGATGAGTTCGCCTACGCGCCAGATGATCTTGCTTCGTTCGGACCCGCTCATTCGGCCCCACGGGCCGTCGAGGGCCTCTCTGGCCGCAGCCACGGCTCGATCGACCTCGGCCACGCCACCGAGGGCGACGTGGGCGAGTTCGGCACCATCGGACGGGTTGAATGTCAGGAATTGCTCGTGTGATCGAGAGGGTGCGTCCGCTCCGTCGATCAGGTGATTCACCGGTCGGCTCAAGAAGTCCGTGACCGTTGTCGGTACCGCGATAGGTGATGCTGTCATCTGTATTCCTCACACTCGAATTTCAGGGTTTGAGTCGATTCATCAACCGCAAGAATGGGTTGGGCGCGGTGATATGGAGATCGAGGCGCGAACGGTGCTATGCCGGCGTGGTGCTGAGTCGGTTCTCCGCAGCGGCCAGCGGGTCGAAAGTCGGGTCCTTCAGCAGCTTGTGCAAGTTGCGTCGTCGAACGCCCATGTTGCCGCCGTCGTAGACCGGGAAGCACAGGACGTCTTCCATGATCGCGGCGATCGGGGTCAGATTGGTGTACGCATCCACACCCACCAGACGCATTGCGTCGTAGACCACCTGAACTGCCGTCTCGGAAGCGAAGATCTTGACCCCGTTGGCCATTTCGCGGTCCTTGCCACCCGTGCGATCGAAGTGATCTGCGGCTTTCCACGAGAAATAGCGCACTGCTTCGATCCGTGTCTTGATGTCGGCCAGCATGTAACCGGCATTCTGGTAGTCGATGACCGGAACGGGGCCGGACCGATGGTCGGTCTTGGTGAAGTGATACGCGTAGTCGAATGCTGCACGCATACGGCCCACACAAGCTGCGCCGATGGTGGAACAAGTCCACGAGAACGCCGTCGCTACGATCTCGAGTCCATCTCCGGGCTTGCCGATCATGTTGTCGACGGGCACGCGTACGTCCGTGAACTCGATGCGTGGCGAATTCGTTGCGCGGTGCCCGATGGTGTCGATCATTCCGGTCACCGAGACGCCCGGGGTGCCGCGTTCGACAACGATCACGGCCAGGGATTCGCTGGGCGGCAAACTCGGATCTGTTCGACACACGACGCTGATCAGGTCGGAACCGAGGCCATCCCATCCCGACCCGTTGGTGGTGTAGTGCTTCGCTCCGTTGATCACCCAGTGGTCCCCGTCGCGCTGCGCGAAGGTCCGAATGCCGGAGTCGGGATCGGGGGAGTCGTAGTTCGCGCCTCCGGTGACTTCCGTGTAGGCGATCGCGGCGAGGCGTGGTTCGTCGCCGCAGAACGACGGCAGCCAGCGTCGCTTCTGCTCTTCGGTGCCGAAGTTGATGATCGGATTGAGTCCCAGTCCGGTGGCCAACAACGCCGAGGGCACGTTGATGTCGACCCGCGCCAGTTCCTCGGCGGCCAGGGCGAAGGTCAGGTTGTCGAAGTACGCGCCTCCGTACTCGTTCGGCACCAGTGCTTTCAAGAAGCCCATCCCCACCAGCTGCTTGTAGACCGGCAGCAACGCATAGAACCGTTCCTCGGGTTTCGCGAGCGCGTCGGTGGCACCGGCCACCTGAGACAGGACTTCGTCGGCGACCTGCCGCGCCTGGGTTCGGACGGCCAGCTGATCGGGACTGAGTTCGAAGCTCAACGACATCTGTTCTCCCTGAAGGGTCATGGGTGGTAGTCGATGTGTGACGGGTCACACCGGTGCAAGCGTGCTGCAACCCCTCGTGGCGTGTCTTGGACCTCGCTGCAGTCTTTTCGGTAGATCCCTGCAGTCATCCACCGTTCGCCAGTGCGTTTGCCGAGTGTGGGGTTGGGTGTGATTCGACGAACACGACAAGGGATCTCGGAGCGCGAATGACTGATTTCTGGTCCACGGAAGAGCTCGGACCGGCCGACCAAGTCGGTTACTGGACGGATGTGTTGTGCCAGGCCTTCACGCCGTTGATTCCGTTGCGGTCTCGCGATCACGTCGGGCGGAGCCGGATCAGCTCGGGTCTTCCCGGCTGGGTCCGCTCGTCGCGCATCGGCGCACTGCAGGCGGCGGAGATCGCATCGTGCACCCAGCAGGTCACGCACGGTGAACTGGAGGTCTCGCGGAGTCCCGAGGACGTGGTGTTCGTCAACCTGCAGATCGACGGCCGTTGTCTGACCGAACAAGACGGTCGTCGATGCGTCGTCTCGCGCGGTGAATTCGCCGTCGTCGACTCCACCCGTCCGTACAGCTTGGAATTCGTCGAACCCGACGACTCCTCGGAGCTGTGGAGGGTGTTGTCGTTTCGCATTCCCCGCGAGTCCGTGGCAGACCTGATCGGAGATCCGTCACGAGCGCCGACTGCGACGACGTTCGACGGCGAACACGGCAGCGCGCACGTGGCGCGTTCGTTCATGGTGTCGACCTGGCAATCACGCGACGACCTGGGCTCCGTGGCCGAACGTCACATGCTCGGAACTGCGCACGTCAGCACAGTTCGCGCCGCGCTTGCCGGAGCCCAGCGATCGGCGTCGGACGGCAGTGTGTCCGACGGTGAAATGCGCCGAGTCGCTGCGGCTGCCTATATCGACGCCCACTTGCCGGTCGGTCAGGTATCGGCGGCCGACGCGGCCCGTGCCCTCGACGTGTCCGTTCGCACGTTGCACGCCGCATTCGAACAGTCGGGCACGACCTTCGGCGCGGTCGTCCGAAGAAGGCGTCTGCAAGCCTGCAGCCACGACCTCACGACGGGAGATCCGCGGCGGTCGATAGCGTCGTTGGCTGTGTACTGGGGTTACTCGGATTCCGCGCACATGGCGAAAGTGTTCCGATCCGAGTTCGGATGTACGCCGTCGGAATATCGGCGACGGTGCTCGCGTGCCCCGAGCACGAGGTGACCGACAGCAGGTTCGGTCGTCGACGAATCCGGCGTCGTGACCCAGTCCGGTGACGCCGAGGGTGACGCCACCGGGTCTTGTCGAGCTGCGCTGTCCCGAGTTCGATCCATCGGTGGGTCTCGAACCAGATCCACGCCAGGCCTTCACGGATCGCGGAATGCGGATCCGCACTTCGGGCGGCATACTTGCTCGCGCCATGAAGCTCCGTGTCGTCACCCTCGCCCTGTTCGTTCTTGCCGGGTTCTGTGTCCAGTCGGTCGCACCCGTCTCGGCGGCTCCCGTCGCTGCCGATTTCTACGGAGCGCCCGTCGTCGGCCTGGAGGCGTATGCACCCGGGTCCATCGTGCGCCGAGAACCAGTGCCGCAGCTCGACCTCCTGGGAGCACGCACCGAACGCATTCTGTATCGATCGGCCGATCCCCGCGATCGTGCGGTGGCGGTGTCGGGGCTTCTGGTGACACCGACTCGGGCGTGGGACGGTGCCGGACCCCGGCCCGTGATCGCCTATGCGCCAGGAAGTTACGGGGTTGCCGATCGTTGCTCGGGGTCGACCGAGCAGGGACTGACAACCACGATGCCGGCACTGCTCCCACTGCTGGCGCAGGGGTACCAGGTGGTCACGACGGACTACCAAGGGCTCGGAACCCCGGGTGAGTACGAGTTCCTGGGCCGGGTCGCCGGCGCCCGTGCACTGCTGGACGCGGCACGGGCCGCAGCACATGAGACCGGCGCGCCCGTCGTGCTCTACGGATACTCGGCGGGCGGCGTCGCATCGGCCGCCGCCGCAGAGCTCGCATCCACCTACGCGCCCGAGTTGTCCGTGGTCGGGGCCTTCGTCGGTGCCGCTCCGACCGATCCGGTGGTCCGCGTCGAAGGCCAGGACGGCTCCGCATGGGCCGCGACGATGCTGTACACGATCGACGGTCTGATCGGCGCACACCCCGATCTCGCCGACCGGATCCGCGCCCTCTTCAACGATCGCGGACGCGCGGCTCTCGACGCGGCACAAAACTTCTGTACCACCGACGCGCTCGCGTACGGACCGCTGCGATCCGAGGATCTGACTGCTGACGGCTCGTCCCTGGGAGAACTGATGACCGGGCCCGTGCTGGGGTCACTGACCGTGGCGAACACCGTCGGGTTCACCGCGCCCGTCGCGCCCGTGATGATCGTGCACGGCGTCCACGACGCGTCCGTCGAGATCGAGCAGAGCCGACTGCTCGCGCAGCGTTGGCGCGCCGCGGGTGCCGTGGACATCACCGTCCGCGAGTTCGATTTCGGAACCGAGCTCGTTCCGGAGTTCGACCACACGGCCACGAATGTCGCTGTTTACCCCGAGGTGATCGGATGGATCGATCGACTTGTCGCGCGGGCGTGATGCGACGCGCAACAGGTAGTAAGTGACGTAGATCACCCGTGACCGATGTGCGCTTGCTCGCCTTCGATTCGACTCACTTTCAACAGCTACCAGGTGCAGGGCGTACCGGAAAGCCTGCTGCTTCCGATAGCGGACCGACAGAACATGATCACCACTGGAAACGAGGCCACACCATGAGCAACCGCAGAAGTCTCTCCAGCCGACTCTTCGAGGGTCTCGGCCGCATCACATGGGGCTACGGCAAGCGAAAGCTGGAGGAACGGCGCGCACGCAAGCGCGGACAGCGATAAGCCGAACGGTGAGTGTCCGATTTCGGCACCCTCGGTCGGTACGGTGCAGGGATGGACGGATTCGAGGTAGGCGACGGAGTCACACCGCTGACCGGGCCCATGGCAGGTATGTACGGAACCGTGGTCTGGTTCTACGAGGACAAGCAACAGTTGCTCGTTCGCTTCGGCGCTTCCCAGCAGATGTACTACGCGGCGGACGAGCTGAAACGATGGGGTGAGTAGTCGCCGGCTCGACGCAGATCGGAATAATTGAATCTTCACCGATGCTGATGGAGTCGACCAACCCGAATCGAAAGGTCCCACCATGCATCTGGGCGTAGACAGCTTCGTCTCTTCCGTGACCGATCCGACCGACGGCCGGGTGATCGCTCCCGAGGAGCGAATGGGTCACCTGCTGGAAGAGATCGCCCTCGCGGATCAGGTCGGGCTCTACTCGTTCGGCATCGGCGAGCATCACCGCAGCGAGTACTACGATTCGGCTCCGTCGATCATTCTTGCCGCGGCAGCCGCGCGCACCGAGAACATCCGACTCGGCAGCGCAGTCAAGGTGCTCAGCGCAGACGATCCGGTACGGGTGTTCCAGGAGTTCGCCACCCTGGATCTGATCTCCAAGGGCCGGATCGACCTGGTCGTGGGACGTGGATCCTTCACCGAATCCTTCCCGCTGTTCGGCCTCGACCTGGCCGATTACGACTCGCTCTTCGCCGAGAAGCTCGACCTCCTGCTGCAGATCCGCGACAACGTCGAGGTCACCTGGTCCGGTCGGCACCGCCCGGCGCTGACCCGCCAGGGTATCTACCCGCGTCCGCTGCAGGATCCGTTGCCGATCTGGGTCGGCGTCGGTGGAACGCCTGAATCCTTCGCTCGCGCAGGGCTTCTCGGGCTCCCTCTGATGATTGCCATCATCGGCGGAGAACCTCGACAGTTCGCCCCGCTCGTCGATCTGTACCGTCGCGCTGGAGCGCAGGCGGGCCATCCGCCGGAGCAGCTGAAGGTGGGCCTGCATGTGTTCGGCTTCGTCGCCGAGACCACGACGGCCGCAGCCGACACCATCTACCCCGGCTGGAACGAGATGTTCACCAAGATCTCTCGGGAACGTGGATTCGCTCGGCCCAGCCGGCAGCAGTTCGATGCCACCTCCGGTCCCAACGGTGCGTTCTTCATGGGAGATCCGAAGACGGTGGCGGACAAGATCCTGCGAGTGAGCGATCAACTGGGAGGTGTGGACCGGCTGTCGTTGCAGATGACCAATCCGCGACTGGCGCACAGTGACCTGTTGCGCGGGATCGAACTCCTCGGCACCGAGGTCGCTCCTCTGGTCGCAGGAAGTTAGCGCTGCGCTGGCGGCTCGGTCAGTTCGAGGCCCATTCCATTTCGTCGACGCCTGCGACAGGCGTCAGAAGAGAACGGATCTCGGCCGAGTACATGGTGCGTTTGATCTCGCCCAGGACGTCACCGCGGGTGCCGGCCAACTCGGCTGCGCGCGCGATGGCGTCCTCGCGCACCCGCTCCTGCGTCGAGACCGCGTCGACCAGGCCGAGCGCCTTGGCCTCGCCACCGCCGTACCGGCGGCCGGTCGTCAGAGCCTCGTGGAACGCATGTGGAGCCAACCTGGCACGCACCATGTCGACGGTTCCCGGGCTGTACGTCGCACCGATGTTCACGCCGGGGAAGCAGAGAAATCCGCGATCGGATCGCATGATCCGGTAGTCGTGCGCCATCACGAAGAACGCGGCACCACCGTAGGTGTGTCCCTGCATTGCCGCGACGGTTTGCATAGGAAATGTCAGGAAGCGCACCAACATCTCCTGCACCGTCCCGATGAATCGGTTGATCTGGTCGAGGTTCTCGGCACCCCAGGACAGATCGACTCCCGTGGAGAAGAACTTTCCCGTCGCCGTCGTGACCAGCGCAGCAGGACCCGTTCCGGTCTCGATTTCGTCCAGAAGCGCGTTGATCTCGGCAACCCAGTTCGGGCTGATGCGGTTCTCGGTATCGTCCACACCTCGACTGCCGAGGTTCAGCACGAATACGTCGTCGAATCGTTCCAGGTATGGCATATCCCGAACGTACCCATTTTCTGTTGTTCTAGCTCACAACGAGGGAAGCGTCCGTGTTTGCCCGGGGGCGAAGCGGGTAGCTGTACGAGCACTATCGACGGAACGGAGGGCCGGTATGCCGACCAACGACGATCAACCACAGCTCAAGGACCAGGATCTCTACGAGAAATTGCGCGAGGACGGAAACTCGAAGGAGAAAGCCGCCCGCATCTCGAATGCCGCAGCGAAGAAGGGGCGAGACCAGGTCGGCAAGAAGGGCGGAGAATCCGGATCCTACGAGGACTGGACGGTCGACGAATTGACCGACCGAGCCAGGGAATTGGGTCTCGAGGGCTACTCGAAGCTGAACAAGGAAGAGCTCATCGACGCGCTACGCAGTCACTGATTCACTGCGGGCGAAGCGACGCGTAGTACTCCTGCAGCGACGGGTAGTAGTCGTCGAAACTCGGCAGCGGGGCGTCGTCCCTGGATGCGACGAGCATATCCAGGTAGTACTCCCAGCCGGGACCGATGTCGCCCAGACCGTCCGTGCTCTCGCAACTGTGCACCAGAACGACGACCGTCGAGCCGTCCCTGTCGTCGAGGCGAACCTCGAGCGGCCACTGCATCACGTCGAGCGTTCGCACGGCAAGCCGGCCGGGCGGCTCGCACGCTTCGATCGCCATGTCCGATGCAGGCTCGCCCTCCTCGAACCGCATCGTGACGCGAACGGTGTTATCCGAGATGCGCTCCCACGGCCCGAACCACCTTGCCGTTCGCGACGATTCGGTGATGCTGGCCCACACGTCCTCGCGCGGAGCGGCGATGGTCCTGGTCAGCTCGAGAGCGAAGCCGGTGTCGGTGCTGCGCAGCGTGCCCGTGGGCGTCGGTTCCATCGACTGATTATGCGACTGCGGTGTCGCTGCCGTCGAGCACCATCATCATTGCGGTCGCGCGGGCACGGTGTTCGATCGAATCGACCGGGTACCCCACTGCTTCGGAGACCTTCGCAAGTCGGTGCGCCACGCTGCTGTGGTGCAGGTGCGTTCGGTCTGCTGTCGCCCGAAGGCTTCCGGATCCCAGGTACGCGCGAAGCGTGCCGAGCAACTCCCGGCCGTGAGGCGTGGCGCGCAGTTCGTTCGCGCGCACGAGGTCGGGAACGTCGCTGAGTGTCAACGAACTTCCCCTGTCCAGCAGGTTCAGTGCACCGAGCCGATCGGCGATCACGACGGGTCGGTACTCACTTGCCTGCGCCAGGGCGAATCGAGCATTCCCGAGGTGTCGATGGAGATCGTCGGCGCGCAGGGCAAGGGAGACACCCAGATGGCAGCAGCCGACCGGCGGTGCGGGCGGTTCGTCCGTCAGGAGGTAGAGGACGTGGTCGTCGACCGTGATCGGCACCGACCGACCGGCCGTCGGCGAGGCAGGTCCCGGCGGTGAGTCCGCGGCTGCCACGGCCACTCTCACTCGGTCGGTCGGTTCGATGTGCAAGGCGGTCAGCGAGCTCAGCAGTGCGATGTCGTCGACAGGGAACAACACCGAACGGGTGTGTTCGGCAGCGGACGGACTGTGCCGTGGTACCAGAATGACGGCTGCGGTCAGGGCCATTCGATCGACGAGCATGTCGTCGAGAGCGAGCGCGGGACCTGCGCGCTCGATCCACACCGAGCCCATCACCACGTCGTCGACGACAACGTCTTTGGCTGCCGACCGCTCGCCCGCGGCCTGAGTCAGCCAGCGGCCCTTCGGATCGCACCGCGCACGCTGGCGGTGTCCGCCGGACGTGCCGACGACGTCGATTCCGACCACGCAATCGGCGAGAGCAGCGCTGGCGCGGAGCATCGCGGTGGTGTCGGCGCCGTGTCTGATCAGTGCGTCGAAATAGTCGATCACGCGCACCAGGCCCGCGGAGTCGGCATCGAGCTCCGCGAGCCGGTACATCAGTCCTTGCATGAAGCGACGCTACGAGGCGGGTACGCGAAGGCGCAAGCCCCTACGCAGGGCGTCCAACGCTTCCGCATGTCCGCGCTTGCTCACCTCTGCTGTTGCCAATAGCGCGGATCCGTGGAAAGTGCCGGGGAACGAATGCAATTCGACGCTCACGCCTGCCTGCAGCAACCGCACCGCATAGTCGATGCCCTCGTCACGAAGCGGATCGAGCTCCATGGTCGAGACGTACGTCGGTGGGAGTCCGGCCAGATCGGTCGCACGAGCCGGAGCGGCGTAGATCGAGACGTTCGGGTCGTCCGGTCCGCTGTACGACTCGCCCAGGTAGTACTGCCACGACAGAATCGCGTTGGGCCGGTGCCACATCGGTGTGTCGACGAATTCCGTCATCGACACGGTATGCAGTCGGTCGTCGAGTTCGGGAATCTCGAGCAATTGGAACGCCACCGGCACCACGCCCTCGTCTCGAGCCCGCAGCACCGTTCCTGCCGCCAGGCCGCCACCGGCGCTCTGACCGCCCACCGCGATTCTGTCCGGGTCCACGCCCAGTTCGTCCGCATGAGAGTGGATGTACGCCAGCGCCGCGTAGCAGTCGTCGAGCGGCCCGGGGAACCGGGTCTCGGGGGCGAGCCGGTACTCGACGTTGGCTACTGCGAAACCGAGTTCACGGACGACGTCCACGCAGTAGGGATCGCTGGACGCGGCTGTCCCAATGGCGAATCCGCCGCCGTGGATCCACACCAGCACGGGTAACGGTCCGTCGACGTGCTCCGGTGTGAAGAATCGAACGACGACGTCCGGTGCACCGTCGAGTCCAGGGACGGCGAGCTCGCGCAGGGAAACTCCGTCCATGGATAGGTCGGCGAGCATGGCGTCGACAAGTGCGGTGAAGGTCGATCGTGCTGCGGGAAGGTCGCCGAAATCGACACTCGGAAGCATCGTGACGGCAGCGGCGAGTTCGGGGTCGAGAGTGGGGAAATTGGTCATGAACCCATAGTCGGCACAATTGTGTCCTGTGTCACTTGTCGTATGGAGGAAGTGCAAGCGGTGCCGTCCGACGGGTGTCGGACGCCCGCCGTCGATCAACTCGGGGTGTAGAGCCTCTCGACCAAGCCGAGGGTCCACAGCGCGGTCAGCGGACCCCCGTCGTTGGTGAACTTGTCCGTCCGGACGATGCGGTCGCCGCGAACAGCCGGTAATCCGGCCCAGAGCGGGTTGGCGTTCATCGCCTGCAAGTCCTCTTCGGACGTGATGGCGGCAATCATTGCCACTGCGTCGGATGCGGCGGTGACGTTCTCCGGTCCGTACTCGATCTCCGGAGCGGCTGCGCTCCACGCGGAGCCGAAGCGGGCTCCCACATCCTCGAGCGCGATCGACGTCACCCGGTCACGTCCTATCGAGATCCCACCTTCCTCCGATGTACTGATAGGCAGGACGGTGGTGTCGGCGATGGCATCGGCGTACTGCGTCGTGAGTTCGTCGACGCGAGTAGTGTATTCGTCGACAACTGCTCGGGCTCGGTCCTGCAGATTCAGTGCCGCGCCGATCGTTGCCACGTCCTGCTGCCAGCTGACTCCGGTTCCGGTGGAGCCCACCGGCAACACCGGCGCGATAGCACTCAACTGGTCGTAGATTTCTTCGATCACCTCGTCGCGGCCGATGATCAGGTCGGGATCGACGCGTGCGACGGCCTCGAGGTCGACGGTGTTTCGCGGATACAGCTCGGGCACTCCGTCTGCGAGCAGCATCCTGGTGGGCTCGGTCAGCGGGCCGGGAATTTCAGGTGGAGCCTCGGTTTCCACCGGCATCCCGACGATGGGTAGGTCGAACGCCAGGGCGATGTCCAGGTCGCGTCGTCCGTCGATCACGACGACCGACTCGATTCGATCCGGTACCTCGACGGTGCCGAACTGCGTGGTGACCGAATGGGTCGCCGAGTCCGACGTCGCCGGTTCGGTGTCGACGCCGCAGGACGAGAGCAGGGATGCAACAAGGACCGCGCCGAGGACGACGTGCAAGCGGGGGAGTGTCTTCACAACTTAAGTAAACCAAACCTAAGTGAATGGTGAAGAGTCGGTCAATCGTCGTACTCGACTCGCACCGACACCGGGTCGGTCTGGAGCGCTCGGAAGCCCGCGCCGATGAGGCGTCCGAGCACCGGATTGTTCGAGAAGGATCGCGCTCGGAGCGCGACGTCGTCGTCGGGAACGAACGTTGCTGTGCCGGTACGCCATCGGCTGCCCACACGAATTCTGATTCTGGGTTCGTCGGTGATGTTGGCTCCCCAACCGGATCGGGTTCCGTGCTGGGAGATCAGCCAGGCTCCGGTCTCGTCGAACACTGCCGACACCGGTACCTGCCTGCGCAGGCCGGACTTGCGGCCGACGGTCTCGATATCGGTGACCAGGGAGGTTCGGACGCCGATCGACGTGAGTCCGTTGACGACCGGATTCGCGATGTGCTTGCCGATCCAGCGCTCGCGGCGAAACTTCGTCGCGGAGGCAGATGTCTCGACCCGAGCGGAGCCCCGGCGATTGCGGAACGCGTCCCAGCCGTTGCGCTGCATCATCGTAGCCGCAGTCTTCCATGCCGGACGGCTCGAATTCGGTTGCCGCCCAGCACCGATGAGCTGTAACTGGTCGGTGTGCCACTGCAGATCGAGAGCGCCGTTGATCTGCTTGAACGCACTGGATTTCGACGGGACGCGCAGAGCCACGCGCGGCGATTCGACCCGGTCGAGAGTGCCGTCGACCAGAGAGTTCGCGACGGCAGGGGTGAGGGCGGTCGGACGGCCGAGGCCCACCATGTCGCACTCACCCGATTGCACTGCCGCATTCATCACCGAGCGGGTACGGAAGCCGCCGGTGACCGCCAGTGGCACGCTTGCGGCCGCGTCTCGCACCGTCCGCGCGTACTCCAGGAAGTACGCCTCGCGATCGCGGGTGCTCGCGGTGCCCATCATCGCCGGTGATTCGTAACTGCCACCGCTGATTTCGATGAGATCTATGGATTCCCGAACGAGATGCTCGACGGTGATGCGTGATTCTTCCTCGCTGAACCCGCCGCGTTGGAAGTCCGCCGAATTCAGTTTGATTCCCACTGCGAAACTCGGGGACACCGCCGCTCTGATTGCGCGGACGATTTCGAGCACGAATCGCATCCGTCCGTCGAGGTCGCCGCCCCAGGCGTCTTCGCGTCGATTGGACAGCGGCGACAGGAACTGCGACACCAGGTAGCCGTGCGCCCCGTGGATCTGGACGCCGTCGAAGCCGGCCGTCTCGGCCACAGCCGCCGCGGTGGCGAATCGACCGATGATGTCGTGGATCTCGTTCTCGCTCAACGCCCGAGGTGCCGGAATCCCCGGGATGTTGGGTGCGATGGCGGATGGCGCAACGGGCTTGGTGCGGGTGACGAGCGGATTGGCCTGTCGACCGGGGTGATTGAGCTGCATCCAGATGGGTGCACCGCCGTCGGACGTCGCTTTCGCCCAGCGGGCCAGCGCATCGCGGTCGCGGTCGTCTTCGATGACGACATTGCCCGGTTCGCCGAGATGGGACCGGTCGACCATCACGTTGCCGGTCACCACCAGGCCGTAGCCGCCGGCACCCCAACGGCGGTACAGGGTTTCGAGGCGCGAGTCCGGGCCGTGCTCGGCGGTGGACAGTCCTTCGCTGAGAGCTGCCTTCATCACGCGATTCGGCAGGATCTGCCCGCAGGCGAGGGTGAGCGGGCTGCTCAGGTCGATCACGTCGGTGTCAGGGGACATGGCGTTTCTCCGGTTCCTGGACGGCGGCTCCAGCTATGATGGACAACATAGCTACAGAGGGACTGTAGATGTAACGAGTCGTCACGTCAATCATTGTGGCGTCCTCGGGAGGGGTTGGGATGGCGAATCGAAGCAGTGCTCGGGACGACATGTTGCGCAGCGCCGCACACCTGTTTCGTCGACGCGGTGTCGACGCGACCTCGCTGGCGGACGTCATCGATCACGCGGGCGCACCGCGCGGCTCGATCTATCACCACTTTCCGGGCGGCAAACCTCAGTTGGTGGAAGAGGCGACCCGTACTGCGGGCGCCGCGATGAGCGCCATGATCTCGGCCGGCCTGGCTTCGGCCGGTCCGTCTGCGACCGTGCGGGCGATTCTGGACGGATTCCGCGGCGAACTGCTGGCCACGGATTTCGTGGCGGGCTGTCCTGTCGCGCCTGCTGCGCTCGAGGGGTTGCATGCGCCGCAGGCGGTGGCCGCGGCAGGTGAGTCCTTCTCGTCCTGGGAGGACGTGATCGCGGCGTCGCTGTGGCAGCGCGGATTGACTCGCGAGCGGTCGTACTCGTTGGCGACGTTCGCGATCGCCGCTATCGAAGGTGCGCTGATCATGGCCAAGGCGCAGCGCTCCACGGCGGCGTTGGATCGGACCGAGGGGGAGTTGTCGGCCCTGCTGGAGGCGGTACTGGAGGCGTCGGCCGGCCGCTGACGTCGGTCAGGATGGGCGGCCGGTATTGCTATAACTGACAGTTACAGCTAACTTTCCTTCAATAACTATGCCGATCGTCATAGTGGAAGGAAATCCGATGTCGTCACCCACCACCTCCCGTCATCTGGCGGATGTGCCGCAATTTCGTCGGCGATACCTCGCGCTGATCGTCATCTGCGCGGCCGAGCTGCTCGTCGTGCTGGACAACACCGTCGTCAATGTCGCCCTGCCCTCGATGGGGCTGCAGCTGCGTGCCGAGATGAGCGGATTGCAGTGGGTGGTCGACGCCTACACCTTGACGTTCGCTGGATTGCTGTTGGCGTTCGGGCACCTCGGCGATCGCTACGGCCGCAAGAAGGTCATGATTTTCGGACTGACAGGTATCGCGGTGATGTCGGTGGGCGGTGCTGTGGCCGCCGATCTCGGACAGGTGATCGCGGCCCGAGCAGCTATGGGTGTGTGTGCGGCCGCGGTGTTTCCGGCGACCCTTGCCCTGATCATCAACATCTTCACCGACGCCAAGGAGCGAGCGCTGGCCATCGCGGCCTGGACTGCCATGGCCGGGTTCGCCATCGCCATCGGCCCGACGGCGGGCGGATTCCTGCTCGAGCATTTCTCGTGGCACTCGGTGTTCTGGATCAATGTCCCTGTGGCACTGCTCGTTCTGGTGGCTGCGCTGGCTTGCGTGCCGGAGTCGAAAGCAGAGCACGTCGGTAAGTACGATCCTCTGGGCATCGCGCTGTCGTTGGCGGGCATCACGGTGTTGGTCTGGGCGATCATCGAAGCGCCACACAACGGTTGGTTGTCTGCTACGAGCATCGGAGCCTACCTGGCAGGATCGGCTGCCATCGTCGCATTCGTCTGGTGGGAGCTGCGAACACCGTCTCCGGTGCTGGATCTGAACCTGTTTCGGAACCGGCGATTCTCACTGCCCGCCTTGGCAATTGCCGTGGCGTACTTCAGTATGTTCGGCTTCCTGTTCATGATCACCCAGTATTTCCAGGGTGTGATGGAGTTGACCCCACTGCAGTTCGGTGTCCACTCGCTGCCCTTCGCGATATCCATCGCAATCGGTGCGCCGCTGGCGACGATCATCGCCCAACGCATCGGAACCACGGCCGTGATCGTCTTCGGTTTGGTGGTGATGAGCATCGGCATGTTCATCGCAGGGCAGGTGAAGGTCGAAACGCCCTATCTGGGGCCGGTTCTCGTCTCGATGGTTCTGATGGGCCTCGGCTTGGCGATCGTGCAGGGCCCTGCCACCGAGTCGATCATGTCCTCGGTGACGCTCGACGAGGCAGGTGCAGGATCCGCGGTGAACGACACCACCCGCGAGATCGGCGGAACTCTCGGAGTTGCCGTGCTCGGGTCGATCGTCGCATCGGTCTACACCGCACAGGTGAGTCCGAAGATCGATGCGATTCCCGACGCGATCATGGAGCCGTATCAGAAGGCGTTCGCTCGCGAGACCGTCGTCAGCGTCATGGAGATCGTGAAAGCACCCACGAACCCGATCTTTGCGACGCAGAAGGCCGACCTGATCTACGCGATGAAGGCGGCCTCGTTGGAGGGCTTCCAGCTCGCGTCGTTTGTCACCGTCGCGGCTGCCATGACGTGCGCGATCGCTGTTGCGCTGTTCCTGCCGTGGCGACGCCCCGAGGGGAGCGGTGTTCTTCTGGCGTGGCGTGAATCCAAGGACGCCGGCGGGGTCAGTTGAACGGCGTTCCGCCGGTGACGGCGATGGTCTCGCCGGTGATGTAGCTCGACTCGTTCGATGCCAGGAACACATAGGACGGAGCCAACTCCGCGGGCTGGCCCGGGCGTCCGAGCGGTACGGTCTCACCGAACTTCTCGTACTTCTCGGCCGGCATCGTCGCGGGAATGAGCGGCGTCCAGATCGGTCCGGGTGCAACAGCATTGACACGGATGCCACGCTCTGCAAGATCGCCGGCGAGGCCTTTGGTGAAGGCCACGATTCCTGCCTTGGTCGTCGCGTAGTCCAGCAGTTCCGGAGAGGGATTCGATGCCTGAATCGAGGTCGTGTTGATGATCGTCGATCCTGCGTCCATGATTTCGGCAGCGCGTTTGGAGATCCAGAACAAGGCGTACAGGTTGGTCTTGAGTACCCGATCGAACTGCTCGGTGGTGATATCGGCGATGCCGCCCATCTGAGCCATTTGGAAAGTGGCGTTGTTGACGACGATGTCGAGCCCGCCGAGGACCTCGGAGGCGGTGTCGACCAGCTGCACGCACTGGGACTCGTCGGTGAGATCGCAGGCGATGGCTCTACCGGCGCGCCCCGCTCCTTCGATGAGGTCGACAGTGGTCTGCGCGTCCGGACCTTCGGATTCGAGGTGTGCGATGACCACGTCGGCACCCTCGCGTGCGAATGCAAGTGCAACAGCACGGCCGATACCCGAGTCGCCGCCGGTGATCAGTGCTTTGCGGCCGTGCAGTCGATCCGATCCACGGTAGGAATTCTCGCCGTGATCGGGAGTGGAGACCATGTCGCGGGTCAGTCCCGGGTGCTCGAGGCGACCTTGCTCGGCCCGGTCGGGCATCGAAAATGCGGTGGTCGGGTCGGACTTGCTGAACTGGTCGGACATTGTCGATCCTTGCCTCGGTGTGCGTGAAATGCTCCACGCGGCAAGTCGAACGAGCCGCTTCGGTTCAGTGGAGACGACTCACGGCCGCAGCCGTTTGTGAGTCCATGTCAGCCCAGGGTCACCGAAACGACGAACTGGTAAACCTCGACAGGTCAGGCTGCGCGAGGATCGTCGACGATCGTCGCCAAACCCAGCGCGTCGAGGACCATGCGTGCGGGCCGCGTCGGAGCGAAGATCTCGAGGCGGTCTGCCGCGCGAGCGGCAGCGTCGATGATCACGCTCGCTGCGCCCGAGTACATGAACGACACCGCCGACAAGTCCAGCAGCACGACCGATTCACCGCGCAGCGCCTCGTCGAGTTCCCCAGCCAAGCTGAAGCGCGATGTCAAATCGAGTTCGCCGCCGGCACGAACCACCGTCAGGCGAGGCGAGTAGGACTCGATACCGATCGAGAAGCGAGCATAGGCGGTCTCGGCGGTTGCGAAGCGGGAATCGAAGTGGTCGGTGACAGTCACGGTGCGAACCTCTCAGTTCGGATGGCCTAACGACCGACATGCGCTGGGTGGAACCCGAGGGCTACAGGTTCCGTTGCATGCCGTGCAGTAATCCTGACAGCGCAACGTCACCGAATCGAAGACTGATCATCACGGATCGATAGCTAGTCGGTAACGAAGAGGTAACGGCAGATGTGACGGCGCTGAGCATCGTTCAGGGCAGTGTGTGGCCTGCCGTCCGGAACAGGCGGTACCACTCCTGCCTGGTCAGGCGTAGATCGGAACCGCCGGCGGCCTCGACGACTCGATCGGGGTTCGTGGTGCCGAGCACTACCTGGATGTCGGCCGGGTGCCGGGTGATCCAGGCCGTTGCCACTGCCGACGGGGTGGAGCCGTGTACGTCGGCGATCTCGTCGAGCGCCACGTTGAGTTCGGGGTAGTTCTCGCGGTCACCCACGAACACACCGGAGGACGTCCCGCTCTGGAACGGTGACCATGCCTGCAGGGTGATGCCGCGCGTTCTCGCGTAGTCCAGCAGACCGTTGTCGCGGTCGATCGACTGATCCTCGGTGCCCATGTTGGCGGTCAGCCCCGACGCGATCAACGGCGAGTGCACGATGCTCAGCTGTACTTGATCGAAGAGAATTGGTTGTTTCACAGCGGTTTTCAGTAACTCGATCTGGCCGGGTGTGTGATTGGAGACGCCGAAGCCCAGGACCTTGCCAGACTCGTGCAGGTGATCGAACGCTGCTGCGACGTCCTCCGGCTCGACGAGGGCGTCCGGTCGGTGCAGCAGAAGTGTGTCCAGGTGATCGACACCGAGGGCTGCGAGTGACGCCTCGACCGTGGTGACGATGTGTTCTTCGGAGAAGTCGAACCAGCCGTCGCGGATACCGACCTTGCTCTGAATGCTGATGGCCTCACGCTGCGACGGGGTCAGTGTCACCGCGTCGCCGAATCGCTTCTCGCACGTGTGCGGGGCACCGCCGTAGATATCCGCGTGATCGAACACCGTCACGCCCACATCGAGGGCAGTGTCCACCAACCTCCTGATCCGGGCGTCGTCCACGTCGGTGATGCGCATGAACCCCAGCACGATGCTCGAGACTTCTGTTCCGGTGTGGGGGAGGGGGAATGTACGCACCGTGAAATCTCCTGCTCGTCGACGAAGCGGTCCATGGAGTCTGTCAAAGTCCGCCGCGCGGTCGACACGGAAGGGGTTGTGCAAGGTATTGACAAGTTTGCGCAATATCTGCAATCGTTGTGCTCAGCATCACAACGAACCCCCGAGGTGAACCATGGCACCAACGCTCACGCAGGTGGCACAGCAAGCAGGCGTATCCCTGTCGACGGCATCGCGCGCGTTCAGCAATCCCGACCGTATCGGTGCCGACACACTCGCCCGGATCATCGCGGTCGCCGACGACATCGGCTACGTCGCCGCCTCGGGTCGATCGTCGGACACTCGCATTGCGGCGACCACCGTCGCGGTCGTGGTACCCGACATCGGCCACACCGTCTTCGCAAGCTTCGTCAAGTCTGCCCAGGCCCAGGGCTGGCATCGCAGGCAGACCATCGTCCTGACCGACACCGACGGAAGCGCCGACCGTGAGCGTGAGGTGATCGGGGAGTTGCAGGGGCGAGTCGACGCATTGATCGTCTGTGCGCCGCGCCTGCCCGCAGAGGACATCGTTCAGTTGGCAGGCGACACCCCGCTCGTGCTCGTCAACCGGTCCTCGGACGAATGTGATTGCGTCGTCGCCGATTCGGAGGACGGAATTCGGCAAGCCGTGGACTACCTGGCAGCTCTGGGGCACTCGCACCTCGCGTACGTCCAGGGATCGCCACAATCCTGGTCCAACGCGCGACGTGTCGACGCCGTCGAACAGTTCTGTGCCGCAAGAGGAATCGTGCTGGTCGTGCTGGGCTGGCAGCAGGAAACCCTGGCGGGTGGTCACGCCGCCGCCGCCAGCGTCGTCGCGACGGGGGCCACCGCGGTCATGACCCACAACGATCCCATGGCCATCGGAGTCATGAACGGAGTCCGGTCGATGGGCCTGGCGGTTCCCGAGGATCTCAGCGTCGTCGGCATCGACGACTCACCTCTTGCCGAACTGGCGCATCCTGCTCTGACGAGCATCAGCGTGCCGATGGGCCGCGCCGGTCTCGTCAGTTCCGACCTGGTCTTCCAACGCGCAGCCGAGCCCGATTCGCCCGCGCGCACCATCCATCTCCCCACGCAACTCGTGGTCCGTGCCTCGTCCGGCCCCGTCCACACACGCACTCTCGTTCCGGGAAAGGACGAATCGAAGTGAAGGTCGTCATCGCAGATTCGAACCTGCTGCCCCATCGCGCCCGATTCGAGGATCGGATTTCCTCCGACGTCGCCCTGTCGTGGCACGAGAACTTCGACGTCGATGCGATTGCCGCCGACGTCGCCGACGCGACCGTGTACGTCGGCGGAAAGTTCCCGGCTGCGCTGGCCGAAGCATCGCCCAAGCTGCGGTTGGTGCACGTCGCCGGAGCCGGCACCGACGGCGTGGCCTTCGATGCCCTGAGCCCGCAGACACTGGTGGCCAACACCTTTCACCACGAGCGGTCGATCGCGGAGTACGTTGCCGCCACCGCGGTTGTGCTACGCCGCCGATTCCTCGAACAGGACCGGCAACTACGGGAAGACCGATGGGCGTCGCCGGTCTACGACCGGACGCTTCGGCAGTCCAGCTCACTGGGTTCGGCGACAGTCGGATTCGTGGGCTTCGGCCACATCGGCGCGCAGTCCTGGGCACTGCTGCGCGCATTCGGCTGCACCGGTATCGCGGTCACGGGCAGCGGTTCGGTCGACGCCGCTGAGAACGGATTGACCTGGGCTGCCTCGACGGACCGCCTCTCCGACCTGATGACCGAGGCCGACGTCGTGGTGGTATCCGCACCACTGAACGAGCGCACCACCGGAATGATCGGCTCCACGGAACTTGCGGCCCTGGGAGCCGATGGGGTCCTGATCAACGTCGGACGCGGACCACTCGTCCAACAGGATGCGCTGTTCGAGGCGTTGTCGACCGGTTCGCTCGGGGGAGCCGCCATCGACGTCTGGTACGACTACCCGTCGGCGGACGGTGTCGGTGCACCATCGCCGCATCCGTTCCACACGTTGCCGAACATCCTGATGACACCCCACTCGTCCGGCATCACCGGCGAAACCTTCGAAGGCCGAGTCGACGACATCACCGCCAACATCGGTCGACTCGCAGCGCACGAACCACTGATCAATCTCGTTGCCGGCAAGAACTTCATGGCAGAGGCAGTGATCTCGTGACCGACAGGATCATCGCTGCCGACGTCATCGTCTGCAGCCCCACCCGCAACTTCGTCACCCTCAAGGTGACCACCGCGGACGGCGTCGTGGGCTACGGCGACGCAACGTTGAACGGCCGGGAACTCGCGGTGGCGTCGTACCTACGCGATCACGTCGCGCCGTTGCTGATCGGCCGAGATCCGGCGCGCATCGAGGATACCTGGCAGTACCTCTACCGCGGTGTCTACTGGCGACGCGGACCGGTGACGATGGCCGCGATCGGGGCAGTCGACCTCGCACTGTGGGACATCAAGGGAAAATCGCTGGGGCAGCCGGTCTTCCAACTTCTGGGCGGAGCCGTCCGGGATCGCATCCTCTCGTACACCCATGCCACCGGATGGGACACCGCGGAACTGATCGACTCGGTCGACCGGCGTCGGGCACAGGGCTTTCGCGCCGTGCGTGCCCAGTCGGGAGTTCCCGGTCTCGACTCGGTGTACGGCGTGCACCGAGGGGCGCAGGGATACGAACCTGCTGGGCGCGGTGCATTTCCGGTCGAGGAAGTGTGGGATACCGACGCCTACCTCAATCATGTCCCCGGCGTACTGGCAGCGGTACGTGAACACGTCGGATCCGAACTGAAACTGTTGCACGACGCGCACCATCGATTGACTCCGCAACAGGCTGCGCGACTGGGCAAGTCGCTCGAGGACGTCGATCTGTTCTGGCTCGAGGACGTCACCACCGCCGAGGACCAGAGCGCCCTGCGGCTGGTGCGCCAACACACCACGACTCCGCTCGCCATCGGTGAAGTGTTCAATACCATCTGGGACTGCCAGCAGCTGATCTCCGAGAAGCTGATCGACTTCATTCGCGTCGCCATCGCGCATGCCGGCGGCATCAGTCATGTGCGCAAGATCTTCTCGCTCGCCGAGGTGCACCAGGTTCGCTGCGGGCCGCACGGACCGTCCGATGTCTCGCCGATCACCCTCGCCGCGAGTGTGCACCTGGGCATGGCGACGCCCAACTTCGGAATTCAGGAATTCATGGGCTACGACCCGCTGGTCGACGAAGTGTTCCCACACGCATGGTCGTTCGCAGACGGCTATCTCACCCCGGGTGATGCGCCTGGCCTCGGCGTGGACATGGACGAATCGTTGGCGGCGAGGTATCCGTACGAACCCGCGTATCTACCGGTTGCGCGTCGCCTCGACGGTTCCATGACGGATTGGTGACGAGATGAGTGAAGCGAGACTGTCCCATTCGGCACTCGCCGGCTCGGGGCTCGCCCCCACGCGGCCGGACGGAACCGGAATCGTGCACCTGGGCCTGGGGAACTTCCACCGCGCACACCAGGCCGTGTACACCGCGGCCGCGCTGGCGCAGGACGGCGGACGCTGGGGAATTCTGGGTGTGGCCAACAGATCTCGGGCGATCACGGATGCCATGCTCGCGCAGGACCTGCTCTACGGGGTCGTAGAGATCTCTCCGTCCGGCTCGCGCGTGAGTGTGCCGGGAGCGCATACCGGAGTCATGGTTGCCGCGCACGACCCCGCGGCCGTCGTCCGAGCCATTGCCGACCCGGACGTCAGGATCGTCACGATCACCGTCACCGAGCTCGGCTACACGTTCTCGCCCCTGACCGGTGAACTGGATCTCGAATCGACTGCAGTGCAGCAGGATCTGGCCCAGCCGGACACGCCGACGACGACCGTGGGACAGCTCGCGCGAGCGTTGTCGGTGCGGGCTCGAAGTCACGGAACTCCGATCACGGTGGCCAGCTGTGACAACCTGCTGGGTAACGGGGACCGCACGGCGGCTCTCGTGCGCCAGTTCCTCACCCGCTGCGGTGCCGACGACGTGATCGATTGGTTGGCGACGTCGGTGACGTTCCCCAACTCCATGGTCGATCGCATCGTCCCGTCCAGCAGCGAGTCGTACGACGCAGAGTCCAGTGCCCGATTGGGTGCAGTGGACACCATCGCCGTCCCGGCCGAGCCGTTCACGATGTGGGTGATGGAGGACAACTTCGTCGCAGGTCGTCCGCGGTGGGAGGCCGGCGGTGCCGTATTCGCTCGGCACGTCGAACCCTACGAGCTGATGAAGGTGCGGCTGCTCAACGGAACGCACTCTCTCATTGCTTATCTCGGCGCTCTGGACGGTCGCGCGACCATCCCGGATTCGATCGGACGGCCGTTCGTCGAGGCCGCGGCGCGAGCGGTACTCGTCGACGAATACCTCCCCACCGTGCCCGTTCCGGACGACGTGGACATCGAGGACTACATCGCTCAGCTGTTCGTACGGTGGTCCAATTCCGCTCTGGGCCACAGAACGGCACAGGTCGGTTCCGACGGCTCGGCGAAGCTGGCGCAGAGAATCCCGACCCCCGTGCTGTATCACCTGCGCAACGGCGTTGTACCGCAACATCTCTCGTTGACCCTGGCCGCGTATCTCTGCTGCGTGTGCCCTCCCGAAGGTTTCGATCCCGGCCCGCACGCACGTGCGATGGCCGACCCAGCACGTGCGCGATTGGCAGGACTTGCCGCCTCGGCAGCGTCCAGTGAAGATGTCGTTCGATCGGTTCTCGAACGTGGCGACATCCTCCCCGTCGAACTGGCCGAATATCCCGAATTCATCACACGCACAGCGGATTTGATGAATACTGTTGTCCGTCATGGTCCGATGGCAGCAGCCGTCGAAGCGGGGAGTTCTTCGCCCCGCCCTGTCGTCACAGCATCCCGGACCACACTCGACTGACTCCTTCCTTCTTCCTTCGTTCGGCTCAGGCCGTAACTTCACCCGAGGACAACCATGGACACGACCACAGAACCGTCGGATTCTCCGAGAATCGCTCCGGCCAAGCATGATCCGACCGCGGTACGACGCGCGGCGTGGGCCGGCCTCATCGGCACCACGCTCGAACAGTACGATTTCGTCATCTACGGCACGGCATCTGCGCTGATCTTCAACAAACTGTTCTTTCCCAACATCTCTCCGGCCGCGGGCATCATCGCCAGTTTCAGCGCGTACGCCGTCGGGTTCCTTGCTCGTCCGCTGGGCGGGCTGTTCTTCTCTCGCTACGGTGACCGGCTCGGTCGCAAATGGGTGCTCGTGGCGACCCTGATGCTGATGGGAGGAGCGACGATGGCCATCGGGCTGCTGCCGACATTCGAACAGGTTGGCCTACTTGCCCCGGTGTTGCTGGTACTGTGTCGGTTCTTCCAAGGCTTCGGAGCGGGAGCCGAACAGTCCGGTGGCGCAACACTTCTCACCGAGACTGCGGAAATCGGCAAACGTGGCCGATTGGCTGCCCTCGTCATGACCGGAGCGGCACTCGGCACCGCGCTCGGAGCCATCGCCTGGATTCTGGCCCAGTTGCTCCCCGATGACCAACTGATGTCCTGGGGCTGGCGAATGGTGTTTCTCAGCAGCATTCTGGTCACCGTTGCGGCGTTCATCATCAGGCGCAAGCTCAACGAGTCTCCGGTCTTCCAGGAGCTCAAGGCGGCCCAGGAGCGCCCGAAGGCACCGGTGAAGGAAGTGTTCGCCAACGGAAAGCGGCCGCTGTTCATCGTCATGTTCATGACCGTCGGTATCAGTGCACAGTCCTACACGTACCAGGTGTTCATGGCCTCGTACATGAAGAACGACGTCGGCGTGGACCCCACGTTCATCCCGAAGGTGTTGCTGATCGGAGCTATCTGTGGCGGCATCGCAGCCTGGGGCTTCGGATGGCTCTCGGACAAGGTGGGTCGCAAGCCGGTGTACATCGGCATCGTCAGCCTGCTCGTCGTTCTGCCGGTCCCGACCTTCATGGCGCTGAACACCGGCTCGCACACGTTGATCACCCTGGTGATGATCATCGGATTCATCCTGGCATGCCAGGGAGCAGTCGGCGTCACGATGAGCTACTTCCCGGAGATGTTCGGAGCCCGATACCGTTACGCCGGGGTGACATTGGGCCGCGAGTTCGCCTCGGTGTTCGGCGGCGGCATCGCTCCGCTGCTGTGCGCGGCTCTGATCACCGCGTTCTCCGGCTCCTGGGTTCCCGTCGCCGTGTACATGATGATCATGGCGATCTCGGTACTCGTGGCCGCGTCGTTCGCTCCGGAAACCCGCGACAGAGACCTGACCGATCCGGCCAACGCCACCGATCCTGTACTCGTCAAGGCTTGATCTGCAGTGTCGGTACTGACCTTCGGCGAAACCATGGCTTTGACCACCGCCCAGGACCCCGGTCCACTCGCACACGTCTCGACGATGCGGCTGGGTATCGGAGGAGCCGAGACGAATTTCGCAATAGCACTGCGGCGGTTGGGAGTTCCGGTCACCTGGGTGGGCCGAGTGGGTTCGGACAGCCTGGGTGACCGGGTGGCCAGGGAACTGCACGCCGAACGACTCGACGCACACGTCGTTCGAGACCCCGATGCACCCACCGGCCTGATGGTGAAGGAACGCCGTACTTCCACTTCGACTCGGGTCTGGTACTACCGAGCGGGGAGTGCAGGCTCACGCTTCCGCATCGGTGACATCCCGGAGACGCTCTGGGACGGAGTCAGGGCGCTGCACGTCACGGGAATCACCCCGGCGTTGTCGGATACGGCGTGCAAAGCGACGCTGTTCTACGTCGAGCGAGCCCGCGAGCGCGGCATCGCGGTGTCTTTCGACCTGAACTATCGCCGGGCACTGTGGACGAGAACCGAAGCGGCACCGGTGTATCGGCAGATCATCGAGCAGGCCGATATCGTGTTCGCCGGTACCGAGGAGGCAGCCATCGCCGTCGGTGACGGCACTGCCTCCGAGTTGGCGGAACGTTTGTGCGAGCTCGGCACGGACGAGGCCGTCATCAAGCTCGGCGACCGCGGTGCACTGGTACGGGCCCGAGGCATCGAATATGTCTGCGCTGCAGTGCCGGTGGACGTGGTCGACTCGGTCGGCGCAGGGGACGGTTTCGTGGCCGGCTATCTGTCCGAACGGCTCGTCGATGCACCGATCGACCAGCGGCTGCGAACGGCGACGACCGTGGGTGCCTTCGCGTGCACGGTCCCCGGCGACTGGGAGGGTATGCCGCGCCGAGACGAGCTCGACCTGCTCACCTCGGAGGAGGCTGTCACCCGATGAACGAGAACGGACGGACGAGTACCACCATGACCGAAGTACCGCGCATTCCCGAGAAGACCGTCGCCCTGGTCGCCCATGCCGCCGACGATCTGCGTCTCGACACCGTCGCTGTGACACCCGCGGCACCGGACGAGGCAATCATTGCCATCGCCTACGGCGGGATCTGCGGATCGGATCTGCACTACTGGCAGCACGGTGCTGCGGGTCAGTCGGTGTTGAAAGCGCCGATGCGGTTGGGCCACGAGGCGTCGGGAACGGTGGTTCGTCGTGCCGAGGACGGCAGCGGTCCCGCCGAAGGCACCCCGGTGACCGTTCATCCGGCCACGCCCGGCGGAACGGGCGCGAAATACCCGGCCGATCGCCCCAACCTGTCGCCCGGCTGTCGGTACATGGGCAGCGCGGCACAGGTACCGCACAACGACGGGCTGTTCATCGGACACGTCGCCGTCCCGACGCGAATGCTCCGAGCCCTGCCGGCAGGACTCGATCTGAGAATCGCGGCGCTGGCCGAGCCCGCGAGCGTGGCCTGGCACGCTGTCGAACGCGCCGGAATCGTTCGGGGCGCAACTGTCCTCGTCGTCGGTACCGGTCCGATCGGTGCCCTCATCGTGGCGGTGGCCGCGCGGGCGGGTGCGGCGAACATCGTCGCGGTCGACCTGCAGGATTACTCGCTCGAAGTGGCACGTGCACTCGGTGCGCACCGGACGATCGATGCTCGCGACGGCGTGGCGATCGCCTCCGTCGAGGCAGACGTCACGTTCGAGTGCTCAGGTAATCACCGCGGTCTGGCGTCGGCGATCAACGGCACCATGCGCGGCGGACGCGTCGTGATGGTGGGGCTACCCCCGGCCGGTGATCAGCCGGTTCCGGTCTCGTTGGCGATCACGCGGGAGATCGACCTCGTCGGTTCCTTCCGTTTCAACGACGAGATGGAAGACGTCATCGAGGCATTGGCCGACGGTTCCCTCGATGTCGGAGCGGTCGTCACGGCCGAATATCCCGTCACCGAGGCGCTCGACGCATTCGCGCTGGCGGCGGATGCATCGCGTTCGAGCAAGGTCCTGCTGACGTTCTGATCGAACAGAGCTCGACTACTCGAACTCGAGTCGCATGGATTGACTCGTCATCTGCAAGATGAGCACGAAGCCGGTGAGAGTCACCACGATCGGTGCCCACAGGACGACGGCGACGAACGTGTCGACACCTCTGTCCACCACGATGTACACCGCGACGATGGAGGTAGCCAGCACACACAGCGCTATGTGTGCGGCCAGCCTCCATTTGTCGAAGAGGAAACCGGCCAGCATGCCGAGGGGTATGAGAAACGTGCACTTTCCGAGTGTCACCTCGGGCTCGAAGTCCGCGGTGATGGTGGCCCCGAAAATCGCGATATCGGCGATGACGACGAACGCGAAGGCCTGCCGGAGCGTCGGCCATGGACCGAACCACCAGAATGCGCCCATGATGTACGCGGCGATCATGCACGTCCACTGCACTATCGACGGGATCGGGGTGGTGGCACCGTAACCGAATGCCATCTCGAGGGTCACCACGACGGCCATGGCCAGACTCGCAGCCGAGACGACCCGTTTGACCCCCGTGGTCAGCGCGAGGGAGGCCATTACTCCGACACCCCAGTGATAGTGCTCGTTCGGCCGGTACGAAGCGCGTGTCACGTGTGTCCCCTTCCGTCGACCGCTTCAGGATTCAATCACACGCGACCGTGACGAGGATCATGTTTCTGCACTTCACCAGCTGATGCGTCCAGCGATCGAAGCGGCGTTCAGCCGATCAGCCGGTGTAACAGTTCGGGAAGCGTTTCGCCGATGTCGTGGCGACTGGCCACGCGGTAGCGAGCGCTGTCACCGAGTCGGCGCCGTCGATCCGCGTCACCGATCACGGTCGAGATCGCCTCGGCCAGAGCCGCGGAGTCACCGGGTTCGACCAGTACCCCCGCGCCGTCGGAGAGAAATTCGTGGGTACCGCCGTGATCCGTTCCGATCACCGGCAGCCCGTGCGACATTGCCTCGAGTACCGACAACGGACCGGCCTCCGGGGACGTACTGGCCGAAATCACGACGTCCCACCTGCGGAGTGCGGACTCTGCATCGGTGTGCCCGAGAAACTCCACCCTGCCGGCGAGGTCCGATTCGGCGGCACGTTCGTGGAGCTCCGATACGTAGTCGCGATCGCCGGGAAAGCTTCCACCAGCCAACTCGACTCGGATGCCGGGGAGTGTGGCGACGGCATCGAGGAGAACTCGGTGCCCCTTCCAGGGTGTCAGCAACGCCAACATGCCGACCACCGGTGGGGTGTGAAGTTCGCCGCCGAAACGGGTCACCGGCCACGGCACTCCGTTGTGTGCCACCACCACCGGAAGGCCTGCCGCGCGGAGTGGAACGGCCGTTGCTTCCGAGACCGACACCGCGACCCGAATTGCCGGGCGGGAGAATCGAACCACCACGCGCTGCTTGAGAGAGTTCATGGTGTCGTGAACGAGCCAGGACGCACCGCGGGTCGGCCGGCACAATCGTGCGACCGGGAGCGCGAACAGGGAATTGACGACAGTTGTCGTGTCGGGCGCGCGCACGACGGAGCGCACTGCGCGTGCGGCGCCGATCCACCTTCCGAGCAGGCGCAGCGCGGCGATACCGCGTGCGGCACCGTGCTCACCCCCGAGACCGAGTTCGTCGATCCGAATGTGCCGGGTTCCGCTCGGCAGGCGACGCGCCAATGGTCCCGCGGGGCAGGCGATCACAGTTCTGTGGCCGCGGCGCTCGGCCTCGTCGATCAAATTGAGCAGCACCTTCTCCGCACCGGAAACCTGTCCGGTGTGGGCCAGAAAGAGCACGGTCGACTCGTCGGTCATGTGTTGGCCTGTCTGTGTGGCAAGGGTGGTTCGCGAAAGCGAACTCGTGACTCGTCAGGCATGGTGCAGTAGAGCGACGGGGTCTCCGCACATCCTCTGCAGCGCTGAATCGACGACCGCGACGTCGATCATCTTGCTGCAGAACGATGCCGTGTAGGTCCGCCCACCGGCAATCTCGGCAATGAGCATCGTGCAGCCGTCCGGGCCGTCCGGCTCGAGTGATGCGGCCATCTGCGGTGGCCTGCCGTCGTCGACCCAGTCGAGGTGATCGAACACTCGCACTCGCCCGAGGTCGCTGACGGCCAACCTCAATGTCCCAGGAACGTCGACGACCGAATCGTCGACCTGCGGTCCAGCGGACGACCGAACTCGCGTTGCGATGTCGCGGAGCTGCGACATCCCCAGTACCGCTATGGGCCAACCGGATTCGATCACCTCACGCATCGCCGTAGCGATAGCGACGGGTGTCGTGCCCGACGGCAGGTGAAGTGGAATACCGACGGCGAAGTTCCCGTGCGAATTCTGTTGTGCGGGATCGAGGTAGCGTCGACTGTTGAACAAGACCATGATGTGCTCGGCGACGTCGACGCCCTCTGCGCGCAGTGCCGCGCTCCACAGCGCGATCGAGATCGACGCGGCTGTCGCACCCGGCATGTTCTCGGCCGTCCAGCGCTTGAGCTCGTCTACCCGTGCTCGGCTCATGTACCCGGCACGGCTGACTTTCGCGGTTTCCCAGTTCTCGATTCTTCGGCGGGGAGCAGACCCGTCGTCGACCTCGGGTCTATGGCGTCCGCGCAGCCTACGGAAGTCCAAGATGGTCTTGGGGTTCCGAGAATAGTGACGCCACAATGCTTTCCACGTCGAACTCGCGGGCAATCCTGACGCGAGCCCGGGAACCAGTGTCCCGTCGGCATCGTCGCAGAATGCCGCCAACATCATCACGCCGATCTGGCCATCTCCGATTCCGTGCGAGTAGTCGATGGCGAGATGGTCGTCGAACACGATCACGTCGAGCGGGCTGCGCTTGCCGTCTCGGGATCGAATCTCGGTGAGCATCCGACCCAGGTCGTCCGTGGGGCCGCTACTCGCGGTGACGTTGTCACCTGCGATGTCGGTGCGGTAGCGCCAATGCTGATTGTCCGACCGCGGTTCCAGTGCGAGGTGTGCCTCGGCATCGGCCTGTTCGGCGGCCGTGAGCGTTCGTCTCGTACGTACGACGTCGAGACCACGAACCGGACCGACAGCGGTGATTATTCGGGTGTCGGCGAACACTCGATCCAGCGCAGTCGCGCGGTAGCGGTGCTCAGCGGACGGCATCGACGACCTCCTGCATTCGACTGCGGAAGTTGGCGCGAGAAAAGCCTTCCGCCCACGTACGGATGGCGGCGCGGTCGTAGTCCGCAGGGTCGAAAGAGCGCATGGCCTCGGCGAATCCGGCGATCACGTCGTCGTCGGAGCCTGGAGATACGTGCACCCCGGTCTTCCCGGGTACCACCGAGTCCATCGCACCGCCGTCGCCCAGGGCGATGACGGGTGTTCCGGTTGCCATGGACTCGACGGGGACGATCCCGAAGTCCTCTACGCCCGGCATCAGAAGGGCTCGCGTCGTGCGGTGCAGTTCGAGAAGCTTCTCGTGTGAAACTCGTCCCAAGAAGGTCGTTTTGGGTCCGGCAAGTTCTCGGCAGGCGTTCATCGCGCGACCGTCTCCTGCCACCACGAGGGGAACGTCGGCTTCGGCGGCAGCGCGGACCGCGATGTCCGGACGCTTGTAGGGGACAAGGCGTCCCGCGAGCAGGAAGAAGTTCTCTCGCTCGACGGACGGATCCGGTGTGAATCCCTCGGTGTCGACGGGAGGATGGACAACCACTGCGTCGTCGCGCCCCCACCAGTTGTCGATACGACGCGCAACTGCACTCGAATTGGCCACCACGGTGGTCAGTTTCGGTGCGGCGGCTATCTCGCATCGACGTGCGACGGCCGACAATGCCGTCAGTATCGCCGCTCCGGCTCGACCGCCACCCTCGCCTGCGCGCAACTCGGGGTCCCAGGCCCACCGTGCCGGGCTGTGTACATAGGCGATCACCGGGGAGTCGGTGGCGAACACGGCCTGGGTAGCGAAGGCATGGTGGCTGACGACCACCGCATCGAAACCGGTGAGCGGCATTCGGCGGAAGGCCAGCGGCATCAGCGGAAGAACGGGCGCGTACGACCGTTGGCCCAACGCGTTGTACACCCGATTGAGTCCGGTCGTGTGCGGCTCGCGACTGATTCCGGCCGGTACCCCTGACGGCCGGGAGATCGGCGCGAACACCTCGGCCGCAGGCCAGTGCAGAGCAAGTTGTTCGATGACGTGCTCGGATCCGGCGATCTCGGTGAATCTTTCGTGTACGACGGCAATTCTGTCAGCTGGCATGTCTCTGGCCTTCCGGCGCGATCGTCTGTGCGGTCCGTTCCACCCGTCGGGTCGACCTACCGCTCTGCAGGACCAGATGTACGGGGATGTCGAAGTCGTCGAGCAGCCGCAGTGCGGCGGTTGCCGCCTTCTTGTCTCGTCCGCGTTTCGAAACCAGCACCACCACGGTCTCGACGTCACCCACGTCGAGGTGCTGCCACCACTGGTCCGATACTCCGAATTCTGCGGTGGCTCGGCGAGGTTCGGTTGTCCGGTCCTGATCGTGATCCGACTCCGACACGGCACCCTCGCCGACCAACAGGACGATCACGCCCTCGCCCTTGGGAGCAGCGTGTCGAGCGCCTCTCGAGGCAGTCCGGTCGCCGCGTTCGAGCGCAGCGATCCGCGCAGCTACGGCAGGCGGCACCGTATCGCCCGACTTCGGGTCGAAGTGTGCACCGTACTTGCGCGAGACCCGACGGGCCCAGGAGCGAGAGGGCTTGCGTCCGAGGCGTCCTCGGAGCAGCACGATCAGTTCGGCCGCGACGATGAGAGCAGCGAGCGCTGCGACGAGCGCCTCCGAGACCGGTTTCGGCGATACCGGAGTGGTGCTCTGTTCGGGGTTCGACAGCACGACGAGTCGATCTCCGCCCGCTGTGGCCTGAACCTCGCTCAGGCGGGCGCGCAGATCGGCCAGCTCGGAGACGGCCGCGGGCCGACTCGGATCGTCGGGTGCCAGGGCATCGATTCGAGCCTGTTGCGCGTCGACTGCGGACTGTGCATCGCTCGTACGATCGCCGGAGTCGCGAATTGCATTGGCAGTGCTGGTGCTTGCCATGGTCGACACCATCGCCTCGGCCAGATCCGCGGCGAGTTCGGGAGATCGGGTTGTCACCGTCACGATGAGCAGTGCAGGCGAGGTGCCGGGGGAGAGCTCCACGCTCGAGGCGAGTTCCGCTGCGTCCATACCGGAATCGACCTGAGCGAGTACCTCGTCGAGAACACTGCGATCGGTTGCCAGTTCCATGAACGGTGCGCGCATCTGCTCGATGAACGCGTCACCGGGAACCAGAGTCTGGGCCGGTTCGATCTCGGTGACGACCGACGCGGCGTACTGCTCGTCGGTGAGTTCGCTCCTGAGGTAGAACACCCCTGCACCGACCAGCAGCGCGATGACGAGGGCTGGCAGAAATGCTCGGCCCAGCTCACGCATGTGGCCGGCCAGGTCGATGGGTGGGGGTACGTCGCCTCGGTGTACGGCATCGTGGACGGACATCAACCGCATATCCTTCCGTCGTTGATGCGAGCGGATGTACCGCTTCGGCGATTCGTGGAGCCGACGGGCTCGATGATAGCCGGGGTCGGGTGTCGGTCGCGTAGCCGTGCCGCCCGTGAATGAAATTGCACATCAACAACATTGGAATAACAAGCACGGTGATTTGTTGCGATCGCGAAACCGAACTTCGAGTCCGGACCGAGCCGCCCGAATCGGGCGATGTGTCCGTTGTTTCCGTGGTTCTCACTCGGATCGCGCACGGTGCCGTCCTTTCTCTGCCGCTCCCGGCAGTGGTGACTCGACGAGTCCGATCGCAACGAGCGCGTAGAGCACGGTCGCGACCAGCAGCGCCGCCGCAGCGGAGACGAGCAGCCACAGGCCGGGGTGGTACTGCACCAGGAACCAGCCGCCGACCGTCGCAGCTGCCGCGATCACGACGACGACCGAAATCGACCGCACAGGAAACAGTTTGGAAATCGGCATACTCCGCGCGATCACTGCCCACAGCAGGACGAGCGTGGTTCCGATCGTCGCTACCGTGGAGATTGCAGCTCCGTCGTACGACATTCGCGGGATCAGAACGAGGTTCAACCCGACGTTCAGGGCCAGGCCGACCAACGCCACCACGGGGTAGTGTCGCTGCATTCCGGCCGATGCGAGCACGAAAATGCCCAGCATCACCAACGACATCAGCGCAGCGCCGATCACGAGCAGACGGGCTGCGTGAGCTCCGTCGACGAAACGGTCGCCGTACAGCAAGCCGATCAGCGGCTCGGCGGACGGTACGAACGCCGCGACAGCCATCGCCCCGAACAGTGCGAACAGCAGTGCAGCCGAACGTGTGCGCGCTCGAAATGCTGTGGTGTCGTGGGGCCACGACGCGACGAGCAGGGTGCTGATCGGTGCCACCGCGGCCAACACGAAGGTGTCGATCATGTCCGAGAATTTGTAGCCGATGGAGTACAGTCCCACGGCCTCGAACGTGTCGAGCAGGCTCAGCATCAACATGTCGATCTTGAGCATGGCGATGGTGAGAGCGAAGCCGATCGCCAGTGGTACGGCCTCTTTCAGATAGGGCCCCCAGCGACGGATTTCGATGTGCCGTGACGGTCGCAGACCCATGGAACGGTTGCCGATGCCGAAGCCCTTGGTCACCAACTTGAACACTTCGTTGGCCACGGCCGGGAGAACGAAGATCAGCAGGGTGGGGGCAAGCACGGCCGCCAGGACGGTCAAGGCCAATTGGAGTGCTTGGCCTGCGCTTTCGGCGACGGCCACCAGGACCAGGCGATGACGGCTCTGGAAGAGGACGCTCAGGGCGTGGCCCGGCGTGGCGAACACGACAACCAGTCCACCCACGACCGTGGCGAGAACCACTTCGCTCGGATACTGCAGCAGGAGAACGTATGCGACGGCCAGCACGTACCCCAGCAGCCCGAGGACGGTCCGCAGAGCCAGGAACGACGATGCCGTTCGACCGATTTCCTCGGGATCGTCGTCCATCAACTTCGCCAGCACGACGCGTCCGACACCCAGATCGGTGACGACGGACATCAAGCCGAGCAGCGCGAAGACGAAGCTGAACTGACCCCAATCGTCCGGTCCGAGTGACCGCGCGACCACGACGCTGCCTGCCCATCCCAGGGCTGCGATGATCACTCGGCTGATCAGGACGGCAATCGTGGCCTTGGCAGCGGCCTTCGGATCCGCGGCCACTGCACGGTAGTCGGGAGGTTGCTCGGTGCCGTCGAGTGCGAGGTCCTCGGCCATCAGACCACGCCTGCGGCTCGATATGCGCCGGCGGTGAGCTCTGCCGTTCGCCGCCAGCTGATCTCGCGGGTTGCCACGGCTGCCGCGTCGACGAGGGCTGCGCGGGTATCTCCGTCGAAAGCGATGGGTTTCATCGCCTGTACCCAGTCGTCCACGTTCTCCGATTCGACGAGAACGGCACCGTCGCCGACGACATCGGGGAGGGCACCGACGGCACTGGCGACGACCGCGCCGCCCGAGGCCATCGCCTCGACGGGCGGGAGTCCGTAGCCCTCGTACCGAGAGGCGTACGCAGTGATCGTCGCGGCAGCGTAGAGGCCGGGCAGATCCTCGACGTCCACGTACCCGAGCCCCTGTGAATTGCGGGGGGCGTGGGGGCCGGTGGAGCCGGCCCCGGCCAACAGGCACGGTAGTCCGAGACTCTCCGCTGCGTCCGCCACCAGCTGAACGTTCTTGCGAGGCTCCACCGTTCCGACCTGCATGACGAAACGGTCCGGCAAGTCGTACTTGCGTCGAACGGCGTCCACCCGGCCCTCGCTGGGGACGCGAGCCCACGCTGCGGGTGCCAGGCCGACCACCGTGGCGTCGCGCCCGCTGACCGCCTTGATTCGATCGGCGGTGAACTGCGAGACCGCGATGAGCAGATCTGCGCGACGCAGTGCGCGCCGTACCAGTCTCTGCTCACCCAGTGCGCGAAATCGACTGGAAGCCGACGGCATGTCGATGACCGAGAGGTCGTGCACCGTCGCAACGGTGAAGGCCTTGGTGAGGAACGGCAGGTCGACGTCGAGGCCGTGCACCACATCGCAACGACCGACGGGGAGGGCGCCGAGCACAGCGCGAGCCGCACCGCTGGTGACCGGCCTCTCCATCGCCGCGACCGAGGGTGGAAGATCGCCGACGGCGTCGCGCTGCACGCACGCGGCGAGATCGGTACCCGGTAGGCAATGTGGGAGCTCGTTCAGGAGTTCGCGAATGTAGGTCTGTACGCCGCTTCCGCCCGGTCGGAGGGCGAGCGCCCCGAAAACGATTCGTGTTGCGCTGCTGCGCATCCCACCACTCCTAACAAGAGCCAGAAATAGACATCGATCGGAAAGATCTCGAAATACGTGGAGACGAGACTGGCGAACATCGCGGCGACGATCGACGCACCGACTCCGAGGGCGAGCGCACCGTCGCTACCCGGTAGTGCCCGGGACAGGCGGGTGCACCACAGCAACGACGTCACCAACAGCGCCACGACGGCCCAGAGGCCGATCGGCCCCAGTTCGAGCAGCGCCTTGACGTAGTAGTTGTCCGGTTGATAGTTGGTCGACAGTCCGGATCGAGTGAACGCCTGACCCTCTGCGGTGGAAATGCGGTCTGCTGCAGACCCACTCGATCCCAGCCCCGTCCCGACTGGATGAACCAGAATGCTGGCGATGATGTTGGCCCAGCCGTCACCGCGTTGACCCAGGCTGCTCGACGAGAAGAAGACCGACGTGATCTTGGGTACGAAGGGGACCGTGACGGCGACGGCCACTGCCGCCAGCGCGAACGGCGCGGCGAGGTAGCGGAAACGCACGGCGATCAAGTAGACGGCCCCGACGGCGAGTCCGAGGATCGCGCCTCGCACGATCGAGCTGGACATCGCGATCACCATCATCGGAGTCGCGCAGAGGAACAACAGGTTTCGCCGCCGACGCGGATCGGCCAGCGCTACCGCACCTCCGACCAGCAACGCCAACATCACGTACAGGCCGAAGGGGAACGGCAGATTGAACGTGCTGAACGTACGCAGCAGTCCGCCCGATGTTCGGACCTGCGTGCCGTATTCGTACCCCAGCGACACCAGTGCGGCGGGACCGGCCACCAGTTGCGCTATGCCGACCGCCGACGTGAACACGCCCATGCCCATGAGAACGGAGACGAGGTGGTCCCGATCGGTGGCGTCGAACGGTGCGAGCCACATGACGACCACCAGCAGGATGTAGAAGAAGGTGACTTTGATGCCGAACACGCCCACGACTCCGTACGTGGCGAACGCCGACACGCTGCCGAACACGACGAAGACCGCAGCGGCCGGCCACCACGGCACGAACACTCGAGGCGACGAGCCGCGGACGTGCCGTGGTCGACGCAACCACGCGCACAGGACCGTGAAGACGACGAGACCCTCCTTCCAGCCCGATACGATCCCGGGGAGGGGAACGAGAACCAGAAGTCCGTGCAGTGGAACGAGTCCGGCCAGCAGGAGAACCCCGCGCTGTGGCCGACGGTAGATCGCCGAGGCCACCGCACAGCCCAGCGCGAGCACCAGCGCTGCGCCGACACCGAGCGCAACGTACGTGATCACGCGGTGCCCCGAACGCGGTCGTGTTCGGCGTAGACCACGATCAGTCCTCGGCGCGCTTCAGTACGGCGAGAACCGTGAGAAACAGGATCTTGACATCGAGCCACACCGACCAGTTCTCGATGTAGTAGTTGTCCCACTCGGCGCGGTCGGCGATGGACGTCTGTCCGCGAAGGCCGTGCACCTGTGCCCATCCCGTGACACCTGCCTTCACGCGATGCCTCTCTCCGTACCGACGGATCTGCATCTCGAACAGGTCGACGTACTCGGGGCGCTCCGGCCGCGGACCGACCAAACTCATGTCGCCGCGAAGGACGTTGAGCAGCTGCGGAAGTTCGTCCATCGAGGTCTGTCGCATGATCTTTCCCACGCGCGTTCGTCGATCGACACCTTCGACACCGCCGGGTGCGTCACCGGCCTTCCGCTCGAACTCGGCGTCGGAGGCACGGGGAGGCCGCATGGAACGGAACTTCAGGCAATCGAACGGCAATCCGTCGCGCCCGATTCGCTCCTGCTTGAAGAAGATCGGTCCAGGGGAACTCAGGCGCACGAGCAGCATCAGCGTCAGGAAAACGGGGGAGAGCAGCAGTAGGCCGAAGGCGGTCAGAACCCGATCGAGAACTCCCTTGAGTGCGAACTGCCACCCTTTGGGGTTCACGTGCGGTAGCACCATCAACGGCAGACCGCCGATGTGCTCGACGCGGGCGTTGACACCTACTGCGTCGTACAGCCTCGGCACCACCCACACTCGCATGCCGAGTCGATGCGCTGTCCTTATAGCACCGAGGAGCTCCCGATCCTCCGTCGGTGCGAACGCGACGATCAATTCTTCTGCTGCCGTTCTGCGAGCGATGGTCTCGAAGTTGCTCGGAACTCCGAGGTGAGGCAGATCGGCCGGGTCGCCTGCCGAGGACAGGTCGGCGACCGGTGCCTCGCCCACGTAACCGACCGGAAGCAGACCGTACTCCGGGAATTGCCGTGTCCGTGAAACGAGTTGGTGGGCAATCGGATCGTTGCCCAACACGATGGTCGGTGCGGCGGAGCCGTACCTGGTTCGAATCAACCGCTGCACGACGACACGGATCAAGCGAGCAATGGCGATCGTCGCGGCACTCGCCACCCAGATTCGCAGTACGACGGCACTCGGCCGATAGTCGGTGTCGGCCACGAACATCGAGACCATCAACGCCAGTGATGCGAATGCGACGGCGGTTTCGGCCGGCCCGATCTCGTCGAGGAAGTTGCGCCGAAGTCCGCGGCGGTACATCGACTTGGCGGCGAGGATGCCGATGAGGAGCGGCAGGAAAAGCCATGGCAGCCAGCCGGTCTCGGTGAGACTCCCCGAATACCACAGCAGTGCTGCAACCACGGCCACGACAGCAGCAAGGACGTCGACGGCCACGGTGATCGCCGAGTGCCACGGATCGACTCGGAGTCGATCCACGAGTGTGCGAGTGTCGACGATTGTGTCCGCCTCGGCAGCCCGAGAGCTGGTGCGCAGTGAATCCAGGGTTTTGGGCACATCTACTTCCGGTGGCTAGTTCGGATCGGTGGTCCCGAATATCCCTTTTAATGTATACCGGGACGAAAGAGGCAACCCGGTCGACTTGTCAAAAAAACTCGAAGTCGGTTGTGGGCCGAAAAATGCTAATACCCGATGGGTATTTCGCCGATTATTCGAAAATTCGCTCGCGAATGATCCACGCCAAATCCTGCAGTATCTGTACGTGGCCGGTAGTCCATTGACGGGGCTGCTGATCCCATACACAGAGGGTTCCGACGGAATGGCCCTCGTCGTCGGTGAGCGGGACTCCGAGGTAGGACACGAGCAGGTTGCCCTGCACCGACGGGTGATCCTTGAGCATGTCGTTGAGCCGTGCGTCCTCGACGACGAGTGGTTGTCCGAGGTCGATCGCGTAGCGGCAGATCGATCCGTCGAGAGGAACCTCCTGCGCGCCACCGAGTTCCGCAGGCAGCCCGAGAGCGCTCTTGAAGTACTGACGTTTGTCGTCGAGCAGCGAGAACGCAGCCGACGGAACGCTGAGGGCATCGGCCACCATGGCGACGACCCGGTCGTACCCGGCGTCGGAGTCGGTGTCCATCAAGCCCGTTCGGGTCACTGCGGCAAGCCTGTCCGGGTCGTCGATCGGGGTGCCGAACACTCGGGTGGCCTCGATCGGGTCGACACCGTTGTCCACGCCCTCCTGTAGAACTCGAAGCAGCGCACCGACCTCGGAATCGGGATCCTCGGACAGCTCTCGCACGATCTGATCGACCACAGCGCGTCGAATGTATGCCTCGGGGGACAGACCCGACTTCTCCGCTTGTGTGGACAGCAACTCGTTCAGGCGGTCGTCGAAACCGGGAAATCCTGTCGTCATTGTCCAGATGGTAGTACAGGCCGTGACGTCTCACCGACGCCCGAGTCACTGCATTCCATAATTCGGTTTTCGGCGTGGTTCTGCGGCCGAGGACCGAGACAAACCCAGCTGCGAAGCAATATTGCCGGTATTCGATTTCGAATTCACCGAGGTTGCTAACATCTGCCGATGAAACCGAGTTCACCGCGGCGAGCGGCAACCGCGCTTGTAGTCGTGTTGTTGTCCCTGGCTGCCGGGTCGATGCCGGCGGCCGCATCCGTCCTGCGGGAGCAACAGGTACCGGGGGACAATCCGCCGTGTTCGCGGCAGTCGGATGCCGTTCGGATCGGAGTGTCACCGGGCGCTTCGATAGGTGCGCTGTCTCCGACGGATCTGGATCGAGAACTGACGCTCGCCCGCGACGCGGGGTCCTTCGCGGTTCGTCTCGACATCGATTGGTCTGCCATCGAGTCGACGCGGGGCAGGTTCGACTGGAGCCGAACGGATCGGGTGATCGATGCCGTTGTGGCCCACGGGATGTGCGTGCACGGCATCGTCGCGTACACACCGCGGTGGGCACGTGTAGCCGGTGCCGTCAACGATTCGCACTCCCGTCCTGCGAACCCTGCGACCTTCGCTGCGTTCGCCAAGAGCGTGGTTCAGCGGTACCAGAGCCGAATCAAGATATGGGAAGTGTGGAACGAGCCGAACATCGTGACGTTCTTCAAGCCCGTTCCCGATGTGGCGGCCTATTCGGCGCTGCTTCGAGCGACCTACACGGCGATCAAGCAAGTACAACCCGATTCCACCGTGCTCGCAGGCGGGATGGCACCCTCCGAGGACAAGGACGGCAACATCGCGGGTACGACGTTCCTGTCGAAGATGTACGCGCAAGGATCCAACAAGTACTTCGACGCCTTCAACGTTCACCCGTACACGTGGCCGTACCTACCCAACGACCCGGACACGGCGTCGTGGAACACCGCCATGAAGATGTGGTCCATGCGAGACACCATGATCGCAGGCGGCGACAGCGGCAAGCAGATCTGGATCACCGAGTTCGGTGCGCCGACCGGGACCGCACCCAACAGTGTCAGCGAGCAGGTGCAAGCGGACAGCATAGGGATCGTCCTCGATGCCGTCCTCGGCAACGACTGGCTCGGACCGGCCTACGTTTACAGCCTGCGCGACGCCGGCACCGACACAGCAGACACCGAGCAGAACTTCGGCTTGGTGCAGCGCGACTGGACGCCCAAGATCGCCTACGGACGCGTCGACGCCTACGCCGCCGAGCACTCCGGACGCTGATCGACCGACTCTCGGCCAATGCTTCGACCTGGTGAGCTATTGTCTGCGCATGAATTCGCAGCCGGGGGGCTCGATCCCAGATCGCATCGATGTCACGTTCGATTCTCACGGTGACGCCTGCGCGGCGTGGCTCTATCTTCCGAGGGACACCGGCCCGGCTCCGGTGATCGTGATGGGGCACGGTCTCGGCGGAACTCGGGAGATGCGGCTCGACGCCTATGCCGAGCGCTTCCGCGCCGCGGGATACGCCTGCCTGGTGTTCGACTATCGCTACTTCGGGGCCAGCGGCGGCGAGCCCCGACAGCTGCTCGACATCGACGCGCAATTGCAGGACTGGGCCTCGGCGATCGCTCATGCCCGCTCACGTGCAGATGTGGACAACTCCCGAATCGTGTTGTGGGGCTCGTCGTTCGGCGGTGGTCACGTCATCGTCGCCGCCGCCCGAGACCAGCAGGTCGCGGCAGTGATCTCGCAGTGTCCGTTCACCGACGGAATTGCCTCGGGACTCGCGTCGAACACCTGGACATCGATGAAGCTGTCCGGCCGGGCACTGGGTGACCTGGCAGGTTCGGTGATCGGGCGACCGCCGCTGATGGTGAACACGGCCGGACGACCCGGGACGACCGCGCTGATGACCTCACCCGACAGCTACGACGGTTACCTGGCACTCGCGCCGGACGCCGACGAGACCTTTCACAACCGAGTCGCAGCGAGAGTTGCGCTGCATATCGTGCGGCACCGGCCCGGGCGTCGGGCCAAGGACGTTCGGTGCCCCATCCTGTTCGTCGTCTGCGAAACGGACTCGGTTGCGCCGGCGAAGGCCACTCTGCGCTACGCGCGTACGGCACCGCAGGGCGAGATCAAGACCTACGACGCCGGTCACTTCGAGATCTACCTGGGTGAGGCGTTCGAGCGAGTGGTGGCTGATCAGATCGAGTTCCTCACCCGCACGGTTCCACCGACTCAGTAGACGTCGCGTACGTATCGCTTCTCTGCGGCAAGGGCTTTGACGTAGGCCTCGGCACTGCTGGGAGCGAGTTTGCCGTGTTGTGCCACCACGCCCTTCAGCGCGGCGTCGACGTCTTTCGCCATTCTGGACGCATCGCCGCACACGTAGAAGTGGGCACCGCGGTGAATCCAGTTCCACAGCTCGGCCCCGTGCTCGCGCATCCGATCCTGGACGTAGACCTTGTCCTTCTGATCGCGCGAGAAGGCGACGTCCAGGCGGTTCAGCGACCCGTCGCTCAGCATCGCAGTCAGTTCGTCGCGATAGTAGAAGTCCGTGTCGGCGTGCTGTTCACCGAAGAACAGCCAGTTGTGGCCGGTGTGCCCGAGTGCGCGACGCTCGTGCAGGAAGGCGCGGAACGGGGCGACGCCGGTACCCGGGCCCACCATGATCATCGGGGTGGTGGGGTCGTCCGGCGGCTTGAAGTGCGAGGTCTTCTGCACGAAGATTCCCACATCGTGATTCGACGCATGGTCGGCCAGGTAGGTCGAGCACACGCCACGCCGCGGAACTCCGTGCACGTTGTACCGCACCGCCGAGACCGTCACCTGTACCTCGTTGGGGTTCTCCTTCGGACTCGACGAGATCGAGTACAGCCGTGGCTGCAACGGTTTCAGAACTCCCAGCCAGTCGTCCACCGAGGCTCGAACCGGGTGTGCAGCAAGCACGTCGATCGATTGACGACCCCACATCCAGTCGGACAGTGCATGCTTGTTGTCGGGATGCAGCATCGCCTCGAGATCGTCGTCCGCAGTCCGTCGATGGACGAACTTCAGCAGATCCGGTGTTGCACGGGCGATCTCGAGGTGGCGGCTCAGCGCCGTGCGCAGCGACATCGAGCCGTGTCCGGCGAGGTCGACGGCTGCATCGCTGTCCAGGCCGGTGGCGTCGAGCCACTCGTCGACATAGGCATCGCTGTTTCGCGGCCACACTCCGAGCGCGTCGCCTACTTCGTACTCGAGCGTGCCGTCGGGCAGATGGAATCCGAACTGACGGACATCCTTGACGGATCCGCGTGCGGTCAGTACCCGATTTCGTACGAGAGTAGTCACCAGCGGTGACTTCTTGCTGTACCGCTCCGGCTCCGCGCGGGTCTGCGGAACGGTGCGGACAGACTCCACCCGTGCTTCCTCGATGGTGGTGTCGTCATCGCGCCGAAGCAGATCGACCACCGCATCGAGCCACGCCGCCGCCTCGCTCTCGTAGTCGGGCTCGCAGTCGACGCGCTCGAGCAGTCGCCGGCCACCCAGCTCGGCGAGACGCTCGTCGATCCTGCGTCCGTGGCCGCAGAAGTCCGCATAGCTCGAGTCCCCGAAAGCGAGTACGGCATAACGGATTCCCGGAAGCGTCGCCGCGGACTCGGCGGCGAGGCTGTCCCAGAACGTCGCACCGTTGTCGGGCGCTTCGCCGTCACCGGTGGTACTGCTGACGATCAGCACATCGGCCTCGGCGGGCACACGATCGACGGTGAACGTATCCATCGAGTGTTCGGCTATCGTCAGACCGGCTCCCCGCAGGTGGGCCAGGCAGGACTGGGCGTACTCCTCGGCGGTGCCGGTCTGCGAGGCCCAGAGCAGCAGCACCGGGCGACCGCCTGGATCAGCAGTATCGGCCGATACGCCGGAGACAGCACCGTCGGTGTCGGGTCTACGCGAGAACAGTCCTGCGAGAACGCCGTCGAGCCATGCGTGGGTCTCGGGGGACAGGGGAGTCTGCGACGGCAGGGTGGGCGTTCCGGCGGCGCTGCGGCCCGCCTCACTGCCCAGACCGTCGAGAAGTCCTGCGATGTAACGCTGCTCGATGGTGGTCAGTGGTTCCGAAGGGCGCGCAGGGCGGCCGACGATCGTGGCGAGTGCATCGACCGGATCGTGGGAATGCTCGTCGTCCGCGGGTGAGGGTGATCGGGCTGCAACAACTCTCGTGAGCGTGACAGCGCACGCCTTGAACTCGGGTTGTTGAGAATACGGATCGATGGCGTCGTTGGTGACGGCATTGATGGCGAGATACTCACCGAATTCGTCGTTCCAGTGGAAGGGTGCGAAGCAGCTGCCCGGGAGCACTCGATCGGTGACGACGGCAGGGAGGACGGCTCGGCCTCGGCGGGACGCGACCTCGACGCTGTCGCCGTCGATCAGACCGAGCCGGTCGGCGTCGTGTGGGTGCACCTCGACGAAGGGTCCGGAATCGAGTTTGTTCAGTTTGGCGACCTTGCCGGTCTTGGTCATGGTGTGCCACTGGTGCGGCAGGCGCCCGGTGTTGAGCAGAAACGGGTGGTCGTCGTCGGGCATCTCCGCAGGCATCATGCTGGGCCTGGCGAAGAACTGAGCCCGACCGCTCGGGGTGGGGAAGGACAACGCGGGGATCGAACCGTCTTCGGCCACCCGTCGTCGTTGGCTGACCCCGTCGTTGAGGTAGCGGATCGGGTGCCGGGTGGTCGACGCGTCGGGCGGACACGGCCACTGGATGGGACTTTCGCGCAGGCGATCGTAGGTGACTCCGCGAATGTCGTAGCCGGTGTTCGGATTCCAGAACTGCTTGATCTCCTCGAACACCTCCTCGGCGCTCGCATACGTGAAGGCATCGGAGTACCCCAGCGCGCACGCCATGTCGGCGATGATCTTCCAGTCCGGCAGCGCACCGCCCGGTGCCTCGAGCGCCGGTTGGAACAGCGTGAGGTTGCGTTCGGAGTTGACCATCACTCCGTGCGCTTCCGTCCACAACGCAGCGGGCAGCATCACATCGGCGTACTCGTTGGTTTCGGTATCGGCGAAGGCATCCTGAGTGATGACCAGCTCGGCGCGCTCGAGACCGTCGATCACCGTCGTTCTGTTGGCCACCGAGGCAACCGGATTGGTGCAGATGATCCAGCAGGCCTTGATCTCACCGGCAGCGAGCTTGGCGAACATCTCGATGGTTCCGCCGCCGACGTCGGTGCGCAGAGTTCCACGCGGAACGCCCCATCGATCCTCGACGAATTCGCGGTCGGCGTCGTTGACCACCGCTCGCTGTCCCGGCAGCCCCGGGCCCATGTATCCCATTTCCCGTCCGCCCATGGCGTTCGGTTGACCGGTCAGTGAGAACGGGCCGCTACCGGTCCTGCAGATGGCACCGGTCGCCAGATGGAGGTTGCACAGCGCATTGGTGTTCCAGGTTCCGTGCGTCGACTGGTTCAGGCCCATAGTCCAGCAGCTCATCCAGTTCTCTGCGCCGCCGATCATCGCGGCGGCGGCCCGCAGGTCTTGCTCGGCGAGACCGGTTGCGGCGCAAACCTTCTCCGGGGTGTAGTCGCTGAGGAACTCCGGCATGGCGTCCCACCCGTCGGTGAACTCCGCGATGAACTCGGGGTCGATGTCGCCGTTCTCGACGATGAGCGCGAGCAGACCGTTGAGCAGCGCGAGGTCCGAACCCGGTTCGAGTTGCAGGTGCATGTGGGCCTTGTCCGCGGTGGCGGTGCGACGGGGGTCGACGACGATCAGCTTCGCGCCTGCCTTGACTCGGTCCATCATCCGCAGAAAGAGAATGGGGTGACAGTCGGCCATGTTGGAGCCGATGACGAAGAAGACGTCGGCGTGGTCGAAGTCCTCGTAGGATCCAGGCGGGCCGTCGGCACCGAGCGACTGTTTGTATCCGGTTCCCGCGCTCGCCATGCAGAGTCGGGAATTGGACTCGATCTGGTTCGTGCCGATGAAACCCTTGGCCAATTTGTTCGACAGGTACTGGGCCTCGATCGACATCTGCCCCGAGACGTACAGCGCGAGCGCATCGGGACCGTGTTCGTCGATGATCGCTCGCAGCCGCCGGGCGGTGTCGTTGATCGCCACCGACGTGTCCGTGCTCTCCGGGCGCTCGCCGCGGCGGTGCCGAATCCGAGCCTTCTCGAGCCGTCCGGGTCCGGCGAGCATGTCCGCGGTGGTGGTTCCCTTGGTGCACAGCCGGCCGAAGTTGGCCGGGTGAGACTTGTCGCCGACGGATTTGGTGACGACAGGCCTGGTCGCGGTGGTATCGGAGGTCAGGGATGGGCCGCCGACCTCGAGCACCATGCCGCATCCCACGCCGCAGTACGCGCAGAGTGTCTTCACCGTGGTGACCATGCATTCCACAGTGCCCGGCCCAGGGTGCGCCGTCATTACACCTCAGTTAGCCGGATATGACGTTGTCCTCACCATGCTCCGCCGGGGGCGGTGATGCGCCCCCAAGGAACGCAGGAAGCGGACGTGAGGTAACACGAACTTCCCGGTCTGCGATTGGTACTCGAACGTTACTCATCGAACGGGCTGTCGAGTGGAGTGTCCGATTCTTCGCTGGCACAATCGTCCCGGTCGGGCACGAAGTGGGAAGTGGTGTGGTTCATGAGGGTGTATCGCGGATTCGTCATCGCCGCGGTGGGAGTGGTTGCTTCGGTGGCAGTCCTGTCGGGATGTAGTTCCTCTTCGGACATCTCCGAACCGTCGGTGCCGATCGATTCCAACCCGATGACCGAGCTGATGAAGCCGAAGCTGACCTCCAGCGTTCTCGACGGTGCCGTCGGATTCTCGCCGGCGGACCCGGTGACCGTTTCGGTCGCCGACGGCAAATTGTCCTCGGTGACCATGCTCAACCCGGAGGGCGAGCCGGTCTCGGGTGCGATCTCGCCCGACGGATTGTCGTGGACCAACACCGAACCGCTCGGCTACGACCGCGAATACCGCGTTCAGGCCGACGCATACGGACTCGGGGGAGCGTCGAGCACCGTATCGAGCTTCACCACCAGCCAACCCGGTAACTTCACCAAGCCCTACGTATTGCCGAACCCCGGCGACGTCGTGGGTATCGGGCAGCCCGTCGCGGTTCAGTTCGACGAACCGATCACCGACAAGATCGCTGCGCAGAACGCGATCACCGTCACCACCACGCCCGCCGTCGAGGGCGCGTTCTACTGGGTCAACAACAAAGAAGTTCGCTGGCGTCCGCAGAACTACTGGGCACCGGGCACCAAGGTCGACGTGGCGGTGAACGTGTACGGGCGCGATCTCGGTGACGACATCTTCGGCCAGGAGAACGCCACGACGTCGTTCACGATCGGTGACGCCGTCATCGCCACCGCCGACGACAACACCAAGCAGGTGACGTTCAACGTCAACGGCCAGGACGTCATCACCATGCCGACGTCGATGGGCAAGGACAGCACCCCCACCGACAACGGGGTCTACATCATCGGCGACCGCTTCGAGCATCTCGTGATGGATTCGTCGACCTACGGCGTGCCGGTGAATTCGTCCAGCGGATACCGCACTCCGGTCGACTGGGCGACGCGAATGTCCTACAGCGGCATCTTCTTCCACTCCGCACCGTGGTCGGTGGGACAGCAGGGTTATTCCAACGCGTCGCACGGGTGCCTGAACCTGAGTCCCACCAACGCGAAGTGGGTCTACGACAACACCAAGCGCGGGGACATCGTCGTCGTGAAGAACACCGTCGGCGGAACGTTGTCGGGTACCGACGGCCTCGGTGACTGGAATATCCCGTGGGACGAGTGGAAAGCCGGGAACGCCACCACCGTCTGATCTCGAACCCGGCCCGGCCGGATCAGCTACGGTCGCGAGTCTGGTACAACGACGGGTCGATACCCAGGGTCTTCAGGTACGCCACCGGTTCGATGCTCGAACCGTTGTTGCGTACCTCGAAGTGCAGATGCGGTCCGGTCGAATTTCCGGTACTGCCGACTGCGCCGAGTACGTCGCCCGGTGCCACTTCGTCTCCGACGGCGACGGCGATGCTGGACTGGTGGCCGTAGTAGGTCTCGGTGTTGCCGCTCTTGACTCGGACGAGCTTGCCGTAGCCGTCGCCTGCGTCTCCGGCCTGAACGACGGTTCCGCCGGTCACCGCGTGGATGGGCGTTCCGCTGTCTGCGGCGAAGTCCACGCCCTGGTGGTACTGCGCTCCGTTACCGGTCGGGTTGTTACGTCCGCCGTAGCCCGAACTGATGCGGTACTTGCCCGCGTCGATGGGGAGCACCGCCCCGCCGAGCCCCACGGTCGGGGGCGCGGTCGGGAGTTCGATCTCGGGCAGGTCTGCCGTGGACGGTGCGTCGGCGACGTCGGGTGCAGAGAGAACGTCGCTGTCCAGAACGATGGCTGCGACCTGGTTGATGAGCACGCCGGTGGCGTCGAGAACGGCAGCGAGAATGGCGGCCCGTTGCTGCGCATCGGGCTGCGGTATGGGGATCTGAGGTAGTTCGATCGTGGGTTGAGCGGTGGCCACCGCCGGGCTGAGCACGCCGGTTGTGCCGATGCACAGTGCTGCCGACAAGATCGAACCCGCTATGACTCTGTGCATTCTGCGACCCACGAAAAGCCTCCTCGTCTGCGTCCTCCGCGCACCGTCGGATGGGTGCGCGCAGGACGTAAGAACATGTTCGGTGACGCTTCGGGGCACGCTGAACTCACGTAGCAAAAAACACATGAATCACATTGGTACTTTTCTTCCCCAAAAGTGCCATTGGTAACCGTACGTCACATTAACCCCACAGGAAACCTGAAAGTTGAATTACAACAACGTAATTCGAGGTCAGGGTGGATGCGGGGGTAACGGGGCGGCCCTCTGGGCTGGGTGATGGACGCACGAAAAAGGCCGGTCTCGCGAGGAGACCGGCCTTGTTCGTATGGGGTGAGTGACGGGACTCGAACCCGCGACACCCAGGATCACAACCTGGTGCTCTACCAGCTGAACTACACCCACCATATGCGCATCAGCAGAACCGTTTCGGGCTCTCCATCAGCAGCGTCGACAATACTAGCGGGTTGAATCCCGGGTTGCTAATCCGCCCCTGCTTGCGTGTCGAGATCGTGAACGACCGCGGCGATATCGCTGGTAGAGGGCCCTGGCTGCGCCACGAATGCCGTGCGGCGGTAGTACTGCAGCTCTTTGATCGACTCCTTGATGTCTGCCAGAGCCCGGTGGGCAAGGCCCTTGGGAGGCTGTCCGTAGTAGATCCGCGGGTACCACCGGCGGGAGAGTTCCTTGATGGAGCTCACGTCGATCATGCGGTAGTGGAGGTAGGTGTCGAGCGCGGCCATGTCGCGGGAGATGAATCCGCGATCGGTCGCGATCGAGTTTCCTGCGAGTGGAACGGTCCCGGCCACCGGGACATGCTCCTTGATGTACGCCAGAACGCGCTGCTCGGCTTCCTCCAGTGTCACCGTCGACGCCCGCACCTCGTCGGTCAAGCCCGACTTGGCGTGCATGTCGGTGACGACGGCAGGCATGTTCGCCAACGCGTCGTCGTCGGCGTGGATGACGATGTCGACACCCTCCCCGAGGATGTTGAGCTCACTGTCGGTCACCAGCGCCGCAATTTCGATCAGCTTGTCCTTGCTCAGGTCCAAGCCGGTCATTTCACAGTCGATCCACACGAGTTTGTCCTGCACTCGCACCACACTAGTGCGAGCTGCGATGCCACTAGGGTTTGCGGTGGCGATCGAGCCAGATCAGCATCAGCACACGTTCATGGAGGACGCGGACATGACAGTCGACCCGACGCAGCCGGAACCTACGCTCAGCCCGGCAGAGAAGGCGAAGGCAGCCAAAGCCGCAGCCGTCGAAGCAGCACGGGTCGCAGCCGAAGCGCTGGCCGCCGCCGACGCCGCCGAAGCCGAAGCGCTGGCTGCGGAAAAGGGGCAGCCGCAGGCATCGACCGGCAGAGCCGCCGAGATCGCCGCCGGATACGCCTCGGAGGGTGCCGCGTTGGAATTGGGAACCGTGGTGCTGGACGGCGTCACCGATCCGTCTGCCCGCATCCGAATCCCGTTGGCCACGTTGAACAGACACGGCCTCGTGGCAGGAGCCACCGGAACCGGAAAGACCAAGACGTTGCAGGGTATTGCCGAACAGCTGTGCGCCGCAGGCGTCCCCGTGGTCATGGCCGACGTCAAAGGTGACCTGTCGGGCCTGTCGAAGCCAGGAGCGGACAACGAGAAGATTCGCAGCCGAGCAGCGGACACCGGTATTGCGGACTGGGCTCCCACCGGCCATCCGGTGGAGTTTCTCTCGCTCGGCACCGAGGGAATCGGGGTACCGGTCCGCGCCACCATCACCGCCTTCGGGCCGATTCTGCTCAGTAAAGTGTTGGGGCTGAACACCACTCAGGAATCCACCCTGGGCTTGATCTTCCACTGGGCCGATTCCCAGGGGCTCGCCCTGCTCGATCTCAAGGACCTGCGATCGGTGATCATGCACCTGACCAGCGACGAGGGCAAGGCCGACCTGAAAGGCATCGGCGGTGTCTCCTCGGCAACCGCAGGCGTCATTCTGCGCGCGTTGGTCAACCTCGAAGCAGACGGCGGCGACACCTTCTTCGGCGAGCCCGAGCTCGAGACCGAGGACCTGCTGCGAGTCGGGCCGGACGGACGGGGCGTCATCACGCTGTTCGAGCTCGGAGCGCAGGCAGCACGGCCGGTGATGTTCTCCACCTTCCTGATGTGGGTGCTGGCCGACCTGTTCCAGACGCTGCCCGAGGTGGGCGATGTCGACAAACCCAAGCTGGTCTTCATCTTCGACGAGGCGCACCTGCTGTTCGCCGACGCGTCGAAAGCATTTCTGCAGCAGGTGGAGCAGACCGTCAAGCTCATCCGCTCGAAGGGGGTCGGAGTCTTCTTCTGCACGCAGCTACCCACCGACGTCCCCAACGACGTTCTCTCCCAGTTGGGAGCGCGAATTCAGCACGCACTGCGCGCCTTCACACCCGATGATCAGAAGGCGTTGAACAAGACGGTGCGCACGTACCCCAAGACCGACGCCTACGACCTCGAGAAGGCACTGACGTCCTTGGGTACCGGCGAGGCCATCGTGACGGTGCTTTCGGAGAAAGGTGCCCCGACGCCCGTGGCCTGGACCAAGATTCGCCCGCCGCGCTCGTTGATGGACACCATCGGCAACGACGCCATCGCGGCGGCCGCGTCGTCGAGCACACTGTCCGCGAAGTACCGGGAAACGGTCGATCGTGAGTCGGCCTACGAGCGGATGAACGCTCGCGTGGCCAACGCGCCCGCTCCGGCGGAGAAGTTCGACATCCCGCCGCTGCCGGCCGATCTGCCGGATCTACCGCCGAGCGAGCCGGACGGCCCGTCGGCTGCCGAGCGCATCATGGGCAACCCTGCCGTCAAGAGCTTTCTCCGCTCGGCCGCCTCGGCTGCCGGGCGGGAAATTTCGCGCAGCATCTTCGGGACCGGACGTCGCCGCAGGCGCTGAGATCAGTTGCCCAGCTTCTTGTAGAAGCTGCCGATGATCGGAGCGGAGATGCTACGCGGGCTGTACTGCCCGGCCGCCGACATGCCCTTGCTGAGCAGGCCCGGTACGACGCGCATCTTGTTCTTCGCGAGGCCGTCGAGGGACAGCTTCGCGGTGTAGGCGCTGTCGATCCACAGAAAGTCGGGAACCATCTTGTCCACGATCGAGGCCTCGGCCGGATCGGGTGTCTCGGTGCGGACCGGGCCCGGAGCCAGCAGGGTGACGTTGACGCCGGTGCCCGCGAGTTCACCGCGGAGTGATTCGGAGAACGTGTTGACGAAGGCCTTGGTCGCGGCGTACGTCGCATTGTTGGGGATGGCCATGTTGCCTGCCGCCGAACCGGTGATGAGGATTCCACCTGCTCCGCGGCCGATCATGCCGGGCATGACGGCCAACGTGAGGTCGTGTACCGCAACGGCATTGAGCTCGACCTGGTCGCGCTCGTACGCTGGATCGAGACCGGCCACCGGTCCGAACGTCGCAATGCCTGCGTTGTTGCACAGGATCGAGATCTCGCGCTCGGCCAGCTCGGTGACCAGTTCCTGTCGCTGCTGACGATTCGACAGATCCGACTGACGCACCTCGACGGTGACGCCGTGCTCGGCTGTGAGCTTGGCAGCCAACGCCTCGAGCAGCTCGCCGCGTCGGGCCACCACGATCAGGGAATGTCCGCGGACGGCAAGTTCGGTGGCCAGGGCTTCACCGATTCCGGAGGAGGCTCCGGTGACGACGGCGCGGGCATCTGGACTGGGCTTGGGCAGGCTCACGGTGAGACAGGCTAGCGGAAAAGATCAGATCGTGGCCGCGAGCCGGGTGCCTTGCTCGATGGCCCTCTTGGCGTCGAGCTCCGCTGCGACGTCCGCACCGCCGATGACGTGTGTGGTGGTCCCCGCGGCCTTCAGTTCGTCGACCAGGTCGCGTACCGACTCCTGGCCCGCGCAGATCACGATGGTGTCGACCTCGAGAACGCGCGAACGTTCGTGCTTGTCACCGAAGGAGATGTGCAGCCCCGCGTCGTCGATCTTCTCGTAGTTGACGCCCGAGAGCTGATGCACACCTTTGGCTTTCAGTGCAGCGCGATGGACCCAACCGGTCGTCTTCGCCAGCCCTGTCCCGATGCGTCCCGGCTTGCGTTGCAGCAGATACACCTCACGCGGAGACGGTGCGGGCACCGGAGTCGTCAACGCCCCCGGCGCGGCCTCGGGCTCGGTGACGCCCCACTCCTGCTTCCATTCCTTCAGATCCAACGTCGGGGAGGCGTCGGTGGTGAGGAACTCGGAGATGTCGATACCGATTCCGCCGGCACCGATGACCGCGACCCGATCGCCGACGGGCCTGCCGTCGCGCACCAGTTCTGCGTACGACAGCACCGACGGATGCTCGATGCCGGGGATGTTCGGAATCCGGGGAGTGACGCCGGTGGCGAGTACCACCTCGTCGAACTCGCCCGCGATCAGTTCTGCGGCGGTGACCCTGGTGTCGAGGTGCACCGCGACGTCGGCGGAGCGCAGTGCGCTCGAGAAATACCGGATGGTCTCGGCGAATTCCTCCTTGCCGGGAATGAGCCGCGCGATACCGAACTGTCCACCGATCTCGCTTCTGGCCTCGAACAGGCTGACGGCATGTCCGCGTTGCGCGAGATTGAGTGCGGCAGCCAGGCCTGCGGGTCCGGCTCCGACGACCGCGACCTTCTTGGTCTTCTTCGTCGGCAGCAGCTGTAGATCGATCTCACGTCCGGCACGAGGATTGACCAGGCAGGAGACCTTCTTGTGGACGAACGCGTGGTCGAGGCAGGCCTGATTGCAGGCAATGCAGGTGTTGATCCGGTCCGCCGAGTCGGTCGCGGCCTTCTCGACCCAGAACGGATCTGCCAGCATCGGCCTGGCCATCGCGATCAACTGTGCGTCGCCGCGGGCGAGGATGTTCTCGGCGATCTCGGGCATGTTGATGCGATTGGACGCGGCGACGGGGATGGCCACGTGCTTCTCGAGCTTGCCGGTGATGTCCGCGAATGCAGCGCGCGGCACCGAGGTGACGATGGTCGGCACTCGCGACTCGTGCCAGCCGATGTCGGTGTTGATGATGTTCGCACCCGCGGCTTCGACGTCCTGCGCCAGTGCGACGATGTCGTTCCAACTCTGGCCCTGCTCCACCAGATCGGCCATCGACAGCCGGAACACGATGAGGAAGTCCGGGCCCACGGCTGCCCTCGTCTGCCGCACGATCTCCACGGCCATTCGCCGGCGATTCTCCGCCGAACCGCCCCACTCGTCTCGTCGCCTGTTGGTGCGCTCGGAGAGGAACTGGTTGATGAAGTAGCCTTCACCGCCCATGATCTCGACGCCGTCGTATCCGGCGCTCTGGGCGAGCCGAGCGCAGCGCACGAAGTTGCGGATCTGCCAGCGGACGCCCCGCGAGGTCAGTCGCCTGGGCCGAAAAGGGTTGATGGGGGCCTTGATCGACGACGCCGAGACGCTCAGCGGCTGATAGGAATAGCGCCCGGCATGGAGGATCTGCAGTGCGATCTTGCCGCCCTCGCGGTGCACGGCAGCGGTGATCCGTCGATGTCGGCGGGCTTCGATGCGATTGGTCAGCTTGGCCCCGAACGGCAACAGCCAGCCGGTGCGATTGGGGGCATAACCCCCGGTGATGATGAGTGCGACTCCGCCGCGGGCACGCTCGGCGAAGTAGGCCGCCAATCGGCCGGTGTCGCGGGCGCGATCTTCGAGGCCGGTGTGAATCGATCCCATGATCACGCGGTTCTTCAGCGTGGTTGCGCCGACATCCAACGGCGACAACAGAATCGGATACGGGCCAGCGGTCTGCTCGATCGTCACAGCTTCTCCAATACCTCGGTGCACCACTCGGTGAATCCTTCTTCGACGCGAATTCCGCCGCGCAGCACCAGATATTGATGCAGCGCGGTGCCGGTGAGGGCAGCGGGAGCCGGAAAATCCTGTTTCTCGATCAGTCGATAGACGTCGAGGCGGGTGGCATGTACATCGCGATGGCGGGCGACCTCGACCTTGAGAGCCTCGATGTCGCCGTTGGCCGCACCGCGGATCTTGACGGCCAGCTCCTCGCGTAATTGCGAAGGGTCGGTCGGCGCGGCGATCCAGCGGTCGAGTTCGGCCCGGCCCGCAGCGCTGACGGAGTACACCTTCTTGTCCGGCCTGCCGTCCTGCGCGACCGCCTCGCCGGTGATCCACCCGGCCCCGTCCATTCTCGTCAGAGTCCGATAGATCTGCTGATGCGTTGCGCTCCAGAAGAACCCGATGGACTTGTCGAAGCGACGGGCGAGCTCGTATCCCGAGCCGCTGAGCTCGGTCAGGGAAACCAGGATCGCGTGTTCCAAAGCCACATCCGAGAGTATGTATGCAACGCGGTGCTTATGCAACTAGGTGCAACTGGGCGCGAGTCCGACGCGGACTAGTGTTGGCAAACATGGGAACCCAGCCGGAGGCCGCTGTCGTCGGAGTCGCCACAACGCGCAAGCAGGTCACCGCCTGGGGGTTCTGGGACTGGGGCTCGGCGGCGTTCAACGCCGTTGTTCTCACGTTCGTGTTCTCGGTGTATCTCACCGATGCAGTCGGCGACGACCTACCCGGTTCGATCTCGGCCACCACCTGGTTCAGTTGGACAATTGCCGTGTCCAGCGTTGTGATCGCGCTCCTCGCACCGGTCTGCGGGCAATACTTCGACGCGCGTGGCAAACGCAAGTGGCTGCTCGGAGTGTTGACCACGCTGACGGTCGTCGCCATGGCAGGCCTGTTCTTCGTCCGAGACGACTACCACTATCTCTGGCTGGGCCTGCTGCTGCTCGGTCTCGGGTCCATCATGTTCGAGCTGGCCAGCATCCCCTACAACTCGATGCTGCGGCAGGTCTCCACGCCGGAGAACATCGGCCGGGTATCCGGGTTCGGTTGGTCCATGGGCTATTTCGGCGGAATCGTACTGCTGCTTCTGTGCTACGTCGGCTTCATCGCCGGCGACGGCGACACCCGCGGGGTTCTGGGTCTGAGTACCGACGGTGGACTCAACATCCGACTCGTCGCGCTGCTCGCTGCCGTGTGGTTCGCCGTCTCGGCCGTCCCGGTGATGTTCTCCGTTCCCGAAGTGCCGCGAGCCGTCGCCGATCCGAAGGCCGCCGAAGCCGGGTTCGCGGCCTCGTACCGTGTTCTGTTTCGCGATGTCCGTGAGCTGTGGAGCGCAGACCGGCGCGCCGTGTACTACCTGATCGCCAGTGCACTGTTCCGAGACGGACTTGCAGGTGTCTTCACCTTCGGGGCCGTTCTCGCCGTCAGTGTCTACGGCATCGGTGCGGGTGACGTTCTGCTGTTCGGCGTCGCCGCCAACGTCATCGCAGGCCTCGGTGCCATCGTCGCCGGGCGGTTCGACGACAGAATCGGACCCAAGAAGGTCATCGTCTTCTCGCTCACGTCCATGATCGCGGCCGGAACCGTTCTGCTGTTCGTCTCGGGACCGACGATGTTCTGGATCTTCGGGCTGATCCTGTGCCTGTTCGTCGGACCGGCGCAGTCGTCCGCTCGCACCTTCCTGGCCCGGTTGGCTCCGCCGGGACGAGAAGGTCAGTTCTTCGGACTGTTCGCGACGACGGGTCGTGCCGCGTCGTTCCTCGCACCGTCTCTGTTCGGCCTGTTCGTGTGGATCTTCGACGCCGACCGCGCGGGTATCGCCGGGTTGATCATCGTTCTCGCTGCCGGTCTGCTGGCGTTGCTGAAGGTGCGGGCTCCGGATCAGGTCTGAACGGAGTCGATACGGGCCAGGATCTCGGCCGTGAGTTCCCCTGGGGCTTCCTCCGGGATCCAGTGCGAGATGCCGTCCAGTTCGACGAATCGGTATGGTGCATCGACGAATTCGCCGCAGCGCTCCGCTCCCGCTCGACCGATGGCGGTGTCGCCGTTGCTCCAGACGTATGTGGTGGGCACGGTCACCGGCGTCAGGTTCGCGAACTCTCTGGTCATCGCGGCATACCAACTCGATGCGGCCGTCAGCGCCCCGGGGACGGTGAGATGACGAACGTACTCGTCGTCGAGGCTCTCGGCACCGAACATCGCGCGCAGACGCTGCGCGTCGTTCTCCACCAGAACTCGCTCGGCCTTCTCCGGCTCCCGAAGCAGGCCGAAGTACTTCGACCGCTCCTGCTGATCCGGATCCTGACGGATGGCCCAGTTGAATGCAGCCGAATGCGGGACCGACGCCGTGGTGAGCGTGCGCACGCGGTCCGGATGCTCGGCCGCCACGTGCCAGGCGACCACCGCACCCCAGTCGTGTCCGACCAGATGCGCCGAGGGCACCTCGAGTGCGTCGAGCAGGCCGAGAACGTCGCCGGTGAGACGTTCGATGCGATAGTGCTCGACACCGATCGGGCGGGCACCGGGGGAGTAGCCCCGCTGGTTCGGGGCGATCACACGACAGCCTGCGTCCACCAAGCCGGGCGTCACCGCGGTCCACGACGCGTTGGTCTGCGGAAAGCCGTGCAGTGCAACCACCGGAACACCGTCCGACGGACCCGATATCGTAACGTCGAACACGTACTCGCCGACTCGTACCTCGGTCATGAACATTCCTTCGCGGCCGTCTCGTTCTCGAACGGTCAAGCCCGTCGTGGTTCCCATCGGCTCATTCCGAGCATGATCATGCGGATCTGCTTCTCGGTCCGCTGAATCAGGTCCTTCTCGTTCTGACTACCCGGCCTGTCGATTTCCAACAGTCCGACCACCGCGGTGAGCATCGTCGAGACGAGTAGGTCGGCCGTCATCTCGAGGTCGGCGACGTCCCACTGCTCGAGGCCGGGCATGCGGCAGAGGTCGATGGTCAGCTCGCTGACGAACAGGCGTAGCTCGGTGGCGAAGGCGCGCCGCACCTCGGTGACGCCGCCGTACCGTTCACGACTGAGAAATCGGAACTGATCCTCGTGGGTACGAACCTGGCGGACCAGGATGCCGAAGGATTCGGTGGCGGTCGTGGCGCTCGGGTTGCGTCGAGCGTCGCGCAGCATCTGCCGCAGCATGCGCATGCTGTCCTCGACGAGCGCGACGCCGAGGTCCTCCATGGACGCGAAGTGTCGGTAGAACGCGGTGGGGACGATGCCGGCGGATCGGGCGACCTCACGCAGGCTGACGCTGGCGAAAGAGCGCTCGCGTAGCAGGTCGAGGGTGCCCTCGATCAATGCCTGACGCGTGCGTTCCTTGCGCTCGGCACGGGTCCCCGGTTCTGTCACAACGTCCAGTTTATGGGCGCGCATTCTGTGATCTCCCTTCCGGTTCCTCCCCGACACCCACGGAACGGTCGATTCGCTCTGTAACGGCTGTCACATAAACGTTGACAGGTACCGGTGTCGCTCTGCCACACTCATGTTAGTGCACAATCGTTCACTGAATGGGTCGTAGGTTTCGATCCGGTTAGGGAGGATGGAATGACGCTTCAAGAACGTCCGCCGCGGACCTCGGGTTTGCGCAAGTTCTCGCTTCTTTCCCTGTTCGAGGCCATGGCCACACCCCACGCGCTCGACCGGTACCTCGAACTGGTCGATCCCATGACGACCGTTCGAGACCTGCGCGGTGAGGTTACTGCGATACACCGGTCCACCGAAGAATCGTTGACTCTCACCATCCGCCCCACGCGTCAGTGGAAGGGATTCAAGGCCGGCCAGTTCGTTCAGGTCGGCGTCGTGATCGACGGTGTTCGTCACACCCGCTGCTATTCGCCTGCCTGCTCGCAGTACCGCAAGGACGGCCGGATCGAACTGACGATCAAGGCGCATCCCGAGGGGCTGGTCTCGCAGTACCTGCACAAGAACGCGCACGTCGGTCTGGTGGTCAGCCTGTCCCAGGCGGACGGCACGTTCGAGCTTCCCGAACCACGCCCGGCGAAGACGTTGCTGATCAGCGGTGGCAGCGGCATCACGCCGGTGCTGTCGATGCTCAGGTCGCTGCTGGACGAGGGGTACAGCAGCGACCTGACCTTCCTGCACTACGCGTTCACCGAGAACGACGTGGCGTACAAGAAGGACCTGGAGAAGATCGCTGCAGAGCACGAGAACGTGAACATCGTCTTCGCGTACACCGAGCAGAAGACGGGCGGCGACCTGTACGGGTTCTTCGGCCAGGAACATCTCGACGCAGTGGCCCCGTGGTTCGCCGAGGCCGACACCTTCCTGTGCGGACCTCCTGGGCTCATGAAGGGCGTGACGTCGTTCTTCGACGACGCAGGATTGAGCGAGCGGCTGCACCTCGAGGAATTCACGCCCTCGTTCGCCACCGTCAGTGACGACGTCACCGGAACCACGACGTTCTCCGGCAGCGATGTGTCCTCGGAGAACGACGGCGAGACGCTGCTCGAACAGGCCGAGGCGGCGGGCCTCTCACCGGCGAACGGTTGCCGGATGGGAATTTGCTTCACCTGCACCTCGGTGAAGAAGTCCGGCTGCACCAAGAACATCAAGACCGGTGAGACCGACACCGAATCCGACAAGAAGATCCAGCTGTGCGTGTCCGTTGCCGTGGGCGACGTCGACATCGACATCTAGATCCACCCCTGACACCGACAGTCCAGACCCATCTCGACCCGATCGAATTGGAGACCAGCAGATGCTCGGAACGATTCTCTCGATCCTGCCCACCACAGTCCTTCCCTTCCGCCGCAACGAGACGTTGCCGGACGAGCCGACCGTGCTGACCTACGAACAGGTCCAGGAACTCGGCCGCGAGCTCGACGATCTGCGCGCCCGCACCGTCGCCAAGCTCGGCGACGAGGACCGCGAATACATCTACAAGATCATCAAGGCCCAGCGCGGCCTCGAGATCACCGGACGCGCACTGATGTACCTGCCCTTCCTGCCGCCTGCGTGGCTGGCCGGAGTCGGTGCCCTCGGTGTTGCGAAGATCCTGGACAACATGGAGATCGGCCACAACGTCATGCACGGCCAGTACGACTGGATGCGTGAGCCCGGACTGAACTCCGAGGTCTTCGAGTGGGACACCGTCTGCCCGGCGGATCAGTGGAAGCATTCGCACAACTACATGCACCACACCTTCACCAACATCGTCGGCATGGACCGCGACATCGGCTACGGCGTGCTGCGGATGGACCAGGAGCAGAAGTGGAACCCGTACTACCTCGGTAACCCGGTCTACGCGTTCCTGCTGATGACGTTCTTCGAGTGGGGCGTGATGCTGCACGACCTCGAAACCGAGAACATCGTGGCGGGCAAGCGCAAGTGGCACGACGTGAAGCCGCTGCTGCAGGGCATGTGGCGCAAGGCCGGCAAGCAGGCGCTCAAGGACTACGTGATCTTCCCAGCGCTGACCGGGCCGTTCTTCGTCTCGACCGTGGTCGGTAACGTGGCCGCGAACCTCATCCGCAACGTGTGGACCTACTCGATCATCTTCTGTGGACACTTCCCGACCGGAGTCCAGACGTTCAGCCAGGAAGAGACCGCAGAGGAGACCCGCGGCGAGTGGTACGTGCGCCAGATGCTGGGTTCGGCCAACATCGAGGGCACCCCGCTGTTCCACATCATGTCGGGCAACCTCTCGCACCAGATCGAGCACCATCTGTTCCCCGACCTGCCTGCGCATCGGTACCCGCAGATCGCGCCCGAGGTCAAGGCCCTGTGCGAGAAGTACGATCTGCCCTACAACACCGGCGGCTTCTTCCACCAGATCGGCACCGTGTGGGGCAAGATCTTCAAGCTCGCGCTGCCCAATTCGCTCACGGGATCGGCGGCTCCGGCCGGTGTTATCGTCGAGCGTAAGAAGACCAGCGCAGCGTGACGACTTCGAAGGGGGCGGTCCTGTTGGTAGGAAAGTTCGAGCGCAACAAGGACACCGTGCAGGAATTCACCGAATCTGCCGCGACTCACGTCGGCCGGATCGTGGTGATCATCGCCGGAGCCGTCCGCGACGTCACTCGCGAAATCGGTGACCTGATCACCGACGGAATCGAGATGCGCGAGGCCGCGAAGAAGGCGGAGCGTGACGCCCCGCTGGGCACCGTGATCAACGGTGAGTTCGAGACCCGCGAACGGTAGAGCGGTACAAGATCGACGCAGCGCCGCCCGAGCATCACTCGGGCGGCGCTGTCGTGTGTCCACGCTCAGCGTGCGCGCAGCCGCCACAACGACGTGGTCTCGCGCGAGCGCGCCTCGTGCAGCACATCGGAGCTGTCGGTGACGCGTGAGTGCGTCGGGGTGGTGTCGGTGCGGCCGACGACGGCCAGACCCGCAGCGTCGATGGCGGTGAGAAGGTCTGCGCGAGTGACCAGTTCGAGCAGTTCGGCGAGGTCGGAAACCACCAGCCATGCTTCACCGTCAGGCGTCAGGTGCCCGCGGAGCCGGCTCAGGAAGGATTTGAGCATTCGAGACCCGGGGTCGTACACCGCATGTTCGATGCCCGATGTCGGTTTCGTGGGGATCCAGGGCGGATTGCACACGATCAGTCCCGCGCGGCCGGACGGGAAGATGTCGGCCTGCACCACCTCGACTCGATCGGCGTACCCGAGAGCATCGATGTTGGCTCGTGCGCACGCGACCGACCGCGGATCCTTGTCGGTCGCGACCACCGAGGTCACCCCGCGCCGGGCGAGTACCGCAGCCAGCACGCCCGAGCCGGTGCCGATGTCGAACGCTCGGTCCGTGTCCGGCAGCGGGGCGTCGGCGACGAGCCGAACGTACTCGCCGCGGACAGGGGAGAAGACTCCGTAGTGCGGATGGATCGAGGCGTCGAGCGCCGGAACGAAGACGCCCTTGCGTCGCCACTCGTGTGCGCCGACCATCCCGAGCAGTTCGCGCAACGACAGCACGCACGGCGCGGCGTCCGGGCCGAGAGCGTCCGTCACGGCCGCCCGCACGTCCGGTGCCCGGCCGAGATCGAGACGGACATCCGAATCGAGTTCCACCAGAAGCATTCCCAGCACTCGCGCACGTCGCGCTTGATACTGGCGGTGCAGATGGAACCGCTCCGCACCCGACGCGGCCGGCAGGTGTTTCGCTGCCGGTACCCGCCGGGCCATCGCCGTCAACAGCTGTCGTGCGTTGTTGTAATCGCCGCGCCACAACAACGCCTCACCGATCGTGGCCATCTTGTACGCCACGTCGGCGGTGGTCGAATCGTTCACGATCCGCACCACGCGCGGTGGGGGAGCGCCGTTCTCGGACTGCCAGCGAGACGTCCGCTCGCTACCGTCCTCGGTCCAGCCGATGATCGACGCTGCGTCCTCGTTCATGCGGCGGTGTGCGGGTACTCCGCACTGCGGTGTTGGAACGCAAGGATATTGGGGTTGACGATGACGCCGCTCCTGATCTCGATCGATCGCTCGATGGTGGCATCACGGCTCCAGGCCGAGGGGCCGTCGAGGACGGTTCGCAGGTAGGGCAGCAACGATTCGCTGATCTCCCAGGTGGCCGAGTTCCACAGATAGGACGGGCTGTGGTCGACGGCGTAGTACTTGACGTTGTCGCCGACGGTGAACATGGGATCGGTGAACGAGGTGGGTCTGGCCCATTCGAAGCCCATTCCCTCGTCGCAGGAGACGTCGACCACGAGAGTTCCCGGTGCGAGAGTGGGCAGATCGTCGTTCGTCAGGAACGTCAACGGTGCATTGGTGTCCTGCAGAACACAATTGACGATCACGTCGTGGTCGGCGAGGAACTGGGACAGCGGCACCCGTCCCTCGGGCGTGAGAGCTCGGCTTCGTCGGGGATCGGCGTCGTCGAGATCGAAGTTCACGATGTTGGCCGAATGAATGGGCGAACCGACGGCCGTGACACCGCGTTGTGTCAGGACGTCGACGTCGTGGATGCCGTGCGCGTTCAGAGCGGTGACGGCACCGCGGGCCGTGGCCCCGAAACCGATGACCGCGGCACGCAACCGTCGGCCGTAATCGCCCGTGGAACCGATCAGTTGCAGTGCGTGCAGCACCGAGCAGTAGCCGGCCAGTTCGTTGTTCTTGTGGAACACATGGAGATTGAACCAGCCGTCCTGCGTCCAGTGGTTCATGGCCTCGAACGCGATCAGTGTCAGCTTGCGTTCGACGGCGATCTGGGTGAGGGCTCGATCCTGGACGCAGTGCGGCCAACCCCACAGGGTCTGCCCGGGGCGAAGCGCGGCGAGATCCTCGGCTTGCGGCTTCGGCAGCAGGATCACATCGCATCGAGCGATGAGTTCGGCACGGGTGCCGATGCCCGCTACCTGCGCGGCCAAGTGCTCGTCGGACAGTCCGAACGGCTCGCCGTAACCGGATTCGAGAAACATGCGGGCTCGGATGTCGGCATCGATGCGATCGAGATGAAGTGGATGAATCGGAAGTCGCCGCTCATTCGGCTTGCGTGAACGTGAGAGGACTCCGAGAGTGAGCTGATGCACGTGTGACCCTTCGTTACCTCGAAGTCAACCACAGCGGGCCGAAGCCCTAGGCGTTCGTGCTGGTCAGAGGGTGCCCCCGGCAGGATTCGAACCTGCGACCAAGGGATTAGAAGGCCCTTGCTCTATCCCCTGAGCTACGGAGGCTGGCGCGTGCGGAGTGGACCCGCTCGAGCACGGTTGACGAGTGTACCTTTCCGCCCGTGCCGTCGAAGCAGGCACGGGTTGAGCTGGCATCCTGAGGGGAGCCGGTGTTCTCGGAATCCTTCCGACCTGTGCCGAGGGAGGTTCGATGCACGACATCCTGGACGACGTACTGCACATCTGGCAGTCCGGCGACGTGGCAGCGGTCGCGACGGTGGTTCGCACTTTCGATTCGGCACCGCGTCCGGTCGGGGCGTCGATGGTCGTCGGTCCGGACGGTGCCGTTGCCGGCTCGGTCTCGGGCGGCTGTGTCGAGGGTGCGGTCTACGACCTCGCACAGGACGTGATGGATTCCGGCGCGCCGGTTCTCGAGCGATACGGGATATCCGACGACGATGCCTTCGCCGTCGGGCTCACCTGCGGCGGAACGCTCGACGTGTTCGTGCAGCAGATCTCTCGACACACGTTTCCCGAATTCGAGGCTCTCGTCGCGGACGTGCGTGGCAACGTGCCCGTGGCGATGGCGACCGTCGTCGCACACACCGATCCGGAACGGCTCGGTCGCAGGATCGTCGTCGGAGAATCGGGTACCCGTGGCTCGCTCGGCAGCTCGCGGGCCGACGCCGCCGTGGCCGACGATGCGAAAGGGCTTCTCGCCGCGGGCCGTTCGGCCGTCCTGACCTACGGGCCGGACGGTCAGCGACGGGGGGAGGGGATGGAGGTGTTCGTGTCGAGCCACGCTCCGCCGCCTCGGATGCTGGTCTTCGGAGCCATCGATTTCGCCGCCGCGGTCGCGCAACAGGGCGTATTCCTCGGTTACCGCGTCACCGTCTGTGATGCGCGTGCCGTCTTCGCGACACCGCAGCGGTTCCCCGCCGCCGAGCAGGTCGTGGTCGCGTGGCCGCACGACTATCTGGCCGAGCAGTTCGCGGCCGGAGAGGTGGACGAACGCACCGTCGTCTGTGTGCTGACCCACGACCCCAAATTCGACGTGCCGCTGCTCGAGGTGGCGTTGCGCATTCCCTCTCTGGCGTTCGTCGGTGCGATGGGATCGCGCCGTACCCACGACGACCGCACGGCTCGGTTGCGTGCGGCGGGTCTGACGGAGATCGAACTCACTCGTCTGGCGAGTCCGATCGGGCTCGACCTCGGAGCGCGGACGCCTCAGGAGACAGCGGTGTCGATCGCCGCGGAGATCATCGCCCACCGTTGGGGCGGTACCGGTGAACCGCTGCGCGCCCGACACGGTCGCATCCACCACGACGCGACCGAAGCCGTGAGCACCGGCAAGTACGACGCTGTGTAGGACTCGCGTTTCGACTACCGCCGATCACCTCTTACTCTGGTGGTATGGCAACACCGGATCTCGAGAAGACCGAACCCTCGACCGCTGAACTGCAGGCGGACGATGTCCGGGCGGATGTGGATCCGCGTTCGGCCACGACGACGGTGTTCGTCACCGCGGGCGTCATCGCCGGTGTGGTTGCCGCGCTCATCGTGATGCTCTCCGCGTCCGACGCCTTGGTGTTGCTCGGAATCCCGGACCCGGGCCCGGCCACCACCTATGGTCTGCCCGCCCTGCGGGCGATCGGCGAGATCGCTGCCGTCATCGCCATCGGATCGTTCCTGCTGGCCGCGTTCCTCGTGCCGCCGCAGAAGAACGGCGTGCTCGACGTCGACGGCTACCGCGCCGTGCGCACCGGTTCGGTCGCCTCGATCGTCTGGGCCGTCTGCGCGCTGCTCCTGGTGCCGCTGACACTCTCCGACACCTCCGGGCAGCCGTTCACCGAAGCCATCAAGCCGGCGAACCTCTGGATCGCGCTCGACCAGGTGGAGATCGCCAGCGCCTGGCGTTGGACCGCCATCATGGCCGTTGTGCTCGCCATCGCGTCGCGCACGGTGTTGCGGTGGGCCTGGACTCCCGCACTGCTCGGGTTCTCCCTGGCGACGCTGCTGCCGATCGCGCTGAGCGGCCACTCCTCGGCGGGCGGATCGCACGACATCGCCACCAACAGCTTGATCCTGCACCTCGGAGCCGCGTCGCTGTGGGCGGGCGGACTGTTCGCGCTGCTGGCACACGTTCGCAGGCACGGTGCGCATGCCGATGTCGCGGCTCGCCGATTCTCCACGATCGCCGGAGTCTGTTTCGTGGTGATGGGCATCAGTGGCGTCATCAACGCGTTGGTTCGTGTATCGATCTCCGACCTGTTCACCACCACCTACGGCCTGCTGATCGTGGGCAAGATCGTGGCCCTGATCGTGCTGGGCGGTTTCGGCTGGATGCAGCGTCGCCGCGCACTACCGGCCCTGGTCGCCGATCCCTCGGCCCGTGGGCCGCTGCTTCGTTTCGCCGGAGCCGAGGTGCTGGTCCTCGCGGCGACCATCGGACTGGCCGTCGGGCTCGGCCGCACACCGCCTCCCGCCGAGATCGACCCCGATCTCACGCCGACCGAGGCTGCACTCGGATACGACCTCAGCGGCCCGCCGACGTTCGCGCGGATGGCGCTGGACTGGCGCTTCGATCTGATCTTCGGTACCGCTGCCATCGTCATGGCCGTGGTGTACCTGATCGGCGTTCGTCGACTGCGGCTGCGCGGCGACGCGTGGCCCGTCGGCCGTACCGTGGCCTGGGTCCTGGGCTGCCTGACGCTTCTGATCAGCACGTCCTCGGGAATCGGTCGCTACTCCACGGCCGTGTTCAGCGTGCACATGACCGGTCACATGATGCTCTCGATGCTGGCACCGGTCCTCCTCGCGCTCGGTGGTGCGTTGACGCTGGCACTGCGGGTGCTGCCCGCGGCGGGCAAGGACGGCGTTCCCGGAATTCGTGAATGGCTGTTGCTCGGACTGCACAGTCGAATCTCGCAGTTCCTGACCCATCCGCTCGTCGCCTCGTTGATCTTCGTCGGCGGCTTCTACGTCCTCTATCTCGGTGGCATCTTCGGAGCGGTACTGGACAGTCACGGCGCGCACCTGCTGATGAACCTGCACTTCGTGCTCAGCGGTTACCTGTTCTACTGGACCGTCATCGGCGTCGATCCGTCCCCGCGCAAGATCGCTCCGGTCACCAAACTCGCAGTCGTGTTCGGTTCGCTGCCGTTCCATGCGTTCTTCGGCGTGGCGCTGATGAGTATGAACACCGTGATGGGTGCCTGGTTCTACCGGACGCTCGGGCTGGATTGGAACTCCGATCTGCTCGGGGATCAGAAGCTCGGCGGCGGTATCGCCTGGGCCACCGGCGAGGTTCCGCTGGTGCTCGTCATGCTGGCGCTGCTGATCCAGTGGTCCCGCAGCGACGATCGGGATGCCAGGCGTGGTGACCGCGCCGCCGAGCGCGATCACGATGCCGATCTGGCCGCGCACAATGCGATGTTCGCCGAGCTCGCTCGACGCGATCGAACCGGCGAGCACTGATCGGCCTTCGGGTCAGTCCGTCTCGGCGATCTTGCTCAACAGTCGGTTCAGCTCGACGCGTTCCGCAGGCTCCAGGCCGTCGAACATTTCCGAGGACACCTGACGGCGTGCGTCGTCGATCCGGTCCAGCAGCGCACGGCCAGTGTCGGTCAGCTCGACCAGGACGGCTCGCCGATCGCTCGGATCCTGTTGCCGCGTCACCAGATGCGCCGCCTCGAGGGAGTCGACGATGTCGGTGGCCGACCGCGCCACGATCCGCAGGTGTTCGGCCAAATCGCGTAGTCGCACGGACTCGGGCTCGCGCGCCAACACGTGCAGGGCTCGGCTCTGCGAAGGATTGAGGCCGAACGGTTCCAATGCAGCCATGTGGCTGCGTCGGATGCGCCGCGCAACGGCCATGAACGAATCGCTCAGGTTGGGCGAGTGTCCGGTTTCCATGCAACGGATCATAGCGACGGTTGCCCGTTACCTCATAGTGAGGTAGCCTCTGCATATCACTTCGGTGACCCTGCACTTCAGCTACCACGGAGGTCTACTTGGAAAGCCGACCCGAACGTTCTCTCCTCGCGTCCGATCCAGCACCCGTGCGCCGAGTCCTGGCTCTGTTCACGCCCTACCGCCGCAAGATCGCCGCCGTCAGCGCGATCATCGTCGTCAGCGCGATCATCGCGCTCGCGTCCCCCTTGCTTCTTCGCGAACTCCTCGATCATGCGATACCCGACCGCGACGTCACGCTCGTCAGCTTCATCGCACTCGGCATGATCGCAGTTGCAGTCGCCACCAACACTCTCGGCGTCGTACAGACCTGGATGTCCAACGGCGTCGGTCAACGACTCATGCACGATCTTCGCGTCCAGGTCTACTCGCACCTGCAACGCCAATCCCTCGGGTTCTTCGCGCGCACCCGCACCGGCGAGGTCCAATCACGTATCGCCAACGACATCGGCGGCATGCAATCGGTGGTCACCAACACCGCCACGTCCATCGCGCAGAACGCCACGACCGTTGCCGCGACGGTGGTCGCACTCTTCCTGCTGGACTGGAAACTCGCCACGTTCTCGTTGATCATCCTGCCGGTCTTCGTCCGCGTCGCCCGCCGCATCGGCGACGAGCGGCGCAAGATCTCCACGAAACGACAGAAGTTGCTCGGCGACCTGTCGGTGCAGATCGAGGAATCACTGTCGGTCAGCGGCATTCTGCTTGGCAAGACCACCGGTTCCGCCCAGGCTCTGACCGACAAGTTCGCCGCCCGGTCCCACGAGGTCGCGGGCGTCGAACTCGCGGCGATGATGGCCGGAAAATGGCGAATGGCCACCATCCAGATCAGCTTCGCCGTCATGCCTGCACTGGTGTACTGGTTCGCCGGCATCACCATCGGGCAGGGGAGCGCGCTGACGATCGGCACCCTCGTCGCGTTCACCGCTCTGCAGACCCAGTTGTTCCGGCCCACCATGCAGTTGCTCAACACCGGTGTCGAGGTGCAGGCCTCGCTCGCCCTGTTCGGTCGCGTGTTCGAGTACCTCGATCTACCGATCGACGTGGCCGAGCCCGCCCACCCGGTGGCACTGCCCCGGGAGACCGTCCGCGGCGACGTCGCCTTCCGCGGTGTCGAGTTCACCTATGCCGCGGCAACGGTTCCGACCTTGAGCGACATCGACCTCGAGGTGCCGGCCGGAAGCACTCTCGCCCTGGTCGGTGCCACCGGATCCGGTAAGACGACCCTGGGCTATCTCGTTGCGCGGCTGCACGATCCGACGGCCGGAACGGTGACCATCGACGGCATCGATCTGCGGGAGCTCGCATCGGAGACGATCGCCGACCTGGTCGGCGTCGTCTCCCAGGAGACGTACCTGTTCCACGCCACCATTCGAGAGAACCTGCGATTCGCCAAACCCGACGCCACCGACGAGGAGATCGTCGCGGCGGCTCGCACGGCGCAGATCCACGACTTCATCGACGGCCTCGACGACGGCTACGACACCATGGTCGGCGAGCGCGGGTACCGCTTCTCGGGCGGTGAGAAGCAGCGCATCGCGATCGCCAGAACGGTGCTGCGCAACCCGCCGATCCTGGTGCTCGACGAAGCGACCAGTGCTCTGGACAATCGCACCGAACGCGCAGTGCAAACCGCGCTCGACGGCCTGATGGAGGGGCGAACGACCATCCTCATCGCGCATCGACTGTCCACGGTGCGCTCCGCGGACCGCATCGCAGTACTCGACCACGGCGTCGTTCGCGAGGTCGGAACCCACGAGTCCCTGCTCGAGAACGACGGCATGTACGCCCAATTGGTCCGTGCCGCAGACGATGTCGTGGACAGTGTGGCTGCATGAGAGTGACCGGGTGACCCCACTGCGCACCATCGCGAGCCGCGTCGAGTGCGAGACCGACGTCAAGAAGTCCAGGTTCGTCGCCGTCGTCGATCGCGCGGGCACCGAAGCGGAGGCGCGGGCGGTGATCGCCGCAGCTCGCAAGGCCGATCCTGCTGCCGGACATCATTGTTCGGCTTTCATCGTCGATTCCTCGGCCGGCGACACACTGGCCGACCCCGATCAGCGCATCGAGCGGTCCAACGACGACGGTGAACCCGGTGGCACGGCAGGTACACCGATGCTCGACGTGCTCCGCGGCCATCACCTGACCAACGTCGTCGCGGTCGTCAGCAGATACTTCGGCGGAACCAAGCTGGGCACCGGCGGACTGGCGCGTGCCTACGGCGGCGCGGTGACCGAGGCGCTGTCCGGAGCGACGTTCCTGACTCGGGAGCGACGCGAGATCATGACGCTCGAACTCGATCACGCCGAGGTCGGCCGGGTGGAATCGGAACTGCGGGGGCACGGAGTCCTGGTGGTCGGCACCTCCTACGGCGCGTGCGCGGTACTGACCGTCGCGGTGCCGGACGCCGATTCGACTGCGGCGCTTGTTGCTTCGCTCACTGCGGGCCGCGTAGTTCCCGTGCTCGACGGCCACACGTACGCCGAAATTCCCGACTAGCACACCTCCCCGACATTCTCGGCTCGCACGGACCCCGATTCCGGCCGTTCATCCACAGACCGGGCAGTTGTCCACATTTCGCCGACTCGTTCACCGCAGACGTTCTCCGCGTAGCAGTCTCGAACTCGATCGCAATCACGCGACATCGATCGAGGGGAAGACAACATGTACGAAGCACAATGCGCCGTGGTCGGCACGGTCATCACCAATCCCGTCAAGCGCTCCACGCCCACCGGCGACGAGGTCCTCAGCTTCCGGATGGCCAGCAACGCCCGACGGCAGGACCGCAACACCGGCGAATGGACCGACGGTGGAACCCTCTACCTGACGGTCACGTGCTGGCGTCGCCTGGTGCGCGGCGTCGGGGCGTCGCTGATGAAGGGCGACCCGATCATCGCCTACGGACAGCTACGCACCAACGAGTACACCAATCGTGACGGAGTCGAACGCGCGGATCTCGAGATGCGGGCCAGCGCCGTCGGACCGGATCTCGCGCGCTGCAACGTCTCGATCCACCGGACGCGAGCGGTGGCATCCGACGCTGCGACGGACGGCGATTCGGGAGCGACCGAACCCGTGGACGCGGATGAGGATCGCGATCACGACCGCATCGACGACGACGTGCGCGAGTCCGTTCCGGCCTGACGCGCTCCCGGGACCCGCCGTCCGCGCTGCATCGGAACCTACGATCGGGTGTGGACGGCGGCTGCGCCCTCGGGCGGTGGTGCCGGAGACTCGCTCGCACCGATAAGCTGGGCGTCATGGCTGAATTCATTTACACCATGAAGAAGGTGCGCAAGGCGCACGGCGACAAAGTCATCCTCGACGACGTGACGATGAGCTTCTATCCGGGAGCGAAGATCGGCGTCGTCGGCCCCAACGGCGCCGGTAAGTCCAGCATCCTCAAGATCATGGCGGGAATCGATCAGCCCGGAAACGGTGAGGCGTTCCTCGCTCCCGGTGCCTCGGTCGGCATCCTCATGCAGGAACCGGTCCTCGACGACACCAAGACCGTTCGTGAGAACGTCGAGGACGGCCTCGGCGAGACGATGGTCCAGCTCAAGCGGTACAACGAGATCGCCGAGCTGATGGCCACCGACTACTCCGACGAGCTGATGGAAGAGATGGGCGAGCTGCAGGAAAAGCTCGATCACGCCGATGCCTGGGAGATCGACTCACAGCTCGAACAGGCGATGGACGCGCTGCGCTGCCCGCCGCCCGAGTCGCCCGTCACCAACCTCTCCGGTGGTGAGAAGCGCCGCGTGGCGCTGTGCAAGCTGCTGCTGAGCAAGCCGGACCTGCTGCTGCTCGACGAGCCGACCAACCACCTCGACGCCGAGAGCGTGCTCTGGCTCGAGCAGCACCTGGCCGCGTACTCGGGTGCAATTCTCGCCGTCACACACGACCGGTACTTCCTCGACCACGTGGCGCAGTGGATCGCCGAGGTCGACCGCGGACACCTGTACCCGTACGAGGGCAACTACTCCACGTACCTGGAGAAGAAGGCCGAACGCCTCGAGGTATCGGGCAAGAAGGACCAGAAGCTGCAGAAGCGCCTCAAGGACGAACTCGCCTGGGTTCGCTCCGGTGCAAAGGCGCGTCAGGCCAAGAGCAAATCTCGTCTGGCTCGTTACGACGAGATGGTGGCCGAGGCCGAGAAGACCAGGAAGCTCGACTTCGACGAGATCCAGATCCCCAACCCGCCGCGCCTCGGCGACGTCGTGGTGGAGGTCAAGAGCCTGGACAAGGGCTTCGACGGCCGCGTGCTGATCAAGGATCTCTCGTTCACGTTGCCCCGCAACGGCATCGTCGGCGTCATCGGCCCCAACGGTGTCGGTAAGACGACGCTGTTCAAGACGATCGTCGGGCTCGAGGAGCCGGACGGCGGTGAGGTCAAGATCGGACAGACGGTCAAACTCAGCTACGTCGACCAGAACCGGTCGGGCATCGACTCGAAGAAGACGGTGTGGGAGACGGTCTCCGACGGCCTCGACTTCATCACCGTCGGCAACTCCGAGTTCCCGTCCCGCGCGTACATCAGTTCGTTCGGGTTCAAGGGTCACGATCAGCAGAAGCCTGCAGGAGTTCTGTCCGGTGGTGAGCGCAACCGTCTGAACCTGGCGATGACACTCAAGCAGGGCGGCAACCTGATCCTGCTCGACGAGCCGACCAACGATCTCGACGTCGAAACGCTCGGATCGCTCGAGAACGCTCTCGAAGAATTCCCCGGTTGCGCCGTGGTCATCTCGCACGACCGGTGGTTCCTGGACCGCACCTGCACGCACATCCTGGCGTGGGAAGGTGGCTTCGGCGACAACGAGGCCGCGTGGTACTGGTACGAGGGCAACTTCGAGGGCTACGAGGCCAACAAGGTCGAACGCCTCGGACCCGACGCGGCCCGTCCGCATCGCGTCACACACCGGAAGCTGACCAGGGACTGACGTGGCAGGAAAGACCTTCACCTGCACGCTCCAGGTGCGGTGGGGAGATTCCGATCGCCTCGGCCACGTCAACAACACCCGCTTCGTCGAATACCTCCAGGAAGGCCGCGTTCAGTTTCTGAACGCGGTCTTGGGAGGCTCGAAGCAACGGGGTGCGGCCGTGGTCCGAAAGCTCGTCACCGATTTTCTGCACCCGATTCTCGACGACTCCGGACCGTTGACGATCGAGCTGTGGGTCACGCGTATCGGGACCACCTCCTACGGCGTCCGGCACGTGGTGACCGACCGCGACGGAAAAGTGTGCGCGGATGCCGAGGCGACGATGGTCGCATTCGATCTCGCCACCTCGTCGTCGCGTCCTCTGGACGAGCGCGAGCGGGGACTGCTCACCGAGTACCTGCACGTCGAATAGAGCCGTCGCGCAGTTCGCCACGCGCCGGGTCTGCGAGGTCACTGCGGCAACGGGGTGTTCGACACTAAGGTCGAGTAGTCATCGACGACCGGCGATCGGCGGGCGTCGGGAAAATCCTCACGAGGGAGTACTCGAACACCATGCCACGCTCGCTGGACCTGCCCGACAACGATTGGGCCGACGGGCTCGACGACCGACTCCTGGCCGAGCTGGCGACCCTGCGTGCCGAGTACTTCGAGCACGTGGACACGACGGCCGTCGGAGCGTCTGCGCACAGCCCCGACACCACGTCCTTTTATCGGCACGTCCGGTTGGCTGCGCAGCGGCGTCCCGAGACCGCGAACGTGGCGGTTCACCGACCGAGTGAGTCGAGTTCTGCCGCCCATCGGGCCGCGGGCAGCTACCTGCAGATCGTCACAGACGACATGCCGCTCCTCGTCGAATCGGTCATCTCGCTGCTCTCCCGACTCGGCATCGAGTACACCGACGTGGTTCATCCCATCCTCTCGGTGGCCCGCGACGCCGACGGCAAGCTGACGGGCCTGACCGCCGACGGTCGACGCGAATCCTGGATTCACGTTCAGCTGCATCCCGCCACGTCCGAGGACGCGCTCGCCCGCGTCGAGTCGGAGGCGCGCCGGGTGTTGGCCGACGTGCGTCAGGTGGTCGGCGACACCGATCGAATGCGTCGGGTGCAGGCCGAAGTCGCCGATCTGCTCGACGGAGCGGCCCAGCGGGCCGGTGATCCGGAGTCCGACATCGCCGTCGATCATCGCGACGCCGCCGCGTTGCTGCGTTGGCTCGGCGACGGCCATTACACGCTCCTCGGCTACCGCCGCTACCGGATCGACGGAGTCGACGGCGCACGGACGGCCACCGGCGACGAGTCGAGCAGTCTCGGTGTCCTGCGCGACGCGGCGCACGAGGTGGACGGCTCGGAACCCCTCGGTCAGCGCGATCTGGTGACCCTGACGCAGGGTGCGAGTCCGGCCACGGTGCACCGCGCGGTCTACCCCTACTTCGTGAGTGTTCTCGACAACGAGAACTCCGCCGAGCACCGCTTCGTCGGCGTCTTCACCGTCACGGCGCTGCACGAGAACGTGCTCGACATTCCGGTGATCGAGCGTCGGGTTCGATCGGTGATCGCCCGCGCAGGCCACGATCTCGGGTCGTTCTCCGGTCAGGCGATGCTCGAGGTGCTGCAGTCGATGCCGCGCTCGGAACTGTTCGCCACCTCTGCGGCCTGGCTGTTCGAGACCGCGAGTGCTGTTCTGGCACTTGGCCGTCGGCGCAAGGTCAAACTGTTCGTCCGGCCCGACGCCAGCGGCTCCTTCGTCTCCGCCCTGGTGTACCTGCCGCGCGATCGTTACACCACCCGTGTGCGTCTCGCCATCCAGGATCGGTTGCTCCGCGAACTCGGTGGTACCTCTCTCGACTACACAGCTCGCGTGACGGAATCGGACCTGGCACTGTTGCACGTGACCGTTCGTCGCGCACCGGGAACGGCGTCGACGGAGCTCGATGCCGAGGACATCACCCGGATCGAGGCGGCGCTGACCGAGACCACCAGAACCTGGGAGGACTCCCTCGGCGACGCAGTCTCGCTCGACCGTACAGTCGACCCGCTGCGTATTCAGCGGTACACCGAGGCGTTCCCCGAGGCCTACAAGCAGGATTTCAGTCCGGCTCGGGCGGTCACCGACATCGCGCGCCTCGAAGGGCTCGGGGCCGAGTCGATCGACATGCAGCTCTACCGCAACGAGCAGTCCGCCGTTGGCAGTTGGCGGTTCTCGTTGTACATCGGCGGCGCGGGCGTCTCGCTGTCGCAGGTGCTGCCCATTTTGCAGAGCCTCGGCGTCGAGGTCGACGACGAACGACCGTACCCCGTGGTTCGGCCGGACGGAATGTCTTGCTGGATATACGATTTCGGGCTCTCCGCCTCGCGCGAGATGCTGCGCTCGGCAATCGACGGTGACATCGATGCGGAATTGTCCGAGGCAGGCACCGCCGATCGTGAGAGCCGAGTACAGCACCGGTTCACCGACGCGTTCGCGGCGGTGTGGAGCGGCGCTGCCGAGGCAGACCGGTTCAACGAGCTGGTCATGCGCGCGGGCCTGCACTGGCGGCAGGCCGTGGTGTTGCGCGCCTACGCGAAGTATCTGCGCCAGGCCGGTTTTCCCTACAGTCAGTTCAACATCGAAGGTGTGCTGCTGACGCATCCGCGCACCGCTCGGCTGTTGGTCGGGTTGTTCGAGGCGCAGTTCGATCCCGAGGCGAGCTCGGAGGAGAACGCGCAGTCGATCGGCACCCAGCTGGGGGAACTGATCGACGAGGTCGTCAGCCTCGATGCCGACCGAATCCTGCGCAGCATGTTCGAGCTGATTCGCGCGACCTTGCGAACCAACTACTTCGTGGTGGGAGTCGACGGCGAACATCGCGAGTACCTCTCGCTCAAGTTCGACCCGCAGTCGATCGCCGAATTGCCCAAGCCGAAGCCGAAGTTCGAGATATTCGTGTACTCACCCCGCGTCGAAGGTGTGCACCTGCGGTTCGGGGCCGTGGCCCGCGGCGGACTGCGCTGGTCGGATCGACGTGAGGACTTTCGGACCGAGATCCTCGGACTCGCCAAAGCCCAGATGGTCAAGAACGCCGTCATCGTGCCGGTCGGCGCCAAAGGCGGATTCGTCGTCAAGCGGCCCCCCGTCGTGACCGGTGACGCCGATCGAGATCGTCAGGCCCATGCCGAGGAAGGCAAGGCCTGCTACCGGCTGTTCATCGCCGGGTTGCTCGACATCACCGACAATCTCGACCGTGCCACCGGAACGGTGACGGTTCCCACCGGCGTCGTACGCCGCGACGGAGACGACACCTACCTGGTCGTTGCCGCGGACAAGGGCACCGCGACGTTCTCCGACATGGCCAACGACGTGGCCGCGAAGTACGGCTTCTGGCTCGGCGACGCCTTCGCCTCCGGTGGTTCGGCCGGCTACGACCACAAAGCCATGGGCATCACCGCCAAGGGTGCGTGGGAGAGCGTCAAACGCCACTTCCGCGAGCTCGGAATCGACACGCAGAGCCAGGATTTCACCGTCGTCGGTGTCGGCGACATGAGCGGGGACGTGTTCGGCAACGGCATGTTGCTCAGCCGGCACATTCGCCTGCTCGCCGCGTTCGATCACCGGCACATCTTTCTCGATCCCGACCCCGAGCGTGAGTCCTCGTTCGCCGAGCGGGAGCGGTTGTTCGCACTGCCGCGGTCGTCGTGGGCGGACTACGACACCTCGCTCATCAGTGCGGGCGGTGGAGTGTGGGAACGGACCCGCAAGTCCGTCCCGATCAGTGCGGCTGCACGTGCCGCCTTGGGGCTGGGCGATTCCGTGGCCGCGCTGTCTCCGCCGGAGCTGGTGAACGCAATCCTTCGGGCTCCGGCCGATCTGCTGTGGAACGGCGGAATCGGCACGTACATCAAGGCATCGACCGAGACCAATGCCGAGGTCGGCGACAAGGCCAACGACATGGTCAGGGTCGACGGAATCGACGTCCGTGCCGCAGTGGTGGGGGAGGGCGGCAACCTCGGAGCCACCGCCCTGGGCCGCATCGAATACGCCGCTGCCGGAGGCAAGATCAACACCGACGCCGTGGACAACTCGGCGGGTGTCGACTGCTCCGATCACGAGGTCAACATCAAGATCCTGTTGGAAACGGCCATCACCAACGGCAACCTGGCGCGCGAGGATCGAGACGAGCTGCTCGCGTCCATGACCGACGAGGTGGGCAGATTGGTGTTGTGGGACAACATCATGCAGAACGAGCTGCTCGGCACATCGAGGTTCGACGCACCGAGCCTGGTCACCGTGCACAGTCGGGTGATCGAGGATCTGGAAGTGCGCCGCGGACTCGACCGCGAGCTCGAGGCGCTACCGACCGAGGCGGACCTGCGGCGACGCAAGCAGGACGGCCGAGGATTGACCTCGCCGGAACTGGCGACGTTGATGGCTCACGTGAAGTTGGCGTTGGAAGCGGAGTTGCTCGACAGCGAACTCCCCGACAGCGACGTCTTCGCTCCGCGGCTACCCAAGTACTTCCCCGAGCCGCTGCGCGAGCCGTATGCCGACGCGATCACCGCACATCCGCTCCGGCGGCAGCTGGTGGCCACGACGCTGGCCAACGAGGCCATCGACAGCGGCGGCATCACGTTCCCCTACAGATTGACCGAGGATTCGGGTGCGGCAGGCACCGATGCCATTCGCGCGTTCGCGGCCGCCACCGAGATATTCGGACTCGACGAGGTGTGGAACTCGATCAGGGCCGCGGACGTGCCGACAGCGGTCTCGGCCGAACTGTTGCTCGAGTCGCGCCGCATGCTCGACCGCGTCTCGCGGTGGCTGCTCGCCAACCGTCCCCAGCCGCTGGCCGTCGGAGCCGAGATCAGCCGGTACGCCGGCCAGGTGCGGGCACTGCAACCGTCGGTGTCGACGTGGATCTCCGGGCATCAAGCCAGCGACCTGGACTCGCGATCGGCTGCGGCGATCGAACGCGGCGCGCCGGCCGACCTGGCTCGTCGGATCTACGGGTTGCTCGACGTGTACTGCCTGCTCGACATCATCGACATCGCCGACATCGTGGATCGGGACGGAGCCGAGGTCGCCGAGCTCTATTTCGCCCTGGACGCGCACATCGGTATCGACTGGTTGCTCACTGCCGTCTCCAAGCTGGCTCGTGGAGATCGCTGGCACTCGTTGGCGCGCTTGGCCCTTCGCGACGACCTGTACTCCTCTCTCCGGGGAATCACGCAGGCCGTACTGGCCGGCGGCGAGCCGGAGGAGTCGGTAGCGGAGAAGATCGCGGAATGGGAGTCGACCAACTCGTCTCGGCTCGCGAGGTCTCGCGCTGCATTGACCGAGATCGCCGAGTCGGGAACCCTCGACCTGGCCACCCTGTCGGTCGCTGCCCGACAGGTGCGCAACATGGTGCCGTGACCGACACGGTGCCGTGACCGACACGGTGCCGTGACCTTCCGCACCACGTCGCAACTGCCGAAAACGACGACACTCGACCGAGAAGAGGGAACGACCACGTGAGTGTGCCCGACGCCCATCTGTCCGACCAGCGACCTGCAACCGCGCGAGTGGGCTTCCATGCCACCGTGGACGTGCGGTGGTCGGACATGGATGTGTACCAACACATCAACCATGCCCGGATGGTCACTCTCCTCGAAGAGGCCCGCATTCCGTGGCTGTTGGTGGACGGGAGGCCCACGGCGAACCTGCGTCACGGAGCGGTGATCGCGGATCTGCACGTGAAGTATCGAGGCCAGCTCCGGCACGAGGACGGCCCCCTCGATGTCTTCATGTGGATCGATGCGGTGCGGGCGGTGGACTTCGTCGTCGGCTACGAGGTGCGGGCCAGGGGTGCCTCGCTTGACACCCCTGCCGCCGTCGTGGCCTCGACGCAGATCGCGGCGTTCGACATCGATGCGCAGCGGTTGCGTCGACTCACCCCGACCGAGCGCGAGTTCTTGATGAGCTGGCAGCGTGTATGAGCGCGTACTGACCGTTCCCGACGCGGTCGAGCGGGAGAACCTCGCGACGTTCTGCAGCAGGGCGCTGCGTCTGGACGAAGCTGCGGTGATCCGTATGCGGACCCGAGCGGGTGGCGGTGTTTCGTGTTGGGCAGCAACGGGTTTCGATGCGCTGGCAGCGCGGGTGATCACCGGAACCGTGGTGCCCGACGACACCAGTGCCGGTGCCGACGTGTTGGTTGCGGCGGCGGCGCAGGCGGTCGACGGTGTGATCGACCCGGGGTTCTCGATGGATTCCGCGTGGCGCGGTGCCCTGCCGCCGGACGGCGGATTCGACCATCTCGACGATGTGCCCGCCAGGGTGCTCGTGGGGCTTGCGCAACGCGGCGTCGCACTGGCCAAGGAGCACGGCAGCAGCCACGGCCCGCCGAGTTCGTTGCTCGAACAGGAAGTTCTCCACGTCGCCGGTGACGCCGACGACGTGTCGATCTCCATGCGGACGGTGTTCGCCCTCACCGCAATGGGTTTCGTTCCGCACAGCGGCAGCGATCCGTTGACCGTCGACATCGACCCGGATCGAATCGCACCCGGCGAGGTCGTTCGGGTGCGCGTGTCGAAGGTGTGGCTACGCCTCGACGCCCGCTACGGGTCGATCTTCGCTCGTCGGGCCGGGCAGCAGTTGTCGCTCACCGTCGAGCGTTAGACGAGCCACGCAGCAGCGTTCGCCGGAAGTTTGCCGTCCACCAGCGGGGCACTGGCCAGCAGCAACTCGCCGGGAGGCAGCGGGATCGACTGCTCCGAGGCGTTCAGGGCACAGATCAGGCCGCCGCTTCGGCGAAACGCCAGGCAGCCGGGAGGTGATCCGTACCAATCGATTCCGGTACCGGTGAATTCCGGACGCAGCGCCCGCAGTTCGAAGGCCGTCCGGTAGAGGCTCAGCATCGAATCGACGTCCTCGAGTTGCGCCTCGGCGGTGTACCCGTCCCACTCCGGCGGCATCGGCAACCAGGTTCGATCCGTGGAGGAGAATCCGAAGGGCGGTGAGTGTCCCTCCCAGGGCATCGGCACCCGACAGCCGTCTCGGCCACGTTCGGCATGCCCGGATCGCTCCCACACCGGATCCTGCAACGCGCTGTCGGGCAGTTGCACGTTGGGCAACCCGAGCTCGGCACCGTTGTACACGAAAATTGTTCCGGGAAGGGCCAATTCGACGAGAATCATGGCGCGGGAGCGCGCCCGACCCCGGTCCCCACCGCCGTACCGGGTGACCTCGCGCTCGACGTCGTGGTTCGACAATGTCCACGTGGGAGTTCCGGCAACCAGTTCGACAGCGGCGAGGGAATTGGAGATGGCGTCGCGGATGGTCGACGCATCGAAATCGACACTGGCCAGCCGGAAGTTGAAGCCCAGGTGCAGCTCGTCGGGCCGGATGTATTCGGAGAACCGCACGTTGTCCTGCACCCAGATCTCGCCCACGGTCACCGCGTCGGGGAATTCGTCCATGACGGCTCGGATGCGTCGATGCAGCTCGTGGACGCGAGGGTTGTTGAATCGTGGATCGTCGTCGTCGTTCTTCATCAACGCGTTCAGTTCGAGACTCATGTCGGCCAGGTCCACCGGTTTGGCCATACCGTGCGCCACGTCGAGTCGGAAGCCGTCGACGCCGCGGGAGAGCCAGAATCGCAGGGTGCGCGCGAAGTCCTCGAACACCTCGGGATTGTCCCAGTTCAGATCCGGCTGCTCGGGCGCGAAGATGTGCAGGTACCACTGGCCGGGTGACCCGTCGGGCTCGGTGATGCGGGTCCAGGCCGGGCCACCGAAGATGCTCGGCCAGTTGTTCGGTGGCTGCGAACCGTCGTCACCCCGTCCGTCTCGAAAGATGTAGCGGGCTCGTTCGGCACTACCGCGCGCAGCTGTCAGGGCCGATCTGAACCACGGGTGCTCGCTGCTGGTGTGATTGGGCACCAGATCCATCGTGACCTTGATGTCGCGCGCATGAGCCTCGTCGACCAACGCGTCGAAGATCTCCAGGTTGCCGAACAAGGGGTCGATGTCGCGAGGATCGGACACGTCGTACCCGTGATCGGCCATGGGCGACCGCGTGATGGGTCCGATCCAGACCGCGTCGATACCAAGCAGTTCGAGGTAGCCGAGCTTGTCCCGAATTCCGTCGAGGTCACCGATGCCGTCACCGTTGGAGTCCGCGAACGACCGGGGATAGATCTGGTAGAAGACGGCGTCCTGCCACCACAGCAGCTCGGAGCTTTCGATCGGATCGGTCACAAGGGGCAATAGTGCCAAACGATCGGCCGCGGAACGATTCAGGGGCGTTGGGGCACAGCGGGAGGCAGGAAGTCAGGTCAACGAACAGTAAAGCTTTGTGCTCATTCACATGACCGACTCGTGCCGTTTCGTTGAGAAAGTGTTGTATGTTTCTGCTCTGGCAACCAGTAGCGGCGGAAGCCGCGCCCGACGGTGAGGACGCGACGGAAACCATGATCACTTCGACCATCGAAGCCGTACGACTCGGCGACATCGCACTCGACGACAGCCCCATCGAACCCACCTGGATTCTCGAAGGAAACCCGCAGGCGCGCCTCGCCGAGTGGTCGAAGAGCATCGACGGCACTACCACCACCAACGTATGGGACTGCACTGCGGGACGTTTCCGTTGGTACTTCGCCGTCGACGAGATCGTGCACATCATGGACGGTTCGGTGACCGTGTCCAGTGACGACCACGCACCGCGCACCCTGCTCCCGGGTGATGCTGCACTGTTCCGTGCGGGCACCTGGTCGGAGTGGCACGTCGAGAACTACGTACGCAAGCACGCCATTCTGCGCCAGCATCTGCCGGCACCCGTGAGTTTCGCACTCAAGGTGGCCGGTTCCGTTCGCGCTCGCATGGGCAACCTCAGGGCCGCTGCCGGCGGCAAGAGCCCGCAGCGGGTCGGATCGCTGTAACCCGCTGCGCTGCCGCCGTCAGATCGCCGAGTTCATCATCGAATTGGCGGCCATCTCCATGTAGTCGATCAACTGTGCTCGGTGCGCGGAGTCCATGACCTTCGGGTCGATCGACGCGATCGCGATGTGCATGCAGCGAAGCCACGCGTCTCGCTCCATCGGTCCGATCCGAAACGGGTTGTGTCGCATCCGCAATCGAGGATGGCCGCGCTCGTCGGAATACGTCCGCGGACCGCCCCAGTACTGTTCGAGGAACATCCGCATCCGCCGTTCGGCCGGTGCCAGATCCTCCTCCGGGTACAACGGGCGCACAATCTCGTCCTTGGCGACTTCCTCGTAGAACTTCGCCGTGAGTGACCGGAACGTCTCGGCACCGCCTACCGCGTCGTAGAACGTCTGCTGCGGTTCGGTCATCACACTCTCTCTGTTCGTTCCTGGTCGGCGTCGCTCACCATCATGGTCTGTTCAGTTGCCGCGCTCGGCCACGACCCCACCCGGGCGACCCAGTGCGTACGGTGCCTTGATGTCGGCATCGTCGAATGCCTGGAGTATCTCCTGGTGGAGTCGGCGCTGCACGGCCCACTGGCGGCCGGGGCGGGTCTTGATCGTGATGCGGATGGTGACCGTGTCGGCGCTGACCGCATTGACCCCGAGCATCTCGGGCGGTTCGAGAATGTCGTCGGCGAAGTCTTTCGACTCCACCACCTTCAGCGTGGTGCGTTCGGCGACTGCGCGGGCCTCGTCGATGTTGGCCGTGTGGGACACGGGCAGATCGAGAACGGCGACCGCGAAGCCCTGACTCATGTTGCCCACGCGCAGCACCTCGCCGTTGCGGCAGTACCAGACCGTGCCGTTGACATCCCTGATCGTCGTGACGCGTAGCCCCACGCTCTCGACGGTGCCGGTCGCTTCACCGAGGTCGACGACGTCACCCACTCCGTACTGGTCCTCGAGGAGCATGAAGATGCCCGACAGAAAGTCTCGAACCAGGTTCTGGGCACCGAAGCCCAAGGCGACACCGACGATGCCCGCCGAGGCGATGAACGGAGCGACATTGACCCCCGCCACATCGAGCACCGAGAGCACGAACCACGTGAGAATCATGACCGAGACCGCCGACTTGAGCACCGAGCCGATCGTGTTGGCCCGTTGTTTGCGACGCTCGTTGAGAATCGCACCCTGGACGGTGCTCGACGACCGGTCGCGGAGCGGACGCAACAGCATCGGAGACTTCCCGACGTTGTTGCGGGTGAATCGGTCGATCAGTTTGTGCAGGACCAGTCGCAGCACGATGGCGAGGACCAGATAACCCAGAGCCTGCAGCGGACGATCGACCAACCAGTCGCGTCCGGTCTCCGTCAACTCGAAAGCTCGGGTGTCGAGATCTCGCAACAGCGACGGGTCGGGAAGGGACGATGCGGACAGGAAGGTTGATACGGACACCCGAAAAGTCTACGGAGACGTCGAGATCTCGCCAGTCACGCTGCGCATGGAGCCGCCGGTCGTCGATCGTGAACGCGAGGACGCGAGATGTTCACCGTTCGGCAACAGAAAATGCCGAGAAAAAGGCTGTGCGTGGACGGTGTATTCGTGTTCCACTGTCACTCGTGTTCCACGCAAGCCATGCGCGGGCGCCGACTGTCTCTGGAGCAACGCATGAAGAACTCGCAACACCGCCATCGACAACTCCCGCCCACTGAGGGCCGCACCACGCACGACCAGCGTGAGACGGCCTCGGGGGCTTCTCCGCTGCGTGTGGTGCCGACGGCTCACACCGCCACGGGCGACGACGCCGTTCCGGCGTGGGTCAAGCGCCGTGTGCTGCTCCTCAATGCCACATTCGAACCACTGACCGCGCTTCCGATGCGCCGGGCGGTGGTTCTTCTCGTTTGTGGGAAAGCCGACGTGGTGCACGACGATCCGGAGGGCCCGTTCATTCGGTCTGCGGACTTCTCGGTCCAGGTGCCGTCGGTGATCAGATTGCGGACGTTCGTCCGTGTTCCGTACCGAGCGCGAGTGCCGATGACCCGCGCCGCGCTGATGCACCGCGACCGGTTCCGGTGCGCGTACTGCGGAAGCAAAGCCGAAACCGTCGACCATGTGGTCCCGCGTAGTCGCGGAGGTGGCCACTCGTGGGAGAACTGCGTCGCTTGCTGCGCCTCGTGCAACCATCGCAAGGCGGACAAATTGCTCAGTGAGATCGGCTGGACACTGCGCGCCCAGTTGGTGCCGCCCAAGGGTCCGCACTGGCGACTGTTTGCGACGACCAAGGAGCTCGACCCGACGTGGCTCGCGTACCTCGGTGAGGGTGCTGCCTGACGCGGTCGGGTCTGCACATTTCGGTCACAACACCGGCCCCGACGTGGTCCGACGCGCAATTGTCGACTAACGTCACACCCCGTGAGCATTTTTGAGACCACGCTGATATTCGGGGTGATTCCGGTTGCGGTGATCGGACTCCTCGGCGCGTTGTCCTACTTGACCGACAAGCAGCCCGGTATGGACGTTCCGCCCTACCGACTGACGGACGAGTGGACGCGCGAGCCATTGCTGTGGAGTGCTACGGACGAGGTGACTCCTTTCGGAGGCCACGGTTCGCACGACGCCGACACAGCCGACTCGATCGGAGGTTCCGCAAGTGGCAAGTGGTGAACTCGTCCGCAGTGACGTCAGAGAAGAAGACCTGCCTTTCGGGGCTGCGCTCACCTCGAGCGGCCGTGTCTCGGCGGCTCACGAGTTCGGGACCGCCAATCCCGAGCACCTGCCGTTCGCCACGCAGGACCTGGTTGCGCTCGACGACGCACTCACCCAAGCGATTCGGCAGACCAAGATCCGGTTCAACGTCTACATCGGTGATCTCGGCGTCGATCCGGCCGCGGGTGCGGATTCGGTGTTCCCCGGGACTCCCGATGCCGTTCGTTCGGTCCTGATCGCCGTCGACCCCAATCGGCACGCACTCGAGATCCGCACCGGCAAGCGAGTGTCCAACCGAGCGACCGACCGGGTCGCACAGTTGGGTGTCACCGCGGCCCTCGGCCCGTTCCGCGACGGAAACCTCATCGACGGTCTGGTCACCTCCGTCCGGGTGATGGCCGCGTCCATCCTGAGCCCCTAGCTCCCTTCCTCCCGACCGCGCTCGTACGACGAGGGCCGGTTGCTCCACCTCCGGGTGGAGCAACCGGCCCTCGTCGTCGGTGCCGTCGAGATCAGCTCGCGTCGAACTCCCGTGCAGCGAGAGCCCGAACGATTCCGGCCCGGCCCTCGATCACCAGGCGTCGGAGCGCGGGCGGTAGGTCGCCGTCGAGGAACCCGTCCGCCGCAGCGAGGGAGTCCTCCGAGATCGACCAGGACGGGTACAGGCCCACCACGACGGTCTGCGCGACCTCACTCGAACGACGCGCCCAGACACCTTCGGTGGCGTCGAAATAGCGGGCGACGTACGGTTCGAGCAGCTCGCCCTGACCTGGTCCGGCGAAGCCGCCGATGATCGAGCGGGCCGTGATGTTGGGAACCGCATCGTCGTCCACCACCGTCGTCCAGGCCTGCTCCTTGACCTCCGCGCTGGGCCGAGCGGCTCGTGCAGCCGCTGCCGACCGGGCTCCGGCGGCAGTGTTGTCCCTGGCAGCCTCGGCGTCGATCACCGGCGAGTCCAGGCCGTCGGCGTCGATCGCACCGGCACCGGCCAGCGCCGTGACGATGCGCCAGCGCAGATCGGTATCCACGCCGAGGCCGTCCAGCGACTGCCCCTCCACATCACCGTCGAGCAGTGCCCTCAGCACGTCGATGTGACGGTCGCCGAGCTCGGTGCCGGTGAGAGCATTGACGAATGCCAGCTGGTGATCCGAGCCTGCTTCGGCGCCGCGCGCCAGGTCGAGCAGTGCATCGGCGAACTCGGGGGTACCGTGCTCGGCCGCCCATGCCGGGTCGGCGTAGCTGGAGATTGCGGTCTGGGCCTGCAGCAGAAGTCGTTGCACCACACCCACTTCCGTCTCAGCGCCGATTCCGCGCTGGACGAGGGCCACGAAGTCTCGCGCCTTCATCTCGGCGGATCGAGTCATCTCCCAGGCCGCCGACCACGCGAGGGTGCGGGGGAGTGGCTCGGCGATGTCGGCGATTCGAGAGAGAAGGACATCGAGCGAGTCCGGGTCGAGTCGCACCGCGCAGTACGTCAGGTCGTCGTCGTTGACCAGGACGAGCTTGCCGCGCGAGACGCCGACCAACGCATCGACGGTCGTCGACTCGGCCGCGTCGAGGTCGAGTTCGACGCGGTCGGTGCGCACCAGCTTGCCGTCGACGTCGTCGTAGATTCCCACCGCGATGCGGTGCACGCGATGCTCGCCCGCACCCGGGGCAGCACCGGTCTGCAGCACCGAGAAGCGGGTGAACTTGCCGTCGGCGTCGACGTCGAAATCCGGGCTCAAGGTGTTCAGGCCGGTGGTGCGCAGCCACTGGGCACCCCAGTCGGAGAGATCGCGTCCCGACGACTTCTCCAGAGCGGCAAGCAGATCCGAGAACGTGGCGTTGGCGAAGGCATGATCGACGAAGTACGCCCGCAATCCGGCGAGGAAGTCCTCCTTGCCGACGTACGCCACCAGTTGCTTGAGCACACTCGCGCCCTTGGCGTAGGTGATGCCGTCGAAGTTGACCTCCACGGCCGCGAGATCGGGAATGTCGGCGGCGATGGGGTGCGTCGACGGCAACTGGTCCTGACGGTAGGCCCAGGCCTTCTCGACGTTGGCGAAAGTGGTCCACGCGTTGGTGTACTCGGTTGCCTCGGACTGGCACAGCACCGAGGCGAACGTCGCGAACGACTCGTTGAGCCACAGGTCGTCCCACCACGTCATGGTCACCAGGTCGCCGAACCACATGTGTGCCATCTCGTGCAGCACTGTCTCGGCGCGCCGTTCGTACGAGTACCGCGTCACCTTGGACCGGAAGACGTAGTCCTCGAGGAACGTGACGGCACCCGCGTTCTCCATGGCGCCGGCATTGAACTCGGGCACGAAGAGCTGGTCGTACTTGCCGAAGGCGTAGGGAGTGCCGAAGTTCTCGTGGTAGAAACCGAAGCCCTGCTTGGTCTCGGTGAACAGGCGCTCTGCGTCCATGTGCTCGGCAAGTGAAGCGCGGCAATAGATTCCGAGGGGAATGGTGCCGTGGTCGTCGGTGTACGAGTCGGTCCACTCCGCGTACGGTCCGGCGATCAGTGCGACGAGGTAGGTGCTCATCAACGGTGTCGTGTCGAACACGTGCTCGCCCGCCGCAGGCTCGGCGGCGTGCGCGGCATTGGAGATGACCGTCCAGCTCTCCGGCGCGGTGACCTTCAGATCGAAGGTGGCCTTGAGATCGGGCTGATCGAAGCAGGCGAACATACGCTTTGCATCGGCGGTCTCGAACTGCGAGTACAGGTAGACCGTGCCGTCCGACGGGTCGACGAAACGGTGCAGTCCCTCGCCCGTGTGCGAGTAGACGCAGTCCGCATCGATGACGAGTTCGTTGTGCTCGGCCAGATTCTCGAGCGCGAGGCCGGTCGACTCGTCGTAGTCGGCGGTATCGAGATCGGTGCCGTTGAGCGTCGCAGAGCGGATCGTGCTCGCGATGACGTCCACGAAAGTCGACGCCCCGGCGGTGGCCGCGAACGTGATGGTGGTGAGCGAGCGGAAGGTCTTCTCGCCCGGATTGCCCTCGCCGTCGGTGAGATCGAGAACGATCGCGTACTTCGTTTCCCCGATGATCGCCGAACGCTCGGAGGCTTGGTCACGCGTCAGGTTGGGAGCAACCACTTCAGTCGACACCTCTTCGTGTAGTTATGGATAGTGCCTTCCATCCCATCACGTCACGCGTACCCCTCGCTGGCCGACGGGCCGTGCGGAATGTCTGCGCGGTGGGCGGTTGTTACGCAATGAAGAGACGTTGACCTCGACTTCCAAGGAGTAGGACAGTGGCCGGTTCAGGACAGAAAGACACTGCGGATTTTTGGTTCGACCCACTGTGCCCGTGGTGTTGGATCACCTCGCGGTGGATTCTCGAGGTGCAGCAGGTGCGAGACATCGACGTGAACTTCCACGTCATGAGCCTGGCAGTGCTCAACGAGGGCCGCGATCTGCCCGAGGAATACGCCGCGATGATGAAGAAGGCCTGGGGGCCGGTTCGGGTGGCGATCGCCGCAGCCAAACTGAAGGGCGACGAGGTTCTCGCCCCGCTGTACGCGGCCATGGGAACGCGAATTCACAACGAGGGCAACAAGGATTTCGACGTCGTGATCTCGGAGTCGCTCGCGGAACTGGATCTGCCCGGTGACCTCGCGAAGGCCGCCGAGAGCACCGACTACGACGAGGACCTGCGGACCAGTCATCACGCGGGCATGGACAAGGTGGGGCCCGATGTCGGCACCCCGACCATCCACGTCAACGGCGTGGCCTTCTTCGGCCCCGTGCTCTCCCGAATCCCGCGCGGTGAAGAAGCAGGCAAGCTCTGGGACGCGTCGGTGATCTTCGCGTCGTACCCGCACTTCTACGAGCTCAAGCGCACCCGCAACGAGGACCCACAGTTCGACTGATCGCATGACCCTCGTGCGCGGAAATTCGTACCCTGCTACGAGTTTCCGCGCACGGGGTTCGTCAGGCGACGATCCGATCCGAGCTGTCCTCGGTACCGAACGTCCGATGCTCGCCGACGTGGAACCGCCTCGCCGACCACGCCGCTGCGGCCGCGTCGAGAACATCGTCGACGGCGGGTCCGGGCGGCAGATCTGCGAGATCGAGGTGTTCTTGCCAGCGCATCAGGGTGGACAAACGCTGCCCGACGCCTCGGCCGGACTTCTTCGACGCGAACGTCGTCGTCGGTGACATCGCCCGGAACGAGCATTCGGGATGTACCTCGACGTACCGGTCCCGGTCGAAGTCGGCATCGAGCCAGGCCTTCACGGACGGCAGGATGTGCCACGTCTGCTTGCTGATCGCCTTGCCGGTGAGTTGCCGAGACACCGCACACGCTTCGGGATACGACTCGGCGGCGAGCACGTCGACGACCGGCGTGTGGAAGATCGAGCTCCTCGCCGTTCCGAGAAACCTCTTGGCCTCCAGTTCGCTGACGCGATAACCGCCCCGGGGCAACGACAGCGGCATGTCGACTCCCACTCGTGCGCAGTCCCGAGTCACCTCGAGCACGTCGGCCACCGACGCGCAACCGGTCCACGTCAGCGTGGTCCCGGCCGAGATCGCGACCACCCATGCGCCCTTCGCGCCGTCCACACCGGCGAATTTCTCGGCTTCGGAGTTCACCTGTCAGACTCTAGGCATGCGCGTATACCTGGGTGCCGACCACGCCGGCCTCGAGTTCAAGAATCAGATCATCGAACACCTGACGGCGACCGGGCACGAGCCCGTCGACTGCGGTGCCTTCGACTACGACCCCGTCGACGACTACCCGGCATTCTGCATCGACGCAGCACGCCGCGTAGTCGCCGATCCGGGTAGCCGCGGCCTGGTGCTCGGCGGTTCCGGAAACGGCGAGCAGATCGCCGCCAACAAGGTGCCCGGCGCTCGCTGTGCGTTGGCGTGGAGCGTCGAGACCGCGAAGTTGGCCCGCGAGCACAACGACGCTCAGCTCATCGGCATCGGCGGCCGCATGCACACGCTGCCCGAAGCCCTCGCGATCGTCGACGCCTTCCTCGGTACCCCGTTCTCGGGCGAGGAGCGCCACCAGCGTCGCATCGACATCCTGTCCGAGTACGAGCGCAGTGGCGAGGCACCCGAGGTGCCGGGAAAGCCCGCATAGGTGCCCGAGGGTCACACTCTGCACCGACTGGCTCGGTTGCACGGACGTCGGTTCGGCGGGGCACCGGTTCGGGCGAGCAGCCCACAGGGGCGGTTCGCCTCCGGTGCCGCGCTGATCGACGGCCTCGTCCTCGAGAAGGCCGAGGCCTGGGGCAAGCATCTGCTGCATCGGTACGAGTCCGATCTGATCGTTCACATCCATCTCGGTCTGTACGGGAAGTTCACCGAACAGGCTGTGCCGCTGGACGATCCGGTCGGTGCCGTGCGATTGCGCATGGTGGGGGAGAAGTACGGTGTCGACCTGCGCGGCCCCACCGCCTGCGAGATCTACACCGAGGAGCAGGTCGACGCCCTGGTGGCCCGCCTGGGACCGGACCCGCTGCGTAAGGACGCCGATCCGGACGCAGCGTGGGCGCGAATCTCCAAGTCGCGCACGGCAATCGGCACGTTGCTGATGGATCAGAAGGTGCTCGCCGGAGTCGGCAACGTCTACCGCGCCGAGATCCTGTTCCGGCACGAGATCAACCCCATGCGGCCCGGCAAGGACCTCGATCGAGCCGAGTGGGATGCGATCTGGTTCGACCTCGTCGACCTCATGGCGATCGGTGTCCGACGCGGGCGCATCATCACCATCCGGCCCGAGGACGATCACGGCGACACTTACGGTGCACGGCGACCGCGGTCCTACGTCTACCGCAGGCAGGGGTATCCCTGCCGGGTGTGCGGAGCCGACATCCTGCACTCGGTGATGCAGGCTCGAAACCTGTTCTGGTGCCCGGTCTGTCAGGCGACCTAGAACCCGCCGAAGTCGCCCCCACCGCCGAAGTCGGCTCCGCCGTCGAACATGCCCCCGCCGCCGTCGTCCATCGCACCGTATTCGGTGTCGCCGCCGGAGTAGTCGTCGCCGCTGCCCCCGTCGGAACCGTCGGCCCCCATGTCTTCGCCTGCCGCGGTCTCCTCCGGCACCCCGGCCATGCCGGAGAACATCGCCGAGAACAGGAACATCGAACCCATTCCCCATGCACCTGCCACCAAGGCCGGCCGCCACCACGGCTCGGAGTACCAGCCCGCGGGTACCGGACGACCCGCGACTCGGCCACCGGGGTAGTAGTTCGGGGTGCGATCGGACGGATCCGGCGATGCCGCGATCTCACGGCCCTCGAAGTCGACCTTGCGATCCTCGGTGACTCGACCCGCCTGCTGCTGGCCGTCGATGCCCTGGACCTCCGGGCCCGGGTCCATGCCCATCGCCAGGCGGGCGGCGCGGATGTAGTAGAGACCCTCGAGGGCCGTCTGCTTGGCCAGTCGGGCCTGTTCAGGGGTAGTGGCCTGGTCGATCTGCGAACCGGCGGCGATGTTGCGTTCGGATGCGTCGGCCAGGGCCTGCTTGGAGGCGGTGTCGGTGCCGATCAGGTTGTAGACCTGGCCGCCGAGACGCTCGATCGACTGCCGGGCATCGGCCTTTGCGTCGGCCAGCGCGGTTTCGGCCGCCGCGGCCGAGTTCTTCTTGCTTCGCAGCACCAACAGGGCCACTGCGGCGATGACGATGACGATCAGGACGATTTCCACTGCGGACCTTCCGCCGACGGTGCATGCCCGGTTCGTACGGACAATTCGGACACCATTCAGGGTACGCGGACACGAAAAAGCCCCGCACCAGGAGTGCGGGGCCTTTCGGTGGAGCCGATGACGAGAATCGAACTCGCGTAGCCTGTTTGGAAGACAGGGGCTCTACCATTGAGCTACATCGGCGTGCAAACAACAGTCGTGGGATCGCCAGTTCCGTCGCCTGCGTTTCAAGACTGTACCCAACGCCGACGCCGGATTCCAAACCGGCCCGCCGCGAGCGGTTCGTCCGAACGTCATCGGTGGGGCGCCCACGGGGGGCTACTATCGGTTGCTGTTCAATGGTGTCCGTACGACGGGGTGTGGCGCAGCTTGGTAGCGCATCCGCTTTGGGAGCGGAGGGTCGCAGGTTCAATTCCTGTCACCCCGACAAAAGAGAGCCGCAGGCACGGCTCGCCGTGTTCGTGGCGAGCGAGAGCAGACAGCACACCGGAACCACCAGCAAGCAAGAACCACCAGAAGGAGCATGTCCCGTGAAGAGCACCGTCGAGCAGCTGAGCCCGACGCGAGTCCGTATCAACGTTGAGGTGCCCTTCGAGGAGCTCAAGCCTGATTTCGACCGCGCGTACAAGGCTTTGGCTCAGCAGATCCGCCTCCCCGGCTTCCGTCCCGGCAAGGCTCCGGCCAAGTTGCTCGAGGCTCGTGTCGGCCGTGGTGCGGTTCTCGAGCAGGTCGTCAACGACGCTCTTCCCTCTCGCTACTCCGAGGCCGTGACCAACGAGAAGGTCAAGGTCATCGGCCAGCCCGAGATCGAGATCACCAAGATCGAGGACGGTACCGAGCTCACGTTCACCGCCGAGGTCGACGTTCGCCCCGAGATCGATCTGCCCGACTACTCGACCATCAGCGTCGTCGTCGATCCGCTCGAGATCAAGGACGAGGCCGTCGACGAGCAGCTGCAGTCGCTGCGCCAGCGTTTCGGCACCCTGACCGGTGTCGATCGTCCCGTCCAGTCGGGCGACTTCGTCTCGATCGACCTCTCGGCCACCGTCGACGGCGAGAACGTCGAAGAGGCAACCGCGAGTGGACTGTCCCACGAGGTCGGCTCCGGCCAGCTCATCGAGGGACTCGACGACGCGATCATCGGCGTCTCGGCCGACGAGTCGAAGGAATTCACCTCCACTCTCGTTGCCGGTGAGTACGCAGGCAAGGAAGCCGTCGTCACGGTCAAGGTCGTGTCCGTCAAGGAGCGCGAGCTGCCCGAGGCCGACGACGAGTTCGCCCAGCTGGCCAGCGAGTTCGACACGTTCGACGAGCTGCTCGCCGATCTGAGGACCCGCGTCGAGCGAGTCGCGAAGGTCGAGCAGGCCGGTCAGATTCGCGACAAGGTGCTCGAGACGCTGCTCGACACGATCGAGATCCCGGCTCCCGAGGCCGTCGTCAAGGCCGAGGTCGATTCCCAGGTGCACGAGGCCATCCACGGCCTCGACCACAACGAGGAAGCACTCGCCGAGCTGCTCGAGTCGCAGGGTTCGAGCCGCGAGGAATTCGACAAGGACGTCAAGGAAGGTGCCGAGAAGTCGGTGCGCACCCAGCTCCTTCTCGATGCGATCGCCGAGGCCGAGAACACCCAGGTCGGGCAGGAAGAGCTCACCGAGCGAATCATCTTCCAGGCGCAGCGCTACGGCATGCCGCCCGAGCAGTTCATTCAGCAGGTGCAGCAGGCCAACCAGCTCGGTGCCGTGTTCGCCGATGTCAAGCGCGGTAAGGCGCTGGCTTCGGTCGTCGAGCGCGTCACCGTGACCGACACCACCGGCGCGAGCGTCGACACCGCAGAGCTGTTCGGCAGCCCCGCCGATGCTCCCGACGAGGTCGAAGCAGCAGATTCTTCCGAGGGCGAACAAGAGAAGTAACGCTCACAGCGAACGACGGCGGTTCCGGGACTCCGGAGCCGCCGTCTTTCGTTAGTGTCTGTGTCAGGAACCAACGATTTGTTATGGAAAAGGCAGGTACCGTGACTGTTCAGAATCCGGCGGCTTCGCACCAGCAGAGTCCCGTCATGACTTCGGCTGCAGCAGGGCTGAATCTCAGCGACTCCGTGTACGAGCGTCTGCTTCAAAACCGCATCATTTTCCTCGGTACCCAGGTCGACGACGACATCGCCAACAAGTTGTGCGCTCAGATCCTGCTGCTCTCGGCCGAGGACCCCACTCGCGACATCGCGCTGTACATCAACTCGCCCGGTGGCTCGGTCACCGCGGGTATGGCCATTTTCGACACGATGGAATTCGCCGAGTGCGACATCGCGACCTACGGAATGGGTCTGGCTGCCTCGATGGGTCAGTTCCTGCTCTCTGCCGGTGCCAAGGGCAAGCGCTACGCCCTGCCGCACGCGCGCATCATGATGCATCAGCCTTCGGCCGGTATCGGCGGCAGTGCCTCCGACATCGCCATCATGGCCGAGCAGTTCGCGCACACCAAGCGTGAGATGGCTGAGCTCATCGCCCAGCACACCGGCCAGACCGTCGAGCAGATCACCGAAGACTCCGATCGTGACCGCTGGTTCACGGCGCAGGCGGCCAAGGAATACGGGTTCGTGGACCACGTCGTCAGCCGTGCGCGGCAGGCCGGCGGAATCGGCGAGTAACTCGGCCGCTCCCGGCGACCCTCGATCACTTACATCTTGGAGAAACGATGACAAACCTGTTCGACCCCAATCAGCTGCCGTCCTCCCGATACATCCTGCCGTCCTTCGTCGAGCACTCCAGCTACGGCGTGAAGGAATCGAACCCCTACAACAAGCTGTTCGAGGAGCGCATCATCTTCCTCGGCGTCCAGGTCGACGACGCGTCCGCCAACGACGTCATGGCTCAGCTGCTGGTGCTCGAGGGCCTCGACCCCGACCGAGACATCACGATGTACATCAACTCGCCCGGTGGCTCGTTCACCTCGCTGATGGCGATCTACGACACGATGCAGTACGTCCGCGCCGATGTTGCGACCGTCTGCCTCGGCCAGGCCGCGTCGGCCGCGGCCGTCCTGCTCGCCGCAGGCACTCCCGGTAAGCGTGCGGCGTTGCCCAACGCGCGCGTGCTGATTCATCAGCCCTCGAGCGGTGGCATTCAGGGCCAGGTGTCCGACCTGGAGATCCAGGCCGCCGAGATCGAGCGCATGCGTCGACTCATGGAGACCACCCTCGGCCGCCACACCGGCAAGGATCCCGACGTCATCCGCAAGGACACCGATCGCGACAAGATCCTCACCGCGGAACAGGCCAAGGACTACGGAATCATCGACACCGTGTTCGAGTACCGCAAGCTCTCTGCCCAGAAGTAGCAGAGCGAGTATCACCGGTCGGACCTGACGGGTCCGGCAGAAGATTCCGACGCCGGGCGTGAGTGTGAAACTCCGCCCGGCGGTCGTGATCGACGACCCGAATGGTCCATTCGACGAAATCGGGTGGCGAATCACCGGAAACAACCCGCCCATGTTCGGCGAACACGGGTACCGTCGCATCCAAGAACTCGGTCGACCGAAGTCGGCATGACGACAGACCGAGAAGTAGCCCACGAAGGTTTCGGCCACACCCGGTCGGCGTGGGTCGTACGCGGACAAGGAAGTAGGAACCTCCGAATGGCACGCATCGGTGACGGTGGCGATCTGCTGAAGTGCTCCTTCTGCGGCAAGAGCCAGAAGCAGGTCAAGAAGCTCATCGCTGGACCAGGGGTGTACATCTGCGACGAGTGCATCGACCTCTGCAACGAGATCATCGAAGAGGAATTGGCCGAATCGAGCGAGGTCAAGCTCGACGACCTCCCCAAGCCCTCCGAGATCAAGGACTTTCTCGAGAACTACGTGATCGGTCAGGACGCTGCCAAGCGCACGTTGGCCGTAGCGGTCTACAACCATTACAAGCGCATCCAGGCCGGTGACAAGGCACGCGACGTGCGAGGCGAATCCGTCGAACTGGCGAAGTCGAACATCCTGATGCTCGGACCGACGGGGTGTGGAAAGACGTACCTCGCGCAGACCCTGGCCAAGATGCTCAACGTGCCCTTCGCCATCGCCGACGCCACCGCGCTCACCGAGGCCGGATACGTGGGCGAGGATGTCGAGAACATCCTGCTCAAACTGATCCAGGCCGCGGACTACGACGTCAAGCGCGCCGAGACCGGCATCATCTACATCGACGAGGTCGACAAGATCGCTCGCAAGAGCGAGAACCCGTCGATCACGCGTGACGTGTCCGGTGAAGGCGTGCAGCAGGCGCTGCTCAAGATTCTGGAAGGAACTCAGGCCAGCGTGCCGCCGCAGGGTGGGCGCAAGCATCCGCATCAGGAGTTCATCCAGATCGACACCACCAACGTGCTCTTCATCGTCGCCGGTGCATTCGCCGGACTCGAGAAGATCGTCTCCGATCGGGTCGGCAAGCGCGGGCTCGGATTCGGAGCCGAAGTTCGCTCGAAGGCCGAGATCGACACGCAGGATCACTTCGCCGAGGTCATGCCGGAGGATCTGATCAAGTTCGGTCTGATTCCCGAGTTCATCGGGCGACTGCCGATGATCGCGTCGGTGACGAATCTGGACAAGGAGTCGCTGGTGACGATTCTGTCCGAGCCGAAGAACGCGCTCGTCAAGCAGTATCGCCGGTTGTTCGACATGGACGGCGTCGAGCTCGAGTTCACCACCGAGGCCCTCGAAGCGATCGCGGACCAGGCCATTCTCCGTGGAACCGGTGCTCGTGGACTGCGCGCCATCATGGAAGAAGTTCTGCTTCCGGTGATGTACGACATCCCGAGCCGCGACGACGTGGAGAAGGTCGTCGTGACTGCCGAGACCGTGAACGACAACGTGCTGCCGACCATCGTGCCGCGCAAGCCCGAGCGTCCGGAACGCCGCGACAAATCCGCCTGATAGCGCCGACCGAGCTGCCGAACAACGACGAATCCCCGACCTCATCGCGAGGTCGGGGATTCGTCGTTTTCGCTGTGTTCAGCCGATGATCACCGCGTGCGCGCCGGGAACGTCGGTCAACGCGGCGAAGCGGTCTCGAACCAGGGGGTCGTGGCCGGGCACGACGGTACCGGAGCCGGCGGCGAGCTCTCGGATTCGGTCGAAGGCCCCGTACATGTCCGGCAACGCGTGCAGGATCGCGAACGGGCTGTCGTCCTCGAAGTTCTCGTAGAAATGACTGGCGTCGGAGGCCAACACCACCGGGCCGCGGTCGGTGTTCACCCTGACCACCTGCATGCCTGCAGTGTGTCCGCCGACGGCGTGCACGGACAGCCCGGGGAACAGGTCGAGATCGCCGTCGACGAGGTCGAGTCGACTGCCGCGATCGGCGGTTTCGATGTGTTCGGTGTCGGCTCGCGAGTGCAACCAGTGCTCTCGGGTGATGCGGGCGGCCCACGGCCCGGTCCAGTACTCGAGTTCTGTGCGCTGCACCACGTATCGTGCGATCGGGAGCTCCGCGACGACCCCGGTGTGGTCGTAGTGCAGGTGGGTCAGGATGCAGGTGTCGATGTCGTCCGGTGTCAGGCCGAGCTCGCCGAGCAGGTCGATCGGCGATCCGTGATAGTCGAGCCCGTCGACAGATTCTGCTGTGGCAGCGGATATTCCGGCGTCGATCAGCACCGTGTTGTTCTTCGAGAGGGCGAGCCACACGTAGTAGGCCACCGTCTGGCTTTCGGTACTGCGTTCGTCACGTTGGTGAAAGAGGTTGCCGCGCATGGCCGTTCGACTGGCATACTGCAGGGCGAGCACCGTCCAGGTGCCCGCCGCTGCAGGTCGAAGTGCGTCGATCACGATGTCGGTCAGACGGACGCGACGCGCGCGCTGTCGGTGGTGCGGGTCCGAACACCGAGCTCGTCGGTGGGGGTACGGAAGGTCTCCTTCGAGGTCGCGACGATCACGACGTTGATGGTGCAGAAGACCGCGGTGACGATGGCGACGGGTAGCCACGCACCGATCTCGGCTCCGGCGATCGCGCCCGCGATGGTCGGCGCGAATCCTGCGATGGCGAAACCGATCTGGGTTCCCAGTGCGGTTCCGGTCAGGCGGACCCGGGCCGGGAACATCTCACCGTAGAACGAGGGCCAGACGCCGCCGGTGGCGCTGTGCACGAAACCGAACATCACGATGCCGAAGACGAAGATGAGAACGTAGTTGCCGCTCGAGATGGACCACAGGTAGCCGAACATCAGGATCGCGCAGCCGATGGAGCCGAAGAGGAACACCGGCTTGCGACCGATGCGATCCGACAGTGCACCGAAGAAGGGCAGTGCGAACAGTGCGACGACGTTGGCGAGAACGCCGACCCACAGCATGGGGGTGCGTTCGAGGCCGACGGTGTTCACGGCGTAGGACAGCGCGTAGACGGTGAAGATGGTGCTGACCGAGGCGATGACTGCGGCCAACATGACGCGGACCACGGCGGACCCATGCTCGCTGAGCAGTTCGGCCACGGGCAGGCGCTGCGGCTCGGTCGAGGCCTTCTCTTCTTCGAAGACCGGGGTCTCGTCGAGCGAACGGCGGATGACGAAGGCGGCGACGACGACGAAAGCGCTGAGGAAGAACGGGATTCGCCAACCCCAGCTGAGCAGTGCCTCCTCGGGGAGCATGGCGACGGGCAGGAACACGGCGGTGGCGAGAATCTGTCCGCCCTGAGTGCCGCTGAGGGTGAAGCTGGTGAAGAACGCGCGCCTGTTGTCCGGGGCATGTTCGAGCGTCATCGAGTTCGCTCCGGCCTGCTCGCCGCCGGCGGAGAATCCCTGGCACAACCGAAGCAGCACCAGGATGATGGGAGCGGCGATGCCGATGGATTCGTACGACGGCAGGACGCCGACGCCCAGGGTGGCGATTCCCATCAGCAGGACCGTGGCGACCATGACCTTCTTGCGTCCGTACCGATCACCGATGTGGCCGAGGACCAGTGCGCCGAGCGGCCGTGCGAGGTATCCGACGCCGAAGGTGGCCAGGGCCAGCAGGGTGCCGGTCGCCGGGTTGGAGCCCGGGAAGAACACGCGGCCGAAGACGAGCGCGGCGGCCGTGCCGTAGATGAAGAAGTCGTAGTACTCGAGGGCGCTTCCGACCCATGCGGCTGTCGCCGCTTTGCGCGGGTTCGCCCCGGGGCGAAGCGGCGTCGGGTGGGTGCCGGGGGTGTGCGAATCCATCGTTCTCGTGTCTCTCTTCGTGAGGCGGGGGAGCGTAGGCGCTGGTCGACGATGCGTTCTCGGCAATCGGACCGCTAATGTACTAAATGGTTAACACCGGGTGCCTCTGAATACTGAACGTGATCCATGCCACGTGTCAACCCCTGACGTGACGAGACCTACCGAGAAATCGCGAATTTCAGCGAGAAGGCGAGGTCAGGAACGCGATGATCATGTCGCCGAGCATCGAGCGCAGCCGGTCTCGATGCCGGGGATCGGTGAGGTCACGGCCGAAGAGGGCCTCGAAGGTGTACCGATTCGACAGGCGGAACACACAGAAGCTGCTGATCGTCATGTGCACGTCGAGGGCATCGACGTCCGTCCGGAACACGCCGTCCGCCTGGCCTCGCGCCAGGATGCTCGACAGCAGCTCCGCGGCGGGATTGCCGAGGTTGCTCAAGGCCTCGGACGTGGAGATGTGTTCGCCGCGCAGGATGTTCTCGGTGGAGACCAGGCGAATGAAGTCGGGATTCTCCTCGTGATGGTCGAATGTCAGCGATGCGATGGCACGAATGGCCTCGACCGGTCCGAGGCCTTCGACGTCCACGTCTCGTTCGCGCTCGCGAATGCGCATGTACGACCGTTCGAGCACGGCCTTGTACAGGCCTTCCTTGTCGGTGAAGTAGTAGTACAACATTCGCTTGGTCGTGTGTGTCCGCTCGGCGATCTCGTCGATGCGCGCTCCTGCGAAGCCCTTGTCCGCGAACTCCTCGGTGGCCACCTCGAGGATGTTGTGCCGGGTCAGGTCGCTGTTGCGTCGACGCTTGACGCCGGGTCCGCTGGTGTCGTCGGACGTGTCGGTTGCGCGCGGAGCCATGGAACAACTCTATCGGCGCCGATTGTGGCGAAAGGGTTGGGCGCGAGGCAGTCGCGTAGTACCGTCGAGCTAATTCACCAATTCGTACATTAAGGCTCGAGGAGATCGACATGCCGGAATCCCTGCTCTGCGGACTGATCGGGACGGGTATCGGCAAGTCGCTCACGCCCGCGATGCACGAACGAGAGGGCTCCGAGCACGGGCTGACCTACCAATATCGGATCATCGACCTGGACAGCCGTGGACTGACCGTAGAGGACCTTCCCCGTCTCGTCTCCACCGCAGCGGACCTCGGATTTCGGGGACTCAACATCACGCACCCGTGCAAACAACGCGTCATCTCCTCTCTCGATGCGCTCTCCGAGGACGCCGCCCGACTCGGAGCCGTCAACACCGTGGTGTTCGCCGACGGCCGGGCCGTCGGCCACAACACCGACTGGTCCGGATTCGATCGCAACTTCGGCCGCGGATTACCCGGTGCCGACATCGGCGACGTGGTGCAACTCGGTGCCGGGGGAGCAGGGGCGGCCGTCGCCTACGCGATGGCCCGCCGCGGCGCGGGCAGGCTCACCCTCGTGGACGCCGATCCGCTGCGGGCACAACAACTACGGGAATCCTTGTCCGTGATGTTCCCGGACGTCGAGATCCTCTCGGCGGGCCTCGACCGGCTCGCCGCCGTTCTCGACACCGCGACCGGCCTGGTGCATGCCACCCCGATCGGAATGGTCGAACATCCCGGATCTGCTGTGCCCGAGTCACTGCTGAACCCGAGGATGTGGGTCGCCGAGGTCGTGTATCGGCCCGCCGAAACCGAATTGCTCGCTGCTGCATCCCGAGCTGGGTGCCGAACGCTCAGCGGAACCGGAATGGCGGTGTTCCAGGCCGCCGACGCCTTCGAGATATTCACTGGACGCACCGCCGACGCCGATCGCATGATCGCCCACATGAGCTCGCTGATCGCACTGGAGGATCGTGCGACCGCAGGTGCTCTCGCATGAAGCACATCGCCACATCGGTGGCCACGGTATCGCTCAGTGGTTCGCTGGACGAGAAGATGCGCGCCATCGCCGACGCCGGGTTCGACGGCTTCGAGGTGTTCGAGCCGGACTTGATCAGCTCACCCGACCTTCCCGAGGACATTGCGAAGAAGGCAGCCGACCTCGGTTTGACCCTCGATCTCTATCAGCCCTTCCGCGATGCCGACTCGGCCGACCCGGAACAGTTCGCCCGCAACCTCGTTCGCGCCGAACACAAATTCGACGTGATGGAACAGCTGGGGTGCGATCTGCTGTTGGTCTGCTCCTCTCCGCTGGCCGGTGCCGTCCGTGACGACGCCCTGCTGGTCGAACAGATGGCAACCCTCGCCGAGCGTGCGCATCGGCGCGGAATGCGACTGGCGTACGAGGCGTTGGCGTGGGGTGCACACGTCAACACCTACCGCCACGCCTGGGACATCGTCCGGCAGGTCGATCATCCCGCGCTGGGAACGTGCCTGGACAGCTTCCACATCCTCTCCCGCGGTGACGATTCCTCAGGCATTCGCGAGATCCCCGGCGAGAAGATCTTCTTCCTCCAGTTGGCCGATGCCCCGCACCTGGTGATGGACGTACTGCAGTGGAGCAGACATCACCGATGCTTCCCCGGTCAGGGCAGCTTCGATCTGGCGCGCTTCGGTGCCGACGTCGCGGCCTCCGGGTATTCCGGCCCGTGGTCGCTCGAAATCTTCAACGACGTCTTCCGACACTCCGACACCGGCCGCACGGCATCCGACGCGCACCGGTCGCTGCTGTACCTCCAGGAGCAGGTGCGCGGCGTCGAAACACCCACGGACGGAAACGATCTGTTCGCGCCGCCACCGCCGGGTCCGATCGAGAACGTCGTCTCCCTGCGGATCGCGGCAGGGCCGGCGAAAGCAGCGCAGCTGGGCACCACACTGCGGCACCTGGGCTTCGATCTCACCGCAGCACACAGCGAACACGGACTCAGCCTGTTCACCCAGGGTCCGCTGGCCGTCGCCGTCGACACCACGGTGGACACGTTGTGGACCGCGCCGGGTGTCCCGGCTCATCTACCGGCGTTGGCCCAGATCGGGGTTCGCAGCGAGCGCCCGGATCTGTGGCTGACTCGGGCCCGCGCACTGGGAGTCACCGCATCCACCGTCTCCATGCCCGGTGTGGCCGACGCGACCGATGCGGTGGTGCGTCTGGCCGTGACCGGTGCGACGTCGCTGGACCTACGCACCCGCGACAGTGCGGGTGCCTGGCAATCGGCGTTCGATCTGGTGCCGAGGGTGGTGGAGGAGAACCGGGCATGCGTCACGCACGTGGATCACATCGCGCTCGCCGTGCCTGCCGAGAGTTGGGACGGGGTGATGCTGCTGCTGCGCTCGGTGTTCGGCATGGTGCCACACGAGGGCCAGGACGTCGTCGACGCGATAGGCCTGGTTCGCAGCCGAGCCCTCACCCTCGCCACCGCCAACGGCACGATTCGACTCTCGCTCAACATGGTTCCCGGCCGCCCGTCCGACTCGGACCCGCTTCCCGCGGCCCGGCGCGGAGGCGTCGGACACGTGGCGTTCGGATGCGAGGACATCCATGCCGCTGCGAGAGCGATGACCGAACGCGGGCTCACCCCGTTGCGGATCTCGCCCAACTACTATCGCGATCTCGACGCGCGATTCGGGCTCGGCCCCGAGACCCTGGACGCGATGCAGCGTCTGGGGATCCTGTACGACGCGGACGCGACCGGCGGTGAGTTCTTCCACTTCTTCACCGAGACCGTCGGCGACGACCTGTTCTTCGAGGTGGTCCAGCGCGTGGGTGGCTACGAGGGCTACGGAGAGACCAATTCGGCCGTGCGACTGGCGGCGCAACTGCAGTAGCAGTCACCGGACGGTGGTCAGCCGATTCGCTCGAACACCGCAGCGAGTCCCTGGCCGCCGCCGATGCACATCGTCTCGAGTCCGTAGCGGACCTCTCGGCGGTCCATTTCACGCAACAGCGTCGCCAGAATGCGGGCTCCGGTGGCTCCGACGGGATGGCCGAGCGAGATGCCGGAGCCATGGGGGTTCAGTCGCGGATCGTCGGGGTCGATGCCCCAGGACCTGGTCACGGCGAGAGCCTGCGCGGCGAATGCTTCGTTGAGTTCGATGATGCCCATGTCGTCGAGACTCAGTCCCAGCCGTCCCAGTGCCTTCTCGCTCGCGGGGACCGGTCCGATCCCCATCGTGCGTGGAGCCACGCCTGCGACGCCCCAGCCGGCCAATCGTGCCAGCGGCCGAAGGCCCAGTGCGGCAGCTTTTTCCGGGGTGGTGACGATGGCGATCGCGGCACCGTCGTTCTGTCCGCTGGCGTTTCCTGCGGTGACGGTCGACTCGGGGTCGATCGACGCGCGGATCGCCTTCAGCTTCGCCAGTGACTCCACGGTGGTGTCGGCTCGCGGATGCTCGTCGGTGGTGACGAGCAACGGATCCGATCTACGTTGGGGGACCGACACTCCCACGATCTCCTCGGCGAACACACCGCTGTTCTGCGCGGCGACTGCACGTCGGTGGGACTGGACTGCGAGTGCGTCCTGATCGGCGCGGCTGATGGAGAACTCCGCGCGCAGGTTCTCTGCGGTTTCGATCATGCCGCCGGGAACCGGAAAGTTCTTGCCGCCCGCGGTCACTCGCGCCCGGGCGAGGCGGTCGGACAGAGCCACGGCCTCGGCCTTGACGCCCCAGCGCATGCCGGTGGCGTAGAACTCGGTCTGACTCATGCTCTCGACACCGCCCGCCAGCACCAGATCGTTGCCGCCGGACTGGACCTGCATGCACGCCTGCAACACCGCTTGCAGACCGGAGCCGCAGCGACGGTCGACCTGCATCCCGGGGACGTCGATACCCAGATCTGCATCGAGCGCGGCAATGCGTCCGATGGCCGGTGCATCGCCGTTCGGGGACGCCTGACCGAGGATGACGTCGTCGATGTCGGCACCGGAAATGCCCGTGCGGGTGACCAGTTCGGCGATCACCGCACCGGCAAGAGCCTGGGCGGAGATGTCCTTGAACTGGCCGCCGAAGCGACCGACCGGGGTCCGAAGCGGTTCGCAGATCACGGCATCAGGCATGGGTGGTTCCTCGCTTGTCGTTGGGTCCGGTGCTCACCCGGAGCAGGTCGATCTCGATGGCGCGGGTGGCGTCGAGCAGAGCCGGTAGCAGTTCGGTGCGCACCGCATCGGCGGAATGCCGCGCGGCCTGGGTCGAGACGTTCGCCGCTGCGACCACGGCTCCGTGTCCGTCGTGGATGGGAGCCGCGATGGAGCGCAAACCCTCTTCGAGTTCCTGGTCCACCAGGCAGAAGCCGTCGGATCGGACCCGGTCGAGTTCGCGGCCGAGCGCGTCGGCAGTGGTGATGGTCTTACCGGTGAGCGGAGTCAACCGCACCCGGTCGAGGTAAGCCGCGAGTTCGTCGGCGGGCAGTCCGGCCAACAGCACGCGCCCCATCGATGTTGCGAACGCGGGAAATCGGGTGCCGATGTTGATGCCGACGGTCATGATGCGGCTGACCGGAACACGGGCGACGTACACCACGTCGTCACCGTCGAGAATCGAGACCGAGGACGACTCGCGCACTCGTTCGGCGAGAGCCTCCAGGTGCGGTCCCGAGACTTCCGGGAGCGACAGGCTCGACAGGTAGCTATAGCCCAGCTCGAGCACTCGCGGGGTGAGCCAGAACATCGAGCCGTCGGTACGGACGTAGCCGAGTTCGACGAGGGTGAGCAGGAACCGCCGAGCGGTGGCTCGGGTGAGGTCGGTGGTTCGGGCGACATCGGAGAGTGTTCGACGCGGATGCTCGGCGTCGAAGGCTCGGATCACCGCAAGACCACGGCCCAGTGACTGGACGTAGTCCGAGGACGGCGGCGGCGATTCCGCGGAGTTCACGAGGTACCCGATTCGGTCTCGGCCGATGTCTCGGCGATGGCCGCGTTCGCGAGACCGAATGCACTGTTGCTGTTCGGAACTCCCGCGTACACCGCGGTGTGCAGGAACACCTCCGCCATCGTGTCCGGCGCAGTGCCCGCTCGCAGGGCGGCCCGAATGTGCATGTCGAGTTCGTGCTGGTTGCCCACCGCCGTCAGGATCGCCAGGGTCAGCAGTCTGCGGGTGTGGTGATCGAGTCCTGGCCGACTCCAGATGTCACCCCATGCAGTGCGGGTGATGAAGTCCTGGAACGGTGCGGTGAAGTCGGTTCGCGCGGCGACACTGCGGTCGACGTGTGCATCACCGAGGACGCTGCGCCGCACCGCCATTCCGGCATCGTGGGCAGCTGCGCGTCCGAGCGCATACGCATCCGGTCCGATGTGTGCGGCGATGGCCGCGGTGACGGGCCCGGCTTGTTCGACGTTGGCCAGGTGCGCGGCCGGGTCGAGAACTCGGAACGTCGATCCGATGACGCCGTCGGCGATGATCTTCAGGTCCTCGGGGGTGGTCGAGGGGTCCTGCCGGCCCGCGATCACCAGGGTCGGAGCGGTGATTCGGTTCAGATCCGATCGAGAGTCCCAATCCGACAACGCCTCACAGCACGCTGCGTAGCCCTCGTCGGACGTTTCAGCGATCATCCGGCGATGCCGGTCGACGAGATCGACGTCGCGAGCGGCCAGTTCGGGGGTGAACCAGCGCTGGAGGACGGCGTCGGCCAGGGACGCGGTTCCCGCCGACCTGACCGTTGCGGCCCGATCGAGCCATTGCGCCGGCTCACCGAACCTGGCCGAGGTGCACAGCAACGTCAGAGTGATCACGCGCTCCGGGCGGTGGATGGCGATCCACTGCGAGACTGCGCCGCCGAGCGAGAGACCGACGATGTGAACACGCCGTAGATTCAGGGAATCGATCAGTGCGAGAACATCTTCGGCCAGTTCTGCGACGGAGTACGGACCGGACGGCACCGGCGATGCCCCGTGCCCACGAAGATCGACGGCGACCACATGGGCAGAAGCGGACAGTTGTCCGATCTGCGGGTTCCACATCGATCGGTCGGAGCCGAGCGATCCGATCAGCACGACGGTCTCCGCGTCGGCGCGGGGTCCTTCGGTGCGTTCGTGAGCAAGTGCGACGGTCATCGTGAATCCTTCGATTCTGTGGTGAGTTCGGTGTCGAGGGCGTGCTCGGCGAGGATCGCGTCGACCAGCTCGGTCGCGTGGCCGAGATACGCGGCCGGATCGAGTAGTTCGCGCACCGTCGACGGTGGCAGGAATGCCGTGATGGCAGGGTCGCTGTCCAGCGGCGCTCCCACCGCGCATCGCGCAGTGACTATCTCGCGGGCCTGCTCGGTGTGCGCTGCCAATGCCGCGGTGACACGTTCGGCGAGCAGCGCTCCACCCGTCGTATCGAGATTGCGGGCCATCGCCTCCGGATGAACGTGCAACCCGCTCAGGCTCTGCGAGAGTCGATGGGCGGCACCACCGGTGAAGCGCAGTAGATCGGTGATCGTCTCCCATTCGGCATGCCACGCTCCTGCGGCGCGCTGATGTTCGTGGTCCATGTTCGACAGCACCGTCGACACCGCACCCGGGACTCGCCGGGCCGCAGCCCGAGCGGTGATGGCCGCAACGGGATTTCGCTTGTGCGGCATCGCCGATGATCCACCCGGCGCGTCCTCCGAGACCTCGCCCAATTCGGTGGCGGACATCGCCACGATGTCCTGGGCGATCTTGCCGATCGTTCCTGCCGCGATGCCCAGGGAACACGCGATGTCGGCGATCGCGGTGCGGTCGGTGTGCCAGGGAGTGTTCTGTCGAGCCAAGCCCAGTTCGACGGCCATCGCCGCTGCGATGGCGGGTCCGTGCGGATACAGGGCCGCGAGAGTGCCTGCAGCACCGCCGTACTGGACGGCGCACGCACGTCGAACGGCCGCGATCCCGGTCTGCGCGCGGCGCAACCCCGAGAACCAGTTCGCGGCCACCAGACCGAAGGTGGTGGGCAATGCCTGCTGTCCGAGAGTGCGCGCCGCCATCGGGGTGGTCCGGTGGGTCAGAGCAAGACCCCGCGCTGCCGCACTCGCTGCGTCGAGCGAGCCCTCGATCGCACCGAGCGCATCGCGGCAGACGAGCATCAGCGCGGTGTCCATGATGTCCTGGCTGGTGGCCCCGGGATGCACTGCCGTAGCAGGAACATCGGCCTCGGCCACCTCGCTGCGAAGGATCTTCACCAACGGGATCACCGGATTGCCTCCGGCCGCCGCATCCACTCCGAGCCTCGCGATGTCCAGTCCCGCTCCGAGTTCGGTCGCAACAGAGGTGACGACCTCGGCGTGACCGGCCTGCACGAGACCGACCGTGACCGCGGCCCGGGAGAGCGCCGCCTCGACGGCGAACATCGCTGTCACCCAGGCTCGGTCGCCTACGAGCGGCGCAACGGTATCGCTACCGAACGTCGGATCGAACAGTGCCCCTCGCTCGGATTCCATCGTCCCCTCTCGGCAATCGTGTGTCACAGCGCGAAGAACGGAGTCTCGTCGCCGTCCGGATCGGTGTTCTGCAGCACGATGTCCAGGTGATACCCACCGTGCACCGGTGCTGCGACGAGTCTGGCACGCTTGTGCGCAGGCATGGCGGACAACACCGGATCGACCGCATTGGCCTCGACTTCGTCGGGAAAATACACCCGTGTCACGGCTCGGTCGAGCATCCCGCGAGCGAAGACGCTGACGTCGATGTGCGGTGCTTCGACACGATCGTCCTCGGCAGGCAACGGTCCGGGCTTGATCGTGGTGATCGACATCGTCCCGGTCTCGTCCGCGAACGCGCGCCCGAAGCCGCGGAAACCGACGGTGCGTGACGCCACCGCGCCGCGCGGATCGTCGGGGTGATCGAACCGGCCGTCGGCATCGGCCTGCCAGGTCTCGATCATGGCGTCGGACATGGGGTTTCGGGCTCCGTCGATGACCGTGAACGAGACGGTGATCTCGCCGTCGGTGCCCTGCGGTACCACGCTCTCACCGTCGGGCCACAGCAGTCCGATATGGACGTAGGGACCCACTGTCTGAGACGGCGTCTGGCCGAACGGTGCGGTGGTGAAGTCGGCACCGGAGACCACCGGGTAGCGCGGGGCGAACTCGGGATCAGTCATCGTGGTCGTCTTCCTCGAAGGGGGTGGCGTTTCGGCCGCGGAGCACGATGTCGAATCGGAATCCGAGGGCCCAGTTGTCCTGTGTCGCTTCGTAATCGAACGCGCCGATCATTCGGGCTCGCGAGTCCTCGGGTGCGGCGTTGAAGATCGGATCCTGGAAGAACATGGGGTCGTCCGGGAAGTACATCTGGGTCACCAGTCGCTGAGTGAACGCCTGGCCGAACAGCGAGAAGTGAATGTGGGCCGGCCGCCAGGCGTTGTGGTGGTTGCCCCACGGGTATGCGCCCGGCTTGATCGTGGTGAAACGGTATCGACCCTCGGCATCGGTGAGAACGCGTCCGGTGCCGTTGAAGTGCGGATCGAGCGGTGCGGGCCACCGATCGCCGGTGTGGCGGTATCGGCCGCCTGCATTGGCTTGCCACACCTCGACGAGGGTGTTCGGAATCGCCTTGCCGTCGCTGTCGAGTACGCGGCCGTGCACGATGATTCTCTGCCCCTGTGCCTCACCGCCGTTCGCCAGGGTGAGATCGGCGTCGGCGGCGGTGACGCGTCCCTCGCCCAGCACCGGTCCGGTGATCTCGGTGAGTCGCTGGGGGAGCAGGGTCAGCGGCTGCGCCGGATGCCGAAGAGCGGTGGTCCGGTACTCGGGGAAGTCGAGCGGGGCATGGACCCCCGATTGATCCCGATACTCGGGCGGGAGAAGAAGCATCGAAGGTTCCTCACGATTGTGGTGATCTACGCAACAGACACCATAGCGAGATGTTCGCATTGTGGCAACCTGTTCATATTCCGCACAACATGCGGTAGCGTGCGTCTCATGTTGGACAAAGTCGTGGCCAGCGCCACCGAAGCCGTAGCGGACATTCCCGACGGATCGTCGATCGCCGTCGGCGGTTTCGGATTGGTCGGTGTGCCGGAGATTCTCATCGACGCCGTGCTCGCGCAGGGTGCGACCGATCTGGAAACCATCAGCAACAACTGCGGGACGGATGGCTTCGGCTTGGGAGTGCTACTGGCGCAGCACCGTATTCGCCGGACCATCAGCTCGTACGTCGGCTCGAACAAGGAGTTCGCGCGGCAGTATCTCTCCGGAGAACTCGAGGTCGAGCTCACCCCACAGGGCACCCTCGCCGAGCGACTGCGAGCGGGCGGTGCCGGCATTCCGGCGTTCTTCACCCCCGCAGGGGTCGGAACTCAGGTCGCAGACGGCGGATTGCCGTTGCGTTACGACGGCAGCGGCGGTATCGCACTGGCCAGTCCTCCCAAGGAGACCCGCGAATTCGACGGTGTCACCTACGTGATGGAACGCGGAATAGTCGCCGACTACGCGCTCGTGCACGCATGGAAGGGCGACCGACACGGCAACCTGGTGTTCCATGCCAGTGCACGAAACTTCAACCCGCCGGCCGCCGAGTCGGGGCGCATCACCGTCGCACAGGTCGAGCATCTGGTCGAGCCGGGGGAGATCGGACCGGACGAGATACACACCCCGGGTATTCACGTGCAGCGGGTGGTCCACGTCGGACCGGTCGAGGTCGGCATCGAGCAGAGGACGGTACGAGCATGAGCGAGAAGATGACCCGCGAACAGATGGCGGCTCGGGTGGCGCAGGAACTCGGCGACGGTCAGTACGTCAACCTCGGCATCGGCATGCCGACTCTCGTGCCCAACTACATCCCCACCGACGTATCGGTGATCCTGCATTCGGAGAACGGAGTGCTCGGTGTCGGCCCCTATCCCACCGAGGACGAACTCGACGCCGAGATCATCAACGCGGGCAAGGAGACCATCACGGTCCTGCCCGGTGCGTCCTACTTCGACTCCGCGCAGTCGTTCGGAATGATCCGTGGCGGCCAGGTCGACGTCGCAGTACTGGGGGCGATGCAGGTCAGCGCCACCGGTGATCTGGCGAACTGGATGATTCCCGGGCACATGGTCAAGGGGATGGGTGGCGCGATGGATCTGGTGCACGGAGCGCGACGCGTCATCGTGATGATGGAACACGTCTCTCGCAAGGGTGAGCCGAAGATCCTCGAACGCTGCTCTCTGCCGCTCACCGGCAAAGGCTGCGTGCACCGCGTCATCTCGGACATGGCCGTACTCGACGTCACCGAACGCGGACTGCGCCTCGTCGAGACCGCGCCCGGTGTGTCCGTCGACGAGGTCAGAAATGCGACCGCTGCCGAACTACTGGTCGACGCCGACGTCTGAGACGTGAACGCGGTGGGCGTGAGAGTAGATGTTCATGGACCGACCGCGGAGGAAGCCGACGACCGTCAAACCGGATTCGGTGGCGAGGTCGACCGCAAGCGAGGACGGGGCCGAGACCGCTGCGAGAATCGGTATTCCGGACATCACGGCCTTCTGGGCCAATTCGAACGAGGCGCGGCCGCTGACCATGAGCACTGTGGCCTGCAGGGGAATTCGATCGTTGGTCACCGCCCAACCGACCACCTTGTCGACGGCGTTGTGGCGTCCGACATCCTCACGTAGAACGAGCATCTCGCCGTCTGCGGTGAACAGGGCGGCGGCATGCAGACCGCCGGTGGCATCGAAGACCTTCTGCGCGGCCCGCAACGTGTCGGGTAGCCCGGACAGAGTATCGGACGTCACGACGACCGAATCGGCCACGGGGGAATGCTTGGTGCGCAATCGAATTGCGTCCAACGATCCCTTGCCGCACACCCCGCACGAGGACGTCGTGTAGAAGTTCCGTTCGACGCCGGTCTCGGGTGGAGCGACACCCTCGGCCAGGGTGACGTCGAGGACGTTGTAGGTGTTCGCGCCCTCGTCGTCGACCCCGTCGCAGTAGCGAGCCGCTGCGATATCGGCCCCCGAGGCGATCACGCCTTCGGTCAGCAGGAAGCCGTGAGCGAGCTCGACGTCGTGGCCGGGAGTTCGCATGGTGACGGCCAGCGCTGTGCCGTCGACTCTCAACTCCATCGGCTCCTCCACCACGAGGGTGTCCGGGCGCTCGACGCGGTGCCCACTCCTGAGTCGGACGACGGGTCTGCGGGTAGTGATGCGGCCCATCAGTGTCGGTTGGATTCGCGGTGACGACGGTGACTCATTCTTCGATTGTGGACCCCGGCGTTCTCGGGCCGTCGACGCGGTCGGTCATTGCGTTCACCAACGACACCATGCGCGGGTGATCGACGAGGTCGTCGACGAGTACTCGCTTGCCTTCGGCGTCGGCCAACGGGATCTTCCAGTTCTCGTACTGGGTTTCGTCGGTGCCGGGCTGGTTCTGGATGCGATGTTCTCCGACGGCGTCGACGAGAGCGACACCGATCAGCAGGGACGGACTGCGCTGGACGAGGCGATGCAGAGCTTCCACCGTTCGGTGGTTGTCGGCGTCGGCGTCGAGCAATCCACGCTCACGCGCCAGCTCGAGAACCGCCTCGCGTTTTTTCGCGTCGACCTCCTTCTCGGAGTCGATATCGCGTTCGAGAAGGCCGAGACGTGATCGCAGGTCGATGTGTTCGCCGTCGAGATATCCGGCCGTGGGCGGCAGGTCGTGCGTGGTCACCGACGTCAGACACAGACTGCGGTAGTTCTCGGGCGGGATCGGTCCGGATTCGTCGGCCTCGAACCACAGGATCGAGGTGCCGAAGATGCCGCGTTCGGTGAGGTACTCCTGCACCATCGGCTCGAAGACGCCGAGATCCTCACCGACGACAACCGCGCCTGCGCGTTCGGCCTCGAGGGCCAGGATGCCGATCAGGGCCTCGTGGTCGTACTCGACATACGTTCCGCCGCCTGCGTTCTCGGCCTCCTGCGGAATCCACCACAGGCGGAACAGACCCAGGATGTGGTCGACGCGGATGCCGCCGGCATGACGCAGGATCGTGCGCAGCATGTCCCGGTACGGCACGTATGCCAGCTCGCGGAGTCGGTCGGGATCCCACGGGGGTTGATTCCAGTTCTGGCCCTGCTGGTTGAAGTTGTCCGGCGGTGCGCCCACCGTGACTCCCGACGCGAGCACGTCACCGAGCGCCCACGCGTCGGCTCCGCCCCGCGCCACGCCGACGGCGAGGTCGTGCATGATGCCGATGTCCATCCCCGCATCGAGCGCCGCACGCTGCGCGGCGGCCAACTGCTCGTCGCAGATCCACTGCAGCCACATGTGGAAGTCGATGCGCTCGGCGAGCTTGGTGCGCTGCTCGAGCACGAAGTCGGTCCGTGGGTGCGCTGCTCTGTCGGTCCACGCCGAATTCTCGGGTCCGAATTTCTCCGCCAATGCGCTCCACACCGCGAAATCGCGCAGTCCGGAACCCTCCCGTTCGACGAATGCACGGAATGCGGACTCGCGGGCCGGGCTTCGTTCCACTTTGTGAACACGTTCCAGGGCACGCAGTTTGGCCCTGAATGTCGAGTCTCGGTTCAGCTTCCCGGTTCGCTTGTTGGCCTTGTCGAAACGCTTCGCGGCTTTCTCGACCTTGGCGAACTGTTGCGGCGACAGCAGTGCGGTCTCGCGAATGTTCTCCACGCGGATGTAGAGCGAGTTGAAGAACCGGCGGGTGGTCGGCAGGTAGGGCGACGCCTCGACCGGTGTGGTGGGTCGGTCGGCGTGCAGCGGATTGACGAGAAGGTAGTCGAACCCGTGCTCGCGGCCCGCGATGTCGGCCATGTCCTCCAGGTCACCGAGATCACCGATTCCCCACGACCGCTTCGATCGCACCGAATACAACTGAGTGAGCAAACCCGTGCGCTGCCGGTCTGCCAGTTCTGCATTGGGGGACAACGACTTCGGCGTGACCACCACGACCGTGTCCGAGGTTCGGACCGTGTTGTCCTCGCTGATCGTCGTCGCGGTCAGGCTGTGCCAACCGAGCGGTGCGCTGCCGGGAACGACGAACGTGGCGCGACCGATCAGGCGGCCGTCGACCTCACGGGGATCGACCCAGACGTCGGCTTGGGTCACCTCGATGGTCTCGCCGTCCTCGGAGACCATCGAGACCTCGACCGGATTGCCGTGTGGCACATGCACCCACACCACTGCATCGGTGCCCTGGGTCGCCACTACCACCGGCGGAAGCAGACGCCGCCACGGCGCGTTCTCGATGTCGGCCCGAGCTCGGTCGACGTCCTCGGTCGATTCGGTTGCGTAGCCGCGCGCGGCGAGGACTCGACGCAGGGTGTCGTCGCTCACTTCGCGAACGGTGTCGTCCCAGCCTCGGTACGAGGTCGATGTGCCGAGACGTCGAGCGAGAGAGCGAAGTGCCTGCGAGTAGTCCACATCGATGATCGTGCCAGTTCGCTGCGTCCCCGTCACCCGGGCCGGGCGGTTTCGGGTCGACCGGGGTGGGGTAGGTGAACTGCGATGAGGTGGACACGACAGTCGGTCTCGCGAGACAGGACGATCGAAACCCTCGTCGTGTCCGCGAAAATGGCGGGTGCCGCGGCGGCGGCGTGGATTCTGGCCACCGAACTGCTGTCGATGTCGCAGCCTTTCCTCGCTCCCTACGCAGCGGTGTTCCTGATCGAGGTGACGATCAGCCGAAGCCTGCGCTCGGCGGCCGAGCAGATCGCCACGGTGACCGCAGGGGTTCTCGTCGCGGCACTCGTGGTTCGCATCGTCGGCCAGCCGAGTGTGGCTCTGGCGGTCAGCGTCTTCGTCGGTGCGCTCGTGGGCCGTTGGTCGAAGTTCGGTACGAGCGGAATCTGGATACCGGTGACCGCGCTGCTGATGGTCACCTACGGATCGGCATCCGATCCGGTCGCCTTGGTGGACAGGATCGTCGAGCTCGCGGTCGGTGCCGCAGTCGGTGTGGCGGTGAACGCTCTCGCAGCACCGCCGCTGTACTGGCGGCAATCACAACACGCGGTGGAGTCGGTGTCCTCGGCCGCGGGATCCCTGTTGCGGGACGTCGCCCGCGGTCTCGACCTCGAGCCCGACCGATTCACCGTGGACGAACGGCCTTCGCAGTGGCGAGCGCGGAGTGACGCCGTTCGAGTCGAGGTCCGGCGTGCACAGGCCGCGTTGATGTGGACCGAGGAGAGCACCCGCGGAAACCTTCGCCGGTCGGCGGTACCCACCCGAGTGAACCATCGTTGGTGGAAGGCCACGGTCGGTGCCATCGATGCCAGTTGGACCGAATGCGGCGAATTGGTCGATGCAGCCGCAGTCGGACTCGATCCGGTTCCGCCGTTCCACGCGCTCGGAGACGACGTCCGTGTCGCCGGTGCCGACTTCGTGCGTGCCCTGGCGGACGTGGTCGAGGGCCGGTGCGATGCGCGCCGTACCCAGGCGGACGTGGTCGACCGGGTCGCTGCGGCGGAAGAGACGTTGGCGGTGCTCGTGCACACGGTGGTGGCGTCCGGGCAGGGATCCGCCGGAGCGACGATGAGCGCAGGCAGGCTCGTGGGGCCGGCAACGGCAGCGCTCCGAGCGCTCACCTGACGCCTGTGTTGCTTCCGACTGCCAGGATTGAAACGCCGGGCGCTGGGTAGTCTGGCTCGGCGAACGGTAAAACGACTGCTCGGCGACGATGGGAAGTGCGGATGGCTGGGGTCAGCAAGATCGAAGAACTGGAGCGAGGTTCCGGTGCACCGGTCGAGCTGAGGGTGCGTGCAGAGGCAGACCAACTTCCTGTGGTTCGTGCCGTCGCCGAAACCCTCGCAGTGCTCAGCGACTTCACGCTCGACGACATCGCCGATGTGAAGTTGGTCGTCGACGAGGTGTGCTCGCAGCTGATCAAGGGCTCGGTCACCGATGCCGAGCTGTCGTGCATGTTCGCAGTGAGCGACTCCGGAATCCGAATCGTCGTCACCTCCACCCTGACACCCACTTCCGTACCGAAGAAGGACAGCTTCGGCTGGCACGTGCTGCAGACGTTGACCGACGCCATCGAACTGCGTGCCGACGACGCGGTCGACGACGAGGTAGGTCGCACGGTCGCGATCGACGTGGTCAAGCGGAGGAGCAAGGTCTAGTGCCTGTGCCGCACGAACGAAGCACACGGCGAGAGTCCGACGATTACAGCGACGTTGTCGCCCTGATCCAGCAGATGCAAGCGCTCGACGAGAATTCACCGCAGCGCCGAGTGCTGCGCGATCGCATCATCACCCGCTGCCTTCCTCTCGCAGAACACATCGCACGCCGCTTCGGCGGTCGCGGCGAAGCACACGAGGACCTCCTGCAGGTCTCACGCCTCGGTCTGGTGAACGCGGTCGACAGATTCGACATCGAACGTGGTTCGGATTTCGTGTCGTTCGCCGTACCCACGATCATGGGCGAGGCTCGCCGGTACTTCCGGGACGCAGGATGGTCGGTTCGGGTGCCGCGGCGCATGAAGGAACTGAACTCGATGATCTCCCAGGCGGTGGGATCGTTGTCGCAGAAGCTCGGTCGAGCTCCGACTGCCAGCGAGATCGCCGTCGAGCTCGGGATCGACGTCAAGGAAGCCTCGCAGGCGTTGCTTGCGCGCAGCGCGTATCAGACCGTCTCGGTCGACTCGGTGGTCAGCGAAGATCGATTGCCGCTGATGGACACCCTCGGTGCCGACGATCCCGAACTCGAGAAGATGGAGAGCTATCTCGCGGTGCGCCCCGCGCTCGAGAAGTTGCCCGAGCGTGAGCGTCGCATCGTCGTGCTCAGATTCTTCGGGTCGATGACCCAGACACAGATCGCGGAGAAGGTGGGGATCTCGCAGATGCACGTCTCGCGAATCCTGGCTCGCACGCTCGCTCAGTTGCGTGAGGACCTCGGCGAGGACTGACAGCGGCCGGTGGAGCTAGGCTCGCTGGATGAGCATGTACGACGACGTCGACGAGTACATCGGAGCCCGTCGGGTCACAGGCCTGGCGGCATCGCACGATTTCTCGCGGGCGGTGATCGTGGTTGCCGCACTGGACGATTCGCGGACCGAGTATCGAACGTCGTTGTGGGAGATCGATGTCGACGGTGGTTCGCCGGCCCGACGCCTCACGCACGGCGAGTGGGGCGAGAGCGCTCCGGTGTTCACCCCGGCCGGCGACTTGTTGTTCTCCCGCCGATCGAGCAAGGACGATCCGGCTCGGTTGTGGATTCTTCCTGCCTCGGGCGGTGAGGCGCGAGTGCTCGAGACTCGGTCGGCCGGTCTGAGCGAAATCCGAAGCGCCCGTTCCGGACACGGGCTGGTCGGGTTCTCGCCGGTGTTCGGATCGTCGAGCACCGATGAGGACGACGATGCCCTGCGCACTGAGCGCAAGGCGAACAAGGTGGATGCAATTCTGCACACCGGGGTTCCGGTGCGTTTCTGGGATCACGATCTCGGTCCTGCCACCCCGCATCTGTTCGCCGGATCGACCGACGGTACGACGGTGTTTCGTGATCTGACCTCGGATGCGGCCGGAGCTCTGCACGAGGCGGCGTTCGACATCAGTGCCGACGGTGCGTTCGTCGTGTCCACCTGGGCCGTACCCGGCGCTCTGGCGACCGTGCGGACGGTGCTGGTGCGCATCGACACCGCGACGGGGGAGCGCAGCACGATCGTCGACGACGTCGATGCCGATCTGGGCGCGCCGGCGATCTCGCCCGACGGTGCGTCCGTGGTGTTCGTGCGTGAATCGCTCTCCACTCCCGAGGATGCGCCTCGAATGACGCTCCAGCGCTACCACTTCGGGACTGCTTCCGTCGTCGATGTCGCGCCCGGCTGGGATCGATGGCCGATCGACCCGGTGTGGTTGCCGGACGGGTCGGGGGTGCTGGTGACCGCGGACGACGACGGCCGGTCGCCGATCTTCGTCGTCCGCGAGGGTGCGGAGCCGCGTCGGCTGACGAACACCGACGACGCCTACACCCACGTTCACGTGTCCTCGGACGGAACCAGGGTGCTCGCACTCGCCGCGTCCTATCTGGCCGCCCCGCATCCGGTGTCGATCGATCTGTCCGACGGCACCGTTGTGGACCTCGACACCTCCATCGACCGCTGTCCGTTGCCCGGAACTCTCACCGAGATCGACACCGTCGTCGGCGACGGAGCCCGGGTGCGCGGTTGGCTGGCACTGCCCGAGGGTGCCTCGGACGCGGCACCCGCACCGCTGCTGCTGTGGGTGCACGGTGGTCCGCTGAGCTCGTGGAACACCTGGTCGTGGCGGTGGAATCCCTGGCTGATGGTCGCCCGTGGGTACGCGGTGCTGCTGCCCGATCCGGCTCTGTCCACCGGGTACGGCCAGGAGTTCGTGCAGCGCGGCTGGGGTGCGTGGGGAAAGGCTCCGTTCACCGATCTGATGGCGTTGACCGATGTCGCAGCCGCGCTACCGCACATCGACGACACCCGCACCGCGGCGATGGGCGGATCCTTCGGCGGCTACATGGCCAACTGGATCGCCGGGCACACCGACCGGTTCGACGCCATCGTCACCCACGCGAGCCTGTGGGCGCTCGATCAGTTCGGGCCGACCACCGATGCCCCGTACTACTGGGCTCGTGAGATGTCTCCGGAGATGGCGGTGGAGAACTCCCCACACCTGTTCGTCGCGGACATCGCCACGCCGATGCTGGTCATCCACGGCGACAAGGACTATCGAGTGCCGATCGGCGAGGGCCTGCGGCTGTGGTACGAACTGCTCAGCGAATCCGGCCTGCCCGCCGACGACGAGGGCAACACCGACCATCGTTTTCTCTACTTCCCGGCCGAGAACCACTGGATTCTGAGTCCCCAACACGCCAAGGTCTGGTACGAGGTGGTGCTGGCATTCCTGGCGCAGCACGTGCTGGGCGAGAGGGTGTCGATGCCTCGAATCCTCGGCCACTAGAATCGACCGGTGACCAGTTCAGCGCCAGAGCACTCAGAGAACCCCGCCGATTCGATCGACCTGCCCAAGAGCTGGGATCCCAGTGCGGTCGAGGCGGAGCTGTACCGGTCCTGGGTCGACGCCGGGTACTTCGAAGCCGACGCCACCAGCGGCAAGCCGCCCTACTCCATCGTGCTGCCCCCACCCAACGTCACGGGCAGCCTGCACATGGGTCACGCTCTCGACCACACGTTGATGGACGCGCTGAGCCGTCGCAAGCGGATGCTCGGGTACGAGGTGCTGTGGTTGCCGGGCATGGACCACGCGGGTATCGCCACCCAGACCGTCGTGGAAAAGCAGCTCGCCGCCGACGGAAAGACCAAGGAAGAGTTCGGCCGCGAGCTGTTCATCGACAAGGTCTGGGACTGGAAGCGTGAATCGGGCGGAACCATCGGTGGGCAGATGCGACGCATCGGCGACGGTGTGGACTGGAGCCGAGAGCGATTCACCATGGACGACGGCCTGTCCGAGGCCGTGCAGACCATGTTCAAGCGTATGTTCGACGACGGTCTGATCTATCGCGCCGAGCGACTGGTCAACTGGTCTCCTGTGCTGCAGACCGCCATCTCCGACATCGAGGTCAAGTTCGAGGACGTCGAGGGCGAACTCGTCTCGCTGCGATACGGCTCGCTCGACGATTCCGAGCCGCATGTCGTCGTCGCGACCACCCGAGTCGAAACGATGCTCGGCGACACCGCAGTTGCGGTTCACCCCGACGACGAGCGATACAAGGCTCTCGTCGGCACCACCCTCGAGCACCCGTTCACCGGGCGGCAGATCCCTATCATCGCCGACGACTACGTCGATCCCGAGTTCGGCACCGGTGCCGTGAAGATCACCCCGGCTCACGACCCCAACGACTTCGAGATGGGTGTGCGGCACTCGTTGCCGATGCCCTCGATCATGGACAAGGCAGGTCGGATCGCCGACACCGGAACGCAGTTCGACGGCATGGACCGTTTCGAGGCGCGCGTGAAGGTTCGTGAAGCACTGGCCGAGCAGGGCCGCGTCGTCGCCGAGAAGCGTCCCTACCTGCACAGTGTCGGCCACTCCGAGCGCAGTGGCGAGCCGATCGAGCCGCGCCTGTCGCTGCAGTGGTGGGTCAAGGTCGACACCCTGGCGAAGGCGGCCGGTGACGCAGTGCGCAACGGCGACACCGTCATTCACCCGAAGAGTCAGGAACCGCGCTGGTTCGCCTGGGTCGACAACATGCACGACTGGTGCATCTCGCGTCAGCTGTGGTGGGGTCATCGGATTCCGATCTGGTACGGACCCGACGGCGAGACCGTCTGCCTCGGACCGGGGGAGACGCCGCCCGAGGGCTGGGAGCAGGATCCCGACGTTCTCGACACCTGGTTCTCGTCCGGGCTGTGGCCGTTCTCGACGATGGGGTGGCCCGACGCCACGGCGGATCTCGAGAAGTTCTATCCCACCGGTGTTCTCGTCACCGGATACGACATCCTGTTCTTCTGGGTCGCCCGCATGATGATGTTCGGCACCTACGTCGGAGCGGACGACGCGATCACCGCGGGCAAGTCGGGGCCGCAGGTTCCGTTCCGAGATGTGTTTCTGCACGGCCTGATTCGGGACCAGTTCGGCAAGAAGATGTCGAAGTCGCGGGGCAACGGCATCGACCCCCTCGACTGGGTCGACCGTTTCGGTGCCGACGCGCTGCGCTTCACGCTCGCTCGCGGCGCGAACCCCGGAGCCGACATGTCCGTGGGCGAAGACCACGCCCAGTCGTCGCGCAACTTCGCCAACAAGTTGTTCAACGCCACCAAGTTCGCTCTGATGAACGGCGCGGCACCGGCAGATCTGCCTCGGCGCGTCGAGTTGACCGACGCCGACCGATGGATACTCGACCGGCTCGAACAGGTTCGGGCAGAGGTGGATTCGGCGTTCGATCGGTACGAGTTCAGCAAGGCCTGCGAGGCGCTCTATCACTTCGCCTGGGACGAGGTCTGCGACTGGTACCTCGAGATCGCCAAGGTTCAGTTCGCCGACGACGCCATCGCCGCCACCACGCGCGGAGTTCTCGGTAACGTCCTCGACGCCCTGCTTCGGTTGCTGCATCCGGTGATTCCGTTCGTCACCGAAACGCTGTGGAAGGTGCTCACCGGCGGCGAGTCGCTGGTGATCGCGGCGTGGCCCACTGCCGCCACCGAGTCGTTGGATCCTGTTGCGGCACAACGCATCGAGGACATGCAGCGGCTCATCACCGAAATTCGCCGATTCCGCAGCGATCAGGGACTCAAGCCGTCCCAGAAGGTGGCGGCCCGCATCGTCGGAGTCCCCGACTCCGATCTGGACGGGCAGATTTCGGCGGTCACCGCACTGGCTCGACTGACCGAGCCCGCCGAGGACTTCGCCGCCACGGCCTCGGTGGAGGTGCGCCTGAGCAAGGCCACCGTGGTCGTCGAACTCGACACCTCGGGCACCGTCGACCTCGTCGCCGAACGGGCCCGCCTGGTGAAGGATCTGGCCGCTGCGGAGAAGGAACTGGCGCAGACCACCGGCAAGCTCGGCAACGAAGCGTTCCTCGCGAAGGCACCGGATGCGGTGGTGGACAAGATCAGAACACGCCAGACGATCGCGGGCGAAGAGATCGCACGCATCTCGGCGCGGCTCGAATCGATGGGAACCTAAGTGACCGAACCCGACGCCGCCCTGCCGCTACCTCCGCCGAGCCCGGTCGATCTGGCCGAGCTCGCCCTCGTGGAGGCCGAGCTCGACAAGCGTTGGCCCGAAACCAAGATAGAGCCGTCGACGGCTCGGATCTCGGCGCTGATGGATCTGCTCGGGTCGCCGCAGAAGGCGTACCCGTCGATTCACGTCGCCGGCACCAACGGCAAGACCTCGGTGACTCGCATGATCGATGCACTGCTCACTGCCTTCCACCGACGCACGGGCCGAACCACCAGTCCGCACCTGCAGATGGCGACCGAGCGGATCAGCATCGACGGGAGGCCCATCTCTCCGCGGCTCTACGTCGACACCTACAACGAGATCGCACCGTTCGTCGAGATGATCGACGCGCAGTCCGAGGCTGCGGGCGGACCCCGAATGAGCAAGTTCGAGGTGGTCACGGCCATGGCGTTCGCTGCGTTCGCCGAGGCCCCGGTCGAGGTCGCCGTCATCGAGGTCGGACTCGGTGGGCGTTGGGACGCCACCAACGTCGTCGACGGCGAGGTCGCCGTCATCACCCCGATCGGCCTCGATCACGTCGAGTTCCTCGGCGACGATCTCGCCGGGATCGCAGGCGAGAAGGCGGGGATCATCAAGAAGGCCCCGGAATCGCTCGTGCCGCGCGACACCGTCGCGATTCTGGCGAAGCAGCAACCAGAGGTCTCCGAGGTGCTGCTGCGGGCGGCGGTGCAGGCGGATGCTGCGGTGGCGCGGGCCGGATCGGAATTCACCGTGCTCGGGAGGCAGATCGCCGTGGGGGGCCAGCAACTGGAACTGCAGGGGCTCGGCGGGGTGTACACCGACGTTTTCCTGCCGTTGCACGGCGAGCATCAGGCGCACAATGCCTCGCTCGCACTCGCGGCGGTCGAGGCGTTCTTCGGTGCCGGTCCGGATCGCCAACTCGATCAGGACACCGTGCGCGGCGCGTTCGCGACGATCGTCAATCCGGGTCGGCTCGAGCGGGTTCGCAATGCCCCGACCGTGTTCCTCGACGCCGCGCACAACCCGCACGGGGCGGCAGCGCTCGCCGCCGCCCTCACCGACGAATTCGACTTCCGCAAACTCGTCGGCGTCGTCAGCGTCATGGCGGACAAGGACGTCGGAGCGATTCTCGACGCACTGGAACCGGTGTTCGACGACATCGTCGTCACCCACAACGGGTCGGCGCGGGCGATGGACGTGGACGCGTTGGCCGACATCGCGGTGGCCAAGTTCGGTGACGAACGCGTCGTGGTGGCGTCGACACTGCCCGATGCCCTGGAAACGGCGATCGGGCTGGCCGAGGAGGTCGCCGAGCCGGGGGAGGCCGTGTCCGGTGCCGGAGTCGTCGTGACCGGATCCGTGGTGACCGTCGGTGCAGCTCGCACTCTGTTCGGAAAGGACCCCGCGTGAGCGAAACAGAGTTCAGACCACCCACGAACGACCCGTGGAAGGGGTTCCGCGGTGTCGCGGCGGGCACCCTCGTGCTCGAAGCCATCGTGACACTGCTCGCGCTGCCGGTGGTGGCGACCCTCGGCGGCGGCGCGACCTGGTTCTCGACGACCTACATCGTGGCGTTGGCCGTCGTGATGGTCCTGGCGGCGGGCAAGCAGGGGGAGCCGTGGGCGATGAAGCTCAACCTGATTCTCCAGCTGTTCGTCGTGGCCGGGGCGGTGTTCCACCTCTCCATCGGTGCCGTCGGCCTGATCTTCATCGCGGTATGGCTGTATCTGCTGTACCTGCGCCGTGACATCACCGAGCGGATCCGACGAGGAATGTTGCCGGGGCAGCGCGACTGACCGGGGAAACCCGTCGGTTTCGGCGATGCGGCGCGCGCTGCATCGTCGGGTTCCATTACTGTCGTCTTTCGTGACCGACCGCACCCTTGTACTGATCAAGCCCGACGGAGTTGCCCGGCGTTACGTAGGAGAGATCCTCGGCCGCGTGGAGAAGAAGGGTCTGAGCATCGTCGCACTCGAGCTCAAGACCGTCTCCCGCGAATTGGCCTCGGCTCACTACGCGGAGCACGAGAGCAAGCCGTTCTTCCCCGAACTCCTCGAGTTCATCACGTCCGGACCGGTCGTGGCCGCAGTTCTCGAAGGCCCCCGCGCCATCGCGGCCTTCCGTCAGATCGCAGGCGGCACCGACCCCGTGGCCAAGGCGGTTCCCGGGACCATCCGCGGTGACCTCGCCCTGGATGGTCAGCAGAACCTGGTACACGGATCGGATTCCGTGGAATCGGCCGAGCGCGAGATCGCACTCTGGTTCCCCGGCCTCGCCTGACCGTTTCGCCGTCGACAGAAACAGCAACGTTCGTCAGCCACGCCGCACCCGTCGGAAACCCGATCGGTGCGGCGTGGCGAGTACGCATCACAGCGTGTGGGATACTCGACAACAGATCGACTCCACTGCACCAGTACGTACAGGTTTCACGCTCCACCCGAAGCCCAGGCTTCACGGAAGTTCGCTAGACCGGTGTGATGGATTCGATCGGATGACTGTCGTCTATCCGCTGCCCGTCATCGCAGATGCTCGAACGAGAGACAGGCTCGTTCGCGTTCTTGCTTGATGATCAGGCGCTCGGATCGCCGGTACACCACCATCCAGCCAGGCACTGCACACGCTGTCGTCGACCACCGAGAACTACGAAGTGGTCATCGGCTCGGGTGCGGAGCGAGACCGAACAGCTGACGTCCAACCCGACGTGAGTACACAAGGATTGCCCTCGCGTGGCCGCGTCACACCCGAAGTCGGATGGACGCGCCCGGGGGCCCGAGGAGACTACGTGGCCGATCAAAGCCCGCCCGAAGATGTACAGAACGAAAACGCAGGACGTACGGAGGCCCCCGGCCCGGTGTCGCCTGTGGAAACCGACGCGGTGTCGTCGGTGCAACCCGACACCATCGAGCTGCCGACCAGGCTGCGCGTGCACGCATTGGCGAAGATCCTGGGCGTCACCAGCAAGCAGCTGCTCGTCACCCTCGGTGAGCTCGGCATCGAAGCGCGCAGTGCTCAGTCGAGCCTGAGCCGCGACGTCGCCGAGTCCGTTCGTGATTCGGTCAACGCCCCCACAGCAGCAACTCCCGATTCCTCGACTGCCGAGCCGACTCCGGTGCCCGATGTCGATGTGCCTGCTGCCGATGAGCCTGCTGCCGATGAGCCCGCAGGCGAGGTTCCGTGGACCGAGCCGCAGCTGTTCACCAGTGCGCCCGCACCGGAGCCGGAGGCGGCCCAGCCCGCGGCAACGACCGACCAGCCCACAGCGACGACGTTCGCCACCCCTCTGTTCCTGCAGCCCGCCGCCGTCGATGCTCCGGCTACGGAATCGACGGAGTCACCGGCCGAGCCTCCGGCTCGCCGTCGCCGCAGCCGCAAGGCCGCGCCCAAGGACGAGGCTGCGAACACCGAGAGCAGTGCCACTACCGACAGCAGCGAGTCCGCAGTGACGCCGGAGACCGGTGCACCCGAGGTCTCCGCCGTCGAGACCGACCGGTCCTCCTCCGAGGCCGGCGAGTCGACCGAAGCCGAGAGCTCGACCGACGGTGACGGCGACGACGATCAGTCTCAGCCTCGACGTCGCCGGCGCGGCCGTCGTGGTCGCGGACGCGGTCGCGGCGAGCAATCCTCGGACGAGTCGACCGACGAGAACTCGGACGACGATTCCGACGGGGACACCGACAGCACCGAGACCGCCGATTCGACCGACGCGGAGTCGAGCGACGACGCGGACTCGGACGAGTCCTCGGCAGGTGACGGACAGCAGTCGAACTCGGGACGACGCTCGCGTCGGTCACGTACTCGCAGCCGTTCCTCCGACCGTCAGAACTCCGATTCGTCCGACTCCTCCGACGACGCGCGCACCGCGGACTCCTCGGCCGAGGACGGCGACGACGAGTCCGATTCCGGAGCCCAGGACAACTACGACGACTCCGACAACGGTGGTTCGGACGGAGACGGCTCCAGCCGCCGTCGCCGTCGCCGGCGCAGGCGCAAGACCGGAGCCGAGGCCGCTGCCGAAGGCGCGACGTCCGAGGACGATCCGCCCAACACCGTCGTGCACGAGCGTGAGCCACGCAACAAGAGTCGCGCACCCCGGGACGAGGTTCAGGGAATCACGGGCTCGACGCGCCTCGAGGCCAAACGTCAGCGTCGCCGCGACGGGCGCGATGCCGGCCGTCGTCGTCCGCCGATCCTCACCGAGTCCGAGTTCCTGGCGCGCCGCGAATCCGTCGACCGCGTCATGGTCGTGCGCGAGAAGGCGACACCGGATCATCCGCTGACCACACAGGTTGCCGTGCTCGAAGACGGCGTGCTCGTCGAGCATTTCGTCACCAGCAGTGCCACCGCGTCGATGGTCGGCAACGTGTACCTGGGCCGCGTCCAGAACGTGCTGCCCAGTATGGAAGCAGCGTTCATCGACATCGGCCGAGGCCGTAACGGTGTGCTGTACGCAGGCGAGGTCAACTGGGACGCTGCCGGTCTCGGCGGGAGCGCGCGCAAGATCGAGCAGGCCCTCAAGCCGGGCGATCAGGTTCTCGTGCAGGTCAGCAAGGACCCGGTGGGGCACAAGGGTGCTCGCCTGACGACGCAGCTCTCGCTCGCCGGTCGCTTCCTCGTCTACGTGCCAGGTGGAAGCTCCACCGGTATCAGCCGCAAGCTGCCCGATACCGAGCGCAAGCGTCTCAAGGAGATCCTCCGCGACATCGTGCCTCCCGAGGCAGGCGTCATCATCCGCACCGCAGCGGAGGGCGTCAGCGAAGAAGAGCTCGCACGTGACGTGACTCGCCTGCAGGCGCAGTGGGCCAGCATCGAAGAACGCTCGGCCAACGCCGAAACCGGCAAGGGCGTGCAACCGCAGACGTTGTACGAAGAGCCCGACATGTTGGTCAAGGTCATCCGAGACCTGTTCAACGAGGACTTCTCCAAGCTCGTCATCGAGGGCGACAAGGCATGGACGACGACGTCCAACTACGTCGAGACCGTGGCCCCGGACATGATGGAGCGGCTGCACCGATACGAGGCGGACGGCAGTTCGGTCGACGTCTTCGCTGCGCACCGCATCGACGAGCAGCTGGCCAAGGCTCTCGATCGCAAGGTCTGGCTGCCCTCGGGCGGCACCCTGGTGATCGATCGCACCGAGGCGATGACCGTCGTCGACGTCAACACCGGCAAGTTCACCGGCTCCGGCGGCAACCTCGAAGAGACCGTCACCCGCAACAACATCGAGGCGGCCGAGGAAGTCGTTCGCCAGATGCGTCTGCGAGACATCGGCGGCATGATCGTCGTCGACTTCATCGACATGGTGCTCGAGTCCAACCGCGATCTCGTACTGCGGCGGCTCACCGAGTCCCTCGGACGCGACCGGACTCGCCATCAGGTGTCCGAGGTGACCTCGCTCGGACTGGTGCAGATGACCCGCAAGAAGCTCGGTACGGGGCTCGTCGAGGCGTTCTCCACCACATGCGAGCACTGCCAGGGTCGCGGCATCGTCGTGCACCCGTTCCCCGTCGATGCAAAGCCTGACAACGACGGCGGACGGTCGAATTCGTCGCGGTCCGACAGCAGCAACTCGGGAACGAGCAGCAGGCGTCGACGTGGCAAGGACAACAAGGCCGACGGCAACGATCGGTCGGACGGTGGCGACCGGGCGTCCTCGAACGATCGGACAGGCATGGCAGACGGTCACGAGCACCCCGTGGTCGATCCGTCGATCAAACGAGCGCACCCGGTGGCGCTGGCCATGGCCGCGCATCATGACGACGTGGTCGCCGACGTCAGCCCGGCCGATGTCGAGACACCGGCACCGGCCGAAGCTGCCGGCGGCGACGCAGTGGTGACCGTGGTCTCCGCCGACGACGTGGACGTAGCGGCCGCGTCGGTTGCCGACGCCGAGACCGAGGCCACCGAAGTCGACACGCCCGCCGAGACTGCGGCCGACGAGCCGTCGGCTCCGGTGGCTGCCAAGGCTCGACGCGGACGGCGGGTGGCCCGCAAGGCTGCCGCGCCGACCGGCACTGCACCCGACGCGGGCATGGTCATCGTCGTACCCGCCACAGACGACTCGGGGGACGCCACGTCTTCCGACCAGGCCGGGACGGCACCCGACGAGCCGTCGGCACCGCTCACTGCGGCGGCCGAGCAGCCAACGGAGCCGGTCGAGGTGCCTACCGCACGTCCTCGCAGACGGCGCGCAGCAGCGCGGCCTGCAGGTCCACCGGTGGACGTCGATGCCTAGCAGAGCAGGGCAGTTTGACCCTGGCCGTCTCCCTGCCGTAACCTTGATAAGTCGCTCCCGGTGACACCGTTCTGCCGTGCCGTAGTGGTGCTGTAGGAAACAACGGTTCTCGAGCGGGTCGGAATGATCATCATCCCGACCGGCCGATAGGGAGCAAGCAAACACGTTTTACCAGACCAGTCGTGTTGCCATGCGCAATGCGAGCAAGTTCGAAGAAGCAAGGGGTAGCCCTCCGATGGCAACGTACGCGATCGTCAAGACCGGCGGAAAGCAGTACAAGGTCGCTGTTGGTGACCTCGTCAAGGTCGAGAAGATCGAGGGAGCGCCCGGCACTGCTGTCTCGCTTGCTCCGGTCCTCGTCGTAGACGGATCCGACCTGACCACCGATGCAGACAAGCTGGCGAAGATCTCGGTCGCCGGTGAGATCGTCGAGCACACCAAGGGCCCGAAGATCCGCATCCACAAGTTCAAGAACAAGACCGGATACCACAAGCGTCAGGGACACAGGCAGAAGCTCACTGTCCTCAAGGTCACCGGCATCAAGTGACCAGGTCCCTTCGGACCCGCGTTCTCCCAAGCTGATTCACCCCGAGGAGGGTATGCAACATGGCACACAAGAAGGGCGCATCGAGCTCCCGTAACGGTCGCGACTCTAACGCTCAGCGCCTCGGCGTCAAGCGTTTCGGCGGCCAGACCGTAGGCGCAGGCGAGATCCTGGTTCGTCAGCGCGGCACGCACTTCCACCCCGGCGTCAACGTCGGCCGTGGCGGCGACGACACCCTGTTCGCACTCGCCCCGGGCGCAGTCGAATTCGGTGCCAAGCGCGGTCGCAAGACCGTGAACATCGTTCCGGTCGCTGTAGAGGCCTAGTCCTTCTGCAGCGCTCGCGCCCGCGATGGCCGACGCGACCGGGCAACTGCTCGAGTCGACCATCCACGGCGTACGTTCACAGCTCCCGATAGGGGCGGACCAGGGTCATGAGACCGGTCCGCCCCTATCGCTTTTTTCTCCCGCTTTTACTTTCACGAAAGGATCGAAGACAGCTATGTCACGATTCATCGACCGCGTGGTGCTGCACGTCAGCGCCGGCAAAGGTGGCAACGGCTGCTCTTCGGTTCACCGCGAGAAGTTCAAGCCTCTCGGTGGCCCCGACGGTGGCAACGGAGGACAGGGCGGCGGAGTCGTGTTCGTCGTCGACAGCAACGTCCACACTCTGCTCGACTTCCACTTCTCCAGCCATGCCAAGGCAGGCAACGGAACTCAGGGCATGGGCGGCAACCGCGAGGGTGCCAACGGCGAGGACCTGATCCTCAAGGTTCCCGACGGCACCGTCGTGCTCGACAAGAAGGGCAACGTCCTCGCCGACATGATCGGCGAGGGAACACGTTTCGACGCCGCTCCGGGCGGCCGCGGTGGACTCGGCAACGCAGCTCTCGCATCGAAGGCTCGACGCGCCCCCGGATTCGCACTGCTCGGCGAAGAGGGCGTCGAGCGCGAACTCGTCCTCGAACTCAAGTCCGTCGCCGATGTGGGCCTCGTCGGTTTTCCGTCGGCCGGTAAGTCGTCGTTGGTCTCGGTGCTCTCCGCCGCGAAGCCGAAGATCGCCGATTATCCCTTCACCACACTGGTGCCCAACCTCGGTGTCGTATCCAGTGGAGACACCACGTTCACTGTCGCGGACGTGCCCGGGTTGATCCCCGGCGCGAGTCAGGGCCGCGGTCTCGGACTGGACTTCTTGCGGCACCTCGAGCGATGCGCTGTGCTCGCACACGTAGTCGATTGCGCCACACTGGATCCGGGCCGCGACCCGATCTCCGACGTCGACGCCCTCGAAGCCGAGTTGGCGGCCTACAAGCCGGCTCTGTCCGGTGATGCCAGCCTCGGTGATCTCGCCGATCGGCCCCGCATCGTCGTACTGAACAAAGCAGACATTCCCGAGGGTGCCGAACTCGCCGAGATGGTCACCGCCGAGTTCGAGTCGCGTGGGTGGCCCGTGTTCACCATCTCCGCGGTGACGCGTGCCGGTCTCAAGCCGCTGACGTTCGCATTGGCGAAGCTGGTCGAGGAGTACCGCACTGCGCATCCGGCTCCCGAGCCGCGGCGTCAGGTGCTGCGTCCGGTCGCCAAGAACGACGACAGCTTCAAGGTGGTGAAGGATCCGGACATCCCGGACGGCTTCATCGTTCGCGGTACCCGACCGGAGCGGTGGGTACGCCAGACGCAGTTCACCAACGACGAGGCCGTCGGCTACCTCGCCGACCGTCTCGCGCGGCTCGGCGTCGAGGACGCACTCATCAAGGCCGGCGCTCAGCCCGGTGCTTCGGTCACCATCGGCGACGTCTCGTTCGATTGGGAGCCGCAGACCCCGGCCGGTGTCGAGATCACGATGACCGGCCGTGGCACCGATGCCCGCCTGGATCAGGTCGAGCGCATCGGCGCATCCGAACGCAAGCATGCCCGCCAGGTTCGTCGCGGGCTCGATACCGAACAGGAGTAGCCGTGGTGGCGGTGCGTGAATCCGATTCGCTCGCAGAGGCTCTCACCGATACCCGTCGCACGATCGCCGATGCCAAGCGGATCGTGGTCAAGATCGGTTCCTCGGCTCTCACCAGCCTCGACACCGGTCTGGATCTGGGCCGACTCGATCTGCTCGCCGACGCCATCGAATCTCGGATGCGCAGCGGCACGGACGTGGTGGTCGTGTCCTCCGGCGCGATCGGCGCAGGGATGGCACCGCTGGGCCTGACCAAGCGTCCACGAGACCTGGCGACCAAGCAGGCTGCGGCGAGCGTCGGACAGCTCGCTCTGGTTCATGCGTGGAGCTCGTCGTTCCACCGGTACGGACGCACGGTCGGACAGGTTCTGCTGACGGCCGAGGACATCGCGCGGCGAACCAACCATCGCAATGCTCAGCGCACCCTGGATCGGCTGCGCTCGCTCGGTGCCGTGGCCATCGTCAACGAGAACGACACGGTCGCCACCGCGGAGATCAGGTTCGGCGACAACGATCGCCTGGCTGCCCTGGTCGCCCACCTCGTCGGAGCGGACGCGCTGTTCCTGCTCTCGGACGTGGACGGGTTGTACGACGGTGATCCTCGCAAGGGCGAGGCGACGCTGATCCCGGAGGTGACCAGCCCCGAGGATCTCGACGGCGTCGTCGCCGGCTCCGGGGGAGCGCTCGGCACCGGCGGAATGGCGTCCAAGCTGTCCGCTGCGCGTCTCGCAGCCGATGCCGGTGTTCCGGTACTGCTGGCTGCGGCATCCGATGCGGCACACGCACTGACGACGTCCGCGGTGGGTACCGCCTTCGCTGCTCGGCCGACGCGGTTGTCGGCCCGCAAGTTCTGGGTCCGTCATGCCGCGGATGCCGCGGGAGAACTCCACCTCGACGCCGGGGCGGTGCGTGCAGTGGTGGATCGGCGACGGTCGTTGCTGTCCGCCGGTATCACGTCGGTGACGGGATCCTTCCACGGCGGCGATGTGGTCTCGTTGGTCGACCACGGCGGCGTCCTGGTGGCTCGCGGGGTCGTCGCGTACGACTCGGCGGAGCTGGCCGGAATGCTCGGGCGGTCCACAGGGGAGTTGGCCGCGGAACTACAACGACCTGTGGTTCATGCCGACGATCTGGTTCCTGCCTGATCGAGGTCGTCGGCCAGCGCGGTCGCCACCTCAGAGCAACCGGCATGGACTGTGAGAGAAGCGAATTCGTCGCCGCGGGTGGTACCGCGGTTGACTATGACGATCGGCTTCGACTTCTTGGACGCGTGCCTGACGAACCGCAGGCCGGACATCACGGTCAGCGAGGACCCGAGCACCAACAACGCATCACTTCGGTCGACCAGATCGTATGCCTCGGCGACACGCGGCTTGGGAACACTCTCACCGAAGTAGACGATGTCGGGTTTCAGTATGCCCGAACATGATTCGCAGTCGACCATTCTGAAGTGCGCGGTCGAGGAGATGATCGCGTCGGCATCGGGCGCGATCTCGACGCCGTTTGCGGGTGCAACCGACTCGAGGAAACCCGGATTGGCACGATCGAGTCGCCGGGCCAGTTCGAAACGCGAGATCAATCGCTCGCAATTCAGGCAGCGAACGCGGGCGTAGACGCCGTGCAGGTCGATGACGTTTCGGCTGCCCGCCTTGGTGTGCAGCATGTCGACGTTCTGGGTGATGATGCCGGTGACGACGCCGGCCCGTTCGAGTCGGGCGAGTGCTCGGTGCCCGTCGTTGGGTACCGCGGCATCCATGTGTCGCCACCCGACGTGGTTGCGTGCCCAGTAGTGCCGACGAAATTCGGCGTCACCGATGAACTGCTGGAATGTCATCGGGTTACGCGGGGGTGACTGCGGACCGCGGTAATCGGGAATGCCGGAGTCGGTGGACATGCCTGCGCCGCTCACGACGGTGACCGTCCTGCCCTCGAGCAGAGAAGTCAGCTGCTCGTACAGGACTGCGGACACAGGAGATGCATTCACTTCGTCCAGGATAGCGATCCATCGCCCGATGAGCACCGTATAGACGCCTACGGCCCGCACCCGACGCGGAAGCGTCGGTGCGGGCCGTCAGGGACGTACTGGTGCTACGCGGGTACCTCGACGAGGGGGTACACGCCGTTCTCGTCGTGCGTCTCGTTGCCGACGACCGGGGGATTGAATACGCACAGCATGCGCATCGTGGTACGCGGCTCGACGGTGTGGCGCTCGTGTCCGTTGAGCAGGTACATCGATCCCGCACCGAGCTCGTAGGTCTCTCCGGTCTCGCGGTCGGTGAGCGTTCCCTCGCCCTCGATCAGCCAGACGGCCTCGACGTGGTTGGCGTAGTGGAAGTTGTTCACCGTGCCGGCCTGAATCGTGGTCTCGTGGAACGAGAATCCGACCTTGTCGCCGCCGAGAATGATTCTCTTGCTGCGCCAGTTGCCGTCTTCGCTCTCGATGTCGCGATCGGTACCGGTGATCTCCTGGGTGGTGCGAACGATCATGCGATGTCCTCCTTCGATGTCGGTTGCTGCGGACGGACGGTCAGGAAAGCACCTTGGCGACGGCGCTCTCGATGACGTCCAGACCGCGGTCCAGCTCGTCGATCGTCGTGGTCAACGGTGGGAGCAGCTTGACGACTTCGTCCTTCGGTCCTGCCGTCTCCACGAGCAGATGCTCGTCGTAGCAGAGCTGTGAGACCTTGCCGGCCAACTCGGCGTCGTCGAACACCAGTGCCTGGACCATGCCGCGGCCGCGAGTGGAGATGCCGTCGAACTTTGCGCAGAGCTTGATGAAACGATCCTGGATGTGCTCGCCCTTGGCGAGGATCTCCTTCTCGAAGCTGTCATCGGACCAGTAGTGGTCGATGGCGGCCTTCGCCGTGACGAACGAGGGGTTGAAGCCGCGGAAGGTGCCGTTGTGCTCGCCCGGTGACCACACGTCCAGCTCGGGCTTGAACAGGGTCAGTGCCAGCGGCATGCCGTAACCGCCGATGGACTTGGACAGCGTGACGATGTCCGGGGTGATGCCGGCTTCCTCGAACGAGAAGAACTGTCCGGTGCGACCGCAGCCCATCTGGACGTCGTCGACGATCAGCAGGATCTCGCGACGCGAGCACAGCTCGGCCAACGCGCGCAGCCATTCGGGGCGCGCCACGTTGATGCCGCCCTCACCCTGGATGGTTTCCACGATCACTGCGGCCGGGCGGTTGAACCCGCTGCCCGAGTCGTCGAGTACGCGCTCGAACCACTGGAAGTCCTCGGTGACTCCTCCGAAGTAGTTGTCGTACGGCATTGGAGTGGTGTGCACCAACGGAATTCCGGCGCCGGCACGCTTCATCGAGTTGCCGGTGACCGACAGCGCGCCGAGTGTCATGCCGTGGAATGCGTTGGTGAAGTTGATGATCGCCTCACGCCCGGTGACCTTGCGTGCCAACTTCAGGGCCGCCTCGACGGTGTTGGTGCCCGTCGGTCCGGGGAACTGAACCTTGTAGTCCAGGCCGCGGGGGTCGAGGATGTTCTTCTTGAACGACTCGAGGAATTCGCGCTTGGCGACCGTGGACATGTCCAGTCCGTGGGTGATGCCGTCGCTGGTGATGTAGTCCACCAACGCACCCTTGATCATGTCGTTGTTGTGGCCGTAGTTCAGTGCGCCTGCGCCACCGAAGAAGTCGAGGTAGTCGTTGCCGTCCTCATCGGTGATCACCGAGTTCTTCGCGGTGGAGAACACGGCGGGCCACTGGCGGCTGTAGCTCCGCACTCCGGACTCGACGGTCTCGAACACATCGGGCTTCTCTGTTGTGACGGTGTTCTTTTCGGTCATGTTCTGCTTGTTCCTTTCGTAATTCCGCGATGCGTCGGGGCCTACGGTGTAGAGCTCCTCCGCTTCGTGGCTATCAGGGAAATCGTTGGGCGCGAACAAATCCGACTTGACGATGTCGGTGCCTCGCTTACGTGCGAGGCTCGTGAAGGTTGCGATGGACGCTTCGTTGTCCGGGCTGATCGTCGTTTCCAGATGCGTGATGCCCTGTGGCTCGAGGCGGTCGAGCAGCTCCATCAGCATGCGACCGGCAAGTCCTTTGCCACGCTGGTCCGCATCCACGGCGACCTGCCACACGAACAGTGTGCGGGGGGCGTCCTGGCGGATGTATCCGGTGACGAAACCGACTGCGCGGCCGTCGATATCGGATACGACGGTGGTGGCCGCGAAGTCACGGCACCACAACACGTACGAGTAGCTGGAATTGAGATCCAGAACTCGCGAATCTCTTGCGATCTCCCAGAGCCGGACTCCGTCGGAGATCTGTGGCTTACGAAACTTCACTGCGTCCGGCGCAGTGAGCGGGGTACCTCTCAGCAATGCGGGCTTCATGGGAAATACAAACGTAACAAGGTCGCCGAGGCATATCGAGTGAGTCCGCAGATCGACCCCCGAAACGGACATGCTTCCCCTGGTTAACCACCGATTGTGATGGTGGTCACACATTCCTGACCCAGCTGGCTGTACCCAGCGCTGCAGAAATCAAACCATGCAATTTCGACCGGTCGTCATTTCGGTGTTGCGAGAGCGAACGGCAACACCGCCGAGGCGCCCGCTGACGTCAAGGCCGACGCCGCACAGGTGAACGTCCACCCCGTGTCGGTGACCAGATCGATCAACAGGATCGGTCCCGTCACGGACGATACGTCCGGAACGTCCCACGAGTCCACCAGCCCGGCGACCCGAAAGGCCGAATTGGCGGCCGACACGGGTGGATGACCTGCCCTGACCTGCATCACCCCGAGATCCTCCAATTTGCCGACCGATGCCAATCGCGCGGCGATCGACCGCACCAGGAGCGGGTGGGTAGGGGAGTCGAGAGCCAGAACGGCAGTGGGCCGCTGCTTCCAATCCCAGTTGGCGAGCACGGTGATGCACGCCTTCTCCAGTGCATCGGTGGCCGGAGCGTCGGGCGCATCGAGCAGGGCACGCAGTCGGCTGCCCCAGCCCAGGTCGGTGAGCCGGCCCAGTACGCGCCCGGGTTCGTGGGGGTCGGAGATCTTGCCCGAGAGCGAGACACCGAGCTTCTTCATACCGCTGGGCCACTGCTTTCTGGGCTGCAGGTCGATGCCCGGCCGATCCAGTCGTGCCCTCGCCGAATCGACCGAGGCCGCATCCACCGAGGCGGACAGGTGCTCACCGGTGCAGTTGTCGCACCGCCCGCATCGGTCGGACTCACTACCGGGTGCGCCCAGGTCCGGGTCGTCGAGCTGTCTCCGCAAGAACTCCATCCGGCAGCCGTCGGTGCCCTGGTAGTCGATCATGGCCTGCTGTTCGCGGTCCCTGGCCTGCTCGAGACGCTCGTAGCGGGACGCGTCGTACGTCCATTGCTCCCCGGTCGCCATCCAGCCGCCACGAACGCGTCTGACCGCGCCGTCGACGTCGAGGACCTTCAGTACCATCTCGAGCCTGCTGCGGTTCAGCTCGACCAGCGGCTCCAGTGCCTGCGTCGACTGAGCCTTCTCGGTGTTCAATGCATCGATGACCTGCCGCACCAGATGTTCGCGGGGGAAGGCGACCGAGGCGAAGTAGCTCCAGATCTGCCGATCCTCGTGGCCGGGAAGCAGCACCACATCGGCTCGTTCCGTGGCGCGACCGGCACGCCCGACCTGCTGGTAGTACGAAATCGGAGACGACGGTGCCCCCATGTGCACCACGAAACCGAGGTCGGGCTTGTCGAAGCCCATGCCCAATGCGGACGTGGCGACCAGGGCCTTGACTCGGTTGGCCAGCAGGTCACCTTCGAGCGACTCGCGTTCGGTCGGGTCCGTCTGACCGGTGTACGAGGCCACGACGTGCCCCTGATCGGTCAGCAGCGCCGCCAGGTCCTTGGCCGCCGACACCGTCAGGGTGTAGATGATTCCCGAACCGGGCAGCGTCTTCAGATGATCGCCGAGCCACGCCGCCCGTTCGGTGGCATTGTCGATCTGCACCACGGCCATGCGCAGAGAGTCGCGTGCGAGCCCGCCGCGCAGGACGAGTGTGTCTCCGCCGCCGACACCCAACTGCGCCGCGACGTCGTCCACCACGCGGTCGTTCGCCGTCGCCGTGGTCGCGAGTACGGGGATACCGTCGCGCAACTCGGCGATCAGAGTTCTGATTCGTCGGTAGTCGGGTCGAAAGTCGTGGCCCCAATCGGAGACGCAGTGAGCTTCGTCGACCACGACGAGGCCCGCATCCCCGGCCAGGGACGGCAGTACCTGATCGCGGAAATCGGGATTGTTCAATCGCTCCGGACTGACCAGCAGCACGTCGAGTTCACCGGAGTTGACCTGCTGATGAATGTCGTCCCATTCGGTCATGTTGCCGGAGTTGATGGTGGCGGCGCGCACGCCAGCCCGCTCGGCGGAGGCAACCTGGTTGCGCATCAGCGCCAACAGCGGAGAGACGATGACCGTCGGACCCAGGCCCTGCGCGCGCAGCAGCTTCGCCGCGATGAAGTAGACCGCCGACTTGCCCCAACCGGTCCGCTGCACCACCAGCGCCCGCCGCCGATGCACCACGAGGGCCTCGATGGCCGTCCACTGGTCTTCGCGCAGCACTGCATCGGGGCCGGCGAGTTCGCGCAACAGTTCCTCGGCGCTCTCGCGCAAGTTCCCGGTCGTGGGCTCCGTGGTCGTTGTCATAGGCTCCATCGTGCAGTAGGCATCCGACATCAAACACGGGCCGGTCGGAAACGGTCGGACCGAGCAGCCCGAAAGGATCATCGGTGGTCGATCCCGATTCCGATTCGATGCCGGCCGACCAGGGACCCGTGCACCGTCACCTGTGGGCACTGGCAGTGGTGTTCGTCGGCGGAGCGGCGGGTACGGCAGTCCGCTACGTGATCGAGGAGCAGCTCCCGCATTCGGCATCGCAGTGGCCGACGGCGACCTTCGGCATCAACATCGCCGGTGCATTCGTGCTCGGCCTTCTGCTCGAGTCACTGGTTCGCGGTGGGCCCGATGCGGGAAATCGGCGCAGGCTGAGGTTGCTGGCAGGTACCGGGTTCTGCGGTGCGTTCACCACGTACAGCACCTTCGCCCTCGAGACGGTCGAAGGGTTCCGGAGTGGGTTCACCGGGGTGGCCGTGGCCTACGCCGTGGTCAGCGTGATTGTCGGCATACTCGCCGCCTGGGCCGGAATCGCACTGGCAGGCAGAGTGGTTCGATGATCGCGCTGTGGATCGCAGTGGCCGGCGGGCTGGGGGCAGTCGTTCGCTTCGTCGTCGATGCGGAAGTGAAGTCACGTCTCGCGGCACGGACGAGCCTTCCGTGGGCGACACTCGGCATCAACGTGTCCGGGTCGTTCCTGCTGGGGGTGCTGGCCGGATGGGTGATGTTCCGAGCCGGCTCGACCGACGTCCAAGCCGTCATCGGCACCGGGTTCTGCGGCGGGTACACCACGTTCAGCACGGCGAGTGTCGAGACCGTCCGGTTGCTACAGCAAGGGCGTCGACGCGATGCCGCAGTCAACGCAATCGTCTCGCTGCTGGCGTCCGTCCTCGCATGCGGCGGTGGTCTGGCCCTCGCGTCGATGTGAGGTCGGAAACCATGATGGTTCGTTCCGCGGGCTCCACTCACGCCTGACTGACGCGAACCATGTTCCCGGCGGGATCGCGGAATGCCGCGTCGCGCGCTCCCCACGGCTGACTGGTCGGTTCCTGCAGAATTTCGGCAGTGCCTGCCGCGCGTATCTTCTCGAACGCTGCATCGAGGTCGTCTGCGCGGAACCACAAACCTGGCAATTCACCCTTGGCGAGCAGCGCAGCGATCTGATCGCCGAGCTCCTGGGACCGTCCCGCATGCGGCTGTGACAGTACGATCGCAATTTCGGGTTGATCGGCGGTGGACAGGGTTATCCACCGGAAGCCGTCATTCACCACCTCGTTCTTCACCTCGAGTCCGAGGGTGTCGCGATAGAAGGCCAGAGAGGCATCGGGGTCGTCGGTGTAGATGTGGCCGTGGCTCAGGGAAAGTGTCATGTCGCAAGGCTAGGACGCGTCGGTCGACATCGCTTCTTCGATTCTGCTCGATTGCGCGGAGATCGCGGTCCGTATCGGTCGGCCCATCGCCAGGGACACGCAACTCGGCATCCCCTGGCTGTCGCTGTGATCACGGGCGCGGTACGCGCTGGGTGTCTCACCGACGATCTCGGTGAAGCGGGAGCTGAAGGATCCGAGACTGGTACAGCCCACTGCGAAGCAGGCCTCGGTAACGCTGACATCTCCGCGGCGCAGCAGGGCCTTGGCGCGCTCGATTCGGCGGGTCATCAGATGTGCGTACGGCGTCTCACCGTAGGCCTCGCGGAAACGGCGACTGAAGTGCGCGGTGGACATCGATGCCGTGCGGGCCAGAGCGGGAACGTCGAGTGGCTCGGCGAATTCGCGATCCATTCGGTCGCGCGCGCGGCGCAGACGTCGGAGTTCGTCGAGGTCGGGGGTGTTCATCCAGTGGCCGCATCTCGCAGTGCGTCGATGTCCTCGCGAGTACCCGAGGACGTGCTCGCACCCGGCCTCGTCGCGGCGAAAGATCCTGCAACGCAGGCCCATTCGACTGCCTTGCGCGGGCCGTCGAACCAGGACGCAGCCAGTGCTCCGGCGAATGCGTCGCCGGCCCCGGTGGTGTCGACGGCGTCGACGCGCGGAGCAGGGACCTCGAACGATTCCGAGCCGCGGTACCGAGCGCCTCGGGCACCGAGTGTGGTGATCACGTGCGTCACCTCGTTCAGCCGGTTTCCGAGTCGGCTTTCCTCGGCTTCGTTGACCACGAGCACGTCGGTTGCCGCCACCAGGGCGTCGGGCAGATCCTGAACCGGTGACGGGTTCAGCATCGTCACCACACCGCGAGAGCGTGCGTACTCGAATGCGGTCACCACGGTGGCGAGGGGAATCTCCAACTGACACAGGAGAATGTCGGCGTCGGAGATGACGGTCAGGTCGTCGTCGGTGAGGTCGCGAACGCGTTCGTTGGCCCCGGGGACCACGACGATGTTGTTCTCGGCGTGATCGTCGACGGTGATGGCGGCGATGCCGCTCGAACCTGCTGTGGTGCGCAGCGCGCGGTCGTCGACTCCCGCGCTCGACAGGGTCCGGCGCAGTGTCTCCCCGAACTCGTCGTCTCCGACCGCTCCGATGAACGACACAGGAACGCCGGCTTTGGCGGCGGCGATGGCCTGATTGGAGCCCTTGCCGCCCGGCGAGGTGGTGAACGATGTGCCCAGCACGGTTTCGCCGGGTTCGGGCAGGGACGGTGCCCGGGTGATCAGATCCATGTTGATGCTGCCGAGCACGGCGATGCGAGGGTTCGAAGCGGGCACCGACGAACTGTATCGCTCGGGCGGATGCACCCGTCCCTGAACTGCCAATTGCAGATTGTTGACAATCCTAATTCCGTGGGTGACGATGGCAGCCATGACAGCGTCGACTCGCACCCACCTCAGCCCGGCACTCAAGCAGGCGACCCCGATCGTCGTCGATCACGGAAAGGGCAGCTGGATCATCGGCACGGACGGGCGCAAGTACCTCGACTTCACCACCGGTATCGGCGTCACCAGCACCGGGCACTGCCATCCCCGCGTGGTCGAGGCCGCCCGCGAGCAGGTGGGCAAGATCATCCACGCTCAGTACACGACAGTCATGCATCAGCCGCTGCTGGCGCTGACCGACAAGCTCGGCGAGGTACTACCGCCCGGTCTCGACAGCGTCTTCTACGCCAACTCCGGCTCCGAGGCCGTCGAGGCATCGATTCGGTTGGCGCGCATGGCGACCGGACGGCCCAACATCATCGCGTTCCACGGAGGGTTCCACGGACGCACGGTGGCGGCCGCGTCGTTGACCACCGCGGGCACCAAGTTTCGGTCCGGATTCTCACCGATCATGGGCGGTGTGCACATCGCGCCGTTCCCGTACGCGTTCCGATACGGCTGGGACATGGACACCGCCGTCGCCTTCGCGTTGAAGGAACTCGACTACCTGCTGATGACGATGTCGAGCCCCGCCGACACCGCTGCGTTCATCATCGAGCCGGTACTCGGTGACGGCGGTTATCTGCCCACGCCTCCGGAGTTTCTCGAGGGCCTGCGCGAACGTGCGGACACCCACGGGATCGTCCTCATCGTCGACGAGGTGCAAGCGGGGGTCGGCCGTACCGGGAAATTCTGGGGTCATCAGCACTCGTCGATCACTCCCGACATCGTCATCACCGCGAAAGGTCTGGCCAGCGGATTTCCGATCTCGGCGATCGCGGCATCGACCGAGTTGATGAGCAAGGCCTGGCCCGGATCGCAGGGCGGCACGTACGGCGGCAATGCCGTCGCCGCTGCGGCGGGTGTCGCGACGCTCGACGTCGTGCGTGAGGAAGGTCTGGTCGCCAACGCTGCCGCGCAGGGCCGAGTTCTGCTCGACGGCCTGCTCGCACTGAAGTCCGAGCACTCTGCAATCGGTGATGCACGTGGACTCGGCTTGATGCAGGCACTCGAATTCGTCGACAGCGCAGGCAATCCCGATGCTGCGGCCGCTCTGCGCGTACAACAGGGCGCGATCGACGAGGGGTTGTTGCTGCTCACCTGTGGCGCGCTCGGCAACGTGGTCCGGATCATCCCGGCGCTGATCGTGAGCGACGACGAAATGCGGCAGGGCCTCGACGCGTTGTCGCGCACACTGAAGAACGTGCTGTGACGGCTGCTTCCGTTCGGTCCCCGGTTCCTGCACTCGTGCAGGAAGTACGCGAACTGGGCATCGAGATCGACGACTCGGATCGGCGGCTCGCCGAGTACTCCTACGACGCCTCGAACTACCGAATTCCACCTGCCGCCGTTGTGTTTCCGCGCAATGCCGATGACGTGTCCACCGTGGTTTCGCGGTGCGCCGCTGCCGGAATCGCGGTCATCGGCCGAGGCGGCGGAACGTCCATGGCGGGCAACGCGATCGGTCGCGGCATCGTGCTCGATTTCTCTCGCCACATGAATCGCGTGATCTCGGTGGACACCGACTCGCGAACGGCGGTGGTGGAACCGGGAATCGTCATCTCGGAGTTGCAGCGAGAGTTGGTGGCGCGCACAGCCGGGGAATTCACGTTCGCCCCCGACCCGTCCAGCAAGACACGCGCGACGGTCGGCGGGGCGGTCGGCAACGACGCATGCGGTAATCATTCGGTGCGCTACGGACGAACAGCGGACCACACGGTGGCGATGGACGTGGTCACCGCCGACGGGCACCTGCTTCGAGTGACTCGTAGCGGTGTGGCGGCAGTGCATTCGCAGGATTCCGCGGCAACCGAGGCGGCCGAACGTATCTCGCGTGAGCTGCAGTCGCTGGCGGCGGACAACCTCGCCCTGTTCAGAGTCGAGCTGGGCCGCATACCGCGACAGGTCTCCGGATTTCACCTGTCGCATCTGCTGCCCGAGAACGGGTTCGACGTCGCTCGTGCACTCGTCGGAAGCGAGGGCACCTGCGCGGTGATCGTCTCGGTCACCGTCGCCGTCGTGCCCGTACCGCGGGCCGCGCTGTTGCTCTGCCTGGGCTACGACGACGTGGTGGCCGCCGCGGCCGACGTGACGGCCATTCTCGAGTTCTCGCCTGCCGCGGTGGAGGGTATCGACGACAACATCGCCCGGACGATGGAGTACCGCCGCGGACCGGACTCCGTCCGCGGTCTGCCCGCGGGAAACGCCTGGCTCTACGTCGACCTCGACGGTGCCGATACCGTCGAAGTGGAGAACAAGGCCGCCCGTCTGCTCGAGGCGCTCGGTCTTCTCGGCCGCGTCAAGGAGGGCCGCATCGTCACCGACCCTGCCGATCGAACAGCGCTGTGGCGAGTACGTGAGGACGGCGCGGGGCTCGCGACCCGCCTGGCCGGCGGAGCCGAGTCCTGGGGCGGCTGGGAGGACGCCGCCGTCGCACCCGAGAACCTGTCCGCCTATCTCGCCGACCTCAACGTGCTTCTGGCCGAACACGATCTGACGGGGGTGATGTACGGACACTTCGGTGCCGGCTGCATGCACGTGCGCATCACGTTCGATCAGCGCACCGACGCCGGACGACGAGTGATGAACGACTTCCTGCGCGCCGCCGCGCGGGTGGTGGTCGAGCACGGCGGCAGCCTGTCCGGTGAGCACGGCGACGGCAGGGCACGCTCGGAACTGCTGCCGGTGATGTACTCGCCCCGCATGCTCGACGCGTTCGCACGATTCAAGCGCATCTGGGATCCCGGCGGCATCCTCAACCCGGGGTCGATCACCGATCCGGAACCGATGATGGACAACCTGATGCTGCAGGGCATCCCACAGCGGGAATGGAAGACGACCTTCGATCTGCACCAGATCGGGACGCGGGCAGACCTGGATCCCTTCGTACACGCAACTCAGTCGTGTGTCGGTGTCGGTAAATGCCGCACAGCGTCCGGAGGCGTCATGTGCCCCAGTTTCCGCGCCACGGGCGACGAGAAGGATTCGACGCGGGGTCGAGCACGAGTGCTGCAGGAGATGGTGCGCAGTTCGCCGACAGTTGCCGACGGATGGGCCTCGAAGGACGTGGCCGAATCGCTCGATCTGTGTCTGTCCTGCAAGGCCTGTTCGTCGGATTGTCCTGTCGGAGTGGACATGGCGACGTACAAGTCCGAGTTCCTCGATCATCACTACGCGGGGCGACTGCGGCCGCTCTCGCATTATTCGCTTGGCTGGTTGCCCCGCTGGCTGAAGGTGACGAAGAGAACGGCACCGTTGCTCAACCGTCTGCTCACCCCGCGCATCGCAGCACTGGCGGCTCGGCTCGGTGGGCTGACCACCGAGCGGCCGTTGCCACGATTCGCATCGGCGAAGGAACTGGCGCGAGAAGTCCGGCTCGGCGGCGGCCGCGACGCGGACGTCGTGTTGGTCGTCGACACCTTCACTCAGGGTTTTCGTCCCGAGGTCGCGGGCGCGGCTCAGCGCGTGCTCGAGGACTCGGGCCGCAGCACCGAATGCCGGACCGACGTGTGCTGTGGTCTGACCTGGATCTCGACGGGCCAGCTGAAGGCCGCCCGAGCGCACCTCACGAAAGCCGTTGCAGCACTGGACGACGGCACCGACCGGCCCATCGTCGTCACCGAACCGAGCTGCGCGGCGGCGTTCCGCAAGGACATGCCGGAGTTGGTTCCCACCCCGGCCGCGAGACGAGTCGCGGCGCGAGTACAGAGTTTCGCGGGCGCGGTGATCGATCAGGCCGCGGCCGGGTGGGTGCCCACGGCGGAGATTCCCGACTCGGTGACCGTACAGACCCACTGCCACGAATATGCGGTGTTCGGCAACGCCACCCAGCGCACGGCATTGGCCTCCGTCGGTATCGACGCGGTGCGGGAGGCCACCGGATGCTGCGGCGTGGCAGGCAATTTCGGCTTCGAGTCTCGGCACTTCGAGCTGAGCATGGCGGTCGCCGAGCAGGCCCTCGCGCCGGCGCTCCGTGACGCCGAGCCGGACACTCCGATTCTGACCGACGGATTCTCCTGCCACATGCAGGTGCGTCAACTCACCGGTGACCTGACCGGTGACGCGTCCGTACACCTGGCGCAGATACTCGATCCACGTTCGACGAAAGGACCGCGGCCATGACCGCCAGTTCGACCACCAGCCTCACGCGTCCCACGATCACGGCTCCGACCGACCTGTTCATCGCAGGCACGTGGACCGCCGCAGCGTCGGACGCCCGGTTCGATGTCATCGATCCCGCCAGCGGTGAGGTCATCGCCAGCGTCGCCGACGGCGGCATCGCCGATGCCGAGAACGCCATGGCCGCAGCGGTCGCCGCCGCCGCCGACTGGGCCGCGACGCCGCCGCGTGCACGTAGCGAAATCCTCCGCGCGGCATACGAACTGATCTTGGCGCGGTCGGAGGAGCTCGCTGCGATCATCACCGCGGAAATGGGAAAGCCACTGGCCGATGCGCGGGGTGAGGTGGCGTACGGTGCCGAGTTCTTCCGCTGGTTCTCCGAGGAGGCGGTGCGCATCTCGGGCGATCACACCCTCACCGGAGACGGCAAGAACCGCATCGTGGTCACCCGAGCACCCGTCGGACCGTGCATTCTCGTCACTCCGTGGAACTTCCCATTGGCCATGGGAACTCGCAAGATCGGCCCTGCATTGGCGGCAGGATGCACCGTGGTGTTCAAGCCGGCCGAGCAAACTCCGTTGACGGCACTGGCCCTGGCCGAAATCCTGCGCGACGCCGGTGTTCCGGCGGGAGTGGTCAATGTCGTGACCACCACCGACGCGTCGGGTGTCGTGGGCTCGTGGATGAGCAGCGGTTCGGCCCGCAAGATCAGCTTCACCGGGTCGACGGCGGTGGGCAAGATCCTGCTCGAACAAGCTGCATCGACGGTGATGCGCACCTCGATGGAGCTCGGTGGCAACGCACCCTTCATCGTCATGGACGACGCCGATCTCACGCGCGCCGTCGACGGTGCGATGGTCGCCAAGATGCGCAACATGGGTGAGGCGTGCACCGCCGCCAACCGATTCTTCGTACACCGCAGTGTCACAGCGCAGTTCGCGGACGCGCTCGCCGAGCGGATGGGTGCACTGTCGGTCGGGGCCGGAAGTACACCCGGAACCGAGGTGGGTCCACTGATCGACGACGCGGGCCGCACCAAGGTGCAGACACTGGTCGACGACGCCCTCGGGCGCGGCGCACGTGCGATCGTCGGGGGAGTGGCCCCGGACGGACCCGGCTACTTCTACCCACCGACCGTCCTCACGGACGTCGACGCGGCGTCGGATCTGATGTCACAGGAAATCTTCGGGCCGGTGGCAGCAATCGTCCCGTTCGACACCGAGGACGAGGTGATCGCCCTCGCCAACGACACCGAATGGGGACTCGTCGGATACGTCTTCACCCAGGACATCGACCGTGCTCTTCGGATGGGTGAGCGCCTCGAGGTGGGCATGGTCGGCCTCAACACGGGGCTGGTGTCCAATCCGGCTGCGCCGTTCGGTGGCGTCAAACAGTCCGGACTCGGCCGCGAGGGCGGAAAAGTCGGCATAGACGAATTTCTGGAGTACAAATATTTCGCCATTCCCCGAGGCTGAGAGAGGTTTTCGATCATGCCCAGTTCGAGACGACTGACGCCCATCGACGCACGCAACACGTCGATGGTCATTGCCGACCAGATTCGCGACCGCATCATCGACGGGTCCTACGCCCCAGGGGAACAGATCAACGAGGCCAACGTCGCCGCGGAACTCGAGATCTCGCGGGGACCGGTCCGGGAGGCGTTGCAGCGTCTCAATCAGGAGGGGCTCCTCGTCAGCTACCGGAATCGAGGCGTGTTCGTCGTCGAGCTGAGCAGCGAGGATGTCACCGAGATCTACGAATCCCGCGCGGCGATCGAGGTCGGTGCCGCGTGGACTCTGGTGCACGGCGATCGCGCTCGTTTGGTTTCGGCTGCCGATGAGCTCTCGGCCATCGTGATGCAGATGCAGCCGTTCATCGATCGGGCGGACTGGCGTGGTCTTGCCGAACGGGATCTGGCGTTTCACACCGCCCTGGTCGCGGCGACGCGCAACAGCCGAATGTCGCGAATGTACGCCACGCTCGCTGCAGAGGCGCGAATCTGCATGGCCAACCTCGAAACCGCGTACTACCGGCCCGAGGCGCTGGTGGAGGAACATCAGCTGATCGTCGACCTCCTGCTCGGATCGGACTGGGACGCGCTGGAAAAGGGCGTGCACGAGCACATGGACACCGCTATCCACGATCTGACTCGCGCCATGGTCGAGGAGCAGGCAGAACACTCGGCGCTGGCCACTCCGGGTTAGTCGCCTGCCCGCAACACAGCATTTACATCCGAAGTCTTGCGAACCTCTCGCGCCAGCGCTTAGCCTGATTGTCAACAATCTACTAAAACGACTTCCTTGAAGGGGGTGCCCGTGAACGACTCACCCGACGCCGCCTACGTCACCGCACTCGGACCCGACGAGACCACAGGACGGGCCGCTCCAGGCCTGGCTCGGTACCCCGATGTTCCGAACAGCACGCCGATCACCTTCACCGACGAGGAGTACGCCGCCCGGCTCGCTGCCGTTCGAGAGCGGATGGCAGCGCAGAACCTCACCGCGCTCATCGTCACCGATCCCGCGAACCTGTACTACCTGCTCGGCTACAACGCCCTCTCCTTCTACACCCCGCAGATGCTGTACGTGCCCCTCGACGGAGAGATGTACTTCTTCGCCCGCGAGATGGACGCCAACGGCGCGTTTCGGACGTCATGGCTGCCGCAGGATCGAACGTTCGGCTACCCCGAAACATTCGTACAGCGCAAGGACACCCACCCGTTCGTCTGGGTCGCCGCAAAGCTGCGGGAACTGGGACTGGTGAACAACTTCGAGCACGGCCAGGTCGGGTTGGAGATGGACTCGTACTACTTCAGCCCGAAGGCATTCGAGGCACTAGTGAAGTCGCTACCCGAATACCGCTTCACCGACTCCTACGAACTGATCAACTGGGTGCGAGTGGTCAAGTCGCCGGCGGAGATCGCCCTGATGCGCGGTGCCGCCCAGGTGTGCGAGTCGGCGATGTCGGCCGCGTACCGGTCGATCTCGGTCGGTGAACGGCAGTGCGACGCAGCTGCTGCCATCATGAACGCACAGGTACGCGGCACCGAGGAGTTCGGCGGCGACCACCCCGCCATCGTCCCGATGCTGCCCACCGGTGCCGGAGCCGACACCCCTCACCTGACCTGGTCGCATCAACCCTTCGTGCGGGGCGAGACCACCGTCGTCGAACTGGCCGGAGTGTTCCGGCGCTACCACGTCCCGATGGCGCGCACCATCGTTCTCGGAAAGCCAAGTCCGCGTTTGGATTACCTCGCCAAGTCCACCGGGGAAGCCCTGAACGACGTGCTCGCAACCGTACGGGCAGGCGTCACCGCCACCGAGCTGGCGCAGGTGTGGAACACCAGCCTGGCCAAGCACGGACTGCACAAACCGTCGCGCATCGGCTACTCGATCGGCATCGCCTACGCACCCGACTGGGGTGAGCGCACCGTCAGCCTGCGCACCGACGACGAGACGGTACTCGCCGAGAACATGACGTTCCACATCATCGGCGGAATGTGGATGGACGACTACGGATACGAGGTATCCGAGGCCGTTCGTGTCACCGAGAACGGCCTCGAAACCTTCACTGCATACCCCCGAGAACTACTGACGAAGGAGTGAGCATGACCGCCACCGCACAAGGTCGCCCCGCAGGCTCCACTCCTGCCCTTCATGGTCGTTCCGCAGGCTCCACTCCTGCCATCCATGGTCGTTCCGCAGGCTCCACTACTGCCATCCCCTGGGCGCTACGAACCGACAAGCTGGTGGGATCGGTGATCGATTCGTCGACATCGCTCCTCGCCGCGCAGAAACACGACATCGTTCGATTCGCCATGGGATCTCCTGCAGCCGAGACGGTTCCGGCCGCTGCGTTCACCGAGATCGCCGGCAGCGTACTCACCGCGGACGCATTCGATTACGGTGCCACCGAGGGTGATCCGGGTTTGATCGACGCATTGCTCGCATACCTCGACTCGGTGGGCGAACCCACGACCGAGGAGCGGGTGGTGATCACCTCAGGCGGAATGCAGGGCCTCGACATCGCGTGCAAGCTGTTCATCGACCCGGGCGACCTGGTGATCGTCGAAAGTCCCACGTACACCAACGGAACCGCGACCGTACTCAGCTACGGAGGTGACATTCTCGAAGCTCCGATGGACAGTGACGGCCTCATCGTCGAGGCGTTGCCCGAGCTCGTCGAGCGCGCAGGTCGAGTGCCGAAGATGATCTACGTGATTCCCAACTTCCAGAACCCGTCCGGGGTCACCCTGTCGCTCGAGCGTCGTCAGCTGCTCATCGAGCTGGCACACCGGTGGGGATCGGTCATTCTGGACGACGATCCGTACGGCCTGCTGCGCTTCTCGGGGGATCCGATTCCCAGTTTCGGCACGCTCAGTCCGAACGACCCGTTGATCTTCTCGGTTCGGACCTTCTCCAAGATGATCGCTCCAGGACTGCGAGTGGGGTGGGTGGACGCCGCCCCCGAGGCTCGGCAACTGATCGTCAACGCCAAACAGGCCATGGATACGTGCACCAACCTGCCCGGTCAGCGGATGGTGGCCGAGTACATCCGGCGCGGCCTGCTCGACGAGCATCTTCGATCGTTGGCCTCGGTGTACCTGCCCCGCAAGGTCGCGATGCAGAACAGCATCGAGAGGTACTTCGGCGAGTCGATGTCGACGACGGATCCCGAGGGAGGCTTCTTTCTCTGGGCGACGTTGCGCGGCAACGATGTCGACTTCTCGACGCAGGACCTGTTCGAGACGGCGCTGGCCGAGGGCGTGGCCTACATACCGGGGCCGGCATTGTCGGTGGGTGGGAAGTTCCACGACTCGTTACGGCTGTGCTTCGCCTCGTCGACGCCCGAACGTATCGACGAGGGGATCAGGCGGCTGGCGGCAGCGGTGGAGAAGTCCAAGCATCTGCTCGCCTCCGATCCCACCCGATGACCGTCTCGGATTCCGAACGCGCTCTGCTGGATTCGATCGACGAGCACGAGATCGTCACTCTGACAGCGGCATTGATCGACGCGGGCGGCGAAAACCCCGGCGACACGGAGGAGAAGACCGCAAAGGTCCTTGCCGAGCACTGTCGCGCACTGGGATTCGACGTTCGAACCGTCGAGGTGGTTCCGGGTCGGCCCAACGTCATCGTCTCGATCGGATCCGACGATCGCCCGGGAGTCCTCTTCGTCGGGCACTCGGACGTGGTCCCCGCGGGAACGGGCTGGACCACCGACCCCTTCTCCGCCGTGGTTCGAGACGGCCGCATCGTCGGCCGCGGGGCCTGCGACATGAAGGGCGGCCTCGCCGCCGTCGTGGCCGCGATGACCGCGGTGCAGCGCGCCGGTCTTGCCGACGAGCATCCGATGACGTTGGCGTGCCTGGTCGACGAGGAGGACACCGGTCTCGGCATCCGAGCGTTCGTGGCCGACCCACCACTGCGGAACCACAGCCACTGCGTGGTGGCCGAGCCGACGGATCTGGTCACCATTGTCGGTTGCCGAGGCGCCGCCAATCTGGAGATCGAGATTCGCGGCCGCTCCGCACATGCGGGACAACCTCGTAACGGAGCCAATGCCATAGCGGCTGCAGCGCGCATCATCGCGATCATCGAAGACTGGCAGATCGAGCTGGACGGCAAACCCGACCCCGAGTTGGGCCCCGCCACCTGGAACGTGGGAACCATCTCCGGTGGGACGGGAACCTCGATGGTCGCCGATCGCTGCACGCTCACCGTCGATCGGCGACTGCTTCCCGGCGAGCGCGCCATCGATGTCGTCGACGAATTGCGCTCACGTATCGAAGCAGCGGATGTGACCGGATCCGGTATCGAGGTGACAATCGACGTCGCGATGGAGATGCCCGGCTTTCTGACCAGCGCAGACAGCGGATTGGTCAGCACCGCAGTGCAATCGGTCCTCGACACCGGATCTGCGAGTTCGACTGACATCTGGACTGCTTCGTGCGATGGTGGTTTCGTGGCACAGCAGATGGGTATCGGCACCGTCGTGCTCGGTCCGGGGGAGATCGAAAACCAGGCACATCGGCCGGACGAATCCGTGGCCGTGCGGCAATTGACCGACAGCGCAAGGGCGTACGCGTTGATAGCCACCAGAATCGCTGCGCCACCTGGTCTTTAGCTTCCGAGAAGGGGGTTGGCCGAAAAGCACGTTCCGGTTGGCCGTACAGTCGAACGCTGCGAAGTACCACACCGACGCTCCATGTTGTTCACAAAAGCGAGAGGTATTTCGACCGTGACCGAAAATTCAGGGTCGGCATCCACGCCGACCGGATATCCACCGAGCACCGACACGCTGAGCCCGAACGAGACGAAGATCCTGCACCGAGCGATCGGCGGATCGGCGCTCGGAAACGCAGTCGAGTGGTTCGACTACGCGGTGTACGGCTATCTGGCCGTGTACATCGCCGCGAACTTCTTCCCGTCCGAGGACGGGGGCGCAAGCCTGCTCTCCACTTTCGCCGTGTTGGCCGCGTCGTTCATCATCCGCCCCATCGGCGGCATCGTGCTCGGCCCACTCGGCGACCGCATCGGTCGTCAGAAAGTCCTCGTGCTGACCGTCTCGATGATGACGTTGGCCACGGCGACGATCGGTGTGCTGCCGACATTCGACACCATCGGCATCGCCGCACCGTTGTTGCTGCTCGTCTGCCGATTGGTGCAGGGCTTCTCCACCGGTGGTGAGTACGGTGGCGCAGCAGTGTTCATGGCCGAGTACGCGCCGGACAAGAGGCGCGGATTCTTCGGATCGTTCCTCGAATTCGGCACCCTCGCCGGCACCGTGGGCGGTGCCACCCTGTGCACCCTGCTCAACGTCGCGCTCGGCGACGAGACGATGGAGGCCTGGGGCTGGCGCATCCCGTTCCTGGTCACTCTGCCGCTGGGCATCGTTGCACTGTGGTTGCGGACCCGCCTCGAGGATTCTCCGGTGTTCGCCGAGGCCAAGGAGGACGGCGGCACGGTCGACGAGGGTGCGGGCGGAGCGATCACCTCGCTCAAGGCCACCATGACGTACTGGCAGCGGATCCTGATCCTGATGGGATTCGTGTTGCTGCTGAACATCGCCTACTACACGGTGCTGACGTTCTTGCCCTCGTATCTGAGCGACACGTTGGGCCACAGCACGACTCAGTCCAACTTCACTCTCGTGGCCATCATGATCGTCATGATGGCGATCATCAACCCCATCGGCGCTCTGTCCGACCGAGTGGGCCGAAAGCCGTTGCTGCTGGCGGCCTGCGTCGGGTACTTCGTGCTCAGCGTTCCGCTGTTCCTCCTGATCATCAACACCGGACTGATCGGCCAGAGCATCGGCCTGCTCGGTCTCGGAGTGTTGCTGGTCATCATGTGCTCGTGTGTGTCGTCGACCCTGCCCGCGCTGTTCCCCACTCAGGTGCGCTACGGAGCGTTCGCCATCGGATACAACGTCTCGACGGCGCTCTTCGGCGGTACCGCTCCGCTGATCCTGACGTTCCTCATCGAACGGACCGGCTCGAACCTGGTCCCGGGCTGGTACATGATGATCGCGGCGGCCATCGCCTTCGTGCCGATTCTGCTGATGCCGGAAACCGCAGGCCGTTCGCTGCGCGGAACCCAGTGCCCCGGCGACAACGACGACGAGGTGGCCGCGTCCGGCGTCGAACTCGTCGGCTACAAGAAGAAGTAGTGGCACCGGTCCTCGTCGTTCTGCACGCCGGCGACCTCCCCGACGGGCTCGACTCCGTCGCGGAGGTCGCCGACGTCCGGTACGCCACTGCCGACACCCTCGGTGATGCGGTCGACGGTGCCGACGCGTTGTTGCTGTGGGACTTCTTCTCCTCCGCAGTCGAATCGGCATGGCCGCGCTGCAGTTCGCTGAAGTGGATCCACATCGCCGCCGCAGGCGTCGACTCATTGATGTTCGACGATCTGGTCGAATCCGATGTGATCGTGACCAATTCGCGGGGAGTGTTCGACCGACCGATCGCGGAGTTCGTACTGGCCCAGATACTCGCGTTCGCCAAGGACTCCGAACGTTCACGTGCTCTGCAGCTTTCGAAGGTCTGGCAGCACCGAGAGACCGAGCGCATCGACGGTGCCCACGCGATGATCGTGGGTACCGGCGCGATCGGCCGCGCGATCGCGAGCCTGCTGAGCGCGGTGGGAATGTCGATCTCGGGTGTGGGTCGAACGGCACGAGAGGGCGACCCAGATTTCGGCACCGTCCGTGCCAGTGCCGATCTCGCGGCTCGAGTAGAGCGTGCCGACTACCTGGTGCTGGTCGCCCCGCTGACCGATCTGACGAGGGGGATGGTCGACGATTCGGTGCTGGCCGCGATGAAGCCCGGCGCGCGGGTGATCAACGTGGGCCGCGGGGAGTTGCTCGACACCGAGGCACTGCTGGCGCACCTGGCCACCGGGCACATCGCAGGTGCCGCACTCGACGTGTTCGAGACCGAACCGCTCTCGGCCGACCATCCGTTGTGGACGGCCGAGAACGTGATCGTCACACCGCACATGAGCGGTGACGCCTCGGGATGGAAGCTGCGACTGGCAGAATTGTTCGCCGACAACGCCCATCGGTACTTCCGCGGCGAACCGTTGCTCAATGTCGTCGACAAGAAGCTCGGCTTCGTGGTCTGAGGTCTCAGTAGGCCCGCTCGTACTGCGGTGCCACGGCCGGGAGCATCTCGACGCCGAGTTCGCGGGCAGCGCGCCGCGGCCAGTACGGATCCCGCAGTAGCTCGCGCGCCAGCAGCACGGCCGTCGCCTCGCCCAGCGAGACGATCTCCTCCGCCTGCTTGGGTTCGGTGATCATCCCGACGGCGGCGGCGGGCATGGTCGTCTCGTTCTGGATGCGCCGCGCGAACGGAACCTGGTAGCCGGGACCGACCGGAATCTTGGCGTGCACGTTTCCGCCGGTCGAGGTGTCGACCAGATCCACCCCGTGCTCGGTGAGGATCTGCGCCAAGGCCACCGTCTGATCCGACGTCCAGCTCGAAGCCTCCAATGCGGCTGTGCCCTCTCCACCGGGTCGTTCCGCAGACTCCACTCCTGCAGCATTCTCGGGCTCGTCGAGCCAATCCGTCGCCGAGAGGCGAACGAAGACCGGAAGCTCGGCCGGCCACACCTCACGCACCGCGTCGACGACCTCGATCAGCAGCCGCGTGCGACCCGAGAAGTCGCCGCCGTACGAGTCTGTCCGCGTGTTGCTGGCGGGGGACAGGAACTGGTGCAGCAGGTAGCCGTGTGCGCCGTGTATCTCGACAACCCGGAATCCTGCTTTCAGCGCCCGCTGAGCGGCAGTCCGGAAGTCGTCGACGATCTTCGCGATGTCCTCGGCTGTGGCCTCCCTCGGGGTCGCGTAGTCATTGAACGCAACCGCGCTCGGGCCGACGGTCTCCCAGCTTCGGGGATCCTCGGCGGGCAAGGACTTGCCACCCGACCAGGGAGCCGCGGTCGACGCCTTGCGGCCCGCGTGTGCCAGCTGGATACCCGGCACGGTTCCGAAGGATTCGATCTCGGTGACGATCGCCGCCAATGCGTCGGCCTGAGTGTCGTTCCAGATACCCAGGTCCGACGGGCTGATGCGACCCTCGGGGCTCACCGCGGTCGCTTCGGTGATGATCAACCCGGCACCGCCGATCGCCCGGCTCACCAGGTGGGTTCGATGCCAGTTGCCGGCGACGCCGACACTGTCACCCGCCTCGTCGGCCGAGTACTGGCACATCGGTGCCATCCACACCCGGTTCGGGAAGGTGACCTCACGCAGGGTCAGAGGCTCGAACAGCGCACTCACAAGTGGTTCCTCCGGTCTTCGGGCGGCGTCGACGGTCGGTCGACGATCTTCACGCTGTGCTGCAACGACGCGGCGATGCAGCTTCATTCCCGGCCCCTATTAGTGTGTAGTTCATGACAGCTTCCGTCTCGGCCGAACCGGTGACCACGACTGCCGACGAGCGAGAGAACGTGCACGCCGCAGCCCGCCGAGCGCGCACCGCATCACGCGCGCTCGCGCTGCTGACGACTGCAGAGAAGGACGCTGCGCTGCATTCCGCGGCCGACGCGGTCGTCGCTGCAGCGGAGTCGGTACTCGCCGCGAACGCAGTCGATATCGAGAACGCGCGAGCGGCCGGTACCGACGAGGGGCTGCTGGACCGCCTGCGGCTGACCGCGTCGCGCATCGACGGCATCGCCGCCGGTCTGCGACAGGTGGCCGGGCTGCCCGATCCGATCGGCGAGATCATCCGTGGTTCGACGCTGCCCAACGGGCTGGAGATTCGGCAACTGAGAGTTCCGCTCGGCGTGGTGGGCATGGTCTACGAGGCTCGGCCCAACGTCACCGTCGACGCGTTCGGTCTCGCGTTCAAGTCCGGCAACGCGGTGCTGCTTCGTGGTTCGTCGTCGGCGGCACGGTCCAACGCGGCACTTGTCGAGGCATTGCAGGGAGCGTTGCGCGGTCACGGTCTGCCCGAGGCCGCGGTGCAACTTCTCGGAAGCGCCGACCGTGCCACGGTCACCCACCTCATCCAGGCGCGCGGACTGGTGGACGTGGTGATCCCGCGCGGTGGAGCAGGACTGATCGCTGCGGTCGTGCGCGACGCAACGGTCCCCACCATCGAGACCGGCGTCGGAAACTGCCACGTGTACATCCATGCTTCTGCCGATCCGGAGACGGCCGAGAAGATCGTGCTCAACGCCAAGACCCGACGGGTCAGCGTCTGCAACGCCGCCGAGACCGTGTTGGTGGACTCCGCGATCGCCGAGACCATGGTGCCCCGGCTGCTCCAGGCGTTCCAGATGCACAGCGTCACTGTGCACGGGGACCTGCCCGGGCTCGTGCCTGCGCGCGACGAGGACTGGTCGCAGGAGTACCTCTCCCTCGACATCGCGCTGAAGGTCGTCGGTGGTATCGACGAGGCGATCGAGCACATCGACCGATACGGCACCGGCCACACCGAGGCGATCGTCGCCGCCGACATCGGTGCCGCGCGCGAGTTCACCCAGCGGGTCGATGCGTCCGCGGTGATGGTCAACGCGTCCACGGCGTTCACCGACGGAGAGCAATTCGGCTTCGGTGCCGAGATCGGTATCTCGACTCAGAAGCTGCACGCGCGTGGACCCATGGGATTGCCCGAATTGACCTCGACCAAGTGGACCGTGTGGGGCGACGGACACGTCCGAGACTGACACCCCTCGAAGTACCGGCCAGACCCGATCATCAGGAGCTGTGACATGGATCGTGCCCTACCGACGACACCCCCGCTGTTCGCCAGCGTGGACGACGTCCAGAGGCGCCTGGCCGAGACGGGCTATCTGGCCGACAAGGCCACCGCCACCTCGGTGTTTCTCGCCGATCGCCTCGGCAAGCCGCTGCTGATCGAAGGTCCGGCGGGAGTGGGCAAGACCGAGTTGGCCCGTGCCGTCGCGCAGACGACCGGGGCCGAACTGGTGCGGCTGCAGTGCTACGAGGGTGTGGACGAGGCTCGCGCGCTGTACGAGTGGAACCACGCCAAGCAGATCCTGCGCATCCAGTCCGGTACCGCGGCCGATTGGGACTCGACCAAGCTCGATGTCTTCTCCGAGGAATTCCTGTTGGCGCGGCCGCTGCTGCAGGCGATTCGTCGTACCGATCCCACGGTTCTGCTCATCGACGAGACCGACAAGGCCGATGTCGAGATCGAGGGTCTGCTGCTCGAGGTGCTCAGCGACTTCGCGATCACCATTCCCGAACTCGGCACGATCGTGGCCGAGCGGACGCCGTTCGTGGTGCTCACCTCCAATGCCACCCGTGAACTGTCCGAGGCCCTGAAGCGTCGCTGCCTGTTCCTGCATCTGGACTTTCCCGACGCCGACCTCGAGCGCCGGATTCTCGCCAGCAGGGTTCCCGAACTGCCCGAGGCCGTCGCCGAGCAGATGATCAAGACCGTGCGGGTACTGCGCGCGATGCAGCTCAAGAAGTTGCCCTCGGTGGCCGAGACCATCGACTGGGGACGCACTCTGTTGGCGCTCGGTATGGACACCCTCGACGACGATGCGGTTCGCTCCACACTCGGTGTGGTGCTCAAGCATCAGTCGGACCAGGTCCGCGCGGCAGCCGAACTCCGGCTCAACTGACATGCAGGCCCCGCACGGAATTCCCGGTCACCTCGTCGGTTTCGTCGATGCGCTGCGTCGGCGTGGAATTTCGGTCGGGCCGTCGGAGACGGTCGATGCCGGACGCGTCCTGTCGGTTCTCGACCTGCTCGATCGGGAGGCCGTGCGCGAGGGTCTGGCCTGTGCACTGCTGCGCCGGCCGACGCATCGCGGAGTGTTCGACGCCCTGTTCGACCTGTGGTTTCCGGTGGCATCGGGTACCAGGGACTCGGGGCAGATCGATACCGCGTTGCCTCGCACCGACGCCGGCGACGTCGACATCGATGCGCTCCGCGAGCTGTTGGTGGATCTGCTCTCGGACGACTCGGCCGAGGCCGCGGAGTTGACCCAGATGCTGGCAGCGCAGATGGTCGAGGAACTCGGACAGTACAAGTCCTCCAACGGGCCTTCGTTCTCGGCGTATCAGGCCCTGCGCGACGTTGCGCCCGAAACGTTGCTGCGCAAGATTCTCGACGGATTGCTCGGGCGCAGCGACGACGCGCCCGATCGCCCCACCGACGACTACGAGTCCGAGGTCGCCAAACGCACTGCCGCGCAACGTATCGCAGACCTACGCAAGATGGTCGAGAGCGAGACGAGGCGTCGTTCGGCAGAGAAGCTGGGCCGTGAGCGGGTAGCGAGCTACGGGGTGCCCAAGCTCGCCGAGGAAGTCGACTTCCTGCGGGCCTCGGACACCGAGATGGCGGCGCTGCGGCGTAACGTCACCCCTCTCGCCCGGCTGCTGGCGTCGCGACTTGCGGTGCGGCGCAGCCGAAGCAGACACGGCTCGATCGATCTGCGTCGCACGCTGCGCAAGTCGATGTCCACCGGCGGCGTCCCGATCGACCTGGTCGAGCGCAAGCCTCGGAGAGCACGCCCCGAACTCGTTGTGCTGTGCGATGTCTCGGGCTCGGTGGCAGGATTCAGCAATTTCACTCTGCTGCTGGTGCATGCACTACGCGAGCAGTTCTCGCGCGTGCGCATCTTCGCGTTCATCGACTCCACCGACGAGGTGACGCGATTCTTCGATTCCGGGTCCGATCTCGGAGCCGCGATGAGCCGCATCATCGGCGAATCCGATCTCGTGACGTACGACGGACACTCGGACTACGGCCATGCACTGACGACGTTCGACGAGAAGTACGCCCATGCGGTCACCAGTCGCAGTTCGGTGCTGATTCTCGGTGACGCCCGCACCAACTACCGCGAACCGAAGCTGCCGGCGTTGGCGCACATCGTGTCGGTGGCCAAGCATGCGTACTGGCTCAATCCGGAACCGAAATCGCAGTGGGGTTCCGGCGATTCGGCGGCCAAGGTGTACTCCGGCGTGATCGCGATGCACGAGTGCCGATCGGCTCAGCAGCTCGCCACCGTGGTCTCGCGTCTGCTTCCGGTGTGAGGCGTGTGACGCCCAGCGGCAACCCGGACGTAGAATCGGCGGTTGTGCAGCGCGAATCCGAACCCGGCGACGATACCGGTAGGCAGTCCGTCCGCCGTTTGGGCGTGATGGGCGGCACCTTCGACCCGATTCATCACGGGCACCTCGTCGCCGCCAGCGAAGTGGCGAACAAGTTCGCTCTGGACGAGGTGATCTTCGTCCCCACCGGAAACCCGTGGCAGAAGGAAGGCAAGTCGGTCAGCCCGGCAGAGGATCGCTACCTGATGACCGTCATCGCGACGGCGTCCAATCCGAGATTCTCGGTCAGCCGGGTGGACGTCGACCGGGAGAAGTCCACCTACACCGTCGACACCCTGCGCGATCTGCGATCGCAGCATCCCAATGCCGAGCTGTTCTTCATCACCGGCGCGGACGCGCTCGAGTCGATCCTCACGTGGCAGAACTGGGAGGAGCTGTTCGAGCTCGCCAAGTTCGTCGGCGTCTCGCGTCCCGGGTTCGAGCTCGGCGTCGAACATCTGGCCAACCACCTTCGATCGCTACCCGCCGACACTCTCACATTGATGGAAATCCCTGCACTCGCGATATCGTCGACGGACTGTCGACTTCGAGCCGGTGAGAATCGGCCGGTCTGGTACCTCGTACCGGACGGCGTCGTGCAATACATCTCGAAGAGGAATCTCTACAGACCACGAGGCGCTCAGCGTCTCGACGGATCCGTCACCATGTCGGAACCAGCGCCCCAGAAGAAGCAACCGGCAGGGTCGGTCACCAGCGCAATGACCGAGAACCCGAGCCATACGAGTGGGAGTACACCGAAGTGACTGCAACAGCCGAAGCCGCCGAGATGGCGCGGATCGCCGCGCTCGCAGCCGACGACAAACTGGCCGGCGACGTGGTGATTCTGGACGTCTCCGATCAGCTCTACATCACCGATTGCTTCGTCATCGCCTCCGCGCCCAACGAGCGTCAGGTCAACGCGATCGTGGAGAACATCGAGGACCAGCTGCGTGAGGCCGGACACAAGCCGGTCCGCCGCGAGGGCACCAGAGAAGGCCGTTGGGCGCTGCTGGACTACTCCGACATCGTCGTGCACGTCCAGCACAACGAGGAGCGGAACTTCTATGCGCTCGAGCGGTTGTGGAAGGACTGCCCGACCATCGAGGTTCCCGGTCTCGGACAGCATCCGGCTCCGGAATCGGAGCAATGATCAGACGGCTCATCCTGCTTCGGCACGGTCAGACGGAGTACAACGCCACCGACCGCATGCAGGGTCAGCTCGACACCGATCTGTCCGAGCTCGGCCGCAGCCAGGCGAAGACGGCCGCCGCCGAGCTGGCGACGCGTGATCCGATCAGGATCGTCTCGTCGGATCTGCGGCGAGCTCTGGACACTGCGACCGCGCTCGGAGACGCAGCAGGTGTGGCGGTGTCGGTGGACGAGCGTCTGCGCGAGACCCATCTCGGTCAGTGGCAAGGGCTCACCCACACCGAGGTCGACGACATCGCTCCCGGGGCACGACCGGCCTGGCGCGCGGACGCCACCATTGCCCCACCCGGTGGGGAGAGCCGCATCGACGTCGCCCGACGCAGCGTGCCGCTGGTTCGTGAACTCACGGCAGGCGTCCCCGAGTGGGGTGCAGGCGGCAGCGAGCGACCGCTCGTCCTCGTCGCGCACGGAGGTCTGATCGCGGCGCTCACCGCCGCGCTGCTCGATCTACCGACCGATCGCTGGCCGGTACTCGGAGGCCTCGCGAACACCAGCTGGGTTCAGCTCGGCGCGCACGGCCCCGGCGAGAACCCGTCCTGGCGACTGGACGTGTGGAACGCCTCCGCGCGGGTGGCCAGTGACGTCCTCTGAGACGGCGCGGCCCGCGCTGCTCGTCCTCGCGGACTCGTTGAGCTACTACGGACCCGAGGGCGGACTGCCCGTCGACGACCCGCGACTGTGGCCCAATCTCGTTGCAGCGGAACTGGATTGGACGGTCGAGTTGGTTGCGCGCATCGGCTGGACGAGTCGTGACGCGTGGTGGGCCCTGACCCAGGATCCGCGAGTGTGGGCAGCCATTCCCCGTGCCGGTGCCGTCGTGCTCGGAATCGGCGGCATGGATTCGCTCCCGTCACCGTTGCCGACTGCGCTCCGGGAGCAGATCAGATACGTCCGACCGCCTGCCCTGCGGCGCGTGGTTCGCGCGGGATACCAAGCGGTGCAACCCGTTCTGTCGCATCTCGGTTGGCCCGTCGCGCTGCCGCCGCGGCTCAGCGTCGAGTATCTGGAACAGACCCGTGCGGCACTGGCGTACGTGCGTCCCGAACTTCCCGTCATCGGTACCTATCCATCGGTGCACCGCTGCGATGCCTACGGCAAGGTCCACTCCGGTCGCGAACCCGCCGTCCGCGCACTGCGTGCGTGGAGCTCGGCCAGGAACGTCCCCATGGTCGACCTCGCCGACGCCGTACGACCGAACATCGAGTCCGAGAACGCGAACCCCGACGGCATCCACTGGGGATGGGACGCCCACATCGCAGTCGCCGATGCGATGCTCGAGGTACTGCGACCCGTCGCCGCCGCCCGATCGATGACCGAAACGCCGTGACCGTCGCCGTCGTCACCGACTCCTCCTCCTGCCTGCCGGCCTCACTCGCCGCAGCGCGAGGCATCACGCTGGTGCCACTGCACGTGCTGGTCGACGGAATCGACCACCGTGAGGGTATCGACGAGATTCCCGATCAGTCCTCCTCGGGCAAGCAGGTGACCACTGCGGGGGCCTCTCCGGGTGAGCTCACCGAGGTCTACGCCGCGGCTCTCGAACGCAGTCGAGGTGCCGGTGTGGTGGCACTGCACATCTCTCGGGGACTGTCGAGCACCTGGGAAGCTGCGCGCCAGGCCGCAGATCACGTGGGCTCGGCCGTCCGAGTCGTCGATTCCGCCTCGGCCGGAATGGGACTGGGCTTCGCAGTGCTGGCTGCGGCAGCCACCGCCGCCGGGGGAGCAGAACTGGACGCAGTGTACCGCGACGCCGTCGCCGCGTCGACGACGTCGCGATGCTTCATCGTCGTCGATCGACTCGACCACCTGCGACGCGGCGGCCGAATCGGTGCCGCTGCCGCCTTGCTCGGCACGGCACTGGCGATGAAGCCGGTCCTGCACATCACCGACGGCAAACTCGTGTTGCGGGAGAAGACGCGGACCTCGTCCAAGGCGCTGACCAAGCTGGTCGATGCAGCCGTCGCTGCCGCGGAGGAGGTCGGTGACGAATCGGGGGTTGCGCTCGCGGTGCACCACATGCAGTGCCCCGAGCGGGCCGAGGACGTAGCCGCGATGCTGACCTCCCGGATACCGCATTCGACCAGCATCGACGTCTATCCTTTCGGTGCCGTTCTGGGTGCTCACGTAGGCCCGGGCGCGGTCGGTGTCGTCGTGGCGTCCGGACGTCGATAGGCGCGTCGCGTCCCGCGTTCATCCACAGCCTCCGGGTTCGTACACAGGGCAGTCTGCGACCTGCAGTCCTCGGTGAACGAACCGATCGTGCGCACTAGCGTCCTCGAGCATGGGCGGCAACGACGATCGGGCGCACACGGTGGCGCGATTGAACTCCGTGCGCAGACAACACGATTCCTCCCGCGATCGTGCCGTGCCCGAGGGCGTGCGACCCGACGCCGAGTCCACGGATCCGGATTGGCTGCTGCCGGAAGCACAACGAGAAGGTGCCCCGTGGTCGGCCCTGCTGCCGGCGCGGTGGCGATCCGCCCGCGTGAACCCGGGGAAACAGGGGGCGCTGGCGATGGCGGCGGCCGGAGTCTTCGTCGTGCTGGTCGCGGGATTCGCGGTGGCCAGGGACGCACCGAGTCCCGCACCGGCACCACCCCTTGCTGTGGTCGCGACCGACAGCTCGGACACCGATGGCACGGTGGGTACCGATGGCACGGTGGATTCTGTGCCGACCGCCGAGGCCGAACTCGTGGTGAGCGTCGTCGGGCTCGTGACGCGTCCCGGATTGGTTCGGCTGCAACCGGGTTCGCGAGTTGCCGACGCGCTGGCCGCGGCAGGCGGCGCTGTCGAGGGTGCCGACCTACTGGCGCTCAACATGGCCGCGCGAGTCGCCGACGGTGATCAGGTCGTCGTCGGCGTCGTGCCGCCCGAGGCAGCTCCACCGGTCAGCAGTACGACATCCGAGATCGAGGCATCGACAGACGGTAGCGGCGTACCGGCCGGGGTCGGAGGTTCCGCGCCCGGAGGGACGGTGGACCTCAACGCCGCGACCGTGGCAGAACTGGACGCGTTGCCCGGGGTAGGGCCGGTCACCGCGACTTCGATCGTGAAGTGGCGAGAGATCAACGGCCGCTTCACATCCGTGGATCAGTTGTCCGAGGTGGACGGCATCGGGCCCGGCAGACTGGCGAAGATCCGCGACCTGGTGCACGTCGGATGACCACCGGTGCCGCGTCCGCCCCTGCGCCACAGACCGAGGATCTTCTGCCGTTCGACGTGCGACTGGTTCCGGCCGCTGCGGTGTGCTGGTCGATCACCGCGGTCGGAATTCTCGGAGGACCCGCTGCTGCCCTGGCTGCTACCGCCTCGGCGGTTGCGGTGGTCCTGCTCCTCGCGGTGGCACTGAACGGGTTGTCTGCTCGGCGTGCCTGGCCGGGTCCGAGTCGGTCCGGTGCGGCGGCGGTGATCGTGCTGGCGCTGTGCTTCGGGGGAGCGATCTGGCTTCAGATGCGCTCGCTGGCAGAGCATCCCGTGGCGGCGGCGGCAGAGAACCGAGCCTGGATCACCGCGACGGTGCGGCCGGCGGAGGACCCGCGCCGTCTGACGGCTCCCGGGCCCGCGACCGTGATGGTGAAGGCCGCGATGACGCGCGTCGACGTGGGCGGCGAGGCGTGGAACGTCGGTGGAATGGTGTCGATCATCGCACCGGAGTCCAGTTGGTCGGCATTGCTGCCGGGCCAGGTGGTCACCGTGCGGGGCAGGCTCGGCGAGCCGATTCGGTCGGACATGACCGTGGCCGTGATCCGCACTTCGGGTCCGCCGGTCACCGTGGACGAGCCTGGAACGATCTCTGCTGCGGCCGGCACTTTCCGATCGAATTTGGCTGTGGTGGCGCAGAATTCGATGCCACCCGATCGTGCGGGTCTGCTGCCCGGTCTCGTGGTCGGCGACGTGTCGCGGCTGGACGAGACGGTATCGGACAATTTTCGGGCGGCAGGCCTCACCCATTTGACGGCTGTGTCCGGAGCGAACTTCTCGATCCTGATCGGTGCGATTCTGTTGGTGTTGCGAGGTATCGGGGTCGGACCCCGCACCACGGTCGCGGTGGCGTTCGTCGTACTCGTGGCGTTCGTGATCGTGGCCCGGCCGTCGCCGAGTGTGCTGCGGGCGGCAGTGATGGGGTCGATCGGCTTGGTGGCGTTGGTCACCGGCAGGCGCAGGCAAGCGGTACCGGCACTGTGCGGTGCGGTGTTGGGGCTGCTCGCGTGGTGGCCGAGGCTCGCGGTGGACGTCGGGTTCGTGCTGTCGGTGTTCGCCACCGCCGGGCTCGTACTCGTCGCTCCGATCTGGGTCGACTGGCTTCGGGCCCGTGGCTGGCCGAGAGCTGCAGCGGAAGTGGTGGCGGTCGCCGCGGCAGCGCACGCGGTGACGGCGCCGATGGTCGCGGCCGTGTCAGGAACGTTCAGCGTAGTGGGAGTGGCGGCGAATGTGCTGGTGGCACCGGTCGTCGCTCCGATCACCGTGGTGGGCTTTCTGACGGCCGTGACCGCCACCGCCAGCACCTCGCTCGCGGAGCTGATCGCGCAGTTGGTGTCGGCACCGCTGTGGTGGCTGATCACGGTGGCAGAGAGTGCCGCGTCGGTGCCGGGCGCGGGCGTCGTGGTCCCCGATGGCGTCGGGGGCGCAGCACTGGCAGCGTTCTCGACTACCGCGCTGCTGACGGCGTTGCGTTTCAGGGTGTTTCGATGGACGGCCGCAGCCGTGGCGATGGCGACACTCGCGATGTGGACGGCGCACGTTCTCTGGTGACCGCTCGGTCTTCGAGCGGATGCTCGCAGTGTCGGTCGCACATGGCACGATCATGGTCGTGACTTCGAGTGTGGCTCCTCTGCATCTGGTCCTCGGCGACGAGGAACTTCTGATGGATCGCGCGGTAGCCGCGATCGTGGCTCAGGTGCGTGCGAATGCTGCGATTCCGGGGGAGGACCTGCCGGTCACGCGGTTGCGCACCGGTGATGCCAGTGCCCCGGAACTCGCCGAACTGCTCAGTCCCTCGCTGTTCGCCGAGGATCGCGTCGTGGTGCTCGAGGCCGCGGCCGAGGCAGGCAAGGACGCTGCTGCTCTGGTACTCGACGCCGCTACCGATCCGCCCGAGGGTGCAGTGGTCGTGGTCATGCACTCCGGCGGAGGCCGGGCCAAGGCGATGGTCGGTGCGCTGCAGAAATGCGGTGCACAGGTGCACGAGTGCGCCAAGCTCACAAAGCCCGCCGAACGTATCGACTTCGTACGCGGAGAGTTCCGTACCGCCGACGTCCGGGTGAGCGGCGACGTGATCGAGGCGGTCGTCGAGTCGGTGGGCAACGAACTTCGCGAATTGGCGTCGGCCTGTTCGCAGTTGGTCTCCGATACCGGGGGCAAGGTCGATCTCGCCGCGGTGCGTCGGTACTACTCCGGCAAGGCCGAGGTGTCCGGGTTCGACGTCGCAGACAAGGCGGTGATCGGAGACCGAGCCGGCGCGCTGGAGGCTCTGCGGTGGGCCATGCACCGGGGCGTGGCGCACGTGTTGCTCGCCGACGCGTTGGCCGACGCCGTCCGCACGATCGCGCTGGTGGGTTCGGCGGGCCGCGGCGACCCCTTCCGCATGGCAGGGGAGTTGGGCATGCCGCCGTGGAAGATCAAGAAGGCGCAGGGTCAGGCGCGCGGGTGGAACGGTCGATCCATCGCCCAGGCGCTGCGTGTGGTGGCGCAGTTGAACGCCGACGTCAAGGGTCAGGCAGCGGACGCGGACTATGCAGTGGAGAAAGCGGTGGCCGAGGTCGCATCACTGGGCAGGTAGCGTCGACCGACCTCAGAGCGCAGGACAGGCTCAGCGCAGTACAAGCCCTGCGCACTGGAAGTTCGGCGCACGAGAAAGCCCGCCGCGTCCTTCTCGGATACGGCGGGCTTTCTCGAGCTCAGAGAGGTATCAGAGCTTGTTGACTGCGAGAGCCAGTGCCGACTTCTTGTTGGCTGCCTGGTTCTTGTGGATGACGCCCTTGCTGGCGGCCTTGTCGAGCTTGCGGCCTGCATCGAGAAGAATCTCGGAAGCCTTGTCCTTGTCGCCCGCAGCCTGTGCCTCGCGGAACGAGCGGATGACGGTACGAAGGGAGGACTTCACCGACTGGTTGCGCAGGCGTGCACGCTCGTTGGTGAGAATCCGCTTCTTCTGGGACTTGATATTGGCCACGCGTAAAATCCTTGTCGTCTTCGTCGGTATTCCGGTCAGGGCGATCCATGCTGGAATGCCCGAAGTCTGCTGCTGAGCGTTGGAGCCCTGCGCCGAAGATCGAGAATACCAGCACGATCGGCCAGAACCCAATCCGGACCGGGGTGACGATGCGTTTCAAGAAATTAACGCTTCTACCGCGCCTAACTCCTGTCTCTGTAGCAACATGGCCAGAATGAGTCCGCGATCGGCAACGCATGCCACCACCAAGGCCAAAGCGACCAAAACCAAGTCAGCGGATCGTGACGAACCCGAAGCCGACGGAGTGTTCGGCGGGTATTCCGACGTCGGAAAGTACAGTCTCGCCTTCGACGAGATGTTCGACGCCGACGGGCGCACCCGAACTCCGTACAAGGGCATCCACACCGCACTCGCCCCGGCGAACGCGGTGGACCTGGATGCGAGATCCGACGCGCTGGGACGAGCCTTCATCGACCAGGGCATCACCTTCTCTCTGTCCGGCCAGGAACGCCCCTTCCCGCTCGACCAGGTACCCCGTGTCATCGCGGCGGGCGAGTGGTCACGTCTCGAGCGCGGCATCAAGCAGCGCGTCAAAGCTCTCGAGATGTTCCTCGCCGACATCTACGGCGACCAGGAGATCCTGCGCGACGGAGTGGTACCCAAGCGGCTGGTGACCTCCTGCGAGCACTTCCACCGAGAGGCGGTCGGCATCACACCGCCCAACGGTGTGCGTATCCACGTCGCGGGCATCGACCTCATTCGCGACGCGCAGGGCACGTTCCGTGTCCTCGAGGACAACCTCCGGTCACCGTCGGGCGTGTCCTATGTCATGGAGAACCGTCGCACCATGGCCCGGGTGTTCCCCGATCTGTTCGCCAGCCACCGCGTCCGCGCCGTCGGTGACTACGCCTCGCATCTGCTGCGGGCACTGCGCGCGTCGGCCGCCCTCAACGAGGCCGACCCGACCGTGGTGGTTCTCACTCCTGGCGTCGCCAACTCGGCGTACTTCGAGCACTCGTTGCTCGCGCGACTGATGGGCGTCGAGCTCGTCGAAGGACGCGACCTGTTCTGCCGAGACAACATCGTCTACATGCGCACCACCGAGGGCGAGCGTCAGGTCGACGTCATCTACCGACGCATCGACGACGACTACCTCGACCCCATGCAGTTCCGTCCCGACTCGGTGCTGGGAGTTGCAGGTCTGGTCAATGCCGCTCGGGCAGGCAACGTCGTCATCTCGAGCGCTGTCGGGAACGGCGTCGGCGACGACAAGCTCGTCTACACCTACGTGCCGACCATCATCGATTACTACATGGGCGAGAAGCCGCTGTTGGCCAACGTCGACACGTTCCGGTGCTGGCTCGACGACGAGTGCGAGGAAGTTCTCGACCGCATCGACGAACTGGTCATCAAGCCGGTGGAAGGCTCGGGCGGCTACGGCATCGTCTTCGGGCCCGACGCCTCGCCGAAGGAACTCGCCACGATCAGCAAGAAGGTTCGCGCGGATCCGCGCGGTTGGATCGCCCAGCCCGTCGTGCAGCTCTCGACGGTGCCTACCAAGATCGGCGATCGATTGGTACCGCGCCACGTCGACCTGCGGCCGTTCGCCGTCAACGACGGCGACGACGTCTGGGTGTTGCCCGGCGGCTTGACCCGGGTCGCGTTGCCGGAGGGTTCCCTGGTGGTCAACTCGAGCCAGGGCGGCGGCAGCAAGGACACCTGGGTACTCGCCACCCGAACCTCTCTGGAGGAGCAGGAGCTTGCCGGCGAGGAGATCGTCAGCGTTCCACCGGAGTCGCCGATGGCCGAACAGGGCCCGGAGCTGACGATGGACCAGCAGATGAATCAGCAACAGCAACAACAGCAGCAACAACAGCAGCAGCAACAGCAGGCAACGAACTCGGACTCGAACGGCGGTGGACAGTAAATGCTCGCGCGCAACGCAGAGTCGCTCTACTGGATCGGACGGTACGTCGAGAGAGCGGACGACACCGCCCGCATTCTCGACGTCACCGTCCACCAGCTTCTCGAGGACGCCACGGTCGATCCGGACCACACGTCGCGAGTGTTGTTGCGAGTGCTCGGCTTCAAGCACGAGCCGGACGTCTCGCTCGACGTGTGGTCGCTCACCGAGGTCGTCGCCTTCAGCCGGGACGGGTTGGGTTCGATCGTGGACTCACTGTCCAGCGCACGTGAGAACGCCCGTGGTGCACGAGAAGTCACGTCCAGTGAGATGTGGGAGTGCTTGAACACCACGTACAACGGTTTGAACGAGCGCATCAGGGCGTCCAAGCGCACCGGCCCGGCCGAGTTCTTCAGCTACATCGAGGAGCGCGCCGCGATGTTCGCCGGTCTCGCGGACTCCACCCTCAGTCACGACGACGGCTATCGCTTCCTTCTGCTCGGTCGCTCGGTCGAGCGCATCGACATGATCGTTCGGTTGTTGCTCTCGCGAGCCGGTGACCGGCCGTCGTCGCCGGCTTGGGTCACGGTGCTGCGCTCCGCCGGTGCTCACGACACCTACTTGCGCACCTACCGCGGCGCGCTCGACGCCCAGCGAGTTCTCGAATTCATGTTGCTGGACAGGCTCTTTCCGCGCTCGGTGTTCTACGCACTCAACGAGGCGGAACGTTCGCTCGATCAGCTCGACCATCAGCCCAACAGTCGAGTCGGTGCACGCGCCGAAGCGCAGCGCCTACTCGGCCGCGCTCGTAGCGAACTCGAATTCCTCCGTCCCGGTGAAATTCTCGACGATCTGCAGGAGCGCCTGCTCTCCCTGCAGGAAACCTGCCGTGAACTCGGTGACGCGATCTCCAAGCAGTACTTCCATGCCGCTCCGTGGGTTGCGTGGACGGACGCCGGCTCGGGAACATTCGAAGATCAACTGGAAGGTGAACTGTGAGCTGGCGTATGCGTGTCGTGCACACCACGGGCTATCAGTACGACGCACCGGTGACGTCGTCGTACAACGAGGCTCGGTTGACGCCGCGAAGTGACAACCGGCAGAACGTGATTCTGAACCGAGTCGAGACCGACCCGGTGACGCGTTCCTACCGCTACACCGACTACTGGGGCACAGCGGTGACGGCGTTCGACCTGCACGCACCGCACACCGAGCTCGAGGTCACCGGATCGTCGGTGGTCGAGACCGACCCCTTCGTCTACCCGGACGAGAACGCCTCCTGGGAGGAGCTCGCGAGCGAGCAGGTGATCGATCGCTTCAACGAGGTCCTCGACAACACCGAGTACGTGCCGAAGAACAGGCAACTGGCGTCGGTGGCGAAGAAGCTGTCCAAGGGCCTACCGCCGCAGGAATCGGTGGTGGAGATCGCCAACTGGGTCAACCAGGAGATGTCCTACGTGCCGGGGACCACCGGCGTGCACACCTCGGCCGTCGAGGCGTGGTCGGAGAAGAAGGGCGTCTGCCAGGACTACGCCCACCTGACGTTGTTGATGCTGCGCAGCATCGGCATCCCCAGCCGGTACGTCTCGGGCTACCTGCACCCGAAGAAGCAGGCCGCGATCGGTGCGACCGTCGAGGGCCAGAGCCACGCCTGGATCGAGGCGTGGACCGGTGCCTGGTGGGGTTACGACCCGACCAACGCGATCGCCGTCAACGAGCAGCACGTGTCGGTCGGACTCGGCCGTGACTATGCCGACGTGCCACCGCTGAAGGGCATCTTCTCCGGCGGCGGTTCGACGGCTCTCGACGTGGTCGTGGAAATCACCCGATTGGCGTGAGCCCGATGCGCGTTGTGCGTCCTTCCGCGGGACGCACAACGCGCGCGCATCAGTTCCAGCCGAAGTCGCGACGCAATCTGTTTGCGACGGAATCGAATTGGGGCTTGCTCAGAATCGCACCCTCGCGGCGGATGCCGTCCTCGGGCACGTCGAGCACTCGATCCAGTCGAATCCAGCTCGGTCGGCCCTCGGCGTCCCAGGACCCGGACCCGATCGACTGCCAGTCACGGTCTCCGTCGCGGCTGCTCTGGCTCGACAACATCAGGCCGAGCAGGTCGTTGCCCTCGCGTCCGATGACCAGCACCGGGCGGTCCTTGCCCTGGCTGGCATCTTCCTCGTAGGTGACCCAGGTCCAGACGATCTCACCGGGGTCGGCCTTGCCGTCCAGGTCGGGGGAGTACTCGATGGTGCGGGCGCGCTGCGCTGTAGGTCTGGTCTGCGATGCCACCGGACGCCCCGGACGAGGTGCCGGAGCGGACGTGCGCGCGGCCGTTCCGCTGATCGCGTCCTTGCCCTTCTGCAGGGCTCCGGACTTCTGCAGTTGACGCAGCAGCCGAGGTCCCTCGCGCATCGCGATCTTGCCCAGTTCCTTGCCGAATCTGCTCCAGTTGCCAGCCATGCGGCGAGTGTAGCGATGCAGACGCTGCTGCTCATCGCCCGAACCGCGGCAACGTGAACACCCGACTCGGACAGCCGGGGACGGCGCACCGTTCTCGGCGTGGGACGATAGGGAAACCCGTTCGCTCATTTCGAACACGCCAGCCGAAGGATACGAGTGCCCAGCTTCGCCGACACGACGTTCACCGATCCGTCCAGGATCAGGAACTTCTGCATCATCGCCCACATCGACCACGGCAAGTCGACGCTGGCCGACCGGATGTTGCAGCTCACGGGCGTCGTCGACGACCGGTCGATGCGCGCTCAGTACCTCGACCGGATGGATATCGAGCGCGAGCGCGGCATCACCATCAAGGCGCAGAACGTCCGGCTCCCATGGGTCGTCGACGGTGAGGAGTTCGTGCTGCACCTCATCGACACGCCAGGCCACGTCGACTTCACCTACGAGGTGTCGCGCGCACTCGAGGCCTGCGAGGGTGCGGTGTTGCTCGTCGACGCCGCGCAGGGCATCGAGGCGCAGACGCTCGCGAACCTGTACCTGGCCCTGGACAAAGAGCTCACCATCATTCCGGTGCTCAACAAGATCGACCTGCCCGCTGCCGACCCGGATCGCTATGCCGCCGAGATCGCCCACATCATCGGCTGCGAGGCCGACGATGTGCTGCGCGTGTCCGGCAAGACCGGTGTGGGCGTGGAGGAACTGCTGAACGAGGTCGTCAAGCTGGTTCCGGCCCCGGTCGGCAATCCCGACGGCCCGGCCCGCGCGATGATCTTCGACTCGGTCTACGACACCTACCGCGGCGTCGTCACCTACGTCCGCGTCGTCGACGGTGCGCTCAACCCGCGCGAGAAGGTCACGATGATGTCGACCGGCTCGACGCACGAGCTGCTCGAGGTCGGGATCGTCTCTCCCGATCCGAAGGCGACCAAGGGCCTCGGCGTCGGCGAAGTGGGCTACCTCATCACCGGTGTGAAGGACGTCCGCCAGTCCAAGGTCGGCGATACCGTCACCACCTTCCGCAAGGGCGCGACCGAGCCGCTGACCGGCTACCGCGAACCCCGTCCGATGGTGTACTCGGGCCTCTACCCGCTCGACGGCTCGGATTACCCCGACCTGCGCGACGCACTCGAGAAGCTGCAACTCAACGACGCGGCCCTGACCTACGAGCCGGAGACCTCCGTCGCGCTGGGATTCGGCTTCCGCTGCGGCTTCCTCGGTCTGCTGCACATGGAGATCACCCGCGAGCGGCTCGAGCGGGAGTTCAACCTGGACCTGATCTCGACCTCGCCGAACGTGGTCTACCGCGTCGAAATGGAAGACGGTGCCGAACACATCGTCACCAACCCGTCGTACTGGCCCGAGGGCAAGGCGCGGGAAGTGTTCGAGCCGATGGTCAAGTGCACCATCATCTCGCCGAGCGAGTTCATCGGCTCCATCATGGAACTCTGCCAGGGACGACGCGGAGAACTCGGCGGTATGGACTACCTGTCCGAGACCCGAGTCGAGCTGCGCTACACGATCCCCATGGCGGAGATCATCTTCGACTTCTTCGACATCCTGAAGTCCCGGACGCGTGGATACGCCAGCCTCGACTACGAGGAGATCGGCGAGCAGAGCGGCGCGCTGGTGAAAGTCGACATCCTGCTGCAGGGTGAAGCCGTCGATGCGTTCTCGGCAATCGTGCACAAGGACGCTGCTGCCGCCTACGGCAACAAGATGACCACCAAGCTCAAGGAACTCATTCCGCGTCAGCAGTTCGAGGTACCGATCCAGGCCGCCATCGGCTCTCGCATCATCGCCCGCGAGAACATCCGTGCGATCCGCAAGGACGTGCTGGCCAAGTGCTACGGCGGCGACATCAGCCGTAAGCGCAAGCTGCTCGAGAAGCAGAAGGAAGGCAAGAAGCGGATGAAGACGATCGGCCGCGTCGAGGTGCCGCAGGAAGCCTTCGTCGCCGCTCTGTCCTCGGAATCCTCGTCGGACAAGCCGAAGAAGTAGAGCAGCTCCTGGTCGCCGGCAGCGACCTCACACCCTTTCTGCCGACTGCGCGCCCCCGCTCACCTCGGAGCAGGGGCGCGCAGTTGTCAGCAGGGGCGCGCGGTCCCCACCCAATCCGTTCACGAACGACGCGCGAGTACATTTCGAAACTGTGACGACCCCGATTCTGAAGCAGTTACGTGTTCCCGTCGTCGGTGCGCCGATGGCAGGCGGCCCGAGTACTCCCGAACTCGCCCGTGCAGTCTCGGAGGCGGGTGGGCTCGGCATGATCGCCGGTGCGTTGCTGACGCCCGAAGCCTTTGCAGCGCAGATCGATTCGGTTCGCGATCTGCTGTTCGGGGTCAATCTCTTCCTGCCCGAGGAGCCATCGGGTGCGGACGTGAAGTCCTACGCCGAGCACCTCGCGTCCTGGTTCGAGCGTTTCGACGCGGAGCCGGGAGAGCTGGTCCGACGCGACGACTTCTACGCCGAGAAGTTCGCCTGGTTGCTCGCGCACCCGGTACCGCTGGTGTCGAGCACGTTCGCGACGTTCGACGCGGACGAAGTCGCGCAACTGCACGCCGTAGGAACGGAGGTGTGGGCCACCGTCGCCACCGCGTCGGACGCGTCGGTGGCCACCGCCAACGGTGTGGACGCTCTCGTGGTGCAGGGACCCGAAGCGGGCGGGCATCGCGGCACCTTCGACGGCTCGGCCCCCGACGAGCCGCTGACCCAACTGCTGACCGCGGTGCGTGAGATATCCGATCTACCGCGAATCGCCGCCGGCGGACTGATGGACGGCAACGACATTGCGCCACTGCTCGATTCGGGTGCCGCACATGCCGCGCAGCTCGGAACCGCGTTTCTGAACACACCCGAGGCCGGCACCAAGCCGGTGCATCGACAGCAACTGACGGTCGCTCCCGACACTGCAGTGACCAGAGCGTTCTCCGGCCGACCTGCGCGGGGGTTGGTGAACGAGTTCATGCGCGAGAACTCCGAGGCCGCACCACTTGCGTATCCCGATCTGCACTACCTGACCGCGCCGATGCGGGCGAAGGCCGCGGCTGCTGGTGATCCGTCCGGACTCTCGATGTGGGCCGGCACCGGTTTTCGCCGGGCACAGGCGAAGCCCGCGGCCGAGCTGATCGCCGAATGGGCGAGGCAACTCGGCCGCTGAGCCCTCCCGCTCAGGGGTTGGAGTGGGCGGGCTGGAAGTGCCCTGCCACCTGAGCTTCCTCGGCGCGGATGACGTGCACCACCGCGTTGATCAACGCAAGATGGGTGAACGCCTGCGGGAAGTTGCCGAGATGACGGCCGGTGCGATGGTCGATCTCCTCGGCGTAGAGCTTGAGTGGGCTCGCATACCCGAGCAGACGCTCGCAGAGGTGCTTGGCGCGAGGAAGTTCGCCGATCTCGACCAGCGCCGACACGAGCCAGAAGGAGCAGATCGTGAACGTCCCTTCCTCGCCCGCCAGACCGTCGTCGGTGGTGTCGGTTCGGTAGCGCAGGACCAGGCCGTCCTCGGTCAACTCGTCGGCGATGGCCAGCACCGTCGCACGAATGCGTTCGTCCTCGGCAGGCAGGAACCGAAGCAGCGGTGCCAGCAGCAGAGACGCATCCAGCGACGGGTCACCGTAGCGCTGAGTGAGAACACCCCGAGAGTCGGTGCCGTTCTCGAGAATGTCCGCCTTGATCTCGTCGGCGATCTCGTTCCACTTGGCCGAATACTCCGTCTCGCCGTGGATGTCGGCGAGCTTGGCACCTCGGTCGAGCGCAACCCAGCACATGAGCTTCGACGAGGTGAAGTGCTGGGGTTCACCGCGCACCTCCCAGATACCGCGATCGGGCTTGCGCCAGTTAAGGATCGCCTCCTCCACCTGCCGCTTGAGCAGGGGCCACAGGAATTCGGGCACGTGCTCGCGCGACTTGACATGCAGGTACACCGAGTCGAGCATCGTCCCCCAGATGTCGTGCTGCTCCTGGTCGTAGGCTCCGTTGCCGATACGTACCGGACGTGCGCCGTCGTATCCGGACAGGTGCGGCAGCTCGCTCTCGTCGAGCGTCTTCTCGCCGCCGATGCCGTACATGACCTGGAGGGGATTGACCTCGCCGTTCGCCGTTGTCGCCACGTCGGACATGAACGCGAAGAAGTCGTTGGCCTCACGGTCGAGTCCGAGTGTGTAGAGGCCCCACAGCGCGAACGTCGAATCACGCACCCACGTGTAGCGATAGTCCCAGTTACGTTCTCCACCAGGGGTTTCCGGAAGCGATGTAGTCGACGCAGCCAGCAGGGCACCGGTGGGGGCGTAGGTCAGACCCTTGAGTGTCAGGGCGCTGCGCTGCAGGTAGCCCCGCCACGGGTGATCGGGGAATCGGCCGATCGTGATCCACTGCCGCCAGCATTCGGAGGTGCGCCACATCTTGTCCGCGGCTTCGTCGAACGTCTGCGGCGCAGGCAGATCCGACCACGAGAGAGCAACGAAGACGTTGTCGCCCTCCGTCATTCGGGTGCGGGCGCGGGCTTCGCGTCCTTCGATGCCGATGCGGAGATTGGTGGTCAGCTTCAACGTGGGCTGATCACCGCCCGCGCTGGCCTCGCAGGTGGCGGTGGTTTCCTCGTACACCTTGCCGGTGTACTCCCACTTCGCCGGCGCGCGGTGGTAGTCGAAGGCCGGCTCGCAGCTCATCTCGAGTTCGACCGTTCCGCTGACGCACTTGATGGTGCGCAGCAGGATGTGCTCGGCGTCCCAGTCGCTCGGTGCGCGCTTGTGAGTACGAGAGCGCTGGTCGGTGTTGTGCCACGGTCCCATGACGAGTGCATCGCGCACCACGAGCCAGCCGGTTTCGGTCTGCCACGTCGTCTCGACGATCAGGCCACCGGGCAGGTATCGCCGCGCTGCGGGCACCGATTGACCGTACGGCCCGACCCGGAAGTGTCCCGCGCTGCGATCGAGGACCGCGCCGAAGATACTGGGGGAGTCAGGGCGAGGCACGCACATCCACTCGACCGATCCGTTGCGAGCGATCAGACAGGTCGTTTCGCAGTCCGAGAGGAACGCGTAGTCGTCGATCGGCGGAAAGGCACTGCGATAGGACGTCAGGGTGGACACCGGTGCGTCGGTGCTGCCCAACGCTCCCTGAACTTCGACCCCGCCCAGACCTGGATGCCCCGACCCCATGGCGGGCTCGTCGGCCACCGGGGGCACTGGCGAAACATCTTCGTATGCCGTCATGGCGTAATCATCGACCGATCCACGGCATGCGTCCACTGCTGGTCGTCGGTCGGCGTGGCGTGAGAGCGGAACGAGCTGGTTTAAGCTGCGAGGGTGGAATCGATCGCACGCTGGTGGGACGGCGTCGAACTGTGGGTGACGGGTTTGCCGTTCGTGCCACAGTCGATAGTCGTGCTGCTGGTCATCGTGCCTACCGCGTTCCTGCTGGCACGTGTCTTCGATCGCGTGCTCGCGGTGGTTCTGCACCTGCTCGGGCGTGATGCACGGGCTGCTCGCGACGCGGAGCTGACGGGTGCGATCACCACTACGACGAAGGATGGACAGTAATGCCTCGGTCTCGGGTCACGTTGGCGCTCATCGCGCTCCTGGTGCTGGTTGTCATCGCCTGGTTGCTGACTCGCTAGCCGATTAGAGTCGGTCCGGATCCTCTGCTAGATTCCTGACCGTGTCTTCTGCCGCCGAGTACCGCGTCCGCCATCAGTTGGCGTTGATTGCTGTCGGCATCCTGGCAGTCGCCGATATCGACTGTTGTTGATTTCTTCCTTCGTCGAATCGGTTCCGTCGATCCGTTGCCCGCGCGCCTGCATCTCGCGGTCGGGTTCGTGGCGAACCCTCTGTGGTTCACGGTGATCTCGCGATGGCACGCGGACACTGTGGTGCTCCGGTTCGACTTCGGCCATGTCGACCTCTGCCCAGCTCGCATTCACTGCACATCATCACGAAAGGTCCTCTCTCGATGAGGCACAACTCTCGCTACCTACTGACCACCTTCGCGGCCGTGGGAACCCTCCTCCTCACTGCATGCGGGGGTGGATCGAGTGACGTCGTCGGCGGTGAGCCGGACACCGCCAGCGGTCCCGCATTGACTCTCGTAGGGTACGCCGTACCCAAGAACGGTTGGGACGCAATCGGTCCGGCGTTCGCAGCCACCGAGGACGGCGAGGGCACGGCGATCAACGCCGACTACGGCGCATCGGGTAATCAGTCTCGCAAGGTGGCCGACGGCGCACCCGCCGATATCGTCAATTTCTCGGTCGAACCCGACATCACCCGTCTGGTGCAGGCGGGCAAGGTCGACGAGGACTGGAACCAGAATGCCTACGGCGGAGTGCCGTTCGGCTCCGTGGTGACCATCGTCGTGCGCGAGGGCAACCCCAAGAACATTCGTACCTGGGACGATCTGATCAAGCCGGACGTTCAGGTGATCAGCCCCAGCCCGCTCAGCTCGGGCTCGGCCAAGTGGAACCTGCTCGCCCCGTACGCGGCGAAGAGCAACGGCGGCCAGGACAGGCAGGCCGGTCTCGATTTCGTTCGCACCCTGGTCGCCGATCACTTCCCGGTTCAGCCCGAATCCGGCCGCGCCGCAACCGAAGCCTTCCTGCAGGGCCAGGGTGATGCGTTGCTCAGCTACGAAAACGAGGCGCTGCTCATCGAGGAGCAGGGACAGAACGTCGAGCACGTGGACGTTCCCGTCACGTTCCGCATCGACAATCCAGTGGCCGTGATCAACAGCAGTGCCAACCTCGACCGCGCCAATGCGCTGAACGATTTCATCTACACCGACGAGGGACAGAAGATCTGGGCGGAGTCGGGCTTCCGACCGACGAACCCCGACATCGCGTCGGAGTACTCCGACAAGTTCTTCACCCCCGAACAGCTGTACACCATCGATGATCTCGGTGGTTGGACCCAGGTGGATGCCGATCTGTTCGGTGACAGCGGTGCGATCACGACGATCTATCAGGAAAGTACTCGGTAGCGATCGATGTCATCTTCGACCACCGAAGCCGCAGCTGCGGGTTCGACCGTCTCGCCCGGCACGAGACCACGGTTTCGTGCCGGGCGGGAAGGCCGAAAGTTCAGGGGTCCGGGATCGGTGGGGCCGTTCGGCCTGGGAGTCGCCGTGTTGTGGCTCAGCGTGATCGTGCTGCTTCCGTTGGCAGCATTGACGGTTCAGTCGTTCGACGGCGGTCTGGCCGGCTTCTGGGATGCGGTCACCGTGCCGCGTGCACTGGCCACGTTCAAGGTCACCCTCCTGGTGTCCGTGGCGGCGGCGGTGATCAATCTGTTCCTGGGAACCCTCATCGCGTGGGTCCTGGTGCGGGACGAATTCCCGGGTAAGCGATTCGTCAACGCCCTGATCGATCTGCCGTTCGCGCTGCCGACCATCGTGGCCAGCCTGGTGTTGCTGTCTCTCTACGGACCGGCGAGTCCGATCGGATTGGTGTTCAACGCAACCAAGCCCGCGGTGATCGTCGCGCTGCTGTTCGTCACGTTGCCGTTCGTGGTGCGTGCGGTGCAACCGGTGCTGATCGAGCTGGACAAGGACGTCGAGGAGGCGGCCGCCTCACTGGGTGCGAACAACTGGACCATCTTCCGACGCATCGTGCTGCCGGTGCTGTTGCCCGCCGTGCTGTCGGGAGGAGGTCTCGCGTTCGCCCGCGCGATCGGCGAATTCGGATCGGTGGTGCTCATCGGAGGCAACATCCCGAACGACACGCAGGTGGCGTCGCAGTACATCCGCGAACTCATCGAATACGACCGGCCCACCGATGCCGCCGCGATCTCGGTGGTGCTGTTGGCGATCGCGTTCGCAGTGTTGTTCGTACTTCGCGTGGTGGGCAATCGCCTGGCCCGACGTGAGGAGCAGATCTCGTGAAAATCGGCCTGCCGATCAAATTGACGCTGCGCACCGTGGCTCTGCTCTACCTCGCCGTTCTGGTGCTGTTCCCCCTCGGGGCAATTCTCTATCGCACCTTCGAGAACGGCGTGGTGACGTTCTTCGAGCAGATCACCACGCCCGCAGCTCAATCCGCCCTGCAGTTGTCTCTGCTCATCGTCGCGATAGTGGTTCCGATCAACATCGTGTTCGGCGTCATCACTGCATTGGCGCTCGTGCGAGGACGGTTCCGCGGCAAGGGCGTACTCGAAGCCGTCGTCGATCTGCCGTTCGCGGTGTCGCCGATCATCACGGGCGTTGCGCTGATCCTGTTGTGGGGAGCCAACGGATGGTTCGGTGGCGTCGAGAGCCTCGGTTTCAAGGTCATCTTTGCACTTCCCGGCATGGTCATCGCGACGATCTTCGTCACGCTTCCGTTCGTCGTGCGCGAGGTCGAACCTGTGCTCTACGAAATCGGTGAGGAGCAGGAAGAGGCCGCCTCGACGCTGGGTGCGTCGTCGTGGCAGACGTTCTGGCGCATCACTCTTCCGGCGATCCGGTGGGGCCTGACCTACGGTGTCGTACTCACCGTCGCGCGTTCGCTCGGCGAGTTCGGTGCCGTCATCATGGTCTCGACCAACCTGCCCGGCATCTCTCAAACACTGACGCTGCTGGTCAATTCACGATACGAGGACTTCAACCAACAGGGCGCGTACGCCGCGTCCACACTGCTCATGGCGATCGCCGTCATCGTGCTGCTGTTGATGACTGCCCTCGACAAGAAGAGGACGAAACAATGACCGAGGCATCCCCCGAGATCGAGATCTCCGTCGTTGGCGGCAACAAGCACTACGGCGATTTCGCCGCGCTCGACAACGTCAGCATCGACATTCCCAAGGGATCGCTGACGGCGCTGCTCGGACCCAGTGGTTCGGGCAAGTCCACTCTGCTTCGCTCCATCGCCGGACTCGAGCAGCTCGACTCCGGTCGAGTGGTGCTCGCAGGCCAGGATGTGACGTGGGTGAGTCCGCAGCGCCGCGAGATCGGATTCGTCTTCCAGCACTACGCGGCGTTCAAACACCTGACGGTGCGTGACAACGTCGCGTTCGGCCTTCAGATTCGCAAGCGGCCCAAGGCCGAGATCGCCAAGAAGGTCGACGAGTTGCTCGAGATCGTCGGGCTGGCCGGTTTCCAGACCCGCTACCCGGCGCAGCTGTCCGGTGGACAACGCCAGCGCATGGCACTGGCTCGCGCTCTCGCCGTCGACCCGCAGGTGCTGCTGCTCGACGAGCCCTTCGGCGCGCTCGACGCGAAGGTGCGTGCCGATCTGCGGACGTGGCTGCGTCGGCTGCACGACGAGGTCCACGTCACCACCGTGCTGGTGACCCACGATCAGGAGGAGGCGCTCGACGTCGCCGATCGGATCGCGGTGCTCAACAAGGGCAGAATCGAACAGGTCGGCACCCCGGAGGATCTCTACGATCGCCCGGCCAACAATTTCGTGATGTCGTTCCTCGGTCAGGTGGCCAAGCTCAACGGACTTCTGGTGCGGCCGCACGACATTCGCGTCGGACGCGACCCGTCGTTGGCGCAGGCTCAGGCGAGCGGGACGGCCGAATCGGCCGGTGTGACGCGTGCCGTCGTCGAGCGGGTGGTGCACCTCGGCTTCGAGGTGAAGGTCGAATTGAAGAACGCGGCAACCGGTGAACTGTTCGCGGCCCAGATCACCCGCGGAGACAGCGAGGCTCTCGGCCTGCGCGAGGGCGAGACCGTCTACGTACGAGCCACCCGCGTGCCCACGATCGCCGACGCCACCGACTCGCGTGCGACGGTGGAGTCGTAGCGGCGCGACGCCAGTTCGGCCACGGCCGGGTGCGCGCCGATGACCTCGGCGTGCACCACGTCCGGTAGGCCTGCCACCGACGCTTCGATCCGGTCGGTGAGCAGTCCCGGGGCCAGGAACCAGGGTGCCACGACGATGCGGTCGGCTCCCAGCGCGCGCAGCTGTGCGATCGCGTCGGTGGGGGACGGGGAGACCGATGTGGCGAAGCAGGTCACGGCTCCGGCCCAGTGCGTTCCGGCGAGCAGCTTCTGTGCGATCACACGGGTGCGCTGATTCGCCGGTGCCACCGAGGAGCCGACGGCGGCCAGGGCGATGCCGACCGTCGAATCGGAGACTCCGACACCGGTATCGGCGATCCGATCACGGACCGCCTCGATGAGGAGTCGGTCGTCTCCCAGAACCTCGGCCTGCCTGATCGACACGAGAGGGTGTCGCGTCCTCGCTGCGTCCAACAGCTCGGGCAGATCGACTTTCGCGTGGAAAGCCTTGCCCAGCAACATCGGAACGGCGACGATACGGCTGTGACCGGCAGCGGCCAGGTCGTCGACCACCTGATCGACGCGGGGCTCGGAAAGATCGAGAAACGCGACACGCACGTCCAGGTCCGGTCGCCGCCGACGCAGGACGTCGACGGCGCGGTGGACCGCTGCGCCCGAGCGCGGGTCACGGCTGCCGTGGGCAACCGCGATCAGTGCGCTCACGCCGGAACTGCCGACCCCAGCTCGACGGCAGCCAGAGCGTTACCCACGAGTCCGGCAGCCAACGTGTTGCCACCGGCCGGATCGATCAGCAGGAAGCTGCCCGTGTGCCTGTTGACGGCGTAGTCGTCCGCCACGATCGGCTCGGCGACGCGCACGGAGATGCGGCCGATCTCGTTGAGCTCCAACGACTCCGGTCCTTCGTGCGCGATGAGCTCCTGCTCGTCGAACCGTTCGACCAGTGTTCCGACGATGGCCTGAGTGGTGCGAGTGCCGTGCTTGAGCAACAGACGAGCACCCGGGCGAAGCGGCTTCTCGGCGAGCCAGCACACAGTGGCCTCGAAGTCGCCGATCGGCTCGGGCGCATCCTGCGGTGAGGCGATGGTGTCGCCGCGGGAGACGTCGACGTCGTCGGCCAGGACGAGGGTGACGCTGCGTCCGGCATGAGCGGTACGTAACTCGCCGTCGGCGGTGTCGATGCGCTCGACAGTGGTTCGGGTGCCGGAGGGCAGGATGACGACCTCGTCGCCGACGTCGACGGAGCCCGCTGCGACCTGCCCTGCGTATCCGCGATAATCCGGGAATTCCGCGGTGCGGGGCCGGATCACGTACTGCACGGGGAAACGCAGACCGACCCGGTGCGGTTCGGCATCGACTGGAACCGACTCGAGGTGCTCGATGAGGGTCGGACCGTCGTAGTACGGGGTCTTGTCGGACTTCACCGCGACGTTGTCGCCGTGCAGTGCGGACACCGGGATCTCGATGACGTCTTCGCTGGACCACCCGAGCGAGGACGTCAGCGAGTTGAACTCGGCCGAGATCTCGGCGAACACCGCTGCTGGGTCCTCGACCAGATCGATCTTGTTGACCGCGAGCACCAGGCGCGGAACGCCGAGCAGGGCGAGAACCGCTGCGTGCCTACGAGTCTGGGTGATGACACCCTTGCGGGCATCGACCAGAAGGATGACCAGCTGAGCCGTCGACGCGCCGGAGACGGTGTTGCGGGTGTACTGCACGTGGCCGGGGGTATCGGCGAGCACGAAGGAGCGGTGCGGCGTCGCGAAGTAGCGGTAGGCGACGTCGATGGTGATGCCCTGTTCGCGCTCGGCGCGTAGGCCGTCGACGAGCAGCGACAGGTCCGGTGTCGCCAGTCCCTTGTCCACCGAGGCCCGTGTGACGGCATCGATCTGGTCTGCCAGAACGGATTTGGTGTCGTACAACAGCCGTCCGACGAGGGTCGACTTACCGTCGTCGACGCTACCTGCGGTGGCGAGGCGAAGAAGTTGCGTTCCCGTGCTGCTCATCAGAAGTATCCTTCTCGTTTGCGATCTTCCATGGCAGCCTCGGAGACGCGGTCGTCTCCGCGGGTGGCTCCGCGTTCGGTCAGTCGTGACGCCGCTACCTCGGCGAGGATTGCCTGGTTGTCGGCGGCCTCGGACAGCACGGCACCGGTGGTGGATCCGTCGCCGACGGTGCGGTAGCGCACCGACAGGGTCTGCAGCTCTTCGCCCTCGGCCGGTCCGCCCCAGACGCCGGGCGTCATCCACATGCCGTCGCGCTGATACACCGGGCGCTGGTGGGCGTAGTAGATGCTGGCCAACTCCACATCGTCACGGGCGATGTAGCGCCAGATGTCGAGTTCGGTGAAGTTGCTGAGCGGGAACACACGCACCTGCTCGCCGGGAGAGTGCTTGCCGTTGTACAGGTTCCACAGTTCGGGGCGCTGCTTCTTGGGCTCCCATTGGCCGAATGCGTTGCGCAGCGAGAAGATTCGTTCCTTGGCGCGGGCGCGTTCTTCGTCGCGTCGAGCACCGCCGAACACGGCATCGAACCGGTTCTCGGAGATCGCGTCGAGAAGAGGCACGGTCTGCAGCGGGTTGCGGATGCCGTCGGGACGCTCGGTGAGGCGTCCGTCGGCGAGGTACTCCTCGACGCTGGCCACGTGCAGGCGCAGGTTGTACTTGGCGACCACGTGATCGCGGAAGTCCAGCACCTCCTGCAGGTTGTGGCCGGTGTCGACGTGGAGCAGCGCGAACGGCAGGGGAGCGGGCCAGAACGCCTTGATCGCCAAGTGCAGCAGAACGGTCGAGTCCTTGCCGCCGGAGAACAGGATGACGGGGCGCTCGAACTCGCCCGCCACCTCGCGGAAGATGTGGATGGCCTCGGATTCGAGTGCGTCGAGGGTGTCGAACCGATCTGCATCGAGATGGGTTCGACCGACGGTTGCCGAGGTGAGGTCGAGTGTCATGAGGCGTGCAACCCACATTCGGTCTTGGCCTTGCCGGCCCAACGACCGCTACGCGGGTCGGCTCCGGGGGCAGGTTTGACGGTGCACGGTGCGCACCCGATGGACGGATAGCCCTCGTCGACGAGGGGATTGACCAGAATCGAATGCTCGTCGATGTAGGCCTGCATCTGCTCGTCCGACCACGGTGCGATCGGGTTGATCTTGACCAGGCCGAAAGCGTCGTCGAACGAGATCAGCGGAGCGTTGGCACGGGTAGGGGCCTCCACTCGCCGGATTCCGGTGACCCAGGCGCTGTAGTTCGCCAGTTCCTTCTTCAAGGGTGCGACCTTGCGCATCGCGCAGCACCGGTTGGGCTCGCGGGCGAACAGGTCCTTGCCCTCGATCGAATCCTGTTCGGCAACAGTCTTCTCGGCGCGGGCATTGACGACATTGACGCCGTAGACGGCCTCGACGGCGTCGCGCGTTCCGATGGTCTCGGCGAAGTGGTAGCCGGTGTCGAGGAACAGCACGTCCACACCCGGGTGAACCTGTGCAGCGAGGTGAACGAGAACCCCGTCCTGCATGTTGGAGGCAACGATGAAGTCGTTACCGAAGGTGTCCTCGGTCCACTGCAGCAGTTCCAGTGGGCTCGCCCCGTCGAGTTCGCGGGCACCGCGCTCGGCGATGTCCTTCAGTTCCTCCACCGTCAAATTCAGCCTGGTACTCATCGCAAATCCGCCTCGTCTGCTCGCACGGCCCACTGAGCGAACCGTTCGCCGTCCTCGCGGTGCTTGTCGAAATTGCGCACCACTCTGTCGATGTAATCTCCCAGCTCGGAGCTGTTCACCTTGTGCTGGCGCAACTTTCGGCCGAACGCACTGTCCAGACCGAGGCTGCCTCCGAGATGAACCTGGAAACCCTCGATCTGATTCCCGGCTCCGTCGTCGACCAACTGCCCCTTGAATCCGATGTCCGCGATCTGCGACCGCGCGCACGAGTTGGGGCAGCCGTTGATGTTGATCGTGATCGGAACGTCGAGTCGACTGTTGATGTCGGACAGGCGCTCTTCGAGCTCCGGCACCAGAACCTGTGAACGCTTGCGGGTTTCGGCGAACGAGAGCTTGCAGAACTCGATGCCGCTGCAGGCCATCAGGTTCTTGCGCCAGTGCGACGGCCGGGCAGGCAGGCCCAGCGCATCGAGATCGGAGATCAGCTGTTCGAGCGTCTCGTCGGGAACGTCGAGCACGATCAGCTTCTGGTACGGCGTGAATCGCACGCGATCCGATCCGGCCTTCTCGGCGGCGTCGGCGACGGCGGCGAGGACAGTGCCCGAGACACGGCCCGCGATGGGTGCCACGCCGACGGCGTTGAGGCCGTTCTTGAGCTTCTGGATGCCGACGTGGTCGCGGGGCCGAGCGGGCTTCTCGGGAGCCGGGCCGTCGATGAGCTTGCGGTGCAGGTACTCGTCTTCGAGGACCTGGCGGAACTTCTCGATGCCCCAGTCCTTGATGAGGAACTTCAGGCGCGCCTTGGTGCGAAGCCGGCGGTATCCGTAGTCGCGGAAGATCGAGACGACGCCCTCCCACACATCGGGAACGTCCTCGAGCGGGACCCAGACGCCGACGCGCTGCGCGAGCATGGGGTTGGTGGACAGTCCGCCGCCGACCCACAGGTCCAGACCCGGTCCGTGCTCGGGATGCACCACGCCGACGAAGGCGCAGTCGTTGATCTCGTGCACCACGTCCTGCAGGCCGGAGATCGCCGTCTTGAACTTGCGCGGCAGATTGGAGTACTCGGGCTTGCCGATGTAGCGCTCGACGATCTCGTCGATGGCGGAGGTGGGGTCGAGGATCTCGTCGACGGCCTCACCTGCGAGCGGGGAGCCGAGAACGACACGGGGGCAGTCGCCGCACGCTTCGGTGGTCTTCAGGCCGACCGCTTCGATTCGACGCCAGATCTCGGGGACGTTCTCCACCTCGATCCAGTGGAACTGCACGTTCTCCCGATCGGAGAGGTCGGCGGTGTCGCGGCCGAAGTCCTGGGAGATCTGCGCCAGTGTGCGAAGCTGCTCGAGATTCAGCGCGCCCGCGTCGCAGCGAATGCGCATCATGAAGTACTTGGCCTCGAGCAGATCGATGTTGTCGTCACCGGTGAACGTGCCGTCGTAGCCCTGTTCGCGCTGGGTGTAGAGGCCCCACCACCGGAAACGGCCGCGAAGATCGCCCTTGTCGATGCTGTCGAAACCCTGCTTGGAGTAGATGTTCTCGATGCGGGCACGCACGTTGAGCGGGTTGTCGTCCTTCTTGGACTGCTCGTTGGCGTTCAGTGGCTCCCGGTAACCCAGTGCCCACTGGCCCTCGGCCCGACGCTTGGTCGGCCGCGGCGTGCGCTCCCGTGGTGTGGCGGGGACAGCGTCGGTGGTCGCGTCGCTGGTCGACGACATGCATTGCTCCTGCATCTTTGTGCTGGCCGGTAACCGGGACGAAACCGCGGACATCTGCGCTTTCGACGACAGCGGGAAACCGGTGGATCGAATGGACGTGCTCGAAGGAAGGCTGGTCAGCAGCCGGTCGTGTGTCGACACGACGCGCTGCAGACACGGCCGAGATCGACGTGGCGGCGCGCCACGAGTCGAATTCCTGAGTCGGTCACGGGAGCCATTGTGCCACGTCATCGCGGCGACGGACGACGGCGGCAGCTATTTACCCCGATTTCGGGGTAAATAGGCTGGCAGGGCGAGTGGGATCGGGTGGGCCTGGACTCTGGGACACTGGAGGGCGTGAATACCGTCCTACCCGTCCCGTCCACCTTCGAGCTGCCGACCGAGGCATTCGACGGGGTGGGGGACCGCGCATTCGGGATCTACGTGCACGTCCCGTTCTGCGCCACCCGATGTGGGTACTGCGACTTCAACACCTACACGGCCGGTGAACTGGGAACGTCGGCGTCACCGCAGTCCTGGTTGGAGGGCCTGCGACGTGAGTTGGACATCGCTGCTGGGCTGATCCAGGCCGGTACGGGCCGCGTTCCGACGGCAGACACCGTCTTCGTCGGCGGTGGCACGCCGTCATTGCTCGGGGGCGACGGGTTGGCCGACGTCCTGGGGGCGGTGCGGTCCAGCTTCGGCCTGACCGACGGCGGCGAGGTGACCACGGAATCCAACCCCGAATCGACGTCGCCTCGATTCTTCGACCGGCTCCGTGATGCGGGCTTCACTCGTATCTCGCTCGGAATGCAGTCCGCTGCGCCACACGTGCTCGCCGTCCTCGATCGCACGCACACGCCCGGTCGCGCGGTCGCCGCAGCCAAGGAAGCACGTGCGGCGGGATTCGAGCACGTCAATCTCGACCTCATCTACGGCACCCCGGGCGAGCGTGACAGTGACCTGGACCAGTCTCTCGCCGCGGTTCTCGACGCCGGTGTCGACCACGTCTCGGCCTACGCGCTGATCGTCGAGGACGGCACCGCCATGGCCCGCAAGGTTCGCCGAGGTGAGCTGCCTGCCCCCGACGACGACGTACTGGCGGGCCGATACGAGCGCATCGACACGGCATTGAACGCCGCAGGCCTGTCCTGGTACGAGGTGTCGAACTGGGCCACCGACGCCGCAGCGCAGTGCCGCCACAACATCGGCTACTGGGACGGCGGCGACTGGTGGGGCGCGGGACCCGGTGCACACAGTCACATCGGCGGCACCCGGTTCTGGAACGTCAAGCACCCGGCCGCATACGCCGATCGCCTCGCCGCAGGTCACCTACCGGTGCTGGGCAGCGAACTGCTCAGCGCCGAGGATCGACACCTCGAGGAGCTGATGTTGACCGTGCGGCTCCGCTCGGGAGTGCCGAGAACTCTGCTGGGGCCGGCCGAGCGCGCCGCTGCCGAGCAGACCGTCGCGGACGGGTTGATGGTGGCCCGGGGTGACCATCTCGTGCTGACCGACCGAGGCAGACTGCTGGCCGACGCGGTGGTGCGCACCATCGCGGCCGCCTGAAAAACCTGGCTCAGGCTCCGAGGGCGTCGTAGTCGAACACCCTGGCGTGCAACACAGTTCGATTTCTCAGTGCCGCACGCACAGCGCGGTGCAAGCCGTCCTCGAGATAGATGACGCCGCGGAACTGCACCGCGTGGGGAAACAGATCGCCGTAGAAGGTGGAGTCCTCGGACAGCAATCTGTCCAGCTCGAGCACCTTGGTGGTGGTGACGATCTCGTCCAGGCGGAGCTGGCGCGGCGGGATTCTCGACCAGTCGCGGATGGACAGGCCGTGCTCGGGGTACGGCTTTCCGTCACGAACACCCTTGAAGATCATCGCGAGCCTCGAGCCGCTGGACCGAATCGAAAGAACGTTTCCACTCGGACCACAGTAAGGCCTTGCACGAGCATGTGTTCGCCGGCTACTAGACTCGAGCGACGATTGGAAACGAGAACGGAGGTGGGCACCGATGTCGAGCACCGACGACAGGCGGTTCGAGGTTCTACGAGCGATCGTGGCGGACTACGTGTCCACCCAGGAACCCGTGGGTTCGCGTGCGCTGGTCGAGCGCCACAACCTGGGAGTGTCCAGTGCAACGGTGCGCAACGACATGGCTGTGCTCGAGGCCGAGGGCTACATCGCCCAGCCGCACACCAGCTCCGGTCGGGTGCCGACCGACAAGGGCTATCGGCAGTTCGTCGACCGGATAGCCGACGTCAAGCCACTGTCTGCTGCCGAACGTCGCGCCATCCTGGAGTTTCTCGAGAACGGCGTTGACCTGGACGACGTGTTGCGACGCGGCGTTCGATTACTGGCCCAGTTGACCCGCCAGGTGGCCGTGGTGCAGTACCCCACGCTGTCGGCGTCCTCGGTGCGCCACCTGGAGGTGGTGGCGCTCACCCCGGCCCGGCTGCTGCTGGTGCTCATCACCGACTCCGGTCGAGTCGATCAGCGCATCGTCGAACTCGGTGACGTGATCGACGACGAGAACTTGGCTCAGCTGCGGCGCCTCCTCGGTGGTGCGCTGGAAGGCAAGCGGCTGGCGGCGGCGTCGGCTGCGGTGGCCGAACTCGCCGAGAACGCCCCGCCCGCGCTGCGCGACGCGATGATTCGATCGGCAACGGTGCTGGTGGAATCACTCGTCGAGCACCCCGAGGAACGCCTGGTACTCGGCGGCACGGCGAACCTGACGCGCAACGCCGCGGACTTCGCGGGCGACGCGGGGTTTCCCGGGTCGCTCAGAGCGGTACTCGAGGCACTGGAAGAGCAAGTGGTGGTGCTCAAGCTGCTCGCCGTGACACAGGACACCCGAACGGTCACGGTGCGGATCGGCGAGGAAACGCAGGTCGAGGAGATGCGCGGAACGTCGGTGATTTCCACCGGGTACGGGTCGGCTGGCATGGTCCTCGGAGGAATGGGTGTTCTCGGGCCGACCCGAATGGACTACCCAGGAACAATCGCGTCGGTCGCCGCGGTTGCCAGGTACATCGGCGAGGTCCTGGCCGAACGCTGACGACGAGCGAGAACCGATCGAACGACGGCCGCGGGGGCGCGGGCGGCCGCACACAGCACTATCGAACGAGATTCATCTTCTAGGACGAAAGAGACGACGTGGCACGGGATTATTACGGGACTTTGGGCGTCGGCCAGCAGGCGACGGACCAGGAGATCAAGCGCGCCTACCGCAAACTGGCGCGAGAACTGCACCCGGACGTCAACCCGGACGAGGCCGCTCAGGCACGGTTCAAGGACATCTCCACCGCATACGAGGTGCTCTCGGATCCGGAGAAGCGTCGCATCGTCGACCTCGGCGGCGACCCGCTCCAGCAGGGCGGCGGAGGCGGCGGCGGTGGATTCGGTGGAGCCGGATTCGGCGGCGGCCTCGGGGACGTGTTCGAAGCGTTCTTCGGTGGCGGCGCGGGCGGCTCCCAGCGCGGGCCCAAGGGCCGTGTGCAGCCGGGCGCGGACTCGCTGCTGCGTACCAAGCTCACCCTCGACGAGTGCGCCACCGGCGTGACCAAGCACATCACCGTCGACACGGCGATCCTGTGCGACCTGTGCACGGGCTCGGGCACCAACGGCGACTCCAAGCCGGTCCGCTGCGAGACCTGCGGAGGTGCCGGTGAAGTGCAGTCGGTACAGCGCTCGTTCCTCGGCCAGGTCATGACCAGCCGTCCGTGCCCCACCTGCCGCGGCGCCGGCGAGACCATCCCCGACCCCTGCCGCAAGTGCGGCGGCGACGGTCGCGTCCGGTCGCGTCGCGACATCTCGGTCAAGGTGCCGGTCGGCGTGAGCAACGGCATGCGGATCCGACTGGCCTCGCAGGGCGAGGTCGGTCCGGGCGGCGGACCCGCGGGTGACCTGTACGTGGAGATCGTCGAACAGCAGCACGAGGTGTTCGTGCGCGACGGTGACGACCTGCACTGCACCGTCCGCGTCCCGATGGTCGACGCGGCACTCGGCACCTCGGTCACCGTCGACGCGATCATAGACGGACCCACCGAGATCTCGATCGAGCAAGGCACACAACCGAATTCGACCACGGTGCTACGCGGTCACGGTATGCCCAAGCTGCGGTCGGGCATTCGCGGCGATCTGCACGCGCACCTCGAGGTGATCGTGCCGACCAAACTCGACAGCAAGCAGACCCATCTGCTCGAACAGCTCAGGTCGATGCGTGACCGCGACTCGGCGGAGGTGGTCACCACCGGCTCGGCGCACAGCGGTGGCCTGTTCTCGCGGTTGCGGGAAGCTTTCAGCGGTCGCTGATCGATGGCCCCCACGGTCTTCTACCTCTCCCCGCTGCCGAACGTCGGCGAGGTCGCGGTGCTCGACGGCAAAGAAGGTCATCACGCCGCGACGGTGCGACGCATCCGCGTCGGCGAGCGGGTGCTGCTCGGTGACGGAGCGGGCGGTCTGGCCGACACGGTCGTGGCCGCAGCGGAGAAGAACCGACTGGAGCTGACAGTCCAAGCACGCAGCGAGATGCCGCGTCCCACTCCGGTGGTGACGCTGGTGCAGGCATTGCCGAAGGCGGACCGATCGGAACTGGCCGTCGAGCTGGCCACCGAGGCAGGCGTCGACGCCGTGGTTCCCTGGCAGTCCGCGCGATGCGTCGCCCGGTGGGAGGGCCCGAAGGCATCCAAGGGCGTCGCGAAGTGGCGGAGTACCGCGGCCGAGGCCGCCAAGCAGTCGCGTCGGGCATTCATCCCCGAAGTCTCCGAGCTGCACGATTCGCGTGAGGTCGACGCCTTCGTGCGCGGCGTCGTGGAGCGCGGTGGAATCGTGGCGGTCCTGCACGAGGCGGCCACCTCGGCGTTCCGAGACCTGCCGTTCGACTCGGTGCCCGAGGTCGCGATCGTCGTGGGACCCGAGGGTGGCCTCGACGACCGAGAGGTGACCGCCCTGACCGAGGCGGGTGCAACCCCGGTCGTGCTCGGCCCTACGGTGCTGCGGACCTCGACGGCAGGAGCGGTGGCCCTCGGCGCGCTCGGGGTTCTGACCTCGCGGTGGGCACAGTTGCCGCCCGACTTCCAGAACGCATGAGCGCACGGATCAAGATCGCCTACGGCGATCACCCGGAGCAGTTCGGCCATCTCTATCTGCCGGCCGAACCCGTCGACGACACGACCCCGGTGGTCGTGGTGGTGCACGGCGGGTTCTGGAGCGGACAGTACGGATCCAATCTGGGTACCCAATTCGCCCGCGCCGTGGCCGGAGCCGGAGCGGTGGCGTGGAACATCGAGTACCGACGCGTCGGCGCAGGCGGACACTGGCCGGAGATGCAGTCCGACGTGACCGCAGCACTCGACGTGGTCGCGGGGGAACTGCAGCACCACGCCCCGGTCGGGATCGACGACGTGCGCGTGATCGGGCACTCCGCAGGCGGGCACCTGGCCGTGTGGCTCGGCGGAGAGACCGGCACGAAGGTCCGCCCGTCACGCATCGTCTCGCAGGCCGGCGTTCTCGATCTCGAACCGCGAGGTGCGTCGGGACGCACCAACCCGGCGGTCGAGGCGCTGTTGCAGGCCCGGTACCAGGACGACCCCGCGCTGTACCGATCCGCCTCGCCTGCTGCCCGTGCACCCATCGGTATCCCGACGATCTGCCTGCACGGGGCCGAGGACGTCCAGGTGCCCGCCGCGCAGAGCGAGCGGTACGTCGCGCTGGCGCGAGCCGCCGGAGACGACGCCCGACTGACGATCGTGCCTGGGGAAGACCACTTCGCTTTCCTGAACCCCGATTCGCGGTGTTGGGCGCTCTCGCTCGACGCCGTGCTCGGTGCCACCGCCGGTTAATGGGAATGCGCATCGTTGCTGCGGCGTTAAACTCCATCCATAGCAAGTGCACATCCGAGCAGCCGACACCAGAGAGCAGGCCATAGCCACCACGTGAGTGAACACAGCGAATTTCCCGCCGAGCGTGACGTTCGGTCCACCTTGGAACTCGCCCCCGAAGCGGTGATGCCACTGCTGGGACAGTCCGACGAGAATCTGCGGGCGCTCGAGCAGATGCTGACGGCAGACATCCACGTACGAGGAAACGCCGTGACGCTCACCGGAAAAGTGGCGGATGTGGCGCTGGCCGAACGGGTGATCTCCGAGTTGGCCGCGCTGGCCAAGCGTGCTCAGCCACTGACTCCCGATGCGGTGCGCCGGTCGATCGCCATGCTCACCGAGGGCGTGTCGGATTCACCGGCCGAGGTGCTCAGCCTCGACATCCTCTCGCGCCGCGGCAAGACGATCCGGCCCAAGACGCTGAACCAGAAGCGGTACGTCGATGCGATCGACGCCAACACCATCGTGTTCGGCATCGGCCCGGCCGGTACCGGCAAGACGTACCTGGCGATGGCGAAGGCCGTGCAGGCATTGCAGACCAAGCAGGTCAGCCGCATCATCCTGACGCGTCCTGCAGTGGAGGCGGGGGAGCGCCTCGGCTTCCTGCCCGGAACGCTGCACGAGAAGATCGACCCGTACCTGCGCCCGCTGCACGATGCGTTGCACGACATGATGGACGACGAAGCGATCCCCAAGCTGATGCAGGCGGGGGTCATCGAAGTCGCCCCGCTCGCCTACATGCGCGGCCGCACGCTCAACGACGCATTCATCATCCTCGACGAGGCACAGAACACCACCGCCGAGCAGATGAAGATGTTCCTGACGCGACTCGGATTCGGGTCGAAGATCGTCGTCACCGGCGACGTGACCCAGGTGGACCTTCCCGGTGGCGCGCGATCCGGGCTGCGCGCGGCGTCCGAGATCCTCACCGACGTCGACGACATCCACTTCGCGCAGCTGACCAGCAGCGACGTGGTGCGGCACCGATTGGTTTCGGAGATCGTCGACGCGTACGAGCGGTTCGAGTCGACGTCGGAAGGCGTCATTCCCAATCGGGCGCAACGGCGGACCGGTGGACCGCGTTCGGCGAGAAGATGATTCAGGCGTACGGAACGACAGATGCAGGCAACGAGAGCGTGGGTAGTGGCTAGATGAGTATCGAAGTGTCCAACGAGTCGGGGATGGACATCTCCGAACCCGAGCTGGTCTCGGTCGCACGGTTCGCGATCGCCGGCATGGACGTACATCCCGCCGCGGAACTGTCGATGGTGCTGGTGGATTCGGCCACGATGGCCGATCTGCACATGCGGTGGATGGATCTGCCCGGCCCCACCGACGTGATGTCGTTTCCGATGGACGAGCTCGAGCCGGGCGGTCGTCCCGATGCGCCCGAGCCAGGACCGGCGATGCTCGGCGACATCGTGCTGTGCCCGTCGTTCGCCGCGGATCAGGCTGCAGCTGCGGGACATTCGCTCGAGCACGAGTTGGCGTTGCTGACCGTGCACGGTGTGTTGCACCTGCTCGGTTACGACCACGCCGAGCCGGACGAAGAGAAGGAAATGTTCGAGCTGCAGAACCGACTGCTGGCCGAATGGTACGAGGACGCAAGGCGAGCGGAACAGGCTGCCGAACAGGCCGCCCGCGATGCCCGGCTCCTCGGCAAGGCCGGTTTCGTCGATGGACTCGATCGATGAGCTGCGTCGTCGAACAGGTGGAAGTGTGGGGTCGTAGCGCGTGAGCAGTGCTGCTGCGCTCATCGTGTTCGCTGTCCTTCTGGTGCCTCTCGGAGGCCTGTTCGCTGCCGTCGATTCCGCGCTGAACACGGTGTCGCGGGCGCGAATCGACGACATGGTCAAGGACGAGCGCCCCGGTGCCGCCGGCCTCGTCGTGGTGGTCGGCGACCGCCCGCGGTACGTCAACCTGATGGTGCTGCTGCGCATTCTGTGCGAAATCGGCGGCACGGTGTTGCTCGCGGGTGGCCTGACGCAGTTGATCGACTCCACCACGGCACTGGTGATCAGCGCGGTGGCGATGGTGTTGGTCAGTTACGTCGTGATCGGCGTCGGTCCGCGAACCCTCGGTCGGCAGAACGCGTACTCGATCGCGTTGGCGGCCGCACTGCCGCTGCGTGCACTCGGGTGGCTCCTCGGGCCGATCAGCCGCCTGCTCATTCTCATCGGTAACGCGATCACCCCCGGTAAGGGATTTCGCAACGGCCCCTTCGCTTCCGAGATCGAACTGCGTGAACTGGTGGACATGGCCCGCGAGCGCGGTGTCGTGGCCGACGACGAACGGCGGATGATCCAGTCGGTGTTCGAGCTCGGAGACACCTCCGCCCGTGAGGTCATGGTTCCGCGCCCCGAGATGGTGTGGATCGAGTCCGACAAATCAGCAGGACAGGCCACTTCGTTGGCCGTGCGCAGCGGCCACTCCCGCATCCCGGTGATCGGCGAGAACGTGGACGACGTGGTGGGGGTCGTCTACCTCAAAGACCTTGTGCAGCAGACGTATCACTCCACCGACGGTGGCCGCGGAGTGCAGGTGTCCGAGGTGATGCGTCCGGCCGTCTTCGTTCCCGACTCCAAGGCGCTCGACAGTCTGCTCGCCGAGATGCAGCGCGATCGAAACCACATGGCCCTGCTCGTCGACGAGTACGGAGGCATCGCCGGACTGGTGACCATCGAGGACGTGATCGAGGAAATCGTCGGCGAGATCGCCGACGAATACGACTCGGACGAGGTTGCGCCCATCGAGGAACTGGACGACGGACGTTACCGGCTGTCCTCGCGGTTGCCGCTCGAGGACCTCGGCGAGATCTTCGGCATCGACATCGAATCCGAGGAAGTCGACACCGTCGGTGGACTCCTCGGCTACGAACTCGGCCGAGTACCGTTGCCCGGTTCGCAGGTCATCACCCACGGACTCCTGCTGCGCGGAGAAGGTGGAGCCGACCCGAAGGGGCGCGTCCGTATTGCCACGGTCCTGGTCGAGAAGCTCGAACCGGACGAAGAAACCACCGAGGACGACGACTCGTCGGACGTCACTCGCCAACACTGAAATCTGGAGGTGCTCTTGTGTCAGAGCAGAACAACGGTGAGTTCCGATCCGGATTCGTCTGTTTCGTAGGTCGACCCAACACCGGCAAATCCACGCTGACCAATGCGTTGGTGGGATCGAAGATCGCCATCACGTCCTCACGTCCCCAAACGACGCGGCACACCATCCGCGGCATCGTGCACCGAGAGCACGCCCAGCTGATCCTGGTCGACACCCCGGGGCTGCACCGACCGAGAACGCTACTGGGTCAACGCCTCAACGACCTGGTGCAGGACACCTACTCCGAGGTCGACGTCATCGGACTCTGCATCCCCGCGGACGAGAAGATCGGGCCCGGCGACCGGTGGATTCTCGACCAGGTGCGGCACATCGCGCCCAAGACGACGCTCATCGGCATCGTGACCAAGATCGACAAGGTCAAGAAGGAACGCGTCGTACAGCAGCTGATGTCGCTGTCGAAGCTGCTCGGCGAGAATTCGCACGTCATCCCGGTGTCGGCCGAATCGGGCGAGCAGATCGAGAAGCTCGTCGACCTGTTGGCCTCCGAGCTCCCACCGGGCCCGGCGTTCTACCCCGACGGAGAGTTGACCGACGAGCCCGAGGAAATCCTCATGGCCGAACTCATCCGTGAGGCCGCGCTCGAGGGCGTCCGCGACGAGTTGCCGCACTCGCTTGCCGTCGTCATCGACGAGGTCCTCCCTCGGGAGGGCCACGACAACATGCTCGACGTGCACGCAATTCTGTACGTCGAACGATCGAGTCAGAAGGCGATCATCATCGGCAAGGGCGGTTCGCGACTCAAGGAAGTCGGCACTGCATCGCGACTGCAGATCGAGAAGCTGCTCGGCACCAGGATCTATCTGGACCTGCACGTGAAGATCGCCAAGGACTGGCAGACCGACCCGAAGCAGATGGGCAAGCTCGGCTTCTGACCGGAGCGGCTTCGCCGCACGTGCACGACAATTCGTAGCAGACTACGAAGTTTCGCTCACCTGGTCCACCAGGGATCGGGGCGCTTGCGGTGCCACTGCAACACGTTCTCGAGCTGAGCGGCCACCGACACCAGTAGCGGCTCCGAGGATTCGTGGCCCATCAGTTGCAGGCCGATCGGAAGGCCGGCGGTGGTGAACCCTGCCGGCACGTTGACGCTCGGCCAGCCAAGCACGTTCCACGGCCAGGTGTAGGGACAGTGCTCGGTGATCACCCGATCGGTGTCGGCATTGGAGATGCCGTCGATGGCCTCGATCCGCGGCGGTGGGGTGGCCGTCGTCGGGGCGAGCACGATGTCGTACTCGTCGAAGAATCGGCCGATACGACGCCCGATGCGCGGCTCGGCGGCGCGGGCTGCACGGAGCGGCGCTCCGGCGAGAGCTCGGCCGCTCCTGGCATTGGCTCGGGTCCTCGGGTCGGCGAGAGACGGATCCGGCAGACGGTCCACCCAGGCCGCCACACCGGCCAGCGAGCGGGGTAAGAAGTTGAGCCCCAACAGCATTCCGTAGGCGGGGTCGTCGACGACCACTCGATGTCCGAGCAGTCGCAGCACCGCGGCCATCTCGTACGCGGCAGCCGCGATCTCGGGGTCCAGGGGTGCGGGCGTCGGGATGAAGGGCTTACGCAGGCTGAGCGCGATGCGCAGCGAGCCGGGGTTGCGTCCGACGGCATCGGAGACGGTCAGTGGTTTCGGACGATGCAGATCTCCGTCGTGACTACCCGAGACCACGTCGAGGAGCAGTGCCGCGTCGGCCACGGTACGTGCGAGCGGGCCGATGACGGTGATGCCGTTGAACGCCTCGGGCTCCGGCCACGACGAGATGCGTCCGCGTTGCGGCTTGATCCCCACGAGATTGGTCCAGGAGGCCGGAATTCGCACCGAGCCGGCACCGTCGGAACCGAGAGCGGCAGAGACCAATTCGGCAGCCACTGCGGCAGAGCTCCCACCCGAGGAGCCGCCGGGGGTGCGCTCGCGGTCCCATGGATTGCGGGTGTGCCCGAAGGTGCCGCCGGTGAAGGGCCATTGGCCGAGTTCGGGGCTGTTGGTCTTTCCGACGATGACGGCCCCGGCCGCACGCAGTCTGCGCACCACCTCCGAATCCGTGGGGGCCGGTGGAAAGTTGCCCGCGCAGCCGAAGGCGGTCGGCTCCCCGGTGACGTCGACGTCGTCCTTGACGGCAACGGGAACGCCGAGCAGGGGAGCGCTGGTGCCGGCGGCGCGCAGCCGGTCCGCTTCGGCGGCCTCGGCGAGGGCCGCGTCGCGGCGCACGAGGCGGAACGCGTTGAGCGTGGGTTGGCTCTTGTCGATCCGATCGAGCGATTCGGTGACCGCCTGTACCGAGGTGATGCGACCCGACGCGAGAGCGGCGGCCTGGGCAACGAGAGTCGACCGATGGAAATCCACGCCTGCACAGTATCGACTTCTCGTCAGCGCGGGAACGGTCGCCGCCGCTGCGCGCGTGGGACACTGGACGACGTGAGGCCATACCGTGACAACGCAGTCGTCCTGCGCCAGCACAAGCTGGGCGAGGCCGATCGCATCGTCACGCTGTTGACCAGGGAGAACGGCATCGTGCGGGCCGTCGCAAAAGGGGTTCGCCGCACCAAATCCAAGTTCGGTGCACGGCTGGAACCGTTTGCGCACATCGACGTCCTGCTCTACCCGGGACGCAACCTCGACATCGTCACCCAGGTGCACACCGTCGACGCGTTCGGTGGAGACATCGTCGCCGACTACGGCCGCTACACCACCGGTTGCGCGGTTCTCGAAACGGCCGAACGGCTGGCCGGTGAGGAACACGCGCCCGCGCAGCGCCTGCATCAGCTGACTGTCGGTGCCCTGCGCGCCCTCGCGCAGCACGTGCGGCCGCCCGAGTTGGTGCTCGACGCATACCTGCTGCGCGCGATGGGCTTCGCCGGATGGGCACCCGCACTGACCGACTGTGCGCGGTGCGCCGCGGTGGGACCACACCGAGCCTTTCACGTCGCGGCCGGTGGAGCGGTGTGCGTGCACTGCCGACCGCCGGGCTCGGCGACGCCGTCGACCGGGGTACTCGACCTGATGGTGGCGCTCGAGCGAGGCGAGTGGGACTACACCGTCACCACCTCCGATGCCGTCCGCAAGCAGGCCAGTGGCCTGGTGGCGGCTCATCTGCAGTGGCATCTCGAACGACAGTTGCGCACCCTTCCGCTCATCGAACGCTCGCACCCGCACCAGGTGCCGCTGGCCCAACCTGACTCCGTGTTCGCCGACACCGTCGGGCAGGATGGGGACCGTGATTCGACGACGCGAGCCGCAACCCCGGCCTGACGAACGGCCGGCGGTGCGCCCGCCGGACCCGCACCCCTCGGGTGCGCGGCCACCGATCCTGCAGCCGGAACTGATTCCTCGTCACGTCGCTCTGGTCATGGACGGCAACGGTCGGTGGGCACAGGATCGTGGATTGCCGCGCACCGCAGGGCACGAGCAGGGCGAAGCGGTACTGATGGACGCCGTCTGTGGCTGCATCGAGATCGGTGTGCAGTGGTTGTCCGCGTACGCATTCTCGACGGAGAACTGGAAGCGCAGTCCCGACGAGGTCAAGTTCCTGATGGGCTTCAACCGGGACGTCATTCGTCGTCGACGCGACGAGATGAACGAGATGGGCGTCCGGGTTCGCTGGGCCGGCCGTCGCCCGAGGTTGTGGGGCAGTGTCATCAAGGAACTCGAGGTTGCCGAGGAGTTGACGAAACGCAACACCGTGATGACCTTGACGATGTGCGTCAACTACGGCGGCCGAGCCGAGATTGCCGATGCCACAAGGGAAATCGCTCGACAGGTGGCCGCGGGCAAGCTGAACCCGGAGAAGATCACCGAGGCCACCGTCGCCAAGTACCTCGACGAAGCGGACATGCCGGACGTGGATCTGTTCCTGCGTCCGTCGGGGGAGCAGCGGACGTCGAACTTCCTGCTGTGGCAGTCGGCGTACGCGGAGTTCGTGTTCCAGAAGAAGCTCTTCCCGGATTTCGACCGTCGGGATCTGTGGGAGGCGTGTATCGAATACGCCTCGCGGGACCGACGATTCGGTGGAGTCAAATATGAGTGAGGACGCGAACGGGACGCCGGACGACAGGCTCTCGTTGCAGGCCCGCGCCCAGTTGGCGCTCTCGCAGTTCGCGACGGTGACACTCGGCGACGAGGGATCTCTCGGTTTCGACTACGCGGGCGCTCTGTGCTCGCTGCGTGCCGTTCGACTCTCGCCCGAACTCGAGGTGCTCTCGCTCACCGCGGTCTTGGCCTGGGACCGGCCGCTGAAGCCGGCCCTGCACAAGAAAGTTGCCGACCGCAATGCGGACTCCCAATTCGGCGCGATCTCGGTCAACACTCACGGCAAGCTCGCGGATGTGTTGTTGCGCTACACCTTTCCCGCGAATGGTCTGGACGACGAGGCGATGTTGACGATGCTCATTCTGGTGCTCGCCGGAGTCGAGAAGGCGCGTGAGGGCCTACTTCCCTGACTCGTCGGCTAAGGTTTGCCTGTACTTAGTTTCTAGTAGAGGTGGATGCGATGACTGTGCGGCGGACCCGAATGCTCACGGTAGTGGTGGCGGTGATCACCCTCGGTGCGGCCGTGACGGCCTGTTCGACCACCGACGACGTCGACACGGCGACGCAGTCGGCGGACGGTGCGTTCCCGGTTGTCATCGACCACATCTACGGCAGCACGACCATCGCCGAGAAGCCCACGCGCATCGTCACCCTCGGGGTGTCCGACGCCGATGCCGTCATCGCGCTCGGCACCGTTCCCGTCGGGAACACCGGGTACACGTTCTACGAGACCGGACTCGGTCCCTGGACCGACGAGTTGGTCGGTGACGCGCCGTTGACGCTGCTGGGCTCGGAGTCCGAGCCGAACTTCGAGCTGATCGCCTCGCTGGCACCGGATCTCATCACCGGACTCAACGCGGGTTTCGACGAGGCGACGTACGACAGGCTCAGCGGCATCGCGCCGACGGTCGCCCGACCTGCAGGATCTGCTGCCTATGCCGTCGATCGTGAGGTTGCCACCGACACCATCGCTCGCGCGATGGGTGAACGCGACCGCGGCGAGGAGTTGAACGCGCAGACCGACGCCGCGCTCGAGCAGGTTCGAAACGAACATCCGGAGTTCGCGGGCAAGACTGCAGCAGTGGTGCTTCCGTACGACGGCCAGTTCGGCGCATATCTGCCCGGTGATGCCCGCGGCACATTCGTCACCTCACTGGGCTTCGAGGTCCCGGAATCGATCCGCGCCGAGGACGACGGCACCAACTTCTTCGTTCCGGTCTCGTCCGAGAACATCTCGATGCTCGATGCGGACCTGGTGCTCTATCTCGGTACCGGTGCTGACATCGACGTGGTGGCGGAGAACCCGATCTTCGGAACGCTCGATGCTGCTCGGCGCGATGCGATTGTGCCGTTGTCCACCGATCAGCGTGGAGCGATCACGTACAACTCGGTGCTGTCGATTCCGTTCGCCATCGACGCGTTGGTACCTCGCGTGGCAGAGGCCGTCGCCTGAGCGGGCTCAGCGACCGGCAGTGCTGCACTGACTGCAGGTGCCGAAGATCTCGATCGTGTGGCTCACGTCGCTGAAGCCGTTGGATTCGGCGACACTCTGCGACCACTTCTCGACGGTGGGGCCTTCCACCTCTACGGTGAAACCGCACGAGCGGCACACCAGGTGATGGTGATGTCCGGAGGAGCAGCGCCGGTAGACCGACTCGCCGTTGTCGGTGCGCAGTACGTCGACCGTCCCGGCGTCGGCCAAGGTCTGCAAGGTGCGATACACCGTGGTGAGGCCGATACCCTCACCGCGCTTGCGCAATTCGTCGTGCAGATCCTGTGCGGACTTGAACTCCTCGATGGTGTCGAGCAGATCCGAGATCGCACTGCGCTGCTTGGTGGCCCGCACTCCGACGACGACGGGTCGTCGCGATGTCGCGGTGTCGGTGGACTTGTCGGTCACAGGTTCCGGCCTTCCTCGGCGTGGGCCACGGCGTCGACGACGATATGGGAGAGGTGATCGTCGACCAATCGGTAGAGGACCTCGCGTCCGTTGCGTTCTCCGCGCACCACACCCGCTGCCTTGAGCACTCGAAGGTGCTGGCTGATCAACGGTTGCGTGACGCCGAGGGCGACGACGAGTTCGTGTACGCACCGCTCGGACTCACGCAGCTGCAGCACGATGGCGATGCGCACCGGGGCCGCGAGTGCCCGGAGGATGTCGCCCGCCGCGGTCAGAGTCTCCTTCGGCGGGATGTGAGCCGGGGGAGCGGCGGCGAACGGATCGCCGGAGTGCAACGGGTGCTCCGGGTCCTGCCGGTGGGTCGAACTTGCTTCAACTGTCGAATCCGTGGACACGGTTGCGGCTCCTTCGATCGCCGGTTCGTTGTCGGCGGACTCTCCCTGCACGAGCGACGTCATGACACCAGGTTAGTGCAGTAGTTGTTATTGCAAATCGTATTCATTGTGATATGCACAGGTGCGCATGTCAACTTCCGCACCCGACCGCTGTTCGGTTTCGCCCGCCGAGCCAGATAGTCTGATCAGGGCGAAAACCGCCCGTCACCTCTTACACGATGTAACCGAAGATGGAGAGCTCCGCCAGTGGCACCCAAGTCCAAAGTCGAAACCGTCGCCAACCTCGCCAAGCGCAGAGGCCTCGTCTACCCGTGCGGCGAGATCTACGGCGGTACCAAGTCGGCCTGGGACTACGGCCCGCTGGGCGTCGAGCTCAAGGAGAACATCAAGAAGCAGTGGTGGCGCAACATGATCACCAGCCGCGACGACACCGTCGGGCTGGACTCCTCGGTGATCCTGCCCCGGCAGGTGTGGGAGGCGTCGGGCCACGTCGAGACGTTCTCCGACCCGCTGGTGGAGTCGCTGCACACGCACAAGCGGTACCGCGCCGATCACCTCATCGAGGCCTACGAGGAGAAGCACGGCCACCCGCCGGAGAACGGCCTCGCCGACATCCGCGACCCGGAAACCGGTGAACCCGGCTCCTGGACCGAACCGCGTGCATTCTCGGGTCTGCTCAAGACCTTCCTCGGCCCGGTCGACAACGAAGAGGGCCTGCATTACCTGCGTCCCGAGACCGCACAGGGCATCTTCGTCAACTTCGCCAACGTGCTGACCACCTCGCGCAAGAAGCCACCGTTCGGCATCGGCCAGATCGGCAAGAGCTTCCGCAACGAGATCACTCCGGGAAACTTCATCTTCCGCACCCGTGAGTTCGAGCAGATGGAGATGGAATTCTTCGTCAAGCCCGGCGAGGACGACGAGTGGCATCAGTACTGGATCGACTACCGCATGAAGTGGTACACCGATCTCGGTATCGACCCGGAGAACCTGCGGCTCTACGAGCACGCCAAGGAGAAGCTGTCGCACTACTCCAAGCGCACCGTCGACATCGAGTACAAGTTCGGCTTCCAGGGCAGTGCGTGGGGCGAGTTGGAGGGCGTGGCGAACCGCACCGACTACGACCTCTCGGTGCACTCCAAGGCGTCGGGCCAGGACCTCAGCTACTACGAGCAGGCCACCGACACCCGCTACACCCCGTACGTCATCGAGCCTGCGGCCGGTCTGACGCGTTCGCTGATGGCGTTCCTCGTCGACGCGTACACCGAGGACGAGGCCCCCAACGCCAAGGGCGGCGTCGACAAGCGCGTCGTGCTCAAGCTCGATCGTCGCCTGGCACCGGTGAAGGTCGCGGTGCTTCCGCTCTCGCGTAACGCAGACCTGACGCCCAAGGCGAAAGACCTTGCGCAGCAACTGCGTCAGTACTGGAACGTCGAATTCGACGATGCCGGAGCCATCGGTCGCCGTTACCGTCGACAGGACGAGATCGGCACCCCGTTCTGCATCACCGTCGACTTCGACACCCTCGACGACCACGCAGTCACCATCCGCGAGCGCGACACGATGGCGCAGGAACGCGTGGCACTCGATCAGGTCGAGGGCTACATCGCCTCCCGTTTGATCGGCGCGTAAGAACCTCACTCACCCGACAGGGCCCGATCTCGCGATGAGATCGGGCCCTGTCGGCTGTCGAGGGGTGGGTCAGAAGCGGCCGCCACCACCACCGAATCCGCCGCCGCCACCTCCGCCGAAGCCCCCGCCGCCGCGAGGACCGTGACGATTCTCCCAGTTCTGGACATCGGACTGGGCGATCTGCGATGCGCGTGAGGCCAATTGGCTGGCAGCGTGAGCATGCTTGAGGGCTTCGTCGGGGTTGTCCTGGCTCAGCTGCCGAGCCGCACCGAGGTGGCGTTCGGCCTCGGACAGGCGCGTTCTGGCATCGGCCCCCACACCGCCACGGCGGGTCGAGATGTAGTCCGCGGCTGCGGTGATCTGCGCCTGAGCGGCCGCAATATCGCGATCCAGACGGGCCCGCAGTTGATCCTCGGCAGCCTTGTCCGCCGAGGCCTCGTCGACGATCTTCTCGAGTTCGGCGTCGGCCGCCGCGAGCGCGGTGTAACTGCCCAGAGGGTCCGAGGACTGCGCCGTCTCTGCGTTCTTCAGAGCCGCCTGTGCCGCCGTCATGGCCGATTGCAGTTCGGCCCCACCGTGTTCGGCCAAACCACGCGCCTGCTCGATGTCGCGGCGAACGTCCGCGATGGCGTCGGGCAGGGTGGCGATGGCATGCCGGATGTCGTCTCGCGCATGGTCGACGCCGTCGAGCAGGGTCTTGGCCTGGTCGACGGCTCGTTCGGCCGTTCGAATGGCGGTCACAGCAGGTCCCTGCTTACCGGGCGGGAGTGCTGCCGCCTTGCGGCCGGCTTCGATGTTGTCCTCGGCCAGGGCCATTCGGTCCTTGGCCATCGTGACGTTGTCTGCGATCGAGGCCAGGGCGGAGGCGGCGAATTCCGAATGCAGCTGCGCGAGAACCGACTCGGATTGCGGAATTCTCACCGTCAAGCCGACGACCGCCTGGGTCAGTTCGTCGAGGTGGGCGTCTGCGTTCATCACGAGATCGCGGAACCCGTCGAATTCCTCAACCCGCGAATCGAGTTCGCGATCGGCCTGGCCACAGGAGGAGATGATCTCGACGAGCATCGCGCGACGCTGATCGGGAGTTTCCGGAATGGCGTCGTCGAGGCGTTGGCGGATCTCGAAGGCGGACGCGAGGGCCCGTTTGGCGTTGTCGTGGGCGGCGATGAAGGGTGCGGCCGCAGAATCTCCGAACTCTCCACGAGCGAGGTTCAATTCCTCTTCGCTGGCGCGTACTGCATTGTCGGTCTCGACCAGGATTTCCTTGGCACGGGTGTCGAGTACGTCGATGGGGAAGGCGGCCAGTGCGGCCGGATCGCTCGGGTCGATCTTCGCCACGGCCTCGACCTCGGCGGCGACGCGGGCCTTCTTGCGCCGCGACGAGTAGACGACGGCTCCGCCGCCGGCCACGGCCAGTACGCCGACGCCGATCAGCAGGGGTGCGGACGAGCCGCCGCTGCCGCTCGAGGCATACGCGTCGCCGAGCGCACCCGCTGCTGCGATGGCCGCACCGGACCAATCTTCTTCGCGCAGTGCGGGTTCGACGTCATTGACCCGAATATCTTCCTGCTCGGACGAGGTGATCTGCGACAGTCCGGTGTTCACACCGAGGTAGTACGAACGGTCCACGGTCGCCACCGCGAGCAGAACGTCGCGCTGCCCGAGATCGCTCCTCGATGCAGTCTGCTCGGCCCAGCTCGCCGCCGACATGTTGTCGAAGTCCGCGACGTACGTGACCCACAACCGAAGCTGGCTGCTGCCGTAGAGGTCGTCGACGGAGGTCTGTACCTCGGCCATCGAGTCGGGGTCGAGTGCCTGGACGTTGTCGGTGATCTGCGTGGGCAGGCGCGACGGAGCCTCTGCGGAGGCGACCCCCGGCGCGAGCAGGACCGCCGAGAACAGGGTCAGGGCACCCACGGCGGCGAGACGACGAAATCGATGGACCGAGCTTCGGGCGGCTGACTTTCGAACGACTGTGGCGCTGCTGTGCCGCCGGTGCTGGACTGCCATGCGCTGAAATCTACCGGCTGGGCGGCGAGGAGATCGAGCAGGTCGATGTGGATGCATGACAGTTGTCACCTCGCAATCGTGACGCTCGAACGAGGTCGACGCTGCTCGATCGCAGCAGAGTGATTCCCATGACCACAACGAAGGCAGTCGAACTGCGAAACGTCACCAAGACCTACGGCTCGGTCCGGGCGGTCGACGGGCTCAGCCTGTCCATCGAATCGGGCGAGGTCGTCGCATTTCTCGGACCGAACGGAGCGGGAAAGACGACCACCATCGACATGATGCTCGGCCTGGCGACACCCACCACCGGGTCGGTGTCGGTGTTCGGGGGAACACCCGCGGACGCGATCGCCCAGGGCCGCATCTCGGCCGTCATGCAGACCGGCGGTCTGCTTCGCGACCTGACCGTCCGAGAAACCGTCGAGCTGACGTCGGCACTGTTCGCCCGCACACGGTCGGTGAAGGAAGTCCTCACCCGGGCCGGCATCGCCGACATCGGAGATCGCCGAGTGGCCAAATGCTCCGGCGGACAGCAGCAGCGACTGCGATTCGCGCTGGCACTGCTACCCGATCCGGACCTGCTGGTGCTCGACGAGCCGACCACCGGAATGGACGTCGAAGGACGTCGCGACTTCTGGAACGCCATTCGCCAGGACGCCAGCACCGGCCGAACGGTGCTGTTCGCAACGCACTACCTCGACGAGGCCGACGCGTACGCGGACCGCATCGTGCTGGTGCGGCACGGCAAGATCGTCGCCGACGGCAGCGCCGCCGAGGTGAAGAACCTGGCGGCAGGGCGCACCGTCACCGCCACGCTGCCCGGCGTCGACCAGTCGGTGCTGCTGGCTCTGCCGGGAGTGGACCGCGTCGACACACGTGGCGACAAGGTGATCGTCCACGGACGCGACTCCGACGCGGTGGCCCGGTACCTGCTCAACGACGCACAAGCGACCGATCTCGAAATCGTCTCGCGCAACCTCGAGGACGCATTCCTCGCCCTGACCACCGACTCCGAAAACAACCTCGCCGGGAGCATCCGATGACCACGACCACGCAGTCCACAACCACCCACACATCTGGCAGAGCCGTTGCCTGGGGCGGATTCTCGACCACGTTCCTCGGACTCGAAATCCGCAGACTGTTCCGAAACAAGCGCACGCTGATCTTCACGTTGGTCATGCCGCCGGTGTTCTTCGTCATCTTCGGCACGCAGTCGGACTACCGCACCGACTATCCCTTTGCGCACGGCAACGTCACCGGTTACATCGCCATCAGCATGGCCGTCTACGGAGCGATGCTGGCGACGACCAGCGGGGGAGCGATGGTGTCGGTCGAGCGGGCACAGGGGTGGAGCCGACAGCTTCGCCTGACGCCGCTCAGGCCCGTCGCCTACATCGTCACCAAGGTGCTCGTGGCCATGACGATGGGCGCGGCCTCGATCGTGGTGGTGTTCGTCGTCGCGAAGTTCCTCGGGGCGGACATGCCGATCTGGGTGTGGATCGTCAGCGGCCTGATCGGCTGGATCGGCTCGGCGGTGTTCGCCGCGTTCGGACTGTTCATGGGCTACCTGCTGCCCTCGGAGAACGTGATGCAGATCCTCGGACCCGTGCTCGCGTTCCTGGCGCTGGCAGGCGGACTCTTCGTTCCCCTCGGTGACAGCGGCTGGTTCCCGATGTTGGCCCAGTTCACCCCGCTCTACGGCTTGGCCACCGTGTCCCGGGCCGCGTTCGCCGGGACCGAAACCGGAACGTTGCTGATCGCCGTGATCAATCTGGTGGTGTGGGCGACGATCTTCGTCACAGGCGCGGCGATGCTGTTCCGGAGAGACACCAAGCGTGCCTGAGACCGAAACCACTGATCGTGTCGCCCACAGGGATACCGTGGGCGACATGACCACGTTCACCGCCGATCTCCCCGAGGGCCGGGTCTGGCGGTACGGCTGGATGTTCGGAGCCATCTGGCTCATCTATCTGATCTATCCGTTGAACGAGATTCTGTCTCTGGAATCCGTGCCGGCCCGGGTCTTCGGGATCGTCGTGATTCTCGGCTTCGGTGTCGTGTTCACATCCACCTTCTGGCGTTTCCGCAACGGACACCGCCGAGGACATCCACTGCCAACGTCGCAGGCATGGATCGCGCTCGGGGTGATGGTGGCCCTGACTTTCGCGATGAGTGCCTTGGTCGGTACCACCGGTTTCGGCGCGACCGTCTACATAGCGGTGCTGGCGATGATGACCCTGCCGGTCCGGCAGGCCTGGGCGTTGGTGGCGGCGATGGTGGTGATCGTCGAAGCGGCTCCACGCTTCGTCGATTCCTGGGAGCCCGACAACTTCTTCGCCTTCCAGCTGCTGATCAGCGCGGCCGCGGCTTGGGGAATCACTCAGGTCTTCCAGCGCAATCACGAATTGGCCGTGGCCAGGCAACAATTGGCAGACCTGGCCATCGTGGCCGAACGCGAGCGCATGAGCCGGGACGTGCACGACATCCTCGGTCATTCCCTGACCGTCATCACCGTCAAGAGCGAACTGGCCGGCAGGCTCATCGAGATCGACCCCGCCCGAGCGGCCGTCGAGATCGCCGAACTGGAAACCCTTGCCCGGCAAGCACTTGCCGATGTACGCAGCACCGTCGGGGGCATGCGACAGGTCGACATCGGATCCGAGTTGGCCAGTGCACGAACCGCATTGACCGCTGCGGGAATCGATGCCGAACTTCCCGATGACGCCGACGTGGTGCCACTGCGACATCGAGAACTGTTCGGTTGGGTGATCCGGGAGGCGGTGACCAATGTGGTCCGCCACTCGAGCGCACGACATTGCCGAGTGACGCTGACGGCGTCGACCATCTCCATCGTCGACGACGGAGTGGGACCGGCAGACAAGGATTCCGGCGGCAACGGTCTGCGGGGTCTGGGAGAACGAGTGGCCGCCGCGGGTGGTGCACTGACGATCGCCCGGGTGCCGACCGGTGGTTTCAGGGTGGAGGTACACGGTGAATAGGACGCAGGCGCAATGACCATCACACTCCTGCTGGCGGACGACCAAGCCCTGGTGCGGGGAGCGTTAGCAGCTCTGCTGGGGCTCGAACCGGATCTCGACGTCGTCGCCGAGGTGGGACGCGGGGACGAGGTCGCCGCTGCCGTTCTCGAACATCGACCCGACGTCGTCCTGCTCGACGTGGAGATGCCCGGCAAGAACGGTATCGAGGTCACCGCCGAACTGGCCCTGATCGCTCCGGAGTCGAGAGTGCTGATCGTCACCACATTCGGGCGACCCGGCTACCTGCGGCGCGCGATCGATGCGGGTGCGTCGGGTTTCGTGGTCAAGGACACCCCAGCCAAGCAGTTGGCCGACGCCGTTCGGCGCGTGCACATGGGGCTTCGCGTGGTCGATCCGACGCTGGCGACCGAAACCCTCACCGACGGCGTCTCTCCACTGACGGCCCGAGAGCAGGAGGTTCTCCGGGCGGCCGCCAAGGGCGGGACGGCGGGATCCATCGCTGCTCAGGTCCACCTCTCGGAGGGCACGGTACGCAATCATCTGTCGTCGGCGATCGGTAAGACCGGCACCAGTACCCGGGCCGAGGCGGTACGGGTGGCCGAGGACAGAGGGTGGCTGTAGGTCGTTCGGGGCGCGCCGTGACCACGCCGACGAGCAGGCCTGGCAAACTCGAGGGGTGAATTCAACTCTCGACCGAGATTCGTACGGAGATCCGTACGACGATCGGTATGCCCCGGACCCCGGTCCCGAGCGCCTGGGCTTCTTCGGAACGCTCGGACGCTGGACCGGTCGGCTCGTCGCGGGAGTGGTGCTGATGTCGCTGGTGCTGGTCGCGGGAACAGCAGTGCGGGTGTGGCAGGTAGCGCGCATCGACGACTATTCCAAGGCGGACGCCATCGTGGTGCTCGGTGCCGCGCAGTACAGCGGCACCCCCTCGACGGTGTTCGAGGCACGACTGTCCCAGGCCGCGACGCTTTACGAGCAGGGTATAGCCCCCGAGATCGTCACCGTCGGTGGCAAGCAGGAGGGGGACCTGTTCACCGAGGCCGCATCGGGCCGCAACTATCTGATCGATCAGGGCGTTCCCGCCGACGCCATCGTTGCCGTCGAGACCGGCTCGGACACACTGGAGAGCATCGAGGCCGTGAGCAACACCCTGCGCGAGCAGGGCAAGTCGTCGGTGGTGTTGGTCAGCGATCCGTGGCATTCACTTCGCACCCGAACCATGGCGCGCGACGCGGGCCTCGACGCCTGGACCTCGCCGACGCGCACCGGTCCGGCTGTCTACACCAGAGAATCCCAGGCGCACGGAATCGCCAGGGAGACAGGCGCTCTGCTGTGGTATCAGCTGACCCACTTCACCGCGGACTTCTCTTACACGGCAGGCCAGTAGATGACCGGCACGTACTCGGCCCACGACGTCGAACGATTCGTCCCCGAACCGCCCAAGACCGCGGGACTGCGGGCCGGGGCAGACAACGCCTCGCACCGAAGCGCCTTCGCGCGCGATCGAGCGCGCGTGTTGCACTGCGCCGCACTGCGCAGGCTCGCCGACAAGACCCAGGTCACCGGACCGCGAGACGGAGACACCCCACGCACGCGGTTGACGCACTCGCTCGAAGTTGCCCAGATCGGCCGCAGCATCGCCGAAGGACTCGGCAGCGATCCCGATCTGGTGGACCTGGCCGGGCTGGCGCACGACATCGGCCACCCGCCGTACGGGCACAACGGCGAACGCGCCCTCGACGAAGTGGCCCAGGATTGCGGTGGGTTCGAGGGCAATGCGCAGAACCTGCGCATTCTCACCGGACTCGAGCCGAAGATCCTCGATGCCGACGGTCGCAGCGTCGGGCTCAACCTGACCCGAGCCTCGCTCGATGCCGCCACCAAGTACCCCTGGATCCGACCAGCCCCGGGCGCGAAATTCGGTGCCTACGACGACGACTCCGCCATTCTGGGTTGGGTGCGTGACGGCGCTCCGGACGAACACAAGTGCCTCGAAGCGCAGAGCATGGACTGGTCCGACGACGTGGCGTACTCGGTGCACGACGTCGAGGACGGTGTGATCGACGCTCGAATCGACCTGCGGGCGCTGTCCGATCCGATCGAGCGACGCGCCCTCGCAGAACTCGGCGTCTCCGAATTTCGCGGACTCGATGTCGACGAACTGATCGAGGCCGCGGATCGACTGTCGAGGATGCCCGTCGTGGTCGCGGTCGGACGCTACGACGGAACTCTCGCCGCATCGGTGGCGCTCAAGCACATGACCAGTGAACTCGTCGGCCGCTTCGCCACCGCCGCCATCGAGGGCACGCACGAGAAGTACGGCACCGCGCCGTTGAGTCGCTACGACGCCGATCTCGTGGTGCCGTCGATCGTCGGCTCGGAGGTTGCGCTGCTCAAGACCATGGCCCTGCGGTACGTGATGTCCGACGCCGGACACAAGATCCGCCAGGAGCGTCAGCGCGATCGCATCCACCGTGTCGCCGAGTGGTTGATGCGCTCGGCTCCGGGCGAGCTGGACCCCATCCTGGTGCCCGCCTGGCAGCGGGCCGACAGCGATGCCGAACGGACCCGAGTGGTGGTCGACCAGATCGCGTCGTACACCGAAAGTCGACTCGAACTGATCGACAAGCGTTCGCTCGGAGCTCAGGCCAGCTGGGGCTGACCGCTCCGCGACCGAATGTGGGTAGGTCCGGATCGGGACTAGACTGCCCTTCGTGGCCGGCCGAATTCCTGAACGCGACATCGCCGCCATTCGCGAACGCACACGGATCGAAGACATAGTCGGCGACTACGTCTCTCTCAAGCGCGCGGGCGGCGACTCCATGAAGGGGTTGTGCCCCTTCCACGACGAGAAATCTCCGTCGTTCCATGTCCGACCCAACCACGGTCACTATCACTGCTTCGGCTGCGGCGAGGGCGGTGACGCCTACTCCTTCCTTCAGAAGATCGAGCACATCTCCTTCGTCGAGGCCGTCGAGCAATTGGCCGATCGGTTGAACTACTCGATCTCCTACGAGGGCGGAGGGCCGTCGGTTCAACGTGACCGCGGCACCCGAGCACGCCTGATCGCCGCGAACGCTGCCGCGCAGGAGTTCTACGCGGGCAGGCTCAGTGGTCCCGACGCCCAGACCGCGCGGGACTACCTCACCGAACGCAACTTCGACGGCCACGCCGCCCTGGCCTACGGCTGCGGATACGCGCCCGACGGCTGGGACACCCTCACCAAACACCTGCTGGGCAAGGGCTTCGAGGCCAAGGAAATAGTCGACGCGGGGCTGGCGACACCCGGTAAGCGGGGGACGCCGATCGATCGCTTCCGGCGTCGGCTGGTGTGGCCCATTCGCAGTCAGAGCGGCGACGTCATCGGCTTCGGCGCGCGCAAGCTGTTCGACGACGACACTATGCCGGGTAAGTACATCAACACCCCGGAAACGATGCTGTACAAGAAGTCTCAGGTGTTGTTCGGCCTCGATCTGGCGCGCAAGGAGATCGCGAAATCGCATCAGGCCGTCATCGTCGAGGGCTACACCGACGTGATGGCGATGCACCTGGCAGGCGTCAAGACTGCGGTGGCGTCCTGCGGAACCGCATTCGGCGAGGATCACCTGGCGATGCTGCGTCGATTGATGATGGACGACAGCTACTTTCGCGGCGAAGTGATCTACACCTTCGACGGCGACGAGGCCGGCCAGGCCGCCGCGATGAAGGCATTCGAGGGTGATCAGAAGATCGCCGGTCAGACGTTCGTCGCCGTCGCGCCGGACGGAATGGACCCGTGCGATCTGCGCCTGAAATCCGGCGACAACGCCGTTCGCGATCTCGTGGCCAGGCGCACCCCGATGTTCGCTTTCGTCGTCAAATCGCTGCTGCGAGAACATGATCTCGATACGCCTGAGGGGCGCGTCGAAGCATTGAAGCGAACCGTCCCCGTGGTCGCCCGCATCAAGGATGCGTCGCTGCGGGACGAGTACGCGCGGCAGCTCGCCGGCTGGACCGGGTGGGACGACACCGCGATGGTGCTCGCCCGCGTGCGCGACGAGGCGAAGAAGGGTGCCCGAGGCGACTCGAGTGGAAAACGCGTGCCGTTCGAGAAGCGTCAGGCAGCGCCCGCCGAAGCCCCCGCCGGGCCGCCGCGCCCCAATCCCACCGATCCGTCCCTGTGGCCGCAACGGGAAGCGCTCAAGGCGGTATTGCAGATGCCCGCGATGGCAGGAACGGTGTTCGATTCGCTCCCGCCGGAAAGCTTCCATCACCCGGCGTACGCGGCTGTGCGCGACGCAGTGGCCGCTGCCGGCGGCACCGCTGCCGGGCTGGGCGGAGGGGAGTGGGTCGACGCCGTGGCCAAACAGGCCAAGGACGCCGTTGTCGTGTCGTTGGTCACCGAGCTCGCCGTCGACCCGATGCGCGTGGCCGACGACGCCCTCACCCGCTACATCTCGGGCGTGCTCGCACGACTCCAGGAGGTATGGGTCGGCCAACAGGTGGCGGAACTCAAATCGAAACTGCAGCGCATGTCGCCGGTGGAGAAGCCCGACGACTACAACGCGCTGTTCGGCGACCTCATCGCCCTAGAGCAGTACCGCCGCAGTCTGCTCGAGCTCGCCGTCGGGAGTGTGGCCGAGGTCGGTTAGCGCCGCAGCTGATCGCGGGGAACGAAGACCTGGGTCTCGTCGTCGATCGGCTTCATCGGTTCCAGTCGTGGCTGGGTGTTCAGGGAATCGGACAGCTTCTGACGGCCGACCTCGATCGCCTTCTTGGTGGCCGGGCTCGACGCGACGGCGCTCGCCGTCTTGCGAATCTGCTCGTACCGGCCACGTCCCGCCTTGGCACCGAGTACGTAAGCAGCTCCGGCCGCCAGTACCAAACGAATCATCAGTAGGTCCTCCCATAGGGCGTGCGGCTGTTCTTCCATCTTGCCCGACGAACCTCGAGCAGGGCGATTTGGTACTCGGCAGAACCCGATTTGGTAGTAGCAAGGGGGTGTGCGCTATTGTTTCCAACGGCTCGCACGAGAGTGTGACGCCGCGAGGTAATCCCCCATAGCTCAATTGGCAGAGCATTCGACTGTTAATCGAAGGGTTCCTGGTTCGAGTCCAGGTGGGGGAGCTCAGAGCCCCCGTCCGGTCCATCCGGGCGGGGGCTTTCGACTGTCCCCGTCTGCAGCCAGCTCACCGGAACACCGGTGGCAAGTGCCCACGCATTGAAGATCAGCTTCCGCGGGGACGTCTTCCCGCTCTCCGCGTTCGACACGCTCTGCCGAGAAATCCCGATTCGTTCCGCCAGCTCGGCCTGTTCGAGGCCGGCTTCTTCGCGCGCGATGCGCAGCCGGTGTCGCGGCTGAATCTCAGGTGCCCTGCCCTGGTCATACACGGTTGTCATAGTTCGTAGCTTAGAACCACGTTCGTAACTTGGCAACCGATCCGAACGCTGTGTGTGACGAATAACAACACATAGTCCACAAAAGCCGGTATGTGTTCAATAGTTGACGTGTGCCAAGTTGCACGGTACAACTTGACCTATGCCAAGTATCGAACACCTGCTAACCGTCGCTCAGGTGGCGTCTCGGCTGGGCATCACCCGCCGCGCAGTCCAGCAGGCCATCGCGCGCAACGCGCTGGCCGCCCAGAAGCTCCCGACGAAAACCGGGGCCTACCTGATCGAGCCGGCCGAAGTCGATCGATACGACCAGGCGCGACGTCACGAAACGGCAGTCTCGTGATTGCCATGCAGCGCAACCGATCTCCGCGCAGTCTCGCACTGTGGTTGCTCGGGACCTGTGTGGCCGGTGCGGGGGCGTGGGTGCTGATCCTCTACGTCTTCATGCTCGCTGGTGCGGTTCTGCGGAGTTGGCTGTGAGCGCGCCGGAGCGGGACGGCCTGCGGTTCCTGCTGTCGCCGGACAAGAGAAAGCGTCGGCCGTTCAGGCCTGAGGCCAGCCAGGTGCAGCCTGAGATGCAAGACGAGACGACACGCCGCGACGACGAACGCCAGCGTGCGCAGGACGTTCGGGACGCGGCTCGCCTGGCGACGTTGTGGATGCGGGACGCGATCCGCGCGATCGAGGACCTGGACTACGTCGACCGCGTCGGATTCCTCTCGGAAGGGGCCGACCGTCTCGATGCCGTTGCGGCCGAACTGGATCAGCGAATGGAACGCCTGCAGACGGCGCTCCGCATTGTGCTGGATACGGCCGAGGACCTGTCTGCGCGAGTGGGTTGGTCGAAACTCGCCAATGTGAACATGCTCCCGCTCGATCCGCTAGAGATCGCTGCGAACACAGCGCACCAGATGTCGCCGATGGCGCGTGATGCGGCCGCCAGACGCAACATCGATCGGATCACCGCGCATGTCAACTCTCTGCACGGCAACGATGCGTTGCGCACGGAGCCGGATGTTCCGAAGCCTGGCCAGCATCTCAAGAGCCGCCCGTCGGGGAAACCTGCCGGGCCGTCTGACCGTCACGGTGGCGCGCTGAATTCCACTGCGGCCCCTGATGGTTCAGGCCCCGGTGGTGGCGGCTGACCGGCCCCCCGGGTCGCCGCCACCACCGGTCACCACCTACCTCGACCGAATAGGTAACGGGCCCCGCATTGCCCGCGAGGCCCGTCTACTCACCAGAAGAATCGAGTGAATCCTGATGAGCACTAGCAACAATACCCCCGACTGGCTGCAGCAGTTGTCCTCCGAAGTGCAGGCCGACGCGCAGCTCGCGTACGACCGCTACATCCCGGCCGCCGCGACACCGACGGACCGACCGCACGGCGTCGATCTTCTCGTCCCGCACATCAACGAGCAAGGCAAGACCGTCTACACGGTGTACCCGTGCCGAGTGGTGTACCGCGGTGAGCTCGACGGTCTGCACCTGTGGCAGGCAGTCAACGACCGGTGGATGCAGCCCGGCGACAAACTCCGCGTCGCATACCTGCCCCCGCACTCGCAGGTCACCGGGCCACCTGTCGCAGCGCCGGCGGTGGCTCATGGCTGACACCGCCTGCGTCGGCGTCATCAACGGCCGCCGCGTCGTCCGAATGGTCCGAGAGGCGAAGCGCGCGCAGCTGATCGACAACGCCGAAGTCATCCGCCGTGCCGCCAAGAGCGCACTCGATCAGCTCGCCGAAACCGACGACGCGCGCGATCAGCACAAGCTCATCACCCACATCGGTTACCAACTCAGCCTGCTCGAGGCAGTCCTCGAAAACGTAGCGGAGGCATGACATGTCCGACATGAAAGTAATCGTGTCCGAGGTCAACGCGAAACGCGGCCTGGTCAACGAGCGGTACTTCATCCAGATCGATGCCGTCGACAAGCAGTCGCCACTCGGCAAGGCAGTCGTCGAGCAGTCACCGCAGGGCGGCGGCGAGACACCGATCACCGAGGTCACCGCCGACGCTCTCCCGAAGCACGTCCGTGACGCCCTGTACTTGTGGCTCGCATCGGTCGAGGTGACTGCAGCATGACCGCCGAACGCATCGCCTACGTGCTGATCGCCGCCACCGCGGTCTGCGGATACTTCGCGCTCCGCCTGATCTGCTCGCTCGTCATCGCCGCCGGGTGGTACGTCTCATGAACGAGCAGCTGCCACCGCAGGTTCGGTGCCGCCTCCGCTTCTACATGCTGTTCATCGTCGTACTCGTCGGCATCATCGTCGTGTCGTCCCTCGCCCCGTTGGTAGGTGCGCGATGACCACGCCCGGCGGCGTGAAGCCGAACTGCAAGACCGGGGGGTGCGAGCGCCCAACGCGATCTCGCGGATTATGTCGAGCCTGCTACGAACGCTTCCGAATACGCCAGCAAGCGTACGGCCGGTTCGAGTCGGTATATGTCGATGCCGGACCTGTCCGCGAGCACGTCACCCAACTCCTGAAAGCGGGACTCTCGCGTAGACGTATCGCCGAACTGGCGGGGCTGAACCGCAAGTCCATGGAGTACCTGTTGGTCGGCCGCAAGGATCGTGGACACGGTCCGTACAAGCGGATCACCTCCGAGAATGCGCGCAAGTTTCTTGCGGTGTCGATGCCGCCGTCCCTCGCAGCCATCGCTCCGGATGCTGCGGTGGTCGACGCCACCGGCACGATCAGACGGGTCCGCGCCCTCGTGGCATTCGGGTACACCGCAGAAGGTCTGACGGTCGAGCTCGCAGGACAGGTGTCTGCGTGCACTGTCCACGAACTCGTGCGTGGTCACCGCACACAGTGTCTCGCCCGAGTCGCCCGTGCGATCAAGCGCTTGTTCGACCGGTTGCAGTTGATTCCGGGTACCTCGCAACGGTCTCGGAACCACGGCGTGAAACGTCGTTGGGCTCTGCCGTTCCAGTGGGACGAGGAGACGATCGACGATCCGGCTGCCAAGCCGGAACCTGTCCGCCTGCCCCGGAGCCGGTCGCCGAAATCAAGGTCACCTGAGGTCAAGTCGCTGCGAGTGCAGAAGGTCGCCGAGCTCACCCGAACGAACCTCTCGGCCAATGAGATCGCCACGCGTCTCAACATCTCATCCCGGCAGGTCGTGCGCGACCGCTCGGTGCTCGCGCGCACCGGCTGAACGAGAGGAAGGAGGAACGCGGGCTGTGGCGAGCGAATGCAAGGACTGTCACGCACCGGTGCATTGGTGCAAGTCGATGTCCCGGGAGGACCGATGGATACCGGTGGACATCTCACCGGACCCGGAACTCGGCACCGTCCGAAAGCACTTCTCCGGACCGGTGAATGGCCGCGTGGTGTACGGCGAAGTCCTCAAAGGCTCCGACCTCGACGCTGCCCGAGCAGACGGGGAGCGCCTGTGGATACGGCACTCCGAAATCTGCACCGCACGCAAGCCGTACAACCCCCGCCCAGCTCACGTCCAACTCGATCTGCCGAACAGAACATGACCGCCCGCCCGCTACATGCCAGGAGCGACACACGATGACCACCACCACGACGCCCGCCACCGAGGTCCGCGAGACCACACTCGAACACCTCCGACCGACTGCGATCGTCCCGCACCCGAAAAACCCACGGACCGACCTCGGTGACGTCACCGAGCTGGCCGAGTCCATCAAGGGCCAGGGTGTCCTCGAACCGTTGATAGTGACGCCCGCGAAGGCGAAGGGAAAGTACACGCTCATCGCCGGGCACCGCCGTCACGCGGCCGCGAAGCGAGCGGTACTGAAGACGGTGCCGTGCATCGTCCGGTTCGACCTAGCCGGTGACGATCGCGCGCAGCTCGAAGTGATGCTCACCGAGAACCTGCACCGCTCCGACCTCAACGTCGTGGAGGAGGGCAACGCCTACCAGTCTCTGCTCAAGTTCGACGACATCGACCTCAAAGGTCTCGCCACCCGGACCGGACACAAGCAGAAGACCATCAAGGATCGGATCAAACTGGCGAATGCGCCGCAGACGTTGCGCGACAAACTCGTCGCCCGTCAGGTGACGATCGAGGACGCCCTGGCGCTCACCGAATTCGCCGACGATCAACAGTTGTACGACCGCCTCGCACTGTTCCTCGGTACCCCGAACTTCGCATTCAACGTCGAGGAGGCGCGCAAGCAGAGGGCCTGGCTGAGACGCGAGGCGAAGATCGTCAAGGAGCTCACCGACAAAGGGATTCGCGTGGCCACCGACGACGCACTCGACGAGGAGGCCGACGCGGCAACGGACGCTGCGGAAACCGATCCCACGGTTGTCACCTTCGATTGGATCGAAGCTCAATCCGAGGACGAGATCCCCGACGGTGCGGAGCGCGTCGCTCTCACCGACCGGCACGTCGATTCCGGATACGTCTGGAAGTACAAGCAGTTCTTCTCTGGCGATGGTGGTGATGGCACCGACCCTGCGGGTAAGCCGATCAAGCCCGTCGTAGAGACGCCAGCTCAGGTGCAAGCGCGGCAGGAGCGCGAGCAGAAGGCGAAGCTCGACGAGGACCTCCGGACTGCGGCGACGGTTCGTCGTCGCTTCCTCGCCAAGGCGGCTTCCGAAAGCGACGGCGACCTCGCCGTTCGATGCCTGCGCCTGTACGTGATGGACCACTGCACCCGATCTGGGTACACCAAGTCCGCAGCGATGGAACTGCTCGGCGTACCGCCGATGACGAAGGACGACGACGAGAACGACCACGCCGAGATCGAACGCCACGTCAACAAGATGACCCTGCCGCAACTCGCGGTGTCCGCGTACCTGCTCGCCAACGTCCTACAGGAAGCCCACCTCGCCACCAGCTTTCAGTGGCAGCGCGAGCCGTACCCGGCATTGGAGGCCTGGCACCACGACCTCACGACGGTGTTCGGGTACGAGTACTCCGACATCGAGCAGTCTCTGCTCGATGCCCGCGACGCGGCTGCGGCCGATGCGAAGGAGTAGCAGGTGGATTCCGCCGCTCTCGCTGCCGCGCAGGAGTGGTTCCTCTCCCTCGCGCCGGAGCGGCAGGTCGGTATCCACCGCTACATCGCGGGCAAGGAAGCGGCCCCGCACACCGAAGTCGAAGGCCAACTCGCAATACCTATCCCCGGACAACGACACCACCGAGCAGGAAGGACGTAGACCATGAGCGACGTCATCATCACCGTCGGGACTGCCGATCTCCGCGCGGCGCTGTCATCGGTGGTTGTCCACGCCGGCAACGACGAGCACCTCCCGACGTACACGCGAGTCCGACTGCTCGTCGACCCGGTCAATCTGTGGGTCATGGCGACCGACCGGTTCTCGATGGGGCAGGCGATCGTGTCGATCTGGGAGCAGGTCGAACCGGGCCGCGCAACGATCGATGTTCTGCCGGAGGACGTGAAGAAGATCCTCTCGATCTTCAAGGCAGGCAAGGAAAAGGCGGACTCGGACGCCCCCGAGTTTCAGGTCCGCATCGAGGCCGATGACGAGTTCGTCACCCTGATCGACTGCGCAGGGTTCGTCGACGGCCGCTCGTACAAGATCCCACGGCTGCCGACCGATGAGCAGTTCCTCGACATCCCGAAAATGATCTCACGATCGCACCACGCGCCGCCGGTGTTGCTCGAGAACATGGCCGTGAACGGGACGGACCTCGCACGCTTCGCTGTCGCCGCCAACGCGTACGTCAAGCCGCTGCTGATCGAGTCGCACACCGGATCCCGCGCGCTACTGATCCGGGCGGGGGAGTCGTTCCTCGGAATGCTGTTGCCGCTGAACATCAGCGAGGAGACCGAGGCCCGGAACAAGGAATGGGCTGTCGCGTGGTCCTCGCGGCTACCGAACCCCGACCACATCAACAACCACGACGAGGCGGCGAGCTGATGTCCAACACCTTCAACGTGTTTCGGCACTCGATTCCGATCGATGCCCCCGAGTTTTACCTTCCACTGACACCGAACTCAGTGCTTCTGTCGGTAGCTGAGTCCCGTGACCGCCCCCCTCGTGTCGCTCGACGTCTGGGTGCGTGTGCCGAAGGCCGATCGCTATGCCGCACAGACGAACCGGTACGCGGTGTTCCGTATCGCGGGCACCGGACACGACGTCGAAGCCGAGGACGCGACTGAATTCCTCGGCACCGTCGTCACCGGCATCGGGCTGGTGTGGCACGTCTTCTACCGCTTCGAGACCTCGACCGACGGGATGGCAATCCGATGAACGACACCGACACTCCGACAACGCCGCCGGACTTCTACGGCTTCTACGCCGCTATGGAAACCCCGGAGGTGACCAGCGACATGAGAGTGATCATCACCTGCCGAGGCATCGGCGAACCGTACGGTACCAACAGCCTGTCCGGTGTCACGAAGAACCTCGACCCCAAGAAATACTTGATCATCGAACTGGTCTGGTCGGCAGCGTTCGGGCCCGTACCGCGCTGGGACGGAGACAGCTTCACAGTCAACGTCCTTCACGCCGAACAAGCTCTGCTGGGACTGATCGCGAAGTACCCGGGCGCGATCCTCCTCGGGTACTCCGGCGGCGCACAGGTGGCCGGCAACGTCGCAGCCCAGATCGGCGAAGGCCTGCACCCGGGGCTGATCATCCGCGCGGTCGTCCTGATCTCCGACCCGTCTCGCCACAAGAGCCAGATCGTCGGAGTCAACCGCGGCGGCCAAGGCATCCTCGGTGGCCGGTACATCAAGTCCGACCGGTTCCAGGTGCTGCAGTTCTCCGCCCCCGGCGACCCGATCTCCGAGCTCCCCGAAGGCAACGCCCTCGCCGACCTCGCGCAGCTGATCACAAGTCTGTCCCTCGTCGACGTCCCCGCATGGATGGAAGACCTCCGCCGCAAAGCACTCAAGGGCGCACTGCAGATCTGGAAGCGCAACGGAGTCGACTGGTGGAACGCCTACAAATGGTCCCTCGGCTACACCGCACACGGCCGCCACACCTGCTACCTCCACGAGAAGATGCAGGGCGAGTCCGTCACCTACGCCGAGCGCGCCGCCAGCATGATCGCAGGTGTCCGATGAAGAAGTTCAGCACACTTACCGTCTGGCGGCACGGCAACAACGAACGCGCCCGACATCCGAAAGCCGGCGAATTCGTGAACTGGCGCGGATGGATCGACATCCGGAGCAGCGAAAGCGACAAAGCCCGATCACTGGCATCGGGACAAATCCAGATCGTGCTCGCACGTAAAGGATTCAACCTCTTCAGTGCGCGCCTACATGTCGGCACCCTCGCCTCGGAGACCCCGTTCGACGGCAACCTCCAGATCGGTGGCGCAGCGGTCTACTGGGGCATCGGCAACGGCCGCAAACTCGCACAGTGGCTCACCCACTTCACCGGCGACGAGCACGAATACGACGGCCGCGACATCGGCGTCGCAATCACCGACGGTGGTGCCCTCTCTTGGGATCTGTGGGTGCACCGCGACCGCACAGAACCCGACGAGTTCGCGCGGTGGCGTGACCAGTACATCAACATCAACCTGCTCGATCGGATCTGGGGACCGAAGCGATACGACTACGCAAACCTCGCGACCGCCGCGTTCATGATCGACATGCCCGAAGGCTCGTATCCCGTCGTCGCAACCGTCCAACGCCAGACGTACTCCCGAACCAAATCACGACGCATCATCGAGCAGAAGCTGGTGCTCGATGTCCATGCGCAGAAGGGTGTTCCGTACCGATACGACTCCTCCGGAGGATGGAAAGGGGATCGAGTCTACGGATTCAGTCTCCCGTTCAAAATGCCCCGCGAGCAGGACTGGCAGATCGACGCCAAGGCCGCCATCACCGGTTGGGTGTACCAACGCCGAGCCGACACAGGATTCCGCACAGCACAGGAGCAGTCGTCATGACCAAGCCCCAGAAGACCCCCGCCGGCGCACCGGACATCGACCCGGAGGAGTTGATTGCCAAGGCGGTCAACGCCCTTGTCGATCGCCAGCGCATCTTCGACAACGGCATCGCCAATAAGTTGACGGGCGAACAGGTCGCCGATGAGGTGCTGATGGAGCTGCGGAGTAACGGCTGCTCGATCTCGACGCCTCAACGATTCACACCTACACCCGCCGACTTCGCATTCACGGCGTACGGAGTAAGTCTCTCCGAGCTCGGCGAAGACAGCGACAGCATGATCGCCCTCGGCCACGTCGAGCCACGCCGAATGTTGGCCGCTCTCAACAGGTACTGGCGTAAGTTCTGCGGACTGGACTACGCCGACATCAAGTGGGCGTTCGAGGACTCTGTCGGATCGACACAGGTCAAGCACAGGTGGGTTCAGTTCACCAGGAATCCTCACGCCGACGGTGGGGACTTCGAGTTCGAGTGGATGGCGTGGCCGGCACCGGCCCCGAACCCTGGCGACCCCTACCGCTTCGACGTGGCTACTCCCGTGACGAGGTGGGAAGCATGACGTGGCCCGTAACGCACGTGTACCGCAGCACCGCAGCAGATCTGGTCGAAGCACTCACCTTGGCAGAGGCGCGGCGCGAGAACTTCAAGGCCGAGTGTGACGACTGGGCAGATACCTACCCGATGGATTCCGTCGACCGCGAGTATCAGATCCGGTACGACGGCGTCACCTTGGACCGCTGGTTCGCGGGCTTCGAGTTCGTGGAGGGTGATGACACCAGGTACCGCCGCAAGGCAGCCGACGCACCGCACCCGGGCTGGAAGTTCAACCGGCGAATCGGGTGCTGGGTGGCAGACCCTCGCACCGAAGCAGGTAAGGCGCTCGGGCGATCGATGCCGTACGTGAAGGGATCGGCGTCGATCGCCGATCGGCTTACTGGCCTACCCACCATGATCACCGTCGGTGAGACCGGTAACGGCGGCTTCTCCTGCACGTCGGCTCGCATCACAGTCGCGGACGGCGTTGTGACAGCTGCTTGCCCAGGCGATCCGTTCGACCAGCGAGGCCCGAAGCCGAGAGAGAAGTTTGCCAGCTACTGGACACCCGTGAAGTTGTCCGACTACTACGCCGAGCAGGGGCTCTGACAATGAAGGCGATCACCGTTCAGCAGCCTTGGGCATGGGCAATCATGCACGGCGGCAAGACCATCGAGAACCGCACGCAGAACTGGAAGTACCGCGGCCCACTGGCGATCCATGCCGGCAACCGCTGGTCCGAACGCGGAGAGCGATCGCCGCTCGTTAAGGCTCAGTACCGCAGGATGATGACTGATCTCGCCCCGACACAGCCCCTCGTTGGATGGGAGTTCGGCGGCAAGATGGTTCGCTGGCCGTTCCGTACGGGCGCGATCATCGGCATCGTGGACGTCGTCGATGTGCACCCCGAGGCAGGGTGCTGCAAGCCGTGGGGCGAGGCCTCGTACCCCGACCCCACAGGCAAAGAACGCCGCCAGATCGTGCACCTGGTCCTCGACAACATCACCCCGTTACCCGAACCGATCGAATGCGGTGGCGCACTCGGTTTGTGGACGCCGAAGCGAGAGATCGTCGATCACCTCGCCGAACGCTGCCTGCAGTGCGGCAACCCACGTAGCTGGGGCATCGGCAACTGCACCAACGACAGCAACCGTCCGCACTACTACGCGGCCGACGAGCGCGCCTACAACGCCGCTGCAGAGAGCGCGGGCCTCACATGACGGTTCACTACCAGGATGCCGCGGTCACTCTGCACCACGGTAAGGCTCTGGACGTCCTGCGCACACTGCCCGATTGTTCCGTCGATTCTGTGGTGACGGATCCGCCGTACGGAATCGCGTTCATGGGTAAACAGTGGGATCAACCTGGCGAGTTTGGGTCGGAGCGAGGGAACGGGACGCCTGGTGTGCACAGGCGCGGCGCTGACCGTCCAGACGAGAAGATCGGCGATACCGGTGCGATGGATGCCGGGACGTACGATCTGTCGCCCAGCGCGATGAAGAACTTTCAGCTCTGGTGCGAGGCGTGGGCCACCGAGTGCTTGCGTGTCCTGAAGCCTGGCGGCTACCTCGTCTCGTTCGGTGGTTCACGGACATGGCATCGACTCGCGACCGGTGTGGAGGACTCGGGTTTCGAGATTCGGGATTCGATCGCGTGGCTCTATGGATCCGGATTTCCCAAGTCGCGTGACGTATCGAAGGCAATTGACAAAGCAGCGGGAGTCGATCGACCCGTCATCGGGACAACGAAGGCGGGCACATCGAGCCTCAGTCGTGTGAGTCGAGTAGAGCAGGGATACCGGGACAGTCTGACCGACGTGACGCCTGAAGACCTGGCGATCACTGCACCTGTCACCGACGCAGCTCGGGAGTGGAATGGCTGGGGTACTGCACTCAAGCCGTCGTTTGAGCCGATCGTCGTCGGGCGGAAGCCTTTTACGGGTTCGGTTGCGGTAAACGTCCTCACCTACGGAACGGGCGCGATCAACGTGGACGCGTGCCGGATCGAGGGACGTGAGCGAGTCGACTACGGGCTGTCTGCGTCGACGCGGACCCAAGGTGCCACCTACGGCGCTCCTTCTGCTGCGGCTGACTTCGATGCCAGTAAGGGGCGGTGGCCGACGAACGTTCTTCTGGACGACTCCCAAGCTGCTGTCCTTGACGAGGAGGCTGGTCCGCGCCGTGTTGGATGTACTCCCGCCAACAGGCGTGGAATCGGGTTCACCGAGAGCGGCCACAACAGCGGGACACAGGGCGTCAAGATCGTGCACGGCGGGGGCGGCGCGTCGAGATTCTTCCCGACATTCCACTACGAGGCGAAAGCCCCAACCAGTGAACGACCGATCGTGGACGGTGTCCAGCATCCAACCGTGAAGCCGCTCGCTCTGATGCGGTGGCTCGTTCGTCTCGTGACTCCACCCAACGGTGTTGTCCTTGAACCGTTTGCGGGCTCCGGAACCACGGCCGAGGCCTGCGTGCACGAGCACATGCGGTGCATTGCGATCGAGCGAGAGGCTGAGTATTTACCGCTGTTCGTGGCGCGGTTGTCGAAGCCCATCGAGGTTGGATTCGACTTCGGCGGTGCGGCATGTGGCTGATCTTCATCGCGGCCGCTGGCGTCGCGCTGGGTGGGATTGCGTGGGCCGTTCTCCGCGAACCGGACTCGACACGCGCGCGCGGCTACCCCTGGAATTCTCCCGAAGCTCGGATACTGAGAGGTGAACTGTGACAAACGCACTGGTGTTCTTGGACACGGAAACGACTGGCCTGCATCACGATCGCCGTCCGTGGGAGATCGCGGCGATTCGCCGGGAGCCGAACGGCTACACGACGGAGCTTCGTGTGTTCGTCGCCGATGTGGATCTCTCGTCGGCCGAGCTGATGGGCCTGAACGTTGGGCATTTCTACGACAACCACCCGTCGTTCCGAACGAATTCTCCGATGCGCATTCCTGCGGGTGATGAGGAGTTTCAGACGTCACCGCGGGTGTGGTTGGCGTCCGAGGCGAAGGCTGCGGTGTTGGTCGAGCGGATCACTCGCGGCGCGACAATCGTCGGGAACAATCCGACGTTCGATGTCGAGGTGCTGGCCGCGATGCTGCGCCGTCACAAGCTCTGTCCGGCATGGCATTACCACCCAATCGATGTCGTGTCGCAGGCCCTAGGATTCCTGAGCGTCCTCAACCTCAAGGTGTTGGGGGACTTGCTCGCGCCTGAGCTCGTCGAGGACCTGACTCCACCGTTGAAGTCGGACAAACTCTCGAAGCTCTGTGGCATCACACCACCCGAAGGGGACGAGCGCCACACAGCGATCGGTGACGCCCGGTGGGTGCAGCGTTGGTACGACCGGCTGAGCAATCCATTCGAAGATGCCGACACGACCGAATCGGAGCAACCGCAGTGAGCCGCGCCGAGATCGGTTCGGTCGCGGTGGCGTTGGGTATCGCGACGTCGGCGGTGTTCTTCGTCGCGTTCCGTGTGACGTCGGCGGCCGTGGCGTTCGGCGAGGTGTATCTCGAGCGTCGGGGTCGGACATGATTCGGCCGTTTCTCGAGCGCGGGATGAAGGGCTGGAAGATCACCTGTGATTCGTGCGGGAAGGTCGCGCACTTCTACGTCGACACCGCGCGCGAGGCGTTCGACCTTGCCCGCCGGCACTCGTGGATCAAGAGCAGTAGCCGCGATCTCTGCCCGGACCACCCGTCCTGACCGAAGGAGAAGCCAGTGCGTGTATTCGCCAGGGCACCGCCCCTTAACCATTAATCGTCCCGCCACCGTTGTTACCCGTTCTTCGACAAAGGATGTCCGTTGCCGTTCTTCCAGCTGGTCGACGAGTTGGCCACCAACCGCAAGATCAAGGCGCTGTTGGATCCCACACTCGACGGCGACACCTCTGGATGTGCAGCGTTCACCGTGTGGGCACTGGCGGGAACGACGTGTCAGGCGGCAGGTGAAGATGGGGTAGTCAAACGTGCTGACGTCGCGAGGATTCTTCTCGACACTCGGATGAGCCTCGACGCCGCCACCATGTTGGTCGAGGTCGGTTTGTGGCACGCACCGGGGCACGAGTGCCCTCGGTGCCCGCCTGTCGCGGACGGGACATTCCTGTTCCACGACTGGTTCGACCTGAAGTACGACACGGGCGCAGCGGTCCGGCTCAAGCGGCGCAAGGCCGCGGAGCTGAAGACCGAAAAGATCGTTGCGGCTGTGTGGGCGCGGGATTGCGTCGATCCGAAGGTCCCGGCGAAGCAGATGTCGGCGCACTGCCGTTACTGCGGCGTCGTGGTCAAGCGCATGGACAACAGGTCGGGTGTCAAAGCACACCTCGAGCACGTCGACCCTGCAGTGGCGAACGGTGCACGCAACATCGTGATCGCGTGCTCGCCCTGCAACCAGAGCAAGGGCAACCGAACACCGCAGGCCGCGGGCATGACGTTACGTCCGGCACCGCGCTCGGGTCCTGAGCAGCACAGTTCGACCGTGGTCTCGCCGCCACGTTCCGATGACGGGTTGGTTTCGTCTCCGCGTTCCGACGCCGGGTTGTCTTCGACGGGTAGCTCCCGCGAAGGCGTACTCGCCGGCCGCGATGCAGACGATGCGGTACTCGCCGGAACGGACGACGCAGGGACGCGGAATGCCGCCCAGGACCGTCGCACGCGGCCGCAGGTGGCCGACCCGTCAGCAGTTGTCACGCCAGGCTCACCGGGGCAACCCGTCGCTGGGACAGTGCACGACAACGCCGACGAGTCGGCCACCACCCGGCCAGCGGGCGACGAGCCGACCAAACCGGAACAACCGGCGATCAAACCGGCACGGACAGCGGCGGATACGGAACAAACCCCGATCAAACCGGATCAACCCGGAAATCAACTTTCGGGAGCTGTGCTCGGGCGCGTGCGGGCGCAGGTGCGCCAGGCAGGGTCAGGGCAGGGTGATGGTTTGGGTAGGGGTCTGGGGGAGGGTCACTCGTCTGGGTCACCCGACCACCATCCATCCGGAGACACCGCTCGTAAACGTGGACGCCGCAGATCTCGTGGTCGTTCCCGTAGCTCTACGAAACAGGCCAGTCCAGATCCATCTCCTGACCGACCTGTGAATCCATTCCCACCGAGACCAGTCAGCACCGCCCAGCTTCTGAACCTGGTCGATCAATCGATGGACGCGGGCGCTGCACCCGATGTCGAAGTCCCCGCCAGATTCGGCTCGCCGTGGTTCGGCTGGCGCGGCCCGGCGTCGACGGTGACGGAAACCATCTGCGAGACCCACGGTCAGCACGAACCGTGTTCCACCTGCAAGACGAGCGAGGAGTGACGACCATGCCAGAGAACATCGATCCCGCCGAGAAGGCCGCTCAGCTGATCCTGCAAGCCAAAAACCATGAGGGCCACCTGCCGTCTGACTACCAACAGCGTCTCGAGATGTTGACCGCGGCACAGGTGTGGGCGACTCTCGCTCTCCGCCTGCCCGAAAAGCCGGAAGTGAAGGCGGCCGCGTGGACGTCGTCTACTCCGGCCGTACGTGTCGGTGAACTCGTCTGCCGCAACGCCCACTCGAACGACCGCATCAGCCTGCGGTTCGCTGCACAGAATCGGATGGCGATCCTGCTGATGAAGCACGGCGGCCTCGCGGTATCGGAAACGTTCATCACCGAGCCGAGAGCCGCTCGTATCGCTGGTGAAGTCCTGCAGGGGAAGTTCGGCGACATCGACGAGGACACCCTCGACGAGCTGTCGTTCCACCTCGGCGTACTCACCGAGGCGCAACGCCTCTCGGCCCTCGAAAACCTGTGATGCCGACAATGATCGAAGCCACCACGTACGTGTGCTCGCTCCCGCACAAACGCATCCCCGACAAGGGCGAGCCGTTCACCGCGGCCGACGGCAAGACCGGCGTCGGGGACGGGATGACTGCGGTGTGGGAACGAGTAGCCGACGGCGGCCGCGCGGTCACCGCATCCCACGACGGCTCGACTCTCTGCCGCGGGCACCTCACCCGGCTGCAGGATCTCATCGCGTCGACTCCCCGGACGGTGGAGTGGATGCGCGAGCAGATCGAGCCCTCGAACACAGCTCCGGATCGCAGTGGCGGATACACGAAACCGTCGAAGAAGGAACCACCCCTGCCGATCTCGGCGGCCGCCGTCGACGCCGCCGACGAGGAACTGATCTTCCTCTGCGAGTGGGCCGACCAGGTCTCGGCGGCTCGCGGCGAGATGGGACCGGACTTGACCGGCGCACGAACCACGTGGCGATCGACGTACCGGCCGCTCGCGCCGCTGCAGCAGGAGCGCCGCGTCGTCGGATTCCGGGCCATCGAACCGATCCTGGTGAACCGCACCGTCAACTCGGTCACGAAGTACCTGCTCGATCGCCTCGACTGGATCGCCGAGCAGGAATGGGCGGGGGAGATGATGGCCGAGCTCGGCGCGAACCGTCGCTCACACACCAACCGGTGGCCACTCGGCGATACATCACGGCGTGCCAAGGGATTCCGGTGCATGGACTGCAACCGCGAATCCATCGTCGTCCACCCACCAGCCCACGCACCGATGTACGAAGAGATCCCGGTTCTGCGGGAGCCACCCGAGCACTACCCACCCGGCGGCATCGGACCGCGGATGGAACCGGCCCCGTTCCCTCGGCTCGACGAGTACGGGCACCCGCTCCTCGACGACGCCGGCCAACCGGTCCTGCACATCATCCGCCGGGAGCTGTATGCGCACCCGATGCTCGTCGCCTGCTCGGACCTCCGCTGCGGCGGCCGGGTCGACGAAGTGTATTGGAACTGGGCCAGTCTCGTCGCCGAGTCCGGCGCAGACATCCGAGACAAAGACATCCGAAGCCGAGCGATGGGCACCACGTCCGGAGCGAGCATCTACGAAGGGAACGGCTGGTCATGACCGCGCAGGAGACACTCGCAGCCGCGCTCGCGGCGAAGCTCACCGAGGAACTGGGTTGGGACTGGAAGGGCGAGCAGTTCGAGGACGTGTGCATGCGCGGTGGATCAATGGACGTGCCTTCAGGCAAGCAGGTGATCGACGAGTTGGCCGAGAGCCTGGCGTCTGAGGTTGCTGCCCTCCCGACCATCGCCATCGTGCCTGTGCGGAATCGCAAATCTGACGACGTCGCCGTCCAATACTTCGACGGCGTCAACTACAAAATCAACGACCAAGGCGTATTGCTCAAACGTTTTGTGGTCGATGGGGTGTCGGGATACGCGATTGCGTCACCGTCGCGCGTCGAGGCGCACGCGATCGAGCTTCTCGCCGCTGCTCGCACTGCGGGAGCCCGAGCATGAACGTACCAAGTATCGAACCGGGACTGTTCGACCCACCGTGCAGCACCGCATCAGTGTCCCACGACGGAAAGTATCGATACACACTTCGCCGCGTCTGGGGTGACGGTCTCTGGCTCACATTCGTGATGCTCAATCCGTCGACTGCCGATGCGTCGCAGGATGACCCGACCATCCGTCGGTGCTGCGGGTTCGCCCGCACACTCGGGTACGACGGCATTCACGTCGTGAATCTGTACGCCTACCGGGCGACCAAACCGCAGGATCTATGGACCGTCGATGACCCCATCGGCCCCGAAAACAACACCGCATTGCGTGTCGCCCTGGGCCGTCCAGGCCTGGTGCTCGCGGCGTGGGGTGCGAATGCCCGCCCCGATCGTGTTCGAGAGGTCGCTGCGATGCCGGGTGCGAATCGACTGTCCTGCTTAGGGATTACGAAGGATGGCGCGCCACGGCATCCGTTGTATCTAAGCGCCGATAGCAAGCCAGTCCCGTGGGAGCGACCGCTGATCACTACCGCCCGAGAACCTCGTGCCGCTAAGGGGGAGGAGGCATGAGCGCGCCGCTGCCAGAGGCTGTCATCGCAGGGCAGGTCGCCGATTCGATTGGACGCGCACTGTTCTCGGTCGTACGCGCCGAGGAGATGGACCGCAAGATGCCGGCCGTTACGCGTCCGGATCTCATTCGATGGATGCACCGCAACGGCTGGGTCCTTCGGGCCGTGGGTTCGCTCGGTGGCATGTGGCAGCACATCGACACTCACACCGATGTCGGCGTGCCCTTCGTTCTCGACGCAGAGTATGAGCCACACATCCTGGCACGCCTGATCCGCTTCACTCACCTCGGTGAGGATCTCGACGCCCTCCGACGCGTCATCACGGCTACACAGTTCGATGCAGCGAAACCAAGAGCCGATGCGCAGGCCGGGCACAGCTGCGGGGGAATGGGTGCAGATCGCCGGGTCCAAGTCGGAGACACCGACTACGAGGTTGGAATCTACGGTGGTCGACTCACGATCTTCGGTTGCGACTGCTTCGAATCTGTTCCCACCGTCGAAAACGCTGAAGCCATCAGGGATCTGATCGAGGAGTGGATTCACTACACACCGAAGCGCGGTGACCGATGAACGAGTGCGATCCTCTGGATGTGGACTCGGACCAGTACGTGACGCTGGCCGAAGCTGTGCGCCGGACGTCTCGATCCCGCCCGACTATCTTGCGGTGGGTGAAGGCCGGCACAGTGCGCACGATCGAGCATCGAGGCGTTCGCGGATTCCATCTCGCCGACCTCGTCGACACGGAGGCAGCGGCACATTACAACGCGGCTCGGACACGAAAACAGTAGAAGCGCTGTGACCAGCGTATGGACACGTGGTGGTGTACTCTTCGCGTAAGCGATCGGTGACTCCACGTCCCGGTCGCTTTGTCGTTCCCTGACTGAGGAGATCCAATGTGCCGCAGTGAGGAGCAGCGTGAAGCTGACGATGCGCTGACTGCCGCTATCGATCGTGTCTGGCTCGCCTACTACCCGGATACTGCGCCGGGCATTCTGATGGAGTATGTCGTCAACGCCAGGCGTCGAACCTTCGACAAGGATGACGGCAGCCCACTCACCTCGAACGCGACGATGCCTCGCGATGGTGACGTGCCACTCGACACCATGCTCGGTCTTCAGATGTTCGGAGTGCTGCGGACACAGGCTCAGATACAGCAGGACTGATGGCACGGGCATCCAAGCGTGTGTGCTCGGTACCGGGATGTCCGTCGATACAAGCTGGACCACTGTGCACGGTGCATGCGAGGGAGCGGGAACGCTACCAACGAGCAACGGTGCCGACCAAGGTAACTCGGGACTGGGCCGAGCAACGACGCCGCGCGCACGCCGTCGCGGACTGGGTTGCGCGGCATGGCTATTGGTGCCCCGGTGTTCGACGGCCAGGGCACGCATCGCGGGACCTCACTGCGGCCCACGATCCACCGATCGCACTCGGTGGCGACCCGCGTGGGCCGCTGAAAGTGCACTGCCGGAGCTGCAACAGCAGGCAGGCTGCACGCTTCTGACCAGCGGAAACGCAAATGGTTCGCGTCGGTAACCAATGCTCTGACCTGCGGCGATGCACCCCAGGGGGGTGCCCCTACGGGGCCCTCCTCGAGGTTCGCCGTGGGGGAGGTCGCAAAATGGTGCGGAGGGTTCAAGATGTTCCGGAAGAAATTTCGCTTCGCGCCGCGGTGGGAATTCACGGCCATTCGTTGCAACGGAGAGCGCGACGCGTGGGTGCACATAGGCCTGCAGCGATTCCCTGATTACGGCTACTGAATATTCGATTTCAGTATTTGGCCATTGTTCTTGATCGTTGTCGATCGAAATCCACCGACCTGAGCACGACGAAAGGAACTGCGACATGCCAGCGCAGAATCTGAATCGGAGCCGAATGCATCTACTACCGCAAAGGTTCCGGACTCGTTGCGTCGATGTCGATGCAATGCAATTCGATGGATCATCGGCGCGGGGCCGAGACATCGTCAGCTGGGTCTTTCTGAGAGGCGGTATCGCGTCGTGGACTGAGGCGCGGCCGGCCTTTGTTTCAGACGACGGTCTCCAGGGATGTCCCGCCCAACCGGCCATCCTCGTCGTTGGCGGCGTAGTCGTCGAACCCGGGTCATGGGTGCTCGATGACAAGTGGACCGTCATGGACGACGCACAGTTCCACGAAAGGTTCCAGTCATGGCCCTGAGCGACCGTGCGCACAACTTGATTGCGGCGGCCGTCCGAAAGTTCGCACGTCGGATGGGTTGGTTCTGATCTATCCGTTCGGCGCAACGCCGGCGGATTTCTAGTTCGGCGCAATGCCGACGGCAGGAGTTGACCATGGGCAGTCACGGAGGTGCACGAAACAGGTCCGGCCCGCATGCGGCGATGTTCTCGGCGCGATCGGATGCGCGCGATGTCCGAGCGCTGAAGCTGCCGATCGGTGGTTACGACGGCGACTTCCCTCCGCTGTCGGAGTTCCTCCCCGATGCGAAGGAACGTGAAGGCATCGTGTGGGCGCAGGCGTGGCGAACCCCGCAGGCGGCGCAATGGATTCGCGAGTCGTGGCGGCACCGCACGATCGCGATGTGGGTACGGTGGTCGGTCAAGATGGAAGACCCCGAGGCCTCGGCCGCGACATGTGCGGCAGCGCAGCGCCTGGCCGACAACATCGGCATGACGCCGGCCGGACTGAAGGAAAACGGTTGGTTGATCGTGGCCGATGATTCGGCCGAGCATCCTGATCAGCAGGCGAAGCAGACGACGGTGAAGAAGTCGGTTGGCCGGACGATGGGCAACGGCAGGAGGATGCGCGCCGTCGCCACGCCGATAGTGCGCGACGATGACGACGACTGAGGGTTTCGTTGTCGACTTCCCGACCCTCGCGCACGTCACCGATCCGTGGAAGCAAGCGCACTGCTCGATCCCGGACGGGTTCGATCAGGGTAAGCCGTTCATCAGTTCGGACTGGCAGTTCTGGTGCGATGCAAACCATTACGCGGTCAAGCCGCGTGCGAAGTGGCAGCCGCTGAAGCCGCTGATGAACGAGGCGTTCGTCTACCGTCGTTCGTTGGTTGTCGGTCCGCAGAAGTCGGGAAAGGGTCCCTGGTCGGCGACGGGTGTTGCGCTCGAAGCTGTCGGGCCGTCGCTGTTCGCGGGCTGGGCCGAGTCCGGTGACGGGTACGCGTGTTCGGACTGGGGCTGCGGCTGCGGGTTCGAGCACGAATACGAGCCTGGCGAGCCGATGGGTATGCCTCACCCGTCGCCGCTGATCCAGTTGACGGCAACGTCCGAGGACCAGGTCGACAACGTCTACCGGCCGCTCAAGACGATGATCAAGAACGGCCCGCTCGCGGACCTGATGTTGATCCGCGAGGGGTTCATTCGCCTACCCGGCGACGAGAACCGTATCGACGTCGTCACCGCATCCGCGAACAGCCGACTCGGCAACCCGGTGTCGTATGTTCTGCACGACGAGAACGGCCTGTATCTCAAGTCCAACAAGCTGATTGCCGTTGCGCAGACTCAGCGTCGTGGTCTTGCCGGTATGCGTGGCAGGTCGATGGCGACGACGAACGCGTGGGATCCGTCGGAGAATTCCGACGCGCAGCTCACGTGGGAATCGCGCGCGAAAGACGTGTTCAAGTTTTACCGGATTCCTCCGAAAAACCTGTCCTGGGGCGACAAACGGGAACGCCGGAAGCTACTGAAGTTCGTGTATGCGGATTCTCCGTGGGTGTCGATCGACTCGATCGAGGCCGACGCGGCCGAGCTCAACGAGCGCAACCCTGCAGAGGCCGAACGCTTTTACGGGAACCGGCTGGTGAGCGGCCAGGGCGCATGGCTGAAGGCGGGATTGTGGGAGCGGGCATATGCCGGTAGCGAGTAAGACCAATCTCTGGTTGCCCAATCCTGCTCGCGGGACGATGATCTGCGCGGGTTTCGACGGGTCGCTGAACAACGACTGGACGGCGATCCGTTGCGAGACGAGGTCGGGGCGCAGTTTCACCCCGAGATTCGGGCCTGACAAACGCCCGACGATTTGGAACCCCGCAGAGTTCAACGACGAGATCCCGCGCGACCAGGTCTATGCGGCCGTCGACGAGATCTTCTCTCGCTGGCATGTCGCGCGGTTCTACTGCGATCCGGAGGACTGGGAATCCGAGATCGGGGACTGGTCGGTCAGACACGGCGACGAGCATGTCTTCGAGTGGCGCACCAACCGCACCGCGCAGATGTATTCCTCGATTCGCCGGTTCGAGAACGACCTGCGGAGTCGGCGCATCGAACAGGACGGGTGCCCGATCACGGCCACTCACATGGACAACGCCCGCAAAGCGCCCAAGCCCGGGCAGATGTACCTACTGCAGAAACCGAACGAGCACCAGAAGATCGACGCCACCATGGCCTCGATCCTGGCGCACGAAGCGTGCGCCGATGTGCACGTCGCGGGATGGCCCGAGCCGGTCGATTCGCGAGTGTTCTGCCTGGCCTGATCAGAGAGAAGGTGACCATGGTTCTGTTGCGCACCCTGCTCTCGGACGACGAACGCGACATGGTCGAGAAGATGCAGGCCAAGATGAGTCGCCGCAAGCGCCTCGATGATCTGTTGGAGGCCTACCACGAGGGTTCCGTGCGGATCTCGCAACTCGGTCTCGCGATTCCGCCGAACCTGTGGGTGCTCGAGACTCTGGTGAACTGGCCGCGAGTGCAGGTCTCGGAGATTTCCAATCGGATGCGTATCAGGTCGATCATGCGGCCGGACGAAGTCATCGCCGACGCGGCGCTGATGGAAGGTTTCCGTGCCAACAACCTGGCGTCCGAAGCACCTCTCAACCACACACAGACGATGGTCTATGGTCGCGGGTTCGTCTCGGTCGGCACGAACGAGGAGGACCCGGAGCATCCGCTGATCCTGATCGAGTCGCCGCGAGAGAGCAGCTGCTTGATCAACACTCGTCAACGGCGGATGGACGCCTACATGAGGACGTTCCGCGCCGACAACGGCGATGCACTGGGAACGTTGATCCTGCCGAACAAGACGCTGCAGATTTCTCTCGGTGTGCACGGGTGGCAGATCGACGAAGTCGGTGACGACACCGGCATAGACGAGCACGAGCTCGGCCGCGTGCCGGTGGTCATGTTCCTCAATCGCCGAAAGGCGGGTCAGTGGGACGGTGAGTCGGAGATGACCGACGTCATTCCGATCACGGACGCGGCCGCGCGCGCGTTGACCAACCTGCAGTTCGCTCTCGAAACGCATGCGACGCCGCAGAAGTGGGCGCTCGGTGTCGATCAGAAGGACTTCGTCAACGAGCGGGGCGAACCTATCCCCGCGTGGGAGTCGTACATGCACTCGGTGTGGTCGACGAAGAACGACAAGGCGAAATTCGGTAACTTCACCCCCTCGGATCTGCGCAACTTCCACGAAACCGTGTCGCTGTACGGGGAGATGGCATCGTCTGTCACTGGCCTGCCGTTGCGGTACTTCGGCAAGAACACCGCCAATCCCGCTGCGGAGGGTGCGATTCGGGCCGACGAGGCTCGAATGATCAACAACGCCGAGAACAAGATGGTCGACAACGGTGCGTCGTGGTCATGGGTGGCCTCGCTCTACGAGCGGTTCCGCACAGGAGAGTGGTTGCCGGGCAATCAGATCACCGTCGAGTGGTACAACGCGGCCACACCGACGACCGCTGAGCAGGCGGACGCGATCCAGAAGCTCAACGGCGGAACCCCGGTGTACTCCCGCGAAGGCTCGTGGGACGAGATGGGTTGGTCGGAGCCCCGAAAGAACCGCGAGCGTGAGTACTTCGAGAAGCAGGAGGCCGATCCAGTGTTCGATCGCCTCAACCGAGACCTGGGGAACATACCCAGGCGCACGTCAGTGATCCCTGCCGACGACGATGCTGCCGCAACCGTCAGCTGAGAACTACCTGCGACAGCAAGCCATTCAGCGTGAAGCACTCATCGCCGCGAAGCGGATCTGGGGCAGCCGACCGCCGAAGGACTTCGACGCGTGGTTCGCAGCCAACGTCGATCGGCTTGTGGCAGTGATCGTTCTCGGTCAACGCGCAGCAGTCGACGATGCAGAACAGTACGTGGCGGACACACTCGATGATCTCGGTGTGTCGACGTCTCCGACCGACGAGGTGGCACCTGACGGCCTGACGGGAATCGCCTCGGATGGCCGGCCACTCGACTCGCTGATGTACGGATCGATCATCACGGCGAAGGGCAAGATCGGCGATGTCGTCGATCGAGGTCTGCCGGTGACGGGCGATGTCGTCTCGGCGGCGTGGGAAGCCGGGCTGCGTTCTCTGCAGCTGCGCGTGCAGACGCAGATTGCCGACGCGAACCGGGTCGGTACCGGTCTGGCAATCACCTCGCGGCCGGGCATCGGGTATGTGCGAATGCTGAACCCGCCGTCGTGTTCTCGTTGCGCGGTGTTGGCCGGCAGGTTCTTTCGCTACAACGCCGGATTCGATCGACACCCCGGGTGCGACTGCCGACATATAGCCGCGCCGGAGGATCGAGCCGACGACCTGCGGACCGACCCGATGGACTACTTCGTATCCCTCGACCCTGCGATGCAGAACAAGATCTTCACCATCGCCGGCGCTCGAGCGATCCGCGAAGGTGCCGATATCGCGCAGGTGGTCAATGCCAGACGTGGTGCGAACGGACTTGACACGGCCGCCGGGCTGATGGGCAACGCCAGATATCACCACACCAAGCGCCGGGATGTGTATGGCCGCCAGCTCATCACCACCACCGAGGGCGTGACCAAACGCGGTGTTGCGGGCAAGGTTATCCGCGCTCGCGGCCGCGATCCGAAAACTACTCCGAGGCTGATGCCGGAGGACATTTACCAGCTCGGTGAGGACCGCGACGAGACGCTCAGGCTGTTGAGGTTGAACGGGTACCTGCTGGAGCGATCCGGTCCGAGGTCCGGTGCAGGCTCGAGAACCAGTCTGGTGCCTGATCTCGGATCCGCCGCGAAGCCGAAGCCGAAGCCACAACCGGCAACAGTCGACCTCGATGCGGTCACGGCCGCGGCGCAGGCCGAGGCTGCAGCTCGTGCGCGTCAGCGAGCTGCACCGCAGTTCGCGTTCTCGGTCAGCGCCGGAGTTTCTGCCGCCTCGGCGTTGGCCGCACGCAGGACCATTGCCCGGATCCCGTTCGAGGCTCGGCGGGAGTTGGATCGCCAGGGTATCCGACTCTTCCTCGCGCGCCGTGTTTCTCTGATCGACGACCAGCAGGTGCGTGATCGCTATGCCGGGAAGTTCACCGGCGATGGTCGTCCACTGGAGGAGACCTCGTTCTTCAACCCCAGCTTCGGCGATGTGATCATCGGGACCGACTCGCGGGGTGGCTCACTCGACGTCGTCGCTCACGAACTGGGCCATGCCCTCGACTATCGGGCGTTGCGTCGACTGCCACCGGAAGTGACGTGGCAGGAACAGGGGTCGGCGTCGCTGTCGGACGCCGCACGAGAGGCGGCGCAACGACCCGCGACGGCGGCGATCTACCGGATCCAGGACGACCCGTACATCAAGTGGGCGCACGAACGAGTCGCTGCGGGGAAGGGTCCGGAGTACTACCGCGCTGGCTCGCAGGGCAATCGGGGAAGTGGCCGCGCGGAATGGATTGCGGAGGGGTACGCCGCGGTGCTGAGCGGGAACCGGCCGTGGTTGGTCTACATCTCGGGCGGCGACGAGCAGGCCGCCGACATCCTGGCGTGGTCGTTCCGAAGATTTGGGGTGGTCGCATGATCCTGCCTGTCCTGATTCTGGGAGCCGGCCGATACCTCGACATCAGTGGGCGGGTTCTGAAAGCCGAACGCACCTACAGTGCCGCGGAGGTCGCCGCACACAGTGTGTGGGATCCAGGCTTCGATCCCGTGGCGGCTGGTGCCCCGGGCGAACCGGAGTCGTTGTCTCCGGAGCGTCGAAGCTACTGGGAGTCCATCGCAGCAAGCGGGGGACACGTTCTGAGTGAGTTACTCGCACCCACGTGAGACATGACTCTTGCCTAACCCGTTGATCCGCAAGGGATCAGCGTTCGAGCCGCCCGCAATGGGTTTGGCCGTATCCGAAGGAGCAGTACTTTCATGAAGCGAACCATTCTCACGGCCGACCAGTTCGCAGCATTGGCGCGCCGTACGTCCCTGCCGCAGTGGACTCAGCAGCCGCTGCAGCAGCACTTCGCCGAAGGTGATGGCGATGGCGACGGCGGTGGTGACGGGGGCGGGGACGGCGGCAACGACGGCGCAGGCGACGGTGCCGGTGATGGCACCGGCGACGGCACCGGGGACGGTGACGGGGACGGCGATGGGGACGAGGACAAGAAGCTCGGCCCCGCGGGAGAGAAAGCACTGGCCGCGATCAAGGCCAAGGAGAAATCCGAACGGACCCGTCGTATCGCAGCCGAGAAGGAACTCAGGGCGCTGAAGGCCGGAAAGAAGCCAGGAGCATCCGGCGGGGACGATGCCGCCGAGCAGGCTCAGCGCGAACGCGAGGAGCAGATCATCGCCCGCGCGAACGCCCGAGTCCTCAGCTCCGAAGTGCGGGCCGCTGCAGCAGGTGTGCTGGCGGATCCCGCCGATGCCCCACGATTTATCGACCTCGATCAGTTCGAGGTGGGTGAGAACGGCTCGGTCGACGCCACCGCGATCGCAGATGCGATCAAGGAACTCGTCGAAGACAAGCCGTACCTGGCCGCGCAAGGCGGCACCGGAAAGTCCCGAACTCCCAACCCCGACAAACGTCAAGGCGGCGGGGGCGGAAGGAAGTTGTCGGGCAAGGATCTCGGGAAAGCCGAAGCAGCAAAGCGATTCGGCAACCGCGACAAGAAGTAGCCGCAGTGTGAACGACCCCATCGAGCATCACCCATCTCACCCTTGAAGGAGGGACGTAGCGCCATGACCTCGATCGAAGTGCAGACCAACGCGTTTCAGAACGACAACAAGCAGTGGCTCCTGAGCCCGCACGGTACCGACCCGGGAACCACACCGTCGATCACTCTCGACGTGTCCGCGTTCACTCAGGCCACGCACTACCCGAACGGATTCATCCTCTCGGGAATCGTGCTCGGCAAGATCACCGCCAATCGCAAGTACGGCCCCTACGACGACACCGCAACGGATGGTCGTCAGACGGCGGCGGGAATCTTGTTCGCCGCACGGAAGGTGCCGAACCTGCTGGATCTGAGCAAGGACGTCGGATCCGCTCTGCTCGTCCACGGGTTCGTCGATCCCGCGAAGTTGCCGATCGCGAACGCAGCGACCGGCGGAGGTTTTCTCGACACCAACGGTCGCACCGACTTGCGACTGATCCACTTCGCGTCCTGATCCGGACCGACTGACCTTCTCTGTCTCGAAAGGACATTCAGCTCATGGCACAGTTTCTCGATGCGCCGGTTCCACCCGACGCACTCACCACGTTCGTTCGTGAGGTACCCAAGCCTCGCAACAACCGCCTGACCGAGTTGTTCGGCACTCCGAAGATTCTCGACAGCAACACCGTCGACTTCCTCGAGATCGTCAAGACCAACCGGACGGCGAAGTACCGCAGCTACGACGGGCGTATCCACGTGTCGAGCCGCGACACCGGTTCGGAGAAGCGCGTTCCGCTTGCGCCGCTGTCGAGCTCGTCTCCTGCGATCGGCGAGTACGAGCGCCTGCAGCAGGAGTTCGCGCGGACGCAGGGAACCAACAAGGCGGTCCTCGAGCGCGCGATCTACAACGACGGCGAGAATCTCACGAACGAGATCTACAACCGGATCGAGCTCGCGTGGGGCGACGTGCTCACCGATGGCATCTTGAACATCGACGAGAACGGCTTCATCAACGAGGCCGACTACGGGCTGCCCGCGAACCACAGCGTTGCTCCGGCAACACCGTGGACGAATCTGACTGCAGCGACACCGCTCACCGACCTCCAGTCGTGGTGCGACGTCTACAACGCAACGAACGGTTTCCTGCCGGGCTCGTTCCTGCCCTCGCTCAAGCAGATGCGGCTCCTGCAGCGCAACAAGGAGATCATCGACGCGGTGTTCGGCGCGACTCAGGGTCGCACTCACGTCACCACGGCCGACCTGATCAACCTGTTCAGCTCGGAAGGTCTGCCGACGCCGCTCGCGCCGTACGACAACGTCCTCGACGTCGACGGCGTCTCGACCCGCGTCATGGCCGAGGATCGTCTGACGATCCTGCCTCCGAATCTCGAGGACCTCGGGTTCACCGCGTTCGGCCTGACGGCAACCGCGTTGGAGATGGCCGACTCGGGCGAGATCGATCGCGTCGAGACCGACCCGCAGGGCATCGTCGCCAAGGTCGTCAAGGTCGACGGACCGCCGACCCGGCGATTCACCTGGGTCGATGCATGCGGGCAGCCGATCCTCTCGAACGCCCGTCGCCTCATGACAGTGGACGCGTTCTGATGGCGCGCCTGGCTGTGTTCGTGCACGTCGCGGACAAGAACGGTGACATCCACGCTTTCGGCCCGGACGACGACGTACCCGCATGGGCAGTCAAGTCGATCACGAATCCGGGCGTGTGGGCCGAAGCGCCCGAACCGGCGAAGGCACCGGCATCACCACGCAAGACCGCCGCCAAGCCGGCGGTGGCCAAGACGGTCACTCCGGAGACTCCCAAGACGGAGGCACCCGCGGGCGACGGCGGACAGGCTCCCAAGCCTGCGCCGGGTGAGGCGTTCGCCGCCGAGACCGGGAACACCGGCGGTGCTGACGACGCCGGCGCGGGTGACGATTCGGAGGAGTGAATCATGCCCAGCACGGAACCTCTGATCACCGTGCAGGACATGCGTGACGGCACGATGGAGCCGTTCCCCGAGGCGGACACCGAGGAACAACAGCAACTGCTGTTCCTCATCAGATTCGCCTCGGGGAAGGCCCGCCGCGGGGTTATCCGGGCGTCCGGCCTCGATCTCGACGACGGTCTCGCGAACGGCACCGTCGACCGCGATCTCATGATCGGCACCATGGTCGTGGCCGTGCACCGCGCGCTGCTGCTGTGGCGGCGCGGGTTCGGAGTAAGGAACAAGCAGTACCTCGAGGAATCGACCGAGTACTCCGACGGGGATGCCGGATCGTCGTCTCTGGTGTACTTCACCACCGACGAGATCGACGATCTCACCCCGAATCAGCCGTCCGGATCGTCGCGGGAGGCGTTCACGATCACGCCCGGGCCACGCTGATGGCCCGCTACCCACAGCGTTGGTCGATCGTGCGACCGAATCCACCGGAGGTCGACGAGAGCACCGGCAACCTCGTTCCCGTTGCCCCGACGTACCAACCGTGGACGGGACTGCTGCAACAGCGGTTTCTGGACACCAAGCAGACCGAACTGGCCGGGGACCGAACGCTCAGCGAGCTTGTCCTGCAACTCGATCCGTATCTACCAGGCGGTCTCAGTGACCGCGACCAACTCCGATTCGACGGTGACCGCAGAGTCCACGGTTCGAACGAAGGTGTCGGTGGGTTGATTTCGGTCGGGGACATCGTCCACGTCCGCGGCCGACCGAAGGAACGCAGGCCCACCGAAGGCGGCCGGGTGGAGTACATCGTGGCGATCGTCGTGCACGCCTCGGACATGACGTCGAACTACAGGTCTTCGCCGTAACCGAAAGGCAGTGATCCGCAATGGATCAGACCGAATCGCAGCAGCCGAAACCGCAACCGCCCTACCCGACCACGTCGCATTTCGTGGTGACGCAGTTGGCCAAGGATCTCGACGGTCTGGCGTTCGGTGCGGCCGATTGGCATTTCAACTTCAGGACCGACCCGAACTATTACGCGTCACTCGCGCAGGCAGTGCTCAACGCACAGGCCGGGTGGTTCCTCGACATGCGGACCCGCGAATGGGTTCTGCGTGAACAGCTTTCCGATGAACAGAAGGCAATGACCTGACCTGTCCCGGTCCGGTCGCCCCCACTTACGAAGGAGATTGACCACCATGGCCGATACCGAAAACACCGAGCCGTCCGCTCAGCCGATCATCGAGTGGACCGACGACGAGGGGCGCAAGCACCACGCCGCCGAGGGCACGTTCGCTCACAAGGCGCACCTGGCCGAGGAAAAGCTGAAGGAGAGCAAGACTGCTGCGGCCGCCGAGCCCGACGCCGACGCAGACCAGGGCGGGGACGCCGACGTCGCCAAGACCGACGCACCCGTTCCCGCGGCTCCCGCCGAGCTGACCTCGACACCGGGTGGTCGGCCTGCCGGTCCGCCGAAGGCCGCCGCGCCCAAGTCGTCCTGATGTCTGCTCGCCTGACCATCTTTCCGGGGCAGGTACGCGAGCAGGTCACTGCGACAACGATCGAGGGTCGCATCGCAATCGCGACGGAGATCGTCGACGAGGCGCGCGCAGCTGCCCCGGTCGACACCGGCTACTTCCAGTCGGAGTTCCTGGTGGAGTACGAGGGTAGGCGGGTGTTCGCGGTGAACGCGGCCGACGACGCCAGCTACATCGAGTACGGCACTCTCGATACTCCGCCGGCGGCGGTGATGACCGATGCGGCTCGCGCGCACGGTAAGTACTCCGGCTGGACTCCGCGATGACGCCGAAGGTGCGAATCCCGTTCGCTCCCGGTGCCGTTCGTGAAGCGCTGCAGGCGGACGGCGATCTCACCGAACATGTTCCTCTGAGCTTGATCACCACTCGTGACATTCCCGAGGACATCGTCCGGCCGTTCATCGTGATCCGCGGCGCTGGCAATCGGGGTGATGACCCGATGCTGCGAAAGCCGTTCGTACAGATCGACGTGTTCGCTCCGCCGCCGGCCATTCTTCGGGCCGAGCCGTACCCGATCAACGCTGATCCCGAGGAAGTTGCATGGGATCTCGCTGGTCTGTGTGGGGAGATCATTGGTCACACGACCGCCCGGCAGTTCCGGAATTGCTCGTGGAACGGCCGATGGGTGGACGGTCCCGGTATCGGCCCCCAGATCGACAAGTCCCGCGGTGAGAACATGCCGCTCTACCGCCAGACGGTGCGCGTCGAATTGACCGTCACCGTCCGAGAACACCCCACTTTCTGGTGGGCGTGAACTCCGGTCCGGGGTGTACTGGCATGCGCCCCGGGCCGGACCCAAACATCGAGCTCACGGACGTGGGCCGAAACGCTGAAAGGAATCACCCGTGAGCAACCACGCCGATCCGAACCTTGCAGTCGTCTACCTCGACTGCGACTTCTACCGGGCACCCGCCGGTACCCTGCTCCCCGCGAATCCGTTCGCCGACAACCCAGTCACCGGCACAGCGCCCGGCGTGGCATGGGATCCGTTCGGTGGTCTCCAGATGGGCTTCGATATGACGCCCTCGCAGGACATCAAGAAGCACCGAGTGATGAACTTCCGCAAGTCCGCCTACGGTGTGACGTCCTCGCCCCGCGACGACACGCTGAAGTTCAAGGCGACGGACCGCTCGAAGGCCACGTTCCTGACGATGCTCGAGGGTGGCGAGGTCATCGAGCTCAGCACCGGCAACTACGAGTACAAGAAGGGCAACGGCGAGGAATTCGCCGTGCTCGCAGTTTGCCGTGACATCACCGCCAACGCGTGGTTCTACTGCGAACGTACCCGCCTCGGCACCCCGCCCCCGCGCTCGTTCAAGGGCGAGGACCTCGACGGTTGGGAGTTCGAGCTGATCGCGCTGAACGAGGTCCGTGAGGGCGGCGACGCCAACCCGCTCGCTCCCTGATTCCACATCCCACCCGGCTAGGTAAGGTAAGGAACTCGAATTCACATGCCAGAGAACAAGAGCAAGAACAAGGACCCCCGCCCCGTCGACACCGACGAGGCGGGGGCTCCGCCTCAGCCCGAAGAGGACACCACCCACGACACGGAAGAACGTCGGGAACCGTTCGACCTCGAATCGGTCCTCGCGGTCGGCGGTCCGCCGGTCAAGTTGCCGATCGAGTGGAACGACTACCGCCCGGTGCCGATCGTGTTCGACGGTGTCGAGTACATGATCGGGCGACGGTACTCGGCCAAGACCGTGCGCAAGTTCTTCAAGCTGATGCGTACGACGGGCGAGGATGTCGCGGACCAGATCCTCGGCGTCGTTCTCACGGAGGGCGACCCGAAGCAGCTGTGGAAGGACCTCGGTGTGCTGTCGATGCCGGAGTCGGACAAGCTGTTCGCCACGATCTACAAGATCGCCGGCCTGATGAGTCTGTCGGGGAAATTCTTGGCGTCCTAGCCACCCTCGACGATGAGGAAGGTTGGGACGCAGCACTCGCCGCGGTGCGGGCGCACTGCCACCTCGATCTCCGCGAGGCCATGGAATCGATGCTCTGCGCGGACCTCGCCGCGCTGGTCGAATACGCACTCGCACGGGACGATCAGCAGGGTCGCACGGACGAGAACATCGCAATGCTCCTCGACCGCGACAACTTCGAGCTCGATTCGCTGTACTCGCAGTGGACCACGGACCCGAACGATCCCGAGGTCAAAGCGGCCGCGGCCGATCGGAAGCGCCGCGGAATCAAGCCGTCACCGCATCCGCTGATTGCTCCGATCGCTCTCCGTCGTCAGGAGCTGCAAGAGATCTACATCAAGCAGTACACCGAAGCGGTGCAACGGTATTCGGCTCCGCAGTCCGATCGAAAGCTCACCTTGGCCGAAGTTCTGAGAATGCGAAAGAGGTGATCTCGTGCCCGGTGGTCGGATAGACGTCGAAGTTGCAGTCAACGCACGCAACGCACCGGGCGATCTGCAGCGTGAACTCGCGCCTGCGATGACTCAGGCGAAGGCGTTCGGTAGCGCGATGGGGTTGGCCATCGGTGGCGCGGCCGTCGCGGCCGGTGTCAAAGAAGTCATCGACATCGGCAACGACTACACGACCACGATGAACACCCTGCAGGCGGTGACGCGGGCGACCGAGTCCCAGATGTCTGCCGCGGGCGATCGCGCGAAGGCACTCGGCAACGACATCTCCCTGCCGGGAACGTCGGCGTCGGATGCTGCAGCGGCGATGACCGAGCTCGCCAAGGGTGGGTTCTCGGTTCAGCAGTCCATGGATGCCGCGAAGGGCACGCTGCAGTTGGCGGCGGCCGCGCAGATCGATGCCGCGTCGGCCGCGACGATTCAGTCGCAGGCGCTGCAATCGTTCGGTCTCAACGCCGACTACGCGGCCACGGTATCGGACGTACTGGCGAACTCGGCGAACGCCTCGTCGGCCGAGATCACAGACGTCGCAATGGGTCTGGCACAGTCGGGAGCGGTGGCCAACCAGTTCGGCATGTCGATCGAGGACACCGCGGCCACCCTCGGCGTCCTGGCGAACGCGGGTATCCAGGGCTCCGACGCAGGCACCTTGCTGAAGTCGACCCTGTTGGCACTGACCGATCAGTCGAACCCGGCGCAGGGCGCGATCGAGGATCTCGGTCTCACCGTCTACAACGCGCAGGGACAGTTCGTCGGTATGTCGGAGTTGTTCCGTCAGCTCGACGAGGCTGCTGCGTCGATGTCGCCGGAGCTGTATCAGGCGGCGACCGCAACGCTGTTCGGTTCGGACGCGATGCGTCTGGCCGGTGTCGCTGCCGAGCAGGGGCAGGCCGGGTACGACAGCATGCGTACCGCGGTCGAGCGGCAGGGTGCGGCGGCGGAGGTCGCGGCTGCGAAGACGAAGGGTCTACCGGGTGCGATGGCGTCCGCGGGCAATGCCGCCGAGACTCTCGCACTGGGTGTGTACGACCTGGTGGACGGTCCGCTCGAGGGTCTGATCACCAAGGGTGCCGAGTTCGTCACGAACACCACCCCTGGCCTGATCAGCGGTCTGGAATCCGCAGGCCAGGCGATGGCCCCAGTGGCGGGGTTCGTCGGCGATCTGGTGAGTGCGTTCACCGAACTGCCCGGGCCGGTTCAGGCTGTGGCCGTCGGTCTGGGTGCGCTGAAGATCTCCGGTCTCGACGACTCGATCGGTGAGCGGATCGGCGGCTGGCGCGACTCGATCTCGGACTTTCGCCGTGAGATGGGCGACCTGCAGATGGAGCAGGCGCTGTCCGGGATCTCGGATACCGACACCGCGAACCCGATCTCTGCCCTGACCGGTGATGCAGAGGATCTCGCGGGCGCACTCGAGGAGAACGCGGAGCCGCTCTCCGAACTGGCGGCCGGCCTCGCCACGTTGGAACGCCGCTCGCCCGCGATCCGGAACATGGCCGAGGGTTACCGCGGTGTCACTGCTCGCACCCGCGAGTTCGCGAACCAGCAGCGCGCGGCCGCCGGCCAGTCCGGCGCGCTGACGTCGGCGCTACGCAACGGTGCGGCTCGTGCGGCTCAGTTCGGTGGCGTGATCGGCGGCTCCGCTGTCGCTGGCCTGCGCGGCATGACGTCCGCAGCCAAGGGTGCGATCGGTGTCCTCGGTGGTCCGTGGATGGTCGGGATCATGGCCGCGACGTTCGCCGTCGGGAAGATCTCGTCCGAGTACGCGGCTCTCGATGCGCAGCAGGAGTCGATCGACAAGTCGTCGGCCGATGTGGCTGCCGCGCAACGCGATGTGGCGAAGGCCTTCCAGGAGTCGCAGGGCGCGGTGTCGGACAACGTTCTGGGTGCCGTTGGCATGCAGATCGATTCGGTTCGCGAGAAGGCCAACACGCTGGCGGAGAACGGGCCGGGCGCGTTCGGGATCTTCGCTGCTGCCGGTAGTGACATCAAGGGCTGGTTCTCCGGTGTCGCCGAGGCCGGCACCGACGCAATGCGTGCGCAGGAGGACCTGGCCGAGCAGGGAGCGAAGACCGAGTCCGGATTCCGGAACCTCGGTAAGACCAACCAGGAAGTCGCTGCGGCACTCTCGGGTTCCGACGCAGAGTACAACGCGATCGCCAACAGCCTCCGCGGTATCGACGACGGTGGATCGGAAGCGCTGGCCGTATTGCAGCCTCTCCGTGAGGAATTCGTCAAAGCTCGCGAGACTGCTCAGAACACCACACCGGGCTTCTTCGATCTCCGCGATGCGGTGAAGGTGTTGTCAGACGAGTCATCGTCGGCAACGGACCGCATCAACGCGATGAAGACCGCGCTGGATGTGTTGTCGGGCAAACCGATCCCCCTCTCGGATGCGCTGCAGACGTACAACGATCAGGTTCGGGCTACAGCCGAGGCCACGAAGGACGTCTGGGATGCAGCGCAGGGGTGGGGCGCTGAACTGATCGGGCAGGGCGGTGCCGTCAACACGGCGTCGTCCAATGGTTCGCGTCTGCGGGATTCGTTGCTGGCGATCAAAGACGCGACGATCACCGCTGCCGAAGCCGGTGCCGATATGGGGCCGATCTGGGCGTCGAACGATGCTCAGCTGCAACAGTTGTCGATCTCGACCGGCGTCGCGGTCCAGGACCTGCAGCGCATGATCGAGGCCGAGGGCCTGATCCCGAAGAACATCGAACTGCTCGCAAGCCTGCGAGGCGCGGACACCGTCGAGCAGCAGATCGCCATTCTCAGCGGTCTGCTCGGCGCGGTGGGGCAACCGGTCGACATTCCAATCGATGCGCTCACCGACGACGCGAAGCGCAAGATTCTCGACGTCGGTGGAACCATCGAGTCCGACATCAACGGCAGGCCCGGCATCGTTCGGATCACCGCGCCGAACCAGCAGGCCCTCGATGCGATCCGTGCGATCAACGAGCAGGCGGACAACGCCACGCGGCCGCGCACTGCGGTGGTGACGTTCACTGTCGAGGAACGGCGTGCGCAGCGGCAGTTCGGTATGTCCGATGCTGCGTACGCCGACCTGGTGTCGCAACTGCCCGGTCGTGCGACCGGTGGCGCGTTGGTCGGTCCGGGGACGTCGACGTCGGATTCGATGCTCATGTACACGCCCGGGTTCGGTGCGTGGCGTGGCTCGACGGGCGAGCATGTCCTCGACGCCGGTGACGTGCAGGCGATGGGCGGGCAGGAGAACGTCTACCGGTTCCGGCAGATGCTCGACACCAATGCTCTGCCGATGGAGGACCTGCTCAATGGGAACCTCGCTCTGCCGGGATTCGCTGAGGGTGGGGCACTGGATCGGGTGTTCGATCTCGGTCGGCGCGGCAACGGTAACCCGTACGGCTGGGGTGCCGCGTCGGTGTCGGCGGCGGACTGCTCGGGCTGGGTTGCGATCCTGCAGAAGGCCGCGATGGGGCAGGGCGAGTCGGGCCGTTTGGGCACGACGTATTCGTTGCTGGCCGGCGAATGGCCGGGTTTGGTGCCGGGTACGACGGGCCCGTTCGTCGTGGGCACCAACGAGGAGCACATGGCGGCCACGATCGACGGCGTCAACTTCGAGTCCGGTGGCGCGAACGGAAACATGCAGATGGGTGGCGGTGCTGCGGGCGCGTTCGATGCGCAGTTCACCAACCAGTACTACCTACCGTGGGAACTATTCGCTCCTCCGTACGATCCGGCGACGTCCGGTGCGCCGGGTACCGCGGGGATCGGCGGTCTGGATTCTGCGAGCGCGTACAGCACGTCCGGTGGTTCGCGATCGAAGAAGGCGACGTGGGCGGAGAAGGACGAGCTGGCCCTCGATTCGGCTCGCATCGCGATCAGGCAGGCCGAGGAGGATCTCGCGGCGGCGCTGGGCAATCCGAAGAAGTCCGACGCCGACAAGGACCAGGCTCGGTCGAAGGTCGAGCGGGCGAAGCAGAAGGTCAAGGATCTCGAGGCGAAGAAGGACGCGGCGGCTCGCGGGTTGAATGAGCCTCCGGCTCCGCAGGCTCCGGACCTGACGACCAATCTGTCCGACGAGGAGTTGTCGGCGCAGGACGCTCAGGCTGCGGTCGTCGAGGCCAACGCTCGCCGCAACGAGGTCTACGCCGATCCGGAGTCGACTCCGGAGGAGAAGGCCGCTGCCGACCGTGCGCTGCAGCGTGCACGGAACTCGGCTGCCAATCAATCCGTCAGTGGTGCTTCGGGATCGGGCACGGGTGCGTTGACGACGGCCGATCAGTGGTCGTCGGCGCTCGGCGGGATCGTCGGCGATTTCGTGACCGAGAACATCGCGGATGTCCTCGGCTACTACGAGGCCGACAACATGGGCCCGCTCGCGAAGGCCGGTGTGGCCTTGGTGTCGGGTCTGGCGGAGATGCAGAAGCAGCATCTGGAGGACAACGCCAGGTTGCTCGACACTGCCAAGCCTGCGACCGAAGGCGAACTCGCCAATCAGTTGCCGGCCACTCCGGGCACTCCGGACTGGATCGAACTGTTGGCGAAGGGGATGGTGACGCCGACGCCGAAGTTGTTCGACACCGGTGGTCTGTGGAAGCACGGTGAGCTCGGTCTGAATCTGTCGGGTCAGACCGAGGAAGTGTTGACCGGTTCGATGCGCACGTCGGTGGCGCAGGAGTTGGCGTTGGCACGTGCGGAGCGGATGGCACCGCAGCGGTCCGCTCCGGAACGTCGGGAGGCTCGACCGATCACGGTGAACAACAACGGATTCGACCGTCACGAGGTGGAACGCGGTATCCGTCAGGCGCGCCACGAAGACGAGTGGCGCTCGAACAGTGTTCGGTTAGGGGAGTCGTGACGTTCTTTCCGGAGGGCACCGCCAATGTGGTGATCGCAGGGCCCGGCGCAGCAGCCGATCTTCCGGAACGGGCCTGGTATCTGTCCGAACACCACCTCGTCGGACGTCAGTCCGGCGGGGTGGTGCTCGCCGGTGGCTGGGCCGATTACGTCGAACCGGAAGCCAAGCACCAATGGTTCGAGACCGCCCGCGGCGACGGAGCGATCTGGCTGGGTGCGGTGATCGAGCCGCGGCGTTTCAAGATCCCGGTGCACGTCCACAAGATCCACGGCTCGCACATCCACAAGGTCGAGGATGGTTTCTGGTCCGACATCTGGTACGAGTTCCAGTCCCGGCTCTACGTCAATTCCCCTCGTGGAGTGAAATATTGCGACTTCCGTCTCGACGCCATGCCGTCGGTCGAGCACGAGGTCGACCCGGTATTCGAGGGCTTCCAGCCGTATCTGATCCCGGTCGTGGTCGAGAAGTCGTGGTGGTTGGGCCTGCCGGAGGAGTTCGCGTGGGCGAACGGTCAACCGGTGACAAAGAAGTCGCTCTACAATTCCGGTGACCGCAAGGCAATGCCGGTGATCACCATCAAGGGACCGGGTGTCTTTCAGCTCCCGGACGGTGTGAGCGACAAGGTGGTGACCACACCGAACCTGAAGCCCGGCGAGGTGGTGGTCATTCACACCGACATGTCGGTGCGCCCGAAGTCCAACATGCGCAACAACTTCTACGGCGACATGGGCGGTCAGCGCTTCCTCAAGGACAACGCGATACCGGGTCGTCGGCGGATGGACATGTCGCGTCTCAAGTGCATCGGTGGCAATGCCGCGTCGTCGGCGGTGTTCACGATCGAACCGAAATCACGGAGGCCGTTTTGACCGCACCGGTGATGGACCCCGTCAACGTTCCTCTCGATTCGTGGTCGGCCGCGGCATGGCGTGAGTTGCTCGACGAGCCGCCGCGTCGCGGGTCGGCGGCCGAGTTCAGTGTGGAGGTCTTCACCCCGCAGTTGGTGCCGTTGGGGATGGTCACCGACTACGGCGAGGCACGATTCAAGAAGCAGCGCCGCGGCGTGGGTCCGGCGAAGCTGCTGTTGCCGGGGTCGACCGAGTTCGCTGATCTGCTGATGAAGGCGGACACCACCGTCATCCCCGTGCGGATCACCTACAACGACGAGCACTACGACGGATTCGTCGACACCGCAGTCCGCAAGGGCATCAAGGGAAACAAGACGATCACCGTCACCCTGGTGGACTCGAAGATCTTCCTCTCGTGCATCTTCGCCTACCCGATGCCGATCCCCGGGTTCGAGGAGGTCCAGTTCCCGCCGGAGGACCTGTTCGTCGGACCCCTCAAGGGCGGCATTCACTGGTACTCGGAACGCAACTTCTTCCGACTTCGCTTCCGCACCGGACAATGCCCGGTCACCATGCTGCCGTACGACTTCTTCTCCGACCGCTCGGAGTGGACGACGATGCAGGCCCGCATGGTCTCGCTCGAGGAACTGTTCGATCCGGTCCTCAAGGACTCGGACGTCATGATCGAGATGGGCTTCTTCATCAAGGGTCGCGACAAGCAGCCCTCCGATCGGGTGACACTGCTGTCCTCGCAGGTGTGGATGCGGGTGGTCGATCGACCGAAGTCCGGCGGCATCAACACCGGTGTCGCACCGCTCGACGGTCTGGCGAACACCATCGCCCAGATGATCGCCGACGGTGTCGACTCGTTGATCGGCGGCTTCCTCCCGGGCTTGGCCGAGCAGATCTCGAAGCACCTCAAGCAGACCGAAATCCCGTCGTGCATCTGGACGGAGGACTCGCCGGGCATCATCGACGCCACGTTGGAAGTGACTCACCCCCAGGCATATTCGGTCATCGTGGGCGGAAAATCACCCACCTGGCTGAACAAGTTGCTCCAGCTCGCAATCGAGCAGGGGATCATCGCGTTGGCCACCGCGGCTCTGACAGCGTTGTCGATTCCGATCGGCGGGCTGGGCGGGATCATCGGCGCGGTCGCCGGTGCCCTGTCGACGATCCTCGACGACGTGTTTCTCGCGTTCATGAAAGCCACGAACTACAAGGCCAAGCGCGAGCTCGGCCCGCTGGCTCGTCCGGAGAAGTTCGTCAACGGCGGCTCGGCCGGATACACGTTCTCCTCCAAGCAACGCGCCGATCAGGGAATCTTCGACATCGCCGGAAAGCGGCGCGGCAAGGTCTCGATCATCGATTGGGCCCCGCACGCAGCGTTCCGTGACTTCGATATCGGGCATCTCGTCGGGTGGGAGGACGAGGGCGAGATGTTCACCGACCGGGTGGAGTCGATCGAGGTCGTCGACACCCGCGAGGACCGCGTTCTGGTCGACTCGGTGATCGGTGACGACGAGCCGGAGAAGTCTCCGCAGCAGCGCAACCAGGAACGGTTCAAACGCCTGTTCTCGATGTTCAACGCCATGACCCTCGCAACGAACTAGGAGCACGCACTATGCCGGACATTGTTCTGCCCCATAATGTCTCGATCATTCCGCAGGAGACCGGCTACTGGTGCGGCCCCGCGTCCACGCAGGTAGCACTCGATGTGCGGGGGATCGGGTCGACGGAAACGGATCTCGCTCGTCAATTGGGGACTACCCGTAACGGCACGAACCACATCGGGCTGATCACCGACCTGCTGAACCGGAACGTCGACGCCGACTACGTCACTCGGCAGATCCCCGGCAACGATGCGACACCTGTACAGCGCGAGTTGCTGTGGTCGGACATACGGTCGTCGATCCTCGGTGGTTACGCGGTGGTCGTTAACGTCGTTGTGCCGCCGTCGAACTACCCGCGCGGTACTCGCGGCGAGAAGCCCGCGTACGGCGGGGGGACGGTCTACCACTACTTCACGGTTGTCGGTTTCAATGCCGATACCCGCGAGGTGTTCGTCGCCGACTCGGGCTTCCGGCCGTACCAGTATTGGATGTCGGTCGATCAGTTGGCGTCGTGCATCGCGGGTAAGGGGTACACGGCCACACCGAACGTCGCACCTGTTGCCCCCGAGGATGATGCGGCGTGGGCTCGGATCGAAGAGCAGTTTATGGGCCCACGCCGATGAGCGCCTATCTGCCCGAGGGCAGCACCCTCGACGACGGCGGTAAGTACGACGCCGGACACGGGATGCACTACACGCCCTATTACCGCGACGAGGCTTGCACGCAACTCGATGGCATCTGGTTCTGGCATCCATGTGCGAACGAGCTGGCTACGCCTCGCGGCCCGCATCCCGGCCCCAATGGGCGGACAAACGAGAACTGGGACTACACCAACAGGCATACACCGGATCGGTTGACGATCCGCGCGTCCATCCTGTGCGACTGCGGATTCCACGGCTTCCTCACTAACGGACGATGGGAGCCCTGCTGATGGATGCTCAGACGCTCCGGGCGGCGATGCAGGAGACCTACGTTTCCGACGCCACCATCGCCGCGTACCTGCCGCATTTCGAGGAAGCGATGCGCGCCGCGCAGATCGACACCGTCCTCCGGGCTGCGGCGTGGTGTAGCCAGATCGGCCACGAGTCATCGGGCTTGCGCTACATGGCAGAGATCGAGGAGACGAACCCGACGTGGACGTGGGATCGCACCAGGTACCGCGGCCGCGGACCGATTCAGCTCACGTGGCAGGGGAACTACCGGCGATTCGGCGAATGGTGCAAGGCCGCCGGATACGTCACCGACTCCGAGCTGTTCGTCAACCGCCCCGAGCTCGTCGAGGAACCGCGATGGGGATTCCTCGCAGCGTCGTGGTACTGGCTCAACGGTGGGCCGCGCCGCGGTGAGATCAACGCTTTCGCGGATGCGGGCGACATTCTCTCAGTCTCACGATGCGTGAACGGCTGGGTCCAAACACCGAACGGGATGCCGGACAGGCAGTCCCGCTACACGCGCGCACTGAAACTCGGTGATGCGCTCCTACCCCAGGAGGATGACATGGCAGGTGCAGCGGAGAACATCGAAGAGCAGTTGCTGGGACGCAAGGAAGTCGACGGACAACGGCGCGGCTGGGAGCAACTAGGCGACCACACCCAGAAGAAGCGAAGCCTCGTCGATGGCGTCGGCCGTGTGATTCAGATCGGCAACTTCGAGGTCGAACAGCTCAAGCGCGTCGAGCTGAAACTCGATGCGGTTCTGTCCGCACTGAAAGTCGAGAATCCTGCACCGTACGAGTACGAAAAGGGAAAGTGATGGCCGACAGAAATGTGGTCGATCTGATCACCGAACGTGTCGTCGAGCAGGTATCGGCCACGTTCGCGGGTGCGGTGGCACAGCTCGAAGCGGCCGGCGCAGATGCCCGTGCGCGTCTCGACGAAACATTCGAGCGAATCGAGGCCGAGGGCCGCGCGAAGCTCGACTCGCTGTTCGATCTCGGTGGACTGCCGATGGGCGGTCCGGTGATCACCGAGGATGGGGACTTCGACCCGGTGGGATGGATCAAGTCTCAGGCGCGCTCGCGTGCGCTGCGCACCCTGGTCCAGGGTCTGCTCGCCGTGGTGCTCGTCGCGGCGGGCAATGCGGTCGTGCAGGTCATCGCCCAGGGAAGTTTTGACATCTTCTCCTGGGACGACTGGAAGGTTGTCGGTGCACTGGCGGGTTCGGCCGCGCTCGCGTCCGGGATTGCCTACGTACAGAACAAGTTCGGGATCAAACCACCGAAGGTCTCGTGACCACTCGGTTGGTCTCCGATCTGCTGTTCTTCGCGCGATCGGTGACCGTGGTCCTGGGAGCTCTGGCAATCGGGTACGGCACGTTGACGTTCACTTTCGGTGCTGCGCTGTGGAGCGGGCCCTCGCACGTCTACGGGACCGCGCTCACTGTCCCGTACGCACCGCAATCCTGGGGCGTCGTGGCTATCGTGGCCGGCGTCCTCGTGGTGACCGGGCAGCTTGCGAGCCGTCACCGGGTTGTGGTGGCGGGCGCGGCAGTGATGATCCTGTGGTTCCTGTTCTTCGCGATCTCGTTCCTGTTCGACGTCGTGAACTCGGGCAATCCGTTCGGTGCGCCAGGTGTCCTCGTCTACACGTTGCTGTGCGTGCTGATGGTGCTCCGCGTGACCGTCCGGATCCCGGCGGTGTCGCGATGAGCGGGCGCGTGGGTGCGGTATCGAAACGCGTGATGGCGTTCGTTCTCGGTGGACGCCGGGTTGTATCCGGGTCTTGGCCGTTGTATCGCATCCTCGCTATGGCACTCACCATTTCCGGTGTGGTCCAACTGGTCACGGGAAAGGTGCCGGGGTCGGTCACGGCCACGCAGTCTCCCGAGTGGACGGACGTCGCATACATGTGGATGCAGCTGATCGGGGGCGGCGCGATCACGGCCTCGCTCACCGTCGGCCGCTCGAACTACTCCATCTCGCTGTACCTCGAACGGCTCGGCGCGGTGCTGGTGTTCGTGTCGAGTCTGGTCTATGTCCTGTCCGTCGTCGATTACAACTCGGGCCCGCCGACGTCGTCGGGGGTGTGGTTGGTGATCGGCTTCGGCATCTATTGCGGGTTCAGGGTCGTCGAGATCACCCAAACGTTGCGCGAAGTGTCTGCGCAGATGAAGAGGCGGCGATGACCCTTGCAACCCTGATCCAGCTCGTCATCACGGGTGGACTCGCCGCGGCGATCACCTCGGTGGTGTCCTGGCTGAAGGATCGTCGTCGCAATGCGGCGGACACGAACCAGATCGTGCAGGGCATCTACGCGGGATCGGTGAAGTTCGCCGACGACCAACTCGCTACGGTGCGGGCCGAGCTCGCGCTGTGTAACCGCAAGTGCGACGCGTTCTCGGACCTCGTTCTGCAGCTGATCGATCAGACGATGGATCAGCCGGCGGCGTTGGCGCGGCACCGCGAGATCCAGCGCTGGCAGACCACGAGCTGACGTCAGCCACTCCTGCTTTCAATCCGGTGCCGACGTGTCGGTGCCGTCTCCTGTGCACCAGAAAGGTCCCCGATGGCTGGCTTCAACTTTGAGTTGCCGATGACCCTGAAGCTGCGACTCCACGATCAGTGGGACATCCGCACGACGGGCCGCGGTCTCGCCGAGATCGAGGGCGGCGAAATGGACGTCGACGTCCTCGCCTACAAGGGCGACCCCGGCGACGCCGGCCGTGACGGCACCCCGGTGCAGATCCACCGCGCACAGATCCCGGCCGACATCCCAGCGATCGGCACCCTGTCGCCGGAGTGGATCGGTCACGGCTGGCGTGTCGACGGGTCCCGCGACGTGAAGATGGTCGTCGAGGAATACCCGGGCGGACCGGTCAAGTTCGACACACTCACCAACTACCTCGGCGACAAGGGCGACACCGGCGCAGTCCCGACGTTGACGGTGCGGTCGGTGACCTCGACGACCGAGGGCAACGGATCGGTCGAATTCGAGGAGATCTCACCGGGCGCGTACGCAGCTGACTTCGTGCTGCGTAAGGGCGACACCGGCGCGCCGTCGACAGTCCCCGGCCCTGCTGCTGCGGTCGAGGCCGCGACGGACTACGAGGACGACGACACCGCGGCGGTCACCGGTGATGTGCTGGCGAAGCGGGCGGACGGTAAGTGGGGTCCCCGCAAGATCTTCCAATCGCCCGGCGTCTACAAGAAGGCAGGCTCGGCTGAGGACTGGCTGGCTGTGAACTCGGGCAACGGGTGGGCGGGGGAGTACCTCTCGATCGTCACGATGCCGATGCCGGCGCAGCCGTTCGCATGGGAGCCGGAGGTCGACGGCATGGTCGAGTTCTTCACCACCGCGAACGTGCGCATCGACTTGGAGTGCCGCCTCGGTGCGGTGTCTGGGCCGTTGCTCGCGCGTGGTCCGGCGATCGCGATCACTGCATTCCAGAATCAGTGGATACCGCGTGTGCTCTCCCGCGCGGCGGAGGAGACGATCTCGGTGCCGACGTCGTCGTCGACGATCGTGCCGAAGAACACCGCGGTGAACATCTTCCTGATCGCGCGCAAGATCGAGACGACGGCTCAGACACGTCTCGAGACGCGTAAGGAACGCGCCTACTTGCGGGTCCGCCCGATTCCGGTTCCGGTGTAGGCCTGTGCCCGAGTACTTCGCTCCGAACAATCCGGACATCGGCTACAACGGTCGCGATCAGGACAAGCCCACCGGTATCCAGATCGGCAACTCCGAGACGCTCCGCGCTCTCGGTCAGGTGTTGGCGGGGGACCAGGGTTTCGAGAACACCCCGGACGCGCAGGACCGCGAGTACACCGCGCAGGTTCTGACGGCGGGACTGGCGGCGCGGGTGCAGACGCTCGAGGGTCGGATGGCGGCGGGAGCTGAGTACTCCGACAACTTCAACCGCATCAACGCCTCGTCTCTCGGGTCACCGAACCCTGGCGTGATTCCGGTGTGGCAGCAGTTCGGCGACGGGCAGCCGTTGGAGATCATCGACCAGGCCGCGCAGCTCAACCAGTCGGCCCCGTTCAATCTGGTCGACGACGGCACCCGGTATGCGCTGTGCCCGCAGGCGGCATCGTCGCCGAACTACTCGGTGATCGCGATCGTGCACCCGCTCCCGAAGTCGGGGAAGATCGCGACCCGCGCGCGTACCAGCATCTACGGCCGGTGCAACGCGGCCGGCACCGAGGGCGTGTACGTCGACTTCTGGGGCGGGCACTGCGAGCTCGGCCGCTTCACGCGGTCGGGCAACTCGATGACCCGATCGCAGTGGAAGTCCAACGACGAACGGTCCTACAGCCTTTCGTCCACTCCGGAGCTGCGGATGAAGGACGCCCGCTACGTGGTGGTGGTCGATGGCGTCGAGCTGATCGTCCACGACGACGTGTCGGGCTTCCCGGTCGACGGGAACCACAAGTTCTCGATGTTCTCCTGCATGACGTGGACCGGGTTCTTCGGTGCCACACCGGAATTCTCGGCAGGCCTGACCGGTTTCGCGATCCGCGGGAGCGAGTTCACGGCGATCGAGGACGCGAAGGCCGATGCCGGTGCGGCGCTCGAGGCGGCGCAGGGTGCGCAGGAAGCGATCGGCACGGTCGTCGAGGATGCGACCGCGGCCGCGACGTCGGCGGCCGAGGCAGCTGCGGCAGCGATCGGTGCCGCTCAGCAGCAGCAGGTCAACGCAGTACAGGCCGCGATCATCGGTGTGCAGAAAGGCCTCCCGGTCGTCCCGTACCACCACTGCATGACCAACCACGAGTGCACGTTCCACCAGATCTCGCGTGACCGGGATGTCAACGGTCTGTCCGGCGGCGTGTCGAATACGTCCGGTTCGGGGTGGAGCACTCACGATCACGTCCGCGGCACTACCGGCACCCGCACGGGTGACACCACGCTCGACCCTCATGGGCACAACGACAGCTTCGCGGTGACCAAAGCGGACCCGGTGTATCTTCCGCCGCAGAACTCGGTCGAGGCGGGGTTCGTTCGGGTTCAGTGGTCCGGTGGTCGTGGCTCGGTCGTGTACGCGTTGGGCAGCATTCCTGCGTCGTCACCGAACCCGCTCTACATCCTGATCGGACGAATGAATCCGGACGACGGGTCGGTGTTGATCGAGCATGTGTCGCCGGACCAGTCCGCGGCGATCACCGGTCCGGGGGAGCAGATCTACAACCTGCCGAACGAGTTGGTGTTCGAGGCGAACGAGTCGGTGTGGCTGGCTGTTCATCAGCCCGGCCCGGCGAACACGCAGCGCCAGCTGGTCGGCAAGATCAACAACGCACCGATATCGCGTGAGGGCCTGCTGTATCCGCCTCAGATCGCGAATCGGATCATCTCGTCGTCGGTGATCACCGAACAGTCGGTCATCGCATCGACATCGCTGACGTTCCCGTCGGCGGCGGCGCTGTTGTGGATCGGGATCGGGCAGCCGACGAATCTGCCGTTGCCCGAGCGGGTCGTCTATTTCGAGGACTTCTCCTCGGGCTCGATTCCGCCGACGCTCTCACGTCAGGAGGGCGCGGCGGCCGTGGTGGTCTCGGGTGCGATCATGCTACCGAGCGGCCTGATCGACAACGGTCGACGTCGGTATCGGGTCACGGCCAAGATGGCGCGTGACAATCACGAGGTGTCCGGGCAGATCCGGACGCCGACCGCGCGGCCTGCGTATCTCCGCGTCCGCAGCTATGTCGATGTCGAAGTCCGTTCCACGGGTGTGACATTGGCGTATCGGCCGTGGCTCGGTGGTGGTGTGCTGACGTCGCAGGACTTCACCGTCAACTCCGGCGACGTCTTCAAACTGCGCGCCGAGGGCAATGTGTTCACGGTATTCAAGCTCACCGGGACCGATACGTGGACAACGGTTCTCACCTATCCCGACTCGTCGAACGCGATTCCGCGTGGGTCGGCGTACCGCTACACCGAACTCGGATTGAGCCGTTCCGATTTCCTCAATTCCGGTGGCTGGGAATACATCCTGGCCCAGGACCTCCCCGACCCCGAATAGGAGCAGGTCGTATGCGAGCTGTGTTCACCGACGAGGAAGGGTGCGAGTACACCGCGCACCGAGATGGCGAGATGTTGGTGATCACCCGAACCGATGTACCGGACATCTCGTTCGCGGGCCGGGTGGAACCGCTGCCCGCGTACGAGCCGGTGTTCGTGGTGCCCGAGGCCGAACCGTATGCCGGGATCGGTCCCGTTCTCGAAGGTCAGATCGTCCCCGAACCGGAACCCGAGTCGGGGGCCGTGCTCGCTATCGAAGCTCAGGAAGGATCGGCATGACGTCACCGGTGTTGGAGTACGGGCGTGTGGAGGATTGGATCGGTGGTCTCGTCATGGACGGCCTCGACTCCGACGATCTGCCCGATGATGTGGCGCTGACCGGGACGGTCAAGCTCGAACCGATGCTCGCCGAGTCGGCCGGCGGAATTCGTGTGCCGACGATGCCGAAGTGGCTGTCGGTGCAGCCGATCACGTGCTCCTACGTCAACGGTCGGCTGACTCATCGTGGGTTGCCGTACGTGATGCTGCTGGCCCCGAACGAGGCGACCAATCCGACGAACTGGAAGTGGCAGGCCTCGTTCGATCTACGGCTCAACGGTGCGCAGGTGGTGCGTAAGCAGTTCGCGTTCGTGCTCCCGGTCTACGATCCCGATGCCGAATTGGTGGCGGGGCGCAATCCGACGGTCGTGAATCTGACGACGGTGCAGCCGGTGAACGTGCCGGGCTCCGGTACCGGTGTGGTGCAGGGTCCGGCCGGGTTCTCGATCTCCGGTGTGGAGATCGTCGAGGACGGGATCCAGTTCTACCGCGAGGCCCCGGGATCTCCGGGCGGTCAGGTGCCGGTCGGTGTTCCTGTTCCGTTGCCTGCGGGTAGCGGGGAGGTCGCGGACGATTCGATCGACGCGGCCAAGCTCGCCCCGGCGGTGCGCACGAAGGTGGAGTCTGCCCTCACACAGGACGAGGCCGATGCTCAGTACGCAGAGTCGAAGGCTCCGTTCTTCGCTCGGCGCGACGATGCCATCCCGAAGGTGTACGGATACTTCGGTGACCGCGCGAATGCGTATGGTGCAGCTCCGGTGCTGGATTCGGGGGAGCAGACGACGTTCGCCGGTGTCGCGCCGTCGGTGGCGTCGGGAACGCTGACCTCGCTCGGCTCCGGTGTCCGCGCCTCGTACACCCGGTCCCCGGATCTGGGAGCGAATGTCACGCGCATCGGGGGCCGGTTCATGTTCATCCCGGGGTCCGGGAATCGGACGGCCGGAGGTACGGCGTGCATCGCGATCGCGACCGGTCTGATCGATCCGAGCAATATCACCGTCGACATGGCCTGCCATTTCTTCAGCACGCGGACCGCGTGGGCGTTCACGGTGTGGCTGCACGGTGTGGGACAGACCGTTCTCGCGAACGGCACCTACGCGACGGCGTTGGCGGCCGATGCTCGGACCGAGTACGAGATGCAGGCGTGGCTCGACGGCACGACGGCGACGTTCGATCTGCCGGATGGCTCGCGCCGTACGGTGCAGGATCAGCGGGTCGTCGACTACGCGGGTCGGTTCGCGTTCTGGGAGTCGTATCTTCCCGGTGGCGATACCGACGATCTGGCGGCGTTCCGGCATGTGTGGGCCGACACCGGTCCGATTCGTGTGCCGCGTCAGGTCATCGACAAGGTGGAAGCTGACACTCGTTATGTTCCCTTCGAGCGGCTCGCGAAGAACCCGGATCTGCTGATCTCGGGGGCCATCACACGCGATGCGAATCAGGCAGTGACGAGTGCCGCTGTGGTCTGGCCGGACGGCACGCCAGGCACCTTCACGGCCGAAACTCTGTCGAGCGCATTCCCCGGTGCTGTCGACGGATACCGCATCACCTACGGCTCGCCCGCCACGAAGACCTACACCCAACCGACCATCACGCGGAACGCTGCCGGTGCAGCCACCGCCGTACCCGCGATTGTGGTGAGCTGACATGGGCGTACTCGACGCACCAGCACTGTCCCCGAAGACCGCTGCCCTGACCTACCGTTCACGGAAGAACTCCACCATCGTGTGGTGGGGGGACTCAAACACCGCCAACGGCTCGAACGGGTCGCTGTCGACACGGCCCGGCTCGTTCTGGCCGTGGGCGAATATCATGCTCGGCCACCGACTACGCACGCTGAAGAACGCGGGCGTCGGCGGCGAGACCAGCACGCAGATCCTCGCCCGATTCGACGCCGACGTGAAAGCATTCGCCCCCGCCTGGGTACATATCCTCGCCGGAACCAACGACGCGGGAGACACCGCCGTCGCAGTGCCCCTCGCCACGACTCAGGCGAACATCCTCGCCATGATCGACAAGTGCCGCGAGATCGGCGCACGAGTCCTTGTTGGAACCATTCCGCCTCGCAACACACGCACCACCGCATCACGAGCTCATGCGATGGGACTGAACGGATGGATTCGCCAGCTCCCGTACCTGCAACCCGACGTCATCGTCGTCGACTACTTCGGCGTTCTTGCGGACCCGGCCGTCGCAGACAACTGGATTGCCGGTTACGCAATGGACGACAACACGCACTTCCGGGGAATCGGCGCGTGCACAGCAGGCAAGCTGCTGGCTGACACGCTTCGCTCGCTGGTCCCACCACTGATTCGCGTGTCCCGCGTTCACGCCGTCGACCCCACGAACTTGCTCAGCTCGCAGGGGCTATTTCAAGGCGCGGCGGCAGGAACAGCACCGTCCGGATGGACAGCATCCAATGCGTCGTACATCTCCGGTCTCGTCGACCGGACAGATGGAATCCCAGGCAAATGGTTGCAGGTCGTGGTTCCGGACGGAGGCACGTTCTCACTGTCCCGCAACGGTGACCCTGCCGTCGCGACCGGCGAGACTGCAATCTTCGCCGTCGAGTTCGAGGCGACCGGATTGCAGGCGGTCGCCACCTCGGGCACCCAGTATCTGGCTGCGGAGTTCAACGTGCCGTCAGGGATCTTCCCGTCCGAGCTATCGCACGTATCAGGGGGCTCCGGCGATCCGATCCACGGAAACATGGCGCGCTCCGGCGTCCTGGAAACCCCGCCCTACACGCGGCTGGCGGCAGACACCCAACTCCGCCCGATGATTTCCATCGCGGGCGGCGGAACCTACCGGTTCGCGTGCGGAACGGTCACGAAGCTCTAGACGATGTTGCTCGACGCGTAGTCGGCGGCGCACTCCTCGCTGCACACCCCCGACTGCGCGTCATCGCGCAAGATCGTGTCGCAGCCCAAGCACCGACCGTGGCGAAGCTTCTCGTTCGCGATCATCTGACGGATCTTCTCGAACATGGTGGACCTTCCTGAGAGAGGCTGCGATGCCGACCGACAGCCACAACAGCATCGCAGAGCTGGGCCATGCGAGCGCATCGAAGATGAAGAACTGGGCGAGCCACACCCCGATCACAACACGGGCCGTGCCCCGGTCTCGACGGATGGCTGCGATGAGTATGCCTGAGACCAGCAGTGTTCCGGCGAGACCGTATTGAATGAACAGCAGCAGGAACTGGTTGTCGATGGCAATGAAGCGATCGGACTGCAGGAGACCGGCGTTCTGCAGGCGAGGTGTCGAAGCACTGCCGTCACCGAACATGAGGGTGGGGAAATCTCGAATGTTGAACAGCTTCGGCACGACCTCGAGGGCCCCGGCGCGGTGCGAGTACGAACCACTGTCAAAGAACTCTGCGATGCGCTCGGAACCGAGGATTGCTGCGACGAGCAGGATCGGGATACCGAAGAACATTGCCCGACCGAGCATGGCGGTCCAGGTCCGTGCGCCCCACAGGATCAGCAGGAGGGCACCGAGAACGATGACTGCGTTGCGACTGCCGGACGCCAGAATCCCGGCGGTGAGCACTGCCAGAAGGGAGAGGCGAGCAGGTAGGCGCGGCACTGCGTCGGTGGCAATCGTCAAGGTGACCGCCATGAGCGCTAGCGCGGCGAGGACGAGGGGGTGCCCTAGCGTTCCTTGCGCTCGGGCGAATCCCTCGATCAATTCGGATCGGATCGCAACGGACTCCCCGTCTGGCATCACCCGCGCCCCGCGCCACAGTGGCTCGATGCCGGCCATCACCTCGACGACGGCATAGGCGCATTGGGCTGCCGCGATGCCGATTACCCACTGGAACACCGGTCGGACGACGTTGTGCTGCACCAGCGATGCGCCGAGGATCGTGCCTGAGGCAGCGATGCCGACCATCGATCCGAGCGCGAGCCACTGGTACGTGTCGTCGGCGCGAAGGTTGGCGATGCAGCCGACGACCAGGAACGCTGTTCCGGCGACACCTGTCGATGGGTGCAGTGTGGTGCCACCATCTTTGATCACGACGCCGATCGTCGCGATAGCGATGAGAGCGAGGACGGGGAGCCGTAGCGAGGTGTCTGCGCCCGTCAGTCGAAGTACTGGGATCAGAGTAAGAATCGCGATCACAGCGACAGTCGCGGCGAGTGTCAGATTCGCGCTGGATGGTCGGTGCACCTTCGCATTGTGCCGCACCCGGACGGAATTGCTCGTCTCAGCGGAGGTTCGACCGCACTCGCTGCACGAACCATCGGGCAGTGTCGGTGATCTGACGGGTTTCGTACCAATGCAGGAACGGTCTGTCGATGAAGGCCCAGATAACAAGGATGGCGATTGCAGCTCCGAGGTAGACCCATCCCGCGCCACCGAGTGCGAGTCCGGCCAGATAGAAGACTGCGAGGAGCAGCACCAGCTTGCATACGGTCTGGGCGGGCAGCGGTGGTCTGTCCATGCGCGACATCATGCCGTACCGCCCGCCATTAGGGTTCCTCAGTTGGCGTAGTAGCCGTCGATGTAGGAGTCGATCGCGGCGTGTGTCGGCTTCTCCTTTGCAAGGATTCCGCGAACTGCTTCCGGAAGGTAGTCGCCGTCGCCCTCGGTCTGATACCGCTTGGCGAGCTTCACGGTCAGACCGCCCTCCTTGAGCATGGTTTCAAGAAGAGTCCAGGACGAGTCATTGCTGGTTGCCATGAAGCGAAACATTACAGAGTCGGCTGTTTGAACGACCCTCTCCGAACGGGCGCATAACGCGAGGTGTTGTAACAGGTGTTGGAACACCGCAGTTGACGGGTGTTCCAACACCGGGCTAAGATTGACGCATGTCAAACACCGAAATTGAAGTGACACCGGAAATGGTTCGGGCGGTAGCTGGATTGATCTTCGACACGGGGCTTCCCGCGTCGATTGCTCACGAGCTGACCGGCATGGCCGAGCAGATGGAGAAGGAAGCCGAAGAGCCTCGCCGGTACTGCGCCGGCCGTCCGGTCTTCTTCGCCGATGACATCGCCGAAGCAGACGGGGAGCCACTCAAGATGTACAGCGCACGTCCCGACCCGGATGGGCTCTGGACGGTCTGGTCCGACGAAGGCTTGATCGAGTGGCGCTACCGGGCCGAAGAGCTGCGTTTCCTGGGCGCACGTACGACATGAGTGTTGGAACACCGGCTAACGTTCCGCGTGTGCCGAACAAGCCCAAGACCACCATCCGCGGATTCCGTATCGACGACGACCTGTACGACGCGGCTCGCGCTGCGGCTGAGTTCAACGGGGAGACGTTGTCGGATGTGGTGCGGCGTGCACTCGTCGGGTACGTCAAACGCACCGACAAGAAACGAGGTCGGGAGTAATGCCGAATCCGGAACGAGTTCAGCGGAAGCGGACGAAGGGTTGGCGGATGCCGAAGGGTGCCGTCTATGTCGGTCGACCAACCAAGTGGGGCAATCCCTATCGAGTCGGCGACGAAAGCGCATGGATCGGTGCGGACCTGCTATTCAGTGGTGATGACGGCGAACCACTAAATGCTCGTGACACCGTCGAGCTGTTCTCGGCTGCAATGGGGCGATACGTGCTTGCAGTCACTCCCGAGCAGGTTCGAGCGGAGCTGGAGGGCCAACTACTGGTGTGCTGGTGCCCGCTTGATCAACCGTGTCACGCAGACGTCTTGCTGGAGCTCGCAAACGGCACATAACAGTAGGTTTGTCCCCACCGTGGGGACACATCAGAGGTAGGGTGTAGCCATGATGGAGTTCATGCCCGACGGCAAATCGCAGACCGGAGATCCGTTCTGGCGGCTATTTCTGAGTGACCACGAGAACGAGGATGGTCGCGCCCAGTGGGATCCCGATACGGGGAAGATCAGCCTGCTGGGTGTTCCGTACTCGCTGACCGAGGATCACGTCGAGAAACTTGCGACAGCACTCCATCGGTTCCGCACATGGAGGATCGCTACACGCAAGGCTGAGCGCTACGCAATCACCGAGGACTCGGAAGGGCAGCCGACGATTCGCATCATGGATCAGCCGGTGCGCGTCTCCGAGGAGTTCTTGCGCGACATACGCAAACGGTGACTCCGCAGAAACGCGGCGTTGTCCCGACGGTCGAGGAGCAGCGGTTACGTGCTGCGGTGATCGGCGCGGAGGCAGCGGAGAAGGAACTGCACGCCGCTGTCGTGGCCGCGCTGATTGCGGGCGGGTCGGTCCGGGAAGTCGCCCGAGTCTCCGGCATCAGCGTCAACACGATCGAGCGTTGGGGTCGTGCGGGTGGTTGGCCGTCGAAGGAGCAGTCGGCGGCGTGGGCGAAGGCGAGAGCCGACCAGGAAGCACTCCGGGCGCGGCAGGCAGAAGCACGACGACGACTCGAGGAGATGGACCATGAGTGAGGCAGCGCAGGAGTCCGAATCGTGCTGGACGTGCGGTGGCGATTGGGATGACTGCCGACACTCGTCCTACTCCGCGTACCTGCCGAGCGCCCCTGAATGGCTCAGCTGGAATTGCGTCGATGCCGAGACAGGGTCTGTGAAAATCACCCTCGTCGACTGGCTTGGGCGCGTCCGTGGCGAACAGAAAATCGCGGTCGATCTCTACGGCACTGGAGGCGTCAGAGAAGCCGGTCAACGTCTGATCGAGCGCGACGCGACACGGCTCTGGTATCCCATGCGTCCCTCACCCGCGGACACCTGAACTGCAGAGAAGTGTGCCCGAGGCTGTGTTGCATTGGCGCGCATAATATTGCTCGAGCAGCGATATTATGCGTGCGTTTGCAACACTCCGGCACAGCTCACCGGGTGGCAGTATTCTGGCCTCATGCTCGTACAGGAGATGCGCACCGGTAGTCGGACCATGAGGTGGACGTGTGGCCGCGAAGGCTGCGACTTCACCGCCGTCAAGGACATCACCGACGCGCAGCCCGGCGAGCACTTCGACCTTCCTGAGATCGACGCCCACAACTTCGAGGCCCACAGTGCTCGCCAGTACGTCGGGCTCGACGTTCGTCGCGAGCCGTTCGCGGCCGTGTCGCTCTCGGACCTGATCGTCGACGAGGACGAATCTCGATGACCGACGGCAACACGTTCACCCCGCCCGCCGACGAAGGACAGGCCGGCTGGGTGCTGCTCCCGGACGGCCGCTACGGCTACCGGTACGAGGGCTCGGACGACGTCATCATCCACAACACACGTGAGGACGGAAGCGGCTATGACGCTGCACGTTGACCTGAACATCAACGCCGACTCGATCGGATCGCTTCACGTCACTCGAATCCTGAGCGGGCCAGATGGAATTCACGAGTACCGCGTGGAGTACCGGGACGAGAACAACCACTTCTACGTCGAGCTCACACACCAGGAATCCCGTGGCGCATTGGAGCTCACGCGCCTCGCGATCGAAGCAGTGCAGGCAGAGCAGACGCGACAGGCGAAGGGGATCATCGATCAGATGAAAGCAGTCTCGCGGTCGCGTGACATCATTGCCGACCTCGCGATCTAGCTAGGGTCCGATCTCGACCAACTGGATTTCTTCGACGTCCTGCACCGACTTCCTGCCGGATTGAGTCCACGTTTCGCGCCCGGTCTCGGCGTCGCACTCGTAGGTCCATTCCGTGACCCATGGCCGACTGGCCATCGCACCCTCGAGCGTGGCGAATGGCTCGGCCATGCCACCGCGCGCTTCGTAGCTGATGGTGTCGACGAGGTACACGGATGCCATGACCTGATTATGCCCGGTTATCGGGCGCGGCCGTCGAAACTGCTGTCGGTGCATTCGGCGGTCATGGGTGGGAAGTGGGTCACCGCGCCGCATTCTCGGCATGTATGGGTTCTGTGGTGGTGGATCTCGCAGGAACAGGCCTGCGATCCGACGAGGACCCGGCCGGCGCGTAGTGCGTGACCGCGCGGGCAGTGCGTCGGTGCTGGTTCGGCCCATCTGTCGCCGATCCGGTACAGCTCCACAGGCGCGCCTCCCAAACGTAGTCGCGGGACACGATCCAGGCTTCCCTTCCCGACCGCGTCCCGCTGACAATCAAGCTAGCAGAACTCGAACACCCGTGCGAACCGATGCGTGAGGTGGTGGCGCTGATGGCTGCTGGTGGCCCAAGAACTGATCGGTGAGTATCGCCCGATCGCAACGCTTCTCAACAGGAGGAGGTGTCGCCCTGTGTGGTGGCAGATAGGCGGAGCGGTCGCACTCGCGGCCGTGCTCGCATCGATGGAATACAACCGAAGGAGCATCATCATGGCAGTAGGAATCGAATCCGCCAAGGCCATCGCCGAGGTCCGGGAGGCCATCGCGATCGAGGTCGATCAGGCAGCGACGAAGATCATCGAGGCGACCGGTGCCGACGCGGATACCGCCGCGGAGATTCGCACGTTGCTCGATCCCGTCAAGGGCATCGTGCCCGACGCCGCCGTCGACAACAGTGGTAGTGACACCGGCGGCACTCTCGAAACGGGAGAGGTCAGCGTGAACGAGACCGGCACGGACGAGACCGTTCTCTGATCTGACCGGTCTGCTCGACAACGAAGCCCCACTCGCAATCCGTTGCGGGTGGGGCTTTTTCGTGTCCGAAATCGGTACCGGTGTGCCCGTTTCGGGCGTACTGTGGCGAGAATTAGAAGCGGCCCCGGCCGGTGTTCGAGCACCGGACGAGGCCTTGCCACCCACCAATCCTGAAATTGGAGTGTGACCGTGCTGAACGGTACCGTGCTGTCCGCTGTCCCGCAGTCGTTGACCCCGATCGATCGCGAATTGTACGTCGAATCGTTCCTGCAACGCTGGGACGGGAACACTCGGGTGTCGTACCGATCCGACATGGATATCTTCCTGTTGTGGTGCGACAGAACAAGACTCGACATGTTCGCGGTGCAAAGGCCGCACCTCGAAATGTACATGCGACACCTCGCCGAGGAACGACACAACTGCGCCTCGACCATCCGGCACCGGATGGGCACACTGAAACTGTTCTACGAGATCGCCCTGGACGACGACCTGGTCACGAAAAACCCTGCGCGCCTGCTGAAATTGCCGAAAGATCGTCGGGACACGAACACGAAGGTGCACCTGGACCGCAACGAACTGCAGGCTGTGTGCCGCCAGGCGTACGACTCCTCGCCCGTGGACTACGCCCTCGTCGTCATCATGGGCTACAACGGTTTACGAGTATCGGAGGTGTGCAGCCTCGACGTCCCTGATGTTCTCGGCTACTCCCGTGGCCATCGCGTCATGACCTTCACCCAGAAGGGCGGCGCGCGGGCCATCGTCCCGCAACCCGCCGTCGTCATGCGGGCAATCGATGCGGTCGTCGACGGCCGCACCGAGGGTCCGCTGCTTCGGCGGCGCGACGGATCGCGCATGGTCCGGCACTCGGCCGCGAAAGTGTGCACCCGTGTGGCCAAACATGCCGGGATCGCGATGCGTGTGACGCCACATACGTTCCGGCACAGCATGATCGTGAACGCGATCGACGCAGGTGTCCCACTACGGGAGGTGCAGATCGCCGCGCGTCACGCCGACATCTCAACGACCATCGGCATCTACGACCGCGGCCGCCGGAACCTCGACACCCATGCCGCACACACCCTCGCTGCGTATCTCGGCGCGGTGGCGTGACTGGGTGGGGGCTTAGGCCTCACTCAGCTGCATGCGTGAGGTGTCACCGTCGTAGCTCCAGAGAAGCTTCCATCCATCCCACTCGGCGGTTTGGGTACCGTCGATCGGCCGTGTCTCCTTGATCTGGAAGTCGACGTTGGACGGTGCGGATGACTCGGTGAGAATGCACGTGTAGATGGCTTCGGTCGACTCGGTGCCCGGGTCGAAGTTGTACTCGAGCGAAGTCCCATCAGTTGCCATGTCGAGTGTGGACGACGGACCGCACTTGTCCACGATCTGTTGGGCGGTGACCCGTGATGGTTCCGGGTCACCGCCACAGGCGGAGACGAGGAGTGCGAGCGGAACAAGACCGGTCAGGATTCGAATGTTCATGGAAACTGTGTAGCAGACATTGCCTGAGCTGTTGCTACGGGCGGCGCACGTTGTGCCGACACGTCATTCGCACGAATGAATGGGATTCGCCTCCGATTCAGCGCATGAGCCGTGCCCGAGTTATCCGGCTTGCCGTGCAGTGCGAAACGAGGCCGCGAGATCAGGCATCTCCTGTTCGCTTGCCCGCACTGTGGTCAGCAATGGTGCGGGTGCGGGTGCGGTTACCGGTGCCGGATCCACGATTCTGTTCGGTCGGTGTGCAAGTAGGTATGTCAGGTGGGTGACAGCCAGCAGCGACAGTGGCGGTACTGCGGCAACGAGGATGCGGACGGCGACGGGCAACTCCCCGGTGTACGTCGCGTGCAATGAGTTGCCGGCCAATGACAGGCTCGCGCCGATAGCGAGCAGAGTCCAGGCGTACCAACGGTGTTCGTCGAGTGCGACGACGGCGATGGTGGCGACGAGGACCAGGCCGTCGACGATCAGCGGCCACACCCAGGCCTGCCCGGTCGGTACGCCGGATCTCTCGGCGAGGTCTCGTAGTGCGGTGAAGCTGAGCCAGAACGCGCCGAGCGCGATGAGGATGGTTCCTGCGATCGATGCCGCAGTGAGGAATCGGGACATGGTCTCTCCTGAATCAGGCCGCGGCGGCGAGTGCGTTGACTGCCGCGCGGAGATCTTCGTTGCTGGTGGCGAGGTAGCGCTGGGTGGTGGCGACGTTGGAATGACCGAGGAGGCGGCAGACGATCATGATGTCGCGGCCGCACGCTCGGTACATCCGGGTAGCGAATCGGTGGCGCAGCTTGTGCATGGTCCATCCGGGCGGGAGCAGGTCGCCGACGAGCTTGCCGACGTAGTGCGCCGAGATGTGGCCGTCGACCGCGCCGGGGAAGAGGTAACCGCGCCGGCCGAGACCGTAGGTGTGGCCGCCCGGGCCGCGCAGGATGTCCTTCGCCAGTTTGTCGGTGATCGGCACGGTGCGTTGCTTACCGCCTTTGCCGTGCACGACGAGCTCATAGCCGTCGAACGATTCGAGAACGTCACTGGTGTGGCACTTGGCGACCTCGTCGCGCCGCATCCCGACCTCGTCGGCCAGACGCGCGGCCATGAGCTCGCGTGGTCCGGCGTTGACGATGAGCTGTGCCCACATGTTGTCCGGGACCGGGCGGGGGCGTGGCCGCGACTCGGAGACCTTCGGTAGGTCGATCGCCGGGTTGCTGGTGGCGATGCCGACCTTGATGGCCCAGTCGAAGAACTTGATCAGCGACGACTTCAGGCCGCGGCGATGGTCTTTCGACCAGTCCTGGTGCGCGGTGACGTGCACGATGTCGTCGGCGGTGACGGTCGCCGGAGACTCGCATCCGAGTTTGCGGGCGACGCCACGCACATGACTGCGGCGGGTTCGGATGGTGGTCGCGGGAGCGCCGCCGGAGATCAACCATTCGACCCAACGGATGACAGCGTCTTCCCACTCAGGGGGCAAGGAATACATTTGCTTGTGCATGGTGTGACTGTGACGCAGATAACGTGCGACGTGGTTGGGTTTTGGGACACTCGTCCCAGAGCCGTCGCACGCATTTAGCGTCGGGCGCAGGTGTGTCGTGTGCATGACTGCCTCACGCCGCCGCGGGGAAAGCCAAGGTCAGGACGTTGCCAGACTGGTAATCGAAGGGTTCCTGGTTCGAGTCCAGGTGGGGGAGCGCAGTCCCCGTCCGGTTCGCCGGGTGGGGATTTTTGCTGTCGGGGGTAGGCCACCGGAGCCAAGGCGCGGCGCAGGAACGTACCGGACATGTGGTACCGCGAGTTCGAGCTAGATAACAGATCGTGACGGTTATTTCTGTATATCGAATGAATGAATCCCGTCGACCGATGTCAGTTTTGTCGGTCGTCCGCGACATACTGAACGAGCGATCCCGGTGGCTCGACAGTGCTATTAAAAACCGGGTCGGTCGGTTTTTAAGGGGCTTCATGAGTTTGAGTTACGCAGCAACCGTTCCACGACACCTCGTGCATCGGCGGTCTCCGGCCGACGTTCTGTTGACCGATTACGAGACCGTCGACGGCACCCATCGGGCGGCGGTCCAGTTGCCCACATCGCATCGCATGTTCGCGCCGGTTCGCCGAACCCACGACTCGTTGATGGTGGCCGAGGCTCTACGCCAGGCAATCAGCCTCTTCTCTCACGTCAACCACGGCGTGCCACTCGATCACGTGGTGTTCATCGAGCACTCTCGCTTCGAGATCCTGGACCCGCTGTCGGTCGACGACATCGAAGACTCGCTTGTCGCAGAGTCGATCACGACCGACGTGACGTTCGAGAACGAGTCGCTGGACAACATGAAGCTCTCGGCCCGACTCCTGAACGGCACCCACCTCGTCGCGTCGGGGACGGCGTCGGTCCGGACCATCGGACCCGAGGTGTATTCGCAGGTTCGGAAGTCGACCGTTGCCGACCCCCACTTCCGTTTCCTGCCGGCCGGAACCGAGGTGGTCCCGCCGTCCTCCGTCGGACGCCTCGATCCGTCCGACGTGGTGCTGGCGCGGCACACATCCGACGGAACCATCGTCGTCGCGCCGGATCCGCGCAACCTGGCGATGTTCGACCATTCGGTCGAGTACCTGCCGGGCGTCACGATGCTCGAGGCAGCCCGTCAGGCTCTACGCTTGGCCACCGGAACACCGGCACTGGATTTCACCTCCTGCGAGGTGAGGTTCATGGGATTCGCCGAGTGGACCAACCCGTGCTCGGTGATCGTCGACACGGACTCCACCGACGGCGTCTTCCGTATTCAGTTCGAGCACGACGGCGCGGTGCTGTCGGCGATGTCCGTCACGGCGACGTCCGAACCGTGGTTGGCTCCTACCGATCGCTCCAGTCGATAAGGGCGTCCTCGGCAACTGACATCGCCCGCGGGAGACGTCGGCGCGGCACCACCGCGGGCAGCAACATCTGCCACATCTCGGTCAGCCGCTGCTGTAGATCGGCACGTCCGGTCAGCATCTCCGAGACCGTCTGCACGCCGGTGAACGACGCGACGATGTAGCGGCCGAGCGTGAGTGCGTCCATACCGTCGACGATGTCGCCCTCGGCCTGAGCGCGTGCGGCCAGATCGCCCATCTTGCCGACCCAGTCCTCGAACGCTTGCGCGTTGGGACTGCCCACGATGGCCGACTCCAACGTCAACCGCATACCCCCGCGGGCGATCGATTCGGTCTGCAGTTGGCGTCCCAACTCCTTGCTCACCAGGATCAAGGCGTCCAACGCTTTCGGCGTCCGCTCGATGACGATGGCGCTCGCACTCGCCGCCATGGCCAGTTGCGCGTCGATCACGGCCTGCGCCAGATCTTCCTTGGACGAGAAATGGAAATACATCGCGCCTTTGCTGACCCCGGCATGCGCGATGATGGTGCTCAAACTTGCTGTGCCGTAACCGAACTTCTCGAAACTGGCGGCAGCACCTTCGAGTACGGCCTGCCTGGTGGACGCTGCACGCTCCTGCATCGGTCGACAATAACTGTTACCCGGGTTCGCGGCACGGCGTGCAGCAAGACATTCTCCTGCGAATTGATGGCAGGCTGAGACCATGGTCGATACGAGCGCAGGAATTCTGTTGTACCGCGTCGGAGTCGACGGTCCGGATGTGCTGATCGCTCACCCCGGCGGACCGTTCTGGGCTCGCAAGGACGACGGAGCCTGGTCGATCGTCAAAGGTCTGATCACCGACGGCGAAGACCCGTGGACGGCGGCGCAGCGAGAATTTCGCGAGGAAGTCGGGATCGACGTTCCGGCGGGAGATCACATCGAACTCGGCACGGTCACGCAGCGCGGCGGGAAGATCGTCACCGCGTTCGGCGTCGAGTCCGATCTGGATGTGTCGAATGCGGTGAGCAACACATTCGAGATCGAATGGCCTCCGAAATCCGGCATCATGACATCGTTTCCCGAGGTCGACCGCGTCGAGTGGTTTCCACTGGCTCAGGCGAGAGCGAAGTTGCTCGCCTCGCAGCACCCATTTCTGGACGCGCTGGAGGCGGTTGTCGCGGCACGGTAGTTTCGGCGCGGGTTCCCAGGGTATCCACCGGCCGGAAATGACGAGGGTCGCGGATGCAGGGTGGGAATCGAATCATGACGACGATGGATACGGCGGGCGCGAAAACCGTCTCGGAGGGAACTCGTGCCGAGACTTCGGTCGTGGATACATCTGTCGTGGAGACATCCCTCGTGGAGACTCAGTGGGGTGGCCGAATCGTCGCATCGGCGTTCGTGGTTCTGGCCGGCGGACTGTCGTGGGTCTTCGTCGCAACGGCAATGATCGGCCAGTGACCGAGGATCGGTCGACCGATACCGCCCGGCGACAACGACGAAGGACAACACAGTGACCGACGGCATCGCCTCTGCAACCCCACCGGCAACGGAGGTTCCCAAACGCGCCTGGCAGGCGCTCGTGGTCCTTCTACTCGGAATGTTCATGGCGTTGCTCGACACCACGATCGTCAACGTGGCGCTCCCGACGATCAGCACCACGTTGGAAGCGTCGGAGTCGGTTCTGTCGTGGATCATCTCGGGGTACGCACTCGCCTTCGGCCTGGCTCTCATCCCGGCAGGCAAGGTGGGCGACCGGATCGGCCACAAGTGGGTCTTCTTTACCGGGCTCGCCCTCTTCACCCTCGCGAGTTTCGCGTGTGGGCTGGCTCAGGACGACCTGCAGCTGGTCGTCGCGCGAGTCGTGCAGGGTCTGGCCGGCGGTATGTTCGTCCCCGCGGTCACGGCGTTCATTCAACTGCTGTTTCCAGGTCCGGTGCGAGGCAAGGCATTCGCCATCATGGGTGCGGTCATCGGCGTCTCGACGGCGCTCGGACCGATCGCGGGCGGCCTCATCATTCAGGCTTTCGGCGACGAGAACGGCTGGCGGCTGGTCTTCTGGGTCAACCTACCGATCGGAATCGTCGGTCTTGTCGCGGCTGCAGTGCTGCTCCCCAGCAAGACCGACACCGAACCGACGGCCCGCCCAGGAATCGACTGGCTCGGACTGTTGCTCATCTCGGCAGGTCTCATCGCACTGCTCGTTCCGCTGATCGAGGGCCAGGAATCGGGCTGGCCGATGTGGACTTACCTGACGATCGCCGCAGGCCTCGGCCTCATCGCGCTGTTCGGCCGGTGGGAAGTGATCCGGAGCGGCCGCGGACAGAATCCGTTGGTGCCGCCTCGATTGTTCACCCGTCCGGCGTTCACCGGAGGTGTGATCCTCGCGCTCGTCTACTTCGCCGCCTTCACGAGCATCTTCTTCACCATCTCGCTGCTGTGGCAGACCGGGCTGGGCAACACGGCACTGGCATCGGGACTGGTGTCCATACCGTTCGCCATCGGCAGCATCATTGCCGCCTCGCAGAGCAACAGGCTGACGATCCGGCTCGGTCGTACCGTTCTCGTACTCGGGGCCTTGCTCGTCTCGATCGGGCTGATCTGGCTGTGGATCATCCTTGCGACCAGCTCCGCCGACACGATCTCGCACTGGACGTTGCTGGTTCCACTGTTCATCGCAGGTCTGGGCAACGGCGCGTTCATCGCACCCAACGCGCAGTTCATCGTCGCGACCGTCGATCGCGACGACGCGGGAGCCGCGAGCGGGGTCATCTCCACCATGCAGCGCGTCGGCTCGGCGATCGGCATCGCCGTCATCGGCAGTGTGCTGTTCGGATCTCTGAACATCACCGGCCCCGATACCGTCGGCTCCGGTTTTCTGCACGGCGCGGCCATGGCGATGGCCGTGAGTGCCGCGTTCAGTCTCGTGGCACTGGCGTTGGTGTTCGCGCTCCCCAAGAAGGTCCAGAGTGGGCACTGAGCGCACAGCTCAGGACTTCAAGCCCTTGCTGTGCCGATCGACCACGGTTGCTGCGAGGTCGGCGATCTTGACGTTCAGGTCCTGAGAGGACTTACGCAACAGGGCGAACGCCTCGTCGCCGGACACATCGTGCAGAGCCATGATCAGGCCGATCGCCTTGCCGATCTCACGGTTGCTCTCGAGTCCGTCACGCAGAGTCGACGCCTCCTGACCGTTCATGACCGCAGCAACGGCGACGGCCGTGAACGCCGTCAGAATGATCGCCTTGCTCGCGCTGTCGGCGTCGAACACGCCCGGCTCGTCGGTGAACAGGTTGAGCGCGCCCACCTTCTGATCGTCCACCTTCAGGCGAAATCCCATGGCCCCTCGCACCGGCGTGCGGTTCAACACACCGCGAGCCATTGCGGGCCACTGCGTCGGTGTCCGGAAGTCGGCCTCGAGCTGCGCCGCCTCGCTGGTGATCGCGTCCAGACACGGGCCTTCGCCGGTGGCGCGCTCGATGTCGTCGATGACACGAGCGACGTCGTCGGAGGCCGCAACGGTGACGGGCTTTCCATGACGCATCAGCATCAGGCTGGCGTGATCGCAGTGGGGAACGATCAGCACGGCGGCATTGCAGATCGCGGTGTAGATCTCTTCCGCGCTGCTGCCTCGGTACACGATGTCGGCCAGTGCGGCGAACACGGTGGCCGGGTCGGTCACCGGGCCGTCGGTGGAGCCTGCAGGAACGGCTGGAGGTCCGCTCGGCTGCGATTCGTCGTTCATTGGTTACTTCCGTCCAGTGTGTGAGCATCGAGTGACCGGGACTCGGAGTGCATCAACCGTACCGTCACCGGATCGGGTGGCCGATAGGACGGGTCTCGGCAGTAGCCTCGACTGGTGAGCGACGCACAAGGATCCACCGGTTTCGAGTACGGCCACGACGGTCCGAAGTCGATCGTGGTGGGTGTCGACGGTTCCGATTCCTCCTGGCGCGCCGCCGCCTATGCGGCAGGGCTCGCTCGTAGGCAGCGGTCTCTGCTGGTGTTGGTGTACGTGCAACCCATTGCGACGGCGTCGTGGGGCCAGGCCGGCATCTCGCTCGTCGAAACCGGCCAGCAGATAGCCGACGAGTTGCTCGAGTACGTTCGTGCCTCCGCTGCACGATTCGGGGATCGGGAACACGTGCGGTGGGAGTTCCGGACCGCGCAGGGCGACCCGTACAACGGGCTGATCGCCGTGGCAGAGCAACTGCGCACCGACGCGGTCGTAGTGGGGGCGTCCGAGACTGCGGGCCACCGAATCGCAGGTTCGGTGGCGGTGCGGTTGGTCAAGGCGGGCCGCTGGCCGGTGACCGTGGTGCCCTGAACGATCCGAAATCGAGCCTGTCTGCCGTCGGCCCTGTAAAAATAGGCAGTCACCTCGTCGGATGCGAGGCGGACGTGGTGCCGTTCTCGAGGATCCGAGGAGTTCCATGGCTGGGCTGTCGCGTCGACAATTCATCGCTCGGGTGGGCGCGCTCGCGGCGGCCTGGGGAATTGCACCCCACGTGCTGGGTCAGGCTCTCGTTGCGCGCGCCCAACCTGTGGAGGCGGACGGGACCGGAACACTGGCGCAGACGATCCTGCGAACCTCGACCGGACCGGGCAAGTACCGCGTACTCGGTACCGGACCGGGGGAGCCCTACGTCGCTCGCCTGGACGTCCTCGGACGAGCGCCGAGTCCGTCGAGGGTGCAGTCCCGGCGGTCGTTGCTCTACCTCGGACACCTCTCGGACATGCACGTCATCGATGCGCAGTCGCCCGGACGGATCGAGCCGATGATCGTCTCCGACCATGCCGCCTGGGGCTCGGCGTTCCATCCGCAGGATCCGCTGACCGTGCACGTCACCGCGGCGATGGTAAAGGCGTTCGCGGATGCGCGGATCAGCCCGGTCACCGGCGCACCGATGGGGGCGGCCGTGGTCACCGGGGACAGTGCCGACATGCATTCTCATCTCGAACTACGCTGGTACATAGACGTTCTCGACGGAGTCCCGGTTCGGCCGACGAGCGGGGCCGCGAACGTCTTCGAGGGTGTTCAGGCCTGGCCGGAGGCGCAGTGGGCCTATCGGCCCGGTGACCCGTCGGGAGGATCGTTCGGCGACTACGGATTCCCGACGCTTCCCGACCTTCTCGACCAGGCGATATCGGGCACCGTCGAATCGGTGGGTCTACCCGTGCCGTGGTACTCGGTGTACGGCAACCACGACACCCTGTTGCTCGGCACCTTCGATCTGTCCTCGCAACTGCACGCGCTCGCTGTCGGTGGTCGCAAGGCGTACACGCTCGAGGCGACAGCCACCTCGGCCCTTGCCGGCTATGCCTCGACCGCGAGTCCGCTGCAACGAATGGTCGATGCGCTCGGCGTGGGATCCGGTGCGCGACCGGGGTTTCGCGCGGTGTCCGCCGATCCGGCTCGATATCTGTTCGAGCAACGCGAGTTCATGGCGGAGCACTTCGAGACCACCCCGACGCCGGGTCCGATCGGTCACGGCTTCACCCAACACAACCTCGACTCCGGCGAGACCTGGTGGACCGCAGACCCCACCCCGAACATTCGCACGTTCGGGCTCGACACGTGCAATGCCGTCGCCGGCCCCGACGGTGCGGTTCCGGAGAACCAGTTCGAATGGCTCACCCAGCAATTGGAGCGGGCGCAGGCAGAGAACAAGCTCGTGCTGATCTACACGCACCACAACAGCCTGACACTGGAGAACCGAGCACAGCGGCCAGGGCCATCGGTGAAGCTCTACGGCGCAGACGAATTCGTCGATCTGCTGCTGAAGTATCCGGTGGTGATCGGCTGGCTCAACGGCCACACCCACCAGAACCAGATTCTGGCGCACTCGCGAGACGGACGAGGATTCTGGGAGATCACGACCGCGTCGTGCATCGATTTCCCGCAGCAGCAGCAGGTGGTCGAGATCGTCGACAACCGAGACGGGACACTGTCGCTGTTCACCACCGTTCTCGATCACGCATCTCCGGTCACGCCCGGAAACAGCGGCAGCTACCTGGATCTGGCGTCCCGTAGCCGTGAGTTGGCGGCCAACGACTGGGCCGAGAATCCGCTGATGCGGAGGGGTTCGCGCCTCGATCGCAACACCGAGCTGCTCCTGCCTGCACCGTTCGATCTGAGCAGCATCACCGACGCCGCGCTCGAGCAGCAACACCTGGACGAGCACGCGAGACTGATCGCCTACGAGACGAGGCAGGGCCGATGAACAGTGTTCGCAGGACGATCCTGCTGTTGTCTGTGCTGGTGGCGTGCGCGGGGTGCTCGCAGACCGCCGCACTCGCCCCGGTCGGTGGTGCCGAGCTCGGTGACCTCCGCTACGCAGTGAACGACGTCTTGTTCGAGAAGGGGATCGAGATCCTGGTCGCACCGGTGTGCTCGGGTACCGGAGCCGATATCGAATGTGCCGGGGAGACAACCGACAACGAGGCGATCACCGGTTCGGCCACCTCGGACGACGCGAGCACCGTCGAGGTCAAGGTCGGTACGGAGGTCCTCTACTCGGGATCGGTGCAGGACGTGCTCGATCGCAATTCGACGGTCGGTGCACCGTGAGGGGGAGTGCGGTTCTCGCTGCCGTGGTGGTCGTGTCGGCACTGGTTCAGGCGCTGACCGTACTGGGGGATCCGGTTCCGACGTCGTCCCTCGGTTTCGCGGGGCTGGTTGCGGCCTCCGCCGCGGCACTGGTGATCGCACTGTGGATCACCGCATCGACGGCACTCGACGTGGCGGACGGCAAAGCGTCCGATGCACTGGGTCGGGCGTGGCGACGGCCGCGTGTCCTGATGTGGTGCGTGGCGTTGACTCTGGTGGCCGTTGCGCTGGCGATTCTGTTCCCACTGCTTCCGATCATCGTGATTCTGGTTGCGCTGCTGGTGCTTCCGGCCGTGGCCGACGGGCAACAAAATCCGTTCCGCGCAGCGTCGGCGACTGTCCGGCAGTCCCCGGGGCGGTGCGCAATCGCGGCAGTCGTCACGATTGTTGCCTACGTCCTCGCCTGGGTCGTGGCACTGGTACTGGGCTTCTTCGTCACCGGTGTTGTGGCCGCGTTCGTCACGTGGCTGTGGTTCGGGGCGAATACCGCTGCGTTGCTAATCCTTTGGTCGCGGCTGTATCGAAGGGCGGCGATGCTTCGACTGCACTCAGCCGCGGGCTCGCCGACCGGCCGCGGCCTCGGCGACGATGTGCGCGATTCGAGCTGAGCGAGTGGCGTCTCGCGCAGCGCTGACGACCCACCACAGCATCTGTTTGCGGGCACTGGGCGGAAAACCGTCCCAGGTGCTCCGGGCGTTCGGGTCTCGGTTCAGGGCAGTTGCCAGTTCGAGTGGTTCCTCGAGGTCTTCGACCTGATCGGCAATCGTCCACCAGCCGTTGGCCTTCGCGGCAGCGATGGCACGTCGGCCTGCTTCGGTCATGAGGCCGCTGTCTTCCATATCGGCTGCGCGTTTTCGGTTGAGCCGGGTCCACGGACTCTTGGGCCTGCGTGGCGTGAACATCTGCACGCTGCGCTCGTCGTCGAGGTTGCTGCCGGTGGAATCGATCCAACCGAAGCAGATGGCTTCCTCGACGGCGTCCGGGTACGGGCACCGTGACCGGGTGGTGGTGTTGCGCCACGAACACAGCCACACGCCACGGGTGGATGCATGATGGAGCTCGAGCCAGGTACGCCACTGTGTCCGAGTCTCGGCGTGAAAAATCGGGTACTCGAACTTCCACGTCGGCGGGTGGTCGGATGCTGTCGGCGGCTCCGGTGACGTCACGTGCTCGCGCAATCTACTGCTGCCGGTGCCACCTCGCCGCGGTTCCACATTGCTTCAGTGTGCTCGCCGTCGAGGAAATCTGCTGCCCCATTGTCGGGTGAAGATCGCGAACGCCGGACCTCGTCGTGGGGCGGGCGGGGCTCGAACCCGCGACCAATGGATTATGAGTCCACGGCTCTAACCGACTGAGCTACCGCCCCATGCCCGTACCAGGTACGAGCCTGCAGAATCGTACAGAATCGCGTCGCCTCGACGGTTCATCGGGGCGCTATTTCGCCCTCACCTGCACCGGGACCCCGTTCAAGATCGCATTGGCCGAGACGGCGTCGACCCGGCCCGGGTCGGTGATGTCGTTGACACTGGGGCCCGTCACCGTCGTGGCAACGGACAGCTCCACGCCGGGGCGCTGATGCCCGAAGCCGTGCGGCATGCTCACCACGCCCGGCATCATCTTGTCCGATGCCGCCACCTCGATGTCGACGGTTCCGGCGGCGGAGGTCACCGACACCATCGCCCCGTCCTCGATGCCGCGGTGTTCCAGGTCGTCCGGGTGGGCCAGAAGCTGATGTCGCGCTTTGCCTTTGGTGAGCCGGGCGGTGTTGTGCATCCAGGAGTTGTTGCTGCGCAGGTGTCGCCGACCGATCAGCAACAACTCGTCACCGGTCGCAACGGGGCTCGAGTGCATCAGGTCCACCAACGCGGGAAGTTCGGCAACAACGATGTCCTGAATCAGCTGTACCCGCTTGTCCCGCGTCTTCAGCTTCTGCGGGAAGCCGGGCCGCAGGGGTCCGAGATCGACACCGTGGGGGTTGGCTCGAAGCTTCTTGAGCGACAACCCTTTTCGTTGACTGCGGAGCAGGATGTCCAGGGTGCGCGCGGGGGACAGGCGCAGGCGCGCCTCGCTGATCACGCTCTTCGGAGTCAATCGCGACTTCACTCGACCGATCGTCGAACCGGCCATCGCGCTCTTGTAGCGGAGTGACAGGTCTCGGAATATCTCCCAATCATGCTTTGCGTCGGCCTTCTTGGGCAGGACCGCCGGCATGTACTTGGCAGTGTTGTGTACCGCGAAGGAATTGAAGATCAGGTCGTAGTGGTCGCGTTCGAGAGACATCGTCGGCGGCAGAATCACGTGTGCATGACGCGAGGTCTCGTTGATGTAGAAGTCGAACGACACCATGAAATCGAGACTCGCGAACGCGTCGTTCAGGGTGGTACCGCCCGGCATCGACAGCACCGGATTGCCGGACAGAACCGCCATCGCGCGGATCTGGTCCTTGCCCTCGGTGGTGATCTCGTCGACGAGCGTCGAGCAGGGGTATTCGCCTGCGAACTCGGGCAGGTCGCGAACGCGGCTGCGCCACTTGTCGAAATGTCCGCGGCCGACGATGCCCTGCTTGATCAGATCGATCGCAGGATCGGTCACCATGGCACCGCCGGGGCGGTCGAGATTGCCGGTGATGATGTTCAGTACCTGAATCGCCCACTGGCACACGGTGCCGAACTGCTGGGTCGAGACCCCCATTCGGCCGTATGCCACCGCGGACTTCGCCGACGCGAAATCACGTGCCAGGGCCGAGATGTCCTCCGCGGCGATCCCCACGACCGGAGCAACGGATTCGGGGGTGAATTCGGCGACGAGGTCGGCGATGCGATCGGCGCCGTCGATGTAGTCGGCCACGCGCACGGTGCCGTCGGCGACGATGACGTGGATCATCGCGAGCAGGAGCAATGCATCGGTGCCGGGGCGAACGAAGAAGTGCGTGTCGGCGATGTCGGCGGTCTCGGTCTTGCGTGGATCGACCACGACCAGGCGTCCGCCGCGTTTACGCAGTGCCCGCGCTCTCTTGGCGAAATCGGGGACGGTCATCATGGAGCCGTTGGACGCCATCGGGTTGCCGCCGAGTACGAGAAAGAAGTCGGTGCGGTCGATGTCGGGGATAGGCAGCAGCAGTTGATGCCCGTACAGCAGGTGATCGACGAGCTGATGCGGGAGCTGATCCAGCGAGGTGGCGGAGTATCGATTACGCGTCCGCAGGAGCGAGGTGAAGGGAATACCGTGGGTCATCGCACCCATCGAATGCACGTTGGGGTTGCCCTGATAGAGACCGACCGCATTGCGCCCGTACTTCTTGCGCGTCGAGATCAGGCCGTCAGTCACGAGGTCGTATGCCTCGTCCCAGCCGATCTTCTCCCACTTCTCACCCACACGTTTGACCGGTGTGGTGAGTCGATCGGTATCGGCGTGCAGGTCGATCAACGACAGAGCCTTCGGGCAGATGTGACCGCGCGAGAGCGGGTCCTTCTCGTCACCGCGGACGGACGTGACCGCATCGTTCTCCACCGTGAACTCGAGCCCACAGATCGCCTCGCACAGATTGCACGAGCCATACACAACCGACATCGCATTCCTCCCACTCAGGTGCTGCGAGCGTAGCCCGGCGGGGGACCGGGGCACCGTCATCGACCGACAATTAGGCTCGTGAATCGTGACCACCCTCGATCTCACGTCCTCCTGGCCCGTCGACCACGTCAGTGCAGCAGTCGTCACCGACTCCGGAGTTCGTGAGGAGGTCGGCGACACCGATCGCGTCTACGAGCTGGCCTCGGTCACCAAACTGCTCAGTGCCTACGCAGTCCTCGTCGCCGTCGAGGAAGGTGCGGTGGAGCTCGATCAACCCGCAGGGCCGGAAGGGTCGACGGTGCGTCACCTGCTGGCACACGCGTCGGGCCTGGCGTTCGGCGACCGCACGGTCCAGGCACCGGCCGGCACCAAGCGGATCTACTCGAGCTCCGGGTTCGAGGTACTGGCCGAACTGATCGAGACCGAAGCAGGCATCGCCTTCCCGGACTACCTCGACGAGGCCGTGTGCCGGCCACTGCAGATGACGAACACCGCGCTACCGGGATCGGCAGGCCACGGTGCCAGCTCCACCCTGGCGGACCTGAAGAAGTTCGCGGCGGAGTTGTTGGAACCCACGCTCCTCGCGTCGCAGACCCTCTCGTCGGCGACGGCTGTGCAGTTCCCCGGCCTCAACGGGATCGTGCCCGGGTACGGATCGCACAGGCCGTGCGACTGGGGACTCGGGTTCGAGCTGCGCGGTGAGAAGAGCCCGCACTGGACCGGAAGCGGCAACTCGTCGGCCACGTTCGGTCACTTCGGTCAGGCCGGAACGTTCCTGTGGGTGGACCCGTCCGTGCGGACGACATGCGTGGTGTTGACCGACCGAGCCTTCGGAGACTGGGCGAAACCGCTGTGGCCGGAGCTCTCCGATGCCGTTCTTGCAGGGTGAATGCCGATCGTTCACAGATTGCACTGGCGCAACAGGGGTAACTCGGGGCACACTAGTACACATACGTGTTGATTGACTGCAGCCAGCCGAAGCATGTCGAGGTCGTTGGGGAAGACGTCCCTCGTCGAAGCTGGAGGTAGTGCAATGCGTGGATCGAATCAATTCGCAGAAGCGACGTCGGGTGTCGTGTACATCCACTCGTCGCCCGCTGCGTTGTGCCCGCATGTCGAATGGGCGTTGTCCGACGCCCTCGATTGCCGTGCGAATTTGAAGTGGTCTGCGCAGCCGGCCTCCGACGGGCAGCTGCGCGCCACCACCGACTGGGTAGGCCCGGTCGGCACCGGAGCGACCCTCGCCGGCATCCTGCGCTCGTGGCAGATGCTGCGCTTCGAGGTGACCGAAGACCCCAGCGAAGGCGTCGACGGCGAACGATTCTCGCACGTACCCGGTCTGGGGCTGTGGCGTGGATCGACGAGCGCGAACGGTGACGTGGTCCTCGGCGAGATGCGTTTGCGCGCCCTCATGGAGAACAACCAGGGCAACCTCACCGCGGCCGTGGAGCACGCTCTCGGGTCGGACTGGGACGCCGCCCTCGAGCCGTACCGCACCGGGGGAGCCGGAGCCGAAGTGACGTGGTTGAGCCGCAACGTCGGCTAGTGGTGAGAGTTGCTGGGGGTTCGGTGTCGCGGTAGTTTCGCGGGCGTGCCTGGGGTAGGCATGTGGGAACGACCGTGGAGTGGTGAGTTCGATGTTGTCGACCGGAAAAGTGATTCGATTCGACGAATTCAAGGGGTACGGATTCGTAGCGCCGGACGAGGGCGGCGAGGACGTGTTCATTCACGTCAACGATCTGGATTTCGACAAGAGGCTGTTGGCACCGGGTGTTCGCGTCGAGTACGTCGCCGTCGACGGTGACCGAGGGCTCAAGGCCACCCAGGTACAGATAATCGACGGTCCCGCATCGACTGCGCTGGTGACCCGACACAAGCCCGACGTGCCGTACCACCACACCGTGCCGGTGACCGACCATCAGAACCTCGAAGACGTCATCTGCGACGTCCTGTCCGAGGCGGACTTCACTGCCGAGGTGACCGAGGCACTGTTGACGTCCAACGGAACCGTGACGGCAGCGCAGATCCTCGACATCCGATCAGCGATGCTGCGAATGGCTCACGACCACAAGTGGATCGAGAACTGACCGACGGGTAGCCCCTCCATCCTGCCCTGCAGCCCGTTCGGTTCCGGATGAATGTGGCTTCGTTGCACTCGGAGCGCTATTGATCCACACCGTGAATGGACCATTACATACGTCTGGGCGCTGCAAGGGTCCATTCACGCGGCCGGGGAGGACGGGGCGGGGGCTGAGTCAGGGCCGCAAGCGAGGACGGTTGATCAGAGCGGAATGTTCTTGTGGTTTCCGCGTGCCGCGGGCGCGGCCGCGAGAGCCTTGGCGACGGTGCTGCGGGTCTTGCTCGGTTCGATGACCTCGTCGACGACACCGATGGCCACAGCACGCTCGACGCCACCTGCGATGCTTTCGTGCTCGACGGTGAGGCGATCGTGCAGTGCTTCGCGCTCCTCCTCGGGAGCGGCCGCGAGAGCCTTCTTGTGCAGGATGCCGACGGCTGCCTTCGCGCCCATCACGGCGACCTCGGAGCCGGGCCAGGCGTAGACCGCAGTGGCACCGAGCGCGCGAGCGTTCATTGCGATGTACGCACCGCCGTAGATCTTGCGGGTCACGAGGGTGACGCGGGGGACCGTGGCTTCGGCGAAGGCGTGCAACAGCTTTGCGCCACGACGCACGACGCCTTCCCATTCCATGCTGACGCCGGGGAGGTATCCGGGTACGTCGACCACCACGACGAGCGGTATGCCGAACGAATCGCACAACCGAACGAAACGTGCTGCCTTCTCGGCGCTTTCGGAGTTCAGGCAACCACCGAGTCGGATGGGGTTGTTGGCGATGACCCCGACGGTGCGGCCACTGATACGGCCGAGGCCGATCACGATGCTGCGAGCCCAGCCGCCCTGGAATTCCTCGAACGTCGATTCGCCTTCGACGTTGTCGAGCAACTCGTGCACGATCGGGTGGACGTCGTATGCGCGACGGTTCGATTCGGGCATCAGAGCCCGGAGGTCGGTGTCACCGTGTTCGGCAGCGGCGATATCGAAGTCGCCCTGCTCGCAGAACATGGACACCAGACGGCGGGCGCGGGTGAACGCGTCCATCTCGCTGTCGGCGACGATGTGGCACACGCCGGACTTCTTGTGGTGGGTGTCGGGGCCGCCGAGCGAGGCCATGTCGACCTGCTCGCCGGTGACGCTGCGGACGACGTCGGGACCGGTGACGAAGACACGTCCCTCGGGAGCCATGATGACGACGTCGGTCAACGCAGGACCGTAGGCGGCGCCGCCGGCTGCGAAGCCGAGGACGACGGAAACTTGGGGGACGAGGCCGGACGCTCGGACCATGGCCTCGAAGACGAGTCCGACGGCGTGGAGAGCTTCGACGCCCTCGGCGAGGCGAGCGCCTCCGGAGTGCCAGACGCCGACGATCGGAGCGCGCTGCTCGATGGCCGTGTCGATGGCGGCGACGATGTGCTTGCAGCCGTCGACGCCCATGGCACCGCCCATGACGGTGGCGTCGGAGCAGTAGGCGATGGTGTGGACGCCGTCGATTTCACCGGACGCTGCGAGGATGCCGGATTTGTCCCGATCGTGCAGCGGGACAGTGGTTCCGGCGTCGAACAGATTCTCGAGGCGGGCGAGTGGATCGCGGGGATCGGTCGAGGTACCGGATCGTGTGACAGGGGCCAGAATAGTCATCGCTTGTCCTTCTTCAGGGCCCCTGAGGGGGCGAGGCCCGAACCGGAACCGTTCCCTGGGAAACGGCCCCGGTCCGGATCATGCACTGCGAGAGCGAGATCGGCTGAGTCGAAGAAACGACTCAGTGCATCACGCCTTTCCGAAGGCGAGCGCTACGTTGTGCCCACCGAATCCGAACGAGTTGTTGATCGCGTAATCGATCTGTCCGACGCGGGGCTCGCCCTTGACGACGTCGAGATCGATCTCGGGATCCTGGTTCTCCAAATTCAGTGTGGGAGGGATGATTCCCTCACGCACTGCCAGCACCGTCAGTACCGACTCGAGAGCGCCGACGGCACCGATCGAGTGGCCCAGAGCGGATTTCGGTGCGTACACCGCTGCGTGATTTCCGACTGCCTTGTTGATCGCCAGCGCCTCGGCGGTGTCTCCGATGGGAGTTGCCGTTGCGTGGGCGTTCACGTGGGTGATGTCGGACTTCTGCAGGCCTGCGGTCTCGATGGCGCGCTGCATCGCACGCGCGGCACCCTTGCCCTCCGGATCGGGAGCCACCAGGTGGAACCCGTCGGAGGTGATTCCGGCACCGAGCAGGCGGGCGTGAATCGTTGCGCCGCGAGCCTTGGCGTGCTCCTCGGTCTCGATGACCATGAGCGCACCCGCTTCACCGAAGACGAAGCCGTCACGGTCCTTGTCGAACGGACGTGACGCACCCTTCGGGTTGTCGTTGTTGGTGCTCATCGCCCGCATCATGGAGAAGCTGGCGATCGGAACCGCGTCGATGTAGCCCTCGACGCCGCCGGTGACGACCATGTCCGCATCGCCCATCACGATCATCCGCCACGCGTGTGCGATGGCTTCCGATCCCGAGGAGCAGGCGGAGACGGGAGTGATGACACCGGCCTGTGCTTTGAGCTCGAGTCCGACGACCGCTGCGGGGCCGTTCGGCATGACCATCTGAACGGCGAGCGGAGACACCTTGCGGTAGCCGCCTGCCTTCATCTTGTCGTTGGCGTCGATCAGCGAATCTCCGCCACCGAGGCCGGTACCGATCGACACACCGAGGCGAAGGGGATCGACGTCGGGGGTTCCGGCGTTCTTCCAGACCTCGCGGCCGAGGACCGTCGACAGTTGCTCGACATAGCTCAGGCGACGAATCTCGACCCGCGAGAGCAGGCTCTGCGGGTTCACCGCGAGGTGTCCGCCGATCCGCACAGGCAGGTCGTACTCGGCGACGAAATCGTCTTCGAGCTTCGCGATTCCGCTGTCGCCGTTCAGCAGACCCTTCCACGTGGCATCGACGTCACCCGCGAGTGACGTGGTCGCAGCGAGGCTGGTGACGACGACACTGGGGAAGCGTCCGTTGGCGGTGGATGGGTTGGTCATGGGCCCTGTCACTCGCTCGCGGAGTCGTCGAGCTTGGCCTTGATAGCTTCCGCGGCTTCGGGGTTCTCCGCTTCGAGCTTCTGGATGTAGTTGACGGCGTCACCGACGGTGCGCAGACCTGCGAGGTCCTCGTCGGGGATCTTCACGCCGTACTTGTCCTCGGTCTGCACTGCGATCTCGACCATGGAGAGCGAGTCGATGTCGAGGTCGTCCACGAAGGACTTCTCGATGGTCACCTCGGACGGTTCGATGCCCGTGACCTCCTCGATGATCTCTGCAAGTCCGGCGATGAGGTCTTCCTGGCTGGCCACTGTTGTGGCTCCCTTCTCTTCTGTGTAGAACGCCGAAGTCATGTGCTTCGAGACGCGGTTGTGCATTTCTGCCACTCGGGGAGTGGAAGTGCGATCCGCAGTGTGTGACGGCGGAGTGTGTGGGGCGAGCTAACCGAGCTCGGCCATTGCGGAGATGTCCGCCGGTGTCTTCAGGCCGAGGTTGGCAACGCCACGCAGTTCGCGTTTGGCGATGCCGACCAGTGCGCCTGCCGGGGGCAGTTCCACAAGTCCGGTGACCTGCGCGGTGCGCAGGTAGGCAGTGCACAGATCCCATCGCACGGGGCGAGTGACCTGAGCAGCAAGCTTGTTCAGTGCGTCGGCACCCGAGGCGACCGGCTGACCGTCCGAGTTGGACAGCAGCGTCCGCGTCGGCTCCGACGGAGTGATCGCGGCAGCGGCTGCGGCAACGGTGTCGCCGGCAGACGCCATGTATCTGGTGTGGAACGCGCCTGCGACCGGCAGTGCGCGAACCCGAGCCTTCTCGGGCGCGCTCTCGGCCAGCTCGGCAAGTTTGGTGAGCAGGCCGGCCGCGACGATCTGACCGGCAGCGTTGACGTTGGCCGGCGCGAGGTCGAGTTCTTCGAGGCGGGCCAGGACGGCAGCTTCGTCTCCGCCGAGCACGGCGGACATGCCGGTCGGTTCGAGTGCACACGCCTTGGCCATTGCTGCGCCACGCACGGCGGCGAGTGAAACGGCGTCGTCGGAGGAGATGACGCCGGCGATGGCAGCGGCGGCGAGTTCGCCCACGGAGTGTCCGGCGACGACGGCGTCCTCGGGGAACAGGCCGCGCGATGCGATCTCCTCGAAGGCGAGCAGGGCCGACGCCACGACCAGGGGCTGGGTCACCGCGGTGTCGGTGATCTCCTCGGCGGTTGCTGTGGTGCCGAGGCGGACGAGGTCGAGACCGGAGGCCTTCGACCACAGTGCGAGTCGGTCTGCCGCACCTGGCAATTCGAGCCAAGGCAACAGCATGCCGGGAGTCTGAGAGCCCTGACCGGGCGCAAGCAACGCAATCACAGGGTTAAGAGAACACTGTCGGGTGCCGAATGAGTGATGTCGCGCTCGATGAACTCTCGACAGGCAATTTGTGGGAACCCTACAAATCGCCTCGTGGGGACTCGCTATCGCCGGAGGGTGATAAAGCGTTACGTGACCACTTCTCCGAATGTGACCTGTGTGACATATGGGGCTGGATGTGCCGGTTCGTGATGCGTTCGAGCCAACCTACCCACCGTTGCCGCGACCCTGAGCACGTACGCGTCGCGCGGGTGAGTGGGGTCGCGACCGGTGACCTCTGCGATGCGCTTGAGCCGATACCGAACGGTATTTGGATGAACAAACAGCTGCCGTGCGCAGGTTTCGACGGCTCCGCCACAGTCGAGATACGCATCGAGGGTGTCGGCAAGTCCAGAACCCGCCGCCGCCAATGGAACGACCACGTGATCGTTCAACGCCGATATCGCCGCACTGTCGTTGAGCAGTGCGCGTTCGGGCAACAACTCGCCTGCGTGCACCGGACGCGGTGCACCACGCCAGCCGGCGACGGCCTGCATGCCGGCGAAGGCTTCCACCGCGCTCGAGTGCGCCGCGCCCAGGGTGCGAGTGGTCGGGCCGATGACCACGGGCCCGTCGGAGAAGTTCTGCAACATGTCCTCGATGAACGCGTGGTGGGCCGGCGTGTCCTCGATCTGGCCGCTGACCACCATCACCAGCCGAGTGCCTTGCACCACGGCGAGTGCCGCGCGGCCGTGCTTCTGCGCCACGGCGTGCACTGTTCCGACCACCGAGACGCCTCGATCGTCCGGGGGAGTACCGACCAACACCGTCGCGGGGGCCGTGGCGTCCCAGTTCAGCGTTGCGGCACGCGAGAGCATGTCCGAGCCGGTGTCCCCACGCACGACGGCATCGACGACGAGAGCTTCGAGGCGGGTGTCCCAGGCGCCGCGAGACTCGGCCGCACTGGCGTAGACCGACGCGGCCGCGAAGCCGAGCTCGCGGCCGTACCGCAGGACGGCCTCGGTCAGGGCCACCAACTGCTGATCGTTGCGAGCCAGCGCCGGAAGCCACTGCTCGAAGAACTCCATCGCCACCCGGACCATGTCGACGGTCTGGCGCAGAGTGAGGCGGCGGGCCAGGTCTTGGGGGATGACCTGGAATGCGTCGAGGCTGAAGCGGATATCGCTGTTCGGGTTCTTGAGCCATTCGAGAAAGTTGTCGACGGCTGTCTGAATCAACAACTGCACGCTTGCGCGTTGGGCTGCGTCGAGATCGCCGAAGAACGGCAACTGTCCCTGCATCGTGGTGACGGCTTCTGTCGAGAGTCGGCCGGAGAACTGTTTGACCCGCCGCAGCAGGGCATCGGGCAGGGGATCGCGCTTCTGGCGTGAGGGAGCCAAGGAGGCGACCGGAAGATGCACTTCGTTGTCCGAGGTCAACGACTCACGCAACGCCTCACGATAGGCGTCGCGTCGGGACACTTCGCGTGTGGAGGCACTGTCCGGGGAACCGGGCTTCGCATCGGACATAAGGAGAACCTACGCCCGACCCCCGCCCACCTCGCGCTGGACGTGCCGCGCGAGGTGGAACGGGGGTCGGGTGATCAGGGGTCGAACCTACGCCGAACCGGTATCGGCGTACGACGTGGGAGCGGCGGTGACGTCGTCGATCTTGTACTTCTCCGCGGCCTCGACGGCCTTGGAGCGGTCGACCTCACCGGATGCCGCCAGAGCCGACAACGTGGCAACGACGATCGACTCGGCGTCGACGTTGAACACTCGACGCGCGGCCGGACGGGTATCGGAGAATCCGAATCCGTCGGTACCGAGAGTGACGTAATCGCCCGGAACCCACTGACGGATCTGGTCCGGAACCGCACGCATCCAATCCGAGGACGCGATGACCGGGCCGTTGGCGTCGGCCAGCGCCGAGGTGACGAACGGAACGCGCTTGTCGGCACCGGGGTTGCGCAGAGACTCCTGCTCGGCCTCGACACCGTCGCGGCGCAGTTCGCCCCACGAGGTCACCGACCAGACGGCCGAACGAACGCCCCACTCCTCGAACAGCAATTCGCGGGCCTTACGGGCCGACACGATGCCGACGCCGGACGCCAGCAGCTGCGCCTCGGGTCCGTCGCCCTCCTGCGGCTCGGCGAACCGGTAGATGCCCTTGAGCAGACCCTCGACGTCGAGGTTCTCCGGCTCGGCGGGCTGTACGTACGGCTCGTTGTAGAGGGTGATGTAGTAGAAGATGTTCTCGCCGCCGAAGCCCTCGACACCTTCGGTTCCGCCGTACATCCGTCGCAGACCGTCCTTGACGATGTGCGCGATCTCGTACGAGAACGCCGGGTCGTAGGCCACGGCCGCCGGGTTGGTCGAGGCCAACAGCAGCGAATGACCGTCGGCGTGCTGCAGACCCTCACCGGTGAGGGTGGTGCGGCCGGCCGTGGCTCCGAGCACGAATCCGCGAGCCATCTGGTCCGCCGCTGCCCAGAGACCGTCGCCGGTGCGCTGGAAGCCGAACATCGAGTAGAAGATGTACAGCGGGATCATCACCTCGCCGTGCGTGGCGTACGAGGTACCGACCGCGGTGAACGACGACGTCGAACCGGCCTCGTTGATGCCCTCGTGCAGGATCTGGCCGACCGAGCTCTCCTTGTAGGCGAGCATCAGCTCCGAGTCCACCGAGGTGTACAGCTGGCCGTTGCGGTTGTAGATCTTCAGCGACGGGAACCACGAGTCCATACCGAAGGTGCGGGCCTCGTCGGGGATGATCGGCACGATTCGGTGGCCGATCTCCTTGTCTCGCAACAGCTCTTTCATGACGCGCACGAGCGCCATGGTGGTGGCGACTTCCTGCTTGCCGGAGCCCTTGCGGAGCGTCTTGTAGGTGTCGTCGCCGGGCTGCGGGAGCGGCTTGACGTCGACCCGCCGCTCGGGGACGAATCCGCCGAGCTTGTTGCGGCGATCGAGCATGTACTGGATCTCGGGAGCATCCGGGCCGGGGTGGTAGTACGGCGGCATGTACGGATCCTTCTCGAGCTCTTCGTCCGAGATCGGGATGTGCTGGAGATCGCGGAACGTCTTGAGATCGTCGAGCGTGAGCTTCTTCATCTGGTGCGTGGCATTGCGGCCCTCGAAGTGCTTGCCGAGGGTGTAGCCCTTGATGGTGTGCGCCAGGATGACCGTCGGCTGGCCCTTGTGCGACATCGCCGCCGCGTAGGCAGCGTGCACCTTGCGGTAGTCGTGGCCACCGCGCTTGAGGTTCCAGATCTCGTCGTCGGACAGATCCTTGACCAGTTCCTTGGTGCGCGGATCGCGACCGAAGAAGTGATCGCGGACGTACCCGCCGTCGTTGGCCTTGTACGTCTGGAAGTCACCGTCGGGAGTGGTGTTCATCAGGTTCACGAGCGCGCCGTCGCGGTCTGCGTGCAGCAGTGAATCCCACTCGCGGCCCCAGACGACCTTGATGACGTTCCAGCCCGCGCCGCGGAAGAACGACTCCAGCTCCTGAATGATCTTGCCGTTGCCGCGGACCGGGCCGTCGAGGCGCTGCAGGTTGCAGTTGACGACGAACGTCAGGTTGTCCAAACCCTCGGTGGCGGCCACGTGCGCGAGTCCGCGCGACTCCGGCTCGTCCATCTCGCCGTCGCCCAGGAATGCCCAGACGTGCTGATCGGAGGTGTCCTTGACGCCGCGGTCGTTGAGGTAGTGGTTGAAGCGGGCCTGGTAGATGGCGTTCATCGGGCCGAGACCCATCGACACCGTCGGGAACTCCCAGAAGTCCTGCATCAGGCGGGGGTGCGGGTACGACGGCAGTCCGCCGCCCTCGTTCACATGACTGGCCTCCTGACGGAAGCCGTCCATGCGCTCGGCCGGGATGCGGCCCTCGAGGAAGGCGCGGGCGTAGATGCCGGGGGAGGCGTGACCCTGGATGAAGATGTGGTCGCCGCCGCCCGGGTGGTCCTTGCCACGGAAGAAGTGGTTGAAGCCGACCTCGTACAGCGCAGCCGACGAGGCGTACGTGGAGATGTGGCCACCGACGCCGACGCCGGGGCGCTGCGCGCGGTGCACCATGATGGCTGCGTTCCAGCGGATCCAGGCGCGGTAGCGGCGTTCCATCGACTCGTCGCCGGGGAACCACGGCTCGTTCTCGGTGGGAATGGTGTTGACGTAATCCGTCGACGTCAGCGACGGCAGCGCGACGCGGCGCTCACCGGCGCGCTCGAGCAACCTGAGCATCAGGTAGCGAGCGCGGTTGGGGCCGGACCTCTCCAACAAGCCGTCGAACGACTCGATCCATTCGTTGGTCTCGTCGTTGTCGATATCGGGCAGGTACGACGCGACACCCTCGCGGATGACGCGGACCCGGCCGTCAGAGCCCTTCTTGCCTGCAGACGATGTGTTCTGCCGTTCGCCGCTGTTCACTTCGGACAACGTGTGCACTCCTCAATGTGGCGGACGCTCGGTGTGGCGTCCGGTCCGGTAGCGCGCCCCTGTGACGGCGCTCTACTTTCCTCGTTCTCGTGATTCCTCCCAATCCTGCTACATCTTCTCGGTTCTGGTAGTACAGAGGTCCGATACCCACCAGTAGAAATTTATGTACGCAATTTCGGCGCGGTCAGCTTGCGCGAACGGCTCCGACCCTGTTCGCTTTGTCTACTGCACCCACAATTCAAGGAGGTCACCACCGTGGTCGCCGCGGCGGACGCTCAGAACTACGCTCAGAAGCTTGGCATCACTCGCGACATGGTCGTACAAGAGCTGGGCTGGGACGAGGACACCGACGATGATCTGCGCGCCGACGTAGAAGATGCGATCGGTGGCGAGACCCTCGACGAGGATTCCGACGAGGTGATCGATGTCGTACTGCTGTGGTGGCGCGACGGAGACGGTGACCTGGTCGACGCACTCATGGATGCCATCGGGCCACTCTCGGACGATGGAATCGTGTGGGTCCTCAGCCCCAAGACCGGCCTGTCCGGTCACGTCGAACCCAGCGAGATCGCCGAGTCCGCCCCGACCGCAGGATTGACGCAGACCTCTGCGGCAAACCTCGGTGACTGGATCGGAAGTCGTCTGGTTCAGCCCAAGACCCCTGCCACCAAGCGGTAGGTCGATGCTCGATACAGGAAGACGGTTCTAGATGCCGATCGAGGTTGGCGCGGTTGCGCCCGACTTCACTCTGAAGGATCAGAACAACCAACTGGTCACGTTGTCGTCGTACAGGAACGTGAAAAACGTTCTGCTCGTGTTCTATCCACTGGCCTTCACCGGCACGTGCCAGGGCGAGCTGTGCAAAGTTCGCGACGAGTTACCGACCTTCGAGAACGACGAGACTGCGATCTTGGCAATCTCGGTGGGTCCGCCTCCGACCCACAAGATCTGGGCTGCAGAACAGGGTTACACCTTTCCGCTGCTGTCGGACTTCTGGCCGCACGGCGAGGTTGCTCAGGCGTACGGCGTGTTCAACGACAGCGCCGGCTTCGCCAATCGTGGAACGTTCGTGGTCGACAAATCCGGAATCATCCGGTTCGCCGAAATGAACGGACCCGGTGAGGCTCGCGACAGTTCGTCGTGGGCCGAGGCTCTCGCACAAGTGAGCTGACCTGCGGAATTGTAGTTAGAGATCAGACACGATAAATTTCTCCAAGCGTTCCGGTGGCCCGGGGTTGTACCCAGGCCACCGGTACTCGGGCGTATAGCTCAGCGGTAGAGCTCTGGTTTTACACACCAGCGGTCGGGGGTTCGAACCCCTCTGCGCCCACCATTCACAGCGATTCTCGGCTCGCCCGAACCTCTCGCACGATCTGCTGCGCCCGGTGTTCCTCGGGCAGTCGATCACCTTTGCCGAAGAGCTTGTGGCGCAATGTGCCCGGTGTGTATTCGGTCCGGTAGACACCCCGCCGCTGCAATTCGGGGACGACGAATCGAACGACATCCTCGAATGTCCCCGGTGTGATGGCGTAGGCGAGATTGAAGCCGTCGACGTCGGTCTCGTCCACCCACTCCTGCAGTTGATCCGCGACTTCGCCGGGGGAGCCGACGATGCGCGGACCGGCACCACCGATGCCGCCCCACTCGGCGATATCGCGCACCGTCCACTCCTTGCCATCGGCACCGATGGACTGGAACGACGCGACGAACGACTGAATCGCATTGCTCTCGACATTGCCGAGCGGCTCGTCGAGCGCGTACCGCGACAGGTCGACGCCCATCCAGCCCGACATGAACACCAACGCACCCTCGGCACTGGCATACGACCGATACTCGTCGTGCTTGGCATGGGCGAGTTCGGATGTCTCATCGGTGACGATGGTGAGCAGCTGATAGATCCGCGCCGAGTACGGATCACGGCCGGCAGCTCGCAACGCTCGACGAACATTCGAAACCGTCTGCGCCAGAATCTTCTTGGTGGGTGCACCGACGAAGATCGCTTCGGCGTTCTGCGCCGCGAACCGTACGCCACGCGGCGACGCGCCGGCCTGGAAGATCACCGGCGTCCGCTGCGGCGACGGCTCGGCCAGATGAATGCCCGGCACCGTGAAGTGCTTGCCGCGGTGTTTGATTCGATGCACCTTGGTGGGATCGGTGAACACACCGGTCTCACGATCGCGGACCACCGCGTCGTCGTCCCACGACGACTCCCACAACTTGTAGAGCACCTCGAGATATTCGTCGGCGTGGTCGTAACGATCGTCGTGCTTCAGTTGATCGTCGTGTCCCATGTTCTGCGCCGCCGACGGCAGGTAACCGGTGACGACGTTCCACCCGATGCGGCCGTTGGTGAGGTGATCGAGCGTGGAGAGCCGACGTGCGAACGGATACGGATGCTCGAAACCGGTACCTGCAGTGATGCCGAAGCCCAGATGCTCGGTGACCGCGGCCTGCGCACTGACGAGCAAGAGTGGGTCCGACACCGGAATCTGCGCGCCGTGCCGAATGGCGGCGTCGTGATTTCCGCCGTACACGTCGTACGTGCCGAGAACGTCGGCGACGAACAGACCGTCGAAAAGGCCGCGCTCCAACAGCTTCGCCCAGATCGGTCCAGTAGCCGAGTTCCTTGTATCGCCACGATTGATCCAGCGGATGACGCCAGAGACCGGGGGACTGATGCGCGACGCAGTTCATGTCGAAGGCATTGAAACGGATCTCGCGTGACACGGGGAACTCCTTCGGCGGGACGGCCTGTCTTCGATATCGACAGCGGTGCGACGCTACCGACGACCTAGGCCGGTGGGAACAGTTCGGATCGTGATGAGTCGATAGCTGGTCATCGAGTCGCCGGTAGCTCATCGTTGCGCCGTCACATCAGCGAAAAGAGCGTCGGAGCATGATCGAAATAGCGCAATTGACCAAGACGTACGGGACGGGGGAGAACACGACCGTCGTCCTCGACCGACTGGATTTCACGGTGCAGTCCGGCGAGATCCTGGCCGTCGTCGGGCCCAGTGGTGCCGGCAAAAGCACGCTGGCCCAATGTATCAACCTCTTGACGCGGCCCACCTCGGGCTCGGTGATCGTCAACGGGGACGATCTCGCGCAGTTGAACGCCAAGCAGCTTCGGGTCGCGCGCCGGCGCATCGGCACCGTGTTTCAGTCGTCGAGTCTGCTCTCGCGCCGAACCGTGGCCGAGAACGTCGCATTGCCCCTCGACTTCCTGGGGGCCACGAAAGCCGAGACGGCCAGGCGTGTGGGTGAGCTTCTCGACCGAGTAGGGCTGTCCGACAAAGCAGCTCGCTATCCGTTTCAACTCTCGGGCGGGCAACGCCAAAGAGTGGGAATCGCGCGCGCACTGGCGCTTCGGCCGTCGGTGTTGCTGTCCGACGAGGCGACATCCGGCTTGGATCCGCAGACCACCGAATCGGTGGTCGAGTTGTTGCGTGAACTGCGTCGTGATCTCGACCTCGCCATCGTGTTCATCACCCACGAAATGGATACCGTTCTGCGAGCCGCAGATTCGGTGGCCAGGCTCGATCACGGTCGTATCGTCGAATCGGGAAAGCTGGTCGATCTGTTGACCGACCACCGCTCGCGGCTCGGCAACGAGCTGCGCCCTCGGCGTGACGACGCACAGGCTGCAGCCGGCGACGTGCACTGGAAGGTCACCTACGATTCGCCCGATGTTCCGCAGGACTGGATCGGGAGGCTGGGCCAGAATCTGGGCGCACCGGTCGCGCTGCTGGGCGCGTCCGTGCAGGTTGTGGCCGGAGTGACGGTCGGCAGCGCGTCGATCGGCATCGGTGGCCACCTGAGTGCACGCGTCCCTGATGCACTCACGACGCTGGGGTTGTCCGGCTCCGTCGACGGGAATCATCCGGTATTGGAAGTCGCGTCGTGATCGCGGTACTCGCGGCAGGTAACAAGGTTCCGGTCGACGAACTGCCGGCTCTACTGTTGCCCGCGTTGGGCGACACCCTCACGATGGTCGGGATCGTGATGTCCATCGTGGTGATCGTCGGTGTTCCACTCGGAGCGGTGCTGTTCAACCTCGGTCCCGGCGGACTGTTCGAGAACCCGGTGCTGCACACGCCGGTCAGCTGGATCGTCAGCATCGGACGATCGTTGCCGTTCCTGATCCTGATGGCCGCGCTGGTTCCGGTGACCCGATGGATCACCGGAACCAACATCGGCATCGCAGCGGCAGTGGTACCGATGTCGTTGGCAGGCATCGCCTTCTTCACCCGCATCGTGGAGAACTCTCTGCGCTCGGTTCCGACGTCGGTGGTCGACGTCGCTCGGGCATCTGGTGGTTCCACACTGCAGGTCACCACCACGCAGCTGTCCGAGGCGGTTCCGTCGATCATCGGCGGGCTGACCATCAACGTCATTGCCATGATCGAATACTCGGCCATCGCCGGCACCATCGGCGCAGGCGGGATCGGTTATGTCGCAGTCACATACGGATACCAACGATTCGATCACACCGTCATGATCGCCACGATCGTCATCCTGATTCTCACCGTCGCCGTCGTACAGCTCGTCGGCGATGCACTCGTTCGCTTCACCACACCTCATCAGCGCGCTGTGCGCACTGCCTGAACCACACCCGAAAGGTTCCATCCACCATGACAACGTCCACCGAAGCGCACGGCTTCGAGCTGAAGAACCGTCGAAAAGCGCCCTGGATCATCGCCGCCGTCGTAGTGCTGATCGCCCTCGCCGTGATCGTCCGCATCGCGTTCTTCGGCGACACCGCATCGGCCAACGACACCGAGGGAGCAACACTCGTCGTCGCCACGGCAGAGGGCAATGCGTCCGAGCAAGCGCTCGTCGAATTCGTCGCAGACCAGGTTGCCCCCAAATACGGCATCTCGGTCGCATTCCGCGGTCTCGCAGACAGCAACACCATCAACCGCGCCGTCAGCGAAGGTGAGGTGGCCGCAACCGTCTACCAACACAAGCTGTGGCTCGGTCAGGTCCTCGAATCCAACCCGGACTTCCAGGAGGAGGCCGCAACGCCGGTGTTCCGGTGGGGATTCGGCCTGTGGTCCGACAAGTACTCGGACCCAGCTCAATTGCCGGACGGCGCAACGGTTTCGCTGTACTCCGACCCGGCCAACGAGGCGCAAGGCCTGTGGGTGCTCGAGCGAGCCGGCCTGATCACGCTCGATCCCGCTGTCGACAAGTCGACGGCCACGCAGAAGGACATCGTCGGAAACCCGAAGAATCTGAAGTTCACGCTGCTGGACTTCGCTGCGCAATCGAGGGCACTGCCGGATCTCGATGCGGCGGTGGGCTACACCGAGTACTACCTCGCCGCAGGCATTCCCGTCGAAAAGCAGATCTTCGCCCCGCCGGCACCGGACGAGTTCGCCGGCCAGCTGACCATCGGTAGCCGGTGGGCAGATACGGACAACATCAAGAATCTCGTCGCCGCATTCAAGGACCCGGCGGTGCAGGAATTCCTGGCGACCGACCTGCGCGTGAAGGACATCCTGCTTCCTCTCCAGTAGACCGGGCCGTGCCCGACGGTCCAGCACATGACCGTCGGGCGCAACCGTGGTGTTACCTTCGACCCGCACCCGACAGCACTGACACGAGGCGGACGACGTGACCCGGTACGACGCGCTGACAGAACTACTCGACGAGCGGTACTCGTGCCGGCAGTTCCTGCCGAAGCCGGTCCCTCACGAGGTCCTCGAGCAGCTACTCACGGCCGCCCAGCGAACTCCCTCCTGGTCCAACACCCAGTCGTGGCAGATCATCGTCACCGAGGGCGATGCCACCCGAAAGTTCTCCGAGGCATTGGTGGAGCACGTGGCGTCCGGGGCACCGCAACCGGACTTCCCGTTCCCGGCGAACTACAACGCCCTGCATCGAGCCAGACGACGCGAATGCGGTGGTGCACTCTACGAGAGCATCGGGGTGGTCAAGTCCGACACCGAGGCAACGACGCGTCAGTTCATCCGCAACTACGAGCTGTTCGACGCACCGCACGCGGCCATCATCACCACCGACGTCGATCTGGGCGTGTACGGGGCCGTGGACTGCGGGTTGTACCTCCAAACTTTCCTGCTTGCTGCGCAGAGTCTCGGTCTCGGGGCCATCGCGCAGGCAGCATTGGCGGCGTACTCACCGTTTCTGCACGAATGGTTCGACATCCCGGACACCCGAAGAGTGGTGGCCGGCATCTCCTTCGGTTACCCCGACGAGACACATCCGATCAACGGATTCCGTACCAGCCGAGCGCCTCTGGACGAGACGGTGACATTCGTCAGCAGCTAGGGAGCGAGTTGCGGGCCGAACTTCGTCTCGATCTCGGCGAAGAACGCATCGGCCAATGCGACGAACTGCTTCTCGTCGAGCGCGATTCGATCGCCGACGGCGTATCCGAGAATGCTTTTCGCAGGATCGAGATTTATGGTCGGATCGCTGGTCATGATGTCGTCGGCAGTCGTCATCGACGCAGCCAGGACTCGGACCTCGTTGAGTGGATTGCCGTTCTTCTTCTCCTGGCCGCGCATGCGGTGCAGAAAATAGACCTCGAGCGTCAGGACGAGATTGTTGAAGAAGGCGACGTCGAATGCCTCGTCCACGGCAGTCGTCGTCGTTCGATTCGACGCGACCGCACGGTATGCGGCGAGCTGAGAATCGAGGCGCGCACGGCAGGCGTCGATGTATTCGCGGGAGTACGACTTCACGGACAGCACGCGGGCGATCCTAATCCGGCTCGTGGTTCGACGCCGGGCAAACGTCAGTGCGAAAGGCGTCGCACGAGTTCTCTGCCCACGTCCGTTCCCGAACGCCAGGCGCTCTCGACCCGGGGCACTCCGGACTCGCACCACTGATCGCCGGCCAGTCCGACGAAGCGTCCGTCCCGGTGCTGGAGCTCGAAGTTGGAATCGTGTTGCGCCGCAGGCTTGGCGAATGTCCACCTGTGGGCGTGGGTCCACGCGGGGTCCGCCGAGACGACGGACAATTCGCGTAGCGCGTCGAGAACCGGGGCGATCGCCCCGTCGGGGTTGTCCAGATGCTGCTGCGCGCGCCCCGACGTCGTGTGCACCACGAGAACCGGAGCGCCGTCGCCGCGCCGGGCACCGTCGTCGACGACGAAGTCGATATCGGGATGATCGTTGACGAACGCTGCGTCTCGAAAGGGAATGTCGAGTCCGTCGAATCCACACGCCACCGCGATGACCGGGTCGTAGTCGACGGCATGGGGAACGGCGGTCAGTCGCGTCGCCTGCGGATCCGGCATCGCCACCACGACGTGGCCGTCGGGAAGGTCGGTCAGCTCCGTGGAATGTTCGATGTCGAAGCCGTCGAGCATGTTTCGTACCAAGGATCGAAGCCCGTTCGGGGTCGCCCAGCGAACCGGGCCGGTCGTCGTGCACGGAACCGTTTCGGGTTTGAGAATGCCGAACGTGTTGGCCCACTGACGCGCCAATCCACCCGACTCCCAGTCGGCCACGACCGTCGCAAATTCTTGATCTCGGACGGTGAAGTAGCCCGCTCCCAGATCGACGCGACGGCCGTGCAACTCGGGCGAGGACATCCGCCCACCCGGAGCGCGGCCTCGGTCGACGATGCGAAACGGTACGTCCGCGTCGCGGAGAACCCGCGCGCAGGCCGCGCCTGCTATGCCGGCACCGATGATGGTGACCGGATCGGAGATGATGCCCGCTTCGGAGTTCATCCGTCCAGTATGCCGGGATTCGTCCGAATATCTCTGTACCACCGGCTGTCTGGACATATCGGTCACCCGCTGCGTCTGCGTTCACTTTGTGTTCGACTACAGGGATGGCCATTACGGAGAAGCCGGATACCGGCGAGAACGGACTCGGCACCAGCCTCAAGCCACGGCACGTGACGATGATCTCGATAGCCGGAGTCATCGGCGCAGGATTGTTCGTGGGTTCGGCCAACGCCATCGCGACGGCAGGTCCAGCGGTGCTGCTGGCGTACCTGTTCGCGGGAACACTCGTGATCCTGGTGATGCGCATGCTGGGGGAGATGGCGACGGCCAATCCCGACACCGGCTCGTTCTCCACCTATGCCACTCGCGCCCTGGGGCATTGGGCCGGATTCTCGGTCGGATGGCTGTACTGGTGGTTCTGGGTGTTGGTGATCCCGGTCGAAGCCACCGCGGCTGCATCCATTCTCACGAACTGGCTCGGCGGCGCGCAATGGATGTGGGCACTACTCATCGTCGTTGCCCTCACCGCGACCAATCTGATCAGCGTCGGCAACTACGGCGAATTCGAGTTCTGGTTCGCCCTGGTGAAGGTCGTGGCCATCATCGCGTTCATCGGCCTCGGGATCGCGGCGATCTTCGGGTTGCTACCCGACTCGGAAGTCAGTGGTGTCGACCAACTCTGGGCCTCGGGTGGTTTCATGCCGCTGGGCTTCGGCGCGGTGATCGCGGCCATGCTGACGACGATGTTCTCGTTCATGGGCTCGGAGATCGTCACCATCGCCGCTGCCGAATCCAAGGATCCGGCCAAGGGAATCACCCGCGCCACCAACTCGGTGATCTGGCGAATCTCGATCTTCTACTTCGGTTCCATCTTCGTCATCGTCGCATTGGTGCCCTGGAACGAACTGGATCCCAACACGGGCTCGTACCAATTCGTCCTGTCCAAGATGGGGATCCCGCACGCCGAGACCATCATGGACATCGTCATTCTGACCGCGGTTGCGTCGTGCCTGAATTCGGCGCTCTACACCGCGTCGCGCATGCTGTATTCGCTCGGCGATCGAGGTGACGCACCCAGGGCGGTCAAGAAGATCACGACGAACGGGGTGCCGTGGGTTGCGGTGATCGCCTCGATGGTGCTCGGGTTCCTCGCGGTGGTCGGAAACTACATCCTGCCCGAGAAGCTCTTCACCTACCTGCTGGCGACCACCGGCGCCGTCGCGCTGTTCGTCTACCTGGCCATCGCCAGTAGCCAGCTGGTGCTGCGGCGTCACCTCGACCGCGACGGCGAACGCCCCGCCGTTCGGATGTGGCTCTACCCGTGGCTGACGTACCTGGCTATTGGGTTCATCGTCTTCGTGCTGGTGATGATGGTGGTGCGGCCGGAGCAGCGGTCGTCCATTCTGCTGTCGGCAGTGCTGGCGGCCGTGACCGTTATCGGTGGAATTGCGGTGCAACGCCGAAATGCGCGGCGCGACACCGTGGCCGCCCGCGCATCCGGTTCTCCCGACTAGATTCCCGCGTACACCTGCCGGTACAGGTCGACGATCTGCTCGGCTGTCGGCACCACGGGATTGTTGCCCGGGCTGCCCGAGGCGAGCGCCTGCTCGGCCATCAGCGGCAACAGCTGGTCCCACTTCGCCTTCTCGATCCCGAAGGTCTCCGGCGTCGGAACCTCCACCGCACGGCACAGTGTGACGATTGCGTCCTGCAACTTGCCACCGGCAAGCTGATCCGAGTCGCTTTCCGACGCCGCGCCCAGTGCGCGGGCGCAATCGGCGTAACGCGCCTGGGCCCCGTCGATCGAGAATGCCGTGACGGCAGGCAACAGCATCGCGTTGGAAAGCCCGTGTGCCACATGGAAATGCGCGCCGATGGGTCGACTCATACCGTGCACCAGGCAGACGCTCGCATTGGAGAAAGCCATTCCCGCCTGCGTCGAGGCATGCATCATCGCCTCGCGCGCCTGCCGGTCGTCGCCGTCCCGATAGGCCCGCAGCAACGACGTCCCGATCGTGCGAATCGCACTGAGGGCCAAACCGTCGGAAATGGGGTTGGCCTTCTTGCTCACGTACGCCTCGATGGCATGAGTGAGCGCATCGACGCCGGTATCGGCCGTCAAGCGCGCCGGCATCGACATCGTCAACTCGAAGTCGATGATCGAAGCAATCGGCAGGAACGACAGCCCGGGGCACAACATCTTCTCGTCCGATGCCACGTCGGTGATGATGGTGAACTGAGTTGCCTCCGAACCACTTCCGGCCGTGGTAGGTATAGCGATGATCGGTAGCGAGGGGCCGGTCGACAGCACCGGAGCCTTGAAGTCCCGCATCGTGCCGCCCTGCACCGCGAGAATGGCCAGTGCCTTGGCCGTATCCATCGGACTGCCGCCGCCGAACCCGATGATCGAATCGGCCGAATGCTGCTGCACCGCGTCGAGGCCCGCGACCAACGAATCGGTCGTCGGATCGGGAACGGTGCCCGAGAACAGTGCCGGTGTCTTCCCGGCCTCGGTCATGATCTTCATCAAACGATCCGCCGAGCCGTTACCGGCCATGAACGCATCGGTGACGAGCAACGGCCGTGACACGTCGAGATCGGTCAGCACCGTCCCCAGCTCTTCGACGGCACCGCCGCCCAGCTTGAGGAACCGAGGAAACGAGATGTTGGAAACCATGGTGTGCTCCTTCGCGAGGTGACCATGTGCGCGAAACTTCGTAACCTGCTACGAAGTTCCGCGCACATGGGCTGGCTGTTTTCGGGGCTCAGCTGTTCTCAGGGAAGCCGAGGTTGATGCCGCCGTGGCTCGGGTCGAGCCAGCGGCTGGTGACGGCCTTTCCTCGGGTGAAGAAGTGCACTCCCTCGGTGCCGTGGGCGTGGCTGTCGCCGAAGAGCGAGTTCTTCCAACCGCCGAAGCTGTAGTAGGACATCGGAACCGGGATGGGGACGTTGATGCCGATCATGCCGACCTCGACCTCGTTCTGGAAGCGTCGAGCCGCGCCGCCGTCGTTGGTGAAGATGGCGGTGCCGTTGCCGTAGGGATTGTCGTTGATCAGCTGCAGTGCGTCGTCGTAGGTGTCGACGCGAACGACCGAAAGGACGGGTCCGAAGATCTCGTCGGTGTAGATGCTCATGTCGGGAGTCACGTGGTCGATCAGGGTGGGGCCGAGCCAGAATCCGTCGGTGCCACCGTCGGGCTGGACGGTGCGGCCGTCGACGACGAGGGTGGCGCCTGCCGCTTCACCTGCATCGACGTACGAGGCGACCTTGTCACGGTGTGCCTTGGTGACGAGCGGACCCATGTCTGCCCCTCGGGTGCCGTCGCCGGTGACCAACGGTGTTGTCCGCTCGGCGATCTTGGCGACGAGTTCGTCGGCGATGCTGCCGACGGCGACGAGGGCCGAGATGGCCATGCAGCGTTCGCCTGCGGAGCCGAAGCCCGCGTTGACCATGGCGTCGGCGGCGAGATCGAGATCTGCATCGGGGAGGACGACGGCGTGATTCTTGGCACCGCCCAGGGCCTGGACGCGTTTTCCGTGGGCGGTGCCGGTGGCGTAGACGTACTGGGCGATGGGGGTGGAGCCGACGAAGGAGATCGACTTGATCTTCTTGTTCTCGAGGAGCTCGTCGACGGCCACCTTGTCGCCCTGCAGGACGTTGAAGACGCCGTCGGGTAGGCCCGCCTCGGCCCAGAGCTCGGCGAGCCAGATACTGGCGCTCGGGTCTTTTTCGGACGGTTTGAGGACGACGGTGTTGCCTGCCGCGATGGCGATGGGGAAGAACCACATCGGGACCATGGCGGGGAAGTTGAAGGGCGAGATGATGCCGACCGGTCCGAGCGGTTGACGGATGGAGTAGACGTCGACGCCGGTCGACGCGTTCTCGGTGTATCCGCCCTTGAGCAGATGTGCCATGCCGCAGGCGAATTCGACGACCTCCTGACCGCGGCCGATCTCACCCAGGGCGTCGGAGAGAACCTTGCCGTGTTCGGCGGTGATGATCGCGGCGAGCTCGTTCTTCTTGGCGTTCAACAGCTCTCGGAAGGAGAACAGGATGGAGGTGCGCTTGGCCAGTGAGGTGTCGCGCCACGCCGGGAATGCGGCTGCGGCGGCGTCGATGACCGCACGGGCATCGTCGGTGTCGGCCAGGGTGAGCGTTCCGGTGACCTCGCCGGTGGCGGGGTTGGTGACGGGGGCGGTCCGGTCGGAGACGCCGGAATAGGTCTTTCCATCGAGCCAGTGCGTGATGACGTCGGTCAACGTTCGATCCTTCCATCGGTGTGTCTCGAGTCTCACTTGTACGGATGCACATGTCAAAGGCCAAAACCGCAGATCGCTGTGCAGAAATGCACACCGGCGATATTCTCGGTAGGTGTTCAACGCAGACCATCTCCGCTACTTCCTCGAAGTGTCGAGGACCGGCCGTTTGACCGACGCCTCGCACACTCTCGGTGTCGACCACACCACCGTCGGTCGGCGCATCACGGCTCTCGAGAAGTCGGCCGGGCAGCGCCTGTTCGACAGAACGCCGTCGGGTTGGCGACTGACCGAGGCGGGTCGACGCCTCGTCGCATACGCCGAGACCGTCGAGTCGACACTCATCGCGGCGTTCGAGGATCAGACCTCGGACACCGGCTCCCTGCGAGGAACCGTGCGGATCGCGGCCCCGGACGGTTTCGGAGCGTTCGTGCTGACACCGAAACTGGGAGTACTCCGAGACAAGCACCCCGATCTCGACATCGAACTGGTCACCGCCACCGAGCACAACTCGCTGGCCACCAGGGAGTTCGACATCGCAATCACGTTGGAGCGGCCGTCACCGAGGTTCGTCGTGACTCGCAGGTTGGCGACGTACTCCCTCGAGCTCTATGCGTCCGCCGAGTATCTCGCCGCGATGGCACCGATCAGGACCGTCGACGATCTGCGTGAACACACACTGATCTCGTACGTGGACGCGCTGCTCGATGTGGCACCACTGCGCATCCTGGATGCGATCCTGCCGGAGGGCCGCGCGCAGATTCAGACCAACAACATCACCGGGCAGTGGATCGCGGCGAGATCCGGTGTGGGGATTGCGCCCCTGCCCAGCTATATCGGTGAGCCGGACGGGGCCCTCGTGTCGGTCCTGCCCGGTGTCGTCTCGGTCGAGCGGACGTATTGGACGGTGGTACCGAGAGAGCTGACCGGACTCGCGCGGGTGAAGGCCGTCGACGAATTTCTCCGGTCGGTCGTGACCGACGAACAGCATCTGTTTCCTGTGCCGCAGTAACGACGGGACAAACGCACATCCCGAGAGTGTCGGTGGCCGTTGATATTTGGACGATCCGATGAGAACGACGTCTCGTGACCACGGACACACGTGACGCCGACCTCAAAGGCGTGGGAATCGCCTTACTCGCGGGTAACAATCTGTTACGCCCACATCCGCTCGGCGGATCCACACGAGATTCTGGGGGAATCATGACGATGTTCGTAATGGCAGCAGTCGGCTTCGTAGGAATGGCAATCGCCTTGCTCAACGACGGAAGCGACATCGACTTCCGCAACCGTCAACTGGCAGGTGCGTACCGTCACCGCTGGGCCTGACAGTCCGGTGTCCTGAGCCCGGTGTGCAGTTGGCAAGATTCGTGGGATGTGGACACACCCCCGAGCGATCGGCTTACTGGTCGGCTACGGCCTCGATCGAGTGTTCGCAGACCCGAGACGCTGGCACCCGGTCGCAGGATTCGGGACCACGGCACTGCGCGTCGAACACGCCCTCTACCGCGACAGTCGAGCCTCGGGCGTCGTCCATGCGGCCGCGCTGATCGGCTCGATGACCGCACTCGGCGTCACGTCGAGTCGCGTGGCCGCCCGTGTGGGTGCACCTGCTGAAGTTGCTCTGGTCGCGGCGGCTACCTGGGCCGCGCTCGGAGGCACGTCACTGTCGAAGGTGGGCCGGCAGATGGCCGACCACCTCGACAACGACGACCTCGAGAGCGCGCGCGCACTGCTGCCGTCACTGTGCGGTCGAGATCCGGAACCACTTGACTCCGACGGCCTCGCACGCGCCGCCCTCGAGTCCATCGCAGAGAACACCTCCGATGCGACGGTCGGCGTGTTGGTGTGGGGAGCGCTGGCCGGGGTGCCGGGAATTCTGGCCTACCGAGCGAGCAACACGCTCGACGCGATGGTCGGCTACCGCTCGCCGAAGTATCTGCGCTTCGGTTGGGCCGCAGCACGAATCGACGACGTCCTGAACCTGCTGCCGGCCCGCGTCACCGGCCTGGCGACGGTCGTCGCAGCTCCGTCGGTGCAGGGTTCGCCCACCCGAGCCCTGAAGATGTGGCGACGCGACGCCGCGCAGCACCCCAGCCCCAACGCAGGTGTCGCGGAGGCGTCGGCTGCCGGGGCACTGGGGCTGCAACTGGGTGGCAGAACGCAGTACCGACACGGCGTCGAGATCAGGCCGACACTCGGTGACGGACACGCGCCGACCGCACGCGATCTTCGCCGATCGGTCGCACTGTCGAGCCGAGTGCAAGAACTGTCTGCGGTCGCTTCAGCGATTCTTTCCGTAGCGATCGGCCAGGCGAGGATCCGACGGCGTCGTCTGGCGTGACGCCGCGCGTGCCCTGGCTCGCTTCTCGCGGCGGGTGGGCAGCGTGAACTCTTCTTCCTCGTCCGGACCGGCCTGAGCCGGACCGGCCTCGTTCTCGCCCTCGGGCTCGGTATCCGGCTCGCCGGGGATCGCGTCCGCGAGTTGTGCACGCGCATTGCGGCGTTCCCGTATCTCCGCGCGAGCGAAATACGCCAGACCCAACGGTGCCATGATGCCGAACGCCAGCCACTGCAGACCGTAGGACAGATAGGGGCCTGCGTCGGTCTGCGGCAGTTCGATCAAGCCGAGACCGCCCGGCTGACCGTCGTCGAGCTGGAGGTATCCGTTGATGGCGTCGACTCCTACCGCCGCGCCGATCTGTTCCGGGTTGATGTTGTAGACCTGCAGTCGACCGTCGTCCTCGACGGGCTCGCGCGAGGTGCCCTCGGCTTGTCGTACCCGTGCGTTCAGTGTCACGTCACCGGTGGGGGCCGCCTCGAACTCGGGCGCTCTGGTTCCTTCCACCGGCAGTACGTATCCGCGGTTGACGAGAACGGTGGGCCCGCCGTCGATCACGAACGGGGTGATGACCTCGTATGCGGGCTGATCACGGATGCTGCGCAGCCGCACCAGCACGTCGGAATCTGCGACGTAGGACCCGGGGGCGATGACCCGACGCCACTCGTCCTCGGCCGGAAACCCGTCGGCGGTGAGAGCGTCCGAGATCGGTACCGGATCCGCGTCGACGGATCGGGTGATCAGATCGTTGCGCTCGGACGTCGAGGTGTTCTTTCCCAACTGCCACGGAGCGAGCACGCTGAAGCACAGGAACGCGAAGGCCAGCACCACCGCAGCCAGCACCAACCACTTGGGTCGCAGCAAGAACGCTAACTTGTCCACGCCACCACGGTAGCCGGGTCAGCGAGGGAGCCGAGACCGTGCCCAGTCCAGCAAGCCGGGCACGGCACCTTCGATCTGCTCGCGCACCTCGGTGAATGCCGAATCGGATGAGTAGTACGGATCGGCCACCGACGAGTCGTCGGCATCGGGGTCGAACGACCGCAGCAAGGCGACACGATCGGCCGGAGCACCGAGCTGCAGCAGGGCGCGAGCATGGCCGGTATCGAGTGCGACGATCAGATCCGCTGCCAGATGATCCGGCCCGACCTGCGCCGCCGCGTGCTCGCTGTCGTATCCGTGGGCATCGAGCTCGGCGACGGTTCGAGGATCCGCGCCGTCGCCCACATGCCAACCGCCGGTCCCGGCGCTCGAGACGCGCACCGCCTCGCTCAGGCCGGCGTCGCGCAAACGACCGGCGAAGACCTTCTCGGCCATCGGCGATCGGCAGATGTTGCCGGTGCACACGAACGTCACGTGCAGTGGCTCGGTCATCGCACGGCCGCCGTGTTCTGCTCGAGCACGGTGGCCAGCTCGTCCATGCTCGACGCGGTGAACGCGGCGTCGTCGCTCTCGCCGTCGACGCCGTAGCCCCACTCGACGTACACCGTGGGAATGCCGAATCGAGCGGCACCGTGCACGTCGTGATCACGATCACCGATCATGATCACCCCGGCGGTGCCGCCGTCCGCGGACTCCACCGGGTCGATGCCGAGGTTGGTCAGCGAATGCGCGATCACGTCGGACTTCGCCCGTCGGGTGCCGTCGTTGCTGGCACCGCCGATGAACTCGAAGTACCGCGACAGACCGAAGTGGTCCAGAATCCGGACCGCGAATCGCTCCGACTTCGACGTCGCCACACCGAGCCGGACGCCGCGATCCTGCAATCGCGTCAACACCGACTCGATGCCGTCGAACGCGGTGTTCTCGGCCCAGCCCCGCTCGTCGTAACGCTGGAAGTACGCCGCCAGGGCACGCTGCGCCGCATCCTCGTCCAGGCCGAGGCCGCGCAACGTGTCGATCAGGGGTGGTCCGACGACCATCGACAGCTGTTCCTCGGTCGGTTCGGGTGCATCCACCGACGCCAGTGCGTGGCGAAAACCGGCGTGAATTCCCGGTGCGGAATCGGTCAACGTCCCATCGAGATCGAACAGGACAACGGACGCGGGAGCATCGACAGACATGGTCGGAGCCTATCGGTGCGGGCTGTTCGGTGACGGCGCGGCTACGCTCGTCGCGATGTCCGACACAGCTGCCGATCCCGATGCGCTCCTCCGTCACCACGGAGACGTCGAGGTCGATTCCGGATTCGTCGACTTCGCCGTCAACGTACGCGGCGACGGACCGCCGGCATGGCTTCGCGATCGGCTCGGCGCGGCACTGAATTCGTTGGGTTCGTACCCGAGCACGGCCGCCGAGACGGCCGCGCGAGAACAGGTGGCCGAACACCACGGCCGCTCACCGGACGAGGTACTGCTGCTCAGCGGCGGGGCCGAGGGTTTCTCGATGCTGCCGCGGCTTCGGCCCCAGCTCGTGGCGACGATCCACCCGTCGTTCACCGAGCCCGACTGGGTGCTGGAGCAGGCAGGCATTGCGGTGCACCGAGTGATCCTGCCGCCACCCTTCGAGCTCGACCCGACGCTCGTACCCGACACCGCCGACATGGTGATCCTCGGCAACCCGACCAACCCCACATCGGTTCTGCACCCCCGTGAGGCGGTCCTGAGTCTGCGCGGATCCGGACGCATGCTGGTGATCGACGAGGCCTTCGCCGACGCAGTGCTCGGGGAGGGGGAATCGGTGGCGTCACAGAGCCTGGACGATGTGCTGGTTCTGCGCAGTCTGACCAAGACGTGGGCGTTGGCGGGATTGCGGTGTGGATACGCGCTGGGGCATCCCGACGTCCTCGCGCGACTGCAGTACGGCCGTGCGCACTGGCCCCTGGGGAGTCTGCAGATCGAAGCGATCCGCGCCTGCACCGAACCGTTCGCCGTCGATCGGGCACGCGTCGAATCGGAGCGCATCCACCGCGAACGCACCGCGATGACCCAGCGCCTCGAGGCGCTGGGCCTGGACATCACCGGCCCGGCCCGTGCGCCGTTTCTGCTGCTCCGCGTCGACGGAGCCGATGTTGTTCGAGAACGCCTGCGCACGATGGGTATCGCGGTGCGGCGCGCGGACACGTTCCCGGGACTCGACCGGCACTACCTGCGCGTCGCGGTACGGGACTCGCAGCGGGTCGACATACTGGTGGACGCGTTGAAGACCGTTCTGTGAGGAGAGCAGCGAACATGGCAGTGACACTGGCCGACGTCATCGAGGTGCTCGACGACGCGTACCCACCCCGTCTCGCGGAGAGCTGGGACTCGGTGGGCCTGGTGTGCGGTGATCCGAAAGCTGTTGTGCAGCAAGTCGTGTACACCGTCGACGTCACCGACGCCGTGGTCGACGACGCCATCGCCCGCGGTGCCGATCTCATCGTCGCCCACCATCCGTTGCTGCTCAAAGGCGTCGACACCGTCGCGGCCGACACCGCGAAAGGATCGGTGATCCACCGCCTGATCAAGGCCGACTGCGCGCTGTTCACCGCCCACACCAACGCCGACTCCGCAGATCCCGGAGTCTCCGACGCACTCGCATCCGCGCTCGGGGTGATCGACACCCGGCCACTCGATCCCATTCCGTCTCCCGCACACGACAAGTGGGTGGTCTTCGTGCCCACCGCCGACTCGGCGGCGGTGCGACAGGCCCTGTTCGACGCCGGAGCCGGGCAGATCGGCGAGTACAGCGAAGCGAGCTGGCAGAGTGCGGGTCTCGGCCGATTCCGTCCGGGCCCGAACGCACACCCGACGCTCGGCGTTCTCGGCGAGGTGCACACCGAGGCGGAGGATCGCATCGAGGTCGTGGCCCCCAAAGGGCTACGTGCTCAGGTACTTTCGGCGATGCGTCGGGCACACCCGTACGAGGAGCCCGCGTTCGACGTCTTCGAATCCGCGGCTCTACCGTCGTGCACCGGACTGGGCCGCATCGGAAAACTACCGAATCCGATGACATTGGCCGAGTTCACCGAGGTCGTCCGCGAGGCGTTGCCCGCCACGACGTGGGGAGTACGCGCAGCGGGAAACCCCGACGCCACGGTCTCGGTGGTGGCGATGTGCGGGGGAGCGGGTGACTCGTTCCTCTCCGCGGTGGCGCGCACCGACGCCGATGTGTACGTCACCTCCGATCTGCGGCACCACCCGGTCGACGAGCACCTGCGTGCCGGCGGCCCCGCGGTGATCGACACCGCACACTGGGCCTCGGAGTTCCCGTGGTGCGCACAGGCGCGAGGCATCGTCGACGCCGCGTTCGGTGACACCGAGGGATGGAACAGCTGGGTCACCGAGGTGCGTACCGACCCGTGGACACTGTGATCATCGAACCCACGACCTGCCATCGAGTGGATCCGGCTCACTCATTTTCCTGCAGCCGGTAGGGTAATCCGAATCAACTTCCATAGTCGCAGGAGTCATCAAGCGTGAACGTCGATCCCAAAGTCCAGGCCTCGCTGCTCGAATTGGCCGGTGTGGATACCGAACTCTCGCAGATCGCCCACCGCCGCAAGAGCCTCCCCGAACAGCAGGAGGTGGACAAGCTCGAGACCGAGCGCACCACGCGCAAGGATGCCGCGGTGACGGTGCAGATCTCGATGGACGACCTCGACCGGGACATTCGCAAACTCGAAGGCGAGGTCGACGCGGTTCGGCAACGCGAAGCCCGCGACAAGAAGATGCTCGAGAGCGGCACCATCGCACCGAAGCAGATGACCGAATTGCAGCACGAGCTCGGCAGCCTCGAACGTCGTCAGGGCATCCTCGAAGAGGAACTGCTCGAGGTCATGGAGCAGCGTGAGGCCAGCGAACGTGACTACGAGCACGCCGGTGCGCAACTGACGCAGATCGAGGACGAGTTGGTCGACGCCGGCCGCCGCCGTGACGACGCCGTCGCAGACCTCGATGTCGCCGAGAAGCGCAGCGCCGAGCGCCGCGAATCGTTGGCCTCGGGATTGCCCGCGGATCTGCTTGCGCTCTACGAGAAGCAGCGAGCGCTCACCGGCCGCGGTGCGGCACTGCTGCAGGCTCGTCGATGTGGAGCGTGCCGGATCGAACTCGATCGCAACGAGATCGCGAGCATCGCAAACAAGCCCGCGGATGCTCTGATTCGTTGCTCCGAGTGCAACGCAATCCTGGTGCGCACCAAGGAATCCGGAATTTGAGTCAGGTGTCGAGGGTCGTTGCCGAGGCCGACGGTGGATCGCGTGGAAATCCTGGGCCCGCCGGATACGGCGCGGTGGTGCTCAGTGCAGATCGCTCGCAGGTGCTCGCCGAGCGTCGGGCGTCGCTGGGCGTGGCGACCAACAACGTGGCCGAGTACAACGGACTGATCGCCGCACTGACCGCGGCGCGCGATGTCGGTGCCCGTGAGGTTGCCGTCCGGATGGACTCCAAACTCGTCGTCGAACAGATGTCCGGACGTTGGAAAGTGAAGCACCCGGACATGATTCCGCTTCAGCGACAAGCGGCCGAACTGGCTCGCGGCTTCGATTCCGTCACCTACGAGTGGATTCCGCGTGCACAGAACTCGCACGCGGATGCGCTGGCCAACGAGGCGATGGACGCGGCGGCCGAGGGCGTGGACCTGTCGGATCGGCCCGACGCCGAGCCGGTTGCAGCGAAGCCCGCGTCGCCTGGATGGACCGGTGCGATGGGGGAGCCGACCCGCCTGCTGTTGCTACGACACGGCCAGACCCCCATGTCGGTCGACCGTCGATACTCCGGCCGAGGCAATCCCGACCTGACCGAACTGGGTCGACGCCAAGCAGATGCTGCCGCAACGGTTCTCGGTGCACGGACGGATATCGACGCCATCGTGGCCTCGCCGCTCGCGCGCGCCCAACAGACTGCTGCGGCGACAGCCGACCGCCTGGGATTGCCCGTCACCACGGTCGACGGTCTCGTCGAAACCGACTTCGGCGACTGGGAAGGGCTCACCTTCACCGAGGCCATGGAACGTCACCCCGAGGTCCACAAGGCGTGGCGAGGCGACACCTCCGTTGCACCGCCGAACGGTGAGAGCTTCGACGCAGTACGCACGCGCATCGAAGCGACCCGCGATCGATTGCTCGCCGAGTACGCCGGGAAGACCGTTCTGGTGGTCACCCACGTGACACCGATCAAGATGCTGTTGCAACTCGCACTCGACGTCGGCCCGTCGCTGCTGTACCGATTGCACCTGGATCTCGCGTCGCTGAGCATCGCCGAGTTCTACCCCGACGGCGGGGCTTCGGTGCGCTTGGTGAACGACACCTCGCACCTGGCCTCGTCGGCCTGAATCGCGGCTAGGTTCCGTTAACGGGATCCGGGCGACAACAGCGACAACAGTCTCGACTCGTCTCGCGAGCCGGGTGCTGCGGTGTAGACGATCACTCGCACGTCGGAGCCGGCAGGCCGAAACACGTCTCCATCGAGGACCATCGACCCAACCAGGGGATGGTCGATGCTCTTGCGTGCTCCCCGGTAGACGGTCGGACGTGCGGAGCGCCAACGATCGGAGAACTCGTTGCTGCGGGCCCGAAGGTCACGGACCAGACTGTCGAGCTCGGCGTCGTCGGGATGCGATATCTGTGCCACACGGAGGTCCCCGACCAGCGCGTCCCGATACTGCTCTCGTTGTGCGGGATCGACCCACATCGACGACGTGTCCTCGGTCATCTCGAACCAGACCTGGTTGCGTGAATGTCCGGACAGGTCCATCGGATCGCCCATCAGCGCGGACCACGCCGCGTTCCATCTCAGCAGCCACCAATCCGCCGCGTACACCGCCGTAGGCCAGTGGTCGGCTCGGGCCAGCAGTCGATCGACACTGTCCGGTACCGATCGATCGACAGCCGACGACGGTGCCGCGAGTCCGGCAGCTCGATACAACACCCCGGCATCGGCGAGGTCGAGACCCAAGGCCCGAACCAGAGCAGCGACCACCGCCGCCGACGGATTCGACGCACGGCCCTGCTCGAGTTGAACCAGATAGTCCACGGAGATCCCGGCGAGGGTGGCGAGTTCTTCGCGGCGTAGTCCCGACGAACGCCGAGGTCTGACGGTCGAGTCGGACGGAACGGGTGCGCTGCGGTCACGCCAGCCACGGAGCACCGACGAGAAACCCGCCGGTCGGCGTCCCTGCTGCTCTACGGTCATCTCCCCACTGTGCCACTCGGCCACGTGCGTCTCCTCGACGACGACGTGGGTGGTACCGGCAGACCTACCGACAATCGGCATCTTCTCGATTGGATCGCCGAGCCCTAGCGTTGACGTCATGAGCACAATCACGATGATCACCGGCGGCAACAAGGGAATCGGCCACGAGACAGCACGGCGCCTACAGCGTGCCGGCCACACCGTGATCATCGGTGCCCGCAACCGTGAGCTCGGTCGTGCTGCTGCCGCCGACCTCGGCGTCACCTTCGTCCAACTCGACGTCACCGATCAGGGCAGCGTCGACGCTGCCGCACACCAGGTGCGTGTGGACCACGGACGGCTCGACGTCCTGATCAACAACGCCGGCATCACCGGGGCCTTCGTGCCGCTCGAGCAAGGATCGGCGGACGACGCCCGAGATGTCTTCGACACCAACGTCTTCGGCGTCGTTCGAGTGACCAACGCATTCGTGCCATTGCTGCAGATCTCGAAGAACGCACGAATCGTCAACGTCTCCTCGGGTGTCGGATCCATCCACGACACCATCGAGCAGGGCTGGTTCGACTGGCAGGTGGTGCCGCCGATCTACGCGTCGTCCAAGACGGCACTCAACATGCTCACGGTGAAGTACGCGCACGCACTCCCCACGATGCGAGTGAACGCTGCCGACCCCGGCTACACCCGTACCGATCTGAACGGCGGCAAGGGAGCACACGACGTCGCGCAGGGCACCGACGAGATCGTTCGACTCGCCACGATTGCCGAGGACGGACCGACCGGCACCGTAGGAAACAATCAGGGTCTGCTTCGCTGGTGAGTCATCGACCGAGAAGGCACTGAGCGCCTTCCGACAGGTGGGGCGTCGGACCGGCATGTCGCTCGGGTCGAGTGGGGGATGATGCGTTGCGTGTTCACTGACGCCGAGCGCGAGCCCACAGCGGCGCGCTGGATGGCAATCGCATCGCCCGCATCGGCCGCCGCAGGGCTGGCAGTTGCCTTCACCTGGCGATACTGCGTGCCCCGGATGTGGATCGATGCCGATGCCCCACCACCTGTGAATCCGGGCGACTCCGGGTACTTTCGCGTGTACGACTACGTGCAGTACGTGTCAGGACCGCCGTGGTGGCCGATCACGTTGGTCGCTCCGGTCGCGGCACTTCTGGTCGGGACCGTCGTCTCGATCACGGTCGGATGGATTCTGCGCGGCCGATCTCACGGCCGGTCGTTGCACATGTCGGCCCCACTCGTGGCGGGAGGCCTCGTAGGCGCGGGGGCAGCATGGTGGGCACGACGTCGACCTCCCGAGATCCGCATCAGGATGGTCGCGGATCCTTACTTCGATGACCTCGGGCCGACCGGCGCTGCACGCCAGGAGATCTACGGCGGACCGCCGCTGTTCGACACCGTGCATGCCGGGCTGCTGTTGCCGGTGGTGGGGGCGGTGGTCGGTAGCGTGGTCTTCGCTGTCGGTCTGGCGGTCACGACACTCCGCGTACGGCGCTCGATCTGACCGGGGCTCAAACCTGCAGTGCAAGCCACAGGCCTGCCACTGCACCGACGATCGTCAGCGGTGTCGTGATGACGCCCAACACGGTGAAGGTTCGCAGATCTGCCGGCTCGTCGTTGGCCGAAGCGACGCGTCGCCAGAGCATGATCGCCAGCGATCCGACGTAGGTGAGATTGGGGCCGAGGTTCACCCCGATCACCATGGCCAACAACAGTGCCGGGGGAGCGTCGGCCCCGAATGCGGCCAGCAGCAGCAGCGTCGCGGGCAGGTTGTTGACGATGTTCGACGCCACCGCCGCGATGGCGGCCGCGGCCAGCAGCGAGGCGAAGGTGGTGTCGGACGGCAGAATTCGGGCCAGCCAGTCGCCGATCGGGCCTGTGGTGACACCGAGAACGACGATGCCGAGCAAGAAGACGAAGCCACAGAACGGTAGATCGGCACCGCGCAGAATGGCGCGAGCACTGGTGTGGCGTCCTCGAAGTGCGGGGATGGCCAGTGCCACCGATCCCACCGCGGCCACCCAGAACGGTTCGACGTCGAACAGCCCTGCCACGGCGAAACCGACGAGTGTCGCGGCGAGGATGACCAGCGTGGTCCGGGGTGCAGGGACGTTCTCGGCGCTCTGCAGGGTCGAGCTCTCCGGCGGTGTGGCGGTGCGAGTCAGATCCTCGCGGAAGAAGATCAGGAACACCGCCAACTCGATGGCCACCGCGAATATCCAGGGCAATGCCATCAGAGCGGTGAAGTGCAGGAAGGTGAGTCCGGTCGCGGCGAATGCGAGCAGGTTGGTCAGGTTCGATACCGGCAGCAGCGTCGACGCCGAATTGGACAGGTGCGCCGTGGCGTAACTGTGTGGACGCGGCGACATTCTCAGGACGCGAGCAGCACCGATGATGGCCGGCGTCAACAGCACCACGGTGGCGTCGAGGCTCAGTACTGCCGTGGTCGATGCGGCTGCTGCGAACACGAGTGTCAACAGTCTGCGGGGGCTGCCCTTCGCACCTCCTCGCAGCTTCGCCGCGATCCAGGTGAACACTCCGAGCGCGTCCGACAGATGCGCCAGGATCAGGATGAACGCCAGAAACACGACGGTCGGAGCGAGTTCGAGTACCTGCTCGCGTGCGGCGTCGAGGCTGACGAGGCCGACGACCAGGACTATCGCGGCAGCCGGCAGCGCGGCGACGATCTCGGGCAGACCCCGGGGTCGGACGATCGCGAAAACGAGCACAGCTGCGACCAGTGCCGCGGCGAGAACGGTCACGCGAGAATCTTCACGAGAGTGCGCAGATTTCGAGTGGTGGTCGTCGGCTTGAATTTCGCCTTGGCCGTCGCTTTCCCGAAGCGACTCGTCGTCGTGCTCCCCGCGCGGACCTCCCAGTACACGACATCGCGTCCGGCAGCGACACGTTCGAGCTCGACATCGAGTTCGTCTGCGAGAGCGGACAATTCGGTCAGATGGGTGGGGTCGGTTCCGAACACCACGTAAGGATGCCACCCTTGCCGTTCGGCGTCGAACGGGTAGCACTCCACGATCGCCCGAAGTGTCGGCACGTCCAGGACGACAACCCAGGCCTGATAGCCGAACGCCTGGGCGAGCGTGTTCTCCACCTGTCCTTTCACGACGACGGAAGTCAGCGGGGAGTTCAGCAGGACATTGCCGGTCGCGAGAACAGTGCGGACATCGGTGAAGCCGGCCGACGTCAGGGCCGCACGAAGATCGGCCATCTTGATGTTGATGCCACCGACATTGATGCCACGCAGCAACACGACCCACTCACTCATGAAAGGAACTGTAGTGAAGCGCTCCACAATCGCCCTTGAGTAAGTAGTTAGTAACCAGTAACTTACTTGTCATGGCGCAGCGAGAACGTATGACCGGACCCGACCGTCGCGAGCAGATCCTGCGGATCGCAGCAGACGAATTCGCTACGGCCGGACTCCACGGCGGTTCGACCGAGGCGATCGCCCGGGCAGCCGGGATCACCCAGGCCTACATCTTTCGGATATTCGGAACCAAGAGGTCGCTGTTCTCCGAATTGGTCGTCGCGTCCTTCGACCGGTTGGCGAACGGAATGCGCGAAGCGGCGGGTACGGAAACCGGGCAACAGGCGTTGGCGTCGATGGGGGAGCGCTACTACAGCATGCTCGAGGATCGAACCTCACTGTTGCTGCAACTACAGGGGATCGCAGCATGTGGCGACCCCGAGGTCCGAGACGCGGTGCGGTCCGGCTTCGGCCGGATGTGGAACACCGTCGCGGAGGTCACCGGGCTCGATGCCGTGACCGTCAAGGCGTTTCTCGCGTTCGGCATGCTGCTCAACAGTGGTGCGGCCCTGCAGATCGACGACGTCGACGCACCGTGGGCGAACGGAGTCGGCACTCGCATCCAGGCCGGACTGTTCGACCACATCACGAGCGATACGAACCGATGACCGCCGACGCCGAGTGCCGCGACTCGCGACTGCTCGTGCTCGCGTTGGTGTTCGTCGGAGTGGTCGTGGCCGCCGTCGGCAGTCTCGGTGCTCCGTTGATCACCAGTGTTGCAACCACTTTCGATGTCTCGCTGTCGAGTGCGCAGTGGACGCTCACGGTGGCTCTCCTGACCGGCGCTGTCGCGACGCCGATTCTGGGCCGTCTCGGATCGGGTCCGCATCGACGAGCGGCAATTCTGGGAACACTCGGCGTCGTCTCGGTCGGTGGACTTCTGACTGCATTGCCATTGCCCTTTTCGTGGCTACTACTCGGCCGAGCGGCCCAGGGAGTGGGGCTGGCGCTGACCCCGATGCTGATGGGCGTAGCGCGAGATCATCTGTCCGACAGGCGCTCTGGATCGACCATTGCGTTGTTGTCGGTTGCATCGACGGCGGGCGTCGGCGTGGGCTACCCGTTGTCCGGGTTTCTGACCGACCACGGTGGGATTCGCGCCGCATACGGCCTCGGTGCCGCTCTGACAGTGATGGCGTCGGCTGTTGCTCTGAAGGTGATTCCACCCTCGCCGCAGAAGTGTTCGACTCGAATCGACGTTCCCGGTGCAGTGCTGCTCGCGCTCGCTCTGTCCCTGGTGCTGATTCTCGTCAGTGAAACGGCGCTGTGGACGAGCCACCCATGGGCGGTGGGAATACTGGCCACAATCGCGGTTGTCAGCGCGGGAATGTGGGTCCGCGTCGAACTCAGGAGCTCGGCACCGCTCGTCGAGCTCCGGTTGCTCCGCCGTAGGGCCGTGGTCGGAGCGAACGGGGCGATGTTCCTGGGCGGCATAGGCATGTATCTCCTGCTCACCATCGTGACGCGATACGCGCAGACACCTTCCGCTGCCGGCTACGGCTTCGGGCTCGATGTCTTCACGGCAGGGCTGGTCCTCGTTCCGTTCTCCGTGTCCGGGTTTCTCGCGGGCAAGCTGATGCCCCGCGCACTACGTCGGCTGGGGCCCGCCCATGCGCTGACGGTCAGCGCGCTCGTCGTTCTCGGGGCTCTCGCCCTGTTCGCCGGGACCCGCACCAGCGTTCTGGAACTCGGTGCGGCAATGGCAATTCTGGGCTTCGGCGTAGGTAGCTTCTCGGCTGCGATCCCTGCTGTCGTTCTGCCGGTCGTGCCTCCGGCGGAGACGTCGAGTGCCATGAGTATCAACCAGGTGGTGCGCAGTGTCGGGTTCGCGTTCGGTAGTGCGATCGGTGGTCTGGTACTTGCCGCCGGAACGAATTCGGGTTCGACCTCTCCCGCAGAGGGGTCGTACACGTCGGCCGCCTGGGTCGGCGCAGCCGTCACCGCTGCCGCGGCCGTCACGACTGCCACCGTCCTTCGTGGCCGGGCAGCCGCCGAGCCGTCGACGTGAGCCGAGTAGAGTACGCAACCGCGAACGAGTTGGCCGGACGGCTGCGGCTCGAAGGACGGGCGAACGAGTGTCGTCGCGCTTCGAGCCGAGGAAAGTCCGGACTCCACAGAGCAGGGCGGTTGTTAACGGCAACCCGAGGTGACTCGCGGGACAGTGCCACAGAAAACAGACCGCCTGCGGATCGGTTCTTCGGAATCGAACGGCAGGTCAGGGTGAAACGGTGCGGTAAGAGCGCACCAGCATCCCAGGTGACTGGGATGGCTAGGTAAACCCCGCCCGGAGCAAGGTCGAAGGCTGCACCCGAAAGTGGTGCAGCTGCGCAGGTGCTCGAGGGCTGCTCGCCCGAGCCTGCGGGTGGACTGCTCGAGGTACCCGGCAACGGTGTGCCCAGATGGATGGTCGTCGACGTCGAACCCGCGAAAGCAGGAACGGCAGACAGGATCCGGCTTACAGGCCGACTCGTTCGCACTCACTATTTCTTCCGCAGTTCTCCTGCGGTGTCGCTCCATGGGGCACACTGGAAGTCATGACCGACGACGCCACCTCCTGGTACTACGACATCAGCACCAAGCAGGTCGTACAGGGCAAGCAGACCAATGCCCTCGACCGCATGGGCCCGTATCCGGACAAGGCCACCGCGGAGCAGGCGCTGAAGATCGCCGCGGCGCGCAACAAGGCCGCCGATTCCGACGACGACTGGAACAACTGACGGTGCTGCTCACCCGGCTGAGGGCCCCGGGCTTCGACTTCGAGGCCATCAGATCCGAGTTCGCACTGAACGAAGCGTTCGACGCAGACGTGATGCGCGAGGCGGTCGAAGCCCGAGACCTGCACGCCGACAGCAGAATCGACCGCACCGACATCCCGTTCGTCACCATCGACCCGCCCGGCTCGAAGGACCTCGACCAAGCCGTACACATCGAGAAGACGTCCAACGGATTGGTGGTGCACTACGCGATCGCCGACGTGGGCGCACTGGTGACGCCCGGGGGAGCGCTCGACACCGAAACCCGTCGACGCGGTCAGACGTTCTACCTTCCCGACGGATCCGTACCGTTGCATCCACGAGAGCTGTCGGAGGGCTCGGGCAGCCTGCTCGAGGGACAGACGCGTTGCGCCGCGCTGTGGACCATCGAACTCGACGACGTCGGCGAGGCGGCCGCGTGGACCGTCACCCGCGCGCTCGTTCGATCGACCGCCCGGCTCGATTACGCCGCAGTGCAGGCCGATGTGGACGCGGGGACACCGCATCCGTCCATCGCAGCGTTGGCCGAGTTCGGGGCCCAGCGCGCAGCTGCAGCGAGACGGCGCGGAGCCGTCGACATCACCCTGCCCGAGCAGGAAGTGGTGCCGGACGGGCGAGGCTGGCGCATCGTCCTGCAACCACGCACCGCAGTGGACGGGTGGAACGCCGAAATATCGCTGCTGACGGGAATGTGCGCCGCCAGAATCATGCTCGACGGCGGAATCGGTATCGTGCGCACCCTCCCGCCTGCCTCGTCCGAATCCGTGGACACACTGAAGAAGACGGCAGCAGCCCTCGGGATCGACTGGCCCGCAGGCGCATCCGCCGGGTCTGTGCTGGCGGGTCTGGCCACCGACGAGCCGTCGACACTGGCGATGATGACCCAGGCGACCGGTTTGCTGCGCGGTGCGGACTACCTCGCGTTCGACCGCACGACGAACCCTGTGGACAGTGATACATCGGTCGAGCATTCGGGAATCGGCGCGCCGTACGCGCACGTGACGGCACCACTGCGGCGGCTGTCCGATCGCTTCGCCACCGAGGTGTGCCTGGCCGTCGTGGCCGAAGTGCCGGTACCGGACTGGGCGGCTCAGGCGCTGCCGGAGTTACCCGCCATCATGCGCGGATCGGATTCCGCGGCGTCGAAGGTGGACCGCGCCTGCATCGACCTCACCGAGGCGCACGTCCTGAAAGACAGAGTGGGCGAGCATTTCTCGGCCGTCGTGCTGCGCGGTGCCGAGGGGAAGCGGGACGCCGAGGTGTTGGTGTCGCAGCCGATCGTTCTCGGCAAGTGCGACGGAGAACCGCCCGCAGGGGAGTCGGTGAAGGTCCGGTTGACCCGGGCCGACACCGACTCGCGCACAGTCCGGTTCGACTACCCGGCCGTCACTGCCTGAAACGATCCGTCGCCTCGACGAGGTGATGCACGATGCCGGGTTCGGCTGCAGAGTGCCCGGCGTCGTCGACGATCACCAGATCTGCCGAGGGCCAGGCCTTGTGCAGCGCCCACGCGCTCGTCGCCGGGCACACGACGTCGTAGCGGCCCTGCACGATGACACCTGGAATGCCGTCGAGCAAGTGGGCATCACGTAGCAGTTGATTCTCTTCGAGAAAGCAGTTGTTACGGAAGTAGTGGTTCTCGATACCGGCAAATGCCAGGGCGAACCGCGGATCCGAGTTGTCTTGCACTGCATCCGATTTGGGCAACAGGTAACTCGTCGCCGCTTCCCAGGTGGACCACGCCACCGCGGCTTTCGTAGCGGCCTCGCGGTCGTCGGACGTCAACTGCCGGTGGTATGCCTCGACGAGATTGCCGCCGCGCTCGTCCTCCGGAACAGGTTCGAGAAACTTCTCCCACAGATCGGGGAAGATGTGGCCTGCCCCGCCGCCGTAGTACCAGTCGATCTCCAACGGCCGCACCAGGAAAATCCCCCGCAGAATCAGTCCTCGCACGCGATCCCGGTGCGACTGTGCGTACGCCAGCGACAGCGTCGAGCCCCAGGAACCGCCGAACACCAACCACGTGTCGATGCTCAGATGTTCCCGCAGCTTCTCCATGTCCGAGATCAGCCGGTCGGTGCTGTTGACCGACAGATCGGCGCCGTCGGCGATGTGCGGGGTCGACTGCCCGCAGCCCCGCTGATCGAACAACACGATTCGATAGGCCTGCGGGTCGAAATACCGCCGTTGCAACGGATTGGTGGCCCCGCCGGGACCGCCGTGTACGAATACCACCGGAGCGCCGTCGGGATTGCCGGAGACTTCCCAGTAGATCTGCTGTCCGTCGCCGACATCGAGGTGTCCGGTGTCGACAGGATCGATCTCGGGATACAGAGAACGCATCCTAGAAGCCCACCAGACCGGATGCGAGGTCCGGAATGTCCAGTGAGCGGATAGCCTCGTCCCGCACGTCCGAGCACGTCTCCGTCGTGATGTCGTCGACGATCGCTCGGTTCTGCACCACCTGCAGGTTGATGACGCCGCTCTGCGCCGCCCAGGTCTGCACCAGTATGTTGAGCCCGCCCCGGCCGAGCGTCGGCCCCTGGACACGCCAATTGGACAGCTGCGCCTCGAGATCGGTGCACAGCTGTTGCTTCTGGGCATCGGTGATCACTGCTTCCGCCGGCGGTGCGCTGACCGTGGTGGTCGGCACGACAGTCGTCGTCGTCGTCGACGACGAACCGGTGTTGGTCGTATCCGTGCTGCACGCACCGATCAGCGTGAGGAGCGCAGCCGCGCCGACTACTGCGACTGCGCTTCTCCGTGCCTCGAAGGTCGAACCCCGTCTGAGTTTCATGGTCCGAGTGTGCCATCCGCACCCGACGGAGACGGTAACGATCAGTAGCTGTGTTCGGGCCCGGGGAAGACACCCGACCGCACCTCGGACAGGTACGTCGTTGCCGCGGTCCGCAAGGAATCGCCGACGTCGGCGAACTTCTTCACGAACTTCGCGGTCTTACCGTTGGTGTATCCGGCCATGTCCTGCCACACCAGAACCTGCGCGTCGCATTCGTTGCCCGCACCGATGCCGACCGTGGGAATGGTCAGCTTGCGGGTGACCTGGCCGGCGATGTCGGCGGGAACCATCTCCATGACGACGGCGAATGCTCCCGCTTCCTGGACTGCGATGGCGTCGGCCACCAGCTGCTCGGACGAGTCTCCGCGACCCTGAACGCGGAAGCCACCGAGGGTGTTGACACTCTGCGGGGTGAAGCCGACGTGGGCCATCACCGGGATGCCCGCGGCAGTGATCGCGGCGATCTGAGCGGCCACGCGCTCGCCGCCTTCGAGCTTGACTGCGCCCGCGAGACCCTCCTTCATGAACCGGACAGCGGTTTCCAGTGCCTGCTGCGGCGAGGCCTCGTAGGTGCCGAAGGGCAGATCTGCGACGACGAGGGCGTGCGGTGCGCCGCGGACCACCCCGCGGACCAGCGGAAGGAGCTCGTCGACGGTGATCGGCACGGTGGTGTCGTAGCCGTAGACGACGTTTGCCGCCGAGTCGCCGACGAGGAGAACCGGAACTCCGGCTTCCTCGAAGATGCGGGCACTGGAGTAGTCGTAGGCGGTGAGCATTCCCCAGCGCTCACCGTCGGCCTTCATCTGCAGAAGGTGGTGGGTGCGGGTCTTGCGGGTCAGCGCGGTGGAGGGTGCTTCCTGAGCAGATCCGCCGTACACAGCAGTTTCGGACATCTTTGTCCCTTTCTGGTCCTCGAGGCCCGCTCGGCGGGTCCCCGGGATGGGGTGTGATGACGTGGGCAAGTCTGCCACTGCTCACGACCTGCCGGACCGCTACCGGCAGTGCAATTGGTCACACCCCGCCGCGCGCCGCGTAGTCCCGCCAGCCGTTGGTGATCGGCATGCGGCGGTCACGTCCGAACGCACGAGAGGTGACCTTGGTGCCGATCGGATACTGACGCCGCTTGTACTCCGACGCGTCGACCTTGCGCAGGATGTCCGCGACCACCGCGGCCTCGAATCCGGCCGCCACGATGTCCTCGAAGCCCTGGTCGTGGTCGACGTACCTGAACAGGATGGCGTCGAGCTCGTCGTAATCGGGCAACGAGTCGGTGTCGAGTTGCCCCGGCCTGAGCTCTGCGGACGGCGGCTTGTCGATGCTCGACTCGGGGATCGGAGGAATGTCCCCACGGTCGGCCGCGGACTTGTTTCGCCACCGCGCCAGATCCCACACGAGCGACTTCGGCACGTCCTTGATCGGCGCGAAGCCGCCGACGGCATCCCCGTAGATCGTCGAATAGCCAACGGCCAGTTCGGATTTGTTGCCGGTGGCCAACACCAGATGGCCGAAGCTGTTCGACAGTGCCATCAGCACCATGCCCCGGCACCGCGCCTGGATGTTCTCCTCGGCGAGCCCGGTCAGATGCAGCTGGTCGACGTAGCGGGCGACCATGTCGGCAATCGGCTCGACGCGGAAATGAACACCCGTGCGCGACGCGAAATCCTCTGCGTCGGTGCGAGAGTGAGTCGACGAGTACGTCGAGGGCATCGACACTGCGTGTACCGCATCGTGGCCCAGGGCGTCGACGGCGATCGCAGCGACCACCGCCGAATCGATACCGCCGGACAATCCGAGAGTCACCGAACGAAAACCGTTCTTGTGCACGTAGTCTCGTAGACCCGTCACCAGTGCGCCCCACACCTGTTCCTCGGTGCTCACGATCTCTGCGAGGAACGGCTCGGCTCGCTGCCAGCCGGTGACCGCCACGTCGGGGAGCGTGACCCGATCGATGGTCCAGCCGGGTACCTCGGCGGCATCCGGATGTGGTGCCGTCGGAGCATCGACGTCGACGATCAGCAGATGCTCGACGAATTGCGGGGAGCGACCCCAGGTGGAGCCGTCCGGACCGACGACGAAACTCGCCCCGTCGAACACCAACTCGTCCTGGCCGCCGACGACGTTGACATAGGCGATCGGAGCGCCGATCTCGGTGGCCCGTCGCAGGGCGATGGAGCGACGCACCTCGTCCTTCCCCTGCTCGAAGGGGCTGGCGTTGAGGCAGAGCAGCATGTCCACCCCGGCCGCGGCATAGGCGGGCACGGACCCGCCCGGTTGCCAGATGTCCTCGCAGACAACGACGCCGAGCCGCAGGCCGTTCACCGTCGTGATGCTCAGGCCGGATCCCGGAGCGAAGTAGCGTGCCTCGTCGAACACTCGGTAGGTGGGGAGCGAGTGCTTGTCGTACCGAGTCGTCACCCGTCCGTCGGTGATCACTGCCGCGCTGTTCCGCGAGCCCTCGGCGTCGCGATCGAGGTAGCCGACCACGACGATGCGATCGCCACACCCGGCAGCGTCGAGGGCTGTCGCCAACTCGGTGAGGCAGTGCGCCGACGCGGCGGCGAACGACGGTCGCAGAGCCAGATCCTCGACGGGGTATCCCGTCAGCGCCATCTCGGGAAACACCACCACGTTGGCACCGTCGTGAGCTGCGCGGACCGTCCACTCGACGATCGCTGCGGAATTCGCTGCAAGATCGCCGACCACGGAGTTGATCTGGGCGAGGGCGAGTCGAAGTGCCTGCACGGCATCCACGCTAGTGCTCGCACGACGTCCCCGCCGGGCAGCGGGAGCGGAGGGTCCGAAAGACCTGGCACGATCGTGCCATGAGAACGCGCACCAGGAGCACGGCCGTGGCACTGTCCACGGTCGCCGTGTTGGCCGTCGGCTGCTCCACGTCCGAGCCGACAGCCACTCCCGAGAACTCCGGTGCGTCGGACAGCTCCTCATCGGCATCCGCCGTCGGCCCGATCCCCTCGGGGCTCGAAACGTTCTACACCCAGACGCTGGAGTGGGAAAGCTGCGACCGGTACAACACCGACGGCAGCGAACTGGGAAGTGCCGTCGAATGCGCGATGGTGACCGTGCCGTTGGACTACGCCGACCCCGAGGGCAGGACGATCGAGGTCGCCATCTCACGGACGAAGGCGACGGGCGAGAAGATCGGATCGGTACTGATGAACCCGGGCGGGCCCGGATCGTCGGGCCTCTACCTCGCCGGGCAGGCCGAAGGCACCGCCGTCGCCGATCGCTTCGACCGCATCGGCTTCGACCCACGCGGGATCGGAGCATCCGAGCCGGAGGTCCGTTGTCTGACGTCCGAGGAGGTCGACCAGGAGCGTCGCGAACCCGATGTGGACGTCAGCCCCGAAGGCATCGCGGCGACCGAGGCCGAACATCGGGACTACGCCGCGCAGTGTGTGGAGCGGACCGGGGCGGACGTGCTCGAGCACGTCGGCACCCGCGAGGTGGTGCGGGACATGGACGTCATCCGCGCAGTTCTGGGCGACGAGAAGCTGACCTACATCGGGTACTCCTACGGCACGCGAATCGGGACCGCGTACGCCGAGGAGTTCCCGTCGAACGTGCGCGCGATGGTGCTCGACGGTGCGCTCGATCCCGACCAGTCACCCGTCGACGAGGCCGTTGCCCAGGGGGCGGCATTCCAGACCGCGTTCGACGCTTTCGCCGCGGACTGCGCACAGACCGAGACCTGCCCGCTCGGAACCGACCCGGCGCAGGCCGTCGCGCAGTTCCGGTCCCTGGTGGACCCACTGATCGACCGACCCGCCGACACGACCGATCCCCGTGGCCTCAGCTACGACGACGCGATCACCGGAGCCCAGCAAGCGCTGTACTCCCAGCAGCTGTGGCGTCTGCTCCGGGCCGGGTTGAACGAATTGCGCGATGGTCGGGGCGACACGCTGCTCCGGCTCGCCGACACCTACTCCGGCCGGCTCGAGGACGGTAGCTACACCAACATCGACGACGCATTCAATGCGGTTCGTTGCGTCGACGGCCCACCGACCACCGATCGCGCAGCGGCCGACGAGGCGGACGCCCGGTTCCGTGCCGCCGCGCCGTACCTGGACGACGGTCGGGCGACGGGCAGCGCGCCACTGGACCTGTGCGCCTTCTGGCCGGTGCCGAACACCAGTGATCCGCACATCGTCGACGTCGAGGGACTGCCGACGCTGGTGGTCGTCTCGACGACCAACGACCCGGCCACGCCCTACCAGGCAGGTGTCGAGCTGGCGGCGCAGCTGCGTGCGGATCTGGTGACGTACGACGGAACGCAGCACACGGTCGCCTTCTCCGGCGTCGACTGCGTCGACGAGCCTTTGGTGAACTACCTCGTCGAGCTGGTGCCGCCGGAGGACGGATTGCGGTGTTGACGTGCTAGCTCACGTCCCGCGAAGTGCGCAGAGAGTTTCACGAAGTGAGACCGAATTCACGATGTAACACAGATTTAACTCCGTTTGCTTACTCTCGCGTTCATGGATCGTCAAAAGGAATTCGTGCTCCGGACCCTCGAAGAGCGCGACATTCGTTTCGTCCGCCTCTGGTTCACCGACGTTCTCGGGTACCTCAAGTCGGTGGCCATCGCCCCCGCCGAGCTCGAAGGGGCTTTCGACGAGGGGATCGGTTTCGACGGTAGCGCCATCGAAGGATTCGCCCGCGTGTCCGAGGCCGACACCGTGGCCAAGCCCGATCCGTCGACGTTCCAGATTCTGCCGTGGTCCACCAGCAAGGGGCACCAGCACTCGGCGCGGATGTTCTGCGACATCGCCATGCCCGACGGCTCGCCGTCCTGGGCCGACTCACGCCACGTGCTGCGTCGCCAGCTCAGCAAGGCCGCGGACCTGGGATTCAGCTGCTACGTGCACCCCGAGATCGAATTCTTCCTGCTCAAGGACGCTCCGCAGGACGGCTCACCGCCGACCCCGGCCGACAACGGCGGCTACTTCGATCAGGCCGTACACGACTCGGCCCCGAACTTCCGCAGGCACGCCATCGACGCGCTCGAGTCGATGGGAATCTCGGTCGAGTTCAGCCACCACGAGGCCGCACCGGGCCAGCAGGAGATCGACCTCCGCTACGCCGACGCACTGTCGATGGCCGACAACATCATGACCTTCCGCTACGTGGTCAAGGAAGTCGCGATCGAAGAAGGCGTGCGCGCGACGTTCATGCCCAAGCCGTTCAGTGATCAGGCCGGCTCGGCGATGCACACGCACATGAGCCTGTTCGAGGGCGACGCCAACGCCTTCCACAACCCGGACGACCCGATGCAGCTCTCGGAGACCGGCAAGTCCTTCATCGCAGGCATCCTCGAACACGCCAACGAGATCAGCGCCGTGACCAACCAGTGGGTCAACTCCTACAAGCGGCTCGTGCGCGGCGGCGAGGCACCGACGGCGGCGTCGTGGGGACCGGCGAACCGCTCGGCACTGATCCGCGTGCCGATGTACACCCCGAACAAGGCATCCTCACGCCGAGTCGAGATTCGCAGCCCTGATTCGGCCTGCAACCCGTACCTCGCCTTCGCGGTTCTGCTGGCCGCCGGTCTGCGTGGAATCGAGAAGGGCTACACCCTGCCGCCCGAGGCCGAGGAAGACGTGTGGGCACTGACCTCCGCGGAACGTCGCGCCATGGGATACAAGGAACTGCCGGGCAATCTCGATCAGGCACTGAACGCGATGGAAGGCTCCGAACTCGTCGCCGAGGCACTGGGCGAGCACGTCTTCGACTTCTTCCTCCGCAACAAGCGTCGCGAATGGGAGGAGTACCGCAGCCACGTCACGCCGTACGAGTTGAAGGCCTACCTGGGTCTTTAACAGCACGGCGTCGTCATGGGCTACGTTCTAGTCGATCGTGAATGGTAGTTCCGATGCCGGCGCGGGCACCCTCGCGTCGCATTACTGACGACGGGGTAAAACTGTGGCACGCCGAGGTGGATTCTAGATGGTGCGTCCTCCTACTTCCAGATCCGTCGTTCCCGGACCGGGCCGACTCGGCCTGGTCGAAGAAACTGCGCCGTCCGATCTGCGCACTCTCGGTTGGACGGACGAGGACAGCCTCGAGCTGCTCTGGTCGCTCTCGCGCGCGCCCAATGCCGATCTCGCGCTCCGCACCCTCGTGCGGTTGTACGAGTTGCTCGGTTCCGGTTGGTCGGAGTTCGACACGGCGCTGCGCACGGACAAGGGATTCCGCGGGCGCATCCTCGGGCTCGTCGGTGCGTCGAGTGCGCTCGCCGATCACCTCGTGGCCGACGACAGCACGTGGCGTCTGCTGCTGACCAAGGAAGGTCAGGGCACCGGGGTCTCGGCGAAGATCGAACTCCCCAGCAAGGCGACATTGGTCGCGGAACTCCTCGAGGTGGTCGGGGCCGAGCCAGAGACCGGACCCAATGCCGCGCCCGACCTGTACCGGGCGTCGATCACCGGACCGCCAGCCGTGATCGCCCTGCGCAAGAAGTACCGCGACCAGATCATGGTCCTGGCGGCGTACGACCTCGCCGCAACCGTCGAGAACGAACCCGTCCTGCCGTACACGGTGGTCGGATCGCAACTGTCCGACATGGCCGATGCCGCGCTCACTGCGGCACTCGCCGTCGCCGTCGCCACCGTGTGCCCCGACGCGCCGTGCCCCACGCGCTTGGCCGTCGTCGCGATGGGCAAATGCGGTGCGCGCGAACTCAATTACGTCTCCGACGTCGATGTCGTGTTCGTCGCCGAGCCTGCCGACTCGCAGGCGAGTCGCATCGCCGGCGAGATGATGCGCATCGGATCCTCGGCCTTCTTCGAGGTCGACGCGGCGCTGCGTCCCGAGGGCAAGCGCGGCGAGTTGGTCCGCACCCTCGACTCGCATGTGGCCTACTACAAGCGCTGGGCCAAGACTTGGGAGTTCCAGGCGTTGCTCAAAGCACGCCCGATGACCGGCGACATCGCGCTCGGCAACGATTACGTCGACGCGGTCAACCCGATGGTGTGGTTGGCCAGCCAGCGCGAGGACTTCGTGCCCGAGGTGCGCGCGATGCGGCGTCGAGTCGAGGAGATGGTGCCGCCGGAGCTCCGCGAGCGCGAGATCAAACTCGGCCGCGGAAGCCTGCGGGATGTCGAATTCGCGGTCCAGCTCCTGCAATTGGTGCACGGTCGAACCGACGAATCGCTGCGCGTACTCGGCACGACCGACGCACTGACCGCACTCACCGAGGGCGGCTACGTCGGCCGCGACGACGCCGCGAATCTGACGGCCTCCTACGAGTTTCTTCGGCTGATCGAGCACCGCCTGCAGCTGCAGCGAATGCGGCGCACGCACACCCTGCCTCCGCAGGACGACGAGGAAGCCCTGCGGTGGCTGGCCCGGTCGGCGCACATGCGACCTGACGGCAACCGCGACTCCCTCGGTGTGCTGAACGCCGAGATCAAGCGCAACGCACAACGCATCAGACGGTTGCACGCCAAGCTCTTCTACCGGCCGCTGTTGGACTCGGTGGTCAAGTTCGACTCGGAGACAGTGCGGTTGACGCCGGACGCCGCGACGCGTCAGCTCGCAGCGCTCGGCTACGCGACTCCCCAGAACGCATTGGGCCACCTTCGTGCGCTCGTCGGCTCGGGTACCCGTCGTGGTCAGATCCAGGCCGTGTTGCTGCCGACGCTGCTGGAGTGGCTTGCCGACACACCCGATCCCGACGCCGGACTGCTCAACTACCGCAGGCTGTCGGAATCGGCGGGGGAGCAGACGTGGTTCCTGCGGGTGCTGCGCGACGAAGGCGCAGTGGCTCAGCGGCTCATGATCGTGCTCGGCTCCTCGGCGTACGTGCCGGACCTGCTGATCAAGGCCCCCGAGGTCATTCGGTTGTTCGCCGACGGACCCACCGGCCCTCGGCTGCTCGACGTCGAGCCGGAGGAGACGTACCGCGCGATCCTGTCGTCCTCGGCCAGGTACGAGGACCCGGTACGAGCGATCAACGCCGCCAGGGCGCTGCGACGCCACGAACTGGCCCGGGTGGCCTCGGCAGACATTCTCGGCATGCTCGATGTGCCTCAGGTGTGCCGCGCGCTGTCCTCGGTCTGGGCCGCAGTGATCAACGCAGCGCTCGCCGCTGCAGTGCGAGCCAGCGAGAAGGAACGCGGAGAACCTGCACCGGCAACTCTCGCCGTCATCGGTATGGGACGCCTGGGCGGCGGTGAGCTCGGCTACGGCAGCGACGCAGACGTGCTGTTCGTCTGCGAACCGGTGGACGGCGTCGACGAGACCGTTGCGGTCAAGTGGGCCAACACGATTGCCGACCGCATCCGCAAACTGCTCGGCGCGCCCAGCACCGATCCGCCGCTCGAGGTCGACACCGGTCTGCGGCCGGAAGGCCGCAACGGCCCGGTGGTGCGCACCCTGGCGTCCTACGCCGCGTACTACTCGCAGTGGGCTCAGGCCTGGGAAGTGCAGGCTCTCCTGCGCGCACACCAAGTGGCCGGCGACCAGGATCTCGGCATCCGATTCCTGCTGATGGCCGACAAGGTGCGCTACCCCGAGGGCGGTGTGTCCGCCGATGCGGTTCGCGAGATTCGACGCATCAAGGCGCGCATCGATTCCGAGCGTCTGCCCAAGGGAGCCGACCCATCCACCCACACCAAGCTCGGACGTGGGGGACTGGCAGACATCGAGTGGACCGTTCAGCTGATCCAGCTCAGGTACGCGCACAAGGTCCTCGCGCTGCACAACACCTCGACCCTGCAGTCACTCGACGCCATCGGTGCGGCCGAGCTCATGAGCGAAACCGACGTCGAACTGCTCAGGGAAGCCTGGATCCTGGCGACGAAGGCACGCAACGCGCTGGTGCTGGTCCGCGGCAAGCCCACCGATCAGCTGCCGCGACCGGGAGCTGTGCTCTCCGCAGTAGCGCAGGTGGCGGGCTGGGAGAACGGCGACGCCGGAGCGTTCCTCGACAACTACCTGCGCGTGACACGTCGAGCGAAGGCAGTGGTGGAGCGGACCTTCGGCGGAAGCTAGTCCCCGTCTCTAGTCACTTCCGACGGTGACGAACCCCTGCTGAACCATCCAGTCCCGTGCGACGTCCGCGGGCTCTCGGCCGTCGATGTCCACCTGCTTGTTCAACTCGGAAATAGCCTCGTTGGTCAGCGCCGCCGAGATCGGGGCGGTCACCTCGGCGATCTCGGGGTACTGATCGGCGACCTCCTGACGGATGATGACCGTCGCGTTGTAGCGCGGGAAGAACGACTTGTCGTCTTCGAGCACGGTCAGATTCAGCCCCTTGATACGGCCGTCGGTGGTGAACACCTCGCCGAATCGGCACTGCGAACCGTCCGCGGTCGCCTGATAGATGACGCCGGTCTGCAGGATCTGCACCGGGATGGCGTTGGCGTCGAAACCGTAGGTGGCGGCGAGGCCGGGGAGCCCGTCCTGGCGACTGTTGAACTCGGTTTCGACGCACAGAGCGGCAGCGGCTGGATCGCGGTTCACCAGAGCGGCGTAATCCGAGAGCGTGCGTACGCCGGTCTCCTGTGCTACCTGCTGATTCATGGCCAGGGCGTACGTGTTGTCCATCGGCGCAGGATTGACCCAGTCGATACCGTTGGCCTTGTCGGCGTCACGCACTGCTTCGAACTGTTCGGTGGCATCGGGAATGGGTGTCTCGTTGCCCAGGTAGTTGATCCACCCGGTTCCGGTGTACTCGTAGGCAAGGTCGACCTGGCCGCTCTGCATGGCCAGCCGGACGCTCTGCGAGCCGACGATATTGGTGAGGTCCCGAACGTCGGCACCGGCTGCACTGAGGGCGAATTCGAGGATGTAGCCGAGGATGATCTGCTCGGTGAAGTCCTTCGATCCGACGGTGAACTCGGCACCCTCCAGCCCGGGGAGCGGAGTGATGCTGCCGGCCTCGACCGACAACGGCATAGCGCCGCCGGACTGCAACCCGCACCCCGTCAGCGCGAGAGCAGTGGTGGCGCACAGCGCAGCGAGTCGTCGAGTGGTGCGTCGCATCAGCGGAGTCCTTTCGGTCCGAGGTAAGCCTCGGCGAGTGCGCCCAGCCAATCCACCAGCAGCGCGAGTGCGACCGCGAGAACGGCACCCACCACGAGAATGAGTGGCTGGTTGAGCTTGTAGCCGGTGTCGATCAGGACGCCGAGGCCACCCGCACCGACAAGGAAGCTCAGCGTCGCCGTGCCGACGGCGAGAACCAGAGAGGTACGCAGGCCTGCCAGTATGAACGGCACCGCAAGCGGAAACTCGATGCGGCGCAGAATGCCCATGTTCGACATGCCCTGACCACGAGCTGCATCGATGTAGGTCGGTTCGACGGTCTGGAAGCCCAACATCGTATTGCGCAGAACCGGGAGCAGCGAATAGAACGCGATAGGGAGCACGCCGGTCCAGAAGCCCGTTGCGCCCGTCCAGAGGAACAACAACACCAGAAGTCCGACGGCGGGCGCGGCCTGCCCGATGTTCGCGATACCGATGAACAGCGGCGCGGCCTTGCGATACCCGTTGCGAGTCAACAGAATTCCCAGCGGTACGGCGATGACGAGTACCAGCGTCGTAACCACGAAGGTGATCAGTACGTGCTCGAGAACCCGGGTGGAGATCGTGTTGATGTTGATCGTCTCGGCCTGTGTCGCGGTGAGATCTCGGGTCAACGCATAGACCAACAGAATTGCCACGATGAGCAGCACGACGGCCGGTTGGATGAGCAGACGAATTCGCTCTGCGCGTTTGGCTGCGCGCGCAACGTCCTTGGTCTCGTCGCCGGTATCGGCGAGGGTCGTCACGACGGTGTCCCGACATCTGTGCGCGCCTCGTCGTGATCGTTGGCGTGCTGCGATCGCAGAGATTTGATGGTGTCGATCAGTACGTCGATCGTCACGGTGCCGACGTACTCGCCGCGATTACCGGTGACGGTGGCCGTCGCGTTGCCCTCGGAGAGCAGAGCTTCGAGTGCGTCCTGGAGGGTCGATTGCGTCGAGACCATCTCGCCCATCGGCACACCGACGTCGCGCAGGCTCCCGACTCCGACGAGGTGGCGTCGATCGGTCCACCGAAGCGGGCGCTTGCGCGAGTCGAGGATGATTCCCCACGCCTCGGGATCGGAGCCGAGTGCCGAGTTCATCGACTCCACCGAGTCGTCCTCGCCGAACACCGGCACATCGGACAACTCGATGTCGCGAACTCGCATCAGCGTCAGCTGCTTCAACGCGGCTCCGGCCCCGACGAATCCCGCGACGGTGTCGTCCGCGGGGTTGGCGAGGACGGCCTCGGGAGTGTCGTACTGGAGGATCGTGGACTGGTTCCCGAGTACCGCGATTCGGTCACCGAGCTTGACGGCCTCGTCGAAGTCATGGGTCACGAAGACGATGGTCTTACCCAGCTCGGCTTGCAGGCGCATCAATTCGTCCTGCAGCAGTCCTCGGGTGATCGGATCGACCGCGCCGAAGGGCTCGTCCATCAACAGCACCGGGGGATCGGCGGCAAGTGCGCGGGCGACGCCGACACGCTGCTGCTGGCCACCCGAGAGCTGACGCGGATAGCGCTCGCGGTAGACCGCCGGATCGAGCCCGACGAGATCGAGCATCTCGTCGGTGCGATCGTTGATGCGTTTCTTGTCCCACCCGATCAGCCCGGGCACCATTCCGACGTTCTGCGCGATCGTCATGTGGGGAAACAGGCCCGCCTGCTGGATGGAGTAGCCGATGGTGCGGCGCAGCTCGTTGGGGTCGATCGAGAGCGCGTCCTTGCCGCCGATGGTGATGCGGCCCGATGTCGGCTCGATGAGCCGGTTGATCATGCGCATCGTCGTCGTCTTGCCGCAGCCCGAGGGCCCGACCAATACGACGACCTCGCCGGCCGGAATCGTCATGGACACGTTGTCCACGGCCGCGAGCTTCTGCCCCGGGTAGCTCTTGGTGACGTTCTCGAGCACGATTTCCGCGCCGGAGACGTTCGATGTACGGGTCGAGTCACTCACGAATACCCCTCGAGGTGGTCAGTTTGCCGATCAACACGTAGATCCCGTCCAGGATCAACGCCAGCAGGACGATCAGGACAGTGCCGGTGAGGGCCTGCGGCAGCGCAGTGGGGCTACCGACTCGAGCGAGGCCGGAGAAGAGCAGATTGCCCAGACCCGGTCCCTTGGCGTACGCGGCGATGGCGAGAATGCCCATGGCCATCTGAGTGCTGATCCGCATTCCGGTGAGAATGGACGGCCAGGCGAGTGGGATCTCGATGCGCCGAAGCACCAGGGTGCGGCTCATGCCGATTCCGCGGGCGGCGTCGGAGACGGCGGGATCGACGGCCGCCAGGCCCACCACGGTGTTGCGGATGATCGGCAGCAGGGAATAGAGGACCAACGCGGTCACCGTGGGTCGAACGCCCAATCCCATGATGGGGATGAGGACACCCAGCAGCGCGAACGAGGGGATGGTCAGGATCGTGCTCGCGAGAGCCGTCGCGATCGCCGATCCAGCGGGGCTGCGGTAGACGAGAACTCCTATCGCGACGCCGATGACCGTCGCTATCACGACGCACTGCACGACGGCCGAGACGTGCAGATAGGAGTCGATCGCCAACTGTCTTCGCCGTCCGACGATGAATTCCCACAGTGCATCCATGCAGTTGTCGTCCTCTGTTCGCCGTGAGCGGATAAATACCTTTACCCTCCGTGCCAACTATCAAACGCCGACCGGTCCGGATTTTTTGCCGTTCTGCACGAGAATTCGGCGGCGAAGAACGCGAAACGCCCGGCCGAAAAGATTCGGCCGGGCGTTGTCGACGAGAAATCAGACGATCACACGTCGTAGTACAGCGAGAACTCGTACGGGTGCGGACGCAGGTTCACCGGAGCGATTTCCTGCTCACGCTTGAGCGAGATCCAGGTCTCGATCAGGTCGGTCGTGAACACGCCACCCTCGGTGAGGTAGTCGTGATCGGCCTCGAGACGGTCGATGACCGCGTTCAGCGAGGTCGGTGCCTGAGGAATGTTCTTGGCTTCCTCGGGCGGCAACTCGTAGAGATCCTTGTCGACCGGTGCCATCGGCTCGATCTTGTTCTTGATTCCGTCCAGACCGGCCATCATCTGAGCGGCGAAGTTCAGGTACGGGTTACCCGAGGAGTCCGGCGCACGGAACTCGAGGCGCTTGGCCTTCGGGTTGTTGCCGGTGATCGGGATACGAACCGCGGCGGAGCGGTTGCGCTGGCTGTAGACCAAGTTGATGGGGGCTTCGTAGCCCGGCACCAGACGGTGGTACGAGTTGATCGTCGGGTTGGTGAACGCCAACAGCGACGGTGCATGGTGCAGGATGCCGCCGATGTAGTGGCGCGCGAGATCCGACAGTCCGGCGTATCCGGCCTCGTCGTGGAAGAGAGGCTTGCCGTCCTTCCACAGCGACTGGTGCACGTGCATACCCGAGCCGTTGTCGCCGAAGAGCGGCTTCGGCATGAACGTTGCCGACTTGCCGTTCTGCCATGCGGTGTTCTTGACGATGTACTTGAACAGCTGCAGGTCGTCTGCCGCACGAAGCAGCGTGTTGAACTTGTAGTTGATCTCCTGCTGGCCGCCGGTGCCCACCTCGTGGTGCGCACGCTCGAGCTCGAAGCCGGCGTTCTGCAGGTTGGTGGAGATCTGGTCGCGCAGGTCGACGTAGTGGTCGTACGGAGCGACGGGGAAGTAGCCACCCTTGAAACGCACCTTGTACCCGAGGTTCGGGCTGCCGTCGGCCTCGGTCTCGGCTCCGGTGTTCCACCAACCCGAGGACGAATCGACCTCGTAGAACGCACCGTTCGCCTGCGAATCGAAGCGCACGGAATCGAAGATGTAGAACTCTGCCTCGGCACCGAAGTACGCGGTGTCGGCGATGCCGGTGCTGGCCAGGTACTCCTCGGCCTTACGGGCAACGTTGCGCGGGTCGCGGCTGTAGGCCTCACGCGTGAACGGATCGTGAACGAAGAAGTCGATGTTCAGCGTCTTGGCATTGCGGAAGGGATCGACCTGAGCGGTGGCGTAGTCCGGAAGCAGAATCATGTCGGACTCGTGGATCGACTGGAAGCCGCGGACCGACGAACCGTCGAACGCGAGGCCGTCCTCGAGCGTGTCTGCCGTGAACGCCTTGGCGGCGATCGAGAAGTGCTGCTGTGCACCCGGCAAATCCGTGAACCGGATGTCGACGTATTCGATTCCTTCATCTGCGATGAACTTGATGACCTCTTGGGCCGTGGAAAACGCCACGCTTTTGCTCCTTTGTTGAGTCCGTCAACCTGACGGTATGGACTTGGTGTTGCCCGCCCGTCAAGCTCGTGTTTCGCCCGTGTTACGCGTCCTGGCTCACGACTGGCACGGACAACAGTACGTCCAGGTGTTTTCCCGTGTGCCCGACCGCGCCTATCCTGGAAATCATGGCACGAATGACAGGGTCCTGGTTGTCCGGACCGGCCTCCGCGAACCCACGTGAACCCCAGAACTTCCGCGGGGAGGAGTTGGGCCTACCGCAGCAGGGTGTCGGCGCGTTGGCAGGTACCGGGCGCCGGGTTCTCGCGTTGGTGCTCGATTGGACGATGGCCACCGGCGTGGCATCGCTCGTTCTCGGTGGATACACCACGAGCGGACTGATCTCGACGATCGTGCTGGCCGTGTGGTTCGGCGTCGGACTGGTGAGCGTCTCGCTGTTCTCGTTCACCCCGGGGCAATTCATCGCCGGTATCCAGGTGGCACGCATCGACGCACCCGCGCGGGTCGGCTTCGTGCGCGCGCTCGTTCGGCAGCTCATCCTGCTGTTCGTGGTGCCGGCCGTCGTCACCGACATGGACGGCCGGGGAATGCACGATCGTGCAACGGGAACAGCCCTGCTGCGAACCCGCTGAGGGTTTGCGCACCAGGGCTGTTCGAGCGGTCTTTAGTTGTCAGCGGCGCTTCATGGTCCGCTGAACGCCCTTCATCTTGGCTCCGCCGGGAATGGGTCCCTTCGGCATGGCAGGTCCACCCTTGGTGCCCAGAGCCGAGAGTCGCGACTCGATGGTGTCCATGCGCTTGCCGTCGATGTTCTTCGGCAACTTCGACAGGTACTTCTGCAGACCCGAGAGCGGAATCTGGTTCTCTTCGTTTCCGACGATGATGTCGTAGATCGGGGTGTCGCCCACCAGGCGGGCGGTTTTCTTCTTCTCCTGAGCCAACAGTGACTTCACGCGATGCGGTGCACCCTCGGCAACGAGAATGACACCGGGCTTGCCGATGACACGATGCACGGCGTCGAGGTGGGTGGTTCCGGCGATCGCATTGGTCACCCGCCACGACCCCTGCAGGTTGTCCAGCGCCCATGCAGCCGCGCCTGCCTGCCCGTCTGCCTTCTTGTACACCGACTTCTGCACACGGCGACCGAAGATGATGAACGCAACCAGGACGCCCAGGAGCAGTCCGATGGGGAGCAGGAACCACTGGAAACCGAAGGCCAGGCCGATGAGGAACCCGAGGAGTCCGAGCCCGACCACCGACCCGATCATCAGCGGAAGGAGTGCCTTGTCGTCCTTGCGCTGCATCTGAAACGCCTGCCAGAGCTGCTTGCGCCGTTCCCTCGATGCCTGCTTGCGCGCCGCTTTCGCAGCCGCCTTTGCTTCCTTGCTGGGCTTTGCTGCTTTGCCAGCCTTACTGCCGTTCGCCATACCTCACAGGATACGTGCTGTGCCGACGCTCACGTGCACCGCGCCGGGTTGGCAGAAAGGATCAGCGAGCCGCCAGACGCGCCATCAGCGAACTGGCCTCCTGAGAGGCTTCGCCACCGTCGGTCAGGTGACTCATGCTCTCGGGAAGTTCACGGCCGTGATGAGCCATGGCCTGCGCGTAGAGGCGTCCGGCGCGGTAGGAGGAGCGGACCAAGGGCCCGGCCAGCACACCCGCGAAACCGATTTCGGTTGCGTAATCGGAGTGCTCGACGAACTCCTCCGGCTTGACCCAACGCTCGACCGGATGGTGGCGCGGCGACGGGCGCAGGTACTGGGTGATGGTCAGGATGTCGCAACCGGCCTCGTGCAGGTCGCGAATGGCTTCCTGCACCTCTTCGGGCGTCTCACCCATGCCGAGGATCAGGTTGGACTTGGTGACAAGACCATCGTCGCGGGCCGCGGTGATGACGTCCATCGACCGCTGGTATCGGAACGCGGGACGGATGCGCTTGAAGATGCGCGGCACCGTCTCGACGTTGTGGGCCAGCACCTCGGGACGTGACGAGAACACCTCGGCCAACTGATCGGGCTTGGCGTTGAAATCCGGGATCAGAAGTTCGACGCCGGTGTTCGGATTGAGCTTCTTGATGTATCGAACCGTTTCGGCGTACAGCCACGCGCCGCCGTCCTCGAGATCGTCCCGAGCCACGCCGGTGATCGTGGAGTAGCGCAGACCCATGGCCTGCACGCTCTCGGCGACCCGGCGGGGCTCGTCACGATCGAGATCCTCCGGCTTGCCGGTGTCGATCTGACAGAAATCGCACCGGCGGGTGCATTGCTCACCGCCGATGAGGAAGGTCGCTTCGCGATCCTCCCAGCACTCGTAGATATTGGGGCAGCCGGCTTCCTCGCACACCGTGTGCAGACCTTCACGCTTCACAAGACCTTTGAGCTCGGTGTACTCCGGGCCCATCTTGGCTTTGGTCTTGATCCAGTTGGGTTTGCGTTCGATGGGGGTCTCCGCGTTTCGGATCTCGAGGCGGAGCAGCTTGCGTCCTTCTGGGGCCACAGTCACAGAAACGATGCTACGCGCCGAAGCGAACCGTGGTGAACTGCGGGTTGACAGACGCGCCGTTCGGCGACGGATGCTCGATCTCGTGATCCTGTACGGACAACGATCCGTCCAGCGCAGCAAGAACGGCCTCGGTGACCGCAGCGATGACCTCGCCTGTGCCGACCTCTCGGCCGAGTTCCAGCGACAGCGACGTCACACCGGCATCGGCGATGCCACACGGCACGATCGCGTCGAAACCGGTCATGGCCGCGTTGCAGTTCAGTGAGAAGCCGTGCAGGGTGACCCCGCGTTGCACGCGGACCCCGATCGCAGCGATCTTGCGTTCGGGCAGCCACGTTCCGTCGCGGGTCTCGGCGGCGAGCCATACCCCGGATCTACCGTCCACGCGTCCGCAGGAAATACCGTAGGCAGACACCACGGAGATCAGCGCCTCTTCGATGCGACGTACGTATCTGACGACGTCGATGGGCTGCGCCAATTTGACGATGGGATAGCCCACCAATTGACCGGGGCCGTGCCAGGTGATCTTGCCGCCACGGTCCACCTCGACGACGGGCGTACCGTCTCGCGGCATGTCCTCCTCGGACGTGCGTCGACCCGCGGTGTAGACCGACGGATGTTCGAGCAGCAACAGGGTGTCGGACCCGATGTCGTCCGCCCGGGCACCGGCCAGTTCGCGCTGCAGTGCCCAGGCCTCGGTGTACTCGACGGTGCCCAACTCGCGCACCACGACCGGCTCGGTGCTCGCGCGCGCCGATACCGGAACCTGGACCGTGGGAGAGTTCGCGTCACTCATGAATCGAAACGGTACGCCGAGTCACTTACCGACAGCTACCCGCAGTGCCTCCCCGATCGTGTTGTGCTCGAAGGCGTACCCGGCGTCCTCCAGTGCCTTCGGGATCGCCCTCGGCCCGGTCAGGATCGCCTCCTCGGCGAACTCTCCGATCACGGCCTTCAACGCGAAGCCGGGCACAACCCATGGGGCCGGTCGATGTACCGCTCGCGACATCGCACTGTTGAACTGGGCGTTGGTCACCGGAGTGGGGCCGACCATGTTGACCGGCCCCCGGAGTGCGTCGTTCTCGATGCCGTGCACGATGGCCCCGATCTCGTCCTCCAACGAAATCCACGGGAAATACTGACGGCCGCTGCCCAACCGCCCGCCGAGGGCGAACAGGTACAGCGGTCGAAGCTTGCCCAGCATGCCGCCGCGCTGCGACAGCACCACACCGCTGCGCAGAAGGATGGTTCGGACACCGGCCTCCGACGCCTTCGACGTTGCGTTCTCCCAGTCGCGACAGACCTCGGCCAGAAATCCCTCACCGACCGGTGCGCTCTCGTCGACCACCCGGTCGCCGGTGTCGCCGTAGAAGTTGACGCCGCTGGCATTGATCAAGGTGGGGACCCCGGCGTCGGCCGCTGCCGCAGCGAGTACCTCGGTCGGGGCGATGCGACTGTCTCGTACCAACTGCTTGTATGCACCGGACCATCTCTTGTCGCCGATACCGACGCCGCAGAGGTTGACGATGGCGTCGGCACCGTCGAGCGTGGCCGCGTCGATGCTCCCGCGCGACGGATCCCACTGGGACTCGTCCGGTCCGGCAGGCGTGCGTCGAACGAGCCGGGTGACGTCGTGGCTACGACCCCGCAGTGCTGCGACGAGAGCGGTGCCGATCAATCCTGATGAACCTGCAATGACTACGCGCATGTGAACGAAAGCCTCCTTGACGCAAACGGGGCATCATTCGCGAACGAATGATGCCCCGGATGCACGGTTCGTGCCCCTCTTTTCGAGACTCCGATGCGAATGTTTCGCGCTCTCACCAGAATACGTGAGCGGCGCGATTCGCCGGTTGCCTACAGGCCGAGATCGGCCTCGAACGACGCAACTTCGAGACGCTGCTTGATCGTCGTGAGGAAGCGACCCGCATCGGCCCCGTCCACCAGACGGTGGTCGTAGGTCAGCGGCAGGTAGCACATCGAGCGAACACCGATCGACTCGTTGCCCGAGTCGTCCTTGACGACGACCGGACGCTTGACGATCGCTCCGGTGCCCAGCATGGCCGCCTGTGGCGGAACCAGGATCGGGGTGTCGAACAACGCGCCCTGGCTGCCGATGTTGGTGATGGTGAACGTTCCGCCGGACAGCTCGTCGGGCTTGAGTCCACCCGAGCGTGCACGAGTGGCGATGTCGTTGATCGCCCGAGCCAGTCCGGCGAGCGACAGGTCGCCCGCATTGTGGATGACGGGGGAGAGCAGACCCTGCTCGGTGTCCACGGCGATACCGAGGTGGACGTCGGCGTGGTAGGTGATCTCCTTGGCGTCCTCGTTGATGCTCGCGTTGACGTTGGGGTGCGCCTTGAGAGCCTCGACGACGGCCTTGGCGAAGAACGGCAGGTACGTCAGGTTGACGCCCTCGTTCTCGGCGAACTTCGCCTTCGCCTTGGTACGCAGACCGGCGATCTTCGTCACGTCGACCTCGAAGGTCTGCGTCAGCTGTGCGGAAGTCTGCAGGGACTCACGCGTCTTCTTCGCGGTGATCTGACGAATCCGGTTGATCTTCTGCGTGGTTCCGCGAAGATGCGCGAGCTCGGGGCGAACACCAGCGGTCGCCGGGGCAGCGGGCTTCGATTCGGCGGCGGGCGCAGCAGCGGCGGCCGGAGCGGCCGGAGCCTTCTTGGCCTCGGCTGCGGCGAGCACGTCCTGCTTGCGGATGCGGCCACCGACACCGGTGCCCTTCACGGTCGACAGATCGACGTCGTTGTCCGACGCCAGCTTGCGCACCAGGGGAGTGACGTACGGGCTGGAGTCACCCGACGGTGCCGACTCCTTGGCGGGAGCAGCCTTGGGCGCTTCCTGCTTGGGCTCAGGCTTCGGCTCGGCCTTCGGGGCTTCCTGCTTGGGAGCCTCCTTCTTCGGCTCTTCCTTCTTCGGCTCCTCGGCCTTCGGGGCCTCGGGCTCCGGGGTGGCCTCGGGCTCGGGGGCCTTCTCGGCGGGCGATCCCGAACCGATGACGGCGAGCTGGCCACCGACGGCGACCGTGTCGTCTTCCTCTGCGGAGATCTCGAGCAGAGTTCCGGCGACCGGAGACGGGATCTCGGTGTCGACCTTGTCGGTGGAGACCTCGAGCAGCGGCTCGTCGACAGCAACCTCGTCACCGACGGCCTTGAGCCATCGAGTCACGGTGCCTTCGGTGACGGACTCGCCCAGCTCGGGCATCGTGACCGGCGTGCCGGATCCGGACGAGTCGGACGATGCACTCGCTGCGGGTGCCTCCTCCTCGGCCTGCGGCTCGGGTTCGGCAGCGGGAGTGGGCTCCTCGGCAGCTTCCTCGGGCGCAGATTCCTCGGCGGGCGCGGAGTCCTCGGCCGGTGCGTCGGACGAGGGGGCCTCGCCTGCGTCACCGATCTGGGCGAGCTCGCCACCGATCTCGACGGTGTCGTCTTCCTGAGCGACGATCTTGGTCAGAACACCGGCTGCAGGCGACGGGATCTCGGTATCGACCTTGTCCGTGGAGACTTCGAGCAATGGCTCGTCGACTTCGACGGTGTCGCCTTCTTGTTTGAGCCACCTCGTGACAGTTCCCTCGGTGACGCTCTCACCAAGAGCTGGCATCTGGACGGAGAAGGCCATGTCTGTTGACTCCTCGACAGTTGTGTGCGGGTGATGTAGTTCGACGACTCGTGGTCGCAGACCATTGTGCTGGCGGAACAGGGTTCATGGACGAGAGTTGCGTGATTCGGTTCGACGGGGGCACCGGTGCACACGGCACCGATCGAGCGTGCTCGGCTCGACACAGCGCCCACGTAGACACTCCCTCTCGGCAATTCACTTACTCACTTCACGAGCCTTGGTTCACTATCAAGAGAGCTGAACCCTCTAATGTCATCCTTCCATTGTTATCGCCTCGCCGTTCCCCTAGGGCGTGCAACACGCCTGGCAAACTGGCGGGTAACAAAATTCCGGTACCAGAACCGGTGACCCATCGGCCGTACGAAAAGGATGTTCTCGTGGGATTGTTCGATCGACTCAAGCGAAGCGGTGGGGGCGCGAAACGGGCTCCGGAAGGGTCGGTTGCCCAGTACCTGGCCGATTGGACCGACGCGCGAATCGGTGTCGAGGCCTACGTCGAGCCGAAGACGACCGTGACCCCGCTGACCGTCGTACTGGTCGCGAACGACGGCGAATGGACCCGTCGGCCGCTCGATGAAAAATATGTACGAAAGATCGGATCCGACCTGAAGATCCCGGTGTACGACGTGCGCAAGACCGGCTACCCCCAGCGCATGCGCGATCACGACGCCCGCCAGAAGGTCATCAGGAAGCGCGAACAGCAGCAACGCGATCTCTGACCTGGCCCGTGCGTGCGGACGCCGAATCCGCACGCACGGACTCTCGTGATCAGCCGTTCTCGACGATGTCCTCCAGGACCGCGAACATCGTCCGTACGGGAACGCCGGTGCCGCCCTTGCCGGTGTACCCGAAGGGGCCACCGGTGTTGTACGCCGGGCCCGCGACGTCGATGTGAGCCCATTCGACGCCGTCGGCGACGAATTCTTTCAAGAACAGAGCGGCAGCGAGCATTCCACCGGCCCGGCCGTTGGTGACGTTCGCCAGATCGGCCACCTTGGAGTCGAGTTCGCGTCGAATCTCCTTCGGCAACGGCATCGCCCATGCGTTTTCGCCGATGGCTTGGGAGATCTCCGCGACGCGGTCGCGGAAGTCCTCGGTGCCCATGACTCCCGGCGTTCGATTGCCGAGCGCGACCACCTGAGCTCCGGTCAGTGTCGCGGTGTCGATGAGGTAATCCGGATCGTCCTCGCAGGCTCGCACGATCGCGTCGGCGAGTATCAGGCGGCCTTCGGCGTCGGTGTTGATGACCTCGACGGTGATGCCGCCGTACTGGGTCAGTACATCGCCCGGACGCTGCGCAGTGCCCGACGGCATGTTCTCGGCCATCGGCACCGTCGCGATGACGTCCAGTGGCAGATCGACCTTCGCGGCCAGGATCACCGTCGCGATGACCGCAGCGGCACCGCCCATGTCCGAGGTCATGTTCTCCATGCCCGCAGCGGGTTTGATGGAGATGCCGCCGGTGTCGAACGTGATTCCCTTGCCCACCAGGGCGACCTTCTTCGCGCCCCGCTTCCCACCCGAGTGCGTCAGGCGAACCAGCCGCGGCAGGCGCGAAGAACCCTTGCCGACGCCGTGAATGCCGCCGTAGCCGTCCTTCTCCAGTGCCTTGTCGTCCATGATCTCGACCTTCAGGCCCGCTGCCGTGCCGAGGGCCTTGGCCTGTGCGGCGAACTCCTCGGGGTAGAGGTGGCTCGGCGGGGTGTTGACGAAATCGCGTGCTACGGCGACGGATTCGGCGATGGCGAGCGATCGTGCCAGCTCGTTCTTGGCGTCCTTGGAGCGGGTGTCGGGAACGAGCAACTCGACGCGCGCGAGTGGGAGCGCGTCGGACTTCGGTGCCGAGAGTGCCGATTTGAACTCGGTGAACTGATATGCGCCGAGAAAGAACCCTTCTGCGGCGGCACCGAGATCGAGCGCCGACAACGTGGTCGCCGCAGTGTCGACCCCCTTGAGCGAGCGTGCCGCGGTACCGGCCGACTGCCGAATCCGCTCGCTGTCGATGTCGGCGGCGCTGCCGAGGCCGACCGCCAGCACGCTGTCCACCGACAGGCCGGACGGTGCCGGAATGCGCACCAGCTCGTCGGCCTTTCCGGTGGCACCGACGGATTCGAAGGCGTCGAGTAGCGCAGCGGCGACGGCGTCGTCGGAAATGTCGTCGGTGATGGCGAGTTCGAGGCCGTCGTCACTGGTGCTCAGCGCGACTACGAGAACATCGACTTTCTTGCCGAGCTTGCCCGCGAGGACCAGGTCGGGTCCGAGAGTGCGGGAAGGCGTCGAGGGTGAAGGCACGTGGCTGCTCCTGTAGGGGTTGACGTGTACGTACCTCGATCCTAGTGACGACGCGTCGAGGGACGCAGTCGGTCTGCCGGGCCCGCTACGGCCGCGATGTGAGCTAGCGTGACCGCCATGACCGACACCGAGCTGATCGAGGGACCACTTCACGCCGTGCATACCGAATTGGGCGCGACATTCGCACCTTTCGGCGGCTGGACGATGCCGGTGTCGTACGCCGGAGTCGTCGTCGAGCACACGGCGGTGCGAGAAGCCGTCGGCCTGTTCGATGTGGGGCATCTCGGCAAGGCGTCGGTGACCGGACCCGGAGCCGCCGCGTTCGTGAACTCCGTGCTCACCAACGATCTGAACCGAATCGAACCGGGCAAGGCGCAGTACACGTTGTGCTGCACCGAATCCGGCGGTGTCGTCGACGACCTGATCGCGTACTACGTCTCGGACGAGAACGTCTTTCTGGTGCCGAACGCAGCCAACACTGCGGCCGTCGTCGCGGCGATGGCCGAGCAGGCACCCGAAGGCGTGTCGGTGGTGAACCAGCACCGAGACTTCGGAGTGCTGGCCGTGCAGGGACCGAAATCGAGCGAGGTCCTGCAGGAGCTGGGCCTGCCGACCGACATGGACTACATGGCGTTCGAGGACGCCACCTGGAATTCGGTGGCGGTGCGGGTCTGCCGGACCGGATACACCGGCGAACACGGCTACGAGCTCGTTCCCCCCGCCGGAGATGTGGAACCTCTCTTTCGGGCACTCGTTGCTGCAGTGCGATCGCGCGGAGGGCAGGTGTGCGGGCTCGGCGCACGCGATACGTTGCGCACCGAGATGGGGTACCCGCTGCACGGACACGAACTGGCACTGGACATCTCGCCGCTCGAGGCGCGCTGCGGCTGGGCGATCGGGTGGAAGAAGGATGCGTTCTGGGGCAAGGAAGCACTGTCCGCCGAGAAAGCGAGCGGGCCGGCGCGCGTACTGCGCGGACTGAAGGCCCTCGACCGCGGTGTTCTACGCCCCGGTCTCACCGTGCGTGCGTCGGGGCAGGACATCGGGACGACGACCTCCGGAACGTTCTCGCCGTCGCTGAAGGTCGGAATCGCCCTCGCCCTGCTCGACGCGCAAGCCGCTCCGGAGGTGGGCACGGAGGTCGAGGTCGACGTTCGTGGGCGAGCGTTGCGCTGCGAAGTGGTCGCGCCGCCGTTCGTCGCAGCGAAGACCAGGTGACCGCGCGAGAGCGCAGCGACCTTGACGATAGTATCTCCGGCATGACAGGTGTTTCCGAGTTCGCGTACGTGCAGCATCCTTCTCCCGCCACTCCGGTGGAGCGCGACGCGGTGCTCGCTGCACCCGGTTTCGGAAAGCACTTCACCGACCACATGGTGTACATCGACTACACCCGTGACGGCGGATGGCACGATGCGACGATCGCGCCCTACGGACCGATCGAGCTCGACCCGGCCGCGATGGTGCTGCACTACGGCCAGGCCATCTTCGAGGGACTCAAGATCTACCGTCAGCCGAACGGCGACCTCTCGACCTTCCGGGTGCACTCCAACGCCGAGCGCTTCCGCTCGTCCGCCCGTCGCCTGGCGATGCCGGAGTTGCCGGACGAGCTGTTCATCGGATCGATCGAGAAGCTTCTCGAATTCGACCACGAGTGGGTCCCCGCAGCAGGCGGCGAAGACGCGCTGTACGTCCGGCCGTACATGTTCTCCACCGAGGCCGGGCTGGGCGTGCGCCCCGCCGACTCGTACCGCTACATGTTGATCGCCTCGCCCGCGGGCGCGTACTTCCCTCGAGGCGTCAAGCCGGTGAGCGTCTGGCTGTCCACCGAATACGTCCGGGCGGCGCCGGGCGGGACCGGTGCGGCGAAATTCGCCGGCAACTACGCCGCATCGCTTCTGGCGCAAGCACAGGCCAGCGACGAGGGATGCGATCAGGTGGTCTGGCTCGACGCCACCGAGCGCCGCTACGTCGAGGAAATGGGCGGTATGAACCTGTTCTTCGTCTTCGGCTCGGGCTCCGATGCACGCCTGGTGACCCCGTCGCTGTCCGGATCGCTTCTGCCCGGCATCACCCGCGACTCGCTGCTGGCCCTGGCGACCGACGCAGGCATCCCCGTCGAAGAGCGGCGGATCTCCACCGAGGAGTGGCGCAAGGGTGCCGACTCCGGCGAGATCACCGAGGTGTTCGCCTGCGGCACAGCAGCCGTCATCACACCGGTGGGCAGCGTCAAGTCCACCGAGGGCACGTTCGAGATCGCAGGCGGTGAGCCTGGCGAGATCACTCTCGCACTACGTGACACGCTCACCGGCATTCAGCGCGGAACGTTCGCCGATACTCACGGCTGGATGACGACGCTCCGCTAGCTCCCCAGGAGCAGGCCGACCGCGGCCAGTGCGGTGGTGGTCTCGATTCCGGCTCCGAGCACGTCGCCGGAGAGCCCGCCGAAGCGTCGGACGCAGTGACGAGTGAGAATCACCGTGACGGCGAGTGCGGCGATCACCACCAGCGCTCCCTGCCACGGTCGGTCGGCCAAAATGTACGTGAACATGGCCGTTGCCACGCCTGTCCACAACGCCACGACCGCGGTCGACTGAGTGCCTGCCACCAGCGCGCCGAAGCCGCTCGGTGCCGCCGCGTCGATCCCTCGGCGGCACGCGACCACTGCCGACACCCGTGCGATCACCGACACGCACACGATGGCCCACCACATGTGCAACTGCGCGAGCTGGCCCAGGCTTGCGGCCTGTATCCCCAACACCAGAACGAGTGCTGCCACACCGAACGGGCCTGCACTGCCGGATTTCATGACTTCTCGCGCGCGCTCGGGAGGCCCGTAGCAGCCGAGTCCGTCTGCGGTGTCGGCCAAGCCGTCGAGATGCATACCCCGGGTGAGCAGTGCCGAGGCACCGACGGCGATCAGTCCGCCGAGCAGCGGCGACAGCCCGGCCGCGATCGACACCCACAGCAGCGCGGCGGAGATGCCACCGAGGGCGAGGCCGACGAGCGGAGCGAAAGCGATCGCGTGGCCCGCGGAGTGCCTGTCGACGTCCTCGGGGCCGCGCACGGGCAACACCGTCAGCCAGGAGAACGCGAGCGACACTCCACCGACGCGCCTGCTCACGGTCAGCGATTTTCGATACTGCTGTGGCCTTCGCTGTCGCCGGTGCTGACCCCGGCGTCGGCGAAAGTCGCCATCGAATTCAGGGTGCCGACACCCGCACGAACCAGAGACAACGCCGCCAGCGCACCCGAGCCCTCGCCGAGACGCATCTCGAGCTCCACGAGCGGTTCGAGACGCAAGTGGCGCAACGCAAGTGAATGGGCAGGCTCGGCCGAACGATGCCCGGCCACCCACCAGTTGCGCGCTCCGGCCGCTGCATCCTCGGCCACCAGAGCGGCCGCGGTCACCACGAGGCCGTCCAGAATCACCGGGGTTCGCCGGTGTGCGGCCTGGGCGAGAAACCCGGCGAGAGCCGCGATGTCGGCACCGCCCGCGACCCGGAGCAGGTCGGTGGGGTTCTTCGCGACCGGACGAGCCCTACGCATCGCATCCCGGACCGCCGCGGTCTTCCTGATCCACCCCGCATCGTCGATTCCCGTGCCGCGGCCGACAGCGGCAACCGGTTCGGTATCGGTCAGGGTGGCGATCAATACCGTTGCAGGAGTGGTGTTTCCGATGCCCATGTCGCCTGCGATGAGAAGATCCGCGCCGGCGTCGACTTCCTCGTCGGCGATGGCGGCTCCGGCAGCGACGGCGGCCCGAACCTCGTCCTCGGTCAGTGCGTCCTCGCGGTCGATGGATCCGCTGGACCGTCGAATCTTGAACGCGGACACGGAAGAATCGGTATCGGCGTCGACTGCGATGTCGACGACCCGAACCGCCGCACCGGCGATATCGGCGAGCACGTTGACCGCGGCACCGCCAGCGCGGATGTTCTCGACCATCTGGGCCGTGACCTCGGGAGGGTAGGCGGAGACCCCGTGCGCAGCGACGCCGTGATCGCCGGCGAAGACGACGACACGCACTCGTTCGAGAGACCGCGGCGGGCAGGCGTCCTGGCAGGCCGCGATCCACTCACCGAGCGTCTCGAGGCGACCGAGGCTGCCGGCGGGCTTGGTCAATTCCCGTTGCCGGTCCGCCGCAGCCGATCTGGCCGAGTCCGACGGGGCCGTCACCGGACGAAACGGCGTCGCCGAATCCTCTTCCGAAAGAATTGTCACACTGTGCCTTTCGCGGTTGTGAAGTCCGCCGGAGGTTCCTTGAGGGTCAGCGCGAGTCCCGCAACGACCAGCAGAACCCTGTCACACACTGTCGCGAGCCGAGAATTGAGCAAGCCCAGCTCGTCTCGGAAGAGGCGACCGGAACGGGATTCGGGCACCACGGACAGGCCGACCTCGGGGCTGACGAGCACGAGAGGCGACGCGCATCGCGCGACTGCCCCGACCAGGTCGTCGACAGCCGGTGCGACGGTGCCGCGGGGGAGCTCCCAGGCCTGCGCGTCGTCGAGCATTCCCGTCAGCCACGTTCCGAGGTCGTCGACGACGGTGGTGCCGTCCCACGGCTGCGCGATGACACCGGCCAGTGACGTGACGGTTTCGACGGTGGACCAGTGATTGGGCCTCGACGCGCGATGACGGTCGATACGGCGCTGCCAGTCCTCGTCGGTGGCGTCCCGCCTACCGGTGGCGAGGTAGCGAACCGGCTCGAGAACGGCAAGCGATTCGGCGTGCCCGGACTTGCCGGATCTGGCCCCACCGAGCACGAGAGTTCGAGTCGGTACGCCCACCGACGTCAGACGGCCTCGCCGGCGCTGACTCGCGGCTTGGGGGCGCGCATCTTGCGGATCTGGGACGCGCGTACGAATGCGTACCACCCGATCTTGAAACCACCGTCGGTGGTCTCGGGGAACCGCACCCGGATCTTGTTGTTGATCATCTTGCCGAGGTAGATGCCCTCACCGACCATGAAGAGCATCATCACGAACATGCCGAGGGTGACGTACTGCTGCACCTGAGGCTGCAGGAACAACGCGAAGATCAAGATCAACGCGAGCGGCATGAACAGTCCGACGAGGTTGCGCCGCGCGTCGACGATGTCTCGCACGTATGCGCGGACCGGACCCTTGTCGCGGGGGAGCAGGTACTTGTCGTCGCCCGCGAGCATGCGTGCGCGACGCTCGGCTGCGGCGGCGCGTCGCTCGTTGGAGGCGGCCTTGCGGTCTTCCTTGCTGCCCTTGTTCGCCTTGCGGCGCTCGCGTGCCTCTTTGCTCGTCAGCGGAGCAGGAGCAACCGGTCCACGACGCCGCGCCTCGGCGTCACGACGCTTGGGGGTCGGTCGGCCCTTACCGAGAGACACCGAAGAGGTCGCGTCGCTCCCGGCCGTCGTCGACTCGGATTCGTTCGAGTCGTTTCCGTCCGAATTGTCAGAGTTTCCACGGCGTAGCAGCTTCACGCACTCAGAGTATGGGATGGCTCGTCGGATTCGAACACCGGCCAGGTCAGCGACGAAACAGCGGATGCCGTTCCGTCGCTGCAGCCCTAGACTTCCGACGATGCGAGTGATGATTGCGCCGGATTCGTTCGGAGACACCCTGACTGCCGCGGCCGCGGCCGACGCCATCGCCAGGGGATGGGCGTCGGTTCGGGAGACCGACGAGCTCGAACTCGCCCCTCAATCCGACGGTGGCCCCGGCTTCGTCGAAGTACTGGCTTCGCGCATCGGCACCGTGCAGTTCGCGGATGTGGACGGGCCGCTCGGCAACCCGGTCCGAGCCGAATGGCTGCTCGACGGCACGGCGGCATACATCGAATCGGCTCAGGCCTGCGGACTGCATCTGCTCGACGGGCCGCCCACCCCACTGTCCGCATCAAAGGCGAGCAGCTACGGCGTCGGCCAGTTGCTCGGCGCGGCACTGGACAGCGGAGCCGAAACGATATTCGTCGGACTCGGCGGAAGTAGCTGCAGCGACGGTGGCCGCGCGATGATTCGTGCGCTGGGCGGACTCGGATCGGCAGTCGCCCGGTTGTCCGACATCGACCTCGTCGCCGCGTCGGACGTGGAGAATCCGCTGCTGGGCGACGCCGGTGCAGCCCGAGTCTTCGGTCCACAGAAGGGTGCCGACGCAGAGACCGTTGCTCGGCTCGAGGAGCTGAACGCCGACTGGGCGGCGGTCCTGTCCGCCGCGGGTTACGACGTGGCGGACCGGCCGGGTGCCGGGGCCGCCGGTGGTCTCGGGGCGGCGTTGTTCGCACTGGGCGGCAGGCAGCAGCCCGGGGCGGCTGTCGTGGCCGAGCGGACCGGCCAGCAAGAACTGTTGGACTCCGTCGACCTGGTGCTCACCGGTGAGGGCAAATTCGACTCGCAATCGCTGCGGGGCAAGCTGGTGACGAGAATGGCTGCCGCGGGCGGCGCGACCGGTATCGACACGATCGTGCTCGCGGGACAGGTCACATTGTCCGAGGACGAACTGGAATCGGCGGGTATCTCCGCTGCGCACTCGATCAGTGAGTTCGCAGGATCGGTGGAGCTGGCGATGTCCGACGCGGCGAACCAGCTCGAACAGCTGGCCGCGCGCGTAGCGGCCGACGTGGACGACCCTGCCGTACAACCGAGGCGGCGAGCGTGAGGAATAGAGCCACCGGGAGTACGGTTGAGTAGTTCACGGGTTTGTACGACTGATAGGGAGAGCCCATGACCGTCTCGAACGAGGCCACAACGACCGAAACCACAGCGCACAAGGTCACCATGACGGAGACCGCGTCGACCAAGGCCAAGGCGTTGCTGGACCAAGAAGGCCGCGACGACCTCGCGCTGCGCATCGCGGTGCAGCCAGGTGGTTGCGCAGGACTGCGCTACCAGCTCTTCTTCGACGACCGAAGCCTCGACGGCGACCTCGCGGTCGACTTCAACGGCGTCACGCTCGCAGTGGACCGGATGAGCGCCCCGTACGTGGAGGGTGCATCCATCGACTTCGTGGACACGATCGAGAAGCAGGGCTTCACGATCGACAACCCGAACGCCACGGGATCGTGCGCGTGCGGCGACTCGTTCAACTGAGCTGACTCGTACTCGACTGTGACCGGTACACGCGTGCGTGTATCGGTCACAGTCGTGTCTGCCCAGCAGCTCTCCAGCACTCAAGAACCGAAAGGCCCTCCTTCGTGACTCTCGCGGTATCCGGCTCGATAGCGACCGACCATCTGATGCGATTCTCCGGACGGTTCGCCGAGCAGATAGTCGCCGACCAGCTCTCGAACATCTCGCTGAGCTTCCTGGTCGACGATCTGGTGATTCGCAAGGGAGGCGTCGGCGGAAACATCGCGTACGCACTCGGAGTTCTCGGCGGTGCGCCTCTTCTCGTCGGGGCCGTGGGACCGGACTTCGCCGAATACCGGACCTGGCTCGAGGAGCACGGCGTCGACTGCAGTGGTGTGAGCGTGTCCGCTACCGCGCACACCGCCCGCTTCGTCTGCACCACGGACGAGGACATGGCGCAGATCGCGTCCTTCTACCCCGGAGCGATGAGCGAGGCCCGTGATATTTCCATCGAGACGCTCGCGGCGCAGCACGAGATGGACCTGGTTCTGATCGGCGCGAACGACCCCGACGCCATGACAGCGCATACGGCCCAGTGCCGCGCTGCGGGTATCCCGTTCGCGGCCGACCCGTCGCAGCAGCTCGCCCGGCTCGACGCAGCGCAGGCGACCGACTTGATCGACGGTGCCGCGTACCTGTTCACCAACGAGTACGAATGGGCACTGCTGAAGCAGAAGACCGGCATGTCCGACGCGGACATCGCTGCGAAGGTGGAGCTACGTGTCACCACCCTGGGTAAGCGCGGCGTCGACATCGTGGCCAAGGGCGGCGAACACACCCACATCGGCGTCGTGCCCGAGACGAGCAAGGTCGACCCGACCGGCGTCGGCGATGGCTTCCGGGCAGGTTTTCTCACGGCACACATGGCCGGAGCCAGTATCGAACGCGCAGCGCAACTCGGTTCGCTCGTGGCCGTGCTGGTGCTGGAGACCACCGGCACTCAGGAGTGGGAGCTCAATCGCGACGACGCGATCAAACGTCTGACCGCGGCGTACGGTGCCGACGCGGGCGAGGAGATCGGGGCATTGCTCCCCGTCTGATGCCGATCTCGCCGCCCCGAGCCATCGGGGCGGCGAGGTGACCTCGATCAGATGTTGACCGGGTACTCCGGTTCGGCGATCTGCGGCACGATGCGTTTCTCCACGAAGATTCCGTGCCACACCATGAAGATCAGCAGGGTCCACAGTCGACGGCTGTGATCGGACCGGCCGGCGCGGTGGTCGTCGAGCATTGCGACGACGGCTGCCTTGTTCAGCAGGTGATCGGTCTGCGAATCGGCGATCTGCTGGTGCGCCCAGTCGAAGAGTTCCGTGCCGCGGAGCCAATGGCGCAGTGGCACCGGGAATCCCAGCTTGGCGCGGTGCAGGACATGACCGGGAACGATGCCCTCCAGCGCCTGACGCAGAGCGTACTTGGTGGTGCTCTTGGTGATCTTCTGCTCGAGTGGGAGCTTCTCGGCAACCTTGTAGACCTCGGAGTCCAGGAACGGGACTCGCAACTCGAGTGAGTTCGCCATGGTGATCTTGTCGGCCTTGACCAGAATGTCGCCACGCAACCAGGTGAACAGATCCAGATGCTGCATGCGAGCCACCGGATCCCATCCCTGCGACTGCGCGTAGATCGGGGCGGTGACGTCCTGATGGGTCCATTCGGACCGGAACTCGCGCAACACCGAGCGCAACTGCGCGTCGTTGAAACTGCGAGCGTTGCCGTAGTACCGCTCTTCGAGGGTCATCGATCCGCGGTTGAGCAGGCTCTTGCCGCGCGTGCCCTCGGGGATTCGCTCGCTCAACGAGCCGGCCGCTCGTCGAAGGAAGGCGGGCAGCGACTCGAACGGCTTCAACGACAGCGGTTCGCGGTAGATGGTGTATCCGCCGAACAATTCGTCCGCACCTTCACCGGACAGCACGACCTTCACGTGCTTGCGTGCTTCCTTGGCGACGAAGTATAGCGGCACCAAGGCGGGGTCGGCCACAGGATCGTCCAGATACCAGACGATCTCGGGAATGGATGCCGCAAATTCTTCGGGCCCCACGACCTTCACGATGTGCTTCGCTCCGATGGCGGCCGCGGACTCCGCCGCCACGTCGACCTCGGAGTAGCCCTCGCGCTCGAATCCGGTGGTGAACGTGATCAGGTCGGGATTGTGGCGAATCGCCAGAGCTGCGATGGCCGTCGAATCGATGCCGCCGGAGAGGAACGAGCCGACGGTGACGTCGGCGCGCATGTGTTTGGCCACCGAATCTTCGAGTGCCTCGGCGATTTCCTGGTACCGCGCCTTCTCGGTGCCCGGCGCGAACGGCTGCACCGGGAACTTCGGTGTGAAGTAGCGGGTGATCTTCGGCGTCGTACCGGGGGACAGGGTGGCGTAGCAACCGGACTCGAGCCGCCGAACGCCTGCGTGCAGGGTCTCGGGCTCGGGGACGTACTGCAGAACGGTGTAGTGCTCGATGGCGCGCGGGTCGAGATCGGTGTCGACACCGAGCAACTCCATCAGCTCGAGCACGCTCTTCTTCTCACTACCGAATGCGGTGCCACCCGGACCGGTGGCCAGGAACAGCGGCTTGATGCCGAAGGGATCGCGAGCGACGAACATCTCACGGGTCTCGGTGTCCCAGACGGCGAATGCGAACATGCCCCGAAGCCGCTCCACAGCGGCAGCACCCCAGTAGTGAAACGCTGCGACGATGGACTCGCTGTCACCCTCGGTGCTGAACTCGGCACCGTGCTCGCGTGCCAGTTCTGCGCGCAGTTCCAGATAGTTGTAGATCTCGCCGTTGAAGACGAGCGCGTACCGGTTCGGCGACTCCGGCGGACCCCAACGCATCGGCTGATGCGAGTGTTCGATGTCGATGAAGGACAACCGATTGAAGCCGTAGACGACGTCGTCGTCGTGCCAGGTGCCACCGGGCTCGTCCGGGCCGCGGTGTCGCATGCAATGGGTCGCCGAAGCGACGAGTTCGACTCCGGCGGCGGTCGTTCCGTGAGACGTGAGTACTCCGAGCAGTCCACACACGGCGTCTGCTACCTCTTCTCGCAGTTGGGGACAGTGCAGGGGTCCTGGTCTCCGCGAGCGTCGTCAGCGGGACTGTAGATCAGGATCCGAGTATGCCGCAGACACGCTCGGACGTAGGTAACGACCCAAGGGTGGTTCTCCTCCGGCTTTGGTCTACGCTGCGTAGTACTCGGGCATCTCCATGTGGAAGCCCTTATTCTTCAGTGGTGGGCAATCAGGAAGGCGTGAACGTGGCGCAGAGTCGGATCCTTCGGCGAGCGGGGCTGACAGCATTTCTCGGTGTAGCCGCGTTGATGCTGTCGGGCTGTTCCATCAGCAGCGACAACGTACTCAATTTCGGTTTCGCCTCGGGCGTCACCCCTCAGGGGCGACGCATCGGCGATCTGTGGACGTGGTCGGTCATTGCAGCCCTGGTCATGGGCATCATCGTGTGGGTTCTCATCTTCTGGGTGGTGCTGTTCCACCGTAAGAAGAAGAGCTCACCGGAGTTCCCTCGCCAGACGGCGTACAACGTTCCGCTCGAGCTCTTCTACACGGCGGTTCCGTTCGTGATCATCGCGGTGCTGTTCTACTTCACGGTCGTGGTGCAGAACTACGTCGACGAGAAGCAGGCAGATCCCGATGTCCAGGTGGATGTCACGGCGTACCAGTGGAACTGGAAGTTCGGATACCGGACCATCGACCTCAAGGACGGTGCCGCCAAGTACGAGGGCACCGACGAGGAAGAGCAGGCTGCGGCCGAGGCCGCGGCAACCCCGGGCGAAGGTGCCGAGGGCAGCGAGGACGGCGAATTCGTTCCGGGACCGATCAACGGAGCTTCCACGCAGGATCTGTCGTACCTGCACTACAACAAGATCGAAACGGTCGGATCCAGCGACGAGATCCCGGTTCTGGTTCTGCCTACCGGCAAGCGCATCGAGTTCGTGCTCGCGTCCTCGGACGTCATCCACGGATTCTGGGTTCCGGAATTCCTGTTCAAGCGCGACGTCCTCCCGAACCCCGAGGAGAACCACTCCGACAACGTCTTCCAGATCAGCGAGATCGAACGCGAAGGCTCCTTCGTCGGACGGTGCACCGAGATGTGCGGCACCTTCCACTCGATGATGAACTTCGAGGTTCGTGCAGTGTCTCCGGAGCGCTTCGAGCAGTACATCGAGCTGCGCAAGCCCCTGTCCGAGGGCGGAGATGCGCTGACCAATGCGCAGGCACTCGAAGCCATCGGCGAAAGCCCCCTCGCAACGAGCACCTCGCCGTTCTCTACCGACCGCACCCTCCGAACAGCCGCTGTCGCTGAAGGCAACTGACCAAGGAAGCATGCTGATATGAAAATCGAAGCCAAGATCTTCGAAATCCTCACTGTCTTCTTCCTCCTGGTCGGCATCGTGTACACGTTGTTCACGGGCCTGAGCCGCACAGGAGTGGAGTGGGCCGGAGTCACCGCGATCTTCCTGTCGGTGGGTCTGACCCTGATCATCGGTACCTACTTCAGGTTCGTCGCCCGACGCCTCGATACGCGCCCGGAAGACTTCGACGACGCCGAGGTGAGCGACGGTGCAGGCGACCTGGGCTTCTTCAGCCCCGGCAGCTTCTGGCCGATCGTGCTGGCAGCCTTTGCAGCCGTCACTGCCATCGGCTTCGCCTTCTTCCAGCCGTGGCTCATCGCTCTGGGCGTCTTCTGTGTCATCGCCGCGGCCGCAGGTTTGGTCTTCGAGTACCACGTAGGTGCCGAGCGCCACTGACTCCACCAGCTCCACCCGACAAGGGCCCTGGTCGTTCTCACGAACGATCAGGGCCCTTTTCTGTTGTACACGCACAGGCCGGTCCGGATGCTCGGCTCACGGCGGCTGTGACGTCGACGGAGCTATGAACTCGGGAGGTGTAAGCGGGAGGTGCACCACAGGCGACAGTCAGGAGACGTCGGCCTCCGAGTGGGTCCGACCGGAACAGGACGTCGAATCGGCAAGCGAGTCGAGGGAGATGTCCAGCGCACCGCACAATGCGGCGACGGTGAAGAACGCCGGCGTCGGAATTCGGCCGGTCTCGATCTTCCTCAGAGTTTCGACCGAGATGCCGGCCTTGTCGGCAACCTCGGTCATGGTTCGGCCACCACGGGCAAGACGGAGCGCAGAGCCGAGCCTGGCACCACGGGCGAGTTCGCCGGGGGTGAGGGGAATGCGGACCATGAGACCGATAGTAATACCGGTTCGTCGAGAACCCGCGAGCCGAGATCGGCCGATACAGCGAGTGGGTCGTCCGCCGGTGGGGGAGGGAGGGCCGCTCGGGACTCTCGCGGATCCTCAGCCGTCGTGCTCAGGACAGCGAGCCCCGGCTGTGGGTCCGGATGGTGTCGGCAGACAAGAAAAGAGGGCGACACCGTTGCCGGTGTCGCCCTCTTTCGGACTCTGTCAGATGTCAGTGTTCTCTGTCGTTGTCACTTCGACCCGAAGCAATAGCAGCGTCCTCGTCCGCATGGAGTCCATTGCCGTTGCCGTTCGCGTGGCCATTGCCATTGGCATGGCCGTTCGAGTGGCCGTTGCCGTTCGAGTGACCGTTACCGTTCGCGTGGCCGTTGCCGTGAATGCCCGCCTGGTAGTTGCGGAGCATCGTGAGCTGCTCGTGTTCACCCTTGTGGAGGGCATCTTCGAGAGCCTTGCTCTGTGCCACCGGGTCCGGACTGAACAGCGATCCCGAGCCAGGCTTTCCGGCCGAGCCGAGCTTGTTCATCTTCTTCGGTACGGGTGCGCCCTGGTAGTCGAGGGGGATCGGGTGTCCGTGATCGTCGACCGGTCCGAGCGGCTGGTGGATTTCCACGTACTGGCCGTGCGGGAGGCGCTTGATGATTCCGGTTTCGATGCCGTGCTCGAGAACTGCCCGGTCACTGCGCTGCAATCCGATGCAGAATCGGTACGCGATGAAGTAGGCGAGCGGAGGCATGGTCAGAATTCCGATACGACCGATCCACGTCATCGCGTTGAGCGAGATGTCGAACTTGTACGCGATGAGGTCGTTGATGCACGAGAGCGTGAGGATCACGTAGAAGGTGAGAGCCATCGCGCCGATCGCGGTACGCACCGGAACGTCGCGGGGACGCTGCAACAGGTTGTGATGCGCAGTGTCTCCGGTGAGACGCTTCTCGATCCAGGGGTAGGCGATCATCACGGTGAAGACGAGACCCATGATCACTGCCACCCAGAACACTGCCGGGATGGTGTAGCGCCCAGCGATGTATATCTCCCAGGCAGGCCACAGTCGGGCCATGCCGTCGGTCCACATCAGGTAGAAGTCGGGCTGCACACCGGCCGACACTTGCGACGGGTTGTACGGTCCGAGATTCCAGATCGGGTTGATCTGGAGCAGTCCGCCCATTGCTGCCAGGATGCCGAAGGTGACGGCGAAGAAGGCACCGGACTTGACTGCGAAGACCGGGAGAATACGAACGCCGACGACGTTCTGTTCCGTGCGGCCCGGTCCGGGGAACTGGGTGTGCTTCTGGTACCAGACCAGAGCCAAGTGGGCCGCGATCAGGGCCAGGATGATTGCCGGCAGCAGAAGAACGTGAGCGACGTACAGGCGCGGGATGATGATCGTGCCGGGGAAGTCGCCGTCGAAGATGAGCCAGTGCATCCACGTACCGATGATCGGGATGCTCATCGTGATGCCACCCAGTGCGGCGCGGAGGCCGGTGCCGGAGAGCAGATCGTCGGGCAGCGAGTAGCCGAAGAAGCCCTCGAACATCGCGAGGATGAGCAACAGGCAGCCGATGACCCAGTTGGCCTCACGCGGGCGACGGAACGCGCCGGTGAAGAAGATGCGCATCATGTGCACGATGATCGAGGCGGCGAACATCAGAGCCGCCCAGTGGTGAATCTGTCGCATGAACAGACCGCCGCGAACCTCGAACGTGATGTCGAGAGCCGTTGCGTACGCCCTGGACATCGTCACACCGTTGAGCGGGGTGTACGCACCGTCGTACACGACCTCGCTGAGCGAGGGGTCGAAGAACAGGGTGAGGAACACGCCCGAGATCAGCAAGATCACGAAGCTGTACAGCGCGATCTCACCGAGCAGGAAGGACCAGTGGGTGGGGAACACCTTGTTGATCTGGCGCCGTAGCCCAGGTGCCAGGTGATAGCGACTGTCTACGCCGTCGGCCTGCTTGGCGGCGAGGTTTTGCAATGTACTCATGAGTCACGCTCCGGACGACGTTCCCAGAAGGCGGGTCCCAGTGCTTCGGTGAAGTCTCCCGAAGCGACGAGGAATCCCTCTTCGTTGACAGTGATGGGAAGTTGGGGCAGCGCACGCGCAGCCGGTCCGAAGATCGGCTTGCCGTACTCGAGCGCGTTGAACTGCGACTGGTGGCAAGGGCAGAGAATTCGGTTGGTCTGCTGCTCGTACAACGATGTCGGGCAACCCAGGTGCGTGCAGATCTTGGAGTAGGCGAAGTAATCGCCGTAGTTGAAGCTTTCTTGACCCTTGCGCTTGACGACGTTGCTGGCGGCGTCCGGGCGAAGGCGGATGAGCATGACCGAGTTGCGAACACCACGCAGGGATACGAGCAGGTCGTGCTCGCTCTCGCGATCCGCTTCGCGGAACGGGAAGACGGTCTCCATGGCACCAGCGTCCAAGTCCTCGGGCCGAACGAGAACGACATCTTCCGGTCGCCCGGTGTCTCGTCGGAGGTAGATGGTCTCTCCATCGTAGCGAGGAGTCCAGCCGGATACCCACAACGGCGAATCTTCGCCCTTCGCCCACGGGTTCTTGATCAGGCCGCCCAGGGGGAGAAGCGCCATCACACCGAGTGCGCCACCACCGAAGACCAGCGACCGCTTGATCACCTTGCGACGACCGATGGTCGACGTGTCGAGGGAGTCGCCCAGCTCCGCCACGAGCGTCTTGCGATCCGTCTCCGACGAACCGCCGTCGTGACGGTCCTGGATGGAGACCTCTTCGGGGATGAACTTCTTGGTGAACTGCACCGCGCCGACACCGACCGCGAGGATCGCCAGACCCATCGTTGCGCCGATGAGCGGGGTGTAGAGCGAGTAGGCAATGTAGTTCTCTTCGCCGATACCGGCGTACTGCCACGGCCAGAACAGGTAGATACCGATGAACGCGACCGCAGCGAGACCGGCGATCGAGAACCAGATGGCGACGCTGCGCTCGGCGCGCTTCTCGGCGCGGGTACCTTCCACTGCCCAACGGTTGCGGCGGAAAGCGACGTCGACACCGTCGAGGTTGGTGCCCAGTTTGACCAGGTCGTCGCGGCTGAGCGCGGCGAGTTCCTCGTCGGTGTACTTCTTGTCCGCGTTCACGCCTTCGGCACCGGGCGCATCCTTGCGTCCGGATTCGTCGTTGTTCGCGTCCTTACGGCCGGAATCGCCGTCGGTCATGATCTAGCTCCGATCCACAAAGTTGCTCCGACGACGGCGATGATGCCGACCGTCCAGATAGCGATCATCTCGGTACCGGGACCGAAGCCGCCGATGCTCCATCCGCCTGCGGGCAGCGTCTCGGTGGACGACTTGATGTAGGCGATGATGTCGGACTTCTCTTCCAGCGTCAGCTGGCGATCGGAGAACTTCGGCATGTTCTGAGGACCCGTGACCATCGCGGTGTAGATCTCCTGCTCGTTCGCGGGTCCGAGCGGGGGTGCGAACTTACCCGAGGAGAGAGCTCCGCCGAGGCCCGTGAAGTTGTGGCAGGAGGCGCAGTTGAGTCGGAACAACTCGCTTCCGCGTCCGATGTCGTCGCCGCGCAGTGACTCCTGAGCGATCTCGCCGTTCTCGTCGAGGATGACCGTCGGTCCGCCACCGTTGGCCTGGATGTAGGCACCGAGCGCGTCGATCTGCTTGTCGTTGAACTTCGGCGGCTTGCGCAGCGCCTGCGCCTCGTTGCGGACGGCAGGCATGCGGCCGCTCGACACCTGGAAGTAGACAGCCGCTTCGCCGACGCCGATGAGGCTCGGTCCGCGATCCTGAACACCCTGCAGGTTGGCTCCGTGGCACGTGACGCAGGACGTGTCGTAGAGCTGCTTGCCCTCGCGGATCAGCGCTGCCGAATCGGTATCGGCGGTCGCGACCTGCGGAGCCGGCGTCAGAGCCGAGGCGAGGAATCCTGCGCTCAGAAGGCCCATCATCAGAACGAGCGCACCGGTGATGCGTCGGCGCGTCTTACGCTGCCGTCTCGTCTTGGAGGCGGCGTTGTCGTCGGATGCTGCTGGGGGAGATGAACTCATCTTCTATCCCTTGTCGTGTCGGGACGGACCGAACGTCGGGGGCTGAATCCGTTCGCTCGTTATCTTTGGCGTGCTGACTGTCACTAGCGGATGAAGTAGATCGTTGCGAAGAGGGCAATCCAGACGATGTCGACGAAGTGCCAGTAGTACGAAACGACGATGGCGGCGGTGGCCTGTGCTGGCGTGAACTTGCTGACCAACGTTCTGGTGATCAGGAAGACGAAGGCGATGAGTCCGCCGATCACGTGCAGTCCGTGGAAGCCGGTCGTGATGTAGAAGACCGAGCCGTACACGCTGCTCGAGATCGTCGTGCCCTCGTGCACCAGGTGGTAGTACTCGTACGCCTGGCCGGCCACGAAAAACGTGCCCATCATCAGAGTGATGATGTACCAGCGGCGGAGTCCGAAGACGTCACCTCGCTCGGCGGCGAACACACCCAGCTGACAGGTGAACGACGATGCGATCAGCACCGCGGTCACCGGCACAGCGAGAGCGAGGTTCAGCTCCGTCGGCTCGGGCGGCCAGATTCCATTCGCCTGGGCGCGTGCGACGAAGTACATCGCAAACAGTCCGGCGAAGAACATGAGTTCACTCGACAGCCACACGATCGTGCCGACGCTGACCATATTGGGACGGTTCAGCGAGTGCACGCGTTGGGTGATTGCCGATCCTTGAGTCCCTACAGCGCTCGTCACAAAGAGAAGTATGACCCGTCGTAGTACGGAAGGCATATCCGGGTCCGCTCTTGGCGCGTCGTGTCGGAACGAATCCGGGTCCGTCCTTGTTCCCGTGCTGGTGAGAGCCCCTGTACGGGCCGGTAGGGTCCAGTCGTGCAAGGCTGGCCTCATGGCAAAGCGCACCGAGGGTGGATGGTTTCGGAGACTGTTCTCGCGATCGACGGCAGAACCTCTGGACCCCACCCGTGACGACCTCGTGACAGTGGCGAGTTGCTTCGACGATGCACAGGCGTGTTCGGCCGTGCTCGACGAAGCAGCGAGGACCCAGCCGGTGTGGACGGAATCGGCGGACGTGGTGCTCCGGCATCATCTGGTGTTGCCCTCGCACCAAGTCGAGGACGCTGCGGCGGTCGCGGCTCAGGACGGCTACGAGGTGGGACCGGTCGTCGATCTACCGGAGAGCTCCGGTTACCGCCCTCGGGTCGACGACGGCGTGCCTCTGGTACTGCAACGTGTTCAGGTGCTCGACGCCTTGCACTGCTCACAGGAGCGTTCTCGCATGGCCGGGCTCGCCCAGCGACGAGGGGGAGCGGTACTCGGGTGGGACGCACTGCAGCCTGCGCAGCCCGGGGCAGCCTCTGGCTAAGCTTCCACCGCACCGTACGGGTATCGACGGCAGAAGGGCACGGCACAACCACCATGACCGCACCGACCAGTGACGAGCAGCCGCGAACGTGGCGTCGAATTCTCGGAGCGTTGACCACGTACTCCGACCTGTCGAGCGCCGACACCGGTTGGGTGATGGACGAGATCATGTCCGACAACGCCACAGCCGCGCAGATCGCCGCCTTCGGTGTGGCGCTGAAGATGAAGGGCCCGACGCCTGCGGAACTTGAAGGTCTCGCCGAGTCGATGCTCTCGCACGCCCTTCTCGTCGAGACCGACCGTGACGCCGTCGACGTCGTCGGAACCGGCGGTGACGGAGCAGACACCGTGAACATCTCCACAATGGCCGCGATCGTCGTCGCCGCCAGTGGTGTTCGAGTGGTCAAACACGGCAACCGCGCAGCGTCGTCCAAGAGCGGAACGACCGATGTGCTCGAAGCGCTGGGAGTGCACGTGAACCTGGGCGCTGCCGGAGTCGCGTCGAGCGTCGAGCAGGTCGGTATCGGGTTCTGCTTCGCCCCGATCCATCACCCCGCGCTGCGTTTCTCCGGTCCCGCTCGCAAGGAGATCGGGATCCCGACGGCGTTCAATGTGCTGGGCCCGCTGACCAACCCCGGCCGCCCCCGCGCCGGACTGATCGGCTGCGCCTTCGAGAATCTTGTCCCCGTCGTCGCGGGCGTATTCGCCCAACGCGGCAGTTCGGTGCTCGTCGTGCGCGGTGACGACGGCCTCGACGAGATCACCCTGTCCACCACGACCACCGTGCACGTGGTGTCCGACGGGGCCGTCACGGTCGAGACCATCGACCCGGTCGACTACGGAATCGCCCGAGCGCCCATCGAAGCACTCAGAGGCGGAGACGCAGAATTCAACGCGGCCGTGGCGCACCGAGTGTTCGCCGGTGAACACGGCCCCGTCCGCGACGCAGTACTGCTCAACGCTGCCGCAGCAATGGCAGCGCACCACGGCGTATCCGACGACCTCCACGCCCGGATCGAAGCCGGATTGGTCACTGCCGCAAAGACAGTCGATTCAGGCGCGGCAGCACAGCTACTCGCCGACTGGGGTCGATGCACCACCGAACTCGCCGACTGACACCGAACGCACCTATTCGCCTATCGAGAACCCTGCATCGACATCGGCACTCGAATAGGACTGGAACGCAATGTGAGTGGTGGTGCTGCGCACGCCCCTCACTCGATTGATGTGCTTGGTGATGACCTCTGCGATCGAAGCATGATCGCGAACCTTGACGATGGCGATCAAATCGACATCCCCAGCACACGAATAGACCTCCGACACCCCGTCGACATCGGCGACGGCCTGCGCCGCCTCCGGAATCAGATCGGCCTCGGCGTCGATCAAGACGATGGCATTGATCATCTGTGCTCCTCCAGCATCTCGAGCTCGGTGTCCGACGCGAGCTACCCCCAAACCCTAGTGGCTGCCATATCCCGAGAGCCGTTCCGCAGGCTCCACTCCTGCCCACACTTGTCGTTCCGCAGGCTCCACTCCTGCCCCGAACGGTCGTTCCGCGGGCTCCACTCCTGCCCTCGCTGCTTCTCTCGCCGTCCGACACCACGACTCCCACGAACCCGCCGACCGTGCCGGGCTGCAGTACCCACTGCTCGTGCGCACGATCCGGACTCCGTCCGTGCGCAACCACGCCGCGATCAGTCCCACTTCTTCCGGCGACGCACCGCGAAGCGGCGTCGTATCGGGCAGCACCGTTTCGGCCGACGCGGTGATGGCATCGACGACAGGCATCGGATGCACTCCGCGCGGTGCGACGGCAGCGCCGGCCAGACGGCCGAAGCGCACCACGATCAACTCCCACCCGCCGTCGGCCGTTCGTTTCGCCGCAACGAGTTCGGCAATGGCGGCCACCGCCGCCGATCGGTGCATCCTGCGTAGTGCATCGACGGTGATCGCGATTCGATCACGCAGACGAGCGGCCGTCTCGAACAGCTCCTTGTCCGCGAGCTCGGCGACGCGGCGGCGCATGGAGTACAGCACGGCATCGTCCTGACCGCACACGAGCGCGAGAAACTGCCTCGGGGCGTCCGAGTACTCGTCGGCCGTCAACGGGCCGCACAGTGCCGCAGGGCAGCCTCCGACGTCTGTTGCCGGGCACTGGTCGCCGTGTCGAACCGAGCGCGCGAGTCGGCGAGTGCAGGTTCGCAGGCGGCAGAACTCGGCGACGAGCGCAGCGGCCTCTGCGGCGTCGCCGCGAACCGAGAACGGTCCGAGACTGTTCGGTGTCGGTGTGCGGACGATCGACAGGCGGGGGAACGCCTCGTCGGTCAGGGTGATCCACCACCCCTTCCTGGGGAACTTCGAGCGGCGGTTGTACGGCGGGACGTGCGCCGAGAGCAGACGTAACTCGCGGACCCCGGCTTCGAGCGCGTGCGCACACTCGACGTGGTCGACGCGAGTCGCCAGTGCGACCATCTCCTTCATCCGCCCTCTCGTCTCCGAACCGGTGAAGTAGTTGCGCACACGCCGCTTGAGGTTGTTGGACGTACCGACGTACAGCACCTCGTCGGACGGGCCGCGGAACAGATAGACGCCGGGCGTACCGGGAAGGTGAGCAGCCAGCCCGCGTTTGGCGCGCTGGCCGGCCGACACTGCGGGTAGGTAGTCGACCAACTCGGCGTAGCTGTGAACCCCCTGATTTCCCACCCGTTCGATGAGTCCGTGCAGAACGTCGACGGTCGCTCGGGCGTCGTCGAGCGCGCGGTGGGTGGGCCTGGTACCGGATCGGAACAGTGTGGAGAGCGCGGACAGCTTCACCGAAGGTGCCTCGTCGCGTGTCAGAACTCGTCGAGCCAGCTTGACCGTGCACAGCACCTGGAACCGCGGCCATGCGATGTCGAGACGACTGGCGGCGGCTCTGAGGAATCCCGTGTCGAAGCCGGCGTTGTGCGCCACCAGCACCGAACCGCGTGCGAACTCGAGGAAACCGGGAAGAACCCGTTCGATGCGCGGCGCGCCGATCAGCATCGCCGATGTGATGCCGGTCAGTTCCACGATGTACGGCGGGATGGATCTGCCCGGGTCGATCAGGGTGGCGAATTCGCCGAGAATTTCGCCGCCTCGTACCTTGACCGCGCCGATTTCGGTGATGGCCTCGGTGTCCGCGCTCCCGCCGGTGGTCTCGAGGTCGACGACGACGAACGTGGTCTCGTGCAGCGGGGTATCGAGTTCGTCGAACGTCAGCTGGATGGGCAGGCTCACCGCGACGACGTTAGGGCCGACCCCCGACAAGAACGTTCATGGTGCCGTCGAACGTCGCCGTGTCACGAAACCTGTCGGTGCTCGTCGCTATCTTTCGCTTCGTCGGCCGATTCGGCCGCCGGAAACCGCAAAGAGACAAGGATCACAATGATCATCGACTGCAGTGACTGCCTGGTCCGTGACATCGCCTGCGCGGACTGCGTCGTGACGGTGCTTCTGGGGGCTCCGGGGATGCCGTCGAGATCGGACGGTCGGTGGGTCGGGCCGCCGTCTCGTATCACTCTCGAGCAGGAAGAACTCGGTGCCATGGGTGTGCTCGCCGACGTCGGCCTCGTGCCCGCACTCAAGCTCGTTGTGAACGATGACGACACCGCCGAGGTTCCGTTGTTATCGACTCGTGACACACCGGGGGATCAGCGCGCCGGCTAGCGAGAATCGAGCCGAATCCGCTCGCCTCGGCGAGTTGGGGTCGACACGGGGGTATGCCATTTCGTAACCTTCCTGAGACCTTGCGGAGTCTCGCCAGTCCAAACCGGAGTGGCGTCGCAAGTCACCGCCTAATCGTTCACTCGCGAGAGTGTTCGTACCGGGAACCCGATATCTACTGGGGTGAATCCCGCTGAGCCACCACACGGTGGCCGGTGGGTAGGGCTGCTCTTCCCAGCCCGAACCCGTCAGCTAACTCGGTCGGCGGACGATAGGAAGAAACGGAGCACCATCTTTCGTGGCGTCACAACTTTCCAACCGATCATTGCGGCGTGTCCTCGTAGCCGGAGCGCTCACTGCAGGCGTGGTCATCCTTCCCGCTGCACCCGCAATGGCGGCCCCCCTCACCATTCCCGGCGTCGGAACCTTCGAGATTCCTGACATCCCGGGCCTCCCTCCCCTCAACATCCCGGGTGTGCCTGCACCGGGTGCGCCGTTGGCACCCCAGGTCACCCCGGCAGCAAAGGCCGTTCAGGCCGCTGAGTCCAAGATCGGAGCACCGTACGTGTACGGCGCTTCGGGTCCGGATTCGTTCGACTGCTCGGGCCTCGTCCAGTGGGCGTACAAGCAGGCCGGCATCAGCCTGCCCCGTACCAGCTACGACCAGGCGGCCGCGGGCACTCCGGTCTCGCGCGACAGCCTGGTTCCCGGCGACGTCGTGTCGTTCTACGGCGGCTCGCACTCGGGTATCTACGTCGGCAACGGCAATGTCGTGCATGCATCCACCTCCGGCGTGCCGGTCAAGGTTGCTCCGCTTGCCTCGATGCCGTTCGACGGTGCTCGCCGTTACTGATTCGAGCGAGCGACGTCCGCTGTGATCGACCGACAGGGTCGAGCCGTCCATCGGCTCGGCCCTGTCGTCGTATCTGGACACCGGCCGCGCGACACGCCGGTCCGGTGGACAGGGAAGCCCCCAGTTCGTAATCTGATCGAGACCTGGTCGATGTTTACTTTGTGACCTGTCACCTCGAATCCCCATCGATTTCGGGCCGTGTTCACGTCCGCGCCCGCAAGAGCATGGGTATGGTTCGGTTTCGGTCCACTTTTCCAACCGTTGCCTCGCTCGAGGCAACACGTGTGAGGACGGAGAGTCGCTTTCCGTGGCCCTATCGAGATCTACCCGAGCGTTGCGGCTGGCCCGCAACTCGGTGGTTGCTGTCGCACTGACCGCGTGCATGGTCGTGGTCCCGATGACGACGGCGACCGCGCAGCCGGGATTCGACTCGGCGTCCGACGCGCAGACCGAACTCGCCGAGCTCTCTCGCCAGTCCGAGCAAACCAACGAAGCTCTGCACAACGCGCAGATCGATCTCGACGCCAAGAACCAGCAGCAACTCGACGCACAGGTCGCCGTCGACCGGAGTCGTGCCGCACTGGAGGCAGCGCAGGCGCAGTTGGCGCAGCTCAAACCGGCCATGGACAAGGTCGCCAACGTCAATTACCAGGGTGCGCGGACCAATCGACTGTTCGCCGTGATGGTCAGCGATTCGCCGCAACAGTTGCTCGACCAGATGTCTGCACTGGACGTGATCTCTGCCGATACCGCCGACCAGGTCGCTCGATTCAAGCAGGCGAGCTCGGATGCCGTGACGGCCGAGAAGGCCGCAACGACGGCCGCCGACCAGGCACGTGTCGCCGCCGAACAGGCCAAGGCCGTCAGCGACGACCTTCAGGCCAAGCAGAGTGAGCTGCAGGGTCAGATAGCCGAGGTCATGGCTGCCTACAGTGCGCTCTCGTCCTCCGAGCAGTTGGCTCTGGCCGGATCGGCCCTGCCAGAAGGATTCGATCCCACCACGATTCTGCAGAATCTGACGCCGGGATCGGGTGCCAGTGCGTTGCAGGCCGGCCTGACGCAGATCGGCAAGCCGTATGTCTGGGGCGGCACCGGTCCGGACGGCTTCGACTGCTCCGGTTTGGTCGTGTGGGCCTACAAGCAGGTGGGCAAGACATTGCCGCGGTCGAGTCAGGCACAGGCAGCGGGCGGAACGCCGGTGGATCAGAAAGATCTGCAGCCGGGCGACGTCGTCCTGTTCTACCCGGACATCTCTCACGTCGGGATCTATGCCGGGAACGGCAACGTGCTGCATGCCTCCACCTTCGGTGTTCCTGTGAAGGTTCAGTCGATGGCATCGTTCCCGTACTACGGGGCGCGTCGATACTGAGGTGCGCCTCGACGATCGACGAACGCCCGCATGAGTGGCTCGAACCGGCGCTCCGGATTGCGTGTTCTCGCCCGATCGCTGCGAGTGCGGTTGCTCGCCGTCGTGCTCGTGGCCGCGGTGGCCGTCTCGGTCGTCCTAGTTCACCGATTCGACAGCACGTCCAGCGCAGGTACTGCCGACTCGACAGTCGCGGGAAACCCGCCGACCTACGATCAGCAGCGTCGCGCCGAGGTGACCGTTCTCCTGGACCAGTGGGCCCGTGCGGTTCGCTCCGGCGATCTCGATGCACTGCGGGAGTCGATGGATCCTCTGGCCGCCCCCGACTTCGTGGAGGCGCAGGTGCGCCGGGCCGCAGTGGTGCCGGGCGTGCCCTTCTCCGAGTTCGACTACGAGTTGGGTGACGAGCCCGAAACTCCGGTGCCGCCGCAGATCGCCGAGGCGCTGGATTCGACCGACGTCTGGGCACCGGCGGTGTATCTGAAGTACGCGGTCGCCGGGCCGGACGCGTCGCCGACGCGTCGGCCGGTCTCATTGGTGGTAGCCGAGCGGGACGGTCGATGGCGGCTGGTCGACGACGCGGACCTGACCGAATACCGACGCCACACCTGGCGTGGGCCGTGGGATTACGGGCCCTTGAAGGTGCGCTCGGTGCCCACCGCAGCCGGGACATCGGTGGTCATGGGGCATCCGGACCGCGAGCAGTTCGTCGAGAGCCTGGCCGCCGAACTTCCGTCGGCAACCGCGGCCGTCACCGACTTCTGGGGGGACGATTGGGCGCGCGACGGGCTGGTGTTCGTCGCGTCCTCCGCGGAGGAGTTCGCCGAACTGACGGGGTCCGCGCCGTCCACCGAGGTGGCCGCAGTGACGGTGTCCGACGCGGTGGTGGGCGACGGCTCCCGTCCGACGGGTCAGCGGGTGGTGTTCGGTCCCGACGCCGCGACGCGGTTGACGCCCTTCACCGTGCGCTCGGTTCTGCGCCACGAGTTGACCCACGTGGCGGCGAGGGCGAAGACGTCCGACGGTACCGAGTTGTGGGTGTCGGAAGGGTTCGCCGACTATTCCGGGTATCGAAATTCCGGTGCCGAGTTCGTGCAACTCGCCCCCACTCTCGCGGCGATCGTGGCGGCGGGCGGGCCGCCGACGGTGCTGCCGAAGAACGAGGACTTCGGTGCAGGCGGGGCCAGATCGAGTGTGGCCTACGAATCGGCGTGGTCGGTGTTCGCATTCGTGGCCGACAGATTCGGGGAGTCGAGGCTGCGCACCCTGTACGAGTCGCTCGCCTCCGACAGCTCCACCGATTCTGTCTTCGCGTCGGTGTTGGGAACGAGCCGCGCACAGTTCGTCGCCTCGTGGGGCGACTGGGTGGCTCGCCAGGCCGGCTGAGACGGGGCGCTACGGTTGTCGCCATGCGTCGTACTCTGCTCGTGACGAACGACTTTCCTCCTCGCCCGGGTGGTATTCAGTCCTATCTCCACAGCTTCGCCTCGCAACTGCCGGCCGACGAGCTGGTGGTGTACGCACCGCGGTGGCGGGGCGACTCGCACGAGAAGTTCGATGCCGCGCAGCCTTTCGAGGTGATCAGGCATCCGACGACCCTGATGTTGCCGACTCCGCTCGTCGCGCGTCGCGCAGCTCGAATCCTGAAGTCCCGAGGCTGCGATTCCGTGTGGTTCGGTGCGTCGGCTCCGTTGGCGGTGATGTCGTCGTACCTGCGCAAGGCCGGGGCCGATCGCATCGTGGCCAGTACGCACGGTCACGAGGTCGGTTGGTCGATGGTGCCGGGCGGGCGTGCGACCCTGCGCACGATCGGCGAGAACACCGACGTGGTGACCTACGTCAGCAAGTACACCCGGGGGCGCTTCAGCTCGGCGTTCGGGCGGACTGCCGCCCTCGAACACCTACCGCCCGGTGTCGACACCGATCGCTTCGTGCCCGACGACGCGGCGCGAGCTGAACTTCGCGCGCGCTACGGCCTCGGTGATCGCCCCACCGTTCTGTGCCTGTCCCGGCTCGTTCCGCGCAAAGGGCAGGATTTCCTGATCCGCGCGCTTCCGGGGATCCGCCGGGCCGTCGACGGAGCGGTCCTGGTCATCGTCGGCGGCGGACCCTACGAGAAGACCCTGCGCGAGCTCGTTCGATCCACCGGAATGGAGCAACACGTGGTGTTCACCGGCACCGTGCCGTCGGCGGAGCTCGCCGCCCACCACACCATCGCCGACGTGTTCGCGATGCCGAGCCGCACCCGAGGTGCCGGTCTCGATGTCGAAGGTCTCGGCATCGTCTACCTCGAAGCGTCGTCCTGCGGCGTACCGGTCGTCGCGGGCATGTCCGGGGGTGCGCCGGAAGCGGTGCAGCACAACAAGACCGGTGTCGTCGTCGACGGGACGTCGATCTCGGAGATCACGGACGCGATCGTGCGAATCCTGTCCGATCGCACGCTGGCCACGCAGATGGGCAATGCCGGCCGCGCGTGGGTGGACGCGGAATGGCGCTGGGACGTGCTGACCGAGAAGCTGCGGTCGCTGATCTGACGCGCGTCATCGCGATGCGGTGCACCTACCGGGCGTAGATCGATTCGATCTCGTCGGCGTAGGCGGCGGTGATGACGTTTCGCTTGAGCTTCATGGTGGGAGTCAGCTCACCGCTCTCCTCCGAGAAGTCGTGGGGGAGGAGTCGGTACTTCTTGATCGACTCTGCATGCGAGACGGACTTGTTCGCGTCGGCAACGGCGGCGTCGATCTCCGCGACGAGTTCGGGGTCGGTCTGCAGATCGGCTGCGGTGGCGTCGGCGGCCTTGCCGTGGGAGGACTTCCAGCGATCGAACGCATCCGGATCGAGGGTGATGAGCGCACCGATGAAGGGCTTCTGATCGCCTACGACGACGGCCTGGCTGATCAGCGCACCCGCCCGCAGTTGGTCTTCCAGTCCGGCCGGTGAGACGTTCTTGCCTCCGGCGGTGACGATCAGTTCCTTCTTGCGACCCGAGATCGTGATGTACCCGTCTTCGTCGACCGAACCGAGGTCTCCGGTGCGGAACCAGCCGTCGTCCAGCGACTCGGCGGTCGCGACCTCGTTGCGCCAGTAGCCGTCGAACACGACCGGTCCGCGGAGTTGGATCTCGCCGTCCTCGGCGATGCGCACGGTGTTGCCGGGCAGTGGACGCCCGACGCTGCCCACGCGCTGGAAGCCGATGGTGTTGACCGCGAACGCCGCGGTGGTTTCGGTCAGGCCGTAGCCCTCGTAGATCGTCACGCCGATGCCCCTGTAGAAGTGGCCGAGACGGGAACCGAGAGGCGCTCCGCCGGAGATCGCGAGTTCGCACTTACCGCCGAGCGCTGCCCGCAGTTTGCCGTAGACCAACTTGTCGAACACGGTGTGCTTGGCGCGCAACACGATTCCCGGTCCACCGGTGTCCTGCGCCTCACTCCACGCCACTGCGCATTCGGTGGCGAGGTCGAAGATCTTGCCTTTGCCGTCGGCGTGCGCCTTCTGTTTGGCGGTGTTGAAGACCTTCTCGAACACTCGAGGCACCGAGAGGATGAAGTCCGGTTGGAACGTACCGAACGTCGCGACGAGGTTCGGGATGTCGTTGGTGTGGCCGAGCGTGACTCCGGCATCGAACGACGCGATGCTCACTGCGCGGGCGAGGACATGCGCGAGCGGCAGGAACATCAGGGTGCTGCGGCCCTGCCTCATCAGTGATTTCAGCGAGGTCTCGCGAATGCCGAGTGATTCGGCGAGCAGATTGGCATGGGTCAGTTGGACGCCCTTGGGACGACCGGTGGTTCCGGAGGTGTAGATCAATGTGGCCGGGTCGGACGAGGCGAGTGTCGAAACACGTTGATGTACCTGATCTTCGGTGATCTCGGATCCGCCGTCGGTCAGGGCCTGCACGGCGTCGGACCCGGCGGAGTTCTCGATCACGAACGTCTGCCGCACCGACGGCGCAGCTGCCACAACGGTTTTCGTTTCCTGCACGTGTGCGTCGTTCTCGAGTATCAGCAGGACGGGCTCGGCGTCTTCGAGGATCCATTCCACCTGCCCGGCGGAGGAGGTCTCGTAGATCGGCACCGTGACACCGCCTGCGGCCCAGATCGCGTAGTCGAGAACCGACCACTCGAATCGCGTCGACGACATCAGGGCGACGCGATCGCCCTGCTCGATGCCGGCGGCGATGAGGCCCTGTGCCACTCCGACCACCAGTTGTTCGAACTCGGCGGCGGTGACGTCGAGCCACTGCCCATCGACCTGGCGGCGGAACACTGTCGCGTCCGGTGAGTTACGGGCGCGGACGAAGACGGTGTCGACAGCCGAGTCGGTGTCCGCGATGTCGTATTTTGCGGCGACGGTGAACTCGCGCACGGGATTACCTCCGGATAGAACGGGGAGAACGAAAGTCGATAGCTCGGCTTCACAGATACTCTAGACCCGGGCTCGCGGCATCGAAATGCGCCCGGAGTGGAGCCCGCAGGAACGACCCGGAAAAAGGGGGGGTGGAGCCTGCAGGAACGACCCGGGAAGAGGGGACGCGCACGGCCGGGGAACCGATGTGTGAAGCTCTGTCGATGAGCAGTATTCAAGTTGCGGATCAGACGTTCGTGGCCGCCTCGGGCGAGCGGGTTGCGCATGCGTTCGCATCGCCCGCTCGGTGGCGTCGATGGTGGCCGGATCTGAACCTGACCGTCACCGAGGACCGGGGCGAGAAGGGGATCCGCTGGGCGGTGCGCGGTGGTGTGGTCGGAACGATGGAACTGTGGCTCGAGCCTGCGCTCGACGGTGTGATCGTGCATTACTTCCTGCATGCCGAACCTGCCGCAGGCACCGACGTCGCGGCGCACCAGCATGCCCGTCGGGTGGCCGGACGCGCGATGACGTTCGAGCTCAAACGAGAGCTCGAGGCCGGTCGGTCTGCAGGTGAGGCACCCCACCACGTAGCGTCGACTTCGGCTCGTGAATGAACCGCGCGGTACGGTCGGCCGGTTCGCGTTGTGCGGCGGCGGATCGATCGTGTGAGATAGGCCTGCGCGAGTTCGACGGCACCGAAGCAAACCGAGCTGATCGAAGTACCCGAGCTGATCGAAGTACCCGAGAGGAAGCGGACCAGTAGTCATGGCGGAGAAAACCCAGAGGTCGATCGTCGTCGAAGCCCCACCGAGTCGGGTCATGGACGTCATCGCCGATTTCGACGCGTACCCCACGTGGGTGTCGGCCGCGAAATCCGTCGAGGTCCTCGAGGTCGACGAGGACGGCCGTGGCAAGCGCGTCAAGTTCGTGCTCGATGCGGGAATGGTCAAGGACACCTACGAACTCGAGTACGACTGGGCGGCAGACGGCAGTTCGGTCTCGTGGAATCTCGTGTCCGGTGAGATGCAGAAGTCTCAGAACGGCTCGTACACGTTGAAGGAGACCGGCGGCGGCACCGACGTGACGTACGAGCTCACCGTCGATCTGAACATCCCGATGATCGGTCTGTTCAAGCGCAAAGCAGAAAAGGTCATCACCGACACCGCGCTCAAGGAATTGAAGAAGCGGGTCGAAGGCTGACCGACGCTCGCACCGAAGCCCGCACCACGGTGTTGCTGTTCCTCGGCAAAGGTGGCGCGGGTAAGACGACGTTGGCGGCTGCGTCGGGTCTGCGACTGGCTCGGGCCGGTGAACGGGTGCTGATCGCCTCCGTCGACCAGGCGCACTCGCTCGCCGACGCATTCGCGGGGGACGCAGAGGCCGAGGATTCGTCCGGTGTTCGTTCGATCGCTCCTGGTCTCGACATCGTCGAGATCGATACGTTGGCGTTGCTCGAAGCGCGGTACCGGGGGCTGGGCTCGTTGATGGCCGTGGCGTCCGCGGGACACGAGCACGGGGTGAGTTTCGGGGCGATCGAACCGGAGGAGCTGCTCGGTCTTCCCGGAGTCGAAGAGCTGCTCGGTATGCACGAGATCGTCCGTCTCGCCGACGAGAATCGCTGGGACACAGTGATAGTCGATCTTCCCGCATCCGCGGATGCCCTGCGGACGCTGCAGCTGCCCGATACCGTCGCCGCGTACGTCGAGCGGATCTGGCCCCTGCATGCTCGGATGGTCTCGGGCACCGGCTCCGATGTACGTCTGACCCTCGTGGTGGCGATGATCGAGCGAATCCTCGCTCAGGTCGGCTCCGTCCGGTCCCTGATCACCGACTCCGCTCGTACCGGGGCGACCGTCGTCGTCACCGCCGAAAAGCTGTCGGTCGTCGACGCGGAGAGAACACTGTCGGCGGCTGCTCTGCTCGGCATCAGAATCGATCGTGTTCTGGTCAACAGAATCCTGCCGAAGCTCACCGCGTCGTCGATCGGTCTCGTGGGCGCTCACCCGGCGGTGTTCTGGTTCGAGAGGTGGCGGGCGGCGCAGCTCGACGCGGTCGCCGAGCTGCGTCGACGCGTCGGTACGGTACCGATCGTGGAGGTGGAGCACGCTCCCGGTGAACCGGTAGGGTTGGGGCCCTTGCAAGATGTGGCCGATCGCCTCGAACCGGACTCCCTCGAACGGCGCGCGCCGGGCTGGGGTGAGCAGCCTTCGGTGGTGCTCGAGTCGGGTACCGGACTCGAATCCGTGTACGCGATGAGAATGCTGCTGCCGGTGGCGGATTCGACGACCTTGGGCTTGGGGCGAGTGGAGGACGACTTGATAGTCAGTGCCGACGGGAGGCGACGGCGCATCACATTGGCGTCGGTGCTGCGTCGGTGCATCGCCGACTCCGCCGAACTCGACGGACCGTTCCTGGTTGTGCGTTTTCGCCCGAACCCCGACGTGTGGCCACTGTGACTTCTACGACCTCTACGACCCCGACGGCCGGGGTGATTCGATGACCTCGGAGCATTCCGAGCTGGGGGCGGATCTGCTGGCCCTGGCGGACACCGTGCTGACGCGACTCGAGCCGATCCTGCGCCGGGTCGCCGAGACGCAGCAGGATCGTGACCAACAGGGATGCAGTTGGTGCCCGGTCTGCGCGCTCGCGGCCCTGGTGCGCGGTGAGCGCCACGATCTGGTCGAGCTCGTGGCCTCCGAGAGCGCCGTGGTGATCGCGCTGTTGCGTCAGTTGCTCGCAGATCACACGACCTCCGGGGCTCCGCATTCTGCGACGCAGGCTCCCACCGAGTCGCGGTCACCCGAGGCCGCGGCCGAATCCGGACCCGGCAGTGCCGACATGCCCTCGGACCCGGCAGAGGTCGCGGACGTGTCGATCGACACGAAACTGCAGGATGCCCGCCCCGCGTCGTTCGTTCCGATTACCGTTCGAGTGAAGAATTCGCAGTCGGACGAGCGGGAGCGTCCGTGAGCGGAGCGACTCGGGTGCAGGCCGCGTGGGGGACGGCCGAGGAAGGCATGAACGAATGAAGCGGCACCACCAGCGATTGACGGTCGGCATCGACGTGGGCGGGACGAGCCTGCGCGCGTCGGTCGTCGACGAGGACGGTCAGGTACTCGACTCGACTGCCGCTCCTACCCCGCACACTGCTCGCGCCCTCGAACGCGGTCTCGACCGCGCCGTGCAGGAACTGGCCGGGCGACACGACATCGCGGCCGTAGGGCTCGCCGTCGCCGGGTTCATCGACTCCGATCGCACGACGGTTCTCTTCGCCCCGCATCTGCCGTGGGTGAACACCCCCGTGGCGACGGAGATGAGCATGCGCATCGGTCTGCCGGTCCTGCTCGAGCACGACGCCAATTCTGCGGCTTGGGCCGAGTATCGCTTCGGTGCCGCGGCCGGTGGTCGCAACGTGGTGATGGTGGCCATCGGTACCGGCATCGGTGCTGCGCTGCTGATCGACGGCAGGATCTATCGGGGCAGCCACGGGGTGGCACCGGAACTCGGTCACATCCAGGTCGTGCCGGACGGCCGGGCATGCCCCTGCGGCAAGCGCGGCTGCTGGGAGCGGTACTGCAGCGGCACCGCTCTGGTGGACACGGCAGTCGAGTTACTGGCGGCGGACCCGGCGTCGTCGACAACCCTGGCACGCGAGGTGTTCCTCGACCCGGGGTCTCTGACCGGCCGCCGCATCGCCGGCGCTGCGCACGAGGGCGACTCCATCGCCCGCCGCACGATGGAAGACTTCGCGCAATGGCTCGGCGTCGGGCTCTCGATGGTCAGCGACGTGTACGACCCCGATCTGATCGTGTTGGCCGGTGGAGTGGCGACGTCGTCGAGTCAGTTCCTGGCCCGCGCGACCGACAAGTACGCCGAGCTGGTGACCGGTGCGGGCCATCGGCCTCTCGCGCGGATTCGCAGTACTCAACTCGGTGAGGCAGCGGGCATGATCGGGGCCGCGGAGTTGGCCCGTGCGCAGTTCGTCACCGGGGTTCGGTGACTGTTCTTCGCCCGCTTCCTGTGACCTCTGTCCCGGGTTCGGAGATGATGTGGCTGGTGTCATAAACCGTGGGTACAGTTCACTACGCGGCACGGTTCGAGGAGGCACGGCCGCAGTCGATTCGCTCCAGGGCGAGGCGGCACCAAACGATTTCCCGACCATCTTCAGGGAGCATGTCAATGTGGTACTGGCTGGTTAAGTACATTTTCGTCGGCCCCCTTCTCATCGCCCTGGGTCGGCCCACGATCGAGGGTGCGGAGAACATCCCGACGGAGGGTCCGGTCATTCTGGCCAGCAACCACAAGGCCGTTCTCGATTCCTTCTATCTCCCACTCAAGACGCCCAGGCGCATCACCTTCCTCGCCAAGAGCGAGTACTTCACCGGACCGGGTCTCAAGGGTGCGTTCCAGAAGTGGTTCTTCACCGCGGTCGGTCAGGTGCCGATCGATCGCACCGGAGCCGACGCGGCACAGGACGCTCTCAACGCAGGTGTGCGCGTGATCGAAGCAGGCAAGGTTCTGGGTATCTACCCCGAGGGCACGCGGTCGCCCGACGCGCGGCTGTACAAGGGTAAGACCGGGATGGCGCGTCTGGCACTGCAGACCGGGGTCCAGGTGATCCCGGTTGCGATGATCGGTACCGAGAAGATGAACCCGATCGGTTCGCGAGTGTGGCGTCCGGCGAAGGTCACCATCCGAATCGGAAAGCCCATCGACTTCTCTCGCTTCGAAGGTATGGCCGGCAACCGTTTCGTCGAGCGTGCCGTCACCGACGAGGTGATGTACGACCTGATGTTGCTCTCCGGTCAGGAGTACGTGGACGTGTACGCCGCGTCTCTGAAGAAGGCTGCACCCGCGGCGGAGTCGGCTCCGACCGCGCAGCGTATTCCGGATTCCAAGGCCAGCTGAATCTGCCGGCTCGCTCCGCAATCAGGGTGCGGGACGGGTGTCGGCCTTCGTATCGGTTCGGTCGGTCCACCCGATCGCAGCAAGCGCGACGATCGACGCGAGAGCCCACCACACGTAGCCCGAGGCCGCGAACTGATCCACGAGCGGCCAGCCGAGGCCGCTCCATCGGCCCTCGCCGAGCTTCCAGTGCGGCGGGTAGAGCATCAACGCCAGCCCGACGGCCACCAGGGTCGCCAGCAGCGCACTGCGGCGGCGATAACCGAGAACGGCGAGCACAACGGTGAACGGGATGGCCCACACCCAGTGGTGTGACCACGAGACCGGCGACACCAGCAGACCGAACATGGCGTTGATCGTCAGCGCCAGCGCAGTCTCGCCTGCGGCAAAAGCTTTCCGCATCGCCACCGCCGCGATGGCGAGCACCACCACCGACAACGCGAGCCACAGGATCGATCGGGGCACTTCGTCCAACCCGAGCCGTGCGAGCACTCCTGTGATCGACTGGTTGGGTGGGTAGGCCGGGCCGCCGATTCGGTCGGAATCGACGATCGTCTCGGTCCAGTACCTCACCGAGTCGGACCACGTGAGCGCGAAACCGATCGCGGTGAAGACCGCAAAACTCAGTACCGACACCACCGCTGCTCGAAAGTCCTTGCGCAACAGAAAGAACAGTACGAACACCGCGGGCGTGAGTTTGACGGCGGCCACGAGACCGATCAGCACACCTCGGGGCCACGGCGTCTTCTTCGGTAGGCAGTCCAGTGCAACGAACGCCATCAGCACGATGTTGATCTGCCCGTAGTTCAGCGTCGAGGTGACCGGCTCCAGTACGAGCACGGCCACCGCGAACGCGGCACCTGCAGACCACCACATCAGTGCGCGAGGGCGTACCCCGAGCGAGGTGAGAGTGACCACGATCGTCACCAGCAGCAAGAGCATGGACAGCACGGTGACCGCGATCGAGGCGGCGTACAACGACACCGACGACAGTGGGCTGAAGATCGCCGCGGCGATCGGGGGATAGGTGAACGGCAGCGTGGTACCGGTCGCGATCGGAGGCAGTTGACCGTAGAGATCCCCGCCCTCGGCGAACACCTGACCGCCGAGTCGATACACGTCCAGATCCAGTCGGTAGTGCTCACCGATCGGACGTAGACCCGGGAAGCCGTTGAGATGGAACAGCACGCCCACAACGGCACCGATCAGGACCAGGACCCTGCTCGACGCCACCGCCCAACTCGGCCACCGGCGTCGCGTCGGCGCGGCAGGCTCCGGTGCTTCGGCGACCGGACGGTTGGTGTCGGGCGAGGTCACAACGTTCCCTTTCAGGGCTGTTCGGATCGGGGCTACCGGTACGTGGGGGGCGTGTCCAGGACGCGCTAGGGTGAGCCGCGTGCGCTACTTCTACGACACAGAGTTCATCGAGGATGGTCGCACAATCGAGTTGGTCTCGATCGGTGTGGTGTCGGAGGACGGTCGCGAGTTCTATGCGGTGTCCTCCGAGTTCGACCCCGAGCGCGCCGGCCGCTGGGTTCGACGCAACGTACTTCCCAAGTTGCCACCGTACTCGTCGCCGCTGTGGATGAGCCGGTCGCGAATCCGGGACGAACTGCTCGAATTTCTCGTTCCGCACTACGGTGCCGAGGTCGAACTGTGGGCGTGGGTTGCGGCGTACGACCATGTGGCGCTCTGCCAGCTGTGGGGCTCGATGACCGAGTTGCCGCGTTCGCTGCCGCGGTTCACTCGTGAGCTGCGCCAGCACTGGGAGGATCGCGGCAGTCCCGAGCTGCCGTCGGTGCCGGACGACGCTCATGACGCCCTCGCCGACGCGCGGCACAATCTGGCGAAGTTCCAGGCGATCGAGGAGCACTCCTACCGCGGGTGAACACCCGTTGTCCTGCGGCTTCGGCGGTGCGAATATCCTGTAGCGGTGAACTGGACTGTCGACGTACCCATCGATCGCTTGCCCGACCTGCCGCCGTTGTCGCCGACGCTGCGCTCTCGATTGGACGATGCGTTGGCCAAGCCGGCTGCGCAGCAGCCGCAGTGGGATCCCGAGCATGCTGCCGACATGCGCAAGGTGCTCGAGAGCGTTCCTCCGATCACCGTCGCCGGTGAGGTGGAGGCGTTGTCGGACAAGCTCGCTGCCGTCGCTCGCGGTGAGGCGTTCCTGCTCCAGGGAGGCGACTGCGCCGAGACGTTCGTCGACAACACCGAGCCGCACATCAAGGGCAACATCCGCACGCTGCTGCAGATGGCGGTGGTGCTCACCTACGGCGCGAGCATGCCGGTGGTCAAGGTCGCCCGTATCGCCGGGCAGTACGCCAAGCCGCGTTCGTCGAACATCGACGCTCTCGGTCTGCAGTCCTACCGCGGCGACATGATCAACTCCCTCGTCGCCGACGAGAGCGTCCGCGGCCACGATCCGTCGCGACTGGTGCGCGCGTACGCCAATGCGAGCGCGGCGATGAATCTGGTCCGCGCGCTCACCGGTGCGGGCATGGCCGACCTGCACAAGGTGCACGACTGGAACCGCGAGTTCGTCGCTCAGTCGCCCGCCGGTGCGCGCTACGAGGCGCTCGCGGGGGAGATCGACCGCGGACTGCGGTTCATGGATGCCTGCGGCGTCTCGGACCCCAATCTGCACACCGCGCAGATCTTCGCCAGCCACGAAGCGCTCGTTCTCGATTACGAGCGTGCGATGCTGCGCCTGGACAACACCGACGATCACCCCAAGCTGTACGACCTGTCCGCGCACTTCCTGTGGATCGGCGACCGCACCCGCCAGCTCGACGGGGCGCACATCGCGCTGGCCGAGCTGATCTCCAACCCGATCGGTCTCAAGATCGGGCCCACGACCACGCCCGAGATGGCCGTCGAGTACGTCGAGCGTCTCGACCCCACCAACAAGCCGGGCCGTCTGACGCTGATCTCACGCATGGGCAACGGCAAGGTGCGCGACATCCTGCCCGCGATCATCGAGAAGGTTCAGGCCACCGGCCACCAGGTCATCTGGCAGTGCGACCCGATGCACGGCAACACCCACGAGGCGTCGACCGGCTACAAGACGCGGCACTTCGACCGCATCGTCGACGAGGTGCAGGGGTTCTTCGAGGTCCACAACGGCCTCGGAACGCATCCGGGCGGAATTCACGTCGAACTGACCGGCGACAACGTCACCGAGTGCCTCGGCGGTGCCCAGGACATCTCGGATCTCGACCTCGCCGGTCGGTACGAGACGGCCTGCGACCCGCGGCTGAACACGCAGCAGAGCATCGAACTGGCATTCCTCGTCGCCGAGATGCTTCGCGACTGATCAGGGCAGCGAGACGACCTTGACCTCGGAGCCCGGTTCCACGCGAGAACCGGCTCCGGGGCTCTGGCTGATGACCAGAGATCCGTCGGTGTCCACCACCTGACGGACGTCGATGGGCAGGCCCAATGTTTCGAGGGTGGTCCGGGCCGAGCCCACCGACCGGCCGAGCAGCGACGGCACGGTGACGGCATTGGACACCTCGAGCACCGCGGTCGACCCGGATCTCACCTTCTCGCCGGCTTCCGGCGTCGTCCCGATCGCCTTTCCGCCGTCGGTGTCCTCGTCGAAGGTCTCTCGAACCTCGCCGACGGTGATGCCGACCGATTCCAGCGTCGTTCGGGCCTGGTCCACGCTCTGCCCACGTACGTCGGGTACCTCGACCGGCGGCGCGCCTTTGCTGCGTAGGACCGTGACCGAGCTGCCGGTGGTCAGGACCGTGCCCGGAGGTGGGTCCAGTGCCGCGACTCCGCCGATCGGTGCGGAGGTACTGAAGGCCTCGCCGCCGTCGACGGGTGTGAAAGTCCGGTCTCGCAATTGCTGTTCCATGTCTTCGACGGATGCGTCCGCGTCGATGGATGGAACCGTGGGGCTACCCAAGGACACCAGGAGAAACACTGTGTCGCCCTTGGCAATTCGCGATCCGCCGGTGGGGTCGGTGCCGATGAGAAGATCGGTGTCCACCGAGTCGGAGTAGGTTCCGCGCACCGCGGCTTCGAGGCCGGCCGCCTCCACGGCGCTGGTCGCACCGGTGGTGTCGAGCCCGTCCACCATCGGGACAGCTGTGTATCGCCCGGAGCCCATCCACCAACCGCCGAAGCCGACCAAGACGGCGAGCAGGGCGACGACGAGGAGCCAGATGACGATCGCGCGGCGCGATCGTTGGCGATCGGCGTCGAAGTCGGGGAACTCGTAGTGCCGTCGGCCGGTCGGGAGTGGCCCTGGCGGCGGCCCGTCGAACGGTTCCTGGCTGTCATCGACGCCTCGGGACGTGGGCGAGGTGACCACCCGGGTGTGCTGCACCCCGTGTTGCTGGGGCGGGGGCGGAGGATTGTCCACGACCTGGGTGCGAGCGGACGGCGGACGGTTGCCTGCCACCGTCGTCGGTGCTCCGGCCGCGGCCGAGCTCAGGTGCTCGGCCGAGCGTTTGGGTGCGGGCACGCGATACTCGGGCAGCGCGAGCGCCGACGCGGCAGCGCGCAGGGCACGGGCCATGTCGTCGGCATTGCGGTACCGGTGCTCCGGGTCGCGGACGGTGGCCCGTTGGACCACCTCGTCGAACTGCGGGTGAACGCCGGCGATGAGGGTGGAGGGGCGCGGTACGTCGTTGTCGATGCGCTGGTAGGCGATGGACAGTGAGGTGTCGCCGGTGAACGGTGTGCGTCCGGTCAGAAGCTCGAACAACACGACACCGACGCCGTACACGTCGCTGCTCGCGGACGCGGAGCCGGTGGTGACCTGCTCGGGAGACAGGTACGCGGCGGTGCCCAGAATCACACTGCTCGACGTCACGGTGGAGGCAGCGATGGCCCGGACGAGACCGAAGTCGGCGATCTTCACGTCGCCGTCGTCGCTGATCAGGATGTTCTCGGGTTTGATGTCGCGGTGCACGAGGCCGGCTCGGTGGGCGACGGCGAGTGCGTCGAGGACCGGGCGAACGACGGCCGCTGCAGCGTGCGGAGGCATCGGACCGCGCTCGCGCAGCAGTTCACGCAGAGTTCCGCCCTCGACGAGTTCCATGACGAGGAAGGCGTGTTCGCCGTCGCGCCCGTGGTCGTAGACGGCGACGAGGCCCGGGTGGCTGAGCCTGGCCACGGCACGTGCCTCGAACTCGAAGCGCTGCACGAACTGGGGGTCCTCGGCGAACTTCGGGTCCATGATCTTCACCGCCACGGGGCGGTCGAGCCTGGTGTCGAGTCCGCGGTAGACCGTCGACATACCGCCGCGCGCGATCGGTGCGTCTATTCGGTATCGACGATCGAGCATCGAACCCGGTATCACCGAACCTCCCCTCGTCGTCCACTCGTCTTCCGGCTCGGTCGCCGGACACTGAAGACGATCGTATCGGTGCCGGGGATGCCGACCGACGATCGTGGCTTGTGTCTCGGACCGGCTGGGTCGGCTGCACAGGAGTGGAGCCTGCGGAACGACCCGGCTGTGACGCTTTTGAAGTCTCGATGCCGGACCCGTTAACGTTACCTGCGTGAGTGCCATTCCCTATGCCGACGACGTGCTCGATCCGTCGGAGTCCGTGCTGCAGTTCGCCGATGTCGCGAAGATCCTCGACGTCCCCAAGACCCGCGTCGAACAGCTCGTCCGAGATCGCCAGTTGCTCGCCCTGAAGCGTTCACGCGTGCCCGTCGTACCGGAGCAGTTCCTCGATTCGAGCAAGGGCACCATCGTCAAGGGGCTGCCCGGTCTCTTGGCCGTGCTGCACGACGGCGGATACGAGGACGAGGAAATCCTGCGGTGGCTGTTCACCGAGGACGAGAGCCTGCCGGGTGCACCCGTCGCTGCTCTGCACGGCGACCTGATGCGCGAAGTGATCAGGCGCGCACAGGCCATGGCCTTCTAGCGAACCGTCGCGCGCTTGAAGCCGGTGACGGCGAACTGCGGCAGCGCTATGCGCGCTCTGGTCCACTGCGGCACCGTCGCGCGTTGGGAGAGCACACGGTAGCCCTGTGACTCGACCTCGTCGAGTATGCGGCCGTACAGAATCGACGCCGTGCGCATCGACGGCCGCACTCGCGGATCCAGCATCTCGATGCCTGCATCGGACGTGCGGTAGATCGAGCGGGTGACGGCGATCAGGTGTGCGAGGGCGCGGGTGACCCTGGCGTCGACACTGCCCGTGGTGCGGCACCACCGGAGTAGTTCTTCGTCGACGCCGAACGCCGCGAGCTCGTCGGTGGGCAGGTAGATGCGGTCGCGATCGAGGTCCTCACCCATGTCGCGGATGAAGTTGGTCAGCTGGAACGCCTCGCCCAGGGCTGCGGCCGGGGGCTCGGCCACGGACCGCTCGACGACGGTTCCCAGGATCGGCAACATCTGCAGTCCGATCACGGCGGCGGAGCCGTACATGTACTCGCGCAACTGCTCCATCGTGCGGTAGCGCGAGACGAACATCGGACTCCCCGGAATGTCCATACGCATCGAGTGCATGAACGCGAAGAAATAGTCGTGCGGAATGTCGTAGCGCGCCACGGTGTCGCACAACGCGCTCAACACCTGATCGGACACGCTGTCGGACAGGGGTTTTCCCGCCAATGCGTCGCGCACCCTGGATTCGATCACGTCGAGTTCGACGATGCGACGGGCATTGAGCTCGTCCGATCCCACGGCGATGTCGGTGCCTTCGAGGTCGACGATGTCGTCGACCATCCGGGCGAACCCGTACAGCGCGTGTACGCCTGCGCGCTTGTCGGTGGGGAGCAGGCGAGTGGCGAGGAAATACGTCTTGCCGTGTTGGGCATTGAGTTCGCGGCAGATGCGGTAGGCCGCGTGCAGTTCAGGATCGATACCGTCGAGTTCTTTCATCACGCGGCCCTCATGACGTGGATTCGTCTCCGGTCGGTTCCGTTGCTGGGGTCTTGGGCGCGTTCGGCACAGCACGGTGTTCCCTGGATCGGTCCGATCGTAAACGCAGCGGATCGACGCGTGTCAGCGCCAGAGCTGCGACGACCGCGGCGAAGATCGCCAGTGCGACGTGTCCGAAGGTGTACAGGCCGATCGATCCGTCGGGTTGGAAGACGAGCATGAGCCACGTCGACAGACCCGTCAGGATCATCAGGGTCGTGCGCGAAAGGGCGAAGCCTGCGGCGATCGCCAGTGGCCACGAGTAGTACCAGGGCAGGGCCGCGGGGGAGAGCACGACGGTGGCGACCAGGGCGATCAGGATGCCCTTGACCGCATCGCGTTCGGATCTGCGGCCCAACCACCAGGCCACCGCCAGAACGACCACCAGCGCTATCGCGCACAGCAGACGAGTCACATCGAGAACGGGTCCGAGGCGGAGATCGAGGAACCACGACGTGCCGACGGTCACCAGGTGCGCCAGGATCGTGGGCAGCGAGAGCCAGTTGATGATCTTGGCCGATCCGGAAAGAGCGGTCAGCCAACCGATTCCGACTCCGGCGATCACCGACGCCACGGCGAACACGGCAACGAAGACGGAGGCTCCGATGCCGGCGGTCTTGACGAACGCCAGGGCGGGCGACATCGGCTTTCGTCCCTCCGCCTGTGCCTTCTCCCGCAGATGGAGCATCCAGATCCACACCAGGAAAGGCAGCGCGAGGCCTGCTGTGGCCTTGATCGCCACCGCGATGGCGACCAGCGCGATGCCGCCCACGTGTCGATGCTCGAGCGTCAGCACGATTCCCGCGGTCATCAGGCCCACCATGAGCAACTCGTTGTGCACCCCGCCGATCAGGTGGATCAGGACCAGAGGGTTGAGGACGGCGAGCCACACCGCGGTGGTCGCTCGGCCGCCGAGGTGCTTCGCCAGCCGCGGAACCGCCCACATCATCAATGCCAGACCCGGCAACATCGTCAGGCGCAGCAACATGGTTCCAGCGATCACGTTGTCGCCGGTCAGGCTGGTGATTCCGCGGCCGAGCAGCAGGAACAACGGGCCGTACGGCGCAGTGGTGGTGGTCCAGACATTGCTGACGTTGTCGAGCAGAACTCCCGGATTGGCAACGGGGCCAACGGCATACGGATCGAATCCGTCGCGGAGCAGAGCGCCCTGCGCCAGGTACGAGTACGCGTCGCGGCTGAACATCGGCACCGACAGCAGTAGCGGTGCGGTCCATGCCGGGACGATCCAGCGCAGTTCACCCACCGTGGTGCGGCCGTGCAGAGTCGCACGCCCGAGCCGAACCCAGGCGGTGATCATCAGCAGTACGCCGACCCAGACGATGATGGTCGACAGGACGAATCCGTGGCCGAATCGCAGCCACGACAGGTGCATCTCCTCGAGCAACGGATCGCGCCTGCGCACACTGCCGGCCCCGAACCCGCCGAACACGATGCACACGGCACCGACCACACCGAGTATCGCGGCCTTGCCCTCGGGACTGCGAAGGAAGTTGCCCGTTGCGGTCACTCTGGACGGTCGTCGCGAATCCGAGGGCAGGGGGCCGTCCGACGATCGATCCTCGGAGGTGGAGTGCGACGAGATCGAAGACATTGCCGCCTGCTCCTCCTCTGCAACGAGTTGTGGGTCGAGATCCGTACGCCGGCCGATGGTTCACGCCGACCACCGAACGATCATGGTCGCAGCAATGAGCGCGACCGGCAAACGATCGCGCTCAGCTTAGTTGGTCGACGCAGTCAATCGAACGAACCTACCGTCCCGTGCGCCCCGTCACCCGTTCTGCGGCGAGCTTTCCCGACACCAGAACCGTGGGAACGCCCACTCCGGGCGTCGTGCCCGAGCCGGCGAGAACCACGTTGTCGAGCCCGGCGACCATGTTCTTGCGTCGGAACGGCCCGGTCTGCCGAAACACGTGCGCCGACGAGAACGGCGAACCGGAGATCATGCCTTTCTGCGCCCAGGTCTCGGGAGTGTCGATGTGGTCGAGTGTGAATCCGTCGAGTAGGCCCTTGTACCCCCGACCTTCCATGGTCGTCAGGATCTCGCGAAGGTACGGCTGCGCCAATTCGTTCCAGGGAAGGGGCGCGCTGGCGAGATTGGGGCACGGTGCGAGGATCGACACCGGCTCGCATCGAACACCGTCACGCACCATCTCGAGTTGGGTATCGCTGACCGACGGTCGGGTGATGAGCAGCGACGGATCGGCCATCAAGGACCCCTTGCCCGCCTTTGCGGTGATCCGGCGGAAGGTCTCGGCCCATTCGTCACCGAAGTCGATGGTGTGATGTGCGCGGGCGGGCCACGTCGCCGTCACGTCGGCGGGAACGGTTCCGTGCGCGACGACCGCCGACGGCGAGACCACGCCGTATCCGTTCCGGCGGCCCTTCTTCGACACCGACGCCCGGTCGAGCAGTCGGTCGACGACGGGCAGGTCTGCGGTGAGAACGAGTGCGTCGCACGCGATTCGACCGCCGGCTGCGGTGATCACGGAGTCGGCACGACCTCGGTCGACGGTGATGTCGACGATCTCGGTGCCGAGTTCGAGCGTGCCACCCGCGGTGACGAACGCGTCGGCCATGGCCCGTGCGATTGCCGCCATGCCGCCTTCGGGGAAGAACACCCCGAGCGAGGTGTCCATGTGTGCGATGGCTCCGTAGACCGCGAGCGCCTTCTGAGGTGCCATGCCGGCGTAGAGCGCCTGGAACGTGAACACGCGACGCAGGCGAGTGTCCTTCAGGAACTTGTCGACGCGTGGCCCGAGGCGTCCGAAGCCGCCCAGTCTGGTCAGCGTCGCGGTGTCGGAGATCGCAGCTTTCGATCCCACGAGATCGAGCGGTGAGTCGAAGTTCGAGTCGATGAAGCGGTCGAACTCGGCGTCGAAGATGTCGGCGAGCCAACGTCGCAGTTCGCGATATCCCTGCGCCTCGGCCGGGCCGCAGGTTCGCTCGACCTCGGCCGCCATGGCCTCGGGATCGGAATAGACGTCGATGGACGTGCCGTCGGCGTAACGCGTGTGATACGACGGCGACAGAGCGGTCAGCCGAATCGGCGGCGTGGTCGACTCGAAGTCGGCACCCACGGCGGCGAGTGCCTCGAGCACCAGGTTCGGCATCGTGAGCACGCTCGCGCCGTTGTCGATGTCGTACAGATGCGTTCCGTCGGCGTCCGATACCGGGTACACCCCGACGCGGCCGCCCACGGTCTCGTCGCGCTCGACGATGGTGACTTTCCTGCCTGCTCCCAGCAGATGCAGACCGGCGGCCAGGCCGGCCAAACCGGCTCCCACGACGACCACGGTGTCGGTGGTGCCGGAGACCGTGCGGATCGAAGACATGACGCTCTCTTTCAGTACTGCCGTTGGATGGCGGCGGTTGCCATGGCACGCAGGTGCGCGGCAGCGACCGGTTCGATCGAACTGTTGTCGAGGGCGGCAACGGCCCGGGTCCCGAGTTCGTCGATCTGTTTCTCGACCGCGTCCACTGCGCCGAGCTCGACGAGGATGGAACGGATGTCGGCCACTTCGTTCGCGTCGAGTTCGGTTCCGAGGCTGGCCCTGATCGTGGCTGCACGATCCGGCCGGGTCCGGTCGGCTTTCTCCAGCGCCAGCGCGATCAGCACGGTGCGTTTGCCCTCGGTGATGTCGTCGCCCGACGGTTTGCCGGTGACCTCGGGATCGCCGAACACCCCGAGGAGGTCGTCGCGCAGCTGGAACGCGATTCCGATGTCCGCACCGAAGTTGCGGTAGGCCGAGATCAGGTTCTCGTCGGCATCGGCGAGGACTGCGCCGAGATGCAGCGGCCGCTCGACGGTGTAGGCAGCGGTCTTGTAGCGGTTGACTCGCATGGCAGCCGCGACACTCTCGTCGGTGCCTGCCTCGGCTTCGATGTCGAGCAACTGGCCGCCGAGAACCTCCGTGCGCATCGCCGACCACACCGGCTGGACCCGTCGTGCGGCATCGGCGTCGATGCCGGACTCGCGCAGGAGATCATCTGCCCAACACAGGGCGAGATCGCCGACGAGGATCGCTGCCGATTCACCGAAGTGGTCCGCGCCGCCGGACCACCCCGCGTCTCGGTGCCGTTGGGCGAACCCGACGTGCACGGTCGGGAAACCGCGTCGGGTACTGGAGGAATCGATGATGTCGTCGTGGATGAGGGCGCAGGCCTGGATCAGTTCGAGCGCCGAGCACGCCCGCAGCACTGCGTCCGCTCGGGCACCGGTGGATTCACCGCCTGCACCGAGCCATGCGGTCCAGGCGAATGCAGGGCGCATGCGCTTGCCACCGCGAAGTACGAAGGCCTCGAGGTCGGCCACCGCAGCGGGATAGCCGCCACCGACGGTGTCGACGACATCTCGACGTGAGGTGAAGAACTCGGCGAGCGTCGCGTCGACGGCCGTGCGCATCGCCTTCGGGTCGTGCGCGGCGGCGGGAGTGTCGACTACGGGTGAAGAAAAGTCTCCGGACAGGACGATCCTCCAAGGTTGCTGTGGATTGCGTGAATTCTCATTCCCACAGTAATGGCCGTGGAAACCCTGGACCGACCTGCAGCGAACATCTGTCGTCAGGGATGCCCGACGGGCTTCGGTGGGCCGCAACCTATGATCTTCGGGTGAGCGAAGATTCCGTCAGGGGGCGGTCGAGTCGAGGATTCGTGACGAGAACACCGTCCATCGTCGACCGACTACGGACAGAACCCGAGGCCAGGATCCCGTTCTCGGTGGAGTTCTCGCCTCCGCGAGACGCGGCCGCCGAGGCCAGGCTGTGGCGGGCGGTCCGTGAGTTCGAACAACTTCAGCCCGCATTCGTGTCGATGACCTACGGCGCGGGGGGCTCCACCCGTGATCGGACGGTGCGTGTCACCGGGCAGATCGCCGAGGAGACCACCCTTCTGCCTGTGGCGCATCTCACTGCCGTCTCGCACAGTGTGGACGAGCTGCGATCCATGGTGGGGTCGTACGCGGACCGCGGTATCACCAACATCCTCGTACTTCGCGGAGATCCCCCCGGAGATCCACTCGGCGACTGGGAGAAGCATCCGGACGGTGTCGAGTACGCCGAGGAGCTCGTTCGGCTGGTTCGCGATCTCGGCGACTTCCACGTCGGCGTGGCGTCGTTCCCCGAAGGACACCACCGCGCAGGCGATCTCGAACAGGACACCCGATGCCTGGTCGGGAAGTTGCGGGCGGGAGCGGAGTACTCGATCACTCAGATGTTCTTCGATGTGGACGACTACCTGCGTCTACGTGATCGTGTGTCGGCGTTCGACGCCGAGCAGGGTGCCAAGCCGATCATTCCCGAGATCATGCCCATCACCTCGCTTCGGTCGGTTCGCCGGATGCTCGAGCTCTCGGGCACGACGCTTCCGTCGCACCTGGACGAGAAGTTCACGCGCGCAGCGGGATCCGGCCCCGAGGAGGACCGTGCCGCGGTGCGAGAAGTGGGCATCGAACTCGCGACGAACATCGGTGAGCGCCTGATCTCCGAGGGCGCACCCGGACTGCACTTCATCACTCTCAACTTCGCGCGCGCGACGCGTGAGGTGCTCAGCAACCTGGGGCTTGCAGCCGCGCGAGTGTGAGACGGGTCAGGTGTGCGGCGCAGGCATCGGGCGCGACTTCCACGACAGCGAGCCGCGACGCCTGCGCACGTGGGACTCTGCGACGAGTCCGACGAAGGCGAGAATCGAGACCGGGTGCAGCGCGGCGTCGACTACGTCGCCCACCCCGAACCGCGATCCCGTCTCGCGCCGCCGCACGGACATCCGTGACACCGTGCCTGCGAGATAGCCGGCGCAGCCGAGGCGACGCGCGACACCCGAGGAGGTGAGCGCAGTGATCGGGGGCAGCACGTACACGACGGTCAGTGCCAGGGCCGCGGCCACCGAACCGGCCGGTCCACCGAACTCGTTCCACAACCACCTGCTGTAGCCGGACCGCAACTCCGCTGCCGATCGGTACATCCGGCATCGAACGAACCCCGCACCCGACGCCACCGCGGTGGAGAACCCCCGCCGACGCAGAGCGCGTGCCAGATCCAGGTCCTCGGTTGCGCTCGCGGCGACGCAGCCGTGGCCTCCCACGGCCCGGTAGGCGGCGGCGTCGAAAGCCATGAACTGCCCGCAGGCGACCGCCATCGACGGTGCGAGCGTCGCGTTGCCGAGAGGGACGGGAAGCGTGGACATCCACGACCATGCGAGCAGGGGCTGGACCAGTCGCTCGACGGTGCTCTCGGCCAGTTGCTCCGGCCACGGGCACAGGAGGGAGGCACCGCGCCGTCGCAGCATGCGGGCCGCTGCAGCCACGGCCTCCGGTTCCAGGCGCACATCGGCATCGACGAACACGATCAACGACGTCGTCGGGTCGTCCTCGTCGGCCAGTCTCGCGAGCTCGGCGCACGCGGCGGCCTTACCGGTCCAGCCGGCCGGGGGAGCGACACCGGAGGTCACGACGTGAATCCTCGGATCACCGCCTGCAGCCGCGCGGGCAGCGGAGGCCGTTCCGTCGGTCGAGTCGTCGTCGAGGACGATCACTCGCAGATCCGTGCACGATCGTTGCTTCGCGAGATCGCCGATCAGCGCGGGAAGCGTCGCGGCCTCGTTGCGGGCGGGTATACAGACGACGACGCTTTCGGTGACGTCCTGCTCCGGGGAGTGCAGGCTCGGCATGAACCGAGAGTTGAACTCCGACACCGCGGCCGACGCAGCCGCGAGGACGGCAGCGGTCGCCGTCGTTCGCGCGAGCACGCGGTCTTTCACACAGATGTTCTCTCGGTCGAGCTTCCCGGCTCGGTACCGCGCGAGCCGCGGCCCCGCAGCGGTGGATTGCGCGACACCCAGGCCATGGCTCCGACGATGGCCGCGACACCGACCGTCACCCCGCCCACGATGCCGGCCCAGCCGGCGAAGCTTCTGGTGTTGGGATCGGGATAGTTGACCTCGGCGCGCACCGAGGTGACCTCGCCTGCCGGCAACTTCCAGGAGATCGAGTTGTCGCTCTCGCGGGTGCCGTTGGTGGTGCCGATGCGGGCCGGGAACGCGATGGTGAACTGTACGTCCGTGCCCTGAACCGGAACGGAGGACAGATCGGCGTTGCCGGCAAGAGTGACGGTGTCACCCGATCGCTGCAGTGTCAGCTGGAACGATCCGGCCGCGTTCTGGAAGATCGAGCCGAGGGTCTGCACGTCGCCGAACGAGAGATCGTCGAAGATGGCCTGCGATCCGACGTATCCGTCCTGGTCGTACGGCTCGACGCGAACCTTGTCCTCGATCGAGGAGGGAACCACCAGTTCCGGGCCGGTGTCGGAGTCCGATGTCGGCACGCTGGCCGCCACGATCTGACCTGCGACACGGTCGTTCGCCGACACGCCCATCGTGACCTGCACGCGCAGGCAACCGGCCAGCATCGGCGCGACCAGCAGGGCCAGTGCGACCACCGAGAGAACGCGGCGGCGGTGGGTTCGATGAGGTGTTCGCGATGTCGACTGCACAGCGACATCGTGCCAGGGCATCGAGGTGATGTCAGTCGGCAGGGGTTGTCAGCGAGGCGTGTCGGGTGTTCCTGGACAGACGGGCATTCCACAGCAGTGGTATGCCGACGACGCCCATGACGACGAATCCGTACACCGCCGAGAAGCGAAGCTCCGGACCGTCGAGGAACACCGCGTGCGCGAGCGCCGACCCGAGCCACGTCCACAGGAACAATCCGATGGGCACTGCGTCGTCGGACGACCGGGGGCGACCGACGGCGCGGTCGAGCGATTCCATCACCGCAGCCATCAGCGTCGCCACCACCAGCCAGCCGAGGTAGTTGGTCAGCGGAATCGACGGCACACCCGGCAGCCCGACCGAACCGGCGGTCCAGGTCCACTGTCCGTCGGTGACCATCTGTGGATCCAGATAGAGGTCCCAGCCGACCATCCCCACCGCCACGGCCACGATTCGCAGTGCGGTGGCGCGCGCCTGCGTCGTGTCGAGACGGCCGACGACGAAGGTCACTGCACACCAGATCGGGTAGAACCCGGCCGTCCACGCCAGAGGGACCACGACGGGTACCTCGAACAGGCTCGGGCCCAAGCGATTCTGCGCGTAGAAGTATTCGCCGAACGGGATCCCGGTGGCCGTGCCGACGAGTTCGGACGCGAACCCGGTTCCTGCGGTCACGACGACGAGAACGGTGGCCCACACGACACCGCGGTTCAGCGCCGCGTGCAGGATCGACGCGAGCGCGAGCAGGGCCACCACCGCCACCGTCACTGCGTCCCTGGTCGATCCCGACACCAGTGGGTAGAGGATCTGGCAGCCCACGGCAGCGGCCGCCACGACGATCGGAACGACCTTCATTCCCGTTTCCTTCCGAAGAACGTGCGACGGCGGGCTGCGCGGGCGTCGGCGATCGCGATTCGGGCCGCCGACCGACCACTGGCCGCGGTGACCCCTCCGCCGGGGTGGGTCGATGCGCCGGTGAGATAGAGCCCGTCGGCACCGGGGACCCGATGCCCGGCCAGTCGAGGATGCGGCCGCCACATCATCATCTGGTCCAACGACATGTCCAGGTGCATGATGTTGCCTCCGATCAGACCGAGCTCACGCTCGATGTCCGGCGGCGATTGAACGAACCTATCCAACACGGACTCGGCGAAACCGGGTGCGTACCGGTCCAGTTCGGCCACGATTCGATCTGCCTCGAACTCGGCCAACGAGCGCTCGCCCGGAACGTCCGATCGCCACTGCCTGCCGTCGGCGAGGGTATGGGGATGCCACTGCGACCACAGTGAGATCTGGTGCTGTCCCGGCGGTGCGATGGTGGGATCGAGTGCGCTGAAGGACATTCCCAGCACGGCCGGGGTGGGCGGCAGGTCGCCGGCCAGCGCGTGCCCGTGCGCCAACCGCAACTGGCTGCGGTCGCGTACCAGCAGCGCCAGACCGTGGGTGCCGTCCTCGATGCGGTCGGCACTCGGGTACGTCGGAAGAGCGTCGGTGGCCAGTCTGACCGCAGTACCGATCCCCGGTCCTACCCGAATCGTGCTGCGCCACGGGGCGATCTGCGCCGAGTCGTGTCCACCGGCTTCGAGAAGGTCGAGGGTGGTCAGGATGTGGCAGCCGGCCACGACGATGCGGCTGTCGATCTCCCGTCCCGACGCGGTCCTGGTGGTCCAGCCGTGCGGGCGGCGCACGAGCGAGGTGACCGCGTCGCCGAGTGTCAGTTCGGCACCGTCGCGCTGCAGCCGAGCGATCATCGCCTCGGTCAATGCTCCGCTGCCGCCGACGGCGCGGCCCGGCGGAAGGGTGTGCATGAGGGCCGCGAAGCCGACCATCGGTGCGGTACCAGGCTCGGACATCGGCGGACCCGACTGCGCGCCGAACCAGGCGAGCGCAGCCTTGAGTCGTTCGCTCGAGAACATCTCGTCCAACAGGGAATCGCCGGTGGCGAGGAACTCACGCGAGAGCGTGCTGCCGCCGTCGGGAGCACCGAGACCCCAGAAGGATCGGAGCAGTTTCGGACCGGTGGGTGGCCCACCGAACGCACGCATGGTGCGTTCGCTGCGGGGACCCCAGACGGAGACGAACGTTCGGTAGGCGCGCGCGTCGGCTGCGCCGCAGGCGGCGGCGATGGACTCGCAGGTTCGTTCCAGGCTTCGGTGGAAGACGATTCCGCGTTCGTCGGTGCCGACGGCTCCCGGCGCGAACGCCCAGGGGTCACAGTCGATGTAGCGCAGTCCGAACTCGGCGAGGCCGAGCTCCTCGATGATGCCTGTGTGCCGAATCATGATGTGTGCCGACGAACCACGGTCCACTCGGTGGCCGGGAAAGCGTTCCACCGTCGAGACCGCGCCGCCGGCGACGGAGTCGCGCTCCAGAACCTCGACCGACATGCCGGCATCGGTCAGGTAACAGGCGGAGGTCAGGGCATTGTGGCCGGAGCCCACCACCACAGCATCGATCACACCCTCAGGCTACTGGCCCGTCGAGGGGCAACCGGCGGCCCAGGACCGCGAAGGGTCGTCGGTCGCCGCTGAAGGTGAAGTCGCGCAGTACGTCCGCGAAGCCGAGCCTGCGGTAGAGCCGCCAGGCTCGGTTGTCCTCCTCGGCTACTTCGGGTGTGGACAACATCACGTTGGCCGCCGAGACGCCGCGCAGCAGTCGTCTGCACAGTCGTCCACCGAGACCGTGCCCCTGAGCGCTCGGGAGAACGTGCAACTCGGTCAGCTCGAAGTAGTCCGCGAGCGTGGCTTCGACGGTCTGCGGGGAATGCCCCGTGCGCCGTAATCCGTCGCGAACCTGTTGATGCCACCACTGGTGCGCGGCACCGTGGTAGCCGTACGCGACGGCCACCAGCGAATCGGGCTGTGTCGGATCGGCGTTCGGGAGCAGTGCACCGACGGCTCGCCAGCCCGGGCGGTGTAGGTGTTCACTCCACATCGGGGCTCGGCTCTGTTCGGTTCCACGCGGATAGCCCATGGCCTCGACGTAGATGGACAGTGCCTCGAACAGCCGCTGGCGGAATTCCGGGGGCGTCAGATCGACCAGGTACGGCGTTGTCCGCGCATCGGTGACGACTGTTCTCAACCTTTCTTCGGCAACTTGTCGGTGGGCACGGCTATATTGAATGTGTCGAACGGGTGTTCGACAATCGGGGCCGAGTGCGCCGGTGGCTTCGGCTCGGATGTCGAGTCGGATTCTTCCGGAGTTCGACTGTAAGGCTTCGCCACGGTTCCGGCCGCGCCAGGTGCGCGCCGGAGATTCGAACTGGAGGTGTTCGAGTATGACGATCACGAAGGCATTCGATGCCGGAGTGCGGTCGCCGGTGTCGCGTCAGGCTCAGATTCTGCTGGGCCGGGCCGATGCTCTGCTGTCCGAGTCCATCGGGGAGAGCGATGCCGGAGATCGATTTCTCGGCAGCTACGCCGCTGCACTGAAAGGCGCGGCAGCTGTGCTGGCGTCGTTGCCGAATTCGATCGGCGCGCGTCCTCGTTCGCGCAGTGCGTGGGTGTTGATGGCAAAGGCGGCACCGGATCTCGCCGTCTGGGCCGACTATTTCGCGTCTTTCTCCGCCACCAGGGCGGCGGTCGAGGCCGGCGCGTCGAGCACGATCGCCGATCTCGATGCCGACGATTTCCATCGACACGTCGGTCGTTTTCTGAACTCGGTCGAGGACCGACTCGGCGGGCAGGCTCGATTCGCGTCCGTCGACCCCATGACGGCGCCCCTGTCTGCGTAGCGCACCGAGCTGGACGTCAGGTGACAATCGCCACGTCATCGGGTGTTCGCCCAAGGTTTTCGGGACGTGCGTCTCGAAAACTTCGGTGTTTCTCAGGAACACATCGACCGAGTAGGTGGTAAGCGGCCGATTCAGCTCGTATCATCGACAGCAGGTAGCCGCCAAGGTCAGCTTCCCGTCGTTTCGGAACCGAAATGACCTTCAATATCTGTGCAGGGGGAGGTACCGTGCCACTCTCCGAGCACGAGCAGCGCATGCTCGACCAGATCGAGAGCGCTCTCTACGCCGAGGATCCCAAATTCGCGTCTCATGTGAGGGGCGGTCGCGTACGTGCGGCGTCGAGCAGGAGGCGCTTTCAGGCTGCCGCGCTGTTCGTAGTGGGACTCGTGTTGCTCGTCGCCGGTGTTGCATTGTCGACGAACAGCCTGGCTTTTCTCGTCGTCAGTCTCATCGGCTTTTTGTTCATGTTCGGTGCCGGGGCACTGTTCCTGTTCGGCGGTTCCAACAAGGGAGCCGCAGCGTCGCAGGACGAGGGCAGCGCATCCAACGATGCTGCCGAGACGTCCGGGCGTGGTACCGGACAGAAATCGAAGGGTGGTCGCAAGGGCGGCAGCTTCACCTCTCGCATGGAAGATCGGTTCCGTAAAAGGTTCGAGCAGGACTGAGTCGACCGGGTTTCGCCGAACCGACCCTTATCGGCTCGTCTCCACAACTTCACGCGTCAACGTAGAACAGCATCTCACCCTCGGGTGAGGTGCTGTTGTCGTTTCTGCCCTCGAACGGACGCCGCCCGATCGACTGCAGCCCTCCGCTCCGCGTCGAGGGCCGGTTCGCGCGTTCGCGCGCGGGAGTTCTGGGACGCGTCCCCCACTGTCACCCACGCTCCCCACTTTTCCCCACCGAGGCCCCACCGAGGGGCCGAGATCGACCGTCGTCCACCACCGTAGGTGCTGCGCGCCTGGTCAGGCTGCTTCGATGCTGGACTCGTGCGCCATGGCGTCCGGTTCGAGCCCTCGGAATCGCCCGCGGTATCGCTGACGGCAGCGCCGATCTTCTACGTCTTGACCAGCGCAGACAGTGACTTCTCCAAAGTTTTCCGGCCGTGAATGGTTCGAAGTGGGGGAGAGTGGGGTAAAGTGGTCCGCAGCGGAGAGTCGAGGCTGGAGGTGGCGAGTGTTTCTCGGTACCTACACGCCGAAGCTCGACGACAAGGGTCGACTCACGTTGCCGGCCAAGTTTCGGGACGCGCTTGCAGGAGGGGTCATGGTGAGCAAGGGGCAGGATTTCAGCCTCGCTGTCTACACCGCGGCCGACTTCGCGGAGCGCTCTCGGAAGTTGACGGCGGCTTCTCGTGCCAACCCCAAAGCCCGTGCCTACGTTCGCCAGTTCTTCTCGGGAACAGACGAACAACGGCCGGACGGACAGGGACGCATCACCATCAGTCCCGAGCATCGCCGCTATGCGGGGCTCGAACGAAACTGCGTGGTGATCGGTTCGATGGACTTCATCGAGATCTGGAACGACGAAGCGTGGGCGCGCTACTCCGCTGAGAACGAGCAGGATTTCTCCGACGCTTTCGACGAGTCCCTCGGAGGGATCTTGTAGCCCGACCAGGTCGCCTGCGAGTGCAGCGAGGCCTCTGCCCGATCAGAACCCTGACGTTCTTCCCCAACGCCAGGTTTCGCAGATCAGGACCCTGACGTTCTTCCCCAACGCCAGGTTCCCTATCGGACAGGGACCTCGAAGCATTCGTATCGGCCTCGGTGGGCGACCTGCACGGCCCGGACCCGGGCGAGAAGTACGTACGCGCGACCGGGAGGAACCATGACGGAGGGCACCGGGCCGGACGAGAGCGACTCGTCCGCCGACCGAACCCATCGTCGATCCTCGGGCCCGGTCCACGTTCCGGTTCGTCTCGAGCGAGCCGACGAACTGCTCGGACCCGCGCTCGAATCCACCGGCGATACCCGAGTCATGATCGACGCGACTCTCGGACTCGGCGGTCACTCCGAGCACTTCTTGCGGACCTATCCGCACCTGCACCTGATCGGGCTCGACCGGGATCCCGACGCGCTCGAGTTGGCCGGAGCCCGGTTGGCTCCGTTCGCCGATCGAATCACGTTGGTGCACACGACCTACGACGGCATCGCCGAAGCGCTCGACGAGGCCGGCCTGCCTGCGGTCGGCTCCGTTCACGCCATCCTGTTCGATCTCGGTGTGTCGTCCATGCAGTTGGACGAATCCGACCGCGGATTCGCCTACTCCGTCGACGCCCCACTGGACATGCGAATGAATCCGACCGTGGGCATCACCGCCGCAGACGTCCTCAACACGTACTCGCACGGCGAGATCGCACGGGTCCTGAGCACCTACGGCGAGGAGCGGTTCGCCGGAAAGATCGCCTCCGCCGTTCTGCGTCACCGAGAGCACACGCCCTTCACCACGAGCGGGCCGTTGGTCGAATTGCTCTATGCCGCAATTCCGGCCGCAACGCGGCGCACCGGTGGGCACCCTGCCAAGCGAACCTTCCAGGCCCTGCGTATCGAGGTCAACGGTGAACTGGAGTCGTTGAAGGCGGCGGTACCTGCCGGGCTCGACGCGTTGGCTGTCGGAGGCCGGGTGGTCTTCATGTCGTATCAGTCGCTCGAAGACCGAGTTGTCAAGCAGGAGTTGGCACCTCGGATCAAGTCCCGCAGTCCGGAAGGGCTGCCGGTCGAGCTTCCCGGAATGGGTCCGGAGTTTCGGCTCCTGACCAGAGGTGCCGAGCGTGCATCGGATGCAGAAATCGAGACAAACCCACGTTCGGCTCCGGTGAGATTGCGCGCCGCCGAACGGATTGCAAGGAGAGCGGAATGACGGTTCCAGTCACAACCATTGGACCACAACGCAATCGGGTTCCGGCATCGCCCCGCAACGCCGTACGGCAGGCTCCACTCTCGCGGCCCGAACGTACGGGTAAGGGTGGTGGACGGTCCGGTGCTGCACTGCGGGCATACGAGCGCAGGCAGCAGCGGGCGTCGATCCACACCTCGGATTCTGCGCGTGGTTCCGTAGCCGGTGCCCGGGCTTCGCTGAACGGAAGCGCCATCGCGGCGCGAATTCCGTTCGTCGCCTTGATCATCGGCCTGCTCGCCATCGGTCTCGGTCTGACGTTGCTGCTGACCACTCGGTCCGCGGGAGACTCCTACGATCTCAGCGCCGCCAAGGCCGTCAACGCCGAACTGGCTCAGCAGCGGGCCTCGTTGCAGCGTGATGTTGAGTTGGCGGAGTCGGCTCCGGAGTTGGCGCGCAAGGCCGCCGAACTCGGAATGGTCCCGGTCAAGAACTCTGCACATCTGATCGTCGCGCCGGACGGCGGCGTCCAGGTCGTCGGTACCCCGGCTCCGGCCGACGGTGCACCGGTGGCACCGCTCGATCCGGTGTCGCCCGCGGCCGCAGGCGAGGGAACCGTCACGAATCCGAGCACGCAGTCGCCGCAGCAGCAGACGCCGAGAAGCGCGTCGCAGCCGAATCGAACGTCTGGCACGATCGACACCCGCGCCGCCACGCCGAATGCGAGCAATGGAGCTGGAAACACCGCGCTTGCTGAACAATTGGTTCCCATGAGCATCCCCTCGCTCGAAACACCTGCGGTCGAAGCCCCCGAGCCCACCGGCGAAGCATCGGGTGACGGGCAGTGACCAGGCCCTCGCCTGCTCCACGCCGTCGACCACCGAGCCGAAAGCGTCTCGACTCGTCCACCTTTCGGTTTCGTCACGGCACCGGCCGCGTTCTGATGTATCTGGCGCTGGCCGTCGCGGCGGCACAGTTGCTGTGGATTCAGGGGTTCGATGCGCCGAGGTTGTCGGCCGAGTCGGCGTCGCAACGCACCACCACTCTCGTCGATCCGGCGCTACGGGGATCCATCCTGGACCGCAACGGCAATCCCATCGCCTTCACGATGGAAGCCAAAGCGTTGACGTTCCAACCGGTTCGGGTTCGCAAGGAACTCGACGAGGCCCGGGCGAAGGACCCGACCGAGCCGGAGACCGATCAGTACCTCGAGGACATAGCCGCCCGCATCCATGGCGACCTCGGTGATGTGATCAGCGAGAAGGATCTGCTCGCGAAACTGAAGAGCAACGACGAATTCACCTACCTCGCACGCGGAGTGGACGCCACCGTGGCGTCGAAGATCAGCAAGGATTTCAAGCAGGTCGGACTGGAGCGTCAGGACATCCGCGAGTACCCGGGCGGATCGCTGGCCGGGAACATCGTCGGTGCCACCGGTTGGGACGGACACGGTCTGCTGGGTCTAGAGGATGCGCTCGACGCGACCCTGGCCGGAACCGACGGTTCGCAGACCTACGACCGCGGATCCGACGGTGCCGTCATCCCCGGAAGCTGGCGGGACAAGCAGCCTGCCGTCAACGGTTCGACCGTCGAACTGACCATCGACGCAGATCTGCAGTACTACGTGCAGCAGCAGGTGCAGTTGGCCAAGGACCTGTCGGGAGCGAAGAACGCCTCGGCGTACGTGCAGGATTCGCACACCGGCGAGGTGCTCGCCATGTCCAACGACAACACCTTCAATCCCGGCATCGGAGTCGGCAACAACGAGCGCACCAAGGAAATGGGCAACCTGCCCGTCACCACGCCGTTCGAGCCCGGTTCGGTGAACAAGATCATCACCGCGGCCGCGGCCATCGAGTACGGACTCACCACGCCCGACGAGGTGCTGCAGGTGCCGGGCAGCATTTTCATGTCCGGTGTGTCGGTCAAGGATGCGTGGGACCACGGTGTCGCGCCGTACACGACGACCGGCGTGTTCGGTAAGTCCTCCAACGTCGGCACGCTGATGCTTGCCCAACGCGTCGGCGAGGACCGCTACGCGGACATGTTGACCAGGTTCGGCCTGGGCCAGCGCAGCGACGTGGGGCTACCGGGCGAGAGCGCGGGCAACGTTCCGAGCCGTGACCAGTGGTCGGGCGGCACGTTCGCCAACCTCCCCATCGGCCAGGGACTGTCGATGACGCTGCTGCAGATGACGGGGATGTACCAGGCTATCGCCAACGACGGAGTACGCATCCCGCCGAGGATCGTCGAGGCGACGGTGGACGCGAACGGTCAGCGGACAGAGACCCAGCAGCCCGACGGTGTGTACGTGGTCAGCCCCGATACGGCGAAGACCGTCCGTAACATGTTCCGATCCGTCACCCAGGACGACACCGGAAACCAGCGCGGTACCGGAGTTGCCGCGGGCGTCGAGGGATACCAGATCAGTGGCAAGACGGGTACGGCTCAGCAGGTCGACCCCGAGTGCAAGTGCTACTCGAACTCGAACTACTGGATCACGTTCGCCGGCATCGCGCCCGCGGACGATCCCCGCTACGTGATCGGGATCATGCTCGACGCCCCGACCCGCAGCGCCGACGGTTCCGGTGGCCAGTCGGCAGCACCGCTGTTCCACAACATCGCCAGCTGGATGCTGCAGCGGGACAGCGTGCCGATGTCCGCCGACCCCGGACCCAAGCTGGTTCTGCAGGCGGACTGAGATCCCAACCCGCCGGTCCGCGAGTCGGGGCGGCGACATCATGATCCCGGACGCCGGTAATCTGACACATCGGCTCGGGCGTGTTCGTTCGGCTGCCGCCGCGGCGTGATCGAGCCGCGGCAGGCGCGCGGCCGGCAGTAGAGAGGAAGGGAGCAGGAGTGACTGTGTCATCGGATTCACAACCGGCTCCGGGTTCACGTCCGGCGCATCCACCGCACACCGAAGTCCGGGAGGTGGCGTCTGCGGTCGGTGCAACCATCGACGAGGGCGACCCCGCCGGTGTGAGCGTGACCGGTATCGATCTGCGCGCACAGTCCGTTGTTCCCGGCGATCTGTTCGCGGCACTGCCCGGATCGTCGCGACACGGTGCCGAGTTCGTCGCCGACGCGGTCGAGCGTGGTGCGGTGGCGGTGTTCACCGACCCGGCCGGACTCGAGATCGTGCGGGGTGCTCTGGCGGGTACCGATCGACAGGTTCCGGTGCTCGTGCACGACCGTCCGCGCCAGGTGTTGGGGGCGGTCTCCGCTCTGGTGTACGGCAACCCGTCGTCGAAGATGACCGTCATCGGTATCACCGGTACGTCAGGGAAGACGACGACGTCCTATCTGCTCGAAGCAGGCCTGACCGCAGCCGGTCGTCGGTGCGGGCTGATCGGCACCATCGAGACACGTGTGCTGGGCCGGCACGTGCCGAGCGCGCTCACCACGCCCGAGGCTCCGCAGCTGCATGCCCTGTTCGCGGTGATGGTCGAGGAGGGCGTCGACACGGTGGTGATGGAGGTGTCCTCGCACGCGTTGTCCCTGGGCCGGGTCGACGGCACTCGCTTCGCGATCGGTGCGTTCACCAATCTTTCGCAGGATCACCTCGATTTTCACGATTCTCTCGAGGACTACTTCGCGGCCAAGAGTCGCCTGTTCGCGGCCGACTCGGCGGTTCGTGCCGAGACCGCCGTCGTCTGTGTCGACGACGCGTGGGGCGTGCGGATGGCAGACATCGCTCGGTCGGCCGGGTCGACCGTGGTGACCGCGTCGACAGGTGCTGATTCGCAGTGGACGGTCTCGGACTGGGCCAAGCACGACGACGGAACGCAGTCGTTCACCGTCGCCGATCCGCAGGGTGCGTCGCTGCCGGTCTCGGTCCGGTTGCCGGGGCGCTACAACGTCGCGAACACCGTCCTGGCGTTGGCGACCTGCGCAGCGGCCGGGGCCGATGTGCGCAGCGCCGTGACCGGGGTCGCGACGGTCGACGTGCCGGGTCGCGTGCAGCGGATCGATCGCGGGCAGAACTTCCTGGCAGTGGTCGACTACGCACACAAACCTGCGGCCGTCGAGGCCGTGCTGGCAACGTTGCGCGAATCCTCGCGTGGACGGATCGCGGTTGTTCTCGGAGCAGGCGGCGACCGCGATACCGCGAAGCGTCCCCTGATGGGTGCCGCCGGAGCGCGCGGTGCCGAGCTGTTGGTGGTGACCGACGACAACCCGCGCAGCGAGGATCCGGCCACCATCAGGGCGGCCGTCGAGGACGGCGCGCTGTCGGTGCCGGACGAGGCCCGCGGTGAAGTACGGAACGTGGCAGGCCGCGCAGCGGCGATCGAACAGGCCGTGGCGTGGGCACGCGAAGGGGATGTTGTGTTGATCGCAGGTAAAGGGCACGAAACCGGCCAAGAAGTAGCGGGCGTGAAGTATCCGTTCGACGACCGAGTGATACTCGCCTCGGCCATCGATGCGCGCCGGGTCGGCACGAGCGCGGGCGTACGGTGATCCCGCTCTCGATCGACCGAATCGCCGAGATCGTCGGAGGCACGGTGCACGACGTGCCGGATTCGACGGTCGTGGTGTCGGGACCGGTGGAGTTCGACTCCCGCAAGGTCACTGCCGGCAGTATCTTCCTCGCCCTTCCCGGAGCGAAGGTGGACGGTCACGACCATGCCGCCGACGCGGTTGCCGCGGGTGCGGCACTGGTGCTGGCTGCGCGTCCGGTGGGCGTACCGGCCGTGGTCGTGCGTCCCGTTCCGCACGACAGTCGCGCGATGGCACTCGAGAACGACCCGGACGGCTCCGGTGCGGCAGTGTTGACCGCTCTCGGCGCTCTGGCCCGCGCATCGGTGCGCGAGTTGACGGCCGAGCACGGCCTGACCGTCGTCGGCGTGACGGGATCCTCGGGGAAGACCTCGACCAAGGATCTGATCTCTGCCGTACTCGAACCCCTCGGTTCGGTGGTGGCACCGCCCGGATCGTTCAACAACGAACTGGGACACCCCTGGACGGCGCTGCGAGCCGATGCCGAGACCGACTTTCTCTGTCTGGAGTTGTCCGCCCGAGGAATCGGCCACATCGCCGAACTGGCCACGCTCGCACCGCCCCGGATCGGGGTGGTCCTCAACGTCGGAACCGCGCACCTGGGCGAGTTCGGGTCGCGCGCGGCCATCGCACTGGCGAAGGGCGAACTGGTCGAGGCTCTGCCGAGTGCTGCCGACGGGGGAGTGGCGATCCTGAACATCGACGATCGGCTCGTCGCTGAAATGGCAACTCGCACAACGGCATCCGTCGTCACGGTGGGGCGCAACGCAGAGGCGGACATCAGAGCACTCGACGTGCAGGTCGACACCGACGCCAGAGCGTCGTTCACGCTCGACTGCGCAGCGGGTTCGGTACCGATCACCCTGGCGGTACACGGCGAGCATCAGGTCGGCAACGCTCTCGCAGCCGCCGCCGTCGCACTCGAGTGCGGCGCGACACTGACGCAGGTCGCCGAGGCGCTCGGGGCTGCCGCACCGACGTCGATCAGGCGAATGGACGTCCGCACCCGCGCCGACGGCGTCACCGTCGTCAACGATTCGTACAACGCCAACCCCGATTCGATGCGCGCCGCACTCAAAGCACTGGTGTCGATGTCGCGTCGCGACGACGGACCCAAACGCCGCAGCTGGGCGGTGCTGGGGGAGATGGGCGAGCTGGGTTCGGACTCGGTGGTCGAGCACGACGCGATCGGCCGCCTCGCCGTCCGCCTCGACGTCGATCGCCTGATCATCGTCGATTCCGGCCGTCCTACTCGCGCATTGCACCAGGGTGCGGTCATGGAGGGTTCGTGGGGCGAGGAATCGATGTTGGTGCCCGACCGTGAAACGGCGATCGACGTACTGCACGAGGAGGTGCGTCCCGGCGACATCGTGCTGGTGAAGGCCTCGCAGTCCGGGGCGATGTGGACAGTCGCGGACGCCCTGCTGGCCGACGCGCCGAGCACCACTGCGGAGGGTGAGCAGTGAGGCAGATCCTGTTCGCCGGAGGTATCGCACTCGCGGTCGCGATCCTGCTGACCCCGGTGCTGATCAAGACCTTCTCGAAACAGGGCTTCGGCCAGGAGATTCGAGTGGAGGGCCCGGCGAGTCACCAGTCCAAGCGGGGCACACCGACAATGGGCGGCGTCGCAATTCTGGTCGGCATCTGGGCCGGCTACTGGGGCTCGCACCTGATCGGCATCGGTTACGACGCTGACGGTCCGTCGGCGTCGGCCCTGCTCGTTCTCGGCCTGACCACAGTGCTCGGTCTGGTCGGCTTTCTCGACGACTTCATCAAGATCCGCAAACAGCGCAACCTGGGCCTGAACGCCACTGGCAAGTACGTCGGTCAGATAACGGCGGCCGTGCTGTTCGCGATTCTGGTGTTGCAGTTCCGGAGCGAGAGCGGGCTCACTCCCGGCAGCACTCAACTGTCGTACGTGCGCGACATCGCCACCTGGTCGATGTCCGCGGTGGTCTTCGTATTCTTCGTCTGCCTGCTCGTGATCGCGTGGTCCAACTCTGTCAACCTCACCGACGGACTCGACGGCCTCGCCGCCGGATCGATGACGTTGGTACTCGGCGCCTACACCGTCATCACGTTCTGGCAGTACCGCCAGGCGTGCGCAGGACCCGCCGGGCCTGCCCCCGGCTGTTACGACGTTCGAGATCCCCTCGACCTGGCCCTGGTCTGCGCCTCGGCCGCCGGTGCCTGCATCGGCTTCCTGTGGTGGAACGCCGCGCCGGCCAAGATCTTCATGGGCGACACCGGATCCCTTGCCCTCGGCGGTCTGATCGCAGGCCTGTCGGTGGTGACCAAGACCGAGCTGATCATGGTGGTCATCGGTGCACTGTTCGTCGCCGAGGCCGCATCGGTCGTCATCCAGGTCGCGGTGTTCCGATCCAGTCGCCGACGAGTGTTCCGCATGGCACCGTTCCACCATCACTTCGAGTTGGCCGGATGGGCCGAGACGACGGTGATCATCCGATTCTGGTTGTTGGCCGCCATCGCGTCGGCCGTCGGACTCGCTCTGTTCTACAGCGAGTATCTCGCTGCTGTCGGCGGATAGGGCATGGACGAATCTGTGCCCGACTCTCGGACCGATCTGACCTGGTTGCGCGGCAGTTCGGTGCTGGTGACCGGAGCCCGCATCTCAGGACTCGCCGTCGTGCGACCACTGCTCGATCTCGGTGCCGTCGTCACGGTCACCGACTCGAATCGCGCCGCGCTGGACGAGGCGTCGAACTCCGGTGCTGCGGTGGTGCTGCAGGACGACCTGCTCGCCGATCCCGCGGCGCTCGCGGCGTTCTCGCTCGTCGTCACCAGTCCGGGGTTTCGACCCGACTCTCCGGTGTTGGCGGCGACCGCGAAGCTGGGCATTCCGGTATGGGGCGATGTCGAGTTGTCCTGGCACGTGGACCGGGTCGAGCTGTACGGACCCCGAACTCGGTGGCTGGTGGTGACCGGCACCAACGGAAAGACGACCACCACCTCGATGCTGGCCTCGATACTCGACGCCGCAGGCATCGAGTCGGTTGCCTGCGGCAACATCGGACTCCCCATCGCCGACGCGTTGCGCGGTTCCCCGCATCCGAGTGTGCTCGCGGTGGAGTTGTCGTCGTTCCAGCTGTTCTGGGCTCCCTCGGTGCGTCCGGCTGCGGGGGTGGTGCTCAACATCGCCGAGGATCATCTGGATTGGCACGGCGGTATGGACGGTTACGTTCAGGCCAAGGCTCGTGCGTTGAACGGCGACGTCGCGGTGGTCGGTCTGGACGACTCCCGGGCGGCGGGGCTGTCGGCCGGGTCTGCCGCGTCGACCGTCGTCGGTTTCCGGTTGGGTGAGCCGGCCTCGGGTGAGCTGGGTGTGCGTGACGGGGTGCTCGTCGACAACGCGTTCGGTGAGAACGTCGATCTTCTCGCTGCGGACGACGTGGAGCCGAGCGGTCCGTCCGGTGTCCTCGATGCGCTCGCGGCAGGCGCGCTCGCACGGTCGATCGGGGTTGAGGCAGGCGCTGTTCGGCTGGGGCTGCAGACCTATCGAGTGGGACCGCATCGTGCAGCGGTGGTGCGCGAGCTGGGTGGGGTGACGTTCATCGACGATTCGAAGGCGACGAACCCGCATGCCGCTCGCTCCTCCATCTCGGCGCACGATCGCGTCGTGTGGATCGCGGGTGGGCTGTTGAAGGGAGCGGTGATCGACGATCTGGTGATCGAGATCGCCGATCGGCTCGTGGCTGCGGTCGTTCTCGGACGCGATGGGATGCAGATCGCAGATGCTTTGGCGCGACACGCGCCCGATGTTCCGGTCGTCAGGCTCCCTTCGGGAGACGATGCTGGTGTGACTCATGGTGCTGAAGATGCTGATGCGGTAATGCGGGCGGTCGTGGCCCACGCGGCCGAACTCGCTGCTCCGGGGGACACGGTCCTGCTGGCCCCGGCTGCCGCGTCACTGGACATGTTCGCCGACTACGGCCACCGCGGCCGTAGCTTCGCCGAGTCGGTCCAGCTCCTCGAAGCCACCGACATCGGATCGCCGCGATCGTGACCGCCGCAGGCCAACCGCCTCGTCCGGCTCGACGCGCCGCCGCTCCACGTACCCGAATCGGCCTGTGGTTCGGCAGGCCGCTCGCGTCCTTCCACCTCATCGTCACGATCGCAGTGCTGCTCACGGTGCTGGGCCTGGTCATGGTCCTGTCGGCGTCGTCCGCCGAATCCTTCGCAGCAGACGAGTCCGGGTACGCCCTCTTCACCCAGCAGCTGATCGGTGTCGCGCTGGGAGTCGTCGCGTTCTACGTCGCTCTCCGGCTGCCGGTTCGGTACCTCAGAAAGCTGTCGTTTCCACTGTTCCTGGTCTCGATCACCATGCTGATGCTGGTGCTCATTCCCGGTATCGGTGCCGAACGCCAGGGTGCACGCCGTTGGTTCGACTTCGGCGTCGTGTCCTTCCAGCCGTCCGAGCTCGCCAAGGTGGCACTGGTTCTGTGGGGTGCCCACCTGTTGGCCTCGCGCCGCAGCGAACACGGCAACATCAAGTCACTGTTGGTGCCGTTGCTGCCCGCGGGACTGCTGATGTGTCTGCTCGTCGTGCTGCAGCCGAACCTCAGTACCGCCATCGCCCTCGGCATCATCCTGGTGGCTCTGCTGTGGTTCGCAGGCCTCAACGCTCGGCTGTTCGGTGCGGTGCTGATGACCGGTCTGGCGCTGGCAACCGTGCTCGCGTTCACCGCCGGTTACCGCTCCAATCGCGTCAAGGCATGGCTGAATCCGGGTGAGGACACCCAGGGCCTGTCGTATCAGTCCACCCAGGCGAAATACTCGCTGGCCGACGGCGGACTGTTCGGTCGCGGGCTCGGACAGAGCCGCGCGAAGTGGAGTTACCTCCCCAACGCGCACAACGACTTCATCTTCGCCATCATCGGCGAGGAACTCGGGATGATCGGCTGCCTGGCGGTCATCGGTTTGTTCGGCCTCTTCGTCTACACCGGCCTGCGCATCGCCATGCGTTCGGTGGATCCGTTCCTGCGTCTGCTGACCGCAGGTGCCACGTGCTGGGTGTTCGGTCAGGCCATGATCAACATCGGCTACGTCGTCGGGCTGCTTCCTGTGACCGGCCTGCAGCTGCCGCTGGTGTCCTACGGTGGTACCTCGACCGCGATCACGCTGCTGATGTTCGGCATCATCGCGAGCGCCGCCCGACACGAACCGGAGGCGATCGCAGCCCTGCACGCGGGGCAGGAGGGCCGTATCGCGCGAGCTCTGAAGCTGCCGCTGCCCGCCGTGTTCTCGCCCAAGCGAGCCGCGATGGCGCGGTCGAAGTCCACCCGCCCCACGCTGGCGGCGCAGGATCGCAAGCGCATCGAGGCCCGTAAGGGCCAAGGCAAGGACGGGCGTGCAGCGAGAGCAGCCGAGCCCGGACGTGCTCGCACGCGGGTCTCCAGTTCACGGACCGACACGATGTCGCCCAGATCGACCGCATATCGGGGCGAGTCACCCCGCGGCAACCCCCGTCGGAGCGAGCCCGTCCGGCGAGAACCCGCCGCGGGATCGCGTTCGGCATACCGTCCGCGGCCGGAACCACAACCCGGCCGCCCGCCTGTCCGCTCGGGTGAGCGAGGATATCGACGGTGAACCAGACATCTCGACCGATTTCCGTCGTGGTCGCCGGGGGCGGGACGGCCGGGCACATCGAGCCCGCGCTCGCTGTGGCCGACGCCTTGCGTGTCCTCGACCCCACCGTCACCGTCACCGCTCTCGGTAGCAGCCGTGGTCTGGAGACGACTCTCGTTCCGGCTCGCGGGTACGCACTCGAACTCATCCCGCCCGTTCCGCTGCCCCGCAAACCCACCGTCGACCTGCTCAAGTTGCCGCTTCGCGTCGTGCGATCGGTGCGACGCACCCGCGAGATCTTTGCGGCCGTCGAGGCGGACGTGCTCGTCGGATTCGGCGGCTACGTCGCGTTGCCGGCCTATCTCGCGGCCCGTGGTCGATTGTTCGGCCGTGGCGGCCGAATACCTGTGGTCATCCACGAGGCGAACGCGCGAGCGGGCATCGCCAACAAGGTCGGTGCCCGGTCGGCCGAGCGGGTGCTCGCCGCGGTCGAGGGCTCGGGGATCGCCGCGCGCGGTGCTGCCGACGCCGATGTGATCGGAATTCCCGTGCGTCCCACCATCACCGGCCTCGATCGGGCTGCCGTCCGCGCGGAGGCTCGCGCTCACTTCGGCCTGCCCGAGAGCGGTCCGGTGCTGTTGGTGTTCGGCGGCTCGCAGGGGGCCCGATCGCTCAACGACGCGGTGTCCGGAGCCTCGGCGGCCCTCGCCGCAGCCGGCATTTCGGTTCTGCATGCTCACGGTCCGAAGAACTCGCTCGACGTCGAGCAACGTGATCCGGACGCGCCGTACGTCGCGGTGCCGTACATCGACCGGATGGATCTGGCGTATGCGGCTGCGGACCTGGCGATCTGCCGGTCCGGTGCCATGACGGTCGCCGAGGTGTCCGCGACCGGTCTGCCTGCCGTCTACGTACCCCTACCGCACGGCAACGGCGAGCAGGAACTCAACGCCCGTCCTGTGGTCGACGCCGGAGGTGGCATTCTGGTATCCGATGCGACACTGACCGAGCGGTACGTGAGCGAGACGGTTGTCTCGTTGTTGGCCGACACCGAACGAATTGCCACCATGTCTCGTGCCGCCGCCGGTGCCGGGCACAAGGGCGCAGCGGCTGCCGTCGCGCAGATCGTGCTCGATACCGCGCACGCGGCGCGGCGCTGAGCCCGGCGGCGGCGAGCATGAGAAGAGAACGAGGGAGACGTCCGCGTGACAACTGAGGGTGCGATGTCGAATCTGCCGACAGAGCTCGAACGAGTACACATGGTGGGCATCGGTGGTGCCGGAATGTCCGGCATCGCGCGGATCCTGCTGGCGCGCGGGGGACAGGTGTCGGGTTCGGATGCCAAGGAATCGCGCGGCGTGCTCGCACTGCGCGCACGCGGTGCCCAGGTCCGCATCGGTCACGACGCCGGTGCCCTCGACATGATCGAGGGCGGACCCACCGTGGTGGTGACGACCCACGCCGCGATTCCCAAGACCAATCCCGAACTCGTCGAAGCGCGTGAACGCGGAATCCCGGTGGTGTTGCGGCCGGCTGTGCTGTCCTCGCTCATGCAGGGATACCGCACGTTGTTGGTCTCGGGAACGCACGGAAAGACGTCGACGACCTCGATGCTGGTGGTCGCGCTCCAGCACTGCGGGTTCGATCCGTCGTTCGCCGTAGGGGGAGAGCTGAACGAGGCCGGCACCAACGCCCATCACGGCAGCGGCGACGTGTTCGTGGCCGAGGCGGACGAGAGCGACGGCTCGCTGCTTCAGTACAGCGCCGACGTCATCATCGTGACCAACATCGAGGCCGATCATCTGGACCACTTCGGCACCACCGAGGCCTACGTTCAGGTGTTCGACGACTTCGCTGGGCTCCTGGGTCCCGGCGGTGTACTCGTGGCGTGCATGGACGACCCGGGTTCGGCGGCGCTCGCTCGACGTGTGGTCGAGCGCGACCTTCCGGGCGTGAAGGTGTTGGGTTACGGGTCCTCGGATGTCGACGCCGGTCCCGTCGAGATGGCCGTTCGACTGCTGGCATGGGAGCCCGAGGACATCGGCGGCGTCGCGCAGTTGCAGATCGCAGGCGAGGACGCGGCCCGCACCGTACGGCTCGGCGTCCCCGGCCGGCACACAGCACTCAACGCGCTGGCGGCGTTCGTCGCGGCGCGTCAGGTCGGTGCCGGAGTCGAGGAACTGCTGGCCGGACTCACCGGTTTCGGCGGCGTGCATCGGCGCTTCCAGTTCACCGGACGTGAGCACGGCGTGCGCGTGTTCGACGATTACGCGCACCACCCCACCGAGGTGCGCGCGGTGCTGACGGCCGCGCAGGCTCTCGTTGCAGGCCAGGACCGTTCGGGTCACGAGCCGGGACGGGTGGTGGTGGTGTTCCAGCCGCATCTGTACTCGCGGACCGCGACGTTCGCCGAGGAATTCGGTGCCGCGCTGTCCCTGGCCGACGAGATCGTCGTGCTCGACGTCTACGGCGCACGTGAGGAACCGTTGCCGGGGGTGACGGGGGCACTGGTTGCCGCTTCGGTGACCAAGCCGGTGAACTACCAGCCGGATCTGTCGTTGGTGGCCAAGCAGGTCGCCCATCTGAGTCTGCCCGGCGATGTCGTCATCACGATGGGCGCGGGTGACGTGACCATGCTCGGCGGACCGATTCTCGATGCGCTTCGCTCGAAGACCGATTTCGGTGCTGCGACCGGCCGCGGGGTACCGAAGGATCGGCCGTCGACGTGAGTCGTCGCTCCGATCGAGTCCGTTCTTCGAGGTCGGGAACAGCTGCAGGAGAAGGTGATTCGTCGGCCGCGGTCACCGACAAGCAGGCACGCGCGCTGGCGCGCGAGCAGGAGCGCGAACGGGTGAAGCGGTCGCGGCGCAAGGCCTTGGCCATCGCCCTGGCACTGGTGGTCGTCGTGGTGGGATCGGCTGCGCTGGTGTACTTCACACCGCTGTTGTCCGTACGCACCATTGCGGTCGCGGGAGCGTCGTCGGTGTCCGAGCAGGAGATCCTCGATCGGCTCGACGTACCCGTCGGCCTTCCGCTGGTTCGGGTGGACACGGCGGCTGCGGCGCAACGGGTGGCCACGATTCCGGCGCTGGCCACGGTCCGTGTGCAACGGAAGTATCCGTCCACTGTGCAGGTGACGGTGGAGGAGCGGGTTCCGGTGGCGTTCTTCGATTCTCCGGACGGCACCCATCTCCTCGATTCGACCGGGGTCGATTTCGCGATCGCGCCGCCACCGCCCGGGGTGGTGCGTCTGGTGACCGACAACCCGGTGTTCGGTGATCCGGTGACGAAAGATGCACTGGCGGTTCTCGATACGTTGCCACCGCTGCTGCGCGATCAGACAGGAGAGCTGCGGGCGAGCACGTTGTCCGACATCTCCATCCTGCTGCTCGACGGGCGCACCGTGGTGTGGGGCAGCAAGGACGACTCCGAACGGAAGGCCGCGGTGGCCATCGCCCTGCTGTCCCAGCCCGGCCAGATCTTCGACGTGTCGAGTCCGGATCTGCCCACCACCAAATAGTTTCGACGCGTCGGCGGGATTTTCTCGCGCGGCGTCGGCGCGCCTAATGGCGATAGTCGTCGGCGATGAATAGCGTTTCGACCAGTTCAGTACTTGACATAACTCTAAGCCTGTGGTTTAGGTTGAGGGTTTTCCACATTTCACGCAACAATCCACGGAAGGCGAGAGCCCATGACGCCCCCGCACAACTACCTCGCCGTAATCAAGGTCGTCGGCATCGGCGGCGGCGGCGTGAACGCGGTCAACCGCATGATCGAACAGGGACTCAAGGGAGTCGAGTTCATCGCGGTCAACACCGACGCTCAGGCCTTGCTGATGAGTGACGCAGACGTCAAGCTCGACGTCGGTCGCGAACTGACCCGCGGACTCGGCGCTGGTGCCGATCCCGAGGTGGGCCGCCGCGCAGCGGACGACCACAAGGACGAGATCGAAGAGGTGCTCAAGGGTGCCGACATGGTGTTCGTCACCGCAGGCGAGGGCGGCGGAACCGGTACCGGTGGCGCTCCCGTCGTCGCCAACATCGCTCGTAAGCTCGGTGCGCTGACCGTCGGTGTCGTCACCCGGCCGTTCTCCTTCGAGGGCAAGCGGCGCGGTGGCCAGGCCGACACGGGCATCCAGCAGCTCCGTGAGTCCTGCGACACGCTCATCGTCATCCCCAACGATCGACTGCTCCAGCTCGGTGACGCCGCAGTCAGCCTCATGGACGCGTTCCGCAGCGCCGACGAGGTACTGCTCAACGGCGTCCAGGGCATCACCGACCTGATCACCACTCCCGGTCTGATCAACGTCGACTTCGCGGACGTCAAGGGCGTGATGTCCGGTGCAGGCAGTGCATTGATGGGCATCGGATCCTCACGCGGCGAGGGTCGAGCCATCAAGGCGGCCGAATCGGCGATCAACTCGCCGCTGCTCGAAGCCTCGATGGAAGGCGCTCGCGGAGTGCTGCTCTCGATCGCCGGTGGATCCGACCTGGGTCTGTTCGAGATCAACGAGGCTGCCTCGCTGGTGCAGGAAGCCGCGCACATCGACGCCAACATCATCTTCGGCACCGTGATCGACGACTCGCTCGGTGACGAGGTCCGCGTGACCGTCATCGCCGCAGGCTTCGACGGCGGAACCCCGACGCGGCGTCCGGTGGAAGCGGCCACCTCCACACGTGGCCCGATCGGATCGGCTCGCTCGGGCGAGGTGTCGTCGCGGTCGAGCGACAGTTCGGACGGTGCGGTGTTCCGCGACCCGGTCGGCGCTCCGAGCGGTAGCAGTCTGCCGCCACTGAACTCGTCGAGTTCGTCCAATCGTGAATCGTCGAGCCGCGAATCCGCAGCCGGTTACGGCCGTGACTCGGCCGGCCAGGGCCGTGAGTCCGTCGGTTCCGGCCGTCGCGTGCCCATCGCCGAGGACGAGGGCGAAGACGACGTCGATGTGCCGTCCTTCATGCGGCGGTGAGTGACACCTCATCCCCAGGTCCGTTTCGGGTCCGACGCGTCTCGACGACGCGAGCGGGTGGCGTCTCGGCACCTCCGTTCGACACGTTCAACCTCGGTGACCACGTCGGTGACGACCCCGCTGCGGTGGAGGCCAACCGTCGACGCCTCGGCGATCGATTGGGCATGGGGCTCGAACGGCTCGTCTTCATGGAGCAGGTCCACGGACGCACCGTCACGGTGGTCGACGGTCCGGTGACCGAGCCGCTACCGATGACCGATGCGTTGGTGACGACGCACCGCGATCTCGGCTTGGTGGTGTTGACTGCCGACTGCGTGCCGGTGCTGCTCTCCGACGAGGAGGCCGGAGTGATCGCCGCCGTGCATGCCGGACGGGTCGGAGCCCGCATCGGCATCGTTCCCCGCGTGTTGGCCGCCATGGTCGAGCTGGGTGCGGTTCCGGCGCGGATCGGCGCGTTTCTGGGTCCGGCCGCGAGCGGTCGCCAGTACGAGGTGCCCGCGTCCATGCGAGCGGACGTCGACAAGCATCTGCCCGGCAGCGCGACGACAACCGTCCGCCACACGCCCGGGCTCGACATTCCCGCCGGTATCCGGGCTCAACTGCTCGCCGCGGGCGTGTCCGCGGTGGCCCAGGATCCGCGCTGCACGATCGAGGACCGGACGTTGTTCAGTCACCGGCGCGAAGGATCGACCGGCCGAATTGCCAGCGTCGTCTGGATGGACAGCACATCCCCAGGTGATCGGCCCGAATCGGCCGATCGGTGAACGGGCAGGGAAGGTTGTCATGAGCGAACTCAGCGGCACTGCGTCGGGTACCGGCAGGGCGCAGGAGATCGAGACGGCGTTGACGTCGGTACGCGAGCGGTTGCATCGCGCGTGTGTCGACGCGGGCCGGTCGCCTGCCGATGTGGCTCTGCTCCCGGTGACGAAGTTCTTCCCTGCGTCGGATGTACGGATCCTGTACGACCTCGGATGCCGCGATTTCGGAGAGTCGCGGGAGCAGGACGCGTCTCCCAAGGTCGCCGAGACGGCCGACGACTTCATCGGCGATCCACCCCGGTGGCACATGATCGGGCACCTGCAGCGAAACAAGGCCAAGTCGGTCGCCGCGTGGGCACACTCCATCCATTCCGTGGACAGTGCGCGGTTGGTGACTGCTCTGTCGAAGGCGACAACGGCGGCATTGGACGAGGGTGTGCGCCGGACCGAACTCGACGTGATCGTCCAGGTCAGTCTCGATGGGGACGTGCATCGCGGAGGCGTCGAACGCGACGAACTGCACGCGCTCGCCGACGCGGTGGCCGACGCGTCCGGGTTGCGGTTGGCGGGGTTGATGGCGGTGCCGCCGCTCGACGCCGATCCGGACGCCGCATTCGCCGACCTCGAGAGTCTGCATCGTCGACTGTCGGCCGATCATCCCGGAGCGCTCGAGCTGTCCGCGGGCATGACCGGAGACCTGGAAGCTGCTGTGCGCCACGGATCGACGTGCGTGCGTGTCGGTACCGCAATACTCGGCGCGCGGCCGATAGCCTCGCAATAACAGTCCATGGATCACATCAGTCACAACAGACACTTGCGAACCTGGAGATGGACAGTAGACACACCGCCACGGAAGGCAGAACGATGAGCACCCTGCACAAGTTCAAGGCGTACTTCGGCATGGTTCCGCTCGCCGACTACGAGGACGACTACCTCGACGATCCGGACACGCGACGCAGCTCCCGTGGTGGTCGCGACAGCTACGACGACATCGACGAGCGTGAGTTCGTGAAGCCGTCCTTCGGTGGATCGCGGCATGCGCAGGTCGAGGACGACTACGACGATTACGAGGCACCCCGTCCGGCGGCAACGCTGGCACCGATCGGTGGACGAGGCCGTGGCGCGGCACCGACCACGCGAGGTGCGGCAACCAGAGGAGCGCTCGCCATGGACACTCGGATGGATGTGCGCGCGGAGACCCGACGCAGCCCGATCGTCGACGACGGCGGCCCCCTCTCGAAGATCACCACGCTCCGACCGCGTGATTACAGCGAGGCTCGCACCATCGGTGAGCGCTTCCGCGACGGCACTCCGGTCATCATGGACCTGGTCGAGATGAGCAACGCGGACGCCAAGCGACTGGTCGATTTCGCTGCCGGGCTCGCCTTCGCGCTGCGCGGTTCGTTCGACAAGGTAGCGACGAAGGTCTTCCTGCTCTCGCCGGCCGACGTCGACGTCTCACCGCAGGAGCGCAGGCGGATCGCCGAGACCGGTTTCTACAGCCAGCAGTGAGACATTTGCTGTTCGGAGCGGTAGTTCAGGGCTGTGACCAGCGCGCTTTGCTCAGCCCGGCGAAGTCAGGCAGAGTATAGCCGTGATCGTGTTCACGGTGATCAACATCGTATTGTTTCTTTTTTGGCTCCTTCTCATCGGTCGAATCATCGTCGAGTTCATCAGGACTTTCGCGAGAGATTGGCAACCGACCGGGTTGGTCGTCATCGTGCTCGAGGCGATCTTCACCGTCACCGACCCGCCGGTGAAGTTCCTCCGGAAAATAATTCCGCCGCTCAACCTCGGTGGAGTGCGACTGGACCTGTCCATCATGGTCCTGCTGTTCGTGGTCTTCATCGCGTGGAATGTGACCAGTGGTCTCGCGGCCTGAGGCCGCAGATGAAATGTTAGAACGCGGGACCCAGCGCATGCTGCGTGTCCTGTGTGACAGAATGGACGCCAGTTACAGTTTGATTGTTCTGCACTCGCGCGGAATGGCATATAACTGAATGCTTGCTCTACCGCCCCAAGACGCGTGAAGGGATCCTTCCATGCCGCTGACTCCAGCTGATGTGCACAATGTCGCGTTCAGCAAGCCGCCCATCGGTAAGCGCGGTTACAACGAAGACGAGGTCGACGCTTTTCTCGACCTCGTCGAGCAAGAGTTGTCGCGACTGATCGAAGAGAACGCCGACCTACGCCAGCGGGTCGGTGAGCTCGATCAGGAGCTTGCGGACGCCAAGAGCGCTGCGCGGCAGAGCCCGCAACCGGCTCAGGCCGCGGCACCGAAGGCCGAGCCGCAGCGCCCGGTGGATCCCCCCAAGCCACCGCCCGTGGTGCAGCAGCCCGCGCCGGTCGCGCCCGTTGCAGCAGCTCCGCAGCAGAGCGGCGACTCCAACATGCAGGCCGCCAAGATTCTCGGCCTCGCTCAGGAGATGGCCGATCGTCTCACCGGTGACGCCAAGTCGGAGTCCGAGCAGCTGCTCGGCAATGCGCGCACCAACGCCGAGCGTCTGGTGTCGGATGCACGGACCCGTTCCGAGTCGATGATGGCCGAGGCTCGCCAGAAGTCCGAGTCGCTGTTGTCCGACGCGCAGACCCGGTCCGAGACCCAGCTGCGTCAGGCCAAGGAGAAGGCCGACGCGCTGCAGGCCGACGCCGAGCGCAAGCACACCGAGATCATGGCGACGATCAACCAGCAGCGTTCGGTGCTGGAAGGTCGAATCGAGCAGCTCAAGACGTTCGAGCGCGAGTACCGCGTGCGGCTCAAGTCCTACCTCGAATCGCAGCTCGAAGAACTCGAGAACCGTTCCTCGGCGCTGCCGGTGGACAACGGGCAGGATAATTTCAACCAGGACAATCAGTCCTCGGGGTACAGCCAGTCGTACGCCAAGGGCAACTGACGCACCACCGACCTCCGACGCTGTCGATCGTGGACAGCGTCGGATCAGGTTGTCGCGTCGAGTGGTGAGCGAGGAATCGGTGTGTTGGTCCTGACTCTCGGCGCGGCTGCGATCGGTTTCGGCTTTCTGGTTCTCGCCCTGATGACGGGATCCGTCGTCTGGGCCTGGGCGTGCATCGCCGTCTGCATCGTGGGTGCTGTTCTACTTCTGGTCGGCGCGCTCACGGGTCGACGACCGCCGCCCGAGCTCGACAGGTAGCATCACGATTCGCAGGTGTCAGATTCACAGGTGTCAGATTCAACGGCGTCGATCCGGCCATCACCGGGGAGCTTTCGGAAGAACGACGTCGGTACGAAGCACCCAGGTGCTTGGGAACGGTGTTCAGTAGAACCGAACGGGTGAGCCCGTCACAGCTCGTCTGGAGTGGCGCACTCCGACGATACGGTCGTCGAGAGCGTGCAAGCGGGGTGGTACCGCGGTATCGGGCGTACGAATCGCCCGGATGTCGTCCCCGTGCCAACTTTGCGTCGCGTCTGAGACGTGGCCGGCACGGAGGAGACTTGACATGACAGATGCAACCGAACGTCCGAACTCGGGGTCCTACCCATTGGTGGACCTCGCCGAGGGCCGCTCGGGCAGCGTCCCGTTCCCGGATCTCGAGCGCATCGTTCTGCACGAGTGGGCCGAGGACGGCACCTTTCGTGCCAGCATCGACAATCGAGCAGGTGCGGACGAGTTCGTCTTCTACGACGGCCCTCCCTTCGCGAACGGCCTGCCGCACTACGGTCACCTGCTCACCGGCTACGTCAAGGACCTCGTCCCGCGATTCCAGACGATGCGGGGCAAGAAGGTCGAGCGTCGCTTCGGGTGGGATTGCCACGGTCTGCCCGCAGAGCTCGAAGCGGAGAAGCAGCTCGGCATCAAGGACAAGTCCGAGATCGACGAGATGGGCCTGGCGAAGTTCAACGCCTACTGCAAGCAGTCGGTACTCCAGTACACCGACGAGTGGCGGGACTACGTCACCCGGCAGGCGCGATGGGTCGACTTCGACAACGACTACAAGACCCTCGACGTCGACTTCATGGAGTCGGTCATGTGGGCGTTCAAGACGCTGCACGACAAGGGCCTGATCTACCAGGGATACCGGGTGCTGCCGTACAGCTGGTACGAGCAGACACCGCTGTCCAATCAGGAGACCCGCCTGGACGACGCCTACAAGATGCGTCAGGATCCCGCGGTCACCGTCACGATGCCGTTGACGGCTCCCGGCTCGCCCCTGGACGGTGCGAACGCGCTGATCTGGACCACCACGCCCTGGACCCTTCCGTCGAACTTGGCGATCGCGGTGCACCCGGAGGTGCAGTACCTGCAGGTGCGAGGCGCGGACGGTGAGCGTTACGTGCTTGCCGCTGCACGTCTTTCGCACTACGCGAAGGAACTGGGGGAGGAGCCGGAGGTGCTCTCGGAGCACACCGGTGCCGAGTTGGTCGGGCTGTCCTACACACCTCCATACGATTTCTTTCTCGGCCACGAGAACTCGCACCGTGTGCTAGAGGCCGACTACGTCACCACCGATTCGGGCACCGGAATCGTCCACCTCGCACCGGCTTTCGGTGAGGAGGACATGGACGTCGCCACCGCGAACGGTATCGAGGTGGTGCAACCGCTCGACGCGGGCGGAAAGTTCACCTCGCTGGTGCCGCCGTACGAGGGTCTGATGGTGTTCGACGCCAACCCGGTGATCATCAAGGATCTCAAGGCCTCGGGTCGGTTGCTGCGGCACGAGACCATCGAGCACTCGTACCCGCACAGCTGGCGCAGTGGTCAGCCCCTGATCTACATGGCGGTGCCGTCGTGGTTCGTCGCGGTCACCAAGTTCCGTGATCGGATGGTCGAGCTGAACCAGGAGATCACCTGGGTTCCCGAGCACATCAAGGACGGCCAGTTCGGCAAGTGGCTCGAAGGTGCACGCGACTGGAACATCAGCCGAAACCGTTACTGGGGCAGCCCGATCCCGGCGTGGACCTCCGACGACCCGGCCTACCCGCGTCTGGACGTGTACGGCAGCCTGGACGAGCTCGAGCGTGATTTCGGCGTGCGACCGACCGATCTGCACCGCCCGTACATCGACGAGTTGACCCGGCCCAACCCGGACGATCCGACCGGCAAGTCGACGATGCGTCGCGTCCCCGAGGTGTTGGACTGCTGGTTCGAGTCGGGCTCGATGCCGTACGCGCAGGTTCATTTCCCGTTCGAGAACGAGGAGTGGTTCTCCACACACAACCCGGGCGATTTCATCGTCGAGTACAACGGCCAGACGCGAGGCTGGTTCTACACCCTGCACGTGCTGGCGACCGCGCTGTTCGATCGCCCGGCGTTCAAGACCGTTGCCGCACACGGCATCGTGCTCGGTGACGACGGACTGAAGATGAGCAAGTCCAAGGGTAACTACCCCGACGTCAAGGAGGTCTTCGACCGCGACGGCTCCGACGCCATGCGGTGGTTCCTGATGTCCTCACCGATCCTGCGCGGCGGCAACCTCATCGTCACCGAGCAGGGTATCCGCGAAGGCGTTCGCCAGGCATTGCTGCCGATCTGGAATGCGTGGAGCTTCTTGCAGCTCTACGCGTCGAAGCCAGGGCAGTGGCGAACCGATTCGCCGAACGTGCTCGATCGCTACGTACTGGCCAAGCTGTCGGCCACCCGCGACGCGATCACCGATGCGCTCGAGGGCAACGACATCGCCGGTGCCTGCGACGAGCTGCGCACGTTCTGCGATGCACTGACCAATTGGTATGTGCGCCGGTCGCGTTCGCGGTTTTGGAGCGAGGACGCCGACGCCATCGACACCCTGCACACCGTGCTCGAGGTGCTCACTCGCATCGCAGCCCCGCTGTTGCCGCTGATCAGCGAAGTGGTGTGGCGTGGACTGACCGGTGGCCGCTCGGTGCACCTGACCGACTGGCCCGAGGCAGGCGAACTGCCGTCGGATCCCGAACTCGTCGAGAGCATGGACGAGGTCCGCACCGTGTGCTCCACGGTGCTGGGTCTGCGCAAGGCCCAGAATCTGCGCGTGCGGTTGCCGCTGCCCGAGGTGACGGTCGCAGCCGCCGATGCGGAGCGGCTGCGTCCGTTCGTCGACATCATCTCCGACGAGGTCAACGTCAAGAAGGTCGATCTCACCGAGGACGTCGCCGTACACGGAAAGTTCGAGCTCGTCGTCAATGCCCGTGCCGCGGGCCCGCGTATCGGCAAGGACGTCCAGACGGTCATCAAGGCCGTCAAGGCAGGTGATTGGTCGGAGGACGCCGACGGAGTCGTCAGTGCGGCAGGCATCGCGTTGCTACCGGAGGAGTACACGCGCAAACTCGTTGCCGCCGAGCCCGAATCGACGGCACCGTTGCCAGGAAACGCCGGACTGGTCGTGCTCGATTCCGCCGTCACCGAGGAGCTCGAGGCGGAGGGCTGGGCCAAGGACCGCATCCGTGAACTCCAGGACGCCCGTCGCAATCACGGATTCGAGGTCTCGGATCGAATCGACATCGTCATCGACGTCCCCGAACATCGGCAGGCGTGGCTCGACACTCATCGTGATCTGATCGCAGGCGAGGTGCTCGCGCTCTCGCTGGTCGACGGACACGTGGGGGACGACGGCAACGATCTCGGCGAGGGAGTGCGAGCAGCGATCACCAAGTCGTCATGATAGACGGCGACGCCTCGGTCGACGCCGTTCGTGAGCTTCTCGCCGAAGCTCACGGCGGCGTCGTGCCCATCGTCGCCGCGGGTCACCCGGTTCTGCGGTCGAGGGTCGTGCCGTACGCCGGGCAGCTCGACTCCGAGACTTTCGGGGAGTTGATCGAGGTGATGCGCGCAACCATGCACGACGCGCCCGGTGTCGGTCTGGCTGCCCCGCAGATCGGTATTCCGTTGCAGATCGCGGTGATCGAGGACCTGTACGAGGTAGGAGCGGACGTCGCCCGCGTCCGAGAGCGCACGCCGCTTCCGTTCCGGGTACTGATCAATCCGCGGTACACCCCGGTCGGGACGCGGACGGCGGACTTCTACGAGGGATGTCTCAGTGTTCCCGGCTACCAGGCGGTCGTCACCCGAGCGGCGGAAGTCCGGCTCGAATGCACCGACGAGACCGGGCGCGCGATCGACGAGGTGGTCAGCGGTTGGCCGGCGAGGATCGTGGCCCACGAGACCGATCACCTCCACGGCACCCTGTACGTCGATACCGCCCACACTCGATCGCTGACCACCAACGAGACCTACGGCGAACTGTGGTCGGATCCCACACCCGAACGCGCCGCGCACGCTCTCGGATTCGCCACCGACGACCGTCGTTGACAACCGTGCCCGATACCGCCGACCACACCCTGCGGAGTCGTCGATGGGTGCTGCACCTGGACATGGACGCGTTCTTCGCCTCCGCCGAACAGTTGACGCGACCCACGTTGCGGGGCCGCCCGGTTCTCGTCGGTGGCGCGGGCGGGCGGGGAGTGGTGGCCGGTTGCAGCTACCAGGCCCGCGCGTTCGGAGCGCGCTCGGCCATGCCGATGCATCAGGCTCGCCGACTGGTGGGGGCCGGGGCCGTGGTGTTGCCGCCGCGGTTCGTTCTCTACTCGGAGCTGAGCCGACGCGCCTTCGAGGCGCTGCGGGGACCCATGCCCGTCCTCGAGCAACTCTCGATCGACGAGGCGTTCGGTGAGCCGCTCGAACTGGCCGGGGCGACGGTTCGCGAGGTGGAGCAGTTCTGCGCCGGCCTGCGCGCACTGATTCTCGCCGAGACCGGGCTGGTCGCCTCGATCGGTGCCGGATCCGGAAAACAGATCGCCAAGATCGCGTCGGGACTGGCCAAGCCCGACGGCATCACCGTCGTCGCTCCGGGAATCCAGGCCGAGCTGATGGCGGCTCTTCCGGTGCGGAAGCTGTGGGGGATCGGACCGGTGGCGGGAGAGCGTTTGCGGCGGTTGGGCATCGACACCATCGGCAAGTTCGTGGCCACGCCCGAGTCCGAGGTGGCGTCGATCCTCGGGGCCACGATGGGACCGAGCCTGCATCAGCTGGCGCGCGGAATCGACAACCGAGTCGTGGCCGAGCGAGCCGAGGCCAAACAGGTCAGCGCCGAGACGACGTTCGCCCAGGACCTGATCTCTCTCGCGCAGCTTCGCCCGGCCATCGAGTCCATCGTCGACTCGACGCATCGCCGATTGCTGAAGGACGGTCGGGGTGCCAGGACGGTGGTACTCAAACTACGCAAGTCCGACATGAGCATCATAACTCGATCGGCCACGTTGCCGTACGCCACGGTGGACAAGCAGACCATCGTGGCAACGGCGCAGCGGCTTGCCGTCGATCCGGTCGATGTCGGTCCGATCAGGCTGGTCGGGGTCGGATTGGCCGGGCTGTCGGCCGTTCGGCAGGGATCGCTGTTTCCCGAACTGGAGTACGAGCCGGTCGCCGATGCGACCGAGGAGTCGCCCGCCCCGATCGAGGCCGCCGCCGATGTCGTCGTCTCGGAAGGCCCTCGGTGGCAGCCGGGTATGGATGTGCGGCATCCCGACTTCGGCCACGGCTGGGTGCAGGGGGCCGGTCACTCGGTGGTGACCGTCAGATTCGAGACTCGCACCACCGGGCCGGGAATCGCGCGTACCTTCGCGGAATCGGACGAGAACCTGGTCGTCGCCGACGTTCTCGACAGCCTCGAGTGAGTTGTGGCCTGGCTGAGGAAACTCTGTGAGGTTTCACAGGTATGCCGATCGCGTTGTGACTCGGGCGTGTCGAGCTGACATAGTGGACCAGGTCCGAGACGACCCCATTCCAGACGACCGACGAGTCACAGAACGATCGAGATGTGACTCAGAGTGAAAAGGACAAGCACTTGAAGCTTCGCAACACCCGACGGGCAATGGTTGCCGGCATCGCCATCGCCGCAGCGCTCACCATGACCGCCTGCAGCTCGGAAGGCGGTGACGAGCCGACCGCGACCACGACGGCTGTCACCACCTCTGCGGTTGCCGCTCCCGACGCCGGTGCGTACCCCCCGGTTCCGACCGTCGAAGAGCTGAACGCCGAGCTCGCCCGCGGGCTCGATCCCAACGTTCCGGTCGAGGAGAAGGCCGCCCTCATCCAGGGTGCATCCGCCGATCCGGATCTGATCAACCAGGTCGCCGCCGCTGCAGTGGCCAACAACGCCCAGATCGAAATCACCAGCATCGACGATCTCGGCACCGGCGTTCTCAATGCCGGCATCACGATCACGCTCAACGGCCAGGCCAACCCCGGCACCTTCCAGTTCGTCCCCGAGGACGGCGTGTGGAAGCTCTCCAAGGAGAACGCCTGCGGCATCGTCTCGCTCGCTCAGCTGACCAGCCCGGCGTGCCCCGCACCCTGAGTCCTGCCGATCGTCTCTGACCGACAGTAGAACTGCCGGTGGCATGTCCCCTCGGGGATGTGTCACCGGCAGTTTTTCGTGGGGCGACCGCCCGGTTCACATGCTCGGTGTCACCGATCGGATGCGCTCGACGGCCGCCTCGGCGACAGCGGTGACCGTATCGGGTTCCAGGCCACTCCGATCGGAGACGACGATCTGGACGACCGTCGAATCGACGACGGCCACCACCACGTCGGAGATCAAGGTGAACCCTTCACTGCTGGTGGTCAGGCGTACCGAGGCCGATGCGTCACCGACCGACGACTGCTCCCGGCCTTCCAGCGCATAGTCGACGCTCACACCGTCCGCATCCGTACCACTGAACGTCGTGCACCCTGCCCACGCCTGCTGAATCGCCGTGAACGCCTCGGCCGTGCCCGTATCGGAGTAGCTCGCCGCATCCTCGTCGATCGACGAGAAGTTCGGTCCCGAGAAGCGGGCGACTGCGGTAGACGTCGCCCCGCCCCGCTGCTCCGAGATCGGAGCCAGGACAGCGGCGCATTCGGCCGGGTCGGTACCGGACCTGTCGGGGGAGTCGTACTCGGGAGCCGGGTCGAGCCCCAGATCCCGGACCGGGTCGGGGATCGAGGAGAACCCGTCCGGGAGGTCGCCGAGACCCAACATCGCCGCAGCCAGGACGCCGGAGTCGGTGATGGGGGTGCCGAGCAGAGGATCGGGCGCGGGGACGGAGCTGGGTGCGGCTGCAGGGCTCGGGGCAGGCTCGTCTGCACCGCACCCGGCCGCGGCGACGCCGACCAGCGCCAGCGCCGCCAGCAGCTGCGTCGTGGTCCGCGCCGTCATCGGGCAGCCCAGCCGATGGAGTCTCCGACGGTCTGGCGCAGCACCGTCGTGCTGTCGGGATCGGTGTACATCTGCTCACCACCTGCAGTGATCGACCCGCCGACGGGGAGTGGACGGGTCAGATCGATCTCCAGCGTTCCCGAGCCGGTGAAGGTGTACGTCGCGATGTTCAGCGTGCCGGCGTTGTCCGGCAGGTTCCATGTCGACGATTCGGGCGTTTGGGTGATCGCGACGTCCAGGGTCGCTCGGTCACCGTCGAGCGCTCGCAGCGTGACAGTGCTGCGCTGGTTCAAGGTGATGCCGCTCAGTACCTGCTGATCGACCGTCCATACCGCGCCCACTCCCACCTCTGCGTCGGGGAAGTCGACGGAGCGGTACACCGCGGCGTTCAACGACCGTTCGATCGCCGCGCGGGCGGTATCGAGCGCGGCGTCGGCGGGGGTGATGTGCAGTGCGGTGATCGCTCCGGAGTCGGTGCTCGCCAGCCGCGCCGTCGAGCCCTCGGAGGCGGCGAGTGCGTCGGTCAGTCCCTCGTCGGGTGACGTCGCAGCTCCGATGGTGAGCTCGACGGATCTGGTCGCGCCGGTAGCAGCGTCGTCGTCCGGCACGGTCTCGGACGTCGACGCGGACAGGGGCACGGTCAGATCGGGACTCGAGAAGTCCTGCGGAGCACCGTTGTCGATCTGCTGCGACACGGTGGATGTGGTGGTCAGGTCCACGGTCTGCTCGTCGGAGTCGGAGGTGTCGAAAGCCAGCACGCGCCGTGGCTCGGCACCGGGGTCGACGACCGTCGTGGTCGTCGGTGTCACGGCGATCGTCACCTCGTTCGAGGACGCGGCCTGATCGGGAGCTGGATCGGAGTCGGCGTCGGTGCTCGAACATCCGGCGACGAGTGCCACTGCACAGCAGGCAGCGAGAAAACCGGAGCGGACGGTGCGGTTTCGATCGGTCGTCTTCACGCGCACCAGGCTACTGACACCGCCCGCGGTGACCGGTGGTGCGCGGCACGGATGAGGACCCACCGCCGTCCATACGCCATGATGGACAGGTGAGTGAAGACCGCGCCGACGATCCGCCAGCCGAGACGAGTAGTGTTCCGGCACCGAACGAGACCGCGGACTCGCAGGTGACCGAAGCCGACAGCGCCGAGATTGGACTTTCGAAGCCGCTCAAGACGCGGTTGCTGATCGTGATCGCGGCCGTGATTCTTCTCTTCGATCTCGTGACCAAGATTCTGGTCGTGCACTACGTCGAGCCCGGCAACCCGATCGAGATCGTCGGAGATGTCGTGACGCTGCGGCTGGTACGCAATCCCGGTGCGGCGTTCTCGATGGCCACCGGAATGACCTGGTTGCTCACCGTCGTGGCCGTCGCGGTCGTCATCGGAGTGATCAAGATCGGTCGGACGCTGCGATCGCCGTGGTGGGCACTGGGATTGGGTCTCGTTCTCGGCGGCGCACTCGGCAACCTGATCGACCGCTTCTTCCGGGCACCCGGCCCGTTCCAGGGACACGTCGTCGACTTCGTGTCGGTGGGCTGGTGGCCGGTGTTCAACGTGGCCGACTCGTCCATCGTCTGTGGTGCCATCCTGCTCGTCGTCCTGAGCCTGTTCGGGTTCGAGCCGAACGGTGAACGAGCCGGCAAGTCGAGTTCCGAGGCCGACAAGTGAGGGAATCGCGCTCGATGCCCGTCCCCGACGGCCTGGACGGAATGCGGGTGGACGCCGGTCTGGCTCGGCTGCTCGGGCTCTCGCGTACCGTCGCCGCGACCCTCGCCGAGGAGGGCTCGGTTCTGGTCGATCACGGTGCCGTCGGCAAGTCCGACCGGCTGGCCGCCGGTTCGTGGCTCGAGGTGACGCTGCCCGAGCCCGCCCGTGAGTTGACGATCGAGGCGGAGCCGGTCGAGGGGATGGAAATCCTCTACGCCGACGACGACATCGTGGCCGTGGACAAGCCGGTCGGGGTCGCTGCGCACGCCAGTGTCGGCTGGACCGGCCCCACCGTCATCGGTGGTCTCGCGGCCGCCGGATTCCGTATTTCGACCTCCGGTGCGCACGAGCGGCAGGGCATCGTCCATCGCCTCGACGTCGGCACGTCCGGGGTCATGGTGGTCGCCACGTCCGAGCGGGCGTACACCGTGCTCAAGCGGGCGTTCAAGGCGCGGACCATCGACAAGCGCTACCACGCACTGGTGCAGGGCCACCCGGATCCGAGCAGTGGAACGATCGATGCCCCGATCGGTCGACACGGCAGCAACGACTGGAAGTTCGCCGTCCGAGCCGACGGCAAGCCCAGCGTCACCCACTACGACACGGTCGAGGCGTTCCAGGCCGCGAGCTTGCTGGACGTGCACCTGGAAACCGGTCGTACGCACCAGATCAGGGTGCACTTCTCGGCGCTGCGGCATCCGTGCTGCGGCGATCTGACCTACGGAGCCGATCCGAGGCTGGCCGAACGGTTGGGCCTGGAACGGCAGTGGCTGCACGCTCGCTCGCTCGGCTTCGCGCATCCGTCCGACGGCCGCTGGGTCGAGATCGAGAGCAAGTATCCGGCCGACCTCGAGCACGCACTCGAGGTGCTTCGGAAGGCGTGATGCGCAGCAGGGGAGTCTCCGGAGTGCTCGGCGGCGTCGTTGTCGCGGCACTCGTGATCGGGGCGCTCGCCGTGATCGGGCACCGGAATCCGGTACGACAGTCGATCGTGAGTACCGACCGCCTCGGCCCGGACAGTGGCGAGCAGGTGACCGAGTACCTGGCCCGCGCCGAGGAGAGTCTGCGCAGCGACACCACCGAACCTCGATGGGGCTCGGTGTCGTTCGATCGCGAACTCACCGCCGAACAGGTTCGTACCGTCGCCGACGGGGTCCGTATCTCGCAGGTGTTGGTGCGTGTTCCGCTCGACCGCGTGCAGACTCCGATACTCACCGTGGGTGTACCCGGCAGTGAGCGCTCGGTACTGAATTCGACCGCGCGTGCAGCGAGCCTGGCGGCGGCGTCGTTCGGGGTGGGGGACCGGCAGGCGCAGATCGCCGCAGTGTCGCAGCGACGTCTGCTCGACGGGTGCGCCTGTGTGGTGACAGTGGTGGTGCGCGGGACCCCTGCCGAGTTGACCGAGCTGGCCGGCCGGCCCGATGTGCGAGCGGTGCAAGCTCTTCCGCCGGATGCGGTGTCCGGCAAGTTCGCGGTCGAGCCGCTTCTGCCGGAGTACGTCGACGTCGTCGGGCCGCTTCCGGACGACGGTCTCGTGCCGACCGAATGAGGCGATTTCTCGTCGCATCCGTCACACCCGTCACGTCCTCCCAGGACACACCGGCAGCGTGGAAAATCTGTCGGTTCGACCGCTTACAGTGAGTACGTTCGCGGCTCGTACTGTCGACAACGCACGACCTTCAGGAGAGAACCTTCGTGGCCGATTCGTTCGTTCATCTGCACAACCACACCGAATATTCGATGCTCGACGGTGCCGCCAAGATCGGGGCGATGTTCGCCGAGGCGGCGCGGTTGGAGATGACGGCAGTCGGCATGACCGACCACGGCAACATGTACGGGGCCAGCGAGTTCTACAACGAGGCCAAGAAGGCCGGAATCAAACCGATCATCGGCATCGAGGCCTACATCGCCCCGGAGTCTCGCTTCAACAAGAAGCGCGTGCTGTGGGGCGACCGCAGCCAGAAGTCCGACGACGTCTCCGGTAGCGGTGCGTACACGCACATGACGATGGTCGCCGAGAACGCCACCGGAGTTCGCAACCTGTTCAAACTGTCCTCCCTCGCCTCCATCGAAGGGCAGCTGGGCAAGTGGGCCCGGATGGACGAGGAGATCATCGCCTCGCACGCCGAGGGCATCATCGCCACCACCGGCTGCCCGTCGGGGGAGGTGCAGACTCGCCTGCGACTGGGCCAGGATCGTGAGGCGCTGGAGGCTGCCGCGAAGTGGCGCGAGATCTGGGGGCCGGACAACTTCTTCCTGGAGCTGATGGATCACGGTCTGTCCATCGAGCGACGCGTCCGCGAAGGTCTGCTCGACATCGGCAAGAAGCTCTCGATCCCGCCGCTGGCGACCAACGACTGCCACTACGTCACCAAGGACGCCGCCGAGAACCACGAGGCGCTGCTGTGCATCCAGACCGGTAAGACGCTCAGCGACCCCACCCGCTTCAAGTTCGACGGTGACGGCTACTACCTCAAGTCCGCCGCCGAGATGCGTGAGCTCTGGGACGATCAGGTGCCCGGTGCCTGCGACAGCACCCTGCTCATCGCCGAGCGGGTGCAGCCCTACGACGAGGTGTGGGCGCACCGCGACCGGATGCCGATCTTCCCCGTGCCCGAGGGGCACACGCAGGGAACGTGGTTGCGCCACGAGGTCATGACCGGGCTCGAGCGGCGGTTCCCCGACGGTCCCGGCGAGGACTACCTCGCGCGTGCGGAGTACGAGATCAAGGTCATTCTCGAGATGGGCTTCCCGGCGTACTTCCTCGTCGTCGGCGACCTGATCAACCACGCCAAGGCCGTCGGCATCCGCGTCGGGCCCGGTCGAGGCTCGGCCGCGGGCTCTCTCGTCGCGTACGCGATGGGTATCACCAACATCGATCCATTGCCGCACGGTCTGCTGTTCGAGCGATTCCTCAACCCCGAGCGTGTGTCGATGCCCGATATCGATATCGACTTCGACGATCGTCGCCGCGGCGAGATGGTCCGCTACGCCACCGAGAAGTGGGGCAGCGATCGAGTGGCCCAGGTGATCACGTTCGGCACCATCAAGACCAAGGCCGCCATCAAGGACTCCGCGCGCGTGCAGTTCGGCCAGCCCGGGTTCGGAATCGCCGATCAGATCACCAAGGCGCTGCCGCCGCCCATCATGGCCAAGGACATCTCCGTGGCCGGCATCACCGACCCGGCGCACGAGCGCTACAAGGAAGCCGTCGAGGTCAGGGCCCTGATCGACTCAAACCCCGACGTCGCGACCATCTACAAGACGGCCAAGGGGCTCGAGGGCCTGATCCGCAACGCGGGCGTGCACGCCTGCGCGGTCATCATGTCGTCCGAGCCGCTCACCGATGCCATTCCGGTGTGGAAGCGCGCGCAGGACGGCGCGATCATCACCGGCTGGGATTACCCGTCGTGCGAGGCCATCGGTCTGCTCAAGATGGACTTCCTGGGTCTGCGCAACCTCACCGTCATCGGTGACGCCATCGACAACATCAAGGCCAACCGCGGCATCGACATCGACCTCGACGCGCTCCCGCTCGACGATCCGGCGACCTTCGACTTGCTCTCTCGCGGAGACACTCTCGGCGTCTTCCAGCTCGACGGCAGCGCCATGCGCGATCTGCTCCGCCGGATGCAGCCCACCGGCTTCGAGGACATCGTCGCCGTCCTTGCCCTGTATCGGCCGGGTCCGATGGGCATGAACTCGCACAACGATTACGCCGACCGCAAGAACGGTAGGCAAGAGGTCAAGCCGATTCACCCGGAGCTCGAAGAGCCGCTCAAGGTGATTCTCGGCGAGACCTACGGCCTGGTGGTCTACCAGGAGCAGATCATGCAGCTGGCGCAGAAGGTTGCCGGCTACACCCTCGGCCAGGCCGACCTGCTGCGTCGCGCCATGGGCAAGAAGAAGCTCTCCGAGCTGGAGAAGGCCTACGCCGGGTTCCGGCAGGGCATGTTGGACAACGACTTCTCCGAGGCGGCCATCAAGGCTCTGTGGGACACCGTGCTGCCCTTCGCGGGCTACGCGTTCAACAAGTCTCACTCCGCGGGCTACGGCCTGGTGTCGTACTGGACGGCATATCTCAAGGCCAACTACCCGGCCGAGTACATGGCCGGACTGCTCACCAGCGTCGGCGACGACAAGGACAAGGCCGCGATCTACCTCGCCGATTGCCGCAAGCTGGGCATCACGGTGCTGCCACCGGACGTCAACGAATCCGAACTCAACTTCGCGTCGGTGGGCAAGGACATCCGGTTCGGGCTCGGTGCGGTCCGCAACGTCGGTACCAACGTTGTCGCCTCGATCATCAGGGCGCGATCGGAGAAGTCCAAGTACACCGACTTCTCCGACTACCTCGGCAAGATCGATGCGATCGCGTGCAGCAAGAAGGTCACCGAATCCCTCATCAAGGCAGGTGCCTTCGACTCACTCGATCATCCCCGCAAGGGCCTGATGCTCATCCACGCCGACGCCATCGACGCGGTGATGGGCACCAAGAAGGCCGAGGCGATCGGTCAGTTCGATCTGTTCGGCGGCGAGGATGCCGACGAGTCCATCTCCGCCGTGTTCAACGTTCGGGTGCCGGACGAGGAGTGGGAATCCAAGCATCGGCTCGCCCTCGAACGCGAGATGCTCGGCCTGTACGTCTCGGGACACCCGCTGCTGGGCGTCGAGCACATGCTCGCCGCGAAGTCCGACTGCAACATCCCCACCATCCTCGAGGGTGACATCAAGGACGGCACACAGGTCACCGTCGGCGGCATTCTGGCTTCGGTGAATCGTCGGATCAACAAGAACGGGCTGACGTGGGCGTCGGCTCAGCTCGAGGACCTGGCCGGCGGTATCGAGGTGCTGTTCTTCCCGCAGGCGTACTCGGTGTTCGGTGCCGATGTCACCGAGGACTCGGTGGTACTCGTCAAGGGCCGCGTGTCGGTGCGCGACGATCGAATCTCGTTGATCGCCAACGATCTTGCGGTACCCGATCTGTCCGCGATCGGCATCGACAAGCCACTCGCGGTGAGTCTGCCGACTCGGTTGTGCACGGCGGACAAGGTCGGTGCCCTCAAGCGGGTGCTGTCGAGCCACCCGGGAACCTCGGATGTGCACCTGCGGTTGGTCAGTGGCGACAAGATCACCACGATGAAGCTGGACGACAGTCTGCGCGTCACGCCGACATCGGCGTTGATGGGGGACCTGAAAGCGCTACTCGGCCCGGGCTGCCTGACGGGCTGACGCCGGTCCGGTCGAACCCAGTTCGGTCAGGCGCAGCGTCCACCAGGTGAGTACGGCGACTGCTGCGCCGGCCAGCACTGCTGCGTGCAGGGAGCCGGCGACGACGAGCGTCGCAGTGAACACGATGAACCCGAGTGCGAGGGCCTCGAGCTTGTAGACGGGCCACGCGATGCCCGCCACGTCCGCGGTACGTAGGGCCGGAGCGGGTCGACGGCTCACCTGGGTGCTCGTGTAGGTCATCGCGTTCTCCTCTGGTGCCACCGGCAGGTTCGGGTCTCCGCTGCAGGAAGTTCAGACTATACCCGCAAAAGATTCGGTGGGCCGAACTTGGGGTCCGGACCTGGCAATGTCGATGATCTCGTGGCGTGCCGACGCCTCGAGGTGTTGACTGAAAGCCATGCCATTGACAGGAGAATACGAACCGAGTTCATCCGACTGGGCCCGCAAGCAGGCCGAGCTGTACGAGAACTCCGGCGGAACCGAAGGCACGACGATGAACGGGATGCCGGTGGTGCTGCTGACCACGAAGGGCAACAAGAGCGGAAAGCTGCGCAAGTCACCGCTGATGAAAGTCGAACACGATGGTGAGTACGCCATCGTTGCCTCCCTCGGCGGTGCCCCGAAGCACCCGGTCTGGTATCACAACGTCAAGGCCGAGCCGCTCGTCGAGCTGCAGGACGGTCCGGACAAGCACGACTACATCGCCCGCGAGGTGACCGGCGACGAGAAGGCAGTGTGGTGGGAACGCTCGGTTGCCGCGTACCCCGACTACGCGGAGTACCAGAAGAAGACCGACCGCGAGATACCTGTGCTCGTACTCTCCCGCGTCTGAAACGCCGTCGGTCCGGTCGTGGAGCGGTCCCGGATGGGCAACCGTTCCACGCTGGTGGCAGCATGTGCTGGTGTCTTCATCCCCTGAACTCGCCTCCCAGCATTCACCCTCGGTAGCCGTCACCGCTGCCGACATCGATGCCGCTGCGGTGCGTATTTCTTCGGTGGTTGCTGCGACACCCCTCCAGCTGTGCGAACGGCTGTCCGCGGAGACGGGCGCAAAGGTCTACCTCAAGCGCGAAGACCTGCAGATCGTGCGGTCGTACAAGATTCGCGGCGCATACAACCTGATGGACCAGCTGACCGAGGCCGAGCGTGCGGTGGGCGTGGTGACGGCGAGCGCGGGCAACCACGCGCAGGGCGTCGCATTCGCGTGCCGCACGATGCAGGTCCGCGGTCGCATCTACGTTCCGGCCAACACTCCCAAGCAGAAGCGTGACCGCATCCGCGTGCACGGCGGCGAGTTCGTCGACCTCATCGTCATCGGCGACACGTTCGATGCCGCGGCAGCAGCTGCTGCCGAGGATGTCGCTCGTACCGGTGCCACCATGGTGCCTCCGTTCGACGACCCCCGTACCGTCGCCGGCCAGGGCACCATCGCTGCCGAAATAGTCGACCAGCTCGGTGGCGCGCCGGACGTCGTCGTCATGCCCGTCGGCGGCGGCGGATGCATCGCGGGCATCTCGAGCTACCTGCGCGAGCGCGCACCGCAGACCTCGCTGGTGGGCGTCGAGCCGTCCGGTGCCGCATCGATGACCGCCGCACTGATCGCCGGTGGTCCGGTCACGCTCGCCGACATCGATCCGTTCGTCGACGGCGCCGCCGTCCGCCGAATCGGGGACGTGCCGTATGCGGCGCTCCGGTCGTTGGGTGCCACCGTCGTCTCGCACGCGTCGTTGCCATTGCTCACTGCGCCGGTGTTCGACAGTGCGGGTCCCGGTGCGTTCTTGGTCACGCAGATCGACGAGGGCGCGATCTGCACCGCGATGCTGGCTCTGTACCAGAACGAGGGTGTCATCGCCGAGCCCGCGGGCGCACTCGCGGTTGCTGCGCTCGAGCACCTCGACATCGCCCCCGGAAGTACCGTCGTCTGCCTGGTGTCCGGTGGCAACAACGACGTCTCCCGTTACGGCGAGATCCTCGAGCGTTCTCTGGTTCACCTGGGGCTCAAGCACTACTTCCTGGTGGACTTCCCCCAGGAACCCGGTGCGCTTCGCCGATTCCTCGACGAGGTGCTCGGCCCCGAGGATGACATCACGCTGTTCGAGTACGTCAAACGCAACAACCGCGAGACCGGTGCTGCTCTGGTCGGCATCGAACTCGGGTTCGCGAGCGGATTGAGCCCGCTGCTCGAACGTATGCGGGATTCTCACCTGCACGTCGAGCAGTTGGAGCCGGGTTCACCGGTCTACCGCTACCTGACCTGATCCGGCGCGCCGGGCCTGTCGGCGCGCAGTTACCGGCCGAGAAGGCGATCGACCACCTGTCGGTGCAGGTCGGGGTCGACGCCCGGGAGATCGAGAAGGGCTCCGAGGTAGATGCCGTCACCGACGAGTCGGATGATCTCGGCCTGAACCGGATCGTCGATTTCGGTGCGAAGACCCTCGTCCCACAGCCGCATCATCTCTGTGACGGCATCTTGCACCTCGCCGGAATTGCCGTCGACGCTGCGCAACGCGGCCAGGGTCGATCGATACAGGGCGATCTCCTTCTCGGAGATGGAGTCGGGTGGTTGCAGATACCACTCGGCCACCGAGGTGCCGCCTGCTGCGGCGTCGGCGCGCTGCTGATCGGCCTGGGCACCGAGTCGTCGCACCATAGCGGCGATCAGCGCGTCCTTGGTCTTGAAGTGATAGAGCAGCCCGCCCTTGGAGACGCCTGCGGCGGCGGCGACGCTGTCGAGGGTCACTTTGGTCAAGCCGTGTTCGATCAGCATCGCTTCGAGTGCGTCGAGTATCCGGTCGCGAGTGTCCGATGACATGAAACTCACTTTACCGGCTGGACGGTTGGAGGTACGCTCGATCACTGTACCGGCTGGACGGTCGGTACTCGTCGTCGCTTCGGGACCAGTTCCGGTCACCGAGCGCAGAACGTAGGAGCAGCAGTGAGTGACATGCGCACCGGTTCGGTGCACGAGGCGACCGGAGCATCCGAGCACCGAGCCACCCCGAAAGACTGGCTGGGTCTGGTGGTGCTGGCATTCGCCGTGTTGCTCATCGCCGTCGACGGCACGGTCCTCGATCTGGCCCTGCCCTTCATCAGCTCCGACCTGGCACCGACCAGCAACCAGCTGCTGTGGATCATCGACGTCTACTCGTTCGTCCTGGCCGGCCTGCTCATCACCATGGGCACGCTCGGCGATCGGATCGGTCGTCGTCGACTGCTGCTGATCGGTGCCGCGGGTTTCGGTATTGCCTCGCTCGTCGCCGCTGTCTCGACCAGCGCCGAGATGCTCATCGCGGCCCGGGTGCTTCAGGGCATCTCCGGCGCAACTCTGATGCCTGCGACCCTCGGCTTGATCAGGACCATCTTTCTGAACCCGCGTCAGCGCGTCGCCGCCATCGGAGTGTGGGGCGCAATGGCCGGTGGCGGTGCCGCCGCGGGACCGCTCGTCGGAGGCTGGCTGCTCGAGCACTACTGGTGGGGATCGGTGTTCCTCATCAACATCCCCGTGATGATCGTGCTGATCGCTCTCGGGCCGCTGGTCATCCCCGAGTCCAAGGATCCGAACCCGGGGCGCTTCGACCTGACGAGCTCGGCACTGTCGATGCTCGCCATCGTGCCCGTGGTGTTCGCGGTGAAAGAGACCGCGGCACACGGATTCGACGTGGTCTATCTGGTCTCCGCAGTGATCGGCATCATCGCCGGGTTCGTGTTCGTGCGGCGGCAGCGAACTCTCGCGGCCCCGATGATCGACCTGCGGCTGTTCGCCAACCGAGCGTTCTCGACGGGTGTGGCCACGAATTTCCTGTCGGTCTTCGCCCTCGCCGGGGTGCTGTTCTTCGGTTCGCAGTACCTGCAGCTCGTCCTCGGCAACAGTCCGCTCGAGGCGGGACTGTTGCTGCTGCCCGGCACCGCCGCCAGTATCGTCACGTCGTTGCTGGTCGCGGTCCTGGTTCGGTACTTCAGCGCGGGAACGGTTCTCGGTGTCGCGATGTTCGTCGCGGCTGCGGGCGCAGGCATCTTGGTCGGCTTGGCCACGGACAGTGGTCCGACACTCTTCATTGCCGGATTCGTGCTCGTGGGCGCAGGCGTCGGTGTTGCGCTCACACTGACCTCCGAGTTGGTCGTCAGCTCCGTCGAACCCGAACGAGCGGGAGCTGCCTCGGCAGTGTCGGAGACCGCATACGAGCTGGGCATCGCGTTGGGTGTCGCCGTACTCGGCACGGTGGTCATGGCCATCTTCCGTCGTGGAATCGACGTCACCCAGCTGACCCCCGAGCTCGGAGCCAAGGCAGGCGAAACACTCGGCGGCGCGGATGCCGTGGCTCGTGGATTGCCGGACTCGATGGCGACGGTTCTGCTCGATTCCGCACATGCTGCCTTCGTAGCGGGCATGCATGTAGCGGCCGTCGCCACCGCGGTGGTTCTCGCCGTCACCGCCGTGTTCGTCCTGGTCAACCTACGCAGGCGTCAGGACTCCAGTACGACGACGGAGTGACCGGGAACCGTGGTGGCAGAGCCGGTCTCGTTCGAGGTCGTCGGCTCCCACTCGAGTAGTGCGGAGCCGCCGACCGGCACCGTCACAGCGGATTCGGACAGGTTGCACACCACGCTGATGCGGCCGCGACGAACGACGATCCACTGCGCGTCCTCGTCGTAGTCCACCTTCACGTGGTCGAGCCACGGGTCGGTCAGTTCGGTCCGGTCGCGGCGCAGCCGCAACAAGTCGCGATAGACGGCCAACAGTCGCGCATGATCGTCGTCGCCCAGCTCCGACCAGTTCAGCTTCGACCGCGTGAACGTCTCGGGATCCTGCGGATCCGGGATATCGCTCTTGTCCCACCCGTGCTCGGCGAACTCCGCCTTGCGTCCCTCTGCCGTGGCCTTGCCCAGCTCGGGCTCGGGGTGCGAGGTGAAGAACTGGAACGGTGTGGACGCTCCCCATTCCTCGCCCATGAACAGCATCGGGGTGTAGGGCGAGGTCAGCACGAGCGCGGCCTTGATCGCAAGCTGACCGGGGGAGAGGTAGAAGCCCGGACGGTCGCCGATCGCGCGGTTGCCCACCTGGTCGTGTGTGGTCGTGTAGGTCACCAGGGAGCTGGCCGGGATGCGCCGGGTGTCCAGTGGTCGACCGTGGATGCGACCACGGAAACTCGAGTACGTTCCGGCGTGGAAGAACCCCTGCCGCAACGTGTTCGCCAGCCCCTGCAGCGAACCGAAATCGCCGTAGTAGCCCTGCCGCTCACCGGAGACCGCGGCGTGGATGGCATGGTGGATGTCGTCGTCCCATTGGGCGTCGAGTCCGTACCCGCCGCCCGACCGAGCAGTGATCAGCATCGGATCGTTGAGGTCGCTCTCGGCGATCAGGGTCAGTGGCCGACCCAGATGTGCCGAGAGACTTCGGGTTTCGATCGACAGCTGCTCGAGCAGGTGCACCGCAGTGTGGTCGACGATCGCGTGCACCGCGTCGAGTCGCAGTGCGTCGATGTGAAACTCGGAGAACCAACGCAGTGCGTTGTCGAGGGCATAGCGCCGCACCTCGCCCGAATCGGCCTCGGCGTAGTTGATTGCCTGGCCCCAGCTGTTGGCCCCCTCGGTCATGTACGGGCCGAAGCGGTCCAGGTAGTTTCCGGACGGGCCGAGGTGGTTGTAGACCACGTCCAGAACGACACCGATACCGCGACCATGGCAGGCATCGACCAAGCGCTGCAAGCCTTCCGGGCCGCCGTACTCTTCGTGCACGGTGTACCAGAGAACGCCGTCGTAGCCCCAGTTGTGCACGCCGTTGAACCCGTTGACCGGCATGATCTCGATGAACGTCACGCCCAGATCGACGAGATGGTCCAGCTTGCCGACGGCCGCGTCGAACGTGCCCTCATCGGTGAACGTGCCGATGTGCAGCTCGTAGATCGACGAGCCGGGCAGTTGCCGTCCGGTCCAGGCCGCGTCGGTCCACAGCGTCGGATCGACTTCGAAGACCTGCGACAGCTCGTGTACGCCGTCGGGCTGGCGGGGCGAACGCGGGTCGGGGAGCGCCTTGTCCGCGTCGTCGAGCAGGAAGCCGTATCGAGAGTTCGGTGCGGCGTCGACGTCGGCGTGCCACCATCCGTTCGAGGACCGCTGCATCGGGTGCACCGTGTCGTCGAGCTGGAGGCGGACCGTCTCCGGGGTCGGTGCCCAGACCTGGAACCGACGGGTCGTTGCCGGTGATGTCACTGCGGAAGACGTCACTGTGTCACCGTTCCTTCGTTGTCGCGCACCAGAAGTGCGACCGGGAGTGAGGCGAACACCTCGGCCACCGACACCGTGCCGGTGTGTTCGACGTCGGTGATGCGGTCGCGCCAACGGCCGTCGGGCAGGGCCACGGATGTCTCACCCCAACCCTGCTCGGACAGGCCGAGCGATAATCTCGTGGCGAGTGCGATCACGTCGGCGTTTCCGGGAACCGGTCCACGCGAGAACCCGACGAGGTGCTCGGCTGCGGATCCGTCCGCGACGATGGGCGTGTAGGTCCCGCCGACGAAACTCTTCGGCCGCTCGCGTCGCACGTGCAGTGCGGCGCGAACGACGGCGAGCTTGGCCGCACCCGTGTCGATCGAGAGCGCAGCGGTGTTCGACGCGGCGAGCATCGATCGACGCACCGAGTAGTCGACGGGCCTTCGGTTGTCGGGGTCGACGAGCGAGTCCTCCCACAACTCGGTGCCCTGGTACACATCGGGGATGCCTGGCCCGGCCAGGTTGAGCAGTTTTTGACCCAGTGCGTCGGAATGGCCGTGCGGAGCGAGCTTCTCGACGAGCATCGACATCGAGCGCGCGACGGCACCGTCGAAGATCGCGTCGAGCCAGCTGTGTACTGCGGACTCGAACTCCTCGTCCGGGTCGGTCCACGTCGTGCGAAGGGCGGCCTCGCGGATCGCCTTCTCCGCATAGGCGTGGACGCGTTCACGCAACGAGGACGTGACCACCCCGTCGGTCGGCCAGACTCCGAACAGGTTCTGCCACAAGAACATTCCGGTGGTGCCATCGGGACTCGGGGTCAGTTCTTCCCAGTCCGTTATACAGCGGGCCCACAGTTCGGGAGTCTGCGACAGCACGCCGATGCGTGCCCGCACGTCCTCGCCTCGCTTGGTGTCATGAGTCGACAGCGTGGTCATCGCCGCCGGCCAACGCTTCGCGCGGTCCGCATTGGTGAGATGGAAGAACTCGGTGCTGCAACCGAATCGGCTGGGATCACCGCCGACCTCCTGCAACGAGATGAGCCGGTTCGCACGATAGAACAGGCAGTCCTCGACACCCTTGGCCGTGACGGCACCGCACACCTGATCGAAGCGCACCGGCGATTCGGCACCGCTGATCAGAGCCGTCGTCAACGCGCCGAGGCCGGTTGCCAATTCGGGCTGCTCCTCGCCGATCTCCGCGATCACTCCGGGCAGCACGCGAGCGAGCGGCGCGTAGTCGGTCCGGTAGACGGGGACGGCCGCGACGACGGCGACGATCGCGTCGATGACGGACTCGAGATCGACGGTGGTGCCCGATTCGCGCACGACGGCCCGCGCGAGGCGTCGCACCTCCGGGGACAGATCGCCGCGGGCGACCCCGGTCTTGAGGTCCAGTTCGGTCTCGTGCAGCGTCTCGCTGTCGTAGGCGATGCCCGAACGCACCTGCGACAGAGCGGTGAGTGCATGCACGCCCTCGGGGTCGACGAACACGCCGCCGACCGCGGCCAAGGCGTCGTATCCGGTCGTCCCGTCGACGGGGAGCGATTCGTCCAACGGTTCGCCGTCGGCCAGGATCTTCTCGATGACCAACCACCGGTCGGGGCCGAGAAGTCCGCGGAGCTCGGTGAGGTAGCCGGCGGGGTCGGCCAGGCCGTCGGGATGGTCGACGCGAAGTCCGTCGATCAGACCGTCCTCGATCCAACTTGCCACCTGTCGATGGGAGTCGGTGAAGACGTCGAGGTCTTCCTGCCGGATTCCCGCCAGACCGTTCACCGAGAAGAAACGTCGGTACCCGATCAGCCCGTCGGACCAGCTCACCAGTCGGTACGACTGGCGATCGTGTACGGCCTGCGCATCGCCGCTGTCGGTGCCGTCGGCGATGGGGAAGCGGTGCTCGTAGAACGCGAGCAGAGGCCGGTCCTCGGAGCGGTCGACGGTCAACTCGCCGACATCGCTCGCGCTCCCGAGAACGGGGATGGCGATCTTGCCGTCGACGCCGTTGTCGGCTCCGAAGTCGATGTCGAAGTACGTCGCGTACTCGGAGTCACGACCGCGACGAAGTACGTCCCACCACCATGCGTTCTGCCGCGGGTCCTCCACTCCTACGTGGTTGGGCACGATGTCGACGATGATCCCCATGCCCACTTCGGATGCACGAGAATGCAACTGCGTCAATGCTTCTCGGCCTCCCAGTGCGGCCGAGACCGTCGAGGTGTCGGTGACGTCGTAACCGTGTGTCGACCCGTCCGTCGCCGTCAGGATCGGCGAGAGGTAGAGGTGGGTGACCCCGAGGTCATGCAGGTAATCGACCACGTCCGAGGCGTCGGCAAGGGTGAAGGCATCGCCCCGCAGTTGTAACCGGTATGTACTGGTGGGCAGCGGCATGTGTCAGGCAGTCTTTCGTAGAACGAGCAAGGAACGAGCGGTGACTTCCACCGGTGTACCCGCTTCGATCGATTTCTCACTTGTCCCGGTTCGCGACGCGGTGTTCAGCGCCACCGTCCATTCCTTGGCGTAATTTCCGTCGGGGGTCACGAACTCGATGGTCTCGTGATGTGCGTTGAAGCACAACAGGAACGAGTCGTCCACCACGCGCTCACCGCGTTGGTTCGGCTCCGGGATTCCCTCGCCGTTGAGGAACACCGTGAGCGACTTGCCGAATCCGCTGTCCCAGTCCTCCGGGGTCATCTCCTCGCCCGCGGGGGTGAGCCAGGCGATGTCTCGAGCCTGCTCGCCGGTTCGAATGGGGCGGCCCTCGAAGAACCGTCGGCGTCGGAACACCGGATGCTCGGCGCGCAGCGCGATGGCGTTGCGGGTGAACTCGATCAGTTCGGCGTTCTTCTCTGCCAACGACCAGTCCATCCAGGCCAGTTCGGAGTCCTGGCAGTAGACGTTGTTGTTGCCTTGCTGGGTGCGCGCCATCTCGTCGCCGTGGGCGATCATCGGCGTGCCTTGGCTCAGTAGCAACGTCGCCATGATGTTGCGGATCTGGCGCGCACGCAGGTCCAGGATCTCCGGATCGTCCGTCGGGCCCTCCACGCCGCAGTTCCACGAGCGGTTGTGACTCTCGCCGTCGTTGTTGTCCTCGCCGTTGGCGTCGTTGTGCTTGTCGTTGTACGACACCAGATCGTTGAGCGTGAACCCGTCGTGCGCGATGACGAAGTTGATGCTGGCACCGGGGCGACGGCCGGTGGCCTCGTACAGATCCGAGGATCCGGTCAGTCTCGATGCGAACTCACCCAGTGTGGCCGGCTCGCCCCGCCAGTAGTCGCGCACGGTGTCGCGGTACTTGCCGTTCCACTCCGTCCACAGGCCGGGGAAGTTGCCGACCTGGTAGCCGCCCTCGCCCACGTCCCAGGGCTCGGCGATCAGCTTCACCTGGCTGACGACCGGATCCTGTTGCACCAGATCGAAGAACGCGCTCAGGCGATCGACGTCGTGCAGTTCGCGCGCCAGGGTCGACGCGAGGTCGAATCGGAATCCGTCCACGTGCATCTCGGTGACCCAGTAGCGCAGCGAGTCCATGATGAGCTGCAGCGTGTGCGGGTGTCGCGCGTTGAGGCTGTTGCCGGTACCGGTGTAGTCCATGTAATGCTCGAGGTCGCCGTCGACGAGCCGGTAGTACGCGGCGTTGTCGATGCCGCGGAAGCTGATGGTCGGGCCCATGTGGTTGCCCTCGGCGGTGTGGTTGTAGACCACGTCGAGGATCACCTCGATGCCGGCGGCGTGGAACGAACGGACCATGGCCTTGAACTCGGTGACCGCGGCACCGGGGGACTGCAGCGAGGAGTACTCCGCGTGCGGGGCGAGGAAACCGAATGTGTTGTAGCCCCAGTAGTTTCGCAATCCCTTGTCCAGCAGAACCTGATCCTGCATGAACTGGTGCACCGGCATCAGCTCGATGGCCGTGACACCGAGGTGGTTGAGGTGGTCGATGATCACCGGGTGCGCCAGGCCCGCGTAGGTGCCGCGCTCGGCTTCGGGGATGTCGGGATGGTTGATCGTCATGCCCTTGACGTGGGCCTCGTAGATCACCGTCTCGTGATACGGGCGTTTGGGAGCGCGATCGGCCTGCCAGTCGAAGAAGGGGTTGATCACGACGGTGGTCATCGTGTGTCCGAGCGAATCATGCTGGGGGAAGTCGTTGTTCGGCACCTCGTCGTGCGCGACGGGGGCTTCGTCGATGATCTCGTCGTCGGGATCGGCGAGATCGGCGGCGTCCTCGAACGGGACCTCGACGTCGAGCGAATCCGCGGCTTCCTCGACGATCCGTACCTCGGACTCGGGCTCGGGTTCGGGAGCCGGGGCGTCCATGTTGTACGAGAACAGCGATCGGTCACCGTCGAACGTTCCCTCGAACGCCTTGCCGTACGGATCCACGAGCAGCTTGCTCGGATCACAGCGATGCCCGGCGGCCGGATCCCACGGGCCGTGAACGCGATAGCCGTAGCGCTGACCCGGTACCACCGTGGGCAGGTACGCGTGCCAGACGTAGCCGTCGGACTCCTCGAAACGGATGCGGGTCTCGGTGCCGTCCTCGGCGATCAGGCACAGATCCACCGCCTCCGCGACCTCGGAAAACAAGGCGAAGTTGGTTCCTGCTCCGTCGTAGGTTGCGCCCAGCGGATAAGCGGATCCCGGCCATACTGCGATGGCAGGCGTGTCGTCGGAGGCTTCGTGCAGCATGGATCAACCCTACTGTGGCGGGTGGGCCCGGGCTTACCGAGCGCGAGCCGCCCCGCTCACGGTCCGGCCCACCAGCCGGTGGCCGATCCGATCTGTCGGCCCAGCTCGGTGGTGAGGGTTCGCACGTAGGTCGCGGTGAGATGGTGTTCGTCACGGTAGATCAGAACGTTTCCCTGCTCGGCGCGGCACACGAAGTCGTCGCACACGGCATCGGACAGGTCGAGCGCAGAGAATCCGCCCAGCTGAAACGACGAGGCCAGGGCCGGATTGACGGGGTCCAACGCGTCGTCCCTCGGAATACCGCACGAGACGGCCGTGCCGCCGTCGGCGAGGCAGTCGATGGCCCGGTAGGCGAGCCACGGGGTGTCTCGGATACCGAGAATCCCGACGCCGTCCGCGGTCAGTTGCTGCCACACCGAGGCGTACCAGGGGGGAGTGAAGTCGCCGGGGGCGTCCTCTCGAGGCCGGGTGGCGGTTGTGAACACGTAGTCCGGCTGCATGTCGGCGATGTCGGAGAGCACGGTCCGAGTCCAGTCCAGGCAATCCGGGTACTCGTTCGGGCCGAGCATCGGCATCGTGTTCACGCTCAGCGGGCATCCCATCTTGAGGAAAGTGACCACCGCGAAGCCGTGTTCACGTCCCAGGGCGTCGAGGGCCGTGACCCAGTGCTCGGCATGCGAGCTGCCCGCCAGCACGATGGTTCGGGTCGCGTCGACGTCGCCGTAGGAGCACGAGATCGCTTCCCGGGTCTCGAAATCCGCGATGCAGCCCTCGATGGTGGTGGCCGGCAGGTCCTCCGGGGCCGAATACAGGGGCGGGATCACGTCGGCGGTGTCCGCACGAATCCCGTCGGTCAACTCGAGCGCGCCCGGGTGGGTCAGCTCGTCGATGGATCCGTTGGCTTGCACGGCGTCGATCGAGCGGCTGATGTAGGCGTTCCACCCGATCGAACTCGCGGTGACCGCGACCGCGGCCACCACCGCACACGCGGTCACCGCGATGCGTGCCGGGGTGAACGTGGTCGACTGCGTGGGCCGCTCGACCAGACGAACGGTGAGGAATGCGAGTGCGACCGAGGCAGCGACGATGCCGAGGCCGCCGAGCATGTCGACGTGGGACCGATCGGTGGCCGAGAGGTAGAAGATCAGCAGCGGCCAGTGCCACAGGTAGAGCGGAAACGCGATGGATCCGAGCCAGGCGAAGAAGCGGTTGGAGAGCGTGGCCGCGACGGCCGTCTCGGAACCGGCGACGATCAGCGCGATGGTGGCCAGCACCGGGATCAGGGCCAGCGGCCCCGGAAAAGCAGCAACACCGTCGACGAGAAAGCCGCACGCGACGATGACACCGATGCCGACAACGGCAAGGGCCCCGCGTGCTGCGGAGCACGTTCGGGTGTCACGGGCAGACGGCTCGGCCGCCGTATTGCCGCTGCGTGCGGCGAACACGGCTGCGACTGCCGCCCCGAGCATGATCTCCCATAGTCGCGCCCCGGTGTCGTAGTAGTTCCACGCCTGGTGGCGTCGAACACCGTCTGCTGCGTACACGAAAGACACCACCGCGATCACGGCGAAAATCACCGCGAACGTCACAGGTCGAAGACTTCGTGGTCCCTCGGGTCGCGCGACACGCCGGACCCATGCCAGACCGAACACGACGGCAATGGCCAGTAGGTAGAACTGGAACTGCACGGCCACCGACCACAGGTGCTGAACGGGACTCACCGAGGGGTCGGCCGCAAGGTAGTCGTTCGCCGTCGTCGCCAGCTGCCAGTTCACGAAGTAGAAGACACCGGCCACCAGCTGATCGCCCAGGTCGGCCCATCGGGTCCGGGGAAGCAGGAACACCGATGCGACGGCCACCGTGAACAAGGTGATCAGCAGTGGCGGCCCGAGTCTGCGCAGTACTCGCGAGATACGCGTGATCGGGTTCAGGCTCGCGCCGGACTCGGCCGATCTCAGCAGAGATGCAGTGAAGAAGAAGCCGGACAGGGTGAGGAACACATCGACGCCGCCCGACACTCGACCCATCCAGATGTGGAAGACGACGACGAGGGCGATGGCGACACCGCGCAGGCCGTTGAGGTCGTGTCGCTGTGGTGGCCGACGCGGTTCGCTCGACGGCGGAGCTGCGTCCCCCTGAGCCGGAACGGCAACTGCGGCCGAGGTATCGGCGCTGCTCTGGGGTACGTGCATGGAGGAGAAGTGACTTCCCGGCTGTGTATCGACCACTCGGTCGGGGGTCGCGGACGGTTGGTACCCGACTCCGGTGAAATCGGGATTCAGGGGGAAACAATACGTGTACGTGAGGTGAAGTACCCCTCGGAGTCTGCCTTGCGGCAATAGTCCCAGTTCGCGGACGGTTTCGGTCCAGCCACGCATGACCGGCTTGCGCATGCATGAGGCGTATGCAAGCATTTATCAAGCGCGTGCAACTAAACGCGATAGCTCGATAAATGCGTACGCATCTTCCATTCAGGAGTTCAGACATGCCACTCGGCTTGCTCGCCCTCGCCATCGGGGGATTCGGAATCGGTCTGACCGAATTCGTCATCATGGGCCTACTGCCCGAAGTCGCGGCCGATTTCGCGGTCACCGAGGCCACCGCCGGCTGGCTCATCACCGGCTACGCGCTCTCCGTCGTCGTCGGGGCCCTGATCGTCACCGCCGCCGTGACACGGTTTCCTCGCAAGAACGTCCTGCTCGCACTGATGTGCCTGTTCATCGTCGGCAATCTCGTCTCCGCACTGTCGAGCAGCTACGAGATGATGCTGTTCGGCCGCGTCGTCGCAGCGCTGTGTCACGGAGCGTTCTTCGGCATCGGTGCCGTCGTCGCGGCGAGCCTGGTCGAGCCGGCGAAGAAGGCCGGAGCCATCGCCATGATGTTCGCCGGCCTCACCGCCGCCAACGTCCTAGGAGTTCCGTTCGGGACGTTCCTGGGTCAGAACCACGGTTGGCGCTCGACGTTCTGGGCGATCACGGTGATCGGCATCGTCGCGTTGATCGGCATCGCCACCCTCGTTCCTCGCGACACCGGGAGCGACGAGGTGAGCAATCTGCGTCGCGAGTTGCGCGCGTTCCGGTCGGTGCAGGTATGGCTGTCCATTGTGGTCACGGTGCTCGGGTACGGCGGCATGTTCGGTGCGTTCACATACATCGCGTTCACGCTCACCGACGTCAGTGGCTTCGCGTCGAGTTCGGTGCCGTGGCTCCTCGTGCTGTTCGGCGGCGGGTTGTTCGTCGGCAACTATCTCGGCGGCAAAGCGGCAGACCGCAACCTCACCGGCACACTGACGATTCTGCTCGGGGCACTGACCGTCGTACTCGTCTTCTTCGCGCTCACCGCGGAGAGTCGCCCGGCGACGATCGCATCTCTCGTGCTCATGGGTGCGTTCGGTTTCGCGACGGTCCCTGGGCTGCAGATGCGGGTGATGTCGTTCGCATCCGACGCTCCGACGATGGCGTCCGGCGCGAACATCGCCGCATTCAATCTCGGAAACGCATTGGGCGCGTGGCTCGGCGGTGTGACGATCTCCGCCGGTCTCGGCTACACCTCGCCGATCTGGGCCGGAGCCGGTATCACTGCGGCGGCCTCGATCGTTCTGTTGTTCGCAACCGGTCTGCTTCGACGCGCCGACGCGGATCCGGTCGCGGGAGCGAGCCGACCGAGCGCTGCGACCAGTGCTGCGGGATCGTCCACCTGAAGGCCGAAGGAGTCGGCAGTACCGTCGACCCTCCGTCGCTTCAGAGGCGCGGGCACGGTAACCGTTGTGGCACAGGACAGGTCGATGTCGACCGAGGTGCCGTCCTGATTCGGTAGTACGAGTCGGCCGCCGTCGAGAGCCGGCGACGCGACTCCGTAACGGCGGTGGATTCGGGCGGAGACGATGGTCGCTCGGTTCACCGTCGCGACGACCTTCCCGGAGGATCGCAGAGTGAGTGTCGTCGGCGAGAGAACATGAGGATGGACGCGGGCCAGCGCGACCGACGAGGTGAGTACCAGCAGTGACGCCGCCGACAGGGCGGCAACCACTGCACTGATCCACAGCACCGGAATCAGCAGATGCAGAACGGCCATCTCGATGACGGTGACGATGCCGAACATCGCAGGCATGGCAAGGGTTCCACGCACTGCCGTGAACGTTGCGGAGTCCGAGTCGACCGGGGCATGCCGTCCCCGCGCCCACAGCAGCAGTGCGTGCCATCGGCCGACCTGGCCGGGAGTGTGGACCGTCATCGAGCACCACCGGGGCGGATGGGTTCGCCGGTCTCCAGACGCGCGATGGCCTCGATGATCACTGCGCGCTGAGCGGGATCGGGCACGATGTCGTCGATGCTCAGCGGGCCGCTCTCGTGGGCAGGGACGTCGGGCTCCGTCGAGACGAGAGCGTGGATATCGAGCACCGACGCCAATTCTGCTGCGAGAGAATCGATGTCACCTGCGGCATCGTCGACGCCTCGGCCTTCGAGCGCGCTGAATCTGCGCAGGAGTGCCAGGTACTTCAGACGGGTTCCGGGATCGTCGAGCGTCGCGGTCATCGTCTCGAAGAACGACGCGGGGACGGTGCTCGAGATCGCCATCACCTCGAGTAGGTCACGTTCACGAAGCAACGCGTCTCGGTCGGTCTCGGCGGCAGTATCGATCAACGCGGCCAGTGTGTCGGCCGCATCGCGCGGCAGGGCCGTCAGTGGACGCTGCTCGACGGCGTCGTCGAGCAGGGCCGACAAACGAGCATGCCTGTGCGCCAGCGCTTTTTGTTCCGTTTCGATAGCCGCGAGCAGAGCGCGCAGATCGGCGACCACGTCGCTCTCGTCCGTAGCGGACCGGTCGAGGGCGGCTGCGATCGCACCGAGGGGCATTCCGGCATCGGCGAGCCAGCGAATTCTCATCAGTCGAACCACGTCGTCGATCGTGTACTCGCGATAGCCGTTCGACAGTCGGCGCGGCTCACCGAGCAGGCCGAGACGGTGGTAGTGACGCACGGTTCGAGGTGTCGTTCCGGCGGCCTCGGCCAGGGATCCGATTCTCATGTGTTCAGTGTGAACCGTGACGCTACGTCAAGGTCAAGATCGGCCGCGCCCTGCTCGTGAGCAGTCCGATACGACGCACCGAGTAGTCTCGGTGGTCCGTGCGATTCGACGTGGCTCGCACAGTTCGAGGAAGAGACCCGGCTGAAGATGGTCGACACCGATCGTTGGTATCGGGAGATGTTCGAGGCCAGCACAGTCGGATTGGCCCTGGCCGACGAGAACGGATTGTTGGTTCTCGCGAACGAGGCGTATGCGGCCATCGTCGGTTGTCCGCGCCATCTGTTGTCCGGCCGGTCCTCGCGTGAGTTCACCCATCCCGACGATCTGGCTCAGCACGCCGCGATGGAACAGATCATGGACGACGCCAAGGCGCGCGGGGAATCGGTTCATGTCGAGAAGCGCTACCTGCATTCCGACGGCACGGTTCGGTGGGGGTGGATCTCGGCCAGTGAGGTTCCCGGCCCCGGGGGCATTCGGTGGACGATGGCCGTCGTACACGACACCACCGACCGGCGGCGCGTCGAGGACGACCTCCGTCAAGCCGCGCAGACCGATGCCCTCACCGGCTTGCTCAACCGACGTGGATGGCGAGATCGGTTGCATCAGTTGACGACACCCCGTGGTGCCGACCTCGCATTGGCTCTGGCGATGATCGACTTCGATCGGTTCAAGTCGTACAACGACAGGTACGGGCACGGACGCGGGGATCGGTTTTTGGTTCGGTTCTCCGCTGCTGCGCAGGACCTTCTCGGTGGCCGGGTCTCCATCGCCAGGTGGGGCGGCGAGGAGTTCGCACTCGCGATGCCCGGGGTGGATTCGACGACCATGTCGGCCGTGCTGGCCGAGCTGTCGGCGGTCGTGCCCGACGGACAGACCTTCTCGGCCGGTTACACGACCCTGCGCGCGGGGGAGTCCGTCGACGACTGTTTCGACCGCGCGGACATGCTGCTCTATCGGGCCAAACGAGACGGTGGTGCACGCTCGTACGGCGAGGCGTACGAAGCGCCCTGTGACGACCGTCAGCTCTGCAGCCGGCCGAATCCGACGACCCCGGAATCGGATGCGTAGTTCAGTGTGTGCACCCTGATCTTGCCGGCTTCGTTGCCTCCGACGGTGATGGCCTCGCCGCCCTCGACCGCAACGATCACGTTGGTGTGCTGGCCGGCCCAGCTGGCGTTGTCGTAGAGCACCACATCGCCCACCGATGGCGTGTAGTCGCCCACGGCCTCGAATCGGCCCTGCTCCTGGTAAAACTCCTGCAGAGTGTAGACGCCGGGTATGCGCCACGAACCCGAATGAGGATTCGACAGCGGCAGTCCCGCCTCCTTCATGATCCAGCTGACGAAATCGGCGCACCACGCTTCGTCGATGCCTTCGGCGTAGAACGTTCCCGGCCGCTGCAGCTCGTGCTCGGTGCGCAGGAGTTCGACCACCCGGGCCTGATCGGTGGTCAACTCGCCGGCATTCACCTCAGGGAATGCTTCGGTGTCCCATGGGAGGTACCGGCTCGGTGCCAGCCACAGAACACCGACTACCGCGACCACGACGACAGCCGTGCAGGCTGCCACCCACAGCGGCCACCGTCGTCGGGTCCGCGCGGTGGCGTCGATGCTCATGCGACCACGGTAGCGCGAGGTGGCACACCGCTCGGCACAATGACCGTGTGACCACTTTCGAGAATTCGTCGCCCGTTGCCGTTCCTGAGCCCGTCGTGGACGCCGCGAGAGGGGCAGCGCGGATCACCGTACTCACCGGTGCAGGCATGTCGGCCGAATCGGGGATCGCAACATTTCGGGACGCCCAGAGCGGGTTGTGGAAGGACTTCGATCCCAAGGATCGCGCCAGCCCCGAGGGGTGGTCGGCCGACAGCGATCTGGTGTGGGGCTGGTATCGATGGCGGGCCGAATTGGTCCGACGCTCCGAGCCCAACGCCGGTCACGTGGCACTCGCGCAATGGCAGCAGCGGGCGCACGTCGACATCGCCACTCAGAATGTCGACGACCTGCACGAGAGGGCGGGGGCCACGGTTCTCTCGCACGTGCACGGGTCACTGTTCGAGCCGTACTGCAGCGATTGTGGAACGCGGGCGCAGTTCGACGATGCCGCGGACGCACCTGCCGAGGCGGACCAGCGGGTTCCGCCGCCGGAGTGCCCGCTGTGCGGCGGGCTGATCAGGCCGGGTGCGGTGTGGTTCGGCGAATCGCTTCCCGAGGCCGCGTGGGAGGCGGCCGAGGATGCCGTCCGACATGCCGACCTGGTTCTCGTGGTCGGCACGTCCGGAGTTGTGTACCCGTTCGCCGGACTGCCTGCGATCGCTCGCAGCGCCGGAGCGACGGTGGTGGAGATCAACCCGGTCGAGACCGAGGTCTCGGACATGGCCGATCACCGGTGGCGTACCACGGCTGCGACGGGGCTGCCTGCGTTGGTTGCGCAATTGTGAAACGGGGGCCTCGCACCTCCAAGAGCCAGGAACAGTGACAGCCCACCGAACTGCGCAGCGAATCGCCTGTGTCGGGCCGTCTCGATCGTCGAAAATCGCCACAACTGCCGATTGCCACATCCAACGATTGCAGCTCGACGACTAAGGCAACCCCGGGTCAGTCGGTCGTCAATGCCTCGACCAGAGCGATCATTGCCGATGCGGCACTGTCGGTTTCGCTGGGTCCCAGGGCGGCGAGGCTGGCGATGAGTGCTGCTATCTCGGGGGCGGTCAACCGCACCGGCCGGGGCGCGGCGACGCTTGCCAGTCGAGATCCGCCGTGCACACCCGGTACCGCATCGATGGGAACCCCGGACTCACGCAACCGGGCAAGGTCGCGTTCGACGGTGCGCACGGAAACCCCGAGCCGTTGCGCGAGTTCGGGTGAGGTCAACGGCGCAGCCGCCGACCCCAGCCATTCCACGATCCGCTGCTGACGCGCGACGCGGCGCAAGGTGAGTGCGCTGTCGAGCGATCGGGGCGCGTTGTCCTTCGGCACCGTCCGAATTCTTCCCGATTCCCGACACTGCCCTGACGGGATTGGGTCCTACCGTTGTCGATATGACACCTGACACCGAATCGATCGACAGCTTCTTCGCCCGCTACACGGGGTACTTGACCTCGGGCGATCTCGACGGTCTGGCGAATATCTACAACTATCCGGCTCTGGCCGTCACGGCGCGGGGGTGTGCGGCGATCGCCGAGCCGCAGCAGACCCGAGAGTTCTTTCGGCAGGGGCAGACCTACTATCGGTCGCGCGGAATACAGGGGGTGCGGGCGCGCGACATCGTCACCGAGGCGCAGGTGCCGGGTATCTGGGTCGGGCATCTTCTGCTGGAGAACCTCGACTCCGACGGTTCGCCGGTGGGAACCGAGCGCAACGCCTATCAGGTGGTGACGCTGGACGACGGCACGCGTCGGATTGCGGTGACGACCCCGCTCGATGCCTAGAGCTGGGCGGAGCCGCACTCGGTACTGTGGGTGGGAACGGTTCTTCTTTCTCAGGTAGGGATAACAGATGGCTTTGGGCTCCGACCGATTCTGGCGCGTACTCGGCCGCTCGGCGCAGAAGGCGCAGAGCACCTCGCGTCGACGCGTCGACCGGGCCCAGGAGCATGCGGAATGGGCTGCTGCCCTGAGCGCGAGCGAGTTGGCGACCGAGGCGACCGCGCTGCGGGTCGACAATGCCGACCGTCTCGATGTCCCTCGGTACCTGGCGTTGACGCGCGAGGCGAGCGAGCGTGCCCTGAAGCTTCGGCCCTTCGACGTTCAGTTGCACGGTGCCGTGCGATTGCTCGCCGGTGACGTGGTGGAGATGGCAACCGGCGAGGGCAAGACGTTGGCCGGTGCCATCGCTGCCGTCGGATACGTGCTGTCCGGGCGTTCGGTGCACGTCATCTCGGTCAACGACTTTCTCGCGCAACGTGATGCGCAATGGATGCAGCCACTGTTCGAGTCCCTCGGTATCACCGTCGGTTCCATCGGCGAGTCGTCGACCGCATCCGAGCGGCGCGCCGCCTATGCCTGCGACATCACCTATGCCTCGGTCAACGAGATCGGGTTCGACGTTCTGCGTGATCATCTGGTGAACGACCGAAACGATCTGGTGGCACCCGTGCCGGACGTCGCCCTGATCGACGAGGCCGATTCCGTACTGGTCGACGAGGCGCTCGTTCCGCTGGTGTTGGCCGGTTCGGTCTCCGGCGACGTCTCGACCTCGACGGTCATGGATGCAGTCCGATTGCTGGACAAGGGAGTTCATTTCGACACCGATGCCGAAGGACGCAACGTGTTCCTCACCGACGAGGGCGCACTGCGGATGGAGAAGGAGCTGGGCGGTATCGACCTGTACTCCGAACATCACGTCGGGACGACATTGGTGGCGGTCAACGTGGCACTGCACGCCCAGGTGCTGGTCCAGCGCGACGTCGACTACATCGTCCGTGACGGACGGGTGCAGTTGATCAACGCCTCGCGTGGCCGGGTGGCCGAACTGCAGCGATGGCCGGATGGATTGCAGGCTGCGGTCGAGATCAAGGAGGGGCTCGCTCCCACCGAGACCGGTGAAATTCTCGACACGATCACCGTGCAGGCGTTGATCAATCGATACGCGACGGTGTGCGGTATGACCGGTACCGCCATGGCGGCGGGGGAGCAGCTTCGCACGTTCTACGGCCTCGGAGTCTCGATCATCGAGCCCAACGTTCCCACGGTGCGCGTCGACGAAGTCGACCGCGTGTACGACACGATCGAGCACAAGAACGCTGCAATTGCGCTGCAGGTGAAGGAGATCCACGAGACCGGTCAGCCGATCCTCATCGGCACCCACGACGTCGCAGAGTCCGAGGCGCTGGCCTCGACGCTCACCGCGTCGGGCGTGGAGGTGGTGGTGCTCAATGCCAAGAACGACGCCGAAGAGGCGGCGGTCATCGCTGCGGCGGGCGTACACGGCGCGGTGACGGTCTCGACGCAGATCGCCGGACGTGGAACCGACATCAAGCTCGGTGGTCCCGACGGCACCGACCGCGAACGGATTGCCGAGCTCGGCGGACTGTTCGTTCTCGGCACCGGTCGCCACACCACCGAGCGACTCGACAATCAGCTCCGAGGACGTGCAGGTAGGCAGGGAGACCCCGGCCGGTCGCTGTTCTTCGGCAGTTGGGAGGACGACGTCGTCAAGAACAACATCGGCGACAAGGATGCCCCGAAAGGCATCGACGAGAGCGGCCTCTTCACCTCGGCTGCTGCGGCCGACCGTGTCGATCATGCGCAACGCATCGCCGAGGGCCAGATGCTCGAAATACATTCGCGCACGTGGCGTTACAACCAGCTGACGGCTCAGCACCGTGAGATCCTCGATCGCCGCCGGGCCACGTTGCTCGACTCCGACGAGGCACTGACGCTGCTCGAGCAGCACGCACCGGCGCGCTCGAAGGAGTTGCGCGAGACCGTGTCCGAGGAGACTCTGATCGAGGTCGCCCGCCAGATCGTCCTGTACCACCTCGATCGGTCGTGGTCGGACTACCTCGCGCACCTCGCCGACGTACGGGAGAGCATCCACCTGCGCGCACTGGGGCGGGAGAACCCGCTGGACGAGTATCACCGGATCGCTGTCGAGGCGTTCAAGACGGTGTCCTCCAAGGCGATGGATCTCTCGCACGCGACGTTCGAGTCGGCCGAGATCACCTCGGAGGGAATCGATCTGGACGAAGCCGGCTTGCGTCGACCGACGTCGACCTGGACGTACATGGTGCACGACAACCCGTTCGCGTCCCGCGGAAATGCCGGTGCGGCCGGTCTGGGGCCGATTTTCGGTGGCTGACGCGCGGCGCGCGTTGCTCGCTCTCGCGTTCGGCGCGAGCGTGGTGGCTTCTGGGTGTGCCGACTCGTACGGCGAATTCCCGGCGGGCAAGACGTACTCGTCGGTCGATGCACCCGACTCCTACACGCCGGTCGCCGGAACGACGGTCAGGCTCGAATTCGTCGACGACCGGATCTCGGCCGAGGCGGGGTGCAACAGGTTGTTCGGCACCGTGGACACCTCGCAGGGCAGAATCACCATCGACTCTCTCGGGTCGACGCGCGTGGCCTGCCCGGAGGCGATCATGGAGCAGGACCGGTGGCTGTCGGCGTTCCTGACCTCCTCGCCACGGTGGTCGCGGGACGGCGGAACCATGACCCTGGACAACGGGAACGAGCGGATCGTCTTCGCCGAATTCTGATCGATCAGCGGCGGATGCGGTTCACCGCGGTGTGGCGTACCCCGTCGAGAAAGAGTTTCAGTCCGAAATCGAATCTGCTCGTCGGATCTGGACTCTCGAAAAGCGGCGACGCGTCGGGCGTGAGGGCTCCGGCGGAATCCATCTGAAGCCGCGCTTGCTCGTCCACGGTCTGACCGAGGATGTAGTACAGCAATGTGTCGGCGGTGAGTTCCGCGTCGCGTCGCGGCAGTCCTGCTCGAATGCACACGGCGGCAATGCGTTCGCGAATGTGGTTGGTGGTCAGCCTCGACGCGTAGGTCGCGGCCACCAATTCGGCACCGTCGCGTCGGGAGAGAAGCGCGTCGCGCAGTCGGTGCGCGATCTGAGCGATCTGTGCGTCCCACGAATCCTCGGTGGACGGTGCATCGGCACCCGAGAGTATGTGGTCGGCGATGGCACCGAGCAGCGTCTGTTTGTTGGGGAAGTGCCAGTACAGCGCGCCCGGCTGGACGTGCAGTGACGTCGCCAGACGGCGCATCGTCAGGTCTGCCAGGCCGTACTCGTCGAGAATGGCGATCGCGCCGTCCAGGACGTCCTGCCTGTTCAGTTGCACGTACTTCCCCCTGTCGTTCGACGCCGCGTCGCTTTGACAGTAGCCGAGCGCGGTGCCTAACGTGAACGCCGTTCAACTTGAACGGTGTTCAATTTCGATGCCGTTCGACGACGAGGGGACCCGGAATGGACATTTTGCGCACGGCGCGTACACAGGTGCTCGGCGACGGCACCGCGCTCGATCGATCTCAGGTTCTCGAGGTTCTCGAGCTCGGTGACGACCGTCTCGAGGAGACGATGCTGTTGGCCCACGAGGTGCGGATGAAGTGGTGCGGGCCCGAGGTCGAGGTGGAAGGAATCGTCAGCCTCAAGACCGGCGGGTGCCCCGAGGACTGCCACTTCTGTTCGCAGTCCGGGCTTTTCGCCTCCCCGGTCCGAGCTGCGTGGCTCGATATCCCCTCGCTGGTGGAAGCTGCGAAGCAGACCGCGAAGACCGGAGCGACGGAATTCTGCATCGTCGCCGCGGTGCGCGGACCGGACGATCGGTTGCTCGCGCAGGTCGCCGCGGGTATCGAGGCCATTCGGAACGAGGTCGAGATCGATATCGCCTGCTCGTTGGGCATGCTCGATCAGGATCAGGTCGATCGGCTCGCGGCAATGGGTGTGCATCGCTACAACCACAATCTCGAGACCTCTCGCTCGTACTTTCCGAACGTGGTGACCACCCATACCTGGGAGGAGCGGTGGAACACCCTGAAGATGGTGCGCGAGGCAGGCATGGAGGTGTGCTGCGGCGGAATTCTCGGCATGGGGGAGACGCTCGGGCAGCGGGCCGAGTTCGCAGCCGATCTCACCGCACTCGAACCCGACGAGGTGCCCCTGAACTTCCTCAACCCCCGGCCGGGAACCCCGTTCGGAGACCTCGACGTGCTGCCGGCATCGGATGCTCTGCGCGCTGTCGCTGCGTTTCGTCTCGCCCTGCCGCGCACGATTCTCAGGTTCGCCGGCGGCCGCGAGATCACTCTCGGTGATCTGGGTGCGAAGCAGGGAATTCTCGGCGGCATCAATGCGGTCATCGTCGGCAACTACGTGACGACGCTCGGTCGTCCGGCAGAGCAGGACCTCGACCTTCTCGGCGAGCTGCAGATGCCGATCAAAGCGCTCAACTCGACTATCTGATGGGCGTATTAGGGTGGGTCGAATGACGAGCGAGACCCACTACGACCCGTACACCGGCCTGCCTGTCGAATCCCGAGCCGAGATGGGCGCGGATTCGTTGTCGGTCGCCGTCCGGCTCGGGCTGGAGCCGCCGCGGTTCTGCGCAGAATGCGGACGCCGCATGGTGGTCCAGATCGTCCCCGACGGGTGGACATCGCTGTGCTCGCGTCACGGTCTCGTCGACTCGGCCGCGACGGGTAGGCGCTAGGTGGTCATGTCGGACGTTCTCGAAGTCCCACCGCGGACCAGTACCGTTCGTGTGCTGTCGGTGGTTGTCGGAGTCTCGGTGGCAGTGTCGGCTCTGGGCGGGATGTTGTGGGGATTCTTGGCACCGGCGCAGCAGCTGCTCGTGGTGGCGCAGGACCGTGGGGCCGCACTGACCGGTGAGAGTCTGCACCGCTTCGACGGCCTCGCGCTCTTCTCCTTCGTGTCCTTGGCCCTGGGTCTCGTCATCCCGATCGGGTGGTGGCTGTGGAAGTCGGAGCGAGGTCCGCGGCTGTTCGGTGCGATCTTCGTCGGCGCTCTCGCAGGTTCGGTCGCTGCTCTCCTGGTGGGCAACGGGATTGCTGCTCTTCGGTTTCCGAAGGCCGCCGACCCTGCAGTCGGGTCGATCGTCACTGTTGCGCCGAGCATCGACACTCCGCTGGTGCTGATCGTTCAGGCGCTGATGGCATCGCTGGTGATCCTGCTGCTGGCGGCGATGAATCCCAACGACAATCTGCACTACACCGATCCCGAACCGGACGACCTCGATGTCGAGTTCTCCCCGCCGCCGCCGTCGTTCGACTCGAATCGGGTCGACTGACCGCAGCGGTTCACGTCTGCGGTGGGCGCAATGCGGCGAACTCGTCGGTGACTCGAATGCTGTTGTCGGCAAAGCGGAACAGTGCAGGCGGTCGTCCACCTGCCTTGCCCGACGGCGCGCGTCGTCCGGTGGGTTCGATGACACCACGCCTGCTCAGTACGCGCTGCAGATTGGTGGCGTCGACCTGATATCCGAGTGCGGCACCGTAGATCTCGCGCAGCGAGGAGATCGCGAAATCGACCGGCGCGAGTGCGAATCCGATGTTGGTGTACGAGAGTTTCGCGACCAGTCGATGTCTCGCGTGCGCGACGACGGTTCCGTGATCGAACGACATGTGGGGCAGTGCGGAAACCGGGTGCCAAGCCGTGTCGGAGGGGAGTGTCGGCTCGGCCGAGATCGGCACCAGGCCCAGGAAGGTCGACGCGATCCGCCGATCTCCCGGCACACGTTCGGGTTCGCTGAAGACGGACAGTTGCTCGAGGTGTGCCACCGAGCGCACGTCGACCTTTTCCGCGAGCTGACGCCGAGCGGAGGTGGCGAGGTTCTCGTCGTCGCGCAGGGTGCCTCCGGGTAGCGACCAGGTCCCGGCCTCGGGATCGAGCGCGCGCTGCCACAGCAGTACCGCCAATTCCGGGGCATCGGGGTCGGAAAAGGTTCGAACTTGGAACACCGCAATGAGGACTTCGTGGACGGTGCTACGATGAATCATGTTTTCGATCATAGGTCGAAAACTCCCTCGGAGGAAATTCGGTCACCGACGACCGGATGATCGGTGAAGGAGAACCGTCATGACCAGCAGCGCTACCCGGGTGAACACCCTGGACTCGGCATTCGCCGGAGTTCGCGACATCGTCGACGGAGCCGGTGGCTACGGGGGAGTCGAGGCGACGCCGGAATGGGCCGCCGAGGTCCGACGGCTCGCCGATCTGCGTGGTGCGACGCTGCTCGCACACAACTACCAACTGCCTGCGATCCAGGATGTCGCCGATCATGTCGGTGACTCGCTCGCACTCTCGCGCATCGCCGCCGAGGTGTCCGAGGACACGATCGTGTTCTGCGGCGTCCACTTCATGGCCGAGACAGCGAAGATCCTGAGCCCGCAGAAGACGGTCCTCATCCCCGATCAGCGCGCCGGTTGCTCCCTCGCGGATTCCATCACCGCAGAGCAACTCCGCGAATGGAAGGCGGATTTCCCGGAGGCCGTCGTCGTCTCGTACGTCAACACCACCGCCGAGATCAAAGCGCTGACCGACATCTGCTGCACCTCGTCGAACGCCGTCGAGGTGGTCGAGTCGATCGATCCGGGCCGCGACATCCTGTTCCTGCCCGATCAGTTCCTCGGCGCGCACGTCAAGCGCGTCACCGGACGCGAAAACCTGCACATCTGGGCCGGAGAATGCCACGTGCACGCCGGTATCAACGGCGACGAGTTGGCCGAGAAGTCTCGCACCCACCCGGACGCAGAACTGTACGTCCACCCCGAATGCGGCTGCGCCACTTCGGCTCTGTACCTCGCAGGCGAGGGATTCGTACCGGCGGACAAGGTGAAGATTCTCTCCACCGGCGGCATGCTCGACGCTGCGCGCACCACGGCGTCCAAGCAGGTTCTCGTCGCCACCGAGATCGGCATGTTGCATCAGTTGCGGATGGCTGCACCCGAGGTCGACTTCCTCGCTGTGAACGACCGCGCATCGTGCGGCTACATGAAGATGATCACCCCTGCGGCTCTGCTGCGCTGCCTGGTCGAAGGACGCGACGAGGTGCACGTCGACCTCGAGACCGCGCACATCGCGAGCAAGTCGGTGCAGCGGATGATCGAGATCGGCACCCCGGGCGGCGGCGAGTGAATCCATCGGTCGCGTGGGAAACCACGGCCGATCTGGTCGTCGTCGGCGGTGGAATTGCCGGACTCACCGCGGCGCGCACCGCGACGGCCCGCGGCCTGCGGGTGGTGACCGTCAGCAAGGGACAGTCCACCGACACCGCAACGCAGTACGCCCAGGGTGGAATTGCGGTCGTCGGTCCCGAGCTCGAGGACTCGATCGAATCGCATGTGGCCGACACCTGTGTTGCCGGTGCCGGTTTGTGCGACGAGGACGCGGTGCGCTCCATCGTGTCCGGCGGACGCGCGGCGATCACCTCGCTCGAGGCTGCGGGCGCGCAGTTCGACCTGGCGGCTGACGGCGAGGTGGCACGGACCCGCGAGGGTGGCCACAGCGTTCGTCGCATCGTTCACGCCGGGGGAGATGCGACCGGGGCTGAGGTGCAGCGCACGCTGGACGCGTCGGTGCCCACGGTGCAGTTCGACACGACCGCACTGCGGGTGCTGACCACCGACGGAGAGGTTGTCGGTCTCCTCGTGCGTGGACCTCGCGGCGTCGGCGTCGTTCATTGCCCGACGGTGCTGCTCGCCACCGGCGGACTGGGGCAGCTCTTCTCGTGCAGCACCAACCCGCCCGGCGCGACGGCCGACGGCATCGCACTCGCACTCGACGCCGGTGCGCGGATCGCGGATCTGGAGTTCGTGCAGTTCCATCCGACGGTTCTGTTCGCCGCCGGGTCGACGGGCCGCCGCCCGTTGATCAGCGAGGCAGTGCGAGGAGAGGGAGCCCGCTTGGTCGACGTCACCGGTCGTGCGTTCATGGCGGAGGTGCACCCGCTTGGTGACCTCGCGCCACGCGACGTGGTGTCCCGCGCCATCGCCGAATTGCTGCACGACAGCGGTGACGACCACGTTTTGCTGGACGCCCGCACGGTCGAACGCGTCCACGAACGGTTCCCGACCGTGACCGCCTCGTGCCTGGAGGCCGGCTTCGATCCGGCGACGGACCTGATTCCGGTGGCACCGGCAGCGCACTATTCGTGCGGGGGCGTGGCGACGGATACGGCCGGACGTACCTCGGTCCCCGGCCTGCTGGCCGCGGGCGAAGTGGCGCGCACCGGCTTGCACGGTGCCAACAGGTTGGCGTCGAACAGTCTGCTCGAGGGTCTCGTCGTCGGTGAGCGTGCGGCCTACGTGGCTGCCGAACGGGTCGGCCGCACCGGCAGCATCTCGGATATCGCACTGCCCACCTACCGCCGTATCGACCGCGCGGTGCTGCAGCGCTCCATGACCGCCGAGGTCGGCGTCGTACGGGATGCAACGGGTCTTGCTGCAGCGCAACGTGTTCTGGAGCACGGCGTGGTATCGGAACCGCCCGTGGATGCGCGCGCGGTCGAGGACGCAGCGTTGACCGCTGCGGCGGAGGTGATCGTGCTGACCGCGTCCGAGCGGCGCGAGAGCAGAGGGTGTCATACCCGACGCGATGCGCCGGAGAGCGATCCGGCGCAGCGCCGCAGTCTCTTCGTCGAACGAGATCTCGATGGACGGTTGACGATAGTGAACGACGATGTGATGACGGGAGCACGTTGACATGACCGATTCCCCGAACGAGGTGAACCCGGGCGTCGACCGAGACGAGGTTCTCGCACTGATCAGGACCGCCCTCGACGAGGACCTGCGGTACGGACCCGACATCACCACGCTGGCAACGGTTCCCGAGGACGCCGTCGCCACGGCGTCGGTGGTCTCGCGCCAATTCGGCACGGTGGCCGGAATCGATGTCGGCCTCCTGGTTCTCGACGAGGTGATCGGAAGCGGCGGATACTCCGTCGTGCATCGCATCGAGGATGGATCCGACGTCGAACCGGGACAGGCCGTTCTGACGGTCGAAGCCCCGACTCGAGGTCTGCTCACCGCCGAACGCACGATGCTCAACATCGTCTGTCATCTTTCGGGAATCGCCACTGCGACGGCCGGCTGGGTCGCCGAGGTCGCCGACACCGAGTGCAAGATCCGGGACAGCCGAAAGACGTTGCCGGGACTGCGTTCACTGCAGAAGTATGCCGTTCGCGCCGGCGGGGGCGTCAATCACCGGATGGGTCTGGGAGATGCCGCGCTCATCAAGGACAATCACGTGGCGGCAGCCGGTTCGGTCGTCGCTGCGTTGAACGCAGTGCGGGCCGCGGCTCCCGACATCGCATGCGAGGTCGAGGTCGACAGCCTCGAGCAACTCGACCAGGTACTGGCGGAGAACGTGGAACTAGTTCTGTTGGACAACTTTCCGCTCTGGCAGACACAGATGGCGGTGCAGCGCCGCGACACGTTCGCGCCGCAGACGAAGCTGGAATCCTCGGGTGGCCTGACCGTCGACGTGGCACGGGACTACGCGCGTACGGGGGTCGACTTCCTTGCGGTTGGCGGTCTGACACACTCGGTCACAGTGCTCGACCTCGGCCTGGACATGTAGTCGAGCCTCGCAATGTGAGGAATTCTTTCGAAGATGGAAGTTCAGAGCGTCCGCCTCGACAGTTGGATCTGGGCGGTTCGGTTGTTCAAGACGCGGTCTGCGGCGGCTGCTGCCTGCCGCGGCGGGCACGTCCGCGTCAACGGAACTCCCGCCAAACCCGGGCATCGCATCGGCCCGGACGACGAGATCAGACTGCGGGCCGACGGAGTCGAGAAGATCGTCGTCGTGGTGCGGGCCATCACCAAACGAGTAGGCGCAGCGGTCGTTCCCGAGTGCTTGATCGATCGCAGTCCGCCGCCGCCACCGAAAGAAGTTCTGGCTTCCGTACCGAGGCGTGATCGAGGGGCAGGCAGGCCCACCAAGCGCGATCGTCGTGAAATCGACCGACTGCGGGGCCTGGGCCTCTAGTGCTCCCGGCTCCCTTCAGTTACCTTCGGTAACGACACGTAGTTCGTACGCGCAAGGAGGTGGGAATGGACTCCGTCCTGTGGACTCCACGTTTCGCAGCAGTCTATTTCCTGGCAGCAGCGTTGCTTCTCATTCTGTTTCTGGCCATCGACGCTTCCCTCACCATCGCAGCTTCACTGCTGGTGATACTGGTGGGGCTCGGAATCGCGGTTCTGATTCGCCATCGACAGCGTCATCCGGCCCGCTGATTCGGGCCGGTTCGACGGCAGGGCTGCGCCCTGACGGTGATATGGATCGTCAGGCGGGTTGTCGTGGTTCTTCGTCGCCGGTGTCGTTGTGGTTGTGGTTGTGGTTGTCGGGTGGGTAGAGGACTTCTTCTGGGTGGTGGGCGTGGTTGATCAGGCCTCGGCGTGTGGGGTCCATTCCGGCGGGTGGGTGCCAGAGGGTGCGGCCCGGGTACCGGTGTCCTGCTCCGGTTTGGTGGTGGCCCACTTGCCGGGGCCGGTGCCGACGAGTGCGTGGTGCATGTCGCAGCCGAAGGTCAATCCGTCGATGTCCGTGTTGCCGCCGGTGTTCCAGTCGGTGACGTGGTGGGCTTGGCACCAGGTTGCAGGGCGGGTGCAGGAGGGGAAGCTGCAGCCGCGGTCGCGGGCGATGAGCACGATGCGTTGGTCGGCGGAGGCGATGCGTTTGGAGCGGCCGAGGTACAGGGCTCGGCCGTGGTCGTCGAAGATCGTCAGGTAGTGGTGGGCGTGCGAGGCCATGCGGATCGCATCGCGGATCGACACCCGTGATCCGGTGGCGGTCATGGCGTAGCCGCAGCCGGCTTCGAGGTCTTTGAGGGTCATGGTGACGATGGCGGTGACGGGAAGGCCGCGGTGGGTGCCGAGTGTCCCGGAGGCCAGGGTGTGCCGGAGCGCGAGTTTGAGGGCGTCGTGCTGGCGTTCGCGTTGGGTGCGGATATCCCGCGCGGCGGCAGCGTCGCGTGCTGCAGCCTTACCCAGCGCTTCGTCGCCGTCGGTATCGGCATCGACTGTGTCGTCGGGCTCAGCAGTGTCCTCTGGTTCTGTGGTGTCGTCGTGCCCTGTGCAGCAACCACAGTCGAGGCCGTCACCGCACCGGCCGTCACCGTCGCAGGGATCGTCGCCGTCGTCGAATGAACCGCCGTCCCACAGTCCCGCATTTCCTGACCACCCGTCTTCGGGCTCCGGTAGCGGTGGGGTGTCGGTATCGCAGACGCCACCCGGTGTGGGCGAATCCGGTTCGGCTGCTGCAGGATCGGGACGCGTACCGTCGCTCGCAGCCCCGAGGTTCGTGCTGTTCTTGCCGCCGGAAGAGCTGTCGGTCTCGTCGTCGACGATCGGGTTACCGTCGGCGGGGTTGTACATGCCCGGTTTCGCGGCTTTGGAGAACAAGGCTTCGAGGTAGGCGCGTAGTTCGGGGTCGACGCAGAACTTTCCTTCCGACATACCGTCGGCACCCTGCTCGCCGAGGTAGAAGAACGCATCCCGCCGCTTCCGTGGCCTCGGCTTTCCGTCGTCGTCGTGGTCGCCGTCGGGGTGGAGAATCGAGTCCAAATGCGCGACGACCGGCGCGAAGTCGTCGGGCCGGAACTTCTTCGCCTCTGTCACCAATTGCTGTTCGGCGAGATCGCGGGTCTGCGGATCGACATCCCGGGGCAGATGGCGGAAGAACTCGCGGATCATCTGCACATGCTTGGCATCGAGTAACCCCGCCCGCAACGCAGCAGCAGTGTGCGGCAGCAACGGCGGCAGCACTTCACCGGAGAAGGCGGTGCGGTCACCCAATTCCGCAGCCAGACGCACCCGTGCTCCGGCTGCTCGCGGGGTGATCCTCAGCATCCACGCCACCGACGACGGCACCGATCCCGGATACACATCGAGGCCGTGCTGAGAGATCAGCTCGTTGAGCCAGGTGTACGAGTACGCGGTCAGGGATCTGGTCAGCATCTCCATCCGTTGGATCACCGCGCGCCGGTCGGCGTTCGACCACGACACCGACGCCTGCCCGGCCAACTCCGCGACCGCGGACTCGATCCGGACGACCAGCGCAGACAGTTCGGGATCGGGCACCTCGGGGGCGGGCGGCACCGTCTCGATGCCGTCCACCCCTGATCCGCCGTCCCCCGAAAGCATGAACAGAATCTATCGCCACCCACCGACACGCTTTCGAACACGCGTTCTCATGGATTCGGGGCGGAGCGAGATGCAGACGTCAGCGACGCTTCCCGCTGCGTCGAGCGCTCGTCTTCGTCTTGGCAACGGGGCGAGCGGGTTTGGAGGGGTGCGCTTTCTTCTTCTTGACCGGTGCCTCGTCCGACGGTCCGCGTGAACTGCGGGTCGAGCGGCCGCGGACGATACCGATGAATTCCTCGATGCGGTCGTCCTCGCGTTCGGCGACCCAGGCCAGTGCAATCTGTGACTGCTCGACATCGGTCACCGGGCGGTAGACGAGGTCCTTGCGGGCGTTGAATCGGGCGACCGAGTGCGGCACGATCGCCACCCCGAGCCCGGCGGCCACGTACTCGAACGTCTCGGCAACGGAATTCATCGGCGGCAGTCCCGGTCGATTCCCGGAAACGAGTTCGGTTGCCACCGCTGCCCATTCGGGCACGGTCGCTGGTTCGGCGAGCAGATGCTCGTCGGCGAGATCGGTCGCGGTGACCGAATCGAATGCGGCGACCGCGTGGTCTTTCGGGACCACCACCACCTGCACTTCCTGGTACAGACCGATCGCGTTGAGCCCATCGCGATCGATCGGCGGACGAACGAAGCTCACATCGACCGTTCCGTCGCGCAGGGCCGACACCTGTGTCTGCGGCGTCGTCGCCACCACGGACAGCGTGACGTCGGGGAACCGATCCGCCCAGATGCGTGTCCACTTCGTCAGCGTCACGCCTTCGGCGTATCCGATGGTGAAGGTCGTCGGCTCTGCCGCAGCGACCTGCGCGAGTTCCGAGAGCCGATCGTCCTCGGCGATCTCCACCAGCGCCCGCTCGAGCAGATCGCGGCCTTCGGCGGTGAGCTCGGTGGGGGATGCCCCGGGCACGAACAGGTCGACGCCGAGCTGTTCTTCGAGTTCCACGATCGTCTTGCTCAAGCGGATCCGCGAGATTCCGAGCGACCGAGCAGCGCGCGCGAAATGCAGTTGCTGCGCCACCGCCGCGTACCAGCGCAGTGTCTGCACATCGATGTTCACGATGTCGAGCCTATGGGACGAGGAGGGCAGTGAGGGACGGTGGCGTCGAGAGCGCCGACGGCCGGATAAGCTGGTCCGGTGAGCCCGGAGAACAAACAGCAGACCATGAAGCCATTGACCGCGGCGAACAAGCTCGGCATCTACCTTCCCGCAGCACCCGAAGAATTCCAGAACTCGATGATCAGCCGGTCCGACCTGGACGCACTGCGCAGCGATCCGCCGCAGTGGTTGACCGACCTGCAGACCAACGGACCCTTCCCCCGCGACGTCATCGCCAAGAAGCTCGGCGTGTCCATCGCGGGGCTGGCCCGCGGCGGTGTCACCGAAGCGCTGACCACCGAGGCAATCGACGAACTCGTCGCCAGCCCGCCCCAGTGGCTCGTTCGCGAGCGTCGCACCCAGATTCAGGTGCGCAAGGATGCCGAACGCATCAAGGAAAAGCAGGAAGCGCGTCGCACCTCGGGCAACCGACCGACCAAGCTGCGCAACCTCTAACGCGAGACGATCCCGTCGAGGTAGAGCCACCGGCCGTCGATGCGGGCGAATCGGCTGACCTCACTCATCGAGCCCGCCCCGTCGGGATGCTTGTACCGAGCGCGGAACTCGACCGTTCCCGCGTCGTCGAACATGCCACCGGCGTCGGTCGCGAGAATGTCGAGTCGATACCACCGCTGGTCGGGGTCCAATTCCAGCTCGGCCGGTGCGGTGTTGGGATGCCACGATGCGCGAAGATAGGCCACATCGCCGACGGCGAACGCGGTGAATCGCGATCGCATCAGCTTCTCCGCCGTCGGCGCGCTCGCATCCCCGCGCAGATACGGCTCGCAACAGGCATCGAACGTGTCACCACTCGAACACGGACACCGTCCGCTCACTCGTCGACAACTTCGACGGAATAGGTGCCCAGTTCGTGCTCGTCCCGTTTGCCGACGTCCTGGATCCAGGTGTTGGCCTCCAGAAGTGTGTCGAACAGTCCCAGTGGAATCGGGTCGCCGCCGAGGGCATTCTTCATGATCACGCGATATTTCCTCACGGAGTCACCCGCCGGACGGTCGCCAGAAACGTTGCGGCGGCAAAGAACAGCCCGGCGAACGTGCGATTCATCGTCTTCTGTTGACGCTGGGATTTCATCAAGCGCAACACCCGCGACGCCAGCGAGGTGTACCCCGTCATCACGAGCATGTCGACCGCGACCATCGTGGCGGCGATCAGCAGGTACTGGACGACGAGAGGCCGTGTCGGATCGAGGAACTGGGGGAGCACCGCGACCATGAAAACGACGGCTTTCGGGTTGCTGGCGTTGACGAGGAAGCCTCGGGCGAGCATCGTCGTGCCACGGTCGGCTACTGCCGGGGCGTCGGCGACCTCGGTCGGGGCTGCCCGCCACTGTCGAACTCCGAGGTAGACCAGGTATGCGACGCCGAACCATTTGATGACGGAGAAGGCCAGCGTCGAGCTCGCCAGAACGGCTCCCAGTCCGACGGCGACGACGCCGATCTGAATCAGCAGACCGATCTGCAGCCCGAAGATGTTCCAGTATCCGCGGCGCAGGCCGTAGCGGAGCCCGGTGGACATCGACGCGATGGCACCGGCGCCAGGGGAGAGACTGATGACGATGCTCGCGCCGAGAAAGGCGAGCCACACTGACCAGGACATGGGTTCATTGAACTACGGCCGTCAACTCCGATTCGGCCCGGTAGGTGTGTCGAACCGGGCGCTGTGGGGTAGACCGCGGACATGGCAGACATCAGAACCATTGACACAGGCCCGCAGCACGTCACCCGTCAGACCGAGGTGCGGGCACCGGCGTCCGAACTGTTCGACATGGTGGCCGATCCGAAGCGGCACGGCGAGCTCGACGGATCCGGCACCGTCAAGGACACTGTGCGCGGCCCCGATCGACTCAGCACCGGTGCGAAATTCTCCGTCGGCATGAAGCAGTACGGCGTGCCCTACAAGATCACCAGCACCGTCACCGAGTTCGTCGACGCCGATCGGCACAAGGTCGTCGAGTGGCAGCATCCGATGGGGCACAGCTGGCGCTGGGAGTTCGAGGAGAAGCAGCCGGGCCTGACCACGGTCACCGAGAGCTTCAAGTACGGCACCGCCAAGGTCCCGAAAATGCTCGAGCTGTTCAAGATGCCGCAGAAGAACGCGCAGGGCATCACGAGCACGCTGCACAACCTCGCTGCTCGCTACGCCTGACCCGAATCTATTCTGACCGGCATGCCGATCGATCCCGATACCAAGAACTGGACCTGGGTACTCGAGCGAGCGTGCCCGGACTGCGGGTTCGACTCGAGCGCCGTCGTGTACGACGACATCCCGGACCTCATCCGCGCCGACGTCGAGCGTTGGGAGGCGGTGCTGCAGCGCGACGACGCAGCACTGCGCCCCGACGACTCGACGTGGTCCGCACTCGAGTACGCCGCGCACGTACGTGACGCGCACCGCATCTTCCGCACCCGGCTGGCGTTGGTGTTGGCCGAAGACGATCCCGAGTTCGCCAACTGGGACCAGGACGAAACGGCGCTGGCCGAGAACTACAATGCACAGGACCCAGCGAAGGTGGCATCCGAACTCGGTGACGCTGCGCGCGCCCTCGCGGACGATTTCGCTGCCGTTCCGCCGGAGAACCGGCAGCGGACCGGTCGACGAAGTGATGGATCGATCTTCTCGGTCGAGTCACTGGCCGCCTACTACATTCACGACCCCATCCATCATCTGTGGGACGTGCGGGGCTGAGCCGAATTCGGTGGAACTATCCTGGGTGTTCGAACCACACTGTTTCGACCGAACCCCGGCACCGAACCGACTTCACGAAGGGGCCCACTATGCCTGCCCGCATCGAGCTCGCCCGCGTCGATCTACGCGGACGAACTCCATCCACCGCCGAACTACGCGGCGCACTTCCCCGAGGCGGAGTGGATGTCGATTCGGTGCTGCATCAGGTTCGCCCTGTCGTCGACGCCGTCCGAGAACGCGGCACCGAGGCTGCGCTCGAGTTCAGTGAGAAGTTCGACGGCGTCCGGCCGGATCGCGTTCGCGTCCCGCAGGAAGAACTGGTCAAGGCCCTCGCCGAGCTCGATCCGGATGTTCGAGCCGCCCTCGAGGTCGCCATCGAACGAACCCGTCTGGTGCACTCCGATCAGCGCCGAACCGACCACACCTCACAGGTGGTGCCCGGCGGCACGGTGACCGAACGCTGGATCCCGGTCGATCGCGTCGGGTTGTACGTGCCCGGCGGTAACGCCGTGTATCCGTCGTCGGTCGTGATGAACGTGGTGCCCGCGCAGATCGCAGGCGTCGGATCTCTGGTGGTGGCGTCACCGCCGCAGAAGAACTTCGGCGGACTGCCGCACCCGACGATCTTGGCCGCGGCCCAGCTGCTCGGCGTCGACGAGGTCTGGGCGGTCGGCGGCGGCCAGGGTGTTGCGCTGCTCACCTACGGCGGCGTCGACACCGACGGCGACGAGTTGGCACCGGTCGATCTCATCACCGGCCCCGGCAACATCTACGTCACCGCCGCCAAACGACTGTGCCGCTCGCTCGTCGGAATCGACTCCGAGGCAGGACCGACCGAGATCGCGATCCTCGCCGACGCCACCGCGGACCCCGTTCACGTGGCAGCTGACCTCATCAGCCAGGCCGAACACGACGTGATGGCGGCCAGCGTGTTGGTCACCGACAGTATCGAACTGGCCGATGCCGTGGACCAGTCCGTCAACGCGCAGATGGTATCGACGCGGCATGCCGAGCGGGTGGCCACCGCGCTGAACGGCAGTCAGTCCGGCATCGTGCTGGTCGACGACGTCACGCAGGGATTGGCCGTGGTCAACGCCTACGCCGCCGAGCACCTCGAGATCCAGACGAAGGACGCATCCGACGTCGCAGCCCGGGTGCGCAGCGCCGGTGCCGTGTTCGTCGGAGCGTGGTCGCCGGTGAGCCTCGGCGACTACTGCGCCGGTTCCAATCACGTACTGCCGACGGCAGGATGCGCGCGCCACTCGTCCGGCCTGAGTGTGCAGACGTTCCTTCGCGGTATCCACGTGGTCGACTACAGCGAAGCCGCCCTGAAAGACGTCGCGGCGCATGTCATTGCGCTCGCCAACGCCGAGGATCTACCGGCCCACGGCGAGGCGGTGCGGCTGCGGTTCGAAGGGTTGCGTACCGGTGATGCGTCATGAGTGATGCTTTGGGACAGTCGATCTCGCTGAACGACCTCCCGCTGCGCGAGGCGCTGATCGGCAAATCACCCTACGGCGCGCCGCAGCTCACCGTGCCGGTTCAGTTGAACACCAACGAAAATCCGCACCCGCCGACGCAGGCATTGATCGACGATGTAGCCGACTCCGTTCGGCTCGCCGCCGGGCAGCTGCATCGCTACCCCGATCGCGATGCCGAATCGCTGCGGGCCGACCTGGCTCGATACCTCACCGAGCAGACCGGCTTCGCCGTCGACACCGCCAACGTGTGGGCGGCCAACGGCTCCAACGAGATTCTGCAGCAGTTGCTGCAGGCCTTCGGGGGACCGGATCGCACCGCGCTCGGATTCGTGCCGTCGTACTCGATGCACCCGATCATCTCCTCCGGGACGCAGACCGAATGGATTCCGGCCAAGCGTCGGGCAGATTTCTCTCTGGACGTCGACTACGCCGTCGGTGCGATCGAAGAACGCAGGCCCGACGTCGTGTTCGTCACCAGCCCCAACAATCCGACGGGCCACAGCATCGACGAGGCGGATCTACGCCGAATCCTCGATGCCGCACCGGGAATCGTGGTGGTCGACGAGGCCTACGCGGAATTCTCCTCCGCTCCCAGTGCCATCGGGTTGATCGAGAGCTACCCCGGCAAGATCGTGGTCAGCCGAACCATGAGCAAGGCGTTCGCGTTCGCCGGTGGTCGGTTGGGATATCTGGTGGCTGCCCCGGCCGTCGTCGACGCAATGTTGTTGGTGCGCTTGCCCTATCACCTCTCGGTCGTCACGCAGGCGGCTGCACGAGCGGCGTTGCGGCACGCCTCGGACACTCTCGGGAGCGTGGCCGAGCTCTCCGCCGAACGAGATCGGGTGGCAGCGGCTCTGGGAGACCAGGGTTACGAGGTGGTGCCGTCCGACGCCAACTTCCTGCTCTTCGGCCGGTTCGCCGATGCGGCCGCGACCTGGCAGCGGTACCTGGACGACGGCGTGCTCATCCGGGACGTCGGAATTCCCGGCTATCTGCGCGTCACCATCGGATTGGCGCACGAGAACGACCGATTCCTCACCGTCAGCGCAGCACTCGCATCGACCGAAACAGCAGAGGCATCGAAGTGACCACACCCGCACCCCGCATCGCCAAGATCGAGCGCACCACCAAGGAATCCGACATCTCGGTGGAGCTGAACCTCGACGGCACCGGCATCGTCGACATCTCCACAGGTGTGCCGTTCTACGACCACATGCTCACCGCGCTCGGAACCCACGCTCGGTTCGACCTGACCGTGCGAGCGAAGGGCGACATCGAGATCGAGGCGCACCACACCGTCGAGGACACCGCGATCGTGCTCGGCCAGGCTCTCGGCCAGGCCCTCGGTGACAAGGCCGGCATCACTCGGTTCGGCGATTCGTTCATCCCGATGGACGAAACACTGGTGCATGCGGCGGTCGACGTGTCCGGTCGTCCGTACTGCGTGCATACCGGTGAGCCCGATTACATGGTGCACTCCGTCATCGGCGGCTACCCGGGCGTTCCGTACTCCACGGTGATCAACAAGCACGTGTTCGAGACGCTGGCGTCGAACGCTCGGATCGCGCTGCACGTGCGGGTGATCTACGGCCGGGATCAGCATCACATCACCGAGGCCGAGTTCAAGGCCGTGGCTCGGGCATTGCGCCAGGCCACCGAGTACGACCCTCGCGTGACCGGTGTGCTGTCCACCAAGGGAAGTCTGTGACCGGTCGATCGGCGCTCGTGCGTTGAACGGCCTGAGCTCCGTCCGTGGTCTTCCGGCCGCGATGGCGATGGGCGCGGCATCGTTCGGCGGCTGGGGATTACTGCTCCCGGTGGTTCCCCTCGCGGTGTCCCAGTCCGGATCATCGGACGCGGTGGCAGCGGCCAGCACCGCGATCTTCATGGCCACGACGGTGATCACTCAGCTGTTCGTGCCGAGCATGTTGATGCGAGTCGGCCACCGCGCGGTTCTGGCCGCCGGGTGTCTGCTTCTCGGGTTGCCCGCCCTGCTGTTCATCGTCTCCGTCGATGCCGTACCGGCGCTGGCGGTGTCCGCGCTGCGGGGCACCGGTTTCGGAATGTTGACGGTTGCCGGCGCGGCCATCGTCGCCGAGCTCGCTCCGACAGCGCTGCTCGGCCGGGCCACGGGTGCGCAGGGGATCGCCGTCGCTCTGGCTCAGATGGTCACGTTGCCACTGGGTCTGGTGATTTTCGCGGCGAGTCCGACGGCCGTGTTCGTACTCGGTGCTCTCGTGCCCGCCGCAGGCCTGATCGGCGTCGCGCTCCTGCCGCCCACCCGACCCGCCCCGCAGCCGCCCAGAATCGAGCGAGTTCGCCTCGACAAGCGCCGATTCCTGGTGCCCTGTCTCGTGGTGGCCTCGGTGTCCGCGGCCTACGGGGGAATCACCAGTCTGTTGCCGATCGCCGAATCGAACCGAGCCGCGATGATCGGACTAGCACTGGCCGTCGTCAGTGCCTCGATGCTCGTCGGGCGTTACGCCGCGGGGTCGGTGGCCGACCGCATCGGGATCGGACGCTCGGTGTTTCCGGCGTTGGTGTCGGCGGCAATCGGTATCGCTCTGTTCGCGATCGCCGCGCTCGGCGGCATGCCCGCTGCGCTGTTCTTCGTCGCAGCCATCCTGTTCGGAATCGGGTACGGCGCGTGCCAGAACGACAGTCTCGTGATGGCGTTCGACGCAGCCGGTCCGGCCCGATACAGCAGCGCGAGCGCAGTCTGGAACATCAGTTTCGACGCGGGTACCGGGGCGGGCGCACTCGCCCTCGGTGTCCTGGCGACGAGTGTGGGTTACACCGCGGGATTCACCGCAGCAGCAACGGCGGTGGTCGCAGTCGCGGCGGTGGCGCTCGTCGCGAGACCACGCCCCGATAGACTTCCCGCATGACTTCTGTGGTGTTGCTCGATTACGGCTCGGGCAATCTGCACTCGGCGAAGCGGGCTCTCGCCCGAGTCGGTGCCGATGTGACCGTGACCTCGGACTTCGACGAGGCACTGAATGCAGAAGCGCTGGTCGTTCCCGGTGTCGGTGCATTCGCCGCCTGCATGGAAGGGCTGCTGGCGGTGAAAGGCGAGCGCATCATCGGGCGACGCCTGGCGGGCGGACGCCCCGTCCTCGGCATCTGTGTCGGAATGCAGATCCTCTTCGACCGCGGGGTCGAGTTCGGGGTCGAGGCCGACGGGTGCGGGGAGTGGCCGGGAACGGTCGAGCGCTTGCAGGCCGAGGTGCTGCCCCACATGGGATGGAACACCGTCGAGGCACCGGAGAAGAGCGTGCTGTTCGACGGCATCGATCCCCAGACCCGGTTCTACTTCGTGCACTCCTACGCCGCACAGCAGTGGGAGCTCGAACCCAGCGACACCATCGCCGCCCCGTTGCTCACCTGGGCCGATCACGGCGGCCGGTTCCTCGCCGCGGTCGAGAACGGCGCTCTCTCGGCCACCCAGTTCCACCCGGAGAAGTCCGGCGACGCCGGGGCCGCGCTGCTCGAGAACTGGGTCCGATCGGTGTGAGCGACCGCGAGTTCTCACTCGGGCGCTTGGCGGTTCGCGCACTCGGTGCCGCTGTGGCGGTGCTGGCCATCGCGACGGCATTGATCGCTGTGCTGCAGCCGAGTGCCGGGGTGGGCTTGGTCATCGCATTGGCCGGTGTGGTCGGCGCGATCGCGGCGATGGGTGTGGTGTCCACGCGCATGACGCGCAAGGAACTCCGGTAGGACCACAGGCGACCCGTTTTGAGTTCACGGACGCTCGGCCCGTAGCATAACCGCACGTGAGCCTGGTCTTATTGCCTGCTGTCGATGTCGCAGGCGGCGAAGCTGTCCGTCTCGTTCAAGGAGAAGCCGGAAGCGAAACGAAGTACGGGTCGCCCCGTGACGCGGCCCTCGCGTGGCAGAACGACGGTGCCGAGTGGGTCCATCTGGTGGATCTCGACGCTGCGTTCGGGCGCGGATCCAACCGCGAGCTGCTGGCGTCGGTCGTCGGCGAGCTCGACGTCCAGGTGGAGCTGTCCGGCGGAATTCGGGACGACGAGTCGCTGCGCGCGGCGCTGGCGACCGGTTGTGCGCGAGTCAATCTCGGCACCGCAGCGCTCGAGGATCCGCAGTGGTGCTCCCGCGCGATCGGCGAGTTCGGTGATCGCGTCGCCGTCGGTCTGGACGTGCTGATCGTCGACGGCGCACCGCGGTTGCGCGGCCGCGGCTGGGTGAGCGACGGCGGCGATCTGTGGGAGGTTCTGGAGCGGCTCGAGCGCGACGGGTGCTCGCGCTACGTCGTCACCGACGTCACCAAGGACGGCACGTTGACCGGGCCCAACCTCGAACTGCTCGCCGACGTGTGCGCCAAGACCGACAAGCCGGTCATCGCATCGGGCGGCGTGTCCACGATTGCCGACCTGGAAGCGATCGCCGGACTGGTCGACCGCGGTGTCGAAGGTTCCATCGTCGGAAAGGCTCTGTACGCCGGACGTTTCACGCTTCCGGACGCTCTCGCTGCGGTGTCTCGGTAACGCAGGAATGACCCTTCCCGAGGAACCGACTCGTCTGCTCGAGATCGCCGGAGGTCTGCTCGACGGCATCCACGATCGGTTCGTCGCCGGCGTCGGCGCACCGAGTGCAGTGCAGAAGGGCCCCGACGACTTCGCCACCGCAGTGGATCTGGAGCTCGAGCGGCGGCTCGGTGCGGAATTGCACGAAGCCACCGGAATCGCTGTTCACGGTGAGGAGTTCGGGGGACCGGATCTGAACTCGGGACTCGTCTGGGTGCTGGACCCGATCGACGGCACCTTCAACTATTCGTCGGGATTGCCGTCGGCCGGAACGTTGTTGGCGTTGCTCGACGATGGCGAGCCGATCCTCGGGCTCACGTGGCTGCCGTTGGTGGACCAGCGTTTCGCCGCTGTGGCAGGCGGCCCCCTGTTGCTCAACGGTGCCGCACTTCCGGCGCTGCAGCCGAAAGCATTACGCGAGTCCATGATCGGGTTCGGTGCGTTCAATGTGGCCAGCCGCGGTTCGCTGCCGGGTCGGTTCCGATTCCGCATCCTCGAAGAGCTGTCGATGCATTCCTCGCGACTGCGGATGCACGGTGCCACCGGAGTCGATCTCGCCTACACCGCCAGCGGAGTTCTCGGCGGCGCGGTGGTCTTCGGGCACCGGGCCTGGGACAACGCAGCCGGCGCACTGCTGGTACGCGCGGCAGGCGGAATCGTCACCGACCTCGCGGGCGAACCCTGGACGGTCGACTCGGCGTCGGTGCTCGCAGCCGGACCGGGAGTGCACGAAGAATTGCTGAAGGTGATCACCGAACTCGGTGATCCAGTCGACTACCTGGAAGGACCGGTGCGATGAGCGTCGCGGTCAGAGTGATCCCGTGCCTCGACGTCGACGCCGGACGCGTCGTCAAGGGAGTGAACTTCGAGAACCTCCGCGACGCAGGCGATCCCGTCGAGCTCGCGGCCGCCTACGACGCGCAGGGGGCCGACGAGCTGACCTTCCTCGACGTCACCGCGTCGACGTCGGACCGAGGCACGATGCTCGACGTCGTGAGCCGCACCGCCGAGCAGGTGTTCATCCCGCTCACCGTCGGCGGGGGAGTGCGCACCGTCGCCGACGTGGATCGACTGCTGCGAGCCGGGGCGGACAAGGTCAGTGTCAACACCGCAGCGATCGCGCGACCGGAACTGCTGCGTGAACTGAGCGAACGATTCGGTTCGCAGTGCATCGTGCTCTCGGTCGATGCACGAACCGTTCCCGACGGTCAGCAGGACACCCCGTCGGGCTGGGAGGTCACCACCCACGGCGGCAAACGCGGCACCGGCATCGATGCCGTCGAATGGGCAGTACGGGGAGCGGAATTGGGCGTCGGTGAGATCCTGCTCAATTCGATGGACGCCGACGGAACCAAAGCCGGATTCGATCTGCCGATGATCGCCGCCGTCCGGAGCGCGGTGCACGTGCCGGTGATCGCCAGTGGCGGAGCAGGCGCCGTGGAACACTTTTCGCCGGCAGTGCACGCCGGCGCGGACGCGGTTCTCGCCGCGAGCGTGTTCCATTTCGGTGATCTCACCATCGGCCAGGTCAAGGATGCGATGCGTGCCGAACGCATCGTCGTCCGATAGCGAAGAGGATTTCCGATGACACTCGACCCGAGTCTGTCCGCGCGGCTCAAGCGCAACGAGGCCGGACTGTTCAGCGCCGTCGTGCAGGAACGGTCGACCGGTCAGGTACTCATGGTGGCCTGGATGGACGACGAGGCGCTGGCACGAACCCTCGAAACCCGCAAGGGCACTTACTATTCCAGGTCCAGGCAGCAGTACTGGGTCAAGGGTGAGACGTCGGGCCACACGCAGTACGTGCACGAGGTTCGACTCGACTGCGACGGTGACACCGTGCTCCTGGTCGTCGACCAGGTCGGCGCGGCGTGCCACACCGGCACGCACACCTGCTTCGATGCCGACGTCCTGTTGGGCCCCGACCCTCAGGCGTGACCGGTTCCGGCCGCGATTCCCTTGTCCAACTGCGTCAGCAGAGTCGAGCTCAGGGTCGCGAGCTGCTCGACCTCCGCGTCCGAGAGCCCCTCGAACACCAGTGACTGCACCGTGCCGACGTGCCCCGGTGCCGATTCCACGACCTTCGCCATGCCTGCGTCGGTCAGCACCGCATAGGACCCGCGGCTACCCGGGATCGACTCGCGCCGCACCCAACCGGCCTTCTCGAGCTTGGTCACCACGTGCGAGAGGCGCGAGAGCGACGCGTTCGCGTACTCGGCGAGGTCGCGGAGCTGGATCCGTCGCTGCGGATTCTCGCTGACCGTCGCGAGGACGAAGTAGTCGAAGTGGGTCAGCTGCGAATCGCGCTGCAGCTGAGCATCCAACGCTGCTGGAAGTCGAGTGACCAGGGCGACGAGCGACCGCCAGGCCTCCTGTTGACTCTCGGTGAGCCAACGGGGATCCACCGTGTGTTGCGGTGTCGCCGACGTGTTCATCCCAGGGAACCTCTCGATCTCTCGGTCGTTGCTGCAGGCTCCGATGATCTCTCTCGGTCGTTCCCGCAGGCTCCACTCCTATCCGTGGGTCGTTCCTGCAGGCTCCACTCCTGCCCAGATAGTTGTGGTCTGCACATGATGCCTCGAGGTTCCCCCACCCGAGGCATCGCGTCGGACAGTGCTCTAGGTGCGATGTGCCCGCAGGTACTCGAGAGCCTTGTCCGCGTGGGCCTCGAACCGGACCTCGCTCGAGAAGGTCTCGAGGACCTTCCTGTCGGTGCCGATGACGAACGTCGCACGCTTGACCGGGGAGAGCTTGGCCAGCAGACCACGCTTGACGCCGAACGCGGTGGCGACGGTGCCGTCCTCGTCGGACAGCAGCGGGTAGTCGAAGGACTTGGCGGCGGCGAACTCTGCCTGCTTCGCGACCGCATCGGCGCTGATGCCGACCCGGGTGGCACCGACCTCGGCGAACTCGGACGCCAGGTCCCGGAAATGGCACGCCTCGGCGGTGCAGCCGGGGGTGAAGGCAGCGGGGTAGAAGAACAGCACCACCGGACCGTCCGCCAGCAATTCGGTCAGCGTTCGGGTCTCTCCGGTCTGGTCCGGCAGGGAAAAATCGGGAACGAGCTCGCCTGGTTTCATGCTCGGCAGGTTACCGCGAGCGCCGACGCTCGTGCCGAACCTGGGAGGATGGTGGCATGCACGGCGAGACGACCACCGACCCCAGCCCCACTCCCGACACCGAGAACTCGGACTCGACGACCTCGCGTGAGGTGTTCCGGCATCTCGCCGCCGAGCACCGCGTGGTGCCGGTGACGCGAAAAGTGCTCGCCGACTCCGAGACCCCGCTGTCGGCGTACCGCAAGCTCGGTGCCGACCGACCCGGAACCTTCCTGCTCGAGTCCGCACAGAACGGCAGTTCGTGGTCCAGGTGGTCGTTCATCGGTGCAGGCTCTCCGGCGTCGCTCACCGTCATCGACGGTGAGGCCGCATGGCGCGGCAACGTTCCTGCAGGGGTGCCGAGCGGCGGAGATCCTCTCGAAGTGCTGGCGCGGACTTTGGAGCTGTTGCACTCGGAGCGGCTGCCAGGTCTGCCTCCGTTGACCGGCGGCATGGTCGGGTACCTCGGATACGACTCGGTGCGGCGCATCGAGAAGCTGCCCGAGCATGCGCAGGACGATCTCGGTGTTCCGGAGTTGGTCATGCTGCTCGCCACCGATCTCGCGGCCGTCGACCATCACGAGGGCGCGATCACCTTGATCGCGAACGCGGTCAACTGGAACGGCACCGACGAGCATGTGGACGAGGCGTACGACGACGCGGTGCGCAGATTGGACCGTATGTGCGCAGACCTGTCGAAGCCCGCCGCCTCCACCGTCTCCACCGTGTCCAGGCCGAAGCCGCAGTTCCGCAGGCAGCGCACGTCCGAGGGCTTCGGTGCCGACGTCGCTCGCCTGGTGGAGGAGATCGAAGCAGGTGAGGCGTTCCAGGTGGTTCTCTCCCAACGTTTCGAGATGGACACCGATGCGTCACCGTTGGACGTCTACCGGATGCTGCGGGCCTCGAATCCGAGTCCGTACATGTACCTGATGCACGTACCGGGGGAGAACGACGAGACGGCCTTCTCCATCGTCGGATCGAGCCCCGAGGCATTGGTGACGGTGGTCGACGGTCTCGCCACCACGCATCCGATCGCGGGCACGCGGTGGCGAGGCAATTCCGAGGAGGAGGACGTGCTGCTCGAGAAGGATCTGCTGGCCGACGAGAAGGAGAACGCCGAGCACCTGATGCTCGTCGATCTGGGCCGCAACGATCTCGGGCGAGTCTGCGCTCCCGGCACCGTGCGAGTGAGCGACTACCGCCACATCGAGCGATACAGCCACGTCATGCACCTGGTGTCGACGGTCACCGGACGGTTGGCCGAGGGCAAGCGTGCCCTCGACGCGGTCAAGGCCTGCTTCCCGGCAGGCACCCTGTCCGGGGCACCGAAGGTGCGCGCGATGGAACTGATCGACGAACTGGAGCCGACCCGACGCGGCATCTACGGCGGCATCGTCGGCTACCTCGATTTCGCGGGAGACGCCGACACGGCGATCTCGATTCGCACCGCACTGATCAAGGACGGCACCGCCTACGTTCAGGCCGGGGCTGGCGTCGTGGCCGACTCGGTTGCGGAGTACGAGGACGACGAGGCGCGGAACAAGGCGATGGCGGTGCTGGGAGCCGTCGCCGCTGCGGAGTCGCTCCGTGAGGTCGGCGGCCGGTGACCGAGCGATCCGATCGCCGCGGGTCGGCCGCTCTGCCCGTCGCCCTTCTGGTCGTTGCTGCCGTGTGCCTGTGGGGCGCGTCGAGGATGACGTGGGTTCGGGTGACGTCGTTCGACGGGCTGGGGGAGAGCCGAACCGACGACCTGCTCGGCAGCACCTGGGCCGCTGCCACGACGCCGCTGGCACTGGTGTTGGTGGCGGCGATCGCCGCGTCGTTCGCCGTGCGGGGGTGGGCATCGCGGGTGCTGGCCCTGCTGATCGCCGTGGTGGCCGTGGCGGCCGCGATTCCGGCAGTTCGATTGCTCACTGCCGGGGCGTCCGATTCGGAGTCCGCGGCGCTGGCGGAGCTTCCGGCCCGCGCCCAGGTGTCGATGACGGACGTGTCGGTTCTGCCCGCGATCGTCACCCTCGTCGGTGCACTCTGCGCCTTCGCTGCGGCTGTGGTGTCGATTCGGAAAACGTTTGCCACGCAGGTACTCTCGTCCAAGTACGACGCCCCGGCGGTGCGTCGTGACGAGATCGCTCGTCGTGCGCGCAGCAGTGCCTCCGGTGCCGGTGTGCAGGACGAGGGCGAGGACCTCACCGAACGCATGATGTGGGACGCGCTCGACGCCGGCGAAGACCCTACCGACGAGTCCGGTACCCGGCGTTCGTCGGATTGAATCGGCCCTCTACGCTAGATCCGACCCCGATGAGATTCCTCACATCGGACGTCGACGCTCAGAAAGGACTGGGGGCACCATGACTGTTCTCGACTCGATTCTCGACGGTGTGCGAGCCGACGTGGCCGCGCGTGAATCGGTGGTCGATTTCGCCGCCGTGAAAGCAGCAGCGAAGGCAGCACCGGCCCCCCTCGACGCGGCAGCTGCCCTCCGTGAGGACGGCATCGGCGTCATCGCCGAGGTGAAACGAGCGAGCCCGTCCAAGGGGGCGTTGGCCGACATCGGTGATCCGGCCGTTCTGGCCCGCGCGTACGAGCAGGGCGGCGCGCGCATCATCAGCGTTCTCACCGAGGAACGTCGCTTCCACGGGTCTCTGGCAGACCTCGATGCCGTGCGTGCCGCGGTGTCGATTCCCGTGCTGCGCAAGGACTTCATCGTCGGCCCCTATCAGATCCACGAGGCTCGGGCCCACGGTGCCGACGTCATCCTGCTGATCGTCGCGGCGCTGGAGCAGGATGCGTTGGCGTCCTTGCTCGACCGCACCGAGTCGCTGGGCATGACGGCGCTGGTCGAGGTGCACACCGAGGCCGAGGCGGACCGCGCCCTCGAGGCCGGTGCCAGCGTGATCGGCATCAACGCCCGCAATCTGAAGACGCTCGAGATCGATCGTGACAGCTTCGGCCGTATCGCTCCCGGGTTGCCCAGCGAGGTCATTCGTATCGCGGAGTCCGGAGTGCGTGGCACGGCGGATCTGCTCGCCTACGCCGGTGCAGGTGCCGACGCGGTACTCGTCGGCGAGGGCTTGGTCACTGCAGGAGATCCGCGTACGGCCGTCTCGGACCTGGTGACGGCGGGCACGCATCCGTCGTGCCCCAAGCCCGCACGCTGACCCTGCACCGCTGACCCGGCACCCGACCCGAACGCGGCGGCGGTCCGCCGTTGGGGCACACTGGACCGGTGAGCACCAGCAATTCTTCTTCCATCACGGACGCCCCGCAGGCAGTCCGTTTCAAGGGCGCTGATCTGCCGCAGAGCAGCATCGGCCTCACCGATCGCAGCGCGCACGAGCCCGATGTGGGCGGCCATTTCGGTGTCTACGGCGGCAGATTCGTGCCCGAGGCACTGATGGGCGTGATCGAGGAAGTCACCGCCGAGTACGAGAAGGTCCGCAGCGACAACGAGTTCCTCGGTGAACTCGACCGACTGCAGCGCGATTACACCGGTCGCCCCTCGCCGGTCTTCGAGGCGACGCGGTTGTCCGAGCACGCAGGCGGCGCTCGGATTCTCCTCAAGCGAGAAGACCTCAACCACACCGGTTCTCACAAGATCAACAACGTGCTCGGACAGGTGCTCCTGGCCAAGCGTATGGGCAAGACACGGATCATCGCCGAGACCGGTGCGGGCCAGCACGGAGTGGCCACCGCCACGGCGTGCGCGCTCCTCGGGCTCGAGTGTGTCGTGTACATGGGCGAGGTCGACACCGAACGGCAGGCCCTCAACGTCGCCCGGATGCGTCTGCTCGGATCCAGTGTCGTGGCCGTGAAGTCCGGATCGCGCACCCTCAAGGACGCTATCAACGAGGCGCTGCGCGACTGGGTCACGAACGCGGACAACACGTACTACTGCTTCGGCACCGTCGCCGGGCCACACCCCTTCCCGGTCATGGTGCGCGATTTCCAGCGCATCATCGGTCTCGAAGCGCGGCAGCAGGTGCTCGCGTCCACGGGCCGGTTGCCCGATGCCATCGCCGCCTGCGTCGGCGGTGGCTCCAACGCAATCGGCATCTTCCACGCCTTCATCGACGACGCCGATGTTCGGCTGATCGGCTTCGAGGCGGCGGGTGACGGTGTCGAGACCGGCCGCCACGCTGCGACGATCAGTGGTGGAACTCCGGGAGCCCTGCACGGTGCGTACTCCTACCTGCTGCAGGACGAGGACGGTCAGACCGTCGAATCTCATTCCATCTCAGCGGGATTGGACTACCCGGGCGTCGGTCCCGAGCACTCGTACCTGCACGACATCGGTCGGGCCGAGTACCGCGGCATCACCGATACCGAAGCCATGAACGCCTTCAAGCTGCTGTGCCGCACCGAAGGCATCATCCCGGCCATCGAGTCCTCGCACGCCATCGCAGGCGCGCTCACCCTCGGCAAGGAGTTGGGCAAGGACGCGATCATCCTGGTCAACCTCTCCGGCCGCGGCGACAAGGACGTCGACACCGCAGCCGAATGGTTCGGTCTGATCGACGGAGACGGCGAAGCGAACGTGGACGACGAAGCAGGTATCAAGCCATGAGCAACAACGACTCCCGCCTCTCGGGGACCTTCGCGCAGTGCCGTGCCGAAGGGCGCGCAGCACTCGTCGGATACCTCCCGGCAGGATTTCCGACGGTGCCGCGATCGGTCGAGGTGTTCAAGACGATGGTCGACGCCGGATGCGACATCGTCGAGGTGGGCATCCCGTACTCCGATCCGGTGATGGACGGCCCCACGATCCAGGCCGCGGCCGATGTCGCGCTGCGAGCCGGGGCCCGAGTCAAGGACGTCTTCGCCGTCACCGAGCAGGTTGCGGCAGCGGGCGGCCGAGCGGTGGTCATGACCTACTGGAACCTGGTCCTCAAGTACGGCATCGAGAACTTCGCGCGCGACCTCGCGAGTGCGGGTGGGCTCGGGATCATCACTCCGGATCTCATTCCCGACGAGGCGCAGGAATGGATCGAGGTCTCGAACCGGTACGAACTCGACCGAATCTTCCTCGTCGCCCCGTCGTCCACCGAGGAGCGGCTGGTCAGCACCGTCGAAGCCAGTAGCGGCTTCGTGTACGCGGCCTCGACGATGGGCGTCACCGGTGCCCGCGACGCGGTGTCCTCGATGGCCCCCGCACTTTCGGCACGCATCCGTCAACACTCCGACATTCCCATCGGCGTGGGTCTGGGAGTGCGCTCGGGTGCCCAGGCCGCCGAGATCGCCCGCTACGCCGACGCCGTGATCGTCGGTTCGGCATTGGTCAGTGCCGTCGACAAGGGACTCGACGCCGTGCGCGACCTGACGACGGAACTTGCCGAGGGTGTCCGTTCGGCTAACGTAGCGTCGTGACTTCGACCGCGATCCTGGCCTACATTCCCAGTCCGCCGCAGGGGGTGTGGCACGTCGGACCGCTGGCTCTGCGGGCCTACGCCCTGTTCATCATCATCGGCATCGTCGTTGCCGTCGTGTGGGGTGATCGCCGCTGGGTGGCCCGAGGTGGAACCAAGGGAACGGTCCTCGACGTCGCGGTCTGGGCCGTCCCGTTCGGCCTGCTGGGCGGGCGCCTCTACCACGTGGCAACCGACTGGAAGACGTATTTCGGCCCCGGCGGAAACCCGGTCGAAGCGTTGTACGTCTGGAACGGCGGGTTGGGAATCTGGGGAGCGGTGTTCCTGGGCGGCGTCGGTGCCTGGATCGCGTGCCGTCGACGCGGGATTCCGCTGCCGGCGTTCGGTGACGCAGTCGGTCCTCCGATTCTGCTGGCCCAGGCGATCGGCCGCATCGGCAACTACTTCAATCAGGAACTGTACGGACGCGCCACCACCCAGCCGTGGGGTCTGGAGATCTACGAACGGGTCGACTCCGACGGACGGCTCGATCCACTCAACGGGATCTCGACCGGATTCGTGGAAAAAGTGGTGCACCCGACGTTCCTGTACGAGCTGTTGTGGAGCGTCGCGGTCGTGGTGCTTCTGGTTCTCGTCGACCGCAAGTACACGATCGGCCACGGTCGACTGTTCGCGCTGTACGTGGCCGGATACTGCGCCGGACGGTTCTGGGTGGAACTCATGCGCGACGATTTCGCCACGACGATCGCCGGTATACGCATCAACACCTTCACCTCCGCCATCATCTTCGTTCTGGCGCTCGCGTACTTCGTGATCGCCACCAAGGGCCGTGAAGATCCGGCGACGCTGAAATCGAACGACGACGTGGATCGCGAGACCTCTTCCGAGGACACCGCATCGGATGCAGAAGGTTCGCGTTCGGCATCGATCGACAGCACCACGGACGCAAGCACCGTCGACGCGCAGCCCGGTCCGGCGTCCGACAAGAAAGCCGAGGAAGAAGGCAGTACGCGTGGTTGATTTCGACAAGACCCCTCAGCCCGACCCCGAACCGGATTCCACCGCCGATTCGAGCGACAACGGGTCGAATCCGACCGCGTCGTTCGGTACGCCTTTCGATTACGACGCCACCGCCGAAGCGTCGCTCTCGGAGCCGCCGGGGACGTCGGAGTCCGCGCCCTCGCACGGTCCGACCGGTCCCACGGGCCCGGGGTGGGACACGTACTCGGGTATCGGAAACGGCCCCGGTTGGTCCAGCACGCCGAGCTACCCGGCACCGAGCCCGGACGGCAGTACCGACAACCCGCTCGGTGGATTTCCGGCACCCCCCGGCTACCCGCAGCAGGGGTACGGCCAGCAGCAGAGTTACGGTCAGCAGGGCTACCAGCAGCAGAATCACGGCCATCAGGGCTATCCGCAACCGAATTACGGGCAGCAGGGTTACCCGCAGCAGGGCTATCCGCAGCCGAATTACGGGCAGCAGGGTTACCAACAGCAGGGCTACCCGCAGCCGAATTACGCGCAGCAGGGCTACCAACAGCAGGGATACGGCCAGCAGGGGTACGGCGTACCCGTCGGCTATCCGGGTGGATCCGCATTCGGCGTCGGCCCGGATGCACCGTACGGGCGCGATCCGGTGACCGGCGTGCCGCTGTCGGACAAGTCGAAGATCGTCGGCGGATTGCTGCAGCTGTTTCTCGGTTGGTTGGGAGTCGGCCGCTTCTACATCGGAAGTATCGGGATCGGCGTCGCGCAGTTGCTCTTGTTCTTCTTCGGATTTCTCCTCACGGCGGTGTTCGGCCTCGGAGTGATTCTGCTTCTGGGGCTCTTCGTATGGCACGTGGTCGACGGCGTCCTGATACTGGTGGGCAATGTGACGGATGCTCAGGGGCGAAAACTGAGAGACTGATGCCCTTGCTGGTAGTGCATCGGGAGTAAGGGAGTTCGACGTGAGTGAATCGGGTACATCGTCATCGGACGGATCCCCGGGCGACGGATCCACTCCGTCGGAGCCGACCATCTCGTTCGAGAAGGGCTCTCCGGCAGGTTCGGGTCCCGTATACGGGGCTCCCGACCCGAACTACAGCGCTCCGAGCCATGGCACTCCTGATGCCGACGATCGGGGGCAGTTCGGACCTCCCCCCGGTGCCGGTTACCCACCACCATCGGATGGTTCCGGTCAGTACGGTGCGCCGCCGCCCCCGCCGTATGAGGGCGGGCAGTACGGCGCTCCCCAATACGGTGGTCCCCAATACGGCGCTCCCCAGTACGGTGGTCCCCAGTACGCAGGCGGGCCCGGATACATGGACCCGATGGCTCCGTACGGTCGGCACCCGGTCACCGGTGAGCCGTTTTCCGACAAGCAGAAGCTGACGGCCGGTCTGCTCGGCATTCTGTTGGGCGCGTTCGGAGCCGGGCGCTTCTATCTCAACCAGCCGGGCATGGCGGTGGCGCAGATCGCCGTCACGTGGCTCACCTGCGGCATCGGCGGAATCTGGCCGTTGATCGACGGCATCATGATGCTCACCGGCAGCATCCGTGATCAGCACGGTCGGCCGTTGCGCGACTGACCATCACGTTCGTCGCAGCCGGCATTCGCGATTGCATCGATGCGAATGACAGCTGCTACGATTTCGCCATCCGGGAGAGATCCCGGTTTCTTTCGCGGGCCAGAGCTGTCCCGGTGAGTTCCCGACAGGCAGTTCAATTCGGCTCTTCCGACCGTTTCGGTCGACTCGAGCCGACCAGCCGGCGGGGTTGCCGAGACTTCCGGTGCAGCGTCGAACACACTGCACCGCTCTTCACGCACCCCACCGGCCTACGTGGAGGTGATCGTGGTGCTGTTTTCTCGGATGCCTGCGGAGCAAGGTCTGTACGACCCGAGCGCGGAGAAGGATTCCTGTGGCGTGGCGATGATCGCCGACATCGCCGGTCGCCGCTCCCACGCGATCGTCGCCGACGGGGTTCTGGCACTGGAGAATCTGGAACATCGCGGAGCTGCCGGTGCCGAGCCCAACAGTGGTGACGGCGCGGGAATTCTGATTCAGCTGCCGGTCGAACTCCTCGCCTCCCTTGCGCCGTTCGATCTGCCCGCGGCCGGAGCCGACGGCGACAACACGTTCGCGGCCGGAGTGTGTTTTCTGCCGCAGGGCATCCGTGAGCGAGCGATGGCCGTCGAGCGCGTCGAATCCGTTGCGGCCGAAGAAGGTCTGGACATCCTGGGCTGGGTTCCGGTCGAGGTCGATCCCGATCGAGCAGACGTCGGCCTCACCGCCCTCGGCTGCATGCCGTACATGAGCTACCTCTTCGTCACCGCCCCCGAAGTCGACGGCACGCGTCCGGCCGGTCTCGCTCTCGACCGTCTCGTCTACGGGCTACGCAAGCGTTCCGAGCGGGTCACCCCCGAGATCGAGGCCGAAGGCTCGGGGCTGTTCTTTCCGTCGCTGTCCTCGCGCACCATCGTCTACAAGGGCATGCTCACCACGATGCAGCTGCCGCTCTACTTTCCGGAACTTCGTAATCCTTTGTGCACGAGCGCCATTGCCATCGTGCACAGTCGCTTCTCGACCAACACGTTCCCGTCGTGGCCGCTGGCACACCCGCATCGTTACGTTGCGCACAACGGCGAGATCAACACCGTCAAGGGCAACCGAAACCGGATGCGGGCTCGCGAGGCACTGCTGTCGAGCGACCTGATCCCCGGGGACCTCGAGCGTCTGTTCCCGATCTGCAACCCCGATGCCTCGGACTCGGTGTCCCTGGACGAGGTGCTCGAACTACTGCACCTCGGCGGCCGCAGCGTGCCGCACGTGGTGATGATGATGGTGCCCGAGCCGTGGGAGAACCACCGCACGATGGATCCGCGGGTGCGAGCGTTCTACCAGTTCCACTCGTCGATGATGGAGGCATGGGACGGTCCGGCCTGCGTGACGTTCACCGACGGCAGCTACGTCGGAGCCGTGCTGGACCGCAACGGTCTTCGCCCCGGCCGCTGGTGGCAGACGGCGGACGGCCGAGTCATCCTCGCCAGCGAGGCAGGCGTGCTCGACGTGCCGCAATCCGAGGTCGTCGCCAAGGGTCGCCTCGAGCCCGGAAAGATGTTCCTGATCGACACCGTCGCCGGACGTCTGGTGCCGGACGAGGAGATCAAACTCCAACTGGCAACCGAACATCCGTACCAGGAGTGGCTGCATGCGGGCCTGCTCGAGATCAAGAGCCTGCCCGAGCGTGCTCACATCCAGTACAACCACGACTCGGTGGTGCGCAGGCAGGTCGCCTTCGGCTACACCGAGGAGGATCTACGCGTGGTGCTGACGCCGATGGCCGCGTCCGGGGGCGAGCCGCTCGGTTCGATGGGTACCGATACCCCGGCCGCAGTGATGTCGCAGCGGTCGCGTCAGCTCTACGACTACTTCATCGAACTGTTCGCCCAGGTCACCAACCCGCCGCTGGATTCGATCCGCGAGGAGATCGTGACCTCGCTCGCCCGGGTGATGGGTCCTGAGCAGAACCTGCTCGAACCCACGGCGGCGTCGTGCAGGCAGATCGTGTTGCCGTGGCCGGTGCTCGACAACGACGAGCTCAACAAGATCATTCACATCAACGACGACGGTGATCATCCGGGACTGTCGGCCACGGTGTTGCGTGGGCTGTACGAGGTCGAGCGCGGCGGCGAGGGTCTCGCCGAGGCCATCGAGGAGTTGCGTGCCCGGGCGTCGGAGGCGATCGCTGCGGGGTACACCACGCTGATCATCTCGGACCGCGACTCCGACCACACGCGTGCGCCGATTCCGTCGCTGCTCGCGACGTCCGCGGTGCATCATCACCTGGTGCGCACCAAGGAGCGCACCAAGGTCGCGCTCGTGGTCGAGTCCGGCGACGCACGCGAGGTGCACCACCTCGCGCTGCTCATCGGCTTCGGTGCCGCAGCGGTCAACCCGTATCTGGCGATGGAGTCGATCGAGGATCTGGTCGGCGAGGGCGAGCTGACCGGAGTCGAACCGACGATCGCGGTACGGAACTATCTGTACGGGCTCGGCAAGGGCGTGCTCAAGGTGATGTCGAAGATGGGCATCTCGACCGTCGGGTCCTACACCGGCGCACAGGTTTTCGAGGCTGTCGGTCTCGATCGCGAGGTGGTGCGCGAGTACTTCAAGGGCACGGTCAGCAAGCTCGGCGGCGTCGGTCTCGACGTGCTCGCCGAGGAGGTCAAGCTGCGCCATCGTCGGGCGTACCCCGAGAATCCGACCGACCGCGTCCATCGCCGGTTGGAGATCGGCGGCGAATACCAGTTCCGCCGCGAAGGCGAGCTGCACCTCTTCACCCCCGAGACGGTGTTCCTGCTGCAGCACGCAACGCGTACCGGCCGATACGACGTGTTCCAGAAGTACACCGACGAGGTGGACCGGCTCGCTCGCGAAGGCGGTGCACTGCGCGGTCTGTTCGAGTTCAAGGACGGCGTCAGGCCGCCGGTTCCGCTCGACGAGGTGGAATCGGTCGAGTCGATCGTCACGCGGTTCAACACCGGGGCCATGAGCTATGGATCCATCTCCGCCGAGGCGCACGAGACGATGGCCGTAGCGATGAACAATCTCGGCGGACGGTCCAACTCCGGGGAGGGCGGTGAGGACGTCGACCGGCTCTACGACCCGACGCGACGCAGTGCCGTAAAGCAGGTCGCCAGTGGCCGGTTCGGTGTCACCAGCGACTACCTGGTCAACGCCACGGACATTCAGATCAAGATGGCTCAAGGTGCCAAGCCGGGTGAGGGCGGGCAGCTGCCCGGGTACAAGGTGTATCCGTGGGTGGCCAAGACCCGACATTCGACGCCGGGCGTCGGCCTCATCTCGCCGCCCCCGCACCACGACATCTACTCGATCGAGGATCTCGCGCAGCTGATCCACGATCTCAAGAACGCCAACGAGAAGGCGCGCGTACACGTCAAGCTCGTCAGTTCCGTCGGCGTCGGCACGGTGGCGACGGGCGTGAGCAAGGCGCACGCCGATGTCGTCCTCATCTCCGGATACGACGGCGGAACCGGAGCTGCGCCGTTGACCTCGCTCAAGCATGCAGGCGCTCCGTGGGAGATCGGGCTCGCCGACGCCCAGCAGACGCTGGTGCTCAACGGCCTGCGTGATCGCATCACCGTGCAGTGCGACGGCGGTATGCGCACCGGGCGCGACGTCATCGTCGCGGCACTGCTCGGCGCGGAGGAGTTCGGGTTCTCGACGGCCCCGCTGATCGTGGCGGGGTGCATCATGATGCGCGTGTGCCACCTCGACACCTGCCCGGTCGGTGTCGCTACGCAGAACCCGGAGCTACGCAAGCGGTTCACCGGAAAGCCCGAGTTCCTCGAGGACTTCTTCAAGTTCATCGCCGAGGACGTGCGAAAGTACCTCGCGCAGCTCGGTTTCCGGAGTATCGACGAGGCCGTCGGTCACGCCGATGTGCTCGAGACGGCAGCCGGAGTGGCGCACTGGAAGAGCAAGGGACTCGATCTCGCGCCGATCTTCGCGATGCCCGTCGACCGCCACGGAGCCCCGATGACGCAGCGTCGACGCCTTCGCGCGCAGGACCACGGTCTCGATCTCGCGCTGGATCGGACTCTGATCCAGTTGGCCGAGGGAGCGCTGGAGGACGCCCACCCGGTCACGTTGGAGTTGCCGGTACGCAACGTCAATCGCACGGTGGGAACGCTTCTGGGATCCGAGGTCACCCGTCGCTACGGCGCGGTCGGGTTGCCGGACGACACCATTCGCATCGCGTTCACCGGATCGGCCGGTCAGTCTCTCGGGGCCTTCCTGCCGCCGGGCATCACCATCGACCTGGTCGGTGACGCGAACGACTATGTCGGCAAGGGATTGTCGGGCGGCCGAATAGTCGTGCGACCGGCCGAGGATGCGCCGTTCGTCGCAGAGGACAACGTGATCGCAGGAAACACGATTCTCTACGGTGCCACCTCGGGCGAGGTGTATCTGCGTGGTAAGGCAGGGGAGCGGTTCGCGGTGCGCAACTCGGGAGCGATCGCGGTGAACGAGGGCGTGGGCGACCACGCGTTCGAGTACATGACCGGCGGTCGTGTCGTGGTTCTCGGGCCGACCGGTCGCAATCTGGCTGCGGGTATGTCCGGTGGCATCGCGTTCGTCCTCGGTCTCGATCCCGCGGACGTGAACCCGGCGATGGTCGAACTGCAGGCACCCGACCCGGACGATCTGGTGTGGCTACGCGAGACCGTCGAGAATCATCGGCGCTGGACCGGTTCCACCGTCGCGACCTCGTTGCTGGCCGACTGGCCCCGGCGGTCTGCGCTGTTCACCAAAGTCATGCCCGTCGACTACCAGCGAGTGCTGGAAGCGACAAGAATGGCGCGCGCCGAAGGGCGCGACGTCGATGCTGCGATCATGGAGGCTGCACGTGGCTGATCCACAGGGATTTCTGAAAGTCGTCAAGCGTGAGGCCGCCAAGCGTCCGATCGGCGAGCGCGTCAAGGACTGGAACGAGGTGTACTCGCACCAGCCGACGAGCGAGCGTGCCGCCGAGGTCTCCGATCAGGCGCGTCGCTGCATGGACTGCGGTATCCCGTTCTGCCACTCGGGAACTGCGGGTTGCCCGCTGGGAAATTTGATTCCCGAGTGGAACGACCTGGTGCGCCGTGGCCGCTGGGACGCGGCCAGTGACCGACTGCATGCGACCAACAATTTTCCGGAATTCACCGGGCGGGTGTGCCCGGCCCCGTGTGAATCGGCGTGTGTGCTGTCGATCTCCGAGGCGGCCACCGGCGGAAGCGTGACGATCAAGCGGGTCGAGCAGACCATTGCGGATCTGGCGTGGGAGGAAGGCAGCGTCGTTCCGCAGCCGCCGACGATCACCACCGGCAAGCGAGTCGCCGTCGTCGGATCCGGTCCCGCGGGATTGGCTGCGGCGCAACAGCTCACCCGCGCCGGACACGACGTCACCGTCTACGAGCGCGACGATCGTCTCGGCGGACTGCTCCGCTACGGCATCCCCGAGTTCAAGCTCGAGAAGTCTGTCCTCGATCAGCGCCTCATGCAGATGCGGGCCGAGGGAACGCATTTCGTCACCGAATGCGAGGTCGGCATCGACTTCACCGTCGAGCAACTACGCGAATCCTTCGACGCGGTCGTTCTCGCGGTCGGAGCTCTGCGGGCCCGTGACAATGCCGAGGTCATCGGTCGGGAACTCGACGGCATCCACTTGGCCATGGAGCATCTGGTGCCGTCGAACAAGGAGTGCGAGGGCGACGGTCCCACCTCCATCTCCGCTGCGGACAAGCATGTGGTCATCATCGGCGGTGGTGATACCGGAGCCGACTGCCTGGGAACGGCCCACCGACAGGGTGCTGCGTCGGTGACGCAGCTCGACTACAACCCGGCTCTGCCCGGGGCCCGCGACGACAGCCTCTCGCCCTGGCCGTCGTGGCCGCTGGTACTGCGGACCTCACCCGCACACGCCGAGGGTGGGGTCGTCCGTCATCAGGTCGCGGTCCAGCGATTCCTCGGTGACGAGCGCGGGCACGTTCGCGCGATGGTGCTCGCCGAGGTGGAGGTGCAGCGCGACGCGGACGGTCGTCGCATCGTCACGCCCATCGGTGAGGAAGTCGAACTGCCGTGCGATCTGGCGTTGTTCGCCATCGGTTTCGAGGGTGTGGAGCATGGTCCGTTGCTCGACGAGTACGGCCTGACGCTGACCAAGCGCGGTGCGCTCTCGTGTGGTCCGGATTGGCAGACCACCGCACCCGGAGTGTTCGTGTGTGGCGATGCGCACCGTGGTGCGTCGTTGGTCGTGTGGGCGATCGCGGAGGGTCGTTCGGCGGCTCACGGAGTCGACGCCTTCCTCACCGGACACTCGGAATTGCCGTCCCCGGTACACCCGACTGCACTGCCTCTCGCCGTCGTGTGACGCCCGTCTCTGAACCGGTACAGACCGTCTCAGCAGCAAGGTAGCGCGGCTACCGATCGGTAGTATTCGAGTGGACTCGTCTGCGATAGAGAACGCGGCGTCCAGCGGCTAGGCTCGCCTTCGTGAGCCGACGTACGAAGATTGTCTGCACCCTTGGACCCGCAACCGCAACCACAGAGCGCATCCGCGAACTCGTCGAGAGTGGAATGGATGTCGCGCGACTGAACTTCAGCCATGGTGATCACCCCGATCATCAGGCCAACTACGAGAGGGTTCGAGCAGCATCGGACGCCACCGGCAAAGCCGTGGGCATTCTGGCCGACCTGCAGGGACCGAAGATTCGTCTCGGCCGTTTCGCCGAGGGCTCGACCACCTGGGCGGCCGGCGAGCTGATTCGCATCACCGTCGAGGAGTGCGAGGGCACTCACGACCGGGTGTCGACCACCTACAAGGAGCTGGCCCAGGACGCCAAGGAAGGCGACCGCCTGCTCGTCGACGACGGCAAGGTCGGCCTCGTGGTCACCGGTGTCGAAGGCAACGACGTGTTGTGCCGCGTCACCGAAGGTGGACCGGTCAGCAACAACAAGGGCGTGTCCCTGCCCGGCATGGATGTGTCCGTTCCCGCCATGAGCGAGAAGGACATCGCCGACCTCGAGTTCGCCCTCGCCCTCGGTGTCGATTTCATCGCCCTGTCGTTCGTGCGTTCTCCCGCCGACGTCGAACTCGTCCACGCCGTGATGGACCGCGTCGGCCGCCGAGTTCCGGTCATCGCCAAGCTCGAGAAGCCCGAAGCCGTCGACAACCTCGAAGCCATCGTGCTCGCGTTCGACGCGATCATGGTCGCCCGTGGTGACCTCGGCGTCGAGCTGCCCCTCGAGCAGGTGCCGCTGGTGCAGAAGCGCGCGATCCAGATCGCCCGCGCCAACGCCAAGCCCGTCATCGTCGCAACTCAGATGCTCGAATCGATGATCGAGAACTCCCGCCCGACGCGCGCCGAGGCGTCCGACGTCGCCAATGCCGTGCTCGACGGCACCGACGCGGTCATGCTCTCCGGTGAGACCTCGGTCGGCAAGTACGTGATGGAGACCGTGCGGACGATGGCCCGCATCGTCGAGACCGTCGAGACCGAGGGCGACAGTGTTCCTCCGTTGACGCACGTCCCGCGCACCAAGCGTGGCGTCATCTCGTACGCCGCCCGTGACATCGGCGAGCGGCTCGACGCGAAGGCGCTCGTAGCCTTCACTCAGTCGGGCGACACCGTTCGACGGTTGGCTCGCCTGCACACCAAGCTGCCGTTGCTCGCCTTCACCTCGATCTCCGAGGTCCGTAGCCAGCTGTCGCTGAGCTGGGGCACCGAGACGTTCCTGGTCCCCGATGTGGGCTCGACGGACGCGATGGTGAAAGAGGTCGACAAGGCTCTGCTCGAACTCGGTCGGTACAACAAGGGCGATCAGGTCGTGATCGTGGCCGGTGCCCCTCCCGGCACAGTAGGCTCGACCAACTTGATCCATGTGCACCGAATCGGAGAAGAGGACCGGTAAGTGGTCGAAGCGGGGGGAACCGGCGTCAGCGAAAGCGCGTCGAGCAGTACAGCTGTACGCAAGACCGATCTCGAGACGCTCCTCGATCTCCTCGCACTCGAGGAGATCGAGGAGGACGTGTTCGTCGGCGTTCATCCCGAGCAGGTGGGTAGCCGAACGTTCGGGGGGCAGCTGGTGGCTCAGGGCTTGATCGCGGCCGGCCGCACCGTCTCCGGTACCTCGCGGGACGTGCATGCGATCAATGCGCACTTCATTCGCGGCGGCGACGTCAAGAAGCCCATCGAGTACCGGGTATCACGGCAGCGTGACGGTCGCGCATTCGCCAACCGTCAGGTGACCGCCGTCCAGGACGGCAACGAGCTGTTCGTCATGCTCGCCGCTTTCCAGGATTTCGGCAAGGGACTCGAGCACAGCGTGGAGGTGCCCGAGGTTCCGTACCCCGATGCATTGCCTCCGCTCGGCGACCACTTCGTCGGGTACGAGGACCGGCTGCAGATGTTCGTCGACGCCCTCAAGCCGATCGATATGCGTTACGCGAACGATCCGGCGTGGATCATGCACGGCACCGGCGAGAAGCTCAATCACAATCGGGTCTGGATGAAGGCCGACGGCGATCTGCCCGACGACTCGATCTTTCACGCCGCGACCATGGGCTACGCGTCGGACACGACTGTGCTCGACTCGATCATCACCACCCACGGTCTGTCGTGGGGGCTCGATCGCATCGTCGCGGCGACGGTCAACCATTCCATTTGGTTCCACCGCCCGTTCCGGTTCGACGAGTGGGCTCTCTACGCCACCGAATCGCCGGTAGCGGCCGGGTCCCGTGGGCTGGCCACCGGACGCTTCTTCTCGATGGACGGCCAATTGTTGGCCACTGTCGTGCAGGAGGGTCTCATCCGGCACTTCCCGAAGCGGGAGCGGGCCTGAGGGCATTCGACCACTCCAGCGTTTTCGCGGCGAGATCGAGCGTGGCGAGCGCAGGGCTGGTCGACGGCAGTCGGGTGAATCTGACGTGGGGCGTCACCGTCCTCACGTGGCGACGGTAGCTCTCGGCCGCTTTCGCTCCGTTGAAGAACACCCTGTCGATGTCAGGGTTCTCGGCGAACAGATTCCCGAAATCGTTTGCCTCGATCGAGGATTCGACGATCGCCGAGTCCAGGCTTCCCTCTCGCGTGCACAGCTTCAGCACATCCCACACGGCGACGCCATGGACGCGCAGACGCTCGGTGCGTTCGTCGTAGGGTAGCTCGGAGCCCGCACCGAACAGCGTTCCCATGATCGGCCAGAACGCATTTCGCGGATGCGCGTAATACTGCTGCGCGGCCAGCGACGCGACGCCGGGCATCGACCCCAGGATCAGGATGGTTGCGCCCGGTCCGACGATCGGCTCGAAACTGTGCACGACGTTCATTGCGCGATTACAGCAAATCCCCGCGGGGGCAGCGGACGGGGGACCACAATGGAGGTCATGTTGGATCCACGCGTACTCGACAACAACGAACTCGAAGCCGAACTCGCCGCACTGCGTCGGGGGCGTGACGCCGCGATGGACGAAGGCGCGCGGGATGTCTCGACCGCCGACACCGACCACCTCATCGCGCGGTTCGAGGAAGAAATCCGCAGGAGACATCAGGATTCGGTGTCCGATCAGCCCAGTGCCGATCTGCCCTGACCCACGATCAGGACAGCGCAGGCGGCAGTCGCCGCAATCGTCCTCACGTTGTTCCATCGCGTCCACGTGTCGGTGAAGTTCTGCCACACCTGAGCGCCGGCAGCACTGCCGGGATCCACGCCGGCCAACGCGTCGTTGAGGGGGGCGTTCAGAACGGCCGTGATCGCGACGCAGCCGAGTATGTAGAGAACGGCACCGCTCACGACGAGCAGGGGTGATTCTCGACCGGTCGACACGGCGAGAATCGCTGCGAGAGTGCATGATACGGCCGTTCCGAAGAAGAGGCCGAGAAACACCGGACCGAGAATCGCCGCATTGAATCTCTGCATCGCGGCGATCGCGTCGGGTACCGGCAGTGTCGCCAGGCCGGGCAGCACGCTGACGGAGAACGCGAGCAGCACTCCTGCCATCGATCCGCATCCGACGGCGGATACGGTGGTGGCGACCGAGGACGCCCGCTCGATCACGACGGGTCTGTTCGGTGGATGTTCACGGTCGGTAGTCCTTTCGTCGAGAATTGCTCTGTCGTCCACTGTTGCTCGGAACGGCAGGATGAACAATGCTCGAAACGCCGGATTCGATGTCCGATCGTCCATGTCGTGGGACAATCGATCGATGCGTGGACTCGACCCCTGGAAATCGCCCGATCCGCTCGGTGAGGCCCTGCACTTTCTACGGATGACCGGATCGTTCTACGTACGATCGGAGATGAGCGGTTCGTGGGGTCTCGACCTGCCCGCCATGGAGGATGCGCTGTGGTTTCACACGGTGGTGGACGGTCGGTGCCTGCTGGCGGTTCCCGATGAGCCGACGCGGGAGTTGGTGCCAGGCGATTTCGCGTTGGTCCCTCATGGGCGCGGTCATGTTCTCTCCGCCGACGCGGATGCGGCGACACGAGCGGTGAGTGTGTACGACCTCCCGCACGAGTACGTCAGCGACCGCTATGCGGTGATCACTCACGGTGAAGGAGCAGGACCGCCTGCCACTCTGGTGTGCGGGGCGGTGCGGCTGGATCACCCTGCGGCGCAACAGCTCGTTCGTCTGCTCCCTGCCGTGGTGTTCGTCGATGCGGAGCCAGGACCGCAGCAAACGAGGATGCAGAACGTCCTGGCGATGGTGGCGGACGAAGCCCGAGTTCTCGAGCCCGGGGGAGAAGCGGTCATCACCCGGCTGTCCGACATTCTGGTGATCCTGGCGCTGCGGTCGTGGATCGGCAACACTGCGCGAGCGCAGTCGGGGTGGCTCGGAGCGTTGCAGGACGATCGAATCGGCGCTGCTCTGGCTCTGATTCATCGACATCCTCACCAGCGGTGGACCGTTGCGGCTCTGGCGTCGAGCGCGAACATGTCGCGTTCGGCGTTCTCGGCGCGTTTCACCGAGCTGGTCGGTAGATCCGTGATGAGCTACCTGGCCACGTGGCGAATGCAGGTCGCATATCAGACCCTGCGTTCCGAGGACGTCGCGCTGGCCGAATTGGCCCGGCGCAGTGGGTATCTCTCGGAGGCGGCGTTCGGGAAAGCGTTCAAGCGGGCGATGGGGGTCTCGCCTGGAAGTGTGCGTTGCCGTCCCGAGGTGTCGATGGCCGCGGTTCAGTCGAGCAGATGACGGAGATAGCTGTTTGGGTCCTCGAGGTAGCGACGCCAATGCTGGACCAATTCGAGTTCGTCCCAGGTGCTTCGGCGCAGACCGTGTTCGCCGACTTCGACGATGTCGGCACCGGGGGTCGACGCCAGAATCGGTGAATGGGTGGCGCAGACGATCTGCGCGCCCTCGTCGCCCAGCTCGGACATCAGTGCAACGAGCTGCAGGCTCGCGGTGAACGACAAGGCAGATTCCGGCTCGTCCAGAACGTAGAAGCCGGGTTCGGCCAACATTGCACCGAACATGGTCAGGAACCCTTCGCCGTGGCTCATCTCGGCGGTGTTCTCGTCCCAGAATCCCGGCATCCCGCCGAGGTTTTCGGCCATGTCGAACGCGGTCTCGGCGCGCAGAAAGAAGCCGCGCTTCTGCTGTCGCGGACCACGAAGCATTCGAGAACCCCGCGGTGTGGTCTCGAGCTCGAGTACCTCACCGAGAGCGCTCGTCACCTCGTCGAGTCGACGCGACTGCTGCGCCGCCCGACCGCCGCGGGCATCGATTCCGAAACCCTCGGCGATCGCCTCGACCAAGGTGGATTTACCGGAACCGTTGTCGCCGACCAGAATTGTGACCGGTGCCAGGAATTCGAGTCCGTCACGGGCGAGGTCGGCGACTGCGGGCACGGTGAAGGGCCAATCCGCTCCGACGTCGTCGGTGTGGACGTACGCGCGCTCTACGAACATGGTTCAGGCAGTGACCAGGCGGTCGACGTAACCGGTCTCGTGGGCGGAGTCCGCGCTGCAGGTGTAGAAGACCCACTGCGCCGACAGGTCCGCCGAATCCCCGAACCGATGGTCGACCTTCGCTGCGCACAAACTGCCCGCACTGGTGTCGTGGCAACGAAGACTGCTGGGTATGTACATCACCCCACTGTAGGCGCGATCGACGAAGACGATTACCGACGTCGCGAACGGGGATGTATCCACGTGGTGCCCTCGGTGAGACTCGAACTCACACTGGACGGGTTTTGAATCCGTTTCCTCTGCCAATTGGGATACGAGGGCTGGCGTCTTTCAAGCAACGATTGACGAGTTTAGAAGATGCGCTTTCGGCGTCGCGCACCGGTACCCTTCAGATGCTCGACGGCCCCGATGGGCGATGACTGTCAAAGGAGACCGATACAGATGAACGCTCCTGGTGCGCACGGTACTGGCAAGCCCCCGCTTCGTGTGGTGGTGGCAGAGGACGAATCCCTGATCCGGCTCGACCTCGTGGAGATGCTCCGCGAAGAGGGCTACGACGTCGTCGGTGAAGCGGCCGACGGTCAGCAGGCGGTGGAGTTGGCCGTCGAACTGCGTCCCGATCTGGTCATCATGGACGTGAAGATGCCGCGTCGGGACGGAATCGATGCGGCATCGGAGATCGCCGAGAAGCGTATCGCGCCCGTCGTCATTCTCACCGCGTTCAGTCAGCGCGAGCTCGTGGAGAAGGCGCGCGATGCCGGAGCGATGGCGTATCTGGTCAAGCCGTTCACAAAGGCCGATCTGATGCCTGCGGTGGAGTTGGCCGCCAGCCGTTTCGGTGAGATCTCCGCGCTGGAATCCGAGATCGTGGATCTGCAGGACCGGCTCGAGACGCGCAAGCTCATCGAGAAGGCCAAGGGCATCCTGATGGAATCGCAATCTCTCACAGAACCGCAGGCGTTCAAGTGGATTCAGCGCGCCGCCATGGATCGCAGGACGACGATGAAGGCCGTCGCGGAGGTCGTGATCGACACGCTCGGTACCCCTGCGAACAAGCCTGTGGCAGAGAGCTGATCGGCCCTCGAAAGCTACGGCCACGTAAAACTTCGACTCCCTAGGTCACAGTCAGGTCACGAGCGTCGTTCTAGGCCTTGCGAATCAGCTCCGAGCATTAGCGTCTGACCCACACGTGAGCCACATGTAACTCAGGTGCGCTTCATCGACGAGCAATTTCAAGGAGAACCTAGATGGCAATTCGGACCTATGTCCGCACGGCTGCGGTGCTGAGCGTTACCTCGCTCGCACTGTTCGGCTGTTCGTCGAGCGACGACTCGGGCTCGACCGACTCCACCAGTGCCAGCGGCGGCACTGCAGCCGCGGAAACGACCGTCTCCACCGACTGCACGCCCGAGCAGGCCACTGCCGGGGCAACCCCGGATACGGCACCGCTGGTGGTGGGCACCCTTCTCCCCGAGACCGGAACCCTGGCCTTCCTCGGCCCGCCCGAAGTTGCCGGCGTCCAGTTGGCCGTCAACGACGTCAACGCCGCCGGTGGCGTCCTCGAGCAGCCCGTCACGCTCATCCCCGGTGACTCGGGCGACACGACGACCGATACCGCCAACACCACGGTCGACCGTCTGCTCGCCGGCGGTGCCGACGTCATCGTCGGTGCGGCGTCGTCCTCGGTCTCGCTCAAGGTCATCGACAAGATCGCCAGCGCAGGCGTCGTGCAGTTCTCGCCGGCCAACACGTCCGACCAGTTCGTCTGCTACCCGGACAAGGGTCAGTACTTCCGTACCGCACCCACCGACGTGCTGCAGGCACAGGCCTTGTCCCAGCTGATCGCCCAGGACGGTGCGCAGCGCGTCGCCATCCTCGCGCTCAACGACCCGTACGGTACGGGCCTGGCCGCGAACACCGCGGACAACCTCGAAGAGGCCGGCATCGCGGCGGACCAGATCCAGACCACGATCTACGACCCGAACGCACAGTCGTTCAACGCAGAGGTCGACGGCGTGAAGAACTTCAACCCGGACGCCGTGGCCATCATCGGCTTCGAGGAGTCCGCGAAGATCATCACCCGTATGCACGAGATCGGCATCGGACCGTCCGACGGCACGCTGGTCTACGGAGTCGACGGCAACATGGGTAACGCCCTCGGAGAGTCGGTGGCAGCAGGTCTGCTGGACACGATGCGTGGCACCACCCCGTTGACCGACGTCGGCACCGGATTCCAGGATCGTCTCAAGAGCGTGGATCCGGCCCTGGTTGACTTCAACTACGCAGGCGAGTCCTACGACGCGGTGGTCATCTCGGCACTCGCGGCCGAGCAGGCCAAGTCGACGGCAGGCACCGACATCGCTGCGAACATCAACAGCGTCACCAAGGACGGCACCAAGTGCACCAGCTACGCCGAGTGCCTTCCGCTCGTCAAGGCCGGAACCGACATCGACTACGACGGAATCACCGGCGCGCTGAACTTCAGTGACGCAGGAGAGCCCGCCACCGGTTCCTACGGCAACCTGGTCTTCGGACCGGACAACACCCTGACGACGGACGGTTACATCGTCGTCGGTGAGTGATCTGTAACTGTCACACAGCCTCTGGGCCCGAGTCCTCGATCAGGAGTCGGGCCCAGTGGCTTGCGTATGTGCCGCACGTTCGACGGCAGCGAGAAGGCCCCGGTTCGATGTCGATCGAACCGGGGCCTTCGTCGTTGCGAGGAGCTACTTCTTCTCTTTGCTTCCTGCCAGCGTGCCGAGATACAGCTCGATCACCTTCGGGTCGTTCATCAACGCCGGACCGGTGTCGGTGTAGGCGTTACGGCCCTGATCGAGAACGTAGCCGCGGTCGCAGATCTGGAGGCAACGACGGGCGTTCTGCTCGACCATGATGATCGACACGCCCGCTGCATTGATCTTCTTGCAGCGGATGAACACCTCGTCCTGGAACATCGGTGACAGTCCGGCCGACGGTTCGTCGAGCAGCAGTACCGACGGCTCCATCATCAGTGCGCGTCCCATGGCGACCATCTGTCGCTCGCCGCCGGACAGTGCGCCCGCCTTGACCTTCTTGCGCTCACCGAGCAGCGGGAACAGTTCGCTGACGAACTCGAATCGCTCGCCGAACTTCTTGGGACGCAGATAGATTCCCATTTCGAGGTTCTCTTCGATGGTCAGCGACGGAAAGACGTTCTGTGTCTGCGGAACGTAGCCGACTCCCTTGGTGACCAGGACGTGCGCTTCGGCGGAGGTGATGTTGTCACCTCGCAGTTTGACGCTGCCCTCACGGACGGCAACCAGCCCGAACAGGGTCTTGAGGAGGGTCGACTTCCCGGCTCCGTTGGGTCCGATGATGCCGACGATCTCCCCGTCGTTGAGGAAGAAGTTGCATTCACTGAGGATGTTGACGCCCGGGATGTACCCGGCCACCAAGCCGTCGGCGCGCAGCAATGCACCTTCGGCGAGGCGGGCGTGCTCCTCGGGTGTCGCGGCGAACTCTGCCGGCGTCAATGTCTGTTCGCTCATCGTTCGTCCTCCTCGGCCCGGTGCGAGCCGCCTTCGGTCACGTCGGTTACCACCGGGTGTACGAACTCCGGCTCCGAGAGGTCGCCTCCCGCTTCGAGTTCCTCGGCCTCGGCCTTCTTCAGTGCCTCTGCGAGCTCCGCAGTGGCACCGACCGGATTGCCGTCGGCATCGAATTCCAGAGCCTGATCGTGATGGCTACCGAGATACGCATCGACGACGGCTCCGTTGTTGGAGAGCTCCTCCGGGGTGGATTCGGCAATGATGCTGCCCTGTGCCATCACCACCACCCAGTCACTGATGTCGCGGATGACGTCCATGTCGTGCTCGACGAACACCACCGTCATACCGTCGTCGCGAAGCGACTTGATGTGCCCCAGAAGCGATTGCGTCAGAGCAGGATTGACCCCGGCCATCGGCTCGTCGAGCATGACCACCGACGGATCGGTCATCAGCGCGCGCGCCATCTCGAGCAGCTTGCGTTGGCCGCCGGACAACGAGCCGGCCAAGTCGTCGGCCTTGGCGTCGAGCTTGAAGCGCCCCAATAGCTCGTAGGCGCGTTCGGTGATCTGACGTTCCTGGGCCTTCCACGTCCACGGCATGAACGTGTTGATCATGCGCTCGCCGCGCTGACCGGTTGCGCCGAGCCGAACATTGTCCAGCACAGTCAGTTTCGACAGCGCCTTGGTCAACTGGAACGTACGGACGACACCTTTGCGTGCCACCTGGTGCGGATGCATCCGACCCAGTTCCTGGCCGTCCATCGACCAGGTACCGGTGTCGGGCCTATCGAATCCCGTGAGCAGATTGAACAGGGTGGTCTTGCCTGCGCCGTTGGGCCCGATGAGTCCGGTGATGCACCCACGCTGGATCTCCAGGTGCGCCACGTCTACGGCTTTCAGGCCGCCGAAGGTGCGCGAGACGCCGTCGACCACCAGGGTGGCGTCGGGCTTGGGGGATCCGGGCTCGTTGGCGACACCGGCGAACAACGCCGACCGCTGATCACTCGACAGTGCTTTGGCAGCACGTGATTCGAGGGTGCTTGCTTTCTTGCTCGGTGCCGCTGTTGCGGCGGCATCCTTGCTCGGGTCAGGCATTGAGTTGAACCTCTCGCTTGTTGCCGAGAATGCCCTGAGGTCTGAACACCATCAAGACGGCGATCAGAATTCCCAGGAGCACGAACCGCGTGGCACCGACCTGCGCGCCGGTGAGGTTGAGCACCGGGTCGTCGCCGGAGATCAGCTGTCGCAGAATGGCATCGGGAATGGACAGCAGGAACCAGAAGAGCATCGCGCCCAGGACGGGGCCGAACACCGTTGCGGCGCCACCGAGAATGAGGGCACCGAAGGCGAAGAACGTCTGTGCCGTCGAGTAGAAGTCCGGGTTGATGGACTGGGTTTGCAGTGCGTTGAACACGCCGCCCATGCCGCCGATGACACCACCGAGAACCAGCGCCTGCATCTTGTAGACGAACACGTTCTTACCCAGCGAGCGGGCCGCGTCCTCGTCTTCACGAACGGCCTTGAGCACACGTCCCCAGGGGCTGTGCGTCAGGAGGTAGACCACCCCGCACAGCAGCAGGACCAGCGTCCAGCCGACGAGCATGGCCCACAGGTCGTTACCCAGGAATCGCACGCCGATGAAGCTGTACGTCTTGCCACCCTCGAACGGACTCATGCTGGTGAACGGGCCGGCGAAGCCGGTGATGCCGTTGGTCGACTTGGTCACCGAATCCGTTGCGGTGGAACGAAACACGAGTCGCAGAATTTCCGACGCGGCGATGGTGACGATCGCGAGGTAGTCGGCTCGCAGTCGCAGAGTCGGGATGCCGAGCACGAGGGCGAGCAGTCCTGCCGCGGCGAGACCGACCAGAATGCCGAGCCAGAGCGGCTGTTCGTAGGTGATCGTGGTGATGCCGACACCGTAGCCGCCGAGCAGTGCGAAGCCGATCTGGCCGAAGTTGAGCAGTCCGGCGTAGCCGAAGTGCAGGTTAAGGCCGATGGCGAGCAGAGCGTAGAAGATGGCGGACGGGCCGACCAGCTGAGCGAGTGAGATCTGAAGTGCGCCGATGATATCCATGTGAAGGTCACCCGATCCTTTGTCGCGAGCCGAGGATGCCCTGTGGACGGACGACGAGGATGAGAATCAAGACGAGCAACCCTCCGATGTATTTGAGATCGGGATTGATGACCAGCGTCGACCACTGCACGAGCAGACCGACGATGACGCAACCGAGGAATGCGCCGTAGGCCGTTCCCAGGCCACCCAGTGTGATGCCGGCGAACATGAGCAACAGAAGTTTGAAGCCCATCTCCCACTGGACGCGACCGCCGAGTTCGGAGAGCCCGAACAACACGCCGCCGAGGGCAGCCAGGCCGCCGCCGAGGCACCAGACGAACGTGACCACGCGCTCGACGTTGATGCCGGAGGACGCGGCCAGATCCCGGTTGTCGGCCACCGCACGCATGGCCTTGCCGATCTTGGTGCGCTGCAGCATCAGCGCGACGCCGACCAGGACGACGATGCTGATGACGATGCAGGCGAGGTTGACGTTGGTGATCGACAACGGACCCCAGTCGTTCTCGGTCTGCGCCTGGTAATCGTCGAAGGGCTCGGAGCGATCCGAGAAGAAGATCAGGATGAGGTAACGCAGTGCGATCGCCAGGCCGATGGTGACCACCAGCTGAGCGATGAGGCCGGTTCGCCGCTTGCGCAACGGCCGCCAGATCAGGGCATTGTTGAGCCAGCCGATCGCGACTCCGACGACTATCGCGAGCAGCGTGGCCGGGATCAGTTGTATGCCGACACTGACGTTGAAGAACCACGCCGCGACGGCACCGAGCGTGACGAGTTCTCCGTGTGCGAAGTTCGTCAGACCGGTGGTGCCGAAGATCAGACTCAGCCCTACCGCGGCGAGCGCGATGACGAGGCCGAAACGGAAGCCGTCGACGGTGGTGCGAACGAACTTCTCGTAGAACGGAATGGTGGTGGCGGTTCTGGCCTCACCGAACGAGAAGATGACGGTGTTGGAACGCCCGGCCTGCACATCGCGCTGGACCTCGCCCTGGACGCTGACGCCGTCGGGGAGCGTTTCCTGAACCACCTGGAACGTGTAGGTGCCGGGAGACAGTTCGAGGGTCCACCGGCCCCCGGTTTCACTGGTGGTACGGGCCACTTCGGAGCCGGACGCGTCGAGCGCCGCGACGTCGACGCCGACGAGTCGTTCGCCACCGTTGTTCAGGGATCCGGCGACGCTGACCGCGTCCGCCGGTGGTGCCTGTTCGGCACTGGTCCCCGGCGCTGCCGGGGGAGTGGGGGTAGGTTCCTGGGCCAATGCCGGCGCACTGAACAGCAGGGCGGCAATGGAACTCAGAACGGCGAGTAGGAGTGTTCGCTGAAGGAGCCGAACGGCAGATCTTGCGCGCAACCTCGGCGGTTGCACCTTTCTGGTCCATCGAACATTTGGAGCCACGCACGTCCTCCGGACGGTTGTCGTTGTGCCACGGGTATGTGGGTTTCCTGCAATTGTCGGACTCTATCCGCTGAAACGACGCAAAATCGGCGACTGAGATTTCCGGAAAGTATCGGTTGTGTTTCGCGGTGCGCGGCGTGCGCATCGAGTGCGATCGCGTCGTGGCGCGCGCATCCGGCTACGAGTTGTCGGACCGTCTCCCTAGACTGGTCAACCGTGAGCCCAGTAACGGAGAAAAGTGCAGCGCCCGCAGCCGAGACCGATGCGAAAGCGGGCGGAGAGCGGCCCACGTTGCTGCTCATCGACGGCCACTCGATGGCCTTCCGTGCCTTCTTCGCGTTGCCCGCGGACAACTTCAAGACCACGAGCGGTCAGTCCACCAATGCGGTGTACGGGTTCACCTCGATGTTGATCAATCTGCTGCGGGACGAGAAACCGACGCACATCGCGGCGGCGTTCGACGTCTCGCGGCAGACCTTTCGCGCCGAGCGGTACCCCGAGTACAAGGCCAACCGCAGCAAGACGCCCGACGAGTTCGCCGGTCAGGTCGACATCACCAAGGACGTACTCGGGGCCATGGGTATCCCGGTGATGGCCGAGGCGGGCTTCGAGGCCGACGACATCATCGCCACTCTGGTGACCCAGGCAGAGGCACTGGGGTACCGCGTTCTGGTGGTCACCGGCGATCGCGATGCGCTGCAGTTGGTGACGGACAACGTCACGGTGTTGTATCCGCGCAAGGGTGTGTCGGATCTGACTCGGTTCACCCCCGCCGAGGTCGCCACCAAGTACGGGTTGACGCCATCGCAGTACCCGGACTTCGCGGCCCTGCGCGGAGACCCGAGCGATAACCTCCCCGGCATTCCCGGGGTCGGCGAGAAGACCGCGACCAAGTGGATCATCGAATACGGTTCCCTCACCGCTCTTGTCGACAACGTGGACAAGGTCAAGGGCAAAGTGGGAGATGCACTGCGGGCCAACCTGTCGAGTGTGGTGCTCAACCGCGAGCTCACCGAGATGGTCCGCGATGTGCCGTTGCCCTACACCCCCGATCAGCTCGAACTGGCTCCGTGGGATCGCGAGAAGATCCACGCCTTGTTCGACGACCTGGAGTTCCGCATTCTGCGGGACCGATTGTTCGAGACGCTCGCGTCGGTCGAACCCGAAGCAGAAGAAGGTTTCGACGTCCGCGGCGGCATTGTCGCGCCCGGCGATCTGGCCGCATGGCTGGGAGAACACGCGGCCGACGGCCGACGGAGCGGGCTGTCCATCCTCGGCCCGCGTCGGCCTTTCGACAGCGACGCGACGTCGGTGGCGATCGCTGCGGCCGACGGGGAAGGCGCGTTCGTCACGACGACCGCTCTGGACGAATCCGACGAGCAGGCACTTGCCGCCTGGCTCGCCGATCCGGCACAGCCGAAGGCTCTGCACGAGGCCAAGTGGGCTCTGCATGCAGTTCGTGGCCGCGGCTGGACCCTCGGTGGGTTGACCACCGACACAGCCCTTGCGGCGTACCTGGTGCGGCCCGGGCAGCGGTCGTTCAACCTCGACGACCTGTCGTTGCGCTACCTCAAACGCGAACTCCGGGTGGAGGATGCGGGTGAAGGCCAGATGTCGTTGCTCGATGCCGAGGACACCGCCGATGCGGCGTTCGCGGAGGGCGAGATTCTCAAGGCGCGGGCCGTCATCGACCTGGCCGATGCGTTGGACGCCGAGCTCGCCGCCATCGAGTCGACCACCCTGCTCTCCGAGATGGAGCTGCCGCTGCTGACGGTGTTGGCCGATGTCGAGGCAACGGGTATCGCCGTGAACGGTGATCACCTCCGCGCATTGCAGTCCGGATTCGCTGCGCAGGTGGACGAGGCTGCGAACTCCGCCTACGGCGTGATCGACAAGCAGATCAACCTCGGGTCACCGAAGCAGTTGCAGGTGGTGCTGTTCGAGGAACTCGACATGCCCAAGACCAAGAAGACCAAGACCGGCTACACCACCGACGCCGATGCGCTGCAAGGGTTGTTCGAGAAGACCGAGCATCCGTTCCTGAAGTTCCTGCTCGATCATCGGGACGCGACGCGGATGAAGGTGACGGTCGACGGCCTGCTGAAATCCGTCGCCGACGACGGACGCATTCACACCACGTTCAATCAGACGGTCGCGGCAACCGGGCGACTGTCGTCCACCGAGCCGAACCTGCAGAACATTCCGGTGCGCAACGAGGCGGGACGCCACATCCGTGACGGCTTCGTCGTCGGGGCCGGATACGACACGCTTCTCACCGCCGACTACAGCCAGATCGAAATGCGCATCATGGCGCACGTCTCCGGCGACGAAGGGCTGATCGAGGCATTCAACACCGGCGAGGACCTGCACAGTTTCGTCGGTGCCAGGGCCTTCGGAGTGCCGATCGAGGAGGTCACGCCCGAACTGCGTCGCCGCGTCAAGGCCATGTCGTACGGATTGGCCTACGGACTGAGCGCCTTCGGTCTCGCCGCGCAGCTCAAGATCTCCACCGACGAGGCGAAGCAGCAGATGGAGGCGTACTTCGCGCGGTTCGGAGGCGTCCGTGACTACCTGCGCAACGCCGTCGAGGAAGCGCGCAAAGTGGGATACACCTCCACGCTGTACGGCAGGCGCCGCTACTTGCCCGACCTCAACAGTGACAATCGTCAGCGCCGCGAGGTCGCCGAGCGGGCCGCTCTCAATGCGCCCATCCAGGGCACCGCCGCAGACATCATCAAGGTCGCGATGATCGACGTGCACCGATCGCTGGCGGAGTCGACGCTGAAGTCGCGAATGCTCTTGCAGGTGCACGACGAATTGGTACTCGAAGTCGTCGACTCCGAGCGCGAGGAAGTCGAGGCACTGGTACGCGACAAGATGTCCTCGGCCATCGAACTGTCGGTGCCCCTGGAAGTCTCGGTCGGCACCGGTCGCAGCTGGGACGCCGCGGCACACTGATTCGACCCATGGCCAGGCGAAGGGCCGCTCACCGAATTCGGTGAGCGGCCCTTCGCTCTATGTACGGCTGCGGCGAACTACTCCGCCGCGGGAGCCTGCTCGGCGATCTGCTGGCGTACGACGTCCATGTCGAGTGCCTTGATCTGACCGACAAGGTCTTCCAGCGCCGGTGCAGGCAGTGCGCCGGGCTGTGCGTAGACGAGAATTCCTTCGCGGAACGCCATGATCGTCGGGATCGACTGGATCTGCGCTGCCGCAGCAAGACCCTGCTCGGCCTCGGTGTCGACCTTGGCGTGCACGACGTCGGGGTGTGCGTCCGACGACTTCTCGAAGGTGGGCGCGAACTGGCGGCACGGTCCGCACCAGGACGCCCAGAAATCGACCAACACCACGTCGTTGCTCGTCACGATCTCGTCGAAATTCTGCTGGGTCAAAGTCTGAGTGGCCACGCGGTCCCTTTCGTTTGATTGCGCTTCTGCTGTGTCTCAACGCAGGTACTCGCCGGAATCATCCCGACCGTGTCGGAGCGCGGCGGGTCAGGCTGGTTGGGGTGCAGCGCGGAACGTGCGGCGGTAGGAGTTCGGTGTGGTGCATCGCAACCGCACGAAGTGTTGCCGCAGAGCCGCGGCATTTCCGAAGCCGACCACCTCGGCGATCGAATCCATCGGAAGATCGGAGTTCTCCAACAGTTGCTGCGCTGCCAGTACTCGCTGGTCGTTGAGCCAGCGCGCCGGCGTCGTTCCGGTTTCGGCCGCGAACCTGCGGGCGAAGGTTCGCGCAGACATGTTCACCCGCGCCGCCAGTCGACCGATGGTGAGCTCGGAGTCGAGATTCTCGGTCATCCAATCCAGCAGCGGAGCCAGTGTCTCGGTGCGAGTGGCGGGCAGCGGACTGGTGACGAATTGAGCCTGCCCGCCGTCGCGATGCGGAGGAACGACCATCCGGCGGGCGATCCCGTTGGCCACGACGCTGCCCTGGTACTTGCGCACGATGTGCAGGCACAGGTCGATGCCGGCTGCCGTGCCTGCGCTGGTGAGCACGTTGCCGGCATCCACGTAGAGGACGTTCGGATCCACCTGTGCCAGGGGATATTTCGCGGCCAGCGAGTCGGAGTGCCGCCAATGCGTCGTGCAGGGTCTGCCGTCGAGAAGACCCGCTTTGCCGAGTACGAACGCACCGTTGCACAGGCTCGCGACCATCGCGCCTCGTTCCACCGCCGCGCGCAGTTTGGCCAGCAGAGGTTCGATGGACGCGTCGTATTCGGTGCCGCACACGAAGCTGCCGTCGACTGCCGCCTCGGTGCCTCCCGCCGGAATGATGATCAGATCGGCGGTGTCGAGGCTGTCGAGATCGTGTGGCACGTCGATGGTGTAGCCGACGCGGGTGCGGATCGGTTGTGGGACACCGGCGATCAGGGAGAAGTCGTAGGTGGGCAGTCCCTCGTCCGAGCGATCGAATCCGAACACCTCGCAGGCGACGCCCAGCTCGAACTGTTCTGTCAACGGCATCAGCGCGACGACCACTCGTTTCAGCATGTACAGAAGTATGGCAGAAAGTCGTCGATATATGGCGTTACTGCCACTCGTGCACCGTCTCCGCAGGTTGGAAGCTAGCGACATGACAATTGTATTGGTAGTTGTGCTGCTGTTCCTGGCCCTCGACGCCCTCGTGGTCGCAGGTGTCGCTCCCGATACCCACGCGGAGGTGACTCAGTTCGGCGATTACCGGTTCTAGGGTGCGTGGATCAGCCGATTCGCCACTCCCGCTTGGCCTCGCCGTCCCATCGGCGCAGCGCGACCGCAGATCCGACCAGATCGTCGACGTCTACCGAGAGCAGGCGCACCGCCGCTCCTGCCTCCTCGGGCGTCAACCGTCGGGCCACCGTGACATGCGGTGTCCATCGGCCGGGGTCGAGGTGATCGAGCGAACGTTCGCCCACGGCCTCGTGCAGCCGGGCGTGCAGATCGAGCAACTCGCTCGACGGAACCACCAGTCTCGCCAGGGTGATCGATCTACCACCGAACACGACGAGCCCGCCGAGACGCACGTCGAACGGATCGAAGCGGACCGCATCGCCGTCGTCCACCGCGTCCGGCATCGACGCTGCCACGGCGACGGTGATGTGCGGACGATTCGATTCACCGAGGTGCCGGTTCTGGCTCGGCAGTCCGGCGTCGGACAGTACTGCCCACTCGCGGCGAACCGCAGCGTCGAGGCCGGGGTCGAGGAGAAGTTCTGCGGACTGCACCATGGAGGCCATGATGTCGCAGACGAACGGTCGCAATGCAACGGCACTACGGATCGGGGCCATGACCGGCGACGGGATAGGCCACGAGATCGTGCCTGCAACCATCCGGGTGGTCGATGCGGCCCTCGCGGCGGCCGGTGGACCGGCTGCCGACTGGGTGCACCTGCCGCTGGGGCTCGGTGCCATGGACGAGCACGGAACACCGATGCCCGAGTCCACACTGGCGGAGTTGGGCGAGCTCGAATGCTGGATTCTCGGTCCGCACGACAGCGCCTCCTACCCGCAGCCGTTCCGATCTCAGCTGACCCCGGGCGGACGGATTCGTAAGAACTTCGGTCTGTTCGCCAACATTCGGCCGGCGAAGGCACTGCCCGGCGTACGTGCAGTGTCCCCGCGAATGGATCTGGTGGTCGTACGGGAGAACACCGAGGGGTTCTACGCCGATCGCAACATGTTCGTCGGCAGCGGAGAGTTCATGCCCACTCCCGATGTGGCTCTCGCGGTCGGAGTGTTCACCCGCGCGGCCTGCGAACGCATTGCACGCGAAGCGTTCTCGTTGGCCGAGCGACGCAATCGACAACTGACGATCGTGCACAAGACCAACGTGCTGTCGATGACGACGGGGTTGTTCCGCGATGCGTGCCGCGCAGTGGGAGAACAGTTTCCGCACGTCGAGGTCATCGAGGAGCACGTCGACGCCCTTGCCGCGCACCTGGTTCGACGGGGCGAGGACTACGACGTCATCGTGGCCGAGAACATGTTCGGCGACATTCTCTCGGATCTGACGGGTGAGCTGTCCGGGTCGCTGGGTACCGCGCCGTCGATCAACTCCTCGGAAACCCAGGCGATGGCGCAGGCCTCGCACGGATCGGCCCCGGACATCGCGGGCAAGAACCGAGCCAATCCGACCGCGCTCTTCCTGTCGGCCGCGATGTTGCTCGAATGGCTTGCCCCACGGCATCGGGACGAACGGTTGGCCGCAGCCGCCGGCAGGATCCGACACGCCGTCGACGCCACGGTCGAATCCGGGGTCGCGACAGCCGACCTCGGTGGACAGGCGTCGACAAGTGCCTTCACCGAGGCCGTCGAAGCCAGGGTGCATCGGCGTTGAGCAGTGCGGTGTCTATCGGAGCGGTTTGCGGCTGCTGAAGATCGCGGTGCCGGGAAAGAGTTGCCCGCGCAATGGGCTCCACTGACCCCACTCCCGGTCGAGCCACTCCGGCCAGTCGGGTTCGACGATGTCGCGTACCTCGAGGCCTGCGGCGACCAGTTCGCGCACCCGATCGCCGATCGTGCGGTGATGCTCGACGTAGTTGGGGGTTCCGTCCGCGTCGTACTCGACGTACGGGGTTCGGTCGAAGTACGGAATCGTCGCGGTCAGCCCGGCCACGCCGGGATCGTCGGGGAACACCCAACGCATCGGATGATTGACGGCGAACACCCAGATGCCACCCGGTCGAAGAACCCGCGCCACTTCCTTCATCACATTGGCGGAGTCCGCGACGAACGGCACCGCACCGAATGCCGAGCAGACGATGTCGAAGCGCTCGTCGGCGAACGGCAAGGACTCGGCACTGGCCTGCACCAGCGGAACCGTCGACCCGCCCGCGGCCATGGCGTCGACGCCGCGCTGCAACATGCCCATCGAGATGTCGAGACCGATCGCGCGCGCACCCTGGGTCCCGAGCCAGCGGGCGCACGGTGCGCTGCCGCAGCCCACCTCGAGCACGTCCTTGCCGATGACGTCGCCCAGCAGATGCACGTCGCCCTCGTGCAGTCCCTCCGGGCACCAGACGAACTCTCCGGATTCGGTCGTCACCCCCAGGAACGCGCCATGGGTACGGTGGTAGGCCTCGGCGTCGGAATCCCACCAGAGGCGACTCGCGCGGTCGCTCGCGACCGAGTCGATTCGGCCGCGGCCGGGAGTGGACGACGGTGGGGAAAGATCGGTCACACGCCGACTCTAACCGGGTTTGTGCTGGTACTGCGGCATCGCGTACCCTGTTCAACGCGAGTGTGTTCATGCTGCGCCCAGGTCGGGTCCGCCCGGCGTCGGCGCATGCGGATCCGGCAACGGTTCCGCCGAATGTGCTCGTGTTGCACACGTTTCACCAAGTCCGACCGAACATCCATCAACCGATACCCAACCCGTCCGGAGCAACTCAACACATGCCCTCAACCACAACCTCACCGCAGGTAGCCGTCAACGATATCGGCTCCGCAGAGGATTTTCTCGCCGCCATCGACGCCACGATCAAGTACTTCAACGATGGTGACATCGTCGAGGGCACCATCGTCAAGGTCGATCGTGACGAGGTTCTACTCGACATCGGTTACAAGACCGAAGGCGTCATCCCCTCCCGCGAGCTCTCCATCAAGCACGATGTCGACCCCAACGAGGTCGTCTCCGTGGGAGATGAGATCGAAGCACTCGTCCTCACCAAGGAGGACAAGGAAGGCCGTCTGATCCTGTCCAAGAAGCGAGCTCAGTACGAGCGCGCTTGGGGCACGATCGAGGAGCTCAAGGAGAAGGACGAGGCCGTCAAGGGCACCGTCATCGAGGTCGTCAAGGGTGGCCTCATCCTCGACATCGGTCTTCGTGGCTTCCTCCCCGCTTCGCTCGTCGAGATGCGTCGCGTCCGCGACCTCCAGCCGTACGTCGGCAAGGAGATCGAGGCCAAGATCATCGAGCTCGACAAGAACCGCAACAACGTGGTCCTGTCGCGCCGCGCGTGGCTCGAGCAGACCCAGTCCGAGGTCCGCAGCGAGTTCCTGCACCAGCTCCAGAAGGGCCAGGTCCGTAAGGGCGTCGTGTCCTCCATCGTCAACTTCGGTGCCTTCGTGGACCTGGGTGGCGTCGACGGACTCGTGCACGTCTCCGAGCTGTCCTGGAAGCACATCGATCACCCGTCCGAGGTTGTCGAGGTCGGCACCGAGGTCACCGTCGAGGTTCTCGACGTCGACCTGGACCGCGAGCGTGTTTCCCTGTCGCTCAAGGCAACTCAGGAAGATCCGTGGCGCCAGTTCGCTCGCACCCACGCGATCGGCCAGATCGTGCCCGGCAAGGTCACCAAGCTGGTTCCCTTCGGTGCATTCGTGCGCGTCGAAGAGGGCATCGAGGGCCTCGTGCACATCTCCGAGCTGGCCGAGCGCCACGTGGAGGTTCCGGACCAGGTCGTGGGTGTCGGCGACGACGCACTCGTCAAGGTCATCGACATCGATCTCGAGCGTCGCCGGATTTCGTTGAGCCTCAAGCAGGCCAACGAGGACTACGCAGAAGAGTTCGATCCGTCCAAGTACGGCATGGCCGACTCGTACGACGAGGGTGGCAACTACATCTTCCCCGAGGGCTTCGACTCCGAGACCAACGAATGGCTCGAAGGTTACGAGAAGCAGCGTGAAGAGTGGGAAGGTCGCTACGCCGAGGCAGAGCGTCGCCACAAGATGCACACCGCTCAGATGGAGAAGACGGCCAAGGACGAAGCTGCCGAAGCCGCCAACACCAACTACTCCTCCGAGTCGGGTCAGGCTCCCGCCGATGCAGAAGGCGACGCTCCCGCAGCGTCGGCTCCGGCCTCGACCGGTGGATCGCTGGCCAGCGATGCGCAGCTCGCTGCACTTCGCGAGAAGCTGTCGGGCAACGCCTGATAGATGTGGTCCACCCGTGAGGGTGTGACGCCGAGCCCCGGTTCTCTCCACGAGAACCGGGGCTTTCTCGTTCGAATCAGGTGACCGAAAACTCTGCGGAAACGACGATGGACCCGGTTCGGATGAACCGGGCCCATGGTGGAGGGGGAGTGCGAACTACGCGGCGGTGGCTGGACTCCACTGGCCGACGCTCTCCGTGCGCTTGCGCATGGTCGCGAAGCTGTGGCGGGCGGGGGTCAGGAGGTTGGTGAACCAGTTGCGCCGATGGTCGGCCAACGCCGAGGCTACTTCCGGGATCAGAATGCAATGAACGCCTGCATCCATGCCAAGGCGGTGCCGACCCGGTTGGATCTGATTGCTTCGCATGGGTGTCCTTTTCAATAGCTGTGGGTCGGCACATCGAGGTCGCGCTCGTCGAAGATAACCGACGGATCTGCGAAACCGGTGCATTTGAGGCTGGTGTGCTTCGGCGTGTTCGAGTGTCAGACTGGGTGCATGCTGAGACTGGGACTGACCGGTGGAATAGGTGCCGGAAAATCGACCGTTGCGAAGGTGCTGACCGAACTCGGGGGAGTGCTCGTCGACTCCGACGTGCTTGCCCGTGAAGTCGTGGAGCCGGGAACACCTGGGCTGCAACAACTGACCGATACCTTCGGAACCGACATTCTCGCACCCGATGGCTCGCTCGACCGTCCGGCATTGGCGGCCAAGGCATTCGGCGACGAGGAATCCCGCAAGAAGCTCAACGCCATCGTTCACCCGTTGGTCGGTGCGCGCACTGCCGAGATCATCGACGGAGCAGCGTCGGATGCCGTAGTGGTGCAGGACATTCCGCTCCTCGTCGAAGGATCGATGGGCCCGTTCTTTCACCTCGTGGTCATCGTGTGGGTCGACGCCGAGGAACGGGTGCGTCGTCTCACGGGACAGCGAGGCATGCCCGAGGCCGACGCCCGGGCGCGGATCGCAGCGCAGGCAACCGATGATGCGCGCCGAGCCGCGGCCGACGTGTGGATCGACAACACCGGTGCGCCGGGAAGCGTCGACGACGACGTCCGAGCCCTGTGGAACGACCGACTGATTCCCTTCGAGCGCAACATCAGGGAGGGGGTCATCGCGCGTGTTCATCCGGAACAGGTGACTGCCGACCCCGCGTGGGAATTGCAGGCCCGACGGATCGTCTCGCGCCTGGCTCTTGCCTGTTCCGACAAGGCGGTCCGTATCGATCACATCGGATCCACCGCAGTGCCCGGCCTCGACGCCAAGGACGTCATAGACATCCAGATCACCGTGCGCGGGCTCGACGACGCCGATTCCGTAGCCGAACAGTTGCGCGTGGCAGGGTTCCCGCGGCGAGAGGACGCCGACTTCGACCATCCCAAGCCCGCGTACGGAATCGGCGGCGAAGCCGATCCGGCCGTGTGGTCCAAGCGTTTTCACGGCAGTGCAGACCCCGGCCGACCGGCGAACGTCCACATCCGGGTGGACGGCTGGCCCAATCAGACGTTCGCCCTGCTGTTCCGGGACTGGTTGCGGGCGGACGACAGCATCAGGACCGAATATTCCGGAATCAAGCGACGCGCCTCCGAGGCCGCTGCCGGAATCACGGACTTCGCATCGGCGATCGAGGCCTACGAGAACGCAAAAGCACCGTGGTTCGATGTGGCATACCGCCGGGCATGGCAGTGGGCCGAGGAGACGAACTGGACTGCGTGAATCGGGTCGGGTTGATCCTGGACCCTGAGAACCCGGGTCGGTGGATCAGGACGGTTTACCGTTCCACTCGGTCGGCATTCCGACGGACGCGAGCCACGCGTTCAGGTCGTAATCGTGTCGCGTCAGACCTTCGATGGCCGTGATCGATCTGGCCAGTGCCAGCTCGGCTGTCGGGGTATCGACGTGTTGCGCCACCCGAGCGTCGAACAACTCGTCGACGTCGAGCAGGTCGTAATCGCGGCCGGTACGGACACTGAGGTCGAGATAGTGGTCGACGGATGTCCATCGGGTGGTGCCGGCGGTGTACTCGCCGATGTCGACGTAGTAGTCCTGATCGCGGGCGTGTGCAGGCAGGTAGTGGAACACCGAGGCTCGGAGCCCGAGAGCGGGCAGCAACCAGGACTCCAGGTAGTCGAAATGGGCGTGATCCGACGGGCGGGCCATGTACAGCCCCCACGGCTCGACGCGGTATTCGTCGACGACACGGACGAACCCCTTGGGATCCACGTTCGTCTTGGCGACGAGGTCGAACGTCTCGTGCTTGGGGGCATGAACGACGGCGTGCGCACCGGCTGACGTGTGAGCGACCATGCCTGTAGAAGCTACCGGGAACCAGCGTGTGGGTCTGTCCGACGGAACTTGTCGGTGGTCGCGTCTACGCTTGTGAAATGGCGTTTGCATCCGAACATCCCGTTGTCGCGCACTCCGAACACCGTCCGGTGGGCGCAATCGAGCGCACCGGACCGGCGTTCGAGGTCGTCAGCGAACACGTACCGGCAGGCGATCAGCCGACCGCCATCGCCGAGCTCGAACGGCGGATCAAGGCGGACGAGAAGGATGTCGTCCTGCTCGGTGCCACCGGTACCGGCAAATCGGCCACCACCGCCTGGCTCATCGAGAAGCTGCAGCGCCCGACCCTGGTGATGGCACCGAACAAGACGCTGGCGGCGCAGTTGGCGAACGAGCTGCGAGACATGTTGCCCAACAACGCAGTCGAGTACTTCGTCTCGTACTACGACTACTACCAGCCCGAGGCGTACATCGCGCAGACCGACACCTACATCGAGAAGGACTCGTCCATCAACGACGATGTCGAACGTCTGCGGCACTCGGCGACGGCGTCGCTGCTCTCGCGCAGAGACGTGGTCGTGGTGGCGTCGGTGTCGTGCATCTACGGTCTCGGCACCCCTCAGTCGTACGTCGATCGGTCGATCGAGCTGGAGGTCAACGTCGAAGTGCAGCGTGACGCGCTGCTCCGGCTGCTGGTGGACGTGCAGTACACCCGCAACGACATGGCCTTCACCCGCGGATCGTTCCGGGTCCGCGGCGATACCGTCGAGATCATTCCGTCCTACGAGGAACTCGCGATTCGCATCGAGTTCTTCGGCGACGAGATCGAAGCGCTGTACTACCTGCATCCGCTCACCGGCGACATCGTTCGGCAAGTGGATTCGGTGCGCATCTTCCCGGCCACGCACTACGTTGCCGGTCCGGAGCGAATGGAGCGAGCCGTCAAGGACATCGAAGCCGAACTCGAAGATCGGCTCGCCGAGCTGGAGAGCAAAGGAAAACTGCTCGAGGCTCAGCGGTTGCGGATGCGGACGCAATACGACCTGGAGATGATCAAGCAGGTCGGGTTCTGCTCTGGTATCGAGAACTACTCGCGGCACATCGACGGCCGTGGTGCAGGCACCGCGCCCGCGACACTGATCGACTACTTTCCCGAGGACTTCCTACTGGTCATCGACGAGTCCCACGTGACGGTGCCGCAGATCGGAGCCATGTACGAGGGCGATATGTCGCGCAAGCGCAATCTCGTCGACTTCGGGTTCCGCTTGCCGTCCGCGACCGACAACCGACCGTTGACGTGGGAGGAGTTCACCCAGCGCATCGGTCAGACGGTCTATCTCTCGGCAACTCCGGGAAAGTACGAGCTGGGCCAGACCGGGGGAGAGTTCGTCGAGCAGGTGATTCGTCCTACCGGACTCGTCGACCCCAAGGTCGTCATCAAACCGACCAAGGGGCAGATCGACGACCTGGTCCATCAGATCCGGGAACGCGCGGAGAAGGACGAGCGTGTGCTGGTGACCACGCTGACCAAGAAGATGTCAGAGGATCTGACCGACTACCTGCTCGAACTCGGCATTCGTGTCCGCTACCTGCACTCCGACATCGACACGCTGCGCCGCGTCGAACTGCTCCGGCAACTCAGGTTGGGCGAGTACGACGTACTGGTGGGCATCAACCTGCTCCGTGAGGGTCTCGACCTACCCGAAGTCTCGTTGGTGGCGATTCTCGACGCCGACAAGGAAGGCTTCCTTCGCAGCGGCACCAGTCTCATTCAGACCATCGGCCGTGCCGCGCGAAACGTCTCCGGTGAAGTCCATATGTACGCCGACAAGATGACCGATTCGATGACCTACGCCATCGAGGAAACCGAGCGTCGACGCGAGAAGCAGATCGCGTACAACAAGGAGCGAGGCGTCGATCCGCAGCCGCTGCGCAAGAAGATCGCCGACATTCTCGACCAGGTGTACCAGGAGGCCGAGGACACCGAGTCCGTCGTCGAGGTCGGTGGATCCGGTCGCAACGCCAGCCGCGGACGGCGAGCACAGGGCGAGGCGGGCAGGTCGGTCAGCACCGGTGTGTACGAGGGTCAGGACGTGTCGTCGATGCCCCGCGCCGAGCTGGCCGATCTGATCAAGAACATGACCGATCAGATGATGAACGCGGCACGTGAGCTCAAGTTCGAGCTCGCCGGCCGGCTGCGCGACGAGATCCAGGATCTGAAGAAGGAGCTCCGAGGCATGGACGCGGCCGGCCTCAAGTAGGTCGGGCGGGTGGCGCGTGTGGAGGCAGCGGAATGAGCCAGTGACGCGAGTGGAGCCTGCGGAGTGGTTCGAGATGGTTCGGTTACGGTTCAGTGATGGACGCAACCACCGCCGGCCGCACCTCTCGCGCGCTCGAATTGATCCACTCGATGACCTATTTCCTTCCGGAGACGCAGGATGCTCTGGTCGCAACCGGGTTGGCGCCGCGGGCCTGCTATTTCGCGGGTCGAGCAGCACCACTGGGGCGCGTCGGCGCGGGCGTCGTGACCGCCACGTTCTACAACTTCAATCGGGAGCTGGTGGCACCGCTCATCCCGGCGGCCTGGGACGTCACGTCACCCGACGAGATCATGGCCATCCGTTACGCCACTCTCGATGCCGCCTTCGGCCGACTGCTGGGCCCCGAGGTTCTCGAATCCGCGGACATGGCCGAGGCCGCGGACCTGGCATCGATCGCGGCCCGGGGGATTCCCGGTGACGACGGTCGACCCCTGTACGCGGCGTATGCAGAGCTCGACTGGCCGACAGCTCCGCATCTCGTGCTGTGGCACGCCCTCACTCTGATCCGTGAATACCGCGGTGACGGTCACATCGCGGCGTTGCAGACGGCGGGTCTGAGCGGTCTCGAAGCGCTGATCACCCATACCGCCACCGGATACGGGTTCGAGAAGGAGTTCGCCCGCAAGCGTCGAGGGTGGTCGACCGAGCAGTGGGACGCGGCGGTCGCGTCTCTGGCCGATCGAGAGCTGCTCTCGTCCGACGGTGCACTGACCCAGGACGGCAAGGATCTCCGAACTTTGGTCGAGGACATCACCAACGACCTCGCTGTTGCGCCCTGGGCCGCCCTCGGCGAGGACGGTGCTGCTCGGCTGGTCTCGATCGCGACGCCGTGGCGCGAGTCGATCGTCGGCCAGGGCGTCATTCCCGCCGGCGTCTTCGGGCCCGCGCTCACGAAGAAGTGATCCGCCTCAGCTGGTGATGTCCTTGGTGCCGAAACGTCGCCACGCGATCAACCCGAACACTGCCGCGTACGTGATGGCGGAGAACGATCCGACCACCATGTCGTTCCAGTCGATGCTCGTTCCGAATGCGTCGATCCACGAGTTCGCGTAGTGCCCGGGAAGGTAGTTGCGGAGCGATCCCAGCGCCGTGATCTGATCGAGGATCTGCATCAGAATCGACGTCATCACGGCACCACCGACGGCCCCGAGCGGGGCGTCGGTGAGTACCGACAGCAGCATCGCCAGGCCGGCCACCCACAGCAGGTTGATGCCGATGTACGCGACTGCGATCAGCAGCCGCACCAGCGAGGTGCCGTAGGGCAGTCCCTCACCCAGCGGGGTGATGAGTGATTCGGCTCCGTAGAGCACGGTTCCGATCAACAGCGACACCCCGACGAGCACGGCGATCGCCACGCCGGACAGCGTCGCCGACACCAGAGCCTTCTGCGTCAGCAGTCGACTCCTGGGCACGGGAATGGCCAGCAGGTACCGCAGACTCGACCACGACGCTTCGCTTGCCACCGAGTCGCCGAAGAACAGGGCCACCACCACGATCAGCAGAAATCCGACCGACATGAACAAAGCGAAGACCGTGAAGTTCATACCGCCGCGAGTGCCGAGCTCGATGAGCCCGTCGGCATCGGAATCCGCATTCGAGCTGCCGACGGTGAAGGCGATGGCCAGGATCACCGGAAGCAGGGCCAGAAAGCCGATGGCCAGCTGAGTGCGGCGACGTCCCAGTTGCCTGCGCAACTCGGTACGGAACGGCAAGGTGCTGCCGCCGGTGTACCCGGCAGCGCGCCCGTCGGCGTGTGTGGTGCTCATGCGCGATCCTTGCTGGTGTCGGACCCTGGGTTGTCTCGGTGGACGAGGTCGAGGAAGACGTCTTCGAGGCGCGTCGACTGCGAGAATCCGCGCACCGAGACCCCCGAGGTGACGAGTTCTCTGATGACGACTGCGGCATCCGCATCGGTCAGGTCGACGGTCACAGTGCCGTCGTCGACGATCACCGCGCCGTCGTGACCGGAGGCGTCGAGCACCGACTGCGCGCGGGTGGCGTCGTCGACCCTGATCTCCGTCTGTCCGCCGGCCGCGGTCAGTTCGCGGACGGTACCGGAACTGATCACCGATCCGCGATTCATGACGACCACGTGGGTGCAGGTCTGCTCCACCTCGGCGAGCAGATGGCTCGACACCAACACGGTTCTACCGGTTTTCGCGTAGTTGATCAGCACATCGCGCATCGTCCTGATCTGTGGTGGGTCGAGTCCGTTGGTCGGTTCGTCGAGGACCATCAGATCCGGCAGCCCCAACATGGCCTGGGCGATCGCGAGCCGCTGCCGCATACCTTGGCTGTAGGACTTGACCTTGCGTTCGATCGCGGTGCCGAGGTCGGCGATCTCGAGAGCTTCCTCGAGGTGAGCGTCCTCGATCGGGCGACCGGTCGCTTCCCAGTACAGCCGCAGATTCTGTGTTCCGGTCAGGTGCGGCAGGAAGCCGGATCCCTCGACGAAGGAGCCCAACCGGGACAGCACCGGGGCTCCGGGGGTCACCTTGTGGCCGAAGACTCGAATGTCGCCGCCGGTGGGCGTGATCAGGCCCATCAGCATGCGCAGGGTGGTGGTCTTTCCTGCGCCGTTCGGCCCGAGGAGACCCAGAACCTGGCCCTGCTTCACCTTGAAGCTGACGCCGTCGACGGCGCGGAAGCCGTTGGAATACGTTTTGGCCAGATCGGTGATCACCAGGGGAGTGTCGATGAGATCCTCGTCCACTTCGGCGACTGCGCGACGTCTGGTCCGCACGATTCCGGCGACTATCGCACCGGCGACCGCCAGCAGGACGATTCCGATGCCGATGAGCGGTGCCACCGGAACGGTGCTGTCGGCGCTCGCCTCGGCGGGGACGGTGGGCAACGCGATGGTGTCGTCGGTCATGGCCACACTGAACTGCGCCGGCTCGAGCGGAACGGCGTACGCCTGATCGGTGGTGGAGATGCTCAGTTCGAGGCGATGACCCTGCTGCACGGTGTAGCTGATGCCAGGAAGCGCAACCGTGACGTCGACGGGATCGATGCCCTCGGTAACGGGCAGTCGGATCGCCGAGACCGCCCCGCCCGGAAGCGTTCTCGTGCCGTTCGGCGCAACGTCGTAGAGCTTCGCGAACAGAACGGCTTGATCGGGTGACGCCAGCGACGCCACACGCAGGTTCACCCGCGGGGCACCGGTGATCGTCACGGACGACTCGACGGGATCGCTGGTGAACGTTGCCGACTGGCCCGGCAGGTCCGCGGTCAGGGCTGCTCCGGCCCCGGTCGATCCGAGAGTCGAGAGCACCGAGCCCAAACCGGGTACCGACGAGATCGCCGACGGCGATGCTCCGGGTGGACGAATGATCGACTGGTTCTCGGCGGTGGGAGTGAACGTCACCGATCGGGTCTGCGTGGGATCGGACGCGGGGGTCAGTCCCGGGTAAGCAGGAGCCGTCATTCGGCGGTCACGATCGCCGCCGCGCTCGTCGGCTGCTCGCTGAGTGGAGTAGACGAACGGCTCGGCGTCGGTGCCGGTGGGGGCCTCGGTGCCCCGCAATGTCGTGTCGAAGAAGTCGGCGATGGCTCGATCGCTCGTGCCGTCGGTTCCGCCTGCATCGTGGCCACCGTCGAACCATCGCACGGTGACGTTCCCACCGGCTGCGGCGATCTGACGTGCCGTTGCGTCGGCCTGGTCGAGACCGAACAGTGTGTCCTGGGTGCCCTGAACCAGCAGCGTCGGTGCCGTGATGTTCGACGCCACCGCGACCGGCGAGTGAGCCGTCAGCAGATCGAGCAACTGCTGGCTGGGGATTCCGGTCACGGCGGATTCGGTGTAGGCGTCGCAGAATTCGGGTGCAAATCGTCCGCAGGCCGAGGTGCCCTCGGAGGTGCCGGAATCGGTGCTGTCGTCGCCGTTTCCGCCGGGTGGTGCACTCGCTGCGCCCACTCCGAAGAACACTCCGGCCCAGCCGCGCTTGAGGACGCCGGGTCCCCCGTACTCGGCAGCTGCGGGAGTGGCGATGTCGCCGAGGGCTTCTCGGCCTTCGACCGAGGTGACGCCGTAGTTGGGAAACAGGGCCTGGCCCAGGTCGTTCCAGGTGATCGCTGCGGCTATCGAATCGATCCGGGGGTCGGTGCCGCCTGCGCTCAGTGCCAGTGCGCCGCCGTAGGATCCGCCGGCAACTCCGACGTGCGGGTCGCCGGGAGCGTCGAGTTCCACCTCCGGTTGTTCGGCGAGCCAGTCGATGAGTCCGCGTGCGTCGGCGACCTCGCGATCGGGGTCGTTGAGCGAGATCGAACCCGTGCTGTCGCCGAACCCGCGTGCACTGTAGGCGAGCACCGTGTACCCGCGAGCAGCGAGATCACGTGCCTCCCCGTCGACCGAGTCCTTGCTGCCGCCGAAGCCGTGGGCGAGCAGCACCGTCGGCGCGGGAGTGACGGAGGGTACGTAGAGACGAGCGTCGATGTCGACGGTGCCCGTCGACCCGGGGTCGTCCGGTAGCGTGATGCGCGCTTCACGCGTGGATGTGTCGGCGCTCGAATCCTGGGGGAGGAAGACGAATGCGAGGGCGACCAGCGCCAGAACCGCAATCACGGGGGCACCGACAGTCATGGCCCGTCTCGACAGTGGCGGGCGGGGAATCGGCATGGAAACCAATGTATGTGAGTGGCGCGGATCGTGTTGTTCCCCAAGTTCACGTGCCGATCGGCCGGTTCCGGCTAATGTCAGCGAATCAGTCCCCGGACCACGTCTTTCGGTCCTGTGACTTGCACCAATCGAGTTCGACCAGAAGTGTCACATCTGTGTGTGACCGACAAATGGAGGAATGAATGAGCGCCTACCGCACCGTCGTCGTCGGGACCGATGGCTCCGAATCGTCACTGCGGGCAGTGGAGAAGGCCGCGGCTCTCGCGGGAGACGCCGATGCCACCCTGGTGATCGCTTGCGCGTACTACCCTGCCGATCCGAAGGACACGTCCGCTGCCGCCGACGCATTGCGCGAGGACGCCTATCAGATCACCGGATCGGCACCGACGCGTGAGATTCTGCGCACGGCGCGCGAGCACGCCACCAAGGCCGGTGCGAAGAACATCGAGGAGAAGGCGATCGTCGGTGCTCCCGTCGAGTCGCTGCTGGCACTCGTGGACGAGGTGAAGGGCGACCTGCTCGTCGTCGGCAACCGCGGCCTGAACTCGTTGACCGGCCGCCTGCTGGGCTCGGTTCCGTCGGACGCCGCGCGCAAGTCCACCTGCGATGTTCTGATCGTGCACACCGTCCGCTGATCTCACCCCGCACACACCAACGGCCCGCCCGTCGAATCGACGGAGCGGGCCGTTGGTGTGTGCGGTTCTCTACGCTTCCGGCTCGAACGGCTGCAGCGCCGAGAGTTCACCCGGCAGTGCGTTCACGTGCACCACGCCGAGTCGCTGCGTGGCCCGGGTGAGGGCAACGTACAGATCGTTCATGCCTTTGACCGAATCGTTCACTATGGCACCGGGTTCGACGATCAGCACCGAGTCGAACTCGAGTCCCTTGGCATCCTTGACAGTCGACACGGTGACCAGTTCCGAGGCCAGATGGCGGAATCGGTCGACGTGGTCTGCGGGAACCAGCACCGCGCTCAGGCCAGGGCGCGGGTGATCGGCCACTCGCTTCTCCACCGCGGTGACCAGATCTGCCGCTGCCACCCGTTGAGCCCACGGCCGGGTTCCGGTGCTGCGGATGGACCGCGGCTCGGACTGCTCGGGATCGATGGCAGCCAACACATCGTGTGCCACGGCCATGATCTCGGACGGTGTTCGGTAGTTCACCGTCAGTTCGGTCAGCTTCCAGCGCTTGGCGACATACGGTTCGAGAACCGAACCCCACGACGAGGTTCCGGCGGGATCACCGGTCTGCGCCGTATCGCCCACCAGTGTCATCCACCGATTCGGTATGCGCCGCATCACCATTCGCCACGCCATCGCAGAGAGTTCCTGCGCCTCGTCGACGATCACGTGCCCGTAGGTCCACGTTCGGTCACCGGCGGCCCGTTCGGCCGTCGTGAGTCGCTGACCCGAATTCTGCCGTCGTGCAAGCTGATCGGCATCGATGAGGTCGTAAGCCATCAGGATCTCCGGATCGAGTTCGTCCTCTAGGTCCTGAGGTGCCGAACCGGTCAGGATGTCCAGGGCACCCTGGGCGTCGGCGATCTGGCCGCGCCATTGTCGTTGCGCCTGTTCACGTTCGGCTGCGTCGTCGACGCCGAGCAGTTCGGCGAGCTCGTCGAGCAGGGGAGCGTCGGCCGACGAGAAGCCGTTGCCCCGACGGACGAGTGCCTCACGCTCCGCCTCATCGAGCGCAGGCGCGGCCGACGCGATCTTCTCGGGAGATGCGTAGAGGTCGCGGAGAACCTGCTGGGGAGACAGATCCGGCCACAGTTCGTCCACGGCGGCCATGACGTCCTGATCCTCGCGCATCTCGTCGCGCATGTCCGCGATGTCGTCGGCGCTGAGCAGGCTGGACCCGTCGACGAGATTCTGCCCGAGTTTCGCTGCCAGCTGGTTGGCCAACTGGTCGATGACCGAGGACACGAACAGCGGCCGAGCCAGGTTGTGCGGTCGCCGGGACGAGCGAGCGCGACCACGAGCCCTGGTGACGATCTTGCGATCGAGCGTGATGTCGTAGGTGTCGAACTTCAGTCGACGGGGCTGCGCGGGGACTTCCTGACGGTCTCGTACCGCCTGGGTCAGCACCTCGACCATCGACAGTCTGCCCTTGACCTCGGTGGCCAGGGCCGAATCTTCCCGTTGCGCACGAACTCCCGGGTAGAGGTCACCGATCGTGGACAGCAGGACGCCCGTCTCGCCGAGCGACGGCAGCACCTGCCCGATGTAATCGAGGAACGTGGCGTTGGGTCCGATGATCAGCACACCGCTCTTACCGAGCTGCTGGCGGTAGGTGTAGAGCAGGTAAGCGGCGCGATGCAGCGCGACGGCTGTCTTACCGGTGCCCGGTCCGCCCTGAACCACCAACACGCTGCGATGCTGCGAACGGATGATCGCGTCCTGCTCGCTCTGGATCGTCTCGACGATGTCGTTCATCTGACCAGTACGTGCGGCATCGAGAGCGGAGAGCAGCGCACCTTCGCTCGCGACACCGCCTGCCACGGCGGCATCGCTCGACGATCGGGCAGAGTTCAGGTCGAGAAATTCGTCGGCGATCGACGTCACTCGACGACCACGGGTGCGAATGTGTCTGCGCCGCAACACGTTTTCGGGTGCGGCGGGTGTGGCCAGGTAGAACGGCCGGGCCATCGGTGCTCGCCAGTCCAACAGTAGAGTCTCGTAGTCGTTCTTGTCGTCGAGAATTCCGACGCGGCCGATGTAGCGCTCGGGCCGATCGTCGACCTTGGGGTCGAGGGACTCGGGATCGAGGTCGATGCGCCCGAAGCACAGTCCGTTCTCGGCCGCGTCGTACTTGGCGATGTCCTCGGTGTACATCTGGTTGAACGATTCGCGTTCGCTCCGGGCCTGCGGGGTGCCGCCGGTCTCGAGCAGCACTGCGCGCAATCGGTTCGCGGCGTATTCGCGTAACGCGTCGAGCTGCGTGTAGAGCCGCGTCAGATGCGCTTGCTCGAAGTCTTCTTCGATCGGCACATCGGGGTTCGTCGATGTGTGGCCGTCGTCCGGCAAAGGGTCTCCTCGGGAGTTCGGCCGAGGCGAAGATATCGCCTCGAAATCAGCCAGAGCAGTCTACGTCGCACAACGGCCCTGCCGCAGAACCGCTGGTTCCGGGGCAGGGCCGCATCTGTCGTTCGTGCTGTCGCGGGGAACTACTTCGCGTACTGCTGCAGCTTCTTGTCCAAGTTCTTCTGAGCCTTGGCGACTCGCTTCTCGAGCTTGGCGCGAGCCTGCTCGGTCACCTTCTCGAGTTCCTTGCTCTGCTTCTCGGCGCGCTTGCGGGCGCGCTTGCTCAGCGTCTCGACGCGATCGGACGCCAGATCGGCCCACGTGACTCCGCGCTTCTGTGCTTCGTCGGCGAGGACAGACCCCTTCTCGGCGGCCAGATCGGCGAGCTTGGACGCGCGCTTCTGCGCGACATCGGCCAATTCACTGCGACGATCGGCGGCGACGTCGACGAGCTTGGAGCCGCGCTTCTGCGCGAGCTCCGCCAGGTCGGTTCCGCGATGCGCTGCCTTGTCGGCGAGCTTGGAGCCGCGCTTCTGCGCCTCGTCGGCCAAGTCGCTGCCGCGGTCGGCGGCTAGCTCGGCCAGCTTGGATCCACGCTTCTGTGCTTCCTCGGCGAGCACGGATCCCTTGTCGGCGGCCAGGTGAGCCCAGCGGTTCAGTGCCGGCTGAGCGACGTCGGCCAGCTCCGAGCCCTTGTCGGTGGCGATGTCGGCGAGCTTGGCCAACTTGGGCTGGGCGGCGTCGGCGAACTTGGCCAGCTTCGGCTGTGCGGCCTCGGCGAGATCGGCACTGCGACTTGCGGCGATCGACGCGATTTCCTTGACACGCTCACCGGTCTCGTGGGTGGAGTGCCCGGGCAGTGCCGAGACGACGCTCTCCTGCGCACGACGTGCTGCTCGCTTGCTCCGCCATGCCACGGACGGCTTACCCTCGGTGTCGACGGCTGCGATGAGCAGTCCGCCGAGCAGGCTCAGGTTCTTGAAGAAATGGATACGCTGCGCAGCCTTCGCCTCCGGGTCGGTCTCGTTCCAGAAGGCGTGTCCGGCGAGCGTCGTCGGTACGAGACTTCCGGCGAGGGCGAGAGAGGCGATCCGCGGTGCCTTGCCGGTGGCCAGCAGAATGCCGCCGGCAACCTGGATACCGCCGTTGATGCGGACCAGCGTCTCCGGGTCGTTCGGCACGTTCGCAGTGACGTCGTTGGGAAGGGCGTCCTTGCTCTGCTCGATCAGCGGAGTGGCGACCTGCGCCTTGCCGGTGGGATTACGGAGTGCGTCGACGCCCCCTGCGATGAAGATCGTAGACATCAGCGGACGGGCGATACGGCGGACCAGCATTGACAGCCTCCTGCGTAGTTTCTCGTGTCATCGGCGGTGGAACGTTGGACGGCACGGCGATCCGAAAACCTACCGCTGTGCGTCCTTTTGTCACACTATTCATACCCCGTGGTTCGCGGTCTCAAGCACGCCGATCGTCACCAACCGCGGGCGCGCCATTCGTCCAGGTGAGGGCGCTCGGCCCCGAGCGTCGTGTCCTTTCCGTGGCCCGGGTAGACGACGGTCTCGTCGTCGTAGCGGTCGAACAATTTCGCCGTCACGTCGTCGAGCAAGCGCGTGAAATCCTCGGGGCTGCCGGTCTTGCCCACGCCACCGGGAAAGAGTGAATCTCCGGTGAAGAGGTGGGTTCGAGCGCCGTCGGCATCGGTCAGTGCGAGGGCGATCGAGCCGGGGGTGTGTCCGGTCAGGTGCACAACATCGAACGTGAGCTCGCCCACCGACACGGTGTCTCGATCGGCCAGCAGTCGGTCCGGCGTGACGGGCAGCGGCTCGGCATCGAGTTCGTGGGCTGCCGTCGGCGAGTCGGTACCGCCGGCGATGTCCGCCAGCGCCTGCCAGTGGTCGGCGTGCTGGTGAGTCGTCACGATGAGTGAGAGCGTCGGCGCGTTCTCGTCGATGAGCGACGAGATGCGGTCGGCCTCGTTGGCGGCGTCGATCAGAACCGACTGACCTGTCGCGGAACAGACGACGAGGTAAGTGTTGTTGTCCATGGGGCCGACCGACATCTTGGTGATCGTCGCTCCGGGAATCGTTCGCCGCTGCGGCTGCGAACCCTGCGAGACGACGCCGGTGTAGTTGTCATCGATGACCATGAGGTGCTCGTCCATTTCGAGGACGCTACCGTCGTCGACGGCACGATGGGCGGCGGGGTCGCGGACGTGGAAAAGTCTGTCGGTGCCTGGATCTACCATTGCAACCGGGTGAGGTTCGTCCCTCACCGCAACAGGTTTTCGACGTGGGGTCCACGGTTACACGACGTGTGACGATGCGTCGGCATCACACGTCATCACGCGACTCGAAGGTCATGCAGTGCTGCGACGCAGCAACTCGGCTGGACGTGCTCGTTCGGAAAGAAGGGAACACAGTGGCGGATCGCCTGATAGTGCGAGGTGCGCGGGAGCACAATCTGCGAGGAGTCGACATAGACCTGCCTCGGGATGCGCTGATCGTGTTCACGGGTCTGTCCGGATCGGGCAAATCCTCTCTCGCCTTCGACACGATCTTCGCCGAAGGGCAGCGTCGCTACGTGGAGTCGCTGTCCGCATACGCGCGGCAGTTCCTCGGACAGATGGACAAGCCGGACGTCGACTTCATCGAGGGCCTGTCGCCTGCGGTCTCCATCGATCAGAAGTCGACCAACCGCAACCCGCGTTCGACGGTGGGCACCATCACCGAGGTCTACGACTACCTCCGTCTGTTGTACGCGCGTGCGGGAACGGCTCACTGCCCCGTGTGTGGCGAACAGATCGCGAAGCAGACTCCCCAGCAGATCGTCGATCAGGTGCTGGACATGGAGGAGGGCCTGAAGTTCCAGGTGCTCGCCCCGGTGGTGCGCACCCGCAAGGGCGAGTTCGTCGACCTGTTCGATTCGCTGAACACTCAGGGCTACTCACGTGTTCGCGTCGACGGCGTCGTGCATCAGCTCACGAGCCCGCCGGTGCTCAAGAAGCAGGAAAAGCACGACATCGAAGTCGTCGTCGACCGCCTTACCGTCAAGTCGAGCTCGAAGCAGCGTCTGACCGACTCGGTGGAAACCGCCCTGCGATTGGCCGACGGCATCGTGGTCCTCGATTTCGTCGACCGTGACGAGAACGCATCGGACCGTGAGCGCCGGTTCTCCGAGAAGCTCGCGTGCCCCAACGGTCACCCGTTGTCCATCGACGATCTCGAACCGCGGTCGTTCTCCTTCAACTCGCCGTACGGTGCGTGCCCGGATTGCGTCGGCCTCGGCGTGCGCAAGGAGGTCGACCCGGAACTGGTCGTTCCCGACGGCGATCTCAGCCTCGCGGACGGTGCCATCGCACCGTGGTCGATGGGCCAGACGTCGGAGTACTTCGGCCGCCTGCTGTCCGGGCTCGCCGACGCCATGGGGTTCGATCTGAACGCGCCGTGGAACAAGTTGCCCGCCAAGGTCAAGCGCGCGGTCCTCGAGGGCAGCGACCACCAGGTGCACGTGAAGTACAAGAACCGCTACGGCCGCACGCGGTCGTACTACGCCGAGTTCGAGGGTGTGATGCCGTTCCTGCACCGTCGGTTGGAGCAGACCGAGTCCGAGCAGATGAAGGAACGCTACGACGGCTACATGCGCGACGTGCCGTGTCCCACCTGCAACGGCGCCAGGCTGCGGCCCGAAATCCTGTCGGTGACGATCTCCGCGGGCGACTTCGGGCCGAAGTCGATCGCCGAGGTGTGCGAGTTGTCGATCGCCGACACCGCAGATTTCCTGAACAGCCTCACCCTGGGTCGCCGCGAGGAGGCAATCGCAGGTCAGGTTCTCAAGGAGGTGCAAGCTCGTCTCGGTTTCCTGCTGGACGTCGGTCTGGAGTATCTGTCACTGGCCAGGACCGCCGGCTCGCTGTCCGGTGGCGAGGCCCAGCGCATTCGACTCGCGACCCAGATCGGATCGGGACTCGTCGGCGTTCTCTACGTCCTCGACGAGCCGTCGATCGGACTGCATCAGCGTGACAACCGCCGGCTCATCGACACGCTGACCCGGCTGCGTGACCTCGGGAACACGTTGATCGTCGTCGAGCACGACGAGGACACCATCCGCACCTCGGATTGGATAGTCGACATCGGTCCGTTGGCGGGTGAGCACGGCGGACGCGTCGTGCACAGCGGTTCGTACGAGGACCTGCTGACCAACGACGAATCGCTGACCGGTGCGTACCTGTCCGGGCGGATGGAGATTCCGCTGCCCGACATGCGCCGGGTCGTGGACAAGAAGCGTCAGGTCACCGTGGTCGGAGCCCGCGAACACAACCTCCGCGGCATAGACGTCAGCTTTCCGCTCGGCGTACTGACCTCGGTCACAGGGGTGTCGGGTTCGGGCAAGTCCACCCTCGTCAACGACATCCTCGCGACGGTGATGGCGAACAAGCTCAACGGTGCCCGTCAGGTTCCAGGGAGGCACACGCGCATCAACGGCCTCGATCAGCTCGACAAGCTCGTGCGGGTGGATCAGTCGCCGATCGGACGCACGCCCCGCTCGAACGCCGCAACGTACACCGGGGTGTTCGACAAGATCCGCACGCTGTTCGCGGCGACCACCGAGGCCAAGGTGCGCGGCTACCAGCCCGGCCGATTCTCGTTCAACGTCAAGGGCGGCCGGTGCGAGGCGTGCTCGGGAGACGGCACACTCAAGATCGAGATGAACTTCCTGCCGGACGTCTACGTTCCGTGCGAGGTCTGTGAGGGTGCGCGGTACAACCGCGAGACACTCGAGGTGCATTACAAGGGCAAGACCATCGCCGAGGTCCTGGACATGCCGATCGAGGAGGCTGCCGACTTCTTCGAGGCGATCACCTCGATTCACCGCTACCTGAAGACGCTCGTCGAGGTCGGTCTCGGGTACGTCCGCCTCGGCCAACCGGCAACGACGCTGTCCGGCGGCGAAGCTCAACGCGTCAAACTGGCCGCGGAACTGCAGAAGCGCTCGACCGGCCGCACGGTCTACATTCTCGACGAACCGACCACCGGCCTGCACTTCGAGGACATCCGCAAGCTGCTCGGCGTCGTGAACGGCCTGGTGGACAAGGGCAACACGGTGATCGTGATCGAGCACAATCTGGACGTCATCAAGGTCTCGGACTGGGTCATCGACATGGGCCCCGAAGGTGGTTCCGGAGGCGGAATGGTTGTGGCGCAAGGTGATCCGGAGGCCGTGGCGGCCGTTTCCGAGAGCTACACGGGCAAATTCCTACAGGAGGCGCTCACCCGCGAGTCGGTGGTCGCTCCTCCGGTGAAGACGGCTCCGAAGAAGCGCAGGCCTCGCAAGGTCGCCGCCGTCCGATGAGCGGCGAAGCCCGATAGAGGCAGCCGCCGGATTCACACCCCGGCAACGACGAAGCCGCATCCGGTGCTCACCGGATGCGGCTTCGTGCTTCTGCCGACTTCGCCGGCGTTCTGCTCAGTGCACCGGGCCGGTGTACTTCTCGCCCGGGCCCTTTCCCGGCTCGTCCGGGTGGGCCGATGCTTCCCGGAATGCGCGCTGCAGTGCCTGCAATCCGTCGCGAATGGGCCCGGCATGGGGGCCGAGGTATTCCACCGATGCGGTGACCAGGCCGGCCAGTGCGGTGATGACGCGTCGTGCCTCGTCGAGGTCCAGGTAGGGGCTCTCCGCAGGATCCGGCTCGGAGAGTCCCAGCTTCTCGGCCGCAGAACTCATCAGCATCACCGCAGCGCGGCTGATCACCTCCACAGCGGGGACCTCGGCGAGTTCACGGACTTCGGGCTCGGCACCCAGGGGATCGGCACCTGCGGAATCGTCGGGATTGGGGGAGCTGGTCATGCCTACGAGAATCCCACGCCTCCCGCTGGGGAGAGCATCGGGTATCCGCAGAGAAGGGGCCGACACCGCTCGATTGTTCGATTCGGGAATCTGCTGGTAGTGTGACTCGACGACCGTCTTCGGCGTGCGCTCCTCGATGGAGTTCACCGCACGGAGGCAGCAAGTGGAGCCCGACTCCCACCGGCACGTAGCCTTCAACAAGTTACTTCCGGTCCGGTCGCACGACGGAGATCCTCACAGATTTCCTGCGTGCTTCCTCCCAGTGAGGAGACTGTACGACGACAGTTGTCGTGCTGGTCGACCGGTCGACATCGGGCCCTGCTATCGGATCACACCGAGAGCAGGGTTTTTTCGTTGCAGTGGTACGCATCGCTGCAGGGAATGTCGAGGATCGACGGCGACGGGCTGTGCCAGTGGCAGGCGGTCGGGTTACACACCACACCGCACTACCTAGGAGGCCCCATCAGCACTGAGACCCGCATCAACGATCGCATCCGAGTTCCCGAGGTCCGGCTTGTCGGACCGGGCGGTGAACAGGTGGGGATCGTGCGTGTTGAAGATGCACTCCGCTTGGCTCTCGAAGCCGACCTCGATCTTGTAGAAGTAGCTCCCGACGCACGTCCGCCGGTCTGCAAGATCATGGACTACGGGAAGTTCAAGTACGAGGCTGCGCAGAAGGCGCGCGAATCGCGCAAGAACCAGACGCTCACCGTCATCAAGGAGCAGAAGCTCCGTCCCAAGATCGACGCGCACGACTACGAGACGAAGAAGCGCAACGTCGTTCGCTTCCTCGAAGCCGGCTCGAAGGTCAAGGTCACCATCATGTTCCGTGGCCGCGAGCAGTCGCGTCCCGAACTCGGCTTCCGGCTGCTGCAGCGCCTGGGCGCGGACGTCGCGGAGCTCGGCTTCGTGGAGACCTCGGCCAAGCAGGACGGCCGCAACATGACGATGGTGCTGGCACCGCACAAGGGTGCCAAGACTCGCGTCAAGGCACAGGAGAGCGCAGCGGCTCCGCCCGCCCAGCGCGCACCGGCCCCCGCGCCGGAACAGCCCGCCGACGCAGCCCCGGCTGCCGAGGCACCGGCCGCAGCAGCTCCGGCTACTCCGGCGCAGACCAACTGAGCCTCGCGCTCTACCAGTAAGACAGCCCTACACCTGCTGCGGTGCACAGCTTTTCCGTGGCGATGTACGGCTGTGCCATGCAACACCGAAGAGCTATCAGAAGAAGAAGAGGATTTCATGCCCAAGCAGAAGACCCACAGTGGTGCCAAGAAGCGATTCAAGGTGTCCGGCAGCGGCAAGATCCTGCGCCAGAAGGCCGGCCGTCGCCACCTGCTCGAGCACAAGCCCACCAAGGTGACTCGTCGCCTCGATGGTGTTGCCGTCGTCAAGAAGCCCGACGTACCGCGGATCAAGCGCCTGCTCGGCATCTGATCTGGACCGGCCGCCGACCGATAGCGGTCGGCTTCATCCCATTACCATTCGGGGTTTCACAAGCCCCCAGATCGACAGGATTTACCAGTGGCACGCGTAAAAAGGGCCGTCAACGCCCAGAAGAAGCGCCGTTCGATTCTCGAAGCGTCCAAGGGCTACCGCGGACAGCGCTCACGTCTGTACACCAAGGCCAAGGAGCAGCAGCTCCACTCGCTGACCTACGCCTACCGGGACCGCCGCGCGCGCAAGGGTGACTTCCGCAAGCTGTGGATCACGCGTATCAACGCTGCAGCTCGGGCCAACGACATCACGTACAACCGCTTCGTCCAGGGCCTCAAGGCCGCGGGCGTCGAGGTCGATCGCAAGATCCTCGCCGAGCTCGCCGTGTCGGATGCTGCGGCGTTCGCAAGCCTGGTCGCCATCGCAAAGGCTGCACTGCCTGCCGATGTCAACGCTCCGGCCGGAGAAGCAGCCTGAGCGAGTCGACGTACGACGACTCAACACCGAAACGGCCCGTGGATTCGCTGACCGAGCGAACTCCGCGGGTCGTTTCGGCCGTCAAGCTCGCTCGAGCCGCGGAACGCAAGAAGACCGGGCTGTTTCTCGCCGAAGGCTTCAATGCGGTGTCCGAGGCGGCGCAGTCCCGGTTGATTCGTGAGCTCTTCTACACCGCCGATGCCCGCGAGCGCCACCACGACCTCATCGCGTCCGTCGAGGCCGGTGGCGCACGAGTTCATCCGATCACCGACCGTGCTGCGAAGGCGCTGTCCGACACCGTCACCCCGCAGGGCCTGATCGCGGTCACCGAGTTGGTCGACGTCCCGATCGACCGCGCGTTGGCCGGAACACCGCGGCTGGTGGCCGTACCGGTGGAGATGGCCGAGCCGGGCAATGCCGGGACGGTCATTCGCGTCGCCGACGCAGCCGGAGCGGATTCGGTCGTTCTGTTGGGCGACTCGGTTGATCCCCACAACGGCAAATGCGTCCGCGCATCGGCCGGCAGCGTGTTCCATCTCCCCATCGCTCGGGAGCGGTCGATCGAGTCCGGAATCGATGCGTTGCGCGGAGCGGGTCTGACCATCGTCGCCACGGCCGCCGACGGCGAAGTGGACTTGGACGACGCCGATGAGCTCCTTGCGCAACCGACCGCGTGGTTGTTCGGCAACGAGGCGCACGGGCTGCCCGAGTTCGTGACGCGCAATGCCGATCACCGCATTCGAATCCCGATCCACGGCCGTGCCGAGAGCCTCAACCTGGCCACCGCCGCGGCGATCTGCCTGTACGCGAGTGCCCGAGTGCAGCGACGCTCCGAAACTTCGTGAGCGCGTCTCGCCTAGGATCGATACCTGTCTGCTCCGCGCAGGAGTGAAGCCTGCGCAACGACCCTTCGTGGCAGACACCGACTATTACTCGAGGAGTGCAGCTGTCGTGGCGAAGAAAGTTGTCGGAACCGAGCCGGTGGATCCGAGCGTTCTCGAGGAGTCCGCGCTCGGAACCGCAGTGGACTCGGCCGAGCAGGCGTTCGCCGACGCGTCGGACCTCGATGCTCTGACCAAGGTCAAGATCGATCATGTGGGCGGCAAGGCTCCGTTGGCGCTGGCACAGCGCGCCCTCGGTGCGATTCCGGGGGACCAGAAGGCGGACGCGGGCAAACGCGTCAAGGCAGCACGTGACCGAGTGCAGAAGGCCTTCGACGAGCGACGCGCCGTGCTGTCGGCCGAGCGTGATGCCGCCATCCTGGTCGCGGAAACCATCGACGTCACACTGCCGACCGACCGAGCTCCCGTCGGTGCCAGGCACCCCATCACGATCATTTCCGAACAGGTAGCCGATGTCTTCGTCGCAATGGGCTGGGAAGTCGAAGAAGGCCCCGAGGTCGAGACCGAGCACTTCAATTTCGATGCGCTCAACTTCCTGCCCGACCACCCGGCACGCACGATGCAGGACACGTTTCACATCGCACCGGAAGGTTCGCGGCAGGTACTGCGCACCCACACCTCACCGGTGCAGGTCCGGTCGATGCTCTCGCGCGAGGTTCCGATCTACGTCGTGTGCCCGGGACGGACGTTTCGCACGGATGAACTCGATACGACGCACACTCCGGTCTTCCACCAGGTCGAGGGTCTTGCCATCGACAAGGGCCTGACCATGGCGCACCTACGCGGCACACTCGATGCGTTCGCCAAGGCGTTGTTCGGCAACGACACCCGTACTCGCATGCGACCCAACTACTTCCCGTTCACCGAGCCGTCGGCCGAGGTCGACGTGTGGTTCCCGAAGAAGAAGGGCGGGGCCGGTTGGGTCGAGTGGGGTGGCTGCGGAATGGTCAACCCGAAGGTGTTGCAGGCCAGCGGCATCGACCCAGAGATCTACACCGGATTCGCGTTCGGAATGGGTCTCGAGCGGACGCTGCAGTTCCGCAACGACATCCCGGACATGCGTGACATCGTCGAGGGCGACATCAGGTTCACGTTGCCCTTCGGTGTTCAGGCCTGACGGAAGTTTCCCACCCGCCCCACTTCTTCACGGATACAAGAAAGAGCTGAGCACACGTGCGAGTCCCACAATCCTGGCTGACCGAGGTCCTGCACGCGGGGACTCCCGACTGGGCCGTCTCGCCCGAGGAGCTCGATGCCGGTTTCGTGCGGGTCGGGTTCGAGGTCGAGGAACTGGACTCGCTGGACAACGTGACCGGCCCACTGGTGGTGGGTCGGGTGAGTTCGATCGAGGAGCTGACCGAGTTCAAGAAGCCGATTCGCTTCTGCCTGGTGGACGTCGGAGCCGCCGAGCCGCAGGAAATCGTCTGCGGTGCCAGGAACTTCGCCGAGGGTGACCTGATCGTGGCCGCTCTGCCGGGCAGCGTCCTGCCCGGGGGATTCGCCATCGCGTCGCGCAAGACGTACGGCCGCAACTCCAACGGCATGATCTGCTCGACGCTCGAACTGGGGTTGGGTAAGGATCACTCCGGAATCCTGGTGCTGCCCGAGGGCACGGCCGCTCCGGGGGACGACGCCAAAGCTGTTCTCGGTCTGCAGGACTCGGTCATCGAGCTCAACGTGACCCCCGATCGCGGGTACGCCTTCTCGGTCCGTGGCCTCGCCCGTGAGCTGGCCTGCAGTTTCGATCTCCCGTTCGTGGATCCGGCGCGCACGGTCCCCACCGAGGTCACCGGTGCCGCGTGGCCGGTCACCGTCGAACCGAACTCCGGCGCATCGCGATTCGCGCTGCGCAAGATCGTAGGCATCGATCCGACGGCGACCACGCCCTGGTGGATGCAGCGTCGACTGCTGCTGGCCGGCGTGCGCCCGATCTCGGCTGCCGTCGACGTCACCAACTACGTGCTGCACGAGCTCGGGCAGCCGCTGCACGCGTTCGATGCGGCCAAGCTCGACGGCGATCTGGTCGTCCGTCGTGCGAATGCGGGGGAGAAGCTGACCACCCTGGACGGAGTCGAGCGTTCCCTCGATCCCGAGGACGTCGTCATCGCCGACGGATCGGGAGCGATCTCGTTGGCGGGCGTCATGGGCGGCGCGTCCACCGAAGTCGACGATTCGACCACCGAGGTCGTGCTCGAAGCGGCGTCGTTCGATCCGCTCGCGGTGTTCCGCACCGGTCGTCGTCACAAACTCTCCAGCGAGGCCAGCAAGCGTTTCGAGCGGACCGTGGATTCGGCACTGCCGGTGGCGGCGCTCGATCGGGCCGCGCAGTTGCTGGTCGAGATCGCCGGTGGCCGGATCGAGCCCGTGTTGACCGATATCGGCGAGGCCGCCCAGTACCCCACGATCACGATGGACTTCGACCTCCCTGATCGAATCGCCGGAGTGCAGTACCCGAACGGCACCGCTGCCCGTCGGTTGACGCAGATCGGCTGCGGGGTCGAGGTGTCGGTCGACGACGGCGGACACGGCCAGCTCATCGTCACCCCGCCGTCCTGGCGACCGGATCTGGTGCAGCGCGCCGATCTGGTGGAAGAGGTGTTGCGCCTCGAAGGGCTCGAACAGATCCCGTCGGTACTGCCGTCGGCCCCGGGCGGTCGTGGCCTCACCGCCGAGCAGAAGCGCAGGCGCGCCGTCGGCAAGGCACTCGCGTTCTCCGGGTACGTCGAGGTGCTGCCTCCGGTGTTCTTGCCCAAGGGTGTGTTCGACACGTGGGGACTCGACGCGGACGATCCGCGGCGCGCGACCACCTCGGTGCTCAATCCGCTCGAGGCCGATCGTCCCGAGCTCGCGACCACAGTGCTTCCGGGTTTGCTCGAGATGCTGAGCAGGAACATCGCCCGCGGTCAGCGAGACGTCTCGCTGTTCGGCATTGCTCAGGTGGTGCTTCGACACGACGCCACCGCTGCGGTGGACGCGTTGCCGGTCGATCGTCGTCCGACCGACGACCAGATCGCCATGCTTCGCGGTTCGTTGCCGGCGCAGCCGGTGCATGTGGGCATGGTGCTCACCGGGCAGCGTGAATTGTCGGGTCCCTGGGGTCCCGGTCGCGCGGCCGAGGCCGCCGATGCCTTCGCAGCGGTGCGTACCGTTGCCGAGGCGTCCGGGGTGCACGTCGATCTTCGCGCAGCACAGCATCTTCCGTGGCATCCGGGTCGGTGCGCGGAGGTCTTGCTCGACGGCGAGGTCGTCGGGTACGCGGGCGAGTTGCATCCGGCGGTGCTGGAGAGGGCGGGCTTGCCGCCGCGCACGTGTGCCGCCGAGTTGAGTCTGAGCGCTCTTCCCGTCGTCGAATCGCTCCCTGCCCCCGAGGTGTCGCCGTATCCGGCGGTGTTGCAGGACGTGGCCGTGGTGGTCGACGCGTCCGTACCTGCGGCGTCGGTGCAAGCTGCACTCACGATCGGCGGTGGCGACCTGCTCGAGTCGATTCGTTTGTTCGACGTCTACGAGGGCGAACAGGTCGGTGAGGGTCGTAAGTCCCTGGCGTTCGCGTTGCGATTCCGCGGAGCCGACGGCACCTTGACCGAGGATCAGGCGACGGCTGCCCGCGATGCGGCGGTCGAAGCGGCATCGAACGCCGTCGGAGCGCAGTTGCGCAGTTGACTCAGCGCAGTTGCGCAGTTGACCTAGCGCAGTTGCGCAGTCGACTCGGCGCCGCTGCGCAGTTGGATCCGTGCACGCCCGGGCTCGGGTGTCCGTAGCGTGGAGTCACGAGTGGCCACAGGTGACGGGAGCAGCGCATGAGTGAATTCGGGACAGACGGTACGGCGACGGATGTGCAGGTGATCGAGCAGATCCTCGCTGCAGTGTCGGGTCGTCCGCGGTTGGCCCCGGTGGCGGCTGCCGCGGCGGCTCTGGCGGCCGAGCTGGGTACTGCAGATCCGGAGCCGGTCACCCCCGATCGTGGAGCCCCACCCGGAACGGTTCCCGACGTCGACGTCCCGCAGGTGACCAAGCCGCGGATCGACCAGCCGCTCGGTGATCCACCGCCGGGGGCTCCGCTCGGTGGCACGGTACCGGGAATCATCGACGCGGAATTGGTCGAGGACCTGCCCGGCGGTACCGGATACGGTTCCGGTGCGGTGAGCGCACCGATCGGTGACTTCACCGATTCGGGGGTGCCGACGTGGGACGGTGTGCGAGACAGGGTCGAACAGCGCGCGGGCACAGCCGTCGGCGCAGAGGAGTTGGACCGTGAGTCGAGGGCGGGCCGTGACCTCGACGAGCAGTGGAACGAACGGCAGGAAGCGGGCCGCAGGAAGCTCGACGAGATCCGCAAGTCCATGGGTGGACGCTGACACACCGGACCCGTTCATGAATGAGCTTGCATGATGCTGCATAATAAACCGCATGATTACTTCGGAGGCGACGCCGCGGCGCGTCGCGGTCGCGGGTGCCAGCGGATACGCCGGCGGTGAGATTCTCAGGCTGCTGCTCGGGCACCCGGGAGTGCGCGACGGTTCGTTGATCATCGGCTCTCTGACCGCGGGCGGCAATGCAGGCGCGACGCTGGGTGAATTCCATCCCCACCTGTTGCCACTGGCAGATCGCGTTCTCGGTCCCACCACTGTCGACGAACTCGCCGGGCACGATGTCGTGTTCCTCGGCCTCCCACACGGTAAGTCCGCCGAGCTCGCACTGCAGCTGCCCGATTCCGTGCTGATCATCGATTGCGGTGCCGACTTTCGCCTCACCGACGGTGCGGCCTGGGAGAAGTACTACAAGAGTCCTCACGCGGGCAGTTGGCCGTACGGCCTGCCGGAGCTGCCGGGCGGCCGCGAGCGGCTCGTCGGTGCCACCCGCATCGCCGTTCCCGGGTGCTACCCGACGGTGTCGTCTCTCGCGCTCGCACCCGCGGTCGCCGCAGGCATCATCGAGCCTCGCGTCAATATCGTTGCCGTGAGCGGTACCTCGGGTGCCGGTCGCGCTCCCAAGGCCGATCTTCTGGGTTCGGAGGTGATGGGTTCGGTTCGGGCGTACGCGGTTGCCGGCGCGCATCGCCACACCCCCGAGATCGTGCAGAACCTCTCGGCCGTCGCCGGTAGCGCTGTTGCGGTGTCCTTCACGCCGGTTCTCGCCCCGATGCCGCGCGGGATCCTCGCCACCTGTACCGCGGTCACCACCGCCACACAGGCACAGGCCGTGGAGGTGTACGAAAAGGCATACGCCGCAGAGCCGTTCGTGCACGTGCTGCCGGCCGGCCGGCTTCCGCAGACCGGTTCGGTCATCGGATCGAACGCCGTGCAGATGAGCGTGTCGGTCGATGCAGACGCCGGCTTGCTCGTCGTGATCGCGGCCATCGACAATCTGGCCAAGGGCACAGCGGGAGCAGCAGTCCAATCCATGAATCTCGCACTGGGAATCACCGAGACCGAGGGTCTCTCTACCGTAGGAGTAGCACCATGAGCAGCGTCGGGAGCCAGGTGGAGGCCGTCGGCACGGTTGCGGGCAAGCTCGTGCGCACACAGGGTGTCACCGCTCCCGCGGGGTTCCGTGCCGCCGGTATTCCGGCCGGTATCAAGGCAAGTGGCAAGTCCGATCTGGCCCTGGTGTTCAACGAGGGTCCCGACTTCGCGGCAGCGGGTGTGTTCACCCGCAACAAGGTCAAGGCAGCGCCGGTGTTGTGGTCTCGGCAGGTGCTGTCCACCGGTCGACTGCGTGCGGTGATCCTCAACTCCGGTGGTGCCAACGCCTGCACGGGTGCGCCCGGGTTCCAGGACGCGCACCGCACGGCCGAGGAAGTGGCGTCGGCACTGAGCAATTGGGGTTCCGAGACCGGCGCTGTCGAGGTTGCCGTCTGCTCGACGGGTCTCATCGGTGACCGGCTCCCGATGGACAAGCTGCTGCCCGGCGTGACCGAGGTCGTGCACGAACTCGCAGGTGGCATTTCCGGTGGTACCGATGCGGCGTACGCGATCATGACCACCGACACCGTGCCCAAGCAGGCGGCTGTTCATCATGCCGACAAATGGAACGTCGGCGGCATGGCCAAGGGGGCAGGCATGCTGGCGCCGTCGTTGGCCACGATGCTCAGTGTCATCACCACCGATGCCGTTGCCACCGCAGACCAGCTCGACAAGGCGCTGCGCGCGGCGACCCGATTGTCCTACGACCGGCTCGACGTCGACGGCGCATCGTCGACCAACGACACGGTGCTGCTGCTCTCCTCCGGGGCCAGTGGAGTGGCACCGTCACAGGATGAACTCGACGCCGCGGTCCTGGCGGTGTGCGACGACCTGGCCGACCAGATGATGGCCGACGCCGAGGGCGTGACCAAGCGGGTGCGGATCACCGTGTCGGGCGCGGTGTCCGAGGACGAAGCCCTGATCGGTGCACGCACGGTCGCCAGGGACTCTCTGACCAAGACGGCACTGTTCGGTTCCGATCCCAACTGGGGCCGCGTTCTCGCGGCAATCGGCATCGCCCCGATCGAGCTCGACCCGGATCGAATTGCCGTGTCCTTCAACGGCAGTCCGGTGTGCATCGACGGCGTGGGAGCGCCGGGCGCTCGCGAGGTCGACCTGTCCGGTGTCGACATCGAGGTGACCATCGATCTGGGTCTGGGCGCGGGGTCGGCCACCATCCGAACGACCGACCTCTCGCACGCGTACGTCGAAGAGAACTCGGCGTACTCGTCATGACTTCCGCCGCACTGGATTTGACGGCCGCGCAGAAGGCGTTCACCCTCGCCGAGGCACTGCCGTGGCTGCAGCGATTCTCGGGCAAGATCGTCGTGGTGAAGTACGGCGGAAACGCCATGATCGACGACGATCTGAAGCGGGCGTTCGCGGCCGACATGGTGTTTCTGCGCACCGTCGGAATTCATCCGGTCGTCGTGCACGGCGGAGGGCCGCAGATCTCGGCCATGCTGACCAGACTCGGCCTGGCAGGTGAATTTCGCGGCGGATTCCGCGTCACCACGCCCGAGGTCATGGACGTTGCGCGGATGGTGCTGTTCGGACAGGTCGGGCGCGAGCTCGTCGGCCTGATCAACGGTCACGGTCCGTATGCCGTGGGGATCTCCGGTGAGGATGCGCACCTGTTCACCGCGACGCGTCGGACCGTGCTGGTCGACGGCATCGACACCGACATCGGCCTCGTCGGCGACGTCACGTCGGTGAACCCCGCTGCGGTGTTCGATCTCATTGCAGCAGGACGCATTCCGGTGGTGTCCACCATCGCTCCCGACCGCGACGGCGTCGTGCACAACATCAACGCCGACACTGCGGCCGCGGCGCTGGCCAGTGCCATCGGTGCCGAGAAGATGGTGGTGCTCACCGATGTCGAAGGCCTGTACACCGATTGGCCCGATCGCAGCTCGTTGACCTCCGAGATCGACGCGTCCGCGCTCGAGGCGTTGCTGCCCTCGCTCGACGCCGGGATGGTGCCGAAGATGGAAGCGTGTCTGCGTGCGGTTCGAGCGGGTGTGCCGTCGGCGCATGTCATCGACGGTCGCGTCGAACATTCCGTGCTGGTGGAGCTGTTCACCGGTGAGGGGATCGGCACCATGGTCACCCCCGATCATTCTTCTACGTCAGGAGTCATGCCATGACCGGCACCGAGTCCACCCTCGATCTGCAACAGCGGTGGTCGAATTCGTTGATGGACAACTACGGTGTTCCCCGTGTGGCGCTCGTGCGCGGCGAGGGTGCGGTGGTGACGGACGCCGACGGAAAGCAGTACCTGGATCTGCTCGCTGGTATCGCCGTGAACATCCTCGGACATGCCCATCCGGCGGTGATCGAGGCGGTCACCGCTCAGCTGTCCACCCTCGGACACACCTCGAATCTCTATGCGACAGAACCCGGTATCGCGTTGGCCGAGCAGTTGCTCGCGCACCTCGGTGCTGGGGCCACCGGTCGGGTGTTCCTGTGCAATTCGGGAACCGAGGCCAACGAGGCGGCCTTCAAGATCGCTCGCCTGACCGGTCGCCCCAACATCGTGGCAGCCGAGAAGTCCTTCCACGGACGGACGATGGGTGCTCTCGCACTGACCGGTCAGCCGGACAAGCGGATCCCGTTCGAACCGATGCCTGCAGGCGTGCAGCATGTACCGTATGGCGATGTGGCAGCTCTTGAAGCTGTGGTCGATTCCGATACTGCCGCAGTGTTTCTCGAGCCGATCATGGGCGAGGGCGGTGTGGTGGTTCCGCCCGAGGGCTACCTCCTCGCCGCGCGTGAGATCACCGCGAAGCACGGTGCACTGTTGGTCCTCGACGAGGTGCAGACCGGTATAGGCCGTACGGGATGGTTCTACGCCCACCAGTCCGTCGGCATCGTGCCCGACGTGATCACGCTCGCCAAGGGCCTGGGCGGTGGCCTGCCCATCGGTGCATGCATCGGCATCGGAGCGGCGGGGGAGTTGCTGCATCCGGGCAAGCACGGCACCACGTTCGGTGGTAACCCCGTATGCGCTGCGGCGGCTCTGGCCGTCCTGCGCACCGTTGCCGACGAGGATCTGATCTCGCACGCGGACAGCATCGGCAAGACGATCGCGCACTCCATCGAGAGTCTCGATCACCCTCTGGTGAGCCATGTTCGGGGTTCGGGACTACTCCTCGGCGTGGTCCTCACCGCCGCCGTCGCACCGGCGGCCGAAGCGGCCGCGCGCGAGGCGGGCTTCCTCCTCAATGCGGCACAGCCCGACGTGCTCCGGCTCGCACCACCGTTGATCATCACCGAAGAGCAAGCCGCGTCGTTCGTGACGGCGTTACCGGCCATTCTCGACGCAGCACAGGAGGCTCATCAGCCATGACCGTTCAGCACTTCCTCCGGGACGACGACATCACGCCGCAGCAGCAGGGTGAAATCCTCGCTCTGGCAGCAGAGCTCAAACGTGCACCGTTCTCGAAGCGTCCTCTCGAAGGCCCCAAGGGGATCGGTGTCATCTTCGAGAAGAACTCGACGCGTACTCGCTTCTCGTTCGAGATGGGCATCGCTCAGTTGGGTGGCCATGCCGTCGTCGTGACAGGTCGCGACACACAGCTCGGTCGTGAGGAGACTCTTCAGGACACCGGCCGAGTTCTCTCGCGCTACGTCGAAGCGGTCGTGTGGCGCACGTTCGGACAGAAGCGGCTCGAGCAGATGGCCACCGGCGCAACCATTCCGATCGTCAACGCCCTCTCCAACGAGTTCCACCCCTGCCAGGTTCTGGCGGATCTGCAGACCCTGATCGAGCACAAGGGAAATCTGCAGGGCCGCACCTTGGCCTACTTCGGTGACGGTGCCAACAACATGGCGCACTCGCTGCTGATCGGCGGTGTCACGGCCGGGCTGAACGTGCGGATCGCCGCGCCAAAGGATTTCGCGCCGCTCGGCTACGTACTCGACGCGGCGCAGGCTCGCGCCGAGGAAACCGGGGCCACCATCACCATCACCGAGGACCCGGTCGAGGCAGCCACCGGTGCCGACGCGCTCGTCACCGACACCTGGACGTCGATGGGCCAGGAGAACGACGGTCTCGATCGCGTCGCCCCGTTCCGGCCCTATCGAATCGACTCCGATCTGCTCTCGAAGGCCCAGTCGGATGCCGTTGTGCTGCACTGCCTGCCCGCACATCGCGGCGAGGAGATCACCGACGAGGTGCTCGACGGTCCGCAGAGCGTCGTCTGGGACGAGGCCGAGAATCGCCTGCACGCGCAGAAGGCTCTGCTGGTGTGGCTTCTCGAACAGGCCAATCGACCATGAGCGAGGACGTCACTGCGGTGCCGTTGACGGCGTCGACCCGCGCGGGCAGGCAGGCGCGGATCATCGCGTTGCTGGCCACGCATCAGGTACGTAGTCAACCGCAGCTGGCGTCGTTGCTCGCCGCCGAGGGAATCGACACCACTCAGGCGACGCTCTCGCGGGACCTGGAGGAACTGGGTGCGGTGAAGCTGCGCGCACCCGACGGTGGAGTGGGGGTGTACGTCGTGCCCGAGGACGGCAGCCCGGTTCGCGGAGTGTCCGGCGGCACCGATCGGCTCCTGAAGTTGCTGGGTGAGTTGTTGGTGTCCACCGATCACAGCGGAAACCAGGCCGTGCTCCGAACACCACCCGGCGCGGCGCACTACCTGGCCAGCGCTCTCGATCGCGCTGCGATGCCCGAGATCGTCGGGACCATCGCAGGAGACGACACGATTCTGTTGATCGCCCGCGAGCCACACACCGGTGGCGAGGTCGCGGACAAGATCGAAAAGCTTGCTCGACGCGGTGACTGAGATCCGGTTACCCATCATGCGCAACAAGAACAACGAAGGAGCTTGAACACCATGGCCGAACGCGTCATTCTCGCCTATTCCGGCGGACTCGACACCTCCGTCGCCATCAGCTGGATCGGGAGGGAGACCGGCAAGGAGGTCGTCGCTGTCGCCATCGATCTGGGGCAGGGCGGGGAGGACATGGACCTCGTGCGCCAGCGTGCGCTCGATTGCGGCGCAGTCGAATCCGTCGTCGTCGATGCCAGGGACGAGTTCGCCGACGAGTACTGCCTGCCGACGGTGCAGTCCAACGCCCTGTACATGGATCGGTACCCGCTCGTGTCGGCCATCAGCCGTCCGTTGATCGTCAAGCACCTCGTGGAGAACGCGCGGGCGCACGGTGGAACCGTTGTCGCACACGGGTGCACGGGCAAGGGCAACGACCAGGTTCGGTTCGAGGTGGGTTTCAACACACTCGCTCCCGAGCTCGAGGTGTTGGCACCGGTTCGCGACTACGCATGGACGCGCGAGAAGGCGATCGCGTTCGCCGAGGAGAACGACATCCCGATCAACGTGACCACCAAGTCGCCCTTCTCGATCGACCAGAACGTCTGGGGGCGCGCGGTGGAGACCGGTTTCCTCGAGGACCTGTGGAACGCGCCGACCAAGGACGTCTACGACTACACCGAGGATCCGACGGTCAACTTCCAGGCCCCGGACGAACTGATCGTCTCCTTCGACAAAGGTCGTCCCGTCGCGATCGACGGTCGACCGGTGTCGGTCCTCGAAGCGATTCAGGAGCTGAACACTCGCGCGGGCGCGCAGGGTGTCGGCCGCTTGGACGTTGTCGAGGATCGGCTCGTCGGAATCAAGAGTCGCGAGATCTATGAGGCACCCGGTGCCATGGTGCTCATCCGGGCCCACGAGGAGCTCGAGCACGTGACCCTCGAGCGCGAGCTCGGTCGCTACAAGCGCCACACCGACCAGAAGTGGGCCGAGCTGGTGTACGACGGCCTGTGGTACTCCCCGCTCAAGGGCGCTCTCGACACGTTCGTGCAGCACACGCAGGAGCACGTTTCCGGCGACATCCGCCTGGTCCTGCACGCGGGCGGGATCATCGTCAACGGACGCCGCAGTGGTGAGTCGCTGTACGACTTCAACCTCGCCACCTACGACGAGGGCGACACGTTCGACCAGTCCGCGGCCAAGGGATTCGTTCAGCTGCACGGACTCTCGTCGAAGATCGCCGCGAAGCGGGACCTGGGCCTGTGACGAATTCGGAGATCTCACACGGAACCAACGAGGGTTCGCTCTGGGGTGGCAGATTCGCATCCGGACCGGCCGCCGCCATGGCGGCGTTGAGCAAGTCGACGCACTTCGACTGGGTACTCGCGCCGTACGACATCCGCGCATCCATGGCGCACGCCCGGGTGCTGAACGGTGCCGGACTGCTCACCCCGCAGGACCTCGAGACCATGCTCGACGGTTTGCAGCGTCTCGCCGACGACGTCGCCTCCGGTGCGTTCGTGGCAGCCGATTCCGACGAGGACGTGCACGGCGCTCTCGAACGCGGTCTGATCGATCGTGTCGGACCCGAGGTCGGGGGCCGGCTGCGCGCGGGCCGGTCGCGTAACGACCAGGTCGCCACGCTGTTCCGGATGTGGCTGCGCGACGCCGTCCGTCGGGTGTCCGTCGGCGTTCTCGATGTGGTCGACGCGTTGGCCACCCAGGCAGCGGCGCATCCGACGGCCGTGATGCCGGGCAAGACACATTCGCAGGCCGCGCAGCCGGTGTTGCTGGCGCATCATCTGCTCGCGCACACCCATCCGTTGCTGCGCGACGTGCAGCGCTTCGCGGACTTCGACACGCGAGCAGCGGTGTCGCCGTACGGTTCCGGGGCTCTCGCCGGTTCGTCACTGGGTCTGAGTCCGGAGAAGATCGCAGCCGAGCTCGGATTCGACTCGTCCGCCGAGAACTCGATCGACGCCACGTCCTCGCGCGACTTCGCGGCCGAGGCTGCGTTCGTGTTGGCGATGACGGCGGTCGATCTGTCTCGGTTCGCCGAGGAGGTCATATCGTGGAGCACGCCCGAGTACGGCTACGTCACATTGGCCGACGCATGGTCCACGGGCAGTTCGATCATGCCGCAGAAGAAGAATCCGGATGTCGCGGAGCTGACCCGCGGAAAGACCGGTCGACTGATCGGAAACCTCACCGGTCTACTGGCCACGCTCAAGGCACAACCGTTGGCCTACAACCGTGATCTCCAGGAGGACAAGGAGCCGGTGTTCGACTCGGTGGCGCAGCTCGAGCTGTTGCTGCCTGCACTCACGGGATTGACGGCAACGCTCGAATTCCACACCGAGCGCATGGCCGAACTCGCACCGGCCGGGTTCACGCTCGCCACCGACATCGCCGAGTGGATGGTGCGGCAGGGGATCGCGTTCCGCGTAGCTCACGAGGCCGCGGGTGCCTGTGTCCGAGCGGCCGAGGCGCGAGGCGTCGGGCTGGCGGATCTGACCGACGACGAGCTCGCCGCGATCGATCCTTCCCTCACGCCGGCCGTTCGTGAGGTGCTCACGGTGGAGGGTTCCATCTCGTCGCGGGACGCCCGCGGTGGCACCGCCGCGGTGCAGGTGGCGCATCAGCTCGGGGGCGTGCGAGCCACGGCGTCGATGCTGCGTACGTGGGCCGAGGAACCGGTGCTGCGGCACTGAGTGCGCAATCGACATCCCTGCCGGTTCGTCGAGTGTGATGTGAGAAGCTTTCGTCACGCGAAGACCGATGCCGGTCGTTCCGTCGGGGCCGAACGCAGGAGTGTACTTGTGGGACTGAATGCAGACGCCGTACGCGGCCCACTGCGCCGTGCCATCGCCACGGCGCAGAACGGTCTCGAGGTCATCCGTCTCGGTGGGCTCGAGACCGAGGTGGACCCGTCACCGTTTCGGGTGATGGACCGCGAGCCGATGTATCGGCTTCGTCGTTACTTCCCCGACGATGTTCCTGCGGACAGTCCTCCGGTGGTGCTGATTCCTCCGATGATGGTCTCCGCGGACGTCTACGACGTGACGACCGACCAAGGGGCCGCGGGAATCCTGCACGGCATGGGGTTGGATCCGTGGGTCGTCGACTTCGGTTCGCCCGATACCGAGGAAGGCGGATGGGGCCGCACGCTCGCCGATCACGTCGTGGCGATCAGCGAGGTCGTCGACAAGGTGCACGAGCACACCGGTCGCGATGTACACCTGGGTGGCTACTCTCAGGGTGGAATGTTCTGCTATCAGGCCGCTGCGTATCGGGGCGGCCGAAATCTGGCCAGTCTCATCACCTTCGGGGCTCCGGTCGATACACTCGCCGGTTTGCCTCTCGGGATCCCGGCCGGAGTGGCGACGCGAGGTGCGGAGTTCCTGGCCGACCATGTGTTCACGCGGCTTGCCGTGTCGGGGTGGATGGCTCGCACTGGATTCCAATTGCTCGATCCGGCGAAGACAGTGCGGTCGCGCTTGGATTTCTTGAGGCAGTTGCACGATCGTGAGGCGCTGCTGCCACGCGAGCCGCAGCGACGCTTTCTGGCGATGGACGGGTGGGTGGCCTGGTCCGGCCCGGCCGTTGCCGAGTTGCTGAAGCAGTTCGTCGTGCACAACCGCATGATGACCGGCGGGTTCGTCATCAAGGACAGACTGTTGACTCTGGCAGAACTGACGGTGCCGGTGTTGGCCTTCGTCGGCGAGGTGGACGACATCGGGCAACCGCTTGCCGTCCGCGGCATCCAGCGCGCTGCCCCGCGTGCGCAGGTCTTCGAAACAACCTTGCGCGCAGGCCATTTCGGCTTGGTTGTCGGCAGTACCGCGGCTGCGCAGACGTGGCCGACGACGGGAAACTGGATTCGGTGGCGTGAAGATCTCGGACCCAGGCCCGAGGCGGTACGCGTCATGGAACGCGAGGATCACGGTGACAGCGACAGCGGAGTGTCGATCACCAATCGACTGATTCATACCGCTGCCTCCATCGCCGAAGTCGGCGTCGGTGTCGGCCGCGGGCTGGCGTCGGCCGCGACGGGGGCGGTGCGCGGTACCCGGGAGATCTCGTCCGAAGCCGTGCGTACGTTGCCGAGGCTCGCCCGCCTGGGGCAGATGCAGCCCCACAGCCGAGTCTCCTTGGGCCGCTTGATCGCCGAACAGGGACGTAAATCTCCGAACGGCGAGTGCTTCCTGTTCGACGATCGAGTGCACACCTACGATGCCGTGAACGTCCGCATCGACAACGTGGTGCGCGGTCTGATCAGCGTCGGCGTGCGGCCTGCGTCGCGTATCGGAGTGCTGATGGAGACCCGCCCCAGCGCGTTGGCTGCCATGGCGGCGCTCTCGCGGATCGGGGCGGTGCCTGTTCTGCTGCAGCCTGGCAGCGACCTGACTGCAGCCTTGCGGACCGTCGACGTCGACACGGTGATCGCGGATCCGGAGAACGTGGCAGCTGCAGTGTCGGTGACGCCGAACGTCCTGGTGCTCGGCGGCGGAGACACGCGGACGCTCGACGTCCCGTCCGGATACGAGGTCACAGATCTCGAGGCCATCGATCCCGACACGGTGCGTTTGCCCCAGTGGTACGAGCCGGATCCGGGTCGTGCCCGCGAACTGGCGATGATCCTGTTCACGACTACCGATCACGGTCTCGAACCTCGATACATCACCAACCACCGCTGGGCCTTGTCCGCTTTCGGTACGGCCACCACTGCTGCTCTCGGTCCCGGCGATACTGTGTATTGCCTTGCGCCGCTGCATCATTCGGCTGGAATTCTCGTCACGATCGGTGGTGCACTCGCGGGCGGATCGCGGATCGCACTGTCGCGTGGTCTCGAGCCCGAGAGGTTCAGCGAAGAGGTCTACCGCTACGGCGTCACGGTCGTGAGCTACACCTGGACGATGATGCGTCAGATCCTCGACGACGGCCGATTCCCCGTCGACTCCGGTCACCCGGTGCGGCTGTTCATCGGATCCGGCATGCCGGTGGGGCTGTGGCGACGCACTCTTGCAAGATTCAGCCCGGCTCGGGTACTCGAGTTCTACGCCTCCACCGAGAACGACGTGATTCTGGCCAACGTCGCAGGCTCGAAGATCGGATCCAAGGGCCGACCGTTGCCCGGTAGCGCACGGGTTGCATTGGCGGCCTACGACCCGATCACCGGGCGTCTAGAAGAGGACGACGAGGGCTTCGTTCGACAGTGCCGCGACGACGAGATCGGACTACTCCTCGGCCGACCGAGCGGAGACGGCGAAGCGACCAGTCACGTCATGCGGGGAGTGTTCGAACCCGCGGACGCGTGGATCCCCACCGAGAACCTGTTCCGTCGCGATTCCGACGGCGACTACTGGCTCGTCGACCGCAAGGACACCGTCGTGCGATCGGCCTGCGGGCCGGTGTACACCCAACCGATCGTCGACGCGGTGGGTGACCTGGATCAGGTCGATTCGGCTGTGGTGTACGGAGTGCGGGTGACGTCCGATCGGCCACGATCGGTGCGCGTCGAGGCATCGGCCACCGAGGTGGCCGTCTGCGCCATATCGCTGCAACCGGAAGCGGTGATCACCGCTCGTGCGTTGACGGACACTCTCGGCGTGCTGCTGCCGGCGGAGCGCCCGGCGATCGTGCACGTGGTGCCCGAAATTCCGGTGGGTCGCGCGTACCGACCGACCGCGACGGCGTTGAAGCAGGCCGGCATTCCGACGCCGAGTGCGCGTTCGTGGTACTACGACTCCGAGTCGAACAGCTATCGTCGAATGACGAAAGCTGTTGTGGCCGAGCGGTTCGTCGGACGAGAAGCCGCCGCCGAACAATCGTCGTAGCAATGACGTCATAGCAATGACTCCGTGCAGAACGGAACGTGTTCGGTAGCGTAAGCGAGTACACCACTTCCGGTTCGACCGGATCAGAACGAAGGACACCCGTGGCAATCGATTCGACACTGCTTTCCATTCTTGCGTGCCCAGTGGACAAGGGACCGCTGTTGTTGATCGAAGGGGAACTGCTCTACAACCCGCGACTTCGGCGTGCATACCCCATCGAGAACGGAATTCCGGTGTTGCTCGCGGACGACGCCCGCGATGTCGACGACGCCGAGCACGAGTCGATCCTGTCGCGCGCCACGTCCTAGTACTTTCCGTCGGTCACCCCGCGTTCGTCGACCACTGGGTTCGTCGACTACGGCGTTCTACGACTACGGGGTTCTACGACGCAATGTCGCGGCGGCTCCGATCAGCGCGGCGACGGTGAAAGCCATGACCAAGGCGAGGTCGGTCCACATACGGCCGGTGGCCGCGGGGTACCGGGCTATCTCCTGGAGCGCGTCGACCAGGTAGCTCAGCGGCAGAACATCGCTGATCGCGCTCAGCCAGTTCGGCATCTGGTCTCGTGGCACCAGTAGTCCGCACAGGAACAGCTGCGGAATCACGACGACCGGCATGAACTGAACGGCTTGGAACTCGGTGCGAGCGAACGCGCTGCACAGCAGTCCGATGGCGACGCCGAGCATCGCTCCCAGGACTGCGATCACCAGAACCCATCCGACCGAGCCCTCGATGTCGAGCCCGAGGAATCCGAACGCGACGGTGCACGCGAGCAGCGCTTGACCGACAGCGGCGAGCGAGAAGGCGGACCCGTAGCTTGCAAGCAGGTCCAATTTGGACATCGGCGTCGTCAGCAGGCGCTCGAGCGTTCCGGAGGTGCGTTCACGCTGCATCGAGATCGACGTGATCAGGAACATGACGACGAACGGCAGGATGCCGAGCATCGTGATGGCGATCCGATCGAACAACGACTGCTGGTTCGGCTGGGTCGGCACGTCTTGGTAGAGGTAGTACAGCAACACCATCAGCAGGGACGGAACGAGCAGCACCATGGCGACCGATCGATGGTCGGCTCTGAGCTGGCGCAGGATGCGGCCGGTGCCGGCTGCATAGATCCGCGCGTTCACGATGTCTGTTCCATGGATCTGACGAGAGACAGGAATGCGCGATCGAGGGTCGTTTCGTTCGTGCGTGCGAGTAGGGCGTCAGGGCTCGATTGGGCCAGCATGGTGCCGTCGCGCATCAGAACGAGACGGCTGCAGTGCTCGGCCTCTTCCATCACGTGGCTCGAGACCAGCACCGTTGTGCCTCGTGCTGCGATATCGGCGAAACGTGACCACAGCTCGGAGCGCAGCACGGGATCCAAGCCGACGGTCGGTTCGTCGAGCACGATCAGCTCGGGCTCGGCAATGAGCGCACTGGCCAGGGATACCCGCCCCAGTTGACCACCCGAGAGTTCGCCCGCCCGTGACGATGCGTGGTCGGCCAGGCCGACCGACTCGATGGCGGACGCCACGTCCGCGCGGCGGCGACCGTACAGCGACCCGAAGTACTGCACGTTCTCGCGAACGGTGAGATCTCGATAGACACTCGGTGCCTGGGGCACGTAGCCGACCGTGCGGCGCAATGGTGCCGAGCCAGCCGGAGATCCGAGGACTGTCACGGTTCCGCTGTCCACGATCTGAGTGCCGACGATCGCACGCATCAGAGTCGTCTTGCCGCAGCCCGACGGACCGAGAAGTCCCGTGATGGCTCCACGAGGGATCGTCAGGGACAAACTGCGCAGCACCGTTCGTTTGCCGCGGCGAACCGTCAGCCCTGTGATGTCGACGGCGTGTTGACCGGTGAACGCCATGTCGGCCTCCAGACTCGTCGGATGTTGCAGTAGTAGCCCCGTCGCGCTCGGTGGTCAAGGGCGAAGCATCATGGGAGGGATGAATGCCGTTGAGTTGGAGACCGGGGAGCCCGACGACGCAGCGCGACGCATCCTCGGTGGAACCATCACCGTGGGCGACGTGTCCGTGCGCATCGTCGAAGTCGAGGCCTATGGTGGTCCGCTCGACGGTCCGTGGCCCGATCCGGCCGCGCATTCCTTCCGGGGGCCGACCGCTCGCAACGAGGTGATGTTCGGTCCTGCAGGTCGTCTCTACGTCTACCTGAGTTACGGAATGCATCTCTGTGTGAACGTGAGCTGCGGCCCAGACGGTACGGCCGCTGCTGTGTTGCTTCGTGCGGGTGAGGTGGTGGCGGGCCACCACGTCGTCGAGAGCAGGCGTGCCGGCCGCGGCCCACGATCGGCGCGGGTCGAGGCCGGTTGGGCCCGCGGGCCGGGCAATCTCGGTCGAGCAATGGGCGTGTCGCTGGAAGACAACGGAAAGGACGTGTTCGACGCGTCGTCGCCCGTCACCCTCGACCTTCTCGAACGCCCGCTGCACGAGAAGGTAGTTGGATCCGGCCCACGGGTGGGGGTGAGTGTCGCGGCCGATCGTCCGTGGCGCTTCTGGGTGCTCGGGTCACCGTCGGTATCGAGCTACAAACGCAGTCCTCGCGCCGCCGCTCCCGGTGGCTCGGAGGCCTGACCGACGTGTGGATGCGTCCATGCAGGAGAATCGACGTCGTGAGTGAGAACATCATCGACGAAATGACCTGGCGTGGACTGATCGCGCAGTCCACCGATGTGGACGCGCTGAAGAAGGCCACATCCGAGGGCCCGATCACGCTGTACTCCGGCTTCGATCCGACCGGTCCTTCGCTGCACGCAGGGCACCTCGTGCCGTTGCTGGCGCTCAAGCGTTTTCAGCGGGCAGGCCACCGTCCGATCGTTCTCGCCGGTGGTGCCACAGGACTCATCGGTGACCCGCGCGATGTGGGGGAGCGGACCATGAATTCCCGCGAGGTCGTCACCGACTGGGCGTCGCGTATCCGTGGACAGCTCGAGCGGTTCGTCGATATGGACGAGAGCCCGACGGGCGCAGTGGTGGTGAACAACCTGGCCTGGACGGGGGAGTTGTCCGCGATCGACTTTCTCCGCGACATCGGCAAGCACTTCTCGATCAACGTGATGCTTGCTCGCGAGACGGTCAAGAACAGGCTCGAGAGCGACGGAATGTCGTACACCGAGTTCAGCTACATGCTGCTGCAGGCGAACGACTACGTGCAGCTTCGCCGCCAGTACGGCTGCAGCCTCCAGATCGGTGGCTCCGATCAGTGGGGAAACATCATCGCCGGGGTGGAACTCAACCGGCGTCAAGACGCCGAGTCGGTCCATGCAATGACGGTTCCGCTGGTCACGTCCGCCGATGGGAAGAAGTTCGGTAAATCCACCGGAGGCGGCAGCCTGTGGCTCGACCCGGAGATGACGAGCCCGTACGCCTGGTACCAGTACTTCGTGAATACCGGTGACGCGGATGTGGTGAAGTACCTGCGCTGGTTCACCTTCCTGTCCAAGGACGAGTTGGCAGAACTCGAGTCGGCGACCACCGAGCGTCCGCACGCGCGCGAAGCGCAGAAGCGCTTGGCCGCAGAGATGACCACGCTTGTCCACGGTGAAGCGGCGACGCGATCGGTCGAACTCGCCAGCCAGGCGCTCTTCGGGCGGGCCGAACTGACGGAACTCGACGAGAAGACGCTCGCCGCCGCACTACAGGAAGCGTCTGTGGCGGATATCGAAGCGGGTGCGCCGAACACCATCATCGATCTGCTCGTCGCTACCGGGTTGAGCGAAAGCAAGGGCGCTGCCCGACGCGCGGTCAAGGAGGGTGGCGCATCGGTCAACAACGTCAAGATCTCCGACGAGGAGTGGACGCCCGGCGCGGACGATCTCCTGCACGGCCGGTGGTTGGTGGTGCGACGCGGAAAGCGGAACTTCGCCGGAGCCCGAATCCTCGGCTAGATGTTCGATGGCTGCCAGTGGCCGGAGTCACATCCGTGTAATTTGGTTACGACGCCCGTCAGGTGGGTAAGTGACGCGGTGCGACCAGGTCGTTCACGCGAACCATCCGTGAACGACCTGGGGATTTGACGCGTTGTTATCCGGGGCGTAACTTTGTCCAGGTCAGAGCGACACGGACGCCAGCCCAGACCGCAAGGCCTGAGCGACGCGGAGTTCGCCTTCGACAAGATGAAGTCGATCGGATCGCAAGATTTCGACCTCTTCACGGATGAGAAGCCAGTTTGACTGTGCTCGATCATCTGATCTAAGCTGGAACGGTTGCCCCGGACACCCACGAGCTTCAGCTCATCGGTGAATGGTGTGTGCGTGTTCTTTGAGAACTCAACAGTGTGTCGATGAATGTCAGTGCCGAATGTTTTTGGCGCTCATGCCTTTTGGGGTGTGGGTGTGACATCTTCTTGCTTCATTCTTCCCGTCTGAGGTGAGAGGGTTTTGTTTGAAATGCTAGTTGAGTTTATTTTGCTAGTGATTTGACTCTTTATGTTTATGACTGATTCGCAGTTTCGGCTGTTGATCGAGAGTCTTTTACGGAGAGTTTGATCCTGGCTCAGGACGAACGCTGGCGGCGTGCTTAACACATGCAAGTCGAGCGGTAAGGCCTTTCGGGGTACACGAGCGG